>JBCDFS010000003.1:0-379123 GCA_039177645.1 Pseudomonadota bacterium | reverse complement strand
TTATAATTGTCTAATGTAATATTAATTCCATATAATTAGTAAGAAATAATTCTTTTATTTACCCTCTGGATTCGTAAGATGATAAGAAAATAAACTGTATTCTGCTTTGTAAATGGTATCTTAAAATCGACGCCCATCATCACCCCTTGGACATTCCTTAAGTGAATTTAGACAGGGTTTTGACTCGTTTGGCAATAATGAGATCGTATTAGATTTGGGCTGCAGCAATGGGTCAGTCATAAGTATTCCGACGTTCCCAATACATTCGACAAGGCGGTTGCTTGGTCGCAAAAGGTAGGACTGCATTCAATGGAAGGCCCTGATCCACGTCTAGTCAACGCTGCTATGGCAGCGGTCAGCTTTACTCTGACGACAATTTCATTCCGCTTCGGTCACGACGCAGGAGATCAAAGGTATGCAGCGCTAGGGTTTTTGGCGTTGGCTGGCGGCTACTGGTTCATGATGCCGCTTCTTGGGGAGTCGGTTTCATATAGCAGTGTTGTTGTATCAGCACTCACACAACTGTTCGCCCTTGGCTTCGCATTCTTCTACCTGAACGAGCCCTTCAGCGCTCCCAAAATTCTGGGTGTGATTTGCTCGCTATTGGCGATCATCCTCTTCAGTCTGCCATCGGGCAGAAGTTCTTGAGGTGAAGGCCATGCACTTCGCTAATCAAGGACACCGCAATGGCGGGCTTCTGGCAGCGTTTGGCCCGGTGGCGACAATTGGTGCACTCGGTCTAACAGTGTTTCTTGGGCCAAATGTCTACCCGCCCTTCGAGCCGATGGTTTGGCAAGCTTTGGTCGCTCGGTACGATTACCAAGCTGCGATGTGGCTCTCCTGGGGCATCAAGATCGCCAGCTATCCCGCAGTTTACGTGATTTTGCGCCTCGCGATTATGGCAGGGCTTATGTCTCTGTCTGCGTGGGCCGCAAGACGGCTCATGTGAGCCATAACCCCAGCCATCAAAGGAGTTACCCATGACACGTTACAAGAAAGTCGCTGACGTTTATCGCCGCGAGCCCAACCCTTGGCCCGCAATCATCATGATTGTGATCGCGCCGATCGTGATCGGCGCAGCTATCGGCTGATAGATAGCAGAAGAAAGGATCAGGACATGTCAGTAAGAAAGCAAATCAGCGGCCAAAATCGTCTAGTAGCACTGGGATACGGGCTTCTCGGGCTCTTCATTGCCCTTTTGATCGCACATGCTGAATTTGAATGGAGCGGCGCAGTTGCTTTCGTCATCGGTCTGGTCGGTGTGGGCGGCATCTATCGCTGCGTAGTCGGCTGGGACGAACTCTAATCCAAGCAAAGAGGAAACCATCATGAAAGTTACAAAGCATTACTCAGTGGGAATGCGCATCTTGTTGTTTTTGGCTGGAATTGTCTTCGGGGCCATCGCGCTCAGCGCGTTACCCTACGCCGTCAAGAGTACCGACGGGCAAATCTTTACTGCGCTAATGGGGCTGAGCTCACTGGGTGGCTTTTACGGCGCCTTCGTCGGCAAGCAGTCGATTTGATCGAAGCAAAAGCACTCTCGCGAAACATGTTCCGCGAGAGCGCCCAAGCTTACAACCAATGACTTGGCTGGGTGCGGTGCGCCAACACCAAACCCAACGTTTCATCTCAAATCACAGGATAGAACGCAAAATGAAACTCCATGATTGATTTCCAAGAGAACCCGAACGGATCTGCCGGGTTTGCTGATTACTATGAACGCAAGAATTCTGGGCTATACCAACGATACGGTGCCTTTATCGGAACCGATGCGGCGGGCGTGAATGCCGGAGTAACCAGCAAAGCGCCCTTTGTTTGGTGGGCGGAGCGCGGAGCGGTAAGGGAAATTTCGGCCTGAAATGGCTAACCGATACCTCGATGGGCGACGAAAACGGCCCCCATCACATCCTGAACCTCGATTTTAGGTGTCAGGACACGCCCGTTGCCTCGCTTCAGGTTGTCCAAGGCCGCCATCACTATTGCTACGATCCCCGTGGCCGTAGCGGCATGCCCGCCAGCAGTATGAACCCTTGGTCCTATCTTGTTTGGAATTCGCCGACACTTGTGGCCGATAGCCTGTTGAGCTCGGCCAGTTGGATACCGTTTACCGACCCTCGGGCCCAGTATTTCGAGGGCATGGCACAGATGATCAACACCGCCGTGTTGGTCACGATGGCCCGTGAAAACGGGTCTGTTACCGTGCCGGAAGTCTCTGACAAAATCGCCGGGCTTGGAGCCGCCACGGAAGAATGGCTCAGCCTTGAATACGATATCTCGCGCCAACCGGAAGCGGAAATCCGTCAAGTTGCTGCCGATTTGCGCCAACTCCGTGAAGGCAACTCGGACACCGGAGGCTTTACCGGAATCAAGAACGAACTGGCGCGGCGCTATGCCTGCATGATGGACCCGCAAGTGCGCGCAGCCCTGTCACCACGCTTTGGCTTTTGCTTCTCGCAGCTTTGCGAAGAGGGTGCGCATCCAACCATGGTGTCGATCATTGAGGATTTGGAATACGCGGACAACAATAGTGTGCTCAAAGCGCTGTTGACCTGTGCGCTGATCTTCAAGCGCCGCGCTGTTTCCGCAAGACCACAGTTTTGGTGCCTCAACGAAATCTCTGCCATGGGCGCATGGCCTCTAGCCGAAGAACTGGCAACGATTTCAGAAGGCTATAAAATTCGCACCGCCTATGTCGTGCAATCAACAGAACAATTCGAGCGCCTAAAGAAGGGTGCGAGTTCGGTGATTCCAAACTCTTGTGGGACGCTGATTTTCATGGGGGTAAGGTCGGTTGAGCAAGCATCGCTCGTTAACCGCTATCTTGGCCGCATTACACTTCACTATGACGACTTTGCCGGGCAGGAACGGGCGCGGGCGGCCAAGTCAACGGCAATCGCCGATTTGGTGCTTGGCAACGGCGATCCGCTGACCGCGATGATGACGGCTTCCCATCAGGACCGCCTCGCACATCATCAAAGTAAGATGGCGCGGGATTTGCGCACTGTTGATGAGGTGATCAACGAAAGCAATGACCGGGCCTATGTCATGATGCCCGGTGATCTGGACAAGCCGTTCTATGCCCGTGTTCCCAAGTATTGGCAAACCCGCGCTAACGCTGGGAGATATGGCCGCGACCCGTTTCACTCCAAGCCCGGACGTGTTGAAATCGCAACACGATGGGGTCAACGACATAGGCCCATCATCACCGAACCCGTCCCCAACCGATATGCCGACTGGCCGCAATACCACGACAGCGGCCTCTGGTCTTATGTGAAAGGATTTAGACCATGACTTTGCCGAAGAAGGACGCGCCCAACAATTTTCCGCGCGAGGGGGAACACACCCCAGTCACCCGTGATGCAGTCTCAAAACTGGAACGCGAACGGCCAAAGTTTAACAGCGAACGCCATTATACGATTGGCGGCGAGGTCGAGACACGTGTGCACTCCAACGCCAATGCGGAGCGCGAAGCGGCGATCACCAATGGCGCACGCCGTTTGAACCAAGCCACCGAGCGGGTGCGCACTGGCTTTAATGCCGCCAAGCCCGATGCCCGCACGGAATACATTCGTATTCAGTTGCAAGCCGCCAGAAACCACCCGGCCCGAAACGTGTCTCGGGAAAAAAGCCCGTCACGCTGACTATTTACCCAACCAAGCAGGAGACCATATGACCGATCAGAACACCGAGAAACAAAAGCCCATAGCAACCCATCGCGATGGCCGGGTCAGTGCCGCTATCTGGCAAAACCCCGGCGAACACGGCCCAATCTACAATGCCACGCTCAGCTACTCCTATCAGAACAAAGAGGGTCAGTGGCTGGACACACATTCCATTCCCGGCCATGAGCTTTTGAAAGCTGGGCGGCTTGCTGAAGAAGCCTATGGCACAATCCACAAGCTGAAAAAGCGTGATCGCGACCAATACGTTCAACAGGAGCAGAGCCAGGCGGCTCCTGGGCCAGTGCAGGCGCACCCGCGAGAACATTAGTACGGGTTGCCAAATTGGCAACCTCCAAAACCGAAGTTCTTCTTGATAAGAGCCAAATTATATGTTCTACTTTTGTTCTTGATAAGAAGAGGAGAGGAAAAACATGAAACTACAAACCTAAACCGGAAAGAAAAAAACGTGAATAAAAACAACAACGGATACAAAGAAACGAACACCAAAGCCATTGAGAATAACAGCCAGCGTGCGCTGACACTCGATGTAGACTTGTATCAAAGTTATCTGGACGAAAGCGACCTCACCGATGATGAGAAACAGGCCTTTTTAGAGGCGCTCTGGAACCTCGTCGTTAGCTTCGTTCAACTCGGATTTGGCGTCCACCCGGCGCAAGACTCCATCGCCGCAAAATACACAGAAAAACAAGAACAAAACAAAAACAATCCTTCGGATTCCGCTGTGGTTTTAGTACCATTTGTAAGTAATTCAGCCCTAGAAAACACAGCAAATCCCGTTGCTCTCGTATCAAAGCAACAGGAAGAAGAAGTCCAGCCATGAGGGAGAAATCACACTTAAAAACCAACGCCGATATCATCGCGGTAAGCTATGCGCGGGTATCTTCCGCGCAGCAAGTCGCCAAAGGTCAGGGCGCGGAAAGCCAAGCTGCAAGATGTAAAGAGTTCGCCAAGATCAAGGGCTACCGGGTGGTTCGTAGCTTTGAAGACAAGGCGGTGTCCGGTTCCGTGATCGAACGGCCCGGTATGCAAGATTTGCTGGCCTATGTTCGCAAGCACCGCAAAGACAATATCCGCGTGTTGATTGACGATATCTCACGGCTTGCGAGGGGATTAGAGGCGCATTTGGCGCTTCGTGCAGCCATTGCCGATGCGGGCGGCGTGCTTGAAAGCCCGAGCATTGAGTTTGGCGAGGATTCCGACAGCCAGTTGATCGAGCATTTGTTGGCCTCGGTATCGCAGCATGCCCGTGTTAAAAAATGCGGAACAGACGCGCAATCGAATGGAGGCGTGGATACGCATGGGCTACTGGCCTTTCTCGGCAATTCCCGGCTATCGGATGGAACGAAAAGAAGGGCATGGTAAGCTCTTGGTGCGCGACGAACCTGTTGCCTCGATCTTGCAAAACGCATTGGAAGGCTTCGCGGCGGGGCGGTTCCAGACCCAAGCCGAACTGATCCGGCATCTTGAGGCCAGCCCGCATATTCCCAAGAGCGCCAATGGCAAGCTTTCCCATCAATTTGTGCCAAAGATGCTGAGCCAGCCGCTCTATGCCGGGATGATTGAGCGCCCGGATTGGGGTGTCTCCTTGCGCAAGGCCAAGCATGAGGGGCTTATCAGCTTTCAGACCTATGAGCGCATACAGGAGCGCCTCAGCGGCAAAGCCTATGCACCGACCCGTGCCAATCTAAACGAGGATTTCCCATTGCGGGGCGCAGTTGTCTGTGCCGAATGCAATCACCCTCTGACGTCCTGCTGGTCCAAGAGCAAGACCGGGGCACGCCACCCATACTACATGTGCTTCAAGAAGGGCTACGGCTCTTATCGCAAATCCATCAAGCGCGACGAGATCGAAGGGCAGTTCACAACGCTTCTGGCCGGGCTGGAACCTGCGGACACGCTCTTTGTCATGGTGCGGGATATGTTCGAGCGCGCATGGGACACGCAACTTAGCCAAACCTCGGAGGCTGCGAAGATTGTTCGCCGCAGCCTGACGGATGTCGATACGCAGATTTCTCAGCTTGTGGATCGGATCGTTGACGCCACCAATGACACAGTGATTGCCGCCTACGAGCGGCGTCTTGAGAAGCTGGAGCGCGAAAAGCTGGTTCTTGCTGAAAAGCTCTGCACATCCGGAAAACCAAAGCGACCCTTTGGCGAAGTTTTCGAACTCGCTCTTGGATCCCTCGCAAACCCTTGCAATCTCTGGAACAGTGAGCGCTATGAGGACAAGCAAACCGTCCTCAGACTGGTCTTTGACGACCGCCTTCAATACTGCCGCGAAAACGGTTTTCGAACCCCAAAAACATCCATTATATTCAAAGCGTTACAAGGATTTTCGGGTCAGAGAATGGTAATGGCGGAGACGAAGGGATTCGAACCCTCGATACCGTTTCCGGTATACTCCCTTAGCAGGGGAGCGCCTTCGACCGCTCGGCCACGTCTCCGCCGACGGGGTTACCCGATTAAGTTGCTAGTGCACAAGCGGTATTGTGGTGCGCCGGGACACGGCCGCGTTGTCGCCAGATCCCGCAGCGCGCCGTATAAACCCGCGCTAGCTAGTGGCAAGGCTTGGGTTGCTTCGGCGTTTGCCTCAGGCCGCCAGTGTTTTGAGCTGAGCCCCGGCTATCGCCGGAACGCCTATACCTTGTTTCGCCGCGTGACCGGGCGTTACGCGCGCACGGAGGGATCGGTGAGCTTCTTGTGTTCTAAGAGCGCGAACCGGTCGGTCATCCCGGCGATATAGTCCGCTACGATGCGTGCGCGCGCCACCGTCTCATCGAGACCGGGTTCGCGATTCCAGCCATCCGGCATCAAACCCGGCGCTTCGTTGAACATCTCGAACAATTCCTGGATCACCATCTTGGCTTTGCGGCGCATCCTTTGCACGCCCCAATGGCGATACATTCGATGGTAGAGGAATGTCCGGATCTCCTTGAGTTCGGTGAAGGTACCTTCGGAAAACCGGATCACAGGGGTGCCGAGATGCCGCACAGCCTCGGCACTCGCCGGAGCATACTGCGCAATCCGCGCTTCGCTGGTCGCCAGGACATCCTCCACGAGCAGCCCAAAGAACCGCCGCAACGCCTCGTGCTCCCGCCGAGCAGGCGCGAGGCCCGGCCAGCGCGCGTCAACCGCGGCGATGCAGCGCCCGATCATCGGCAGACAGCGTAGATCGTCCAACGTGAATAATCCAGCCCGCAACCCGTCCGCCAGATCGTGGTTATTGTAGGCTATGTCGTCGGAAATCGCCGCGACTTGCGCCTCTGCGCTCGCATGGGTGTTTAGCTCCAGATCGTAGAGATCGTTGAAGGCCGCGAGGGCGAAGGGCGTTTCGCCCAGGACGGGGCCATTGTGTTTCGCAATCCCCTCCAGTGTTTCCCAGGTCAGGTTGAGGCCGTCGAATTCTGCGTAATGTGCCTCCAGCCGTGTGACGATCTTGATTGCCTGGGCATTGTGGTCGAACCCGCCGAACGGCTCCATCAGCGATTTGAGCGCGTCTTCGCCGGTATGGCCGAAGGGCGGATGCCCCAGATCGTGGGCGAGTGCGACCGCCTCCACGAGTTCTTCATTGAGCAAGAGCGCCCGCGCGAGCGACCGCGCCACCTGCGCCACCTCGATAGAATGGGTGAGCCTGGTGCGGTAATAGTCGCCCTCGTGTTCGACGAAGACCTGCGTCTTGTGCTTGAGCCGTCGGAAGGCTGAGGCATGGATGATCCGGTCCCGGTCGCGCTGAAAGCAGGTCCGATGCGTGGAACCCTCCTCCGGGAAGAGACGTCCCCGGGACATTTCGGGCAGGGTTGCGAAGGGTGCGGTCATGAAAGCCTTAAATTGGTGCCTTGGGGCGGCCGGAGATGCCCGGCTCTAGATACAACACGTAACTCATTGATTGGAGTGCCGGAAGGGCTCTGGCACACAGCCTCCCGTTTGCGATGCGCGGGGCGCCGCGCGATGTTGCGTCTTGGTTGCTTCAGTGTTGTGCGACCTGAACCATGCAAGACCGGCCGAACGGGACCGTGGTCTGCGCACATCCTCTTGCCGCGCCGGGTCGATCATCTTACGTTATATATAATCAAGTTTGAAAATGGGCTGAACGATGGAACTGAGTATTCCGCCGCGGGTCAGCGATCGCGCCTTCGCCCGCATCAACGAAATAAATGAAGGCAAAGACCCTCAGGCGCTCCGTGTTGCTGTCGAAGGCGGGGGGTGTTCGGGATTTCAATACGCGATCAAACTCGATGCCGAGGCGAGCGACGATGATCTCGTGTTGGAGAAGGACGGTGCGCGTGTTCTGATTGACAGTGTGAGCTTGCCGTTTCTGGCCGATGCCGAGATCGATTTCACCGAGGAATTGATCGGAGCGCGTTTTGTCATCAACAATCCCAACGCCTCCTCAAGCTGCGGTTGCGGCACCAGCTTCGCAATGTAGTCCGATCCAAACGACACTTTCGGAGTTGGACCGCGCTTGCGTTCCTAGGCGGCGCTTGGGGCAACCTCTCTGGCGAGCACGCTCAGAAATGCGCTGACCTCTTCGGCTTCGGTCGACCAGGAACAGACGAGCCGCGCAGAGAGTGGCTCGTCCCCCGGCCCGTCAAGGCTCTGATTTCCCGGCCAGAGATAATACTCCGCGCCTGCAGCCTTGAGCGCCCGGTGGCCCGCGCGCGGGAAGGACGCAAACACCGCATTTGCCTCCGTCGGATGGTTGAGCCGGGCCCCGGGCAAGCGGGTGAGCCCAGACGAAAGCTCCTGCGCGCGCGTGTTTGCCCGTCGCGCGAGATCGAGCCAAAGCCCGTTTGCGAGATAGGCGTCCATCTGCGCCGCGAGATAGCGATACTTCGAGAGAAGATGACCAGCGCGCTTACGTCGGAGCTGGAATTCCCAAGAAAGCTCAGGGTCGAACAACACAACCGCCTCGACGCCGAGCAGCCCGTTCTTCGTGCCACCGAGCGTCAGGATGTCGACGCCTGCCTTCCAGGTCATTTCCGCCGGGCTACAGCCTAGGGAGACCAGAGCATTCGCAAAGCGGGCGCCATCGAGATGCACGGGCACGCCGCGCGCATGGGCAAGGTCGGCCAAGGCGTGGATTTCGTCGGGCGAATAGACCGCGCCCAGCTCGGTGGAGTTCGTGAGTGTCAATGCTCCGCGCTGGACGTTGTGGACCCCAGCCCGGCCGGTGAAATCCAAAGCCGCCGAGAATTGATCCGGGGCGATTTTCGCGTGGGGGCCTTCCAAGAGCGTGAGCTTGGCGCCGCCGGTATAGAATTCAGGTGCTGCGCATTCATCCTCTTCGACATGCGCATTCCTGTGGCAATAGATCGTCGCCCAGGGTGGGCAAAGGCAGGCCAGAGCGAGCGCATTGCCCGTGGTCCCAGTGGATACGAGATGCACCGCCCCCTTAGGGGCCTCGAAGATGTCACGGATCCGCGCAACCATCCGCTCCGTAATGGCGTCCTTGCCGTAGGATGGTGCGTAGCCGCGATTGGCATCTTGCAGCGCCGCGAGAATTTCAGGGGCCGCCGGGGCGGCATTGTCGGACACAAACCACATCAGACCGCTTCCTCAATGATAAAGTCGGGCCAGTCATCTTCGTCAATCTCGGTCTCGGCGTGCATTCTTCCCCACATCGAGACGCCTGCGCGATGGGGGCTTTGCGGGTCGCCAGAAACCAGCGGATGCCAAGCGGCGAGGCCCCTATCTTCTTTCATTCGGCGATAGGCGCAGGACCTAGGTAGCCAAGGCGCAATGCGCTCCAGCGAGGCGGGATCAAGCCGGTTGCAATCGGGCACAATTTGGGTCCTGAGCGCGTAGTTCTTGCAGCGGCAAGTATCACGGTCCAGAAGCCTGCATGCAATAGAGGTATGGGCGACCTCGTCGGTCTCCTCGTCTTCTAGCTTGATCAGGCAGCACTTCGCACAGCCGTCGCAGAGCGCTTCCCACTCTGCCCGGTTGAGATCTTCGAGCGTAAACCTCTCCCAGAACCTCGGCCTCAACTCGTCGGACAAACGCCCCTCCTTCGCAGACCCCGCTGTATCTGCCTTATTCTACTCCCAGATAGCCCTCCCGGTTCCAGAGGCCAAGAAGGCGGAGTGTCGAGTAGGCTCTCGCGGCAAGATGAAATGTGGCGAGACTGCCGGATTTCAGAGAGCCGCCGTTGATCGCTTTGCGGAAAGAGACCTATTGGCACGGCGCCATCTTGCACCTGCGAGGTGAGACGGTGTTTAAGCAAAAGCATGCGGCCTGGGGCCAGGAGGTCATCGCCCCTGCCTCGACCCGTATATGCCACCACCCGATTGAGGCTACCTTGTGACCCGACAGATCGAATATGAAGTTTGGGATGTCTTCACGGAGATCCCGTTCCGAGGCAATCAGTTGGCGGTGATACCTGACGCGCACGGCCTGTCGGGCGCCGAGATGCAGACGATTGCCAGGGAGTTTAACTACTCAGAAAGCATTTTTCTGCTTCCAGCGGAGGCTGGGGGCACGATCCGGGCGCGGATTTTCACCCCCGCATCTGAGATCCCGTTTGCGGGCCACCCGACTGTTGGTGCGACGGCGAGCCTAGCCAATGCCGGATATGCCTTTGGCAATCCGATCCCAACGGAGATGATCATCGAAGAGGGTATTGGTCCGATTGCGTGCCATGCCGCGCTCTCGAACGGTGCCTGGCATGCGGGTTTCACGAGCCACGCCCCCTTCGAGAAAGGCGCGATTATCACGGCCAAGGAGATCGCTGCATGCCTTGGCCTCCGCTCTAACGCGATCCGCACAACCCGGCACGAACCCCAGGCTGCCTCAAAAGGATTGCCCTTCGTCTTTGCTGAAATGGCGAGCCGTGGCGCGCTTGCAAAGGCCACTCCGGTTCGCGCCGCCTTCCTCAAGAGCCAACGCAACTACGAAGCCCATAGCCGGTTCTTTTCTGTCGCGGCCTATTACCGCCGTTCGGAGAACCAGATCGACATGCGCGTCTTCGTGCCTCTCGAAGGGATTGACGAGGATCCGGCTACTGGCAGCGCATGCGCGGCGCTTGCCGGTTTCTTGGCCGATATCGCACAGGCATCTGTCGCTATCGAGATTACCCAAGGCGCTGATATGGGCCGAGAAAGCCACATTTTCGCCGAGGCAAATCCACCAACTGCCGCAGGGTCAGAGGTCTCTGTTTCCGGTGCGGCTGTTCTTGTCATGAGTGGAATGCTGCATTTGCCGGGTTGACCGAAGTGACCCGCGAGACGCTGAACTAATTCAACACGCCAGCGTGGCGCATCGCCTCGCGCACTTGCGCCTTCGTGCTGTCCTCGAGCGTGACGAGCGGAGAGCGCACCTCGTCTGTGCAGTGTCCGAGGAGCGACAGTGCATACTTGGTCGGTGCCGGATTTGGTTCGGCAAAGCACGCACGATGCAGCGGCATGAGCCGGTCCTGAAAGATCAGAGCCCGCGTGTAGTCTCCAGCGAGCATTGCTTCCTGAAACTCTGAGGAAAGCCTCGGACAAACATTCGCCACAACAGAGATGCAGCCCGTGCCGCCATGGGCATTGAAGCCGAGCGCGCTGGCATCCTCGCCGGAAATCTGGATGAAGTCCGGACCGCAGGTGATCCGCTGCTCGCTCACCCGTGTCACATCGCCCGTGGCGTCCTTGACGCCAATGATCCGAGGCAGTTTTGCAAGGTCGCCCATTGTCGCGGGCGACATGTCGATCACCGACCGTCCCGGGATGTTGTAAATGAGAATGGGCAGCTCGACCGCGTCGTGGAGCGTCTTGAAGTGATGGAAGAGCCCGCGCTGACTGGGCTTGTTATAATAGGGTGTCACTACAAGTGCCGCGTCCGCGCCAACCTTCTTGGCGAATTGCATCAGACGCACGGATTCGTCGGTATTGTTGGAGCCCGCACCAGCGATCACAGGGACCCGACCCGCCGCAGTCTCAACCACAATTTCGATCACCCGCTCATGCTCGTCATGCGACAGCGTCGGTGTTTCCCCCGTCGTGCCGACGGCAACGAGACCGTGCGACCCTTCATCCACATGCCAATTCACCATGGCGACCAGCGCCTTTTCGTCGACTTTACCATCGCGGAAAGGCGTGACGAGCGCGGGAATGGAACCTTTTACCATGGGAGTCTCCGGGATCTGCGGGCTGAACCGACAGGAAAGCCGCGCGAACCTAATCGTGATTGCAAAGCGCCGCAAGCGCCGCTTTGACCGTGCCGAATACACGCTATGGTAACGCTTGCGACGCATAGGATTCGATAAGATTCGTTGATGGGTTCTAAACGAAAAGGAGGCGTTATGCGCGTTCTTCTCTCCGCATTGCTCATCCTTGCGGTCGTTTTCGGCGGCGTAGTGTCTGGGGTCGCACCGGCGCAGTCCAAGCCTTTGCCGCGTCCCGAAGGCCTCGCGCTGATCCCGACGCCCGCGCCGCTTGCGGTCAGACCTCAGGTTCCGGCAGATCTCCTCAATCTCGCGCTCGCCGCTGCCGCAAAGGATCGATGGGCAGATGCACGGAGCTTCGCGCGGCAATCTGGCGATCCGCTTGCCGAGGATATTGTTCTATGGCTGCGCCTGCGGGCGGGGATCGGGGAATGGTCCGAATACAGCGACTTCCTTGCACGCAACGGAGATTGGCCGGGCCTCGCAAGTCTGCGACGCGCGGGCGAATACCTGATGCCAACGACGCTCACGCCTGCCGAAATCGGCCAGTTTTTCACGGTCCAAATGCCTCAGACTGGGACGGGCTCGCTGCGGCTCGCGAAGGCCCTCAGTGCAACGGGCAGGGACTGGGCCGCCGATGAGGTGATCCTGCGCGCCTGGCTGGAATTGCCGATGTCCGCGCCAGAACGTGCGGCCATGACGAGAGACTATGCGGCGCTCTTGGACGGAATGCAGACCGAGCGCGTCGATATGCTGCTGTGGAACGGCTATACCCGCGAGGCCGAGGCGATGCTGGGCGATGTGAGCGCCGATTGGCAGGCGTTGGCGAAGGCGCGTATTGCGACGCGGCGCGACGCGGAAGGTCTGCAAATGCTGATCTGGAATGTGCCGCCCTCGCTCAAAGATCATCCCGGGCTTGCGTATGAGCGATATCTCTACCGTGTGAACAAAGGCCGGTGGGACGACGCGGAAGACTTCATCTATAGCCAGTCGAAGTCGTCCGCTATGCTGGGTGAACCCGAGTTTTGGATGAAAAGGCGGCCGGGCCTTGCTCGCCAAGCGCTGCGCCGCGGCGATGTCGGACGCGCTTACACGATCGCCGCCAGCAATTTCGGCGAGACCGGTGGCGACTTTGCCGAGGCGGAATGGGTGGCGGGCTATATCGCGCTCACGCGGCTCGATGATGCCGAGAAAGCCACAGAGCATTTCAGCCGCTTTAAGGACGTCGTCTCGACGCCGATCAGTTCGGGCCGGGCGGGGTATTGGCTCGGTCTTGCTCATGAACGCGCGGGACGGACCGAAGACGCCACAGATGCGTTCCGCTACGGTGCGCGGCACCAGACGAGCTTCTACGGTCAGCTTGCGGCTGAACGTGCAGGAATTGCCGTTGACGCTACCATTTCTGGCACGGGGGAAGTGGCCGAACTGCCGGATGATCCGATACTGGAAAGCAGTGTCGTGCGGGCCGCGCGCCTCTTCATTGCCGCGGGCCAGGACGGGCGTGCGGCGCAGTTTCTGCGTCACGCTGCCGAAGATCAGCCCGCCGAGACGCGCACCGCTCTGGCTCAGATCGCCATCGATGCAGGCATGACCCATGTCGGCATTCGCGTTGCAAAAGACGCCGCGCGCGAGGGCCTCATCTTGCCGGGCCCCTATTACCCACTGCCTGAGATGGCTGAGGGCGATTGGCCTGTGCCCACGGAGTTCGCCCTCGCCGTGGCGCGGCAGGAATCGGAGCTCAACGCCGTTGCGCGCAGTCATGCCGGGGCTCAGGGCCTGATGCAACTCATGCCCGCAACTGCCCGTCAAGTGGCGGGCCAATTGGGCCTGGCTCATAGCCCCGCGAGGCTCGTCCGCGACCCGAACTACAACGCGACCCTCGGCACGGCCTATCTCGCGCAGATGCTCCGGCGCTACGATGGCTCCTACATGCTCGCCGCCGCAGCCTACAATGCCGGACCGGGCCGCGTGGACCAGTGGCTCAAGACCTATGGCGATCCGCGAGCGGCGGGCGCTGATCCAGTGCTCTGGATCGAGACGATCCCGTTTAACGAGACCCGCAACTATGTCATGCGCGTCCTGGAAGGCCTGCATGTCTACCGTGCGAGGCTCTCGGGCCAAACCAGTCCGATCCGGCTCGCCTCGGAAATGGTGCGCACCGGCTAAGGGCAGGGCGTTTGGATAAAACGGGCGGCACCACAGCACCGCCCGTCCAAAGGGTTAGGCTGGACGAAAGGTCCACGCCGCGTGGGCGGCTTAGACCCGGAGCGCCCGATCAGGCG
The DNA here is from genome assembly GCA_039177645.1 of Pseudomonadota bacterium. Lineage (GTDB taxonomy): Bacteria > Pseudomonadota > Alphaproteobacteria > Rhodobacterales > Rhodobacteraceae > Amaricoccus. Next base: position 365,015 of record JBCDFS010000003.1, on the reverse strand, counting down.
AGTATCAACTGGTCACCGAGGAAAAACTCAGCGAGCAGCGGGTCATGGTCTGACGCGCGGAACGCGGTCGCCGCGAACTCACTGTTGGTGTGCACGATGTCGAATTCCGCGTTGTCCGTGAGGCTCTGGCTGGCCAGGATGTGGTCCAGCTGCTGGCTATTGCCCTGAAAGTTGAAGCTGTAGCGCTCATCTTCGTCGAGGCTGTTCGTGAGATTGGTGAGCCCCATCGCTTCGAGACCAGAGACCGGCGAGATGAACTCAAACTCGTTGAGGTCGCCCAACACCACGACATTCGCCTGCGGGTCTGCGGCCAGTTCTTCGGCGACGAAACCGGCTACTGCTGCGGCCTGGGCTTGGCGCTCATCGAGCGAGCCGTTGACCGAAGTGTTCTCCTGGTTGCTCTCGAACGGCTGTGTCGTGCCCATGATTGGTGCGGAGCCACTCTTGGAGGAGAAGTGGTTGTTCACCATCGTCACTTCGACACCGCCGAACTCGAATGTCGCAACGAGTGGGAGGCGCGCGCCGAAAAACGCCTGGCCTTCCGCCTGGCCGCTGATCGTCTCTACCGAGCCATCGACGACCGACACGCGGTCGGTGTTGTAGAGGTAGGCCGTGCGGATGTTGCCGCCGGGCTGACCGCCGCTTGTGTTGTCACCAATAAAGGTATTGTCGATCCATTCGTAGCTTAGCGATCCGTCGAGCTGGAAGTTGTCAACAAAATCGATGGCCTGCGCGAGCGTCTCCAGCGTTTCGGAGGCGGAGACGGTGCCGTCATCGGCCGATCCGCTGTTGTCCTGGATCTCCTGTAGCGCGATCACATCGGGCGAGCCGAGATTATTGACGATCTCAGCCGCGATGGAGACGAAGCGGAAATCGAGCACGTCTGTGTCCCCATCTGCATCGTTGGGGTCAAGGTTGAGGACGTTGTAGCTCGCTACTGTCATGGCATTGCTGCAGCCGCTGAGATCAGTGACTTCCGGCGCGAGCCCGCCCGACACGATCTGATCGGTGTAGTCCTCGGTTGGAATGATCTCGTAGTTGCCGAAGCTGTAGCCGAGCACGCCGGTCACATCGTCCAGAAGATCGCCGACATTCACATCCGGGGTGTCCATCTCGAACACACTGGAATCGTCGTCGATCTGGATCCGTTCGGGGTTGAAGTCGTCGGGGGAGATGTTGAGCGTGCCGCGCTCGGACAGTCCGGTCGGGTCCGCGCCCTGGTTGGCGGTGACGAAGATCTCGCCGAACCGGTTGGTGCTGCCGATGACGGCTGCATCCTCGACGGTGACGCGCATGCCCTCAAGGCTCTCCATGAAGTCGATGCCGCTCGTGGTCGGATTGAACACGATGTAGGCGTCGTCTTCGAGGTTCTCGCTTGGCAGGACCCGACCGCTTTGGCCGATCACCGACGCGTCTGGCAGTTCGTTCTCTGAAGACACCAATGTGAGCACGCTCACATTGGTGATCTGCGTCGTCGGCAGGTTGCCGCTATCGGCGTCGCCTGGGAAGAACTCGGACACATCGCCAATGACTTCAACCTCGTCGCCAACGATGACCTCTGGGGCATCGTCCGTAAAGACGAAGATTGCATCCGACGTAGCTATGTTGCCGTCGCCGACCGCGTCTTGGAGATAGAAGCCATTGGAATCGATCGCTGTCACGATCCCGCTGGTCCGCACTTCGTGGCCAAGGATGAACGCTTCATCTTCAAGACTGGCGAAAAACTGCGGCACCGTCGCAAAACCACTCGTTTTCAGAACGATCGGTGCGACCTGAGAGGCGCCCTGGATCTCAAAGATCGGCGTAAGCTCGAGCGATACACCTTCCAGAACTGTGTCCTCGCGGTAAGCTTTGTTTTGAATGCGGGTGTCTTCGGCGCGGCCCGTATCTTCGAGGTCGTAGGGCGTCTGAGCGGAGTAGTTGTCCAGGAGATACTCCGCCAACGCGTCTTGCTCGGTCCCATCGGCTGCGAAATCGGCGTCGCCGGTCATGACGTTGTCGTCTTCGCCGTCGGCATCCAGGTCGAAGAGGTCGACGCGCGAGGCGCTTTCGGGATCCGGGAACGGATACCCGTCACCCCCATCGGCCAGGAAGCTCAACGTGACGATGCGAACTTCGCCATTCGGGTCGCCCACGATCTCTCCGAAGCGCACCAGAACGTCGACCACCTCGCCAGACTCGTCCACGATGGCGGCGGTTTCGATCCGGCTGCCGGCGGGTTTCGTCTCGTCGAAGCTGAACTCGATACCAGCGACCTGCGGGAACTGGCCAGCAACGTCAGGAAGCGCACTGATCCCGTGCTCCAGGACCTCAACCAACTCTTCGCGCGTCAGCGTCAGCAGAGAAAGGCCGTTGTTGAATGCGAGCGTGGCCTGGATGTCGGTCTGACTGATCCCGCCTTCGGGCTTCACGCCATCGATTTCGGCGTTTGGAGAACGCTCGGCTTCTGTGCCACCCGGCGGAACCAGGAGATCGCCGATGGAGGCGCGGATACCGCCACCGTTCTTGATCGAGACCATCACCGTGTCATCGAAGTCTCTTGCAACCGTGAGGTTTGCGTCCGCTGTCAGGTTGCCAAGGTTGGTTTCCTGGGTGCGGACACCATCGGGATCGGTGCCATCGTCCTGGCCGGACCGCTCGCCGTTGAGGAAGGTCTCGCTGATGCCGAAGATATTGGATTCCCGCGCGATGATCGCCTCGCTCAGTTCATCGACAACAGCTTGAACGGTGGGATCGACGAGATCTGCCGCGCCAAGATCTTCGACGCCCTGCGCATCGGTGGCGAATGCACCGCTCTCACCTGGGTCGTAGCTTTCCGGGACGATGATCCCGTTATCGTCAAACTCGATCACAAGGCGGCCGACATACTGATACTGGCCATCGGTATTGACGACGAGGATGGGGTTTCCGTCCGCGTCGGTCAGCTCGATCGGGTATTCGCCGCCCGAAGATTGCCCGTCACGCACACGATCGTTTTCGTCCGTCAGGATCGTGTCGGATCCGCCAGCGACGATGATGTCGACATTGGTCAGCCGTTGCGCGATTTCGGTCTCGATGCTGAGCTGCTGCATATGCGACAGCAAGATCACCTTGTTCATGTCGGGATTGGCCGCGAGCAGCGCGTCGACGTCTTCTTGGATTACTGCGGCCAGAGCGTCGAGTTGCTGATCGCTCGGCGGCGTCTCGAAGTCGTCGGGAAAAATGCCCAAATCACCCGGATCGGAGATGATCGGCAAGGTCGGTGTTACGGCGCTGACGATCCCGATCTGCTCCCCATTCACATCTTTGAAGATCGAGCCGGTCACCGTGGCTGGAAGGCCGGTGCCGCCGTCCTCCACGGCCAGCGGCGCAAGGTTTTCATCGCTCGAGAAGTCGAGGTTGCCGCCTAGATAGGGCATCGCCGTGCCCTCAAATGCGCCGATCCCGGGGATGACGACATCTGTGGCGCTGCCGTCGATCAGCCCAGCGAGCACGTCCGTTCCGAGGTCGAACTCGTGGTTGCCGAGCGAGATCGCGTCGATCCGCAGAGCGTTCTGGATAAAGATGTCGCCGACGCCGCCAGCATCTTCGCCCCAGACCACTTCCGAGGCATCGAAGAACACACCGGGGATGATCGCATCGCCAGAGGAGAGCGTCAGACTGTTGTCAGGCGCACCGTCATTGCCCGCATCGAGCGCACGAAGGGCATTGAGCACCGCAGAAAGGTTTGGCGCAACGGTGAGCGCGTTGGGGGCGCCTTCCTGGTCTGAAAAGTGCAACAGCTCGAAAATGTAGGACATCTGTTTCTCGCTCAGCTTCGGTCCGCCGCGAACCGCTAGTGGCTCGCGCTCACGGGGGTTCGGGGTTGGGCAACCGGTCGACACGGGACCCCCAGTGCGATCGGCACAGACCGATCACCTGTTTTGGTTCCTCGCGCGACGGCTTCCAGACCTCCCTGCTGCGCGCATCCAACGCGGGGGAGACGACAAATCCGTGAAAGGGATCTTACGGTTTGTTGACGGTCGGATTCTTGCCGAGCAGGGGTCACGACCCGGTTTTCGGCACTGAGCGCTGTGACACGTTGCAATAGCCAACTTGTCGCGTTCTGGGAGCGACTGCGCACCAAGCTGACATCAAGCAGAGACAATTCGAACCTTGCCGACACTGAAATCGTCCAGTGAAATCTGACACTCACATAACGTATTGGAATTTCGCGATTTTACTTCGCTCATTCATTTTTAGAACTGGGACATCTACGGCAAATGCCTGACACATGGGTTGCATAGGCACGGGCCACAAACGAGTCCTCAAACCAGGAGAACGAGATGCCTAGAAATAACCCGTGGCCCACTCACGAAGACCAAAGGGAACTCGATGAATTCGTTTTTCGCACCGATGGCCCTGCTGCCGGACCGAATGATGACGACGACGACGATGACGATGGGGGCACCGGGGGTACCGGCGGCAGCGATGACGGCGACTGGGATCCGGATTCCCCCATCCCGTATAGTGCACCTAGCAAATGGGACGCTGAGACGCCTGATGGTGGCGATCCCGATGTCGTCGAAGTGATGCTCCCAATGGATGCCGAGTTCATTCTTATGTAGCCGCAGGCTATGTCTGCATTCCGTGTAAGGGCGGTCGCTGATGGCTGCCCTTTCTGCTTTTGGGGGCATATCAGACAGGTTCTTAGCACAACACGAAAGGTCGTGTTTTTCTCATCGTTCTGGGACCGAAAGGATGCGGCGAAGCGATTGCCCTATTTGAATGCGCGGCTCGACCTCAGCGCTCGCCGCGTCGATAGGGTTGCATCAGCGCCTGGGGAACCCGTGCTTTCCGGGCCATGACGATCAAGGCGAGTATCGACAGTAGGTAGGGCAGCATAAGGAATAGCTGGTAGGGCACACCATCCACGACGGTTTGCAGACGCAGTTGGAATGCGTCGAAAAAGGCGAAAAGAACCGCACCCAGCAGGGCGCGCCCTGGCCGCCAGAGAGCGAATACGACGAGCGCGATGCATATCCATCCCCGGCCTTGCACCATGGTCGGGAAGAAGGAATTGAAGGCCGCGAGGGTGAGAAATGCGCCGGCGACTCCCATGAGCGCTGAACCCGCCATGACCGTGCCAATGCGCAGCCAAATCGGATCTATGCCTTGAGCGTCCACAGCATGCGGATTCTCGCCCGTCATTCGGATCGCGAGGCCCAGCGGCGTGCGATAGAGCATCCACGCCAAAACAACGACGAGGATGAGCGCGAGGTAGGTCGGGGCCGTTTGATTGAAGAGGACGGGCCCTAGGAAGGGGATCTCCGAGAGCCATGGAATGGCGAGCGGCCGGAAGGGCTCTACGGTGGGGGGCGAGCTTGCCGTCGGGACAGCAAGGCGGAAGATGTAATAGGAAAAGCTCGATGCGAAGAGTGTGATGCCAAGCCCTGTCACATGCTGGCTGAGGCCGAGAGGTACTGTCATTGCGGCATGGAGAAGTCCGAACATCGCCCCGCAGACCGCCGCCACAACGAGGCCCATCCACAGATCGCCGCCGGAATACACCGTGAGCCAGCCGATCATGGCGCCGAAGGTCATTATGCCCTCGATCCCGAGGTTCAGCACGCCCACCCGTTCGCAGAGCAAGACGCCCAGCGTGCCGAGGATGAAGGGCGTGGCTATGCGAAGGACGGCCTCCCACATGCCGAACGAGGTGAGGATGTCGAGGATCACGTTCATCGCCGCACCCGGTATTGCGTGAGAAAGATCGCGACGAGCATCGTGAGCAGCGAAAGTGCCACGGTGACGTCGGCGATGTAGGATGGGATGCCGAGCGCGCGGCTCATGGAATCCGCACCCACAAACATCACCGCCGAGAACAGGGCTGCGCCGATGACGCCAATCGGGTTCAAGTTGGCCAGCATTGCGATGACGATGCCGGAATAGCCGTAATTCGGCGATAAGTCCGTGGTCACGTAGCCTTTCACGCCCATCACCTCGATCGCGCCCGCGAGCCCGGCGAGCCCGCCCGAGAGGCAGGCCACCAAACCCAGCGTGCGCCCGAGCGGCACGCCCGCGAAGGCCGCGGCGCGCGCATTGAGGCCCGTCGCTCGGGAACTCATGCCAAAGACCGTGCGCGCTTGGAGCCACCAGACAGCGACGGCCAGTGCCAAAGCAATCAACAGCCCGGTATGCAGGCGGGATCGTTCGAGCAATTGCGGCAGGAGTGCGGCGTCGGGCACGGGCACCGATTGCGGCCAACCGAAGGCCAGGGGGTCCTTCAGCGGTCCTTCGATCATCATGGAGACGAATAAGATGGCGACGAAATTCAAGAGGAGCGTTGTGACCACCTCATCCACGCCGAACCGTAGTTTCAGTGTCACCGGCACAATGAGCAGCACCGCCCCCGCCAGCGCACCGGTGATCAAGCACGCGAGGATCGCGAGCGGCGCGGGCGCGCCCGCAATCCCCGGGACTAGTCCGAATGCGGTGACAGCCAGAGCGCCAAGGTAGAACTGCCCTTCGCCGCCGATGTTCCAGAGCCGCGCGCGGAAGGCGACCGCCGCGGCCAGCCCCGTCAAGATGAGGGGCGTTGCGCGGGTCAGCGTCTCGGTGATCCCGAGGCGGGAGCCGAAGGCGCCTTTGAGGATCAACGCGTAGGCTTCAAAAGCGTTCGCACCTGCGATCGCGATGAGCGCGCCCGCCAAGAGTAGGGCGGTCAGGATCGCGCCCAATGGGGCCAGGATGGTGAGAGCGGCCGACGTGCTTTCTCGGCGTTCAAAGCGCATCTGCTGTCTCGGCTTCCCGCTCAATGGCATCGGCGGCGTCCCAGTCGCCTGCCATCATCAGGCCCAGGAGTTGCGCGTCGGCGCGCTCTGTCGGAATGGCGGGGGAGAGGCGACCGCCGACGATCGCACGGATCCGGTCGGACAACGCAATCACTTCGTCCAGGTCTTCAGAGATCAGGAGCACCCCGGCGCCGCGGTCTCGCGCTTCGATCAGGCGGCGGTGGACGCCCGCAATCGCGCCTTCGTCGAGCCCGCGACTTGGTTGTGCCGCGAGCACGATGGACGGTCCGGCTTCCAGGACGCGACCGAGGATCAGTTTTTGCATGTTGCCTCCCGAAAGCAGGCCGACGCGGCCATCGACGCTTGCGCCGCGAACGTCGTAGTCTTCGAGAAGGCGCGCCGTCGCTGCGCGCGCAGCGCCTCGCCGGACGATGCCTCGGCGCGAGAAGTCGGGTGACCAGAGCCGCTCAAGCACAGCGTTTTCCCAGGTCGACATGTCGCCCAGGACCCCCTCCGCATGCCGATCCTCTGGGATGCGCCCTATGCCTGCGGCGATCGCATGGGGCACGTCATGGCGGAGCAGCGGAGCGCCCTCGATCTTCAGGCTGCCGCGATCCGGCGGGTAGAGCCCAGAGACAATGCCGGCAAGGCTCGTCTGACCGTTGCCAGAGACGCCGATAATGCCCAATGTCTCACCACCCCGCAGGCGAAAGGATACGCCGTGGAGGGGCGACCGGCCCTCTCCGGACAGATGCAGGTCATCGGCCTCCAGGAGAACAGCGCCTGGACGGGACGGTGGTCGTTCCGGGCGGTGCACGGCGCGACCGACCATCAATTCGGCGAGTTCCTCTTTTGTCGTCTCGCGTGTTGCGCGCTCGGCCACCACCCGGCCACCTCGCAAGACCACGACCCGGTCGGAGGCGGACATGACCTCGTGCAGCTTGTGCGAGATGAAGATGATCGACAGGCCCTTCGCGGCCATTTCGCGAAGTGTGGCAAAGAGCCGTTCCGCTTGTTGCGTCGTCAAGACGGCCGTTGGCTCGTCGAGGATCAGGATGCGGGCCTCGTTGAAGAGGGCTTTGAGGATCTCGACCCGCTGACGTTCCCCTACAGAAAGGTCTGTGACGCGCGCGTCGGGATCAACGGGCAGGCCGAAACGTTCCGACAGATCGGACAGTTTTCGACGCGCAGCCACCCGGTTGGACCGGAGCCGCCAGAGCGGCTCTGTTCCCGTCATCACGTTTTCCAGAACGGTCAGGTTGGCCGCGAGCGCGAAGTGCTGGTGCACCATCCCGACGCCCGCCTGAATTGCGGCGCGGGACTTTCCGGGTGGCAGGATCTGACCTTCAACCCGCACCTCACCTGCATCGGCCGTGTAGTGACCAAACAGGATCGACATCAGCGTCGTCTTGCCCGCGCCGTTCTCCCCCAAAAGCGCCACGACCTCGCCTCGCTCCAAGTGGAGCGACACGTCATCATTGGCGAGTGTAGAGCCGAAGCGCTTGGTGATCCCGTCGAGCTCCAGAACGCGCGTCAAGCCCACCATCCATTGGTGATGGCGCTCAGGCACCGGCCATGAGGCATTACGCGGGCTCGTCGAAATTGCGCGGGACCTCGAACTCGCCCGCCTTGATGGCCGCGCGCACGTCTTCCATCTGCGCGACAGCTGCGGCGGGGGCCACGCCTTCGACATAGGAGATATCGTTCCCGCCATCTTCCATCAGGCTGAGCGGCGTGTAGTTCTTCCCGGTCGGATTACCGGCTACGGCGTCCGCCAGCGCTGCGTCCATCAACGGGCGGAAGAACCACAGGGCGTTCGCAAACACTGTGTCAGGGTAGCGAGGGGTGTAGTCGATCAGCGAGCCGATTGCGGGAATCCCCCGCTCTTGAGCCGCGTCGGCTGTGCCGATCCGTTCGCCAAAGAGAATGTCTGCGCCTGCATCGATCTGCGCCAGTCCTGCCTCGCGCGCTTGCGGCGGGTCGAAGAAGGTGCCGATGAAGCTGACGATGTGTTGCGCGTCGGGATTGACCGCCTTCACTCCTTCGGCGAAGCCGTTGATCAGCATGTTGACCTCCGGGATCGGGATGGCGCCGACCGAGCCCACCATGCCAGTTTCGGTCATCTCGCCTGCAAGCATCCCTGCGAGGTAGGCGGCTTCCCAATTCCATGTCCCAAAGACGCCGAAGTTATCGCCTGCGGCATCGCCGGAGGACCCCATGAGGAAGGCCGTGTCGGGGTAATCCGAAGCGACCTGGCGCGCTTCCCGCTCGACCGCGTAGGACTCACCCACAATCAAGACATTGCCCGCCTCCGCGAATTCGCGCATCGCCCTAGGATAGTCGGTGCCGGAGACGCCCTCCGAGAAAGTGTATTCGATTGCGCCTTCCGCATCGGCCTCGACCATGGCTGCGTGCAGGACCGAGTTCCAGGCGTTCTCGACCGGCGAGGCGTGAATGCCCGCGACCTTCACCGGTGCCGATTGCGCTCGAAGGATCGAAGGCGCGGCAAGGCTTGTCGCTCCAAGAGCCACGCCGGTGGTCAAAAGGCGGCGGCGATTTATGAGGAAGCGGCTCATGGCAGTGTCTCCTAGTTGGCAGTCGAATCGTATCCGGCCATTCCTTCTTGGCCTCGCGCTGCTAGTCGAGCGGTCTTTACGGGTTGCCGATGGTAACTGCACATTTTCCGCTCAGGGAAGTGGCAATTGCACTCCATATGGGCTTGGGCAGATCTCAGCTCGCCGCTATCGGAGCGTAGTCGCAAGGGTCGACAGTCTGGGGCCGCCCATTGAGCGCGAGGCGGGAGCGCTCCGGAGGTGTTTCTGCGATCACTTTGCCGCGGCGAATGACTTTGAGCCGGTTCGGGCGCAAGCGAATGGCCTCTCCGGGGTCGCGTGCCTGGAGCAGAACCATGTCCGCGTGGCACCCTGGCTCCAGCCCGTAGCCTTCGAGGCCCAGAACCATTGCGGGAATTGTCGTGACCGCGTCGAACAACACCTTCTTGTCGGTGGCCGAACCCATTTGCGTCGCGTGCACGGCCATATGCGCCACGTCCAAGAGATCGCCAGAACCCATAGAATACCAAGGATCAAGAACGCAGTCCTGACCGAGCGCCACCGGTATGCCTGCGGCCAGCATCTCGGGAATCCGGGTCAGGCCGCGGCGTTTTGGGTAAGTGTCATGGCGCCCCTGCAGCATCATGTTGATGAGCGGGTTCGGGATTGCGACCATTTCGGCCTCGGCCATCAGGGGCAGAAGCTTCGAGACGTAGTAGTTGTCCATGGAATGCATCGACGTCAGGTGCGAGCCCGCAACCCGCCCCTGGAGCCCGAAGCGCACTGTCTGTGCGGCCAGCGTCTCGACATGGCGCGACATTGGATCATCCGTTTCGTCGCAATGCATGTCGACCCGGAGGCCCCTTTCGGCGGCGATCCTGCATAGGGTTTCGACTGAGGCGCGACCCTCTTCCATCGTGCGCTCGAAATGCGGGATGCCCCCGACCACATCGACGCCCATGTCGAGAGCCCGCGACAGCGCGGCTTCGGCTTCTGGGCAGCGGTAAAAGCCGTCTTGAGGGAAGGCGACGAGCTGGAGGTCGAGATAGGGTGCGACGCGCTCGCGCACCTCCAAGAGGCCTTCCACCGTGACGAGCCTGGGGTCCGAGACGTCGACATGACTGCGAATCGCCTGCAATCCTTTGCTCACCGCAAGGTCGCAGTAGCGCAGGGCGCGTTCGACCACTGCCTCCCGCGTGAGCGTCGGCCGCAACTCGCCCCACAGAGCGATGCCCTCCAGCAGGGTTCCTGAGACATTCATGCGCGGTAGGCCGAGAGAAAGCGTCGCATCCATATGGAAATGCGGATCAACAAAGGGTGGAGACAGAAGGTATCCACCCGCCTCGATCACCTCACGCGCGTCTCCGGTGATGCCTGGGGACACCTCTACGATCCGGCCGTCACGCACCGCGATGTCCTGGTTATCTCTGCCGTCCGGCAGGGTTGCGCCGCGGACCAAGAGATCAAGTATCACTCTGCTATGCCTTCTTACGGCGTCTCGTCACGCGATGTTGGGTCGAGAATCCGCCTTGGGTGATGCAATTTGAATCTTCCTGTGAGGTGGCTATGCTCACCCTCAATCGAATAGTTGCCTGGCATGGTCAAGCATTGCGTCTGCGCGCCGACCAGAATCGCACTCTGTTTAACCAACCCTCTTCGATATCGGGAAAGCTTCCCTAGCGTGGCGAGCGCTGACCAGTGCGGAAATCACACGCTCGGAGGTTCTATGCCACTGAAGCGCTGTTGGATCATCGACGTGTTGGGTTCCATCTCTGGAGAGACGCGGGTGCCAAGGGCGACGGGGTGATCCCGAAGAGGGGCACGGATGATCCGCATACGTTCTGCCCAAGCGCGGGTTTAGTGATGATAGAGTGGTTGCAGTATCGACCGCTCTGTCATCAGCGCAGTGCTTGGAGACTACCGTGTCTCCACGCTGGCGAGCAGCTTCCCCGAGCCCGATACAAGACGGAGATCGCATTCATCGCCAAAGACTTGGATCTCTTCGCCCATGTCGACATTCCCGAAATAGACGATATCACGCGCGACATTGGCGCTGGATCTCGGGATAGCGGCATCTGCAACGCGTGTGTAGCTCGCAAAGTAAAGCAGTCCGACCGCATTGAAATCCAAAGCGGGGGAAGGAGTGACGCGAACCAGCGGTTCGGTGAGTTCCACTGCAGCATGCCGCTGGCGCGATTTGAGGCGTGCCTGCGCGTCGAGCCGACGCAGGGCATCATCCGCTTGCGGCAACGGTCGAAGACCGGGAAGCCGACTTTTCGTCAGCCGATGGTTAGAGCCGGAATCGTCATGGCGGAGAAAGGTGCTGATCATGGTGAGATGACCCAGCGCCCGCGCTCCAACTCGGAAGACGTGTCGCGACCCCAGCTTGCAATTGCCAACAGCGTGAAGCGACGAAAAGACGTGCAACGTCTCTCCGAGACCATGGTTTTCGGGTGCGTGTAGGCGCAGCGCGGTTGCACAAAAGGCCGCGTAGAGCGGACGGCCCTCTGGATCGAAAAACGCGATCGTCTCGTTGCCACTTGCTTGTGCGATCAGGGTCCAATGACGATCTCCGCATGTTTTGAGGACCCAATCCTCCGACAGGCCAAACGGCGAAAGCTGCGCCATGCCAAGCCGAATTCGATCCTGCATTACAACCGCGGCGCATGTCGCTTCCGCAAGATCGGTCGCCCTGATCGCCGTATTCATTCGGCTGCACTTGCGACAGTGCTTGCGCTCAGTTGCCGTTCGATTTGCTCCGCGAGATAGAGGCTGTCTTCCTCAATCGCGAGGAACCGGCCCGACCCCCAGGTGTTGAGCCACCCGAGCCCGATGAAATGCAAACCTGGCTGCTCGGTCACGCCACGATGAAACTTGGGCTTTCCTCGCGCATCGAAGACATCAGCCTCAATCCAACTGTAATCAGGCCGAAAGCCGATGGCCCAGAGGACAGAAGTCACGCCCACCTCGGCAAGGTCGATTTCGGTGATCTCCTGTTCCGGTGCCCAGACTTTCTCGAAGTCTGGCTCGACCGGTGTGTCTATGCCTTCGCGCGCGATGTAGTCGTCGATTTGGGTGCGAATGCCCAGGTAAGACCGGTCGGCGTCATCCAGGTTTTTCGCTAAGTCTGGAAGGAACGAGATCCGCGTTTCGTCCATGTTCGAGAGCGAGCCGTAGAGTTGGACGCCGTGCTCGATATGGAACCTGCGCAGATCGATTTCCTTCCCACCGTCACGTCCTGACATGTAGTGGTTGGTCTGCGTGAGCGCCTTTAGGGGATCGGGATGCCGGTCGATGGTGATCTCGTAATGGCCTGCGTCATACAGCCAGTCGATGGCATCCCGACCGCGATATTTGCGCGGGCTGCGTGGCGCGGGACCGACTGCCAAATGCACCTGGCGTCCGGCGCGCACGAAATCCTCCATCAGCTGGACGCCGGACTGGCCGGTCCCCACGATCAGCACACCACCGTCTGGGAACTGGTCGACGTTGCGATAATCGACCGAGTGCATTTGCAGGATCTCGGGAGACAGATTCTTGGCATAATCCGGTTCAATCGGCGTGTCGTAGCCGCCCGTCGCGATCACGACCTGGTCACAAGTCCAGTCGCCAATGCTTGTCTGCACCTCGAAGCCGCCTTCGGCGAGTGGTGTGATCCTGGAGACTTCCACATGCTCGCGGATGTCGGGATCAAAGCGCGCAGCGAAGGCATCGAGGAAGCTGGCTATCTCGTCTTTCAGCATAAAGCCATCGGGATCGGTGCCGCCATACTCCCGGCCATAGTGGAAGTCCGGTAACCGGCACTGCCAGTTGGGCGTCACCAGGCAGAAGCTGTCCCAGCGGTTCTTTTTCCAGGAATGGAACTTCTCGTGGCGCTCGAAGACGATCGACTGGATCCCCTTCTGTTCAAGCTGATAGGCCACTGAGAGCCCGGCTTGGCCGCCTCCGACAATCACCACGGGAACATGGCGATACTGCGTGTCTTTCATGGGTTTGATCCTTGTCACGAGATGCTGAGACAGGTGATGCGTTTCTTTGGGTCGTCGTCGAGGGTGGCGATGCGCGCTTCAATGCGCGCGAGTTGGGCCATCGCAGAACTGCAGGCGTACCCATATTTCCGCTCTACGCGGTCGGATGCGCGGTTCATGGCAATGCGGGCGCGGGACAGGAAGTCGGGCACCGTGTAGACTGTGCCGGGATCAAAGACTTCGGCCACAACGGAAGAGGGCGAGTAGAGCGCTTCCTCGGAGCCATCCGGCCAGCGGACGGTCCAGGTTGTCTCAGGCATGAGCGTGTTCCTCCGAGTGGGCGAGGCCAAGATACGGTGTTGTGGCATGGTCCCAGAACACCGCCCGCGCACCGCCCGAAATGAGTTCGACACGGGAACCCGACGTGACTTCGCCGATTGTTGCAACGCGGATATCACGGGCGGAGAACACATCGGCGACGGCGGCCGCGTTGACCGGATCGACCGCCAAGAGAAAGCCGAAGGACGGGAAGGAGCGCAGCCAACGCTCTAATCTGATGCCTGGTGGTGGTTCGATCGCATCGACGTCGATCTCGATACCGGAGCCTGACATTTCGGCTAGCATGAGCGCGGTGCCAACAATGCCCCCTTGGCTGATATCCTTGCCTGCGGAAACGAGACCTGCCTCTGACAGTTCGGGCAAGAGTGCCAGATCTGCTCTTAGCCTCGCGGCCGGTGCATCCAGCGCGGCGCAATAATTGTCGAAGTTCACGTAGCGGCCACGGTAGTCAATGGCGGCGATTAACGTCTGTCCGGGCCGGGCCGTGAAGCTGGAGATCAAGGTATGCGCTTGGCCCGTGATCGAGACCGCGAGTGACAGGTCGCGTGCGGCGAAATTCGTATGCCCACCGACGAGCGGCACTCCATAGGCGGCGGACGCGTCTCTCAAGCCCTGTAGCATGTCGGCCGCGCTCTCGGCATCTGGTGCCCAAATCTGGTTAAGCGCTGCGGTCGGGCGTCCGCCCATCGCGGCGATGTCGGAGACGTTTACCATCACCCCGCACCAGCCCGCGAACCACGGATCGTCGTGCACGAAGGCTGGGATAAATCCTTCGCCCGCGAGCAAGTCGTATCCATCGCCGCGCGGTATCACGGCGGCGTCGTCACCGGGGCACCCGTATGCAACTATGCTGAGGCCAAGGCCCTCGGTTGCCGCCCGGATCGCCAGTTTGGATTGGATCGACGGGTGCGCCCGGAGCTTTTCAGCCAATAAACCTACCGCGCATGGGGAAGGATCGGTTGGCATGATCATGCGACCTTTCGGCGTTTCGCGGGCGTGCGATGATACCATCCCGAAACCGGGTCGGGGCAGGGAGGATAGTGCGCGAGATCTGCAAACATCTTCACATGGGGCACACCGTGCAGAGAGACCTCTTCGATTGACTGCCAATTGAGGCGGCGAAAGAGCGGCGCATTCTGTCGCTGGACATGCGCCAGAAAGCGCACGCAACCGCGGGCCGTCGCCGTGGAGACTGCAAGGCGGATCAGTTCTGCCCCCAATCGGCCAACAGAGCGGAACCGGTGGTCGACAGCGAGGCGAGAACCCCACCAGATGCCGGGTGCCTCCTCGTGGATACGGACCGTGCCGACAATTTGGTCGGTTTCGTGGGCATAGGTCGACAGTGCGACAAGGTGCGTGGCGATCAGGTCTATCTCGTCCCGATCATCGCCTTCGAAAATCGCTTGCTCCTCGACAAACACCCGTTGCCGAAGGGTGGCGGCCCCTACAGCCTCGAAAGGTTTCGACGCGGCGCGGATGTAATAGCCCGGGCAGTGGAATTGGCGCGGCTCGACCTCGATCATGCTGGAACCTTGAGCTTCTCATAGGTCGACAGCGCGGAACAGGCCCCGCATTTTCCACATCCCGCCTTCATCTTGTAGGACTCGATCCCCGCCTCAGCGATCATTTCGCCCAAGGGCCGAAGGATCGCGGCCATGAATTCCGAGGATGGTGTCGGGTGGCTTTCCAGAGGTGTGCCGGAGATGGGGACGAAGGGCACCACAAAAGGATAGACCCCAATCGCGCAGAGCCTTTCGCTCATCTCCAAGATCGATTCTCGCGTGTCACCGAGACCGGCTAGGATGTAGGTCGAGACCTGTCCGCGCCCGAAGACCCGCACCGCGGCTTCAAAACTGGAAAGATACTTGGAGACGGGGACGCTGGCCTTGCCGGGCATGATCCGTGCGCGCACCTCGGGCGTCACGGCTTCGAGATGCATGCCCAAGGTATCAATGCCTGCGTGAAACATGCGCTCGTGCCAGGCATCTTCCTCTGGCGGTTCGATCTGGCCCTGCAAGGGGAGGTAGACGGCCGCCTTGATTGCACGGGCGCTGTCGACCATAACCTGCGCGCCGCGATCCTTGCCCTTGGGTGTCCCAGTCGTCAGGATCATGTGCTTGACCCCGTCGAGCGCGACGGCTGCCTCCGCGACCTCGGCAAGCTGTTCCGGCGTTTTGCGCGCGATTGTGCGACCTGCGGCGAGGCTTTGCCCAATCGAGCAGAATTGGCAGGTCTTCTTGCGGCTCTCGTAGCGGATGCATGTCTGCAATACCGTGGTCGCCAGCACGTCGCGCGAGTGTAGCACTGCGATTTTGTTGTATGGGATGCCGTCGGCGGTCGAGAGATCATAAAAGTGCGGCCGGTTTGGAAAACGGACCCGTGCCATTTCCTCGCCGTTCCGCGTCAGGCGTGCGAGACCACCTTCCTCTGGCGCCTCAATCAAGTAAGGACTGTCAAAAGCTGGCGCCGTATGCACCGGGACCATGACCGTGGTGCCGTCCAGTGTGACGGCCTTGTGGTCGGAGGGCCCAGCGCCGCCCCGGCGGCTTTCATGGCCGGCACGCGGATCGATCAAACGCATTCCGCGGGTCTGCAGGTCGTTGATCAGGTCACTATCAGGCATGCTGCTCCTCCTCTTCCAAGGGGAAGGAGGCGGGACTGACGGTTTCACGAGGCGCGGCGGGACGTGTGTCGTGCACCAGGTGCAGTAACTCAGGACGCGCGTAGTGGCCGACCGCGTCCATCATCCGCTTGCGCTTGGTGATCAGCCGCATGTCGAGATCGGCTATTAGTATGCCCTCGTTCTCCGTGAGGGGATCCGCCAAGTGACGCCCTTCAGGCGAAACGATGCAGGTCATACAGCCGTCTCGGATGCCTCTTTGCAATTTGGGGTCCGGGTGGATTTGGGCTATTTGCTCTTCAGTTAGCCAGCCTGTGGCATTGACCACGAAACAGCCCGATTCCAGAGCGTGGTGGCGCATCGTGACTTCGATCTGTTCGCCAAAAATTGGGCCGACCAGGCTGCCCGGGAAATGGCCTGCATGGATTTCCTCATGCTGCGTCATCAAGGCATAGCGGGCGAGGGGGTTGTAGTGTTCCCAGCATGCCAACGCGCCGACACGCCCAACGCGGGTTTCGACAACTTTGAGGCCCGCACCGTCGCCTTGGCCCCAAACCATGCGCTCATGATACGTCGGTGTGATCTTGCGACGCTTGAGCGCGAGCGTGCCGTCTGCATCGAAAATGAGCTGCGCGTTGTAGAGCGAGCCATGGTCGCGCTCGTTGATGCCCAAGACAACCACAACCCCGCGCTTTGCGGCAGCTTCCGAGACCGCCTGCACTTCACGCGACGGCACCGTGACCGCTTCAGCGTAGAGCGCCATGTGCGGTGCGCCCTGTTGGACCGGCGGAAGGACGAATGAAAAATACGGGTAGTAGGGAACAAATGTCTCTGGAAAGACAATGAAGTCTGCCCCCTTCTCCGCGGCCTCCGCAATCGCGTTCAGAACCCTTGATATAGTGCCAGCTTTGCCGGACAGATCGGGAGCGATCTGCACGGCCGCGGCGCGAACTGTATCGGTGCGCATTCGACTTGCTCCACGTTTTTGGGGCGCGACCGGACCGCAAGAACGCAGTCCGGTCGATCGGATCAGACGGTCCAGGTGTCGAGAATGACGGCGTTCGCTTTTTTGTGGATCAGGATGCAGTCGAGGACATCCTGCGGCGCGACAGGTGTGATGCCGGGCAGGAGCGATGGCTCACCGTGGCCGTAAAGCGCCTGCAGTGCGAAGCGGCACGCGTAGACCTTGCCGCCTTCGCCCATAAACTTCTTGAGATTGGCGGCAAAGTTCTGATGACCTGGGAAAGCTTCGTCGCCCAAGGTTGGAAAGCCGCGCTGAATTCCGAGCGTCACGCCCGGACCATAGAGGAGAATCGATGTCTCAAAGCCCTTCCGATTGAGACGAATGGCATTGAGGATATTCACCAGTCCGATTGACCCCTCGAACGCCACAGTGTGGAAGGTCACAAGTGCTTTTTCACCCTCACCTGCCTGAACGTCCTCGAAGACCTTTTCTTCGTAGTCGACGAAGAAATCCCCGTCTTTGTGTGCTTCCATTGCGACTGCTGGCATTAGGCGTCCCCTGTTGGATATGGCTGTGTTTCAGCACATAGGGCGCTTTAATTGTATGTATCAATTGTAAGTGTAATATCCATACAATAAAAACCGAAGCCATTTGAATTTTCTGCATTTCTGCCTGAAATTTGCGCTCGTCTGGTCAAAAATAGACCAGACTTTGCGAGCAAACAGAGTTGAGCGGGTAGATCCATCAGTGATTCTGAAATCGATCCGGATTGAAATCCATACAAAGTGCTTCAATTTGACATTCATCCGGGTTATGAATGCCCAAACATCAGAGTGCAGAATTCATGATTGCTTGGACCCCTGATCCTCTCCCGCGCGGTAAGCCACGCTACATCGCCATAGCCGATGCGATTGCCGAAGATATCCGAAATGGTCGTCTCACCGATGGTGCGCGCTTGCCAGCGCAGCGCGGCTTAGCAAGCGTGCTGGGCGTTGATTTTACGACCGTGTCTCGCGCCTATTCGGAAGCGCAGGCGCGCGGGCATGTCGAAAGTCATGTGGGTCGCGGCACTTTTGTAAAGGCGCGCGTCGTGGCCAATCGACCTGACTCAAGCCGAGACGCCGAGGTGGATTTGTCGATGAACATGCCACCGGAGCCGCAAGATCCGGAGTTGCGCCGCCGAATGCAGGAGGGGCTGGGTTATGTTTCGGCCAATCTTGTCGATCTCCTGCGTTATCAGTCCACTGTTGGAGCCGAACGGGATCGGGTGGCGGCATCGAGCTGGTTGAGCATGCGCGGGATGGTGCCTTCGCTTGAACGCGTCTCGGTGACACCCGGGGCGCACGCGACGATGGCCGCGATCTTGTCGGTGATTTCAAAGCCTGGGGATCGCGTCCTGTGCGAAGCGATTACCTATCCCGGCTTACGCAACCTCGCCGGTCGGTATGGTCTTACTCTCCACGGGCTGGAAATGGATGAGGATGGCATCCTCCCTGAAGCGCTCGCAGACGGCATCAGGTCGCACAGGCCAGTGGCGCTCTATCTCAATCCGACCCTTCAGAACCCCACGACGCTGACTATCCCTGAAGCGCGGCGGCTTCAGATTGCGGAGTTGCTGCGTCGTCACAAGCTTCCATTGATCGAAGACGATGCCTACGGCTTCATTCCGGCCCGTGCGCCAGCGCCAATCGCGGTCAGCATACCCGACCTGACATGGCATATCGGTGGATTGGCGAAGTGTATTGGTGCGGGTCTGAGGCTCGCCTTCACAATTGCACCGACGGCGGCGCTCTCACACCAGATGGCACAGGCGATACGTGCGCTGGCTGTGATGCCATCCCCTTTGGCCATGGCCTTAACGACTCAATGGATCGAAGATGGGACCGCTGACGCCATCAGGCGTTTCATTCGCGAGGAGAGCGCGGCGCGCCAGAAGCTTGCGGCCGAAGTGCTGTCCAACGCAGCTTTCCGGTCTGCACCCAACGCGTTCAACCTTTGGCTTGATCTTCCTAGCGGGGTCGGTCGCGCTGGGGTGCTGGCTCGCATGGCGCGGCGAAAGATTGGCCTTGTGCCTTCCGATGCGTTCGCCGTCTTAGAGCCACCGAGGGAACAGCTTCGCGTCTGCCTAGGCGGTCCTGGGACACGGGCCACTTTGGCTGAGAACCTAAATGTTCTGGCGAGTGCGTTGGAGCACGAAAGCTTCGTTGGCTAGCGAGCAAACACACGAAGACGCTAGCCTGAAAGTAGCTAGAGCTCTCCGCGGCCGCTTTGCCGGTCATCTCTCCGCTTCGATCGCACCGCGCGGCCCTGAGGTCGAAAGACCCCTGGGCCATGCGGGTGGCCCGACGGCGATCGTTACGCAAAAATGAAGTCGTCCGCGGAAAGCGATGAGAGCTGAACATCTTCAAGCCGGAGTACTGTGCCGCCACCAAAATCGATCACCGTATCGTCGCCGCCATCGGCAGGTCGGGCGAGTCCGATTACGTCTGCAAAGCTGGACACGCCTAGCGCGCTTGTCAGCTCGATGACATCGTTGCCGCTGAAATCCTCAATGATGTCGCGGCCTTGGCCGAACAGGAATGTGTCCGCGCCAGCACCGCCTTCCAGCGTGTCGATCCCGCCGCCACCATTGAGCGTATCGTTACCGCTACCGCCGTCGAGCTCATCGCGGCCACGTCCCCCATTGAGCAGATCGTTGCCACCCTCGCCATCGATTTCGTCCCGTCCAGCCTGACCAAAGAGACGGTCCGCGCCTTGTCCGCCGTCTATTTCGTCATTGCCCTGGAGGCCCTGGATGACATCGTTGCCAGCGAGACCGTCGAGTTCGTCGGCCCCATTGGTGCCGCTGATCGTGTCGTTCCCGGCGGTCGCACCATTTGGGCCAGGCTGTGGCTGTGGCGGAGGGGTCGGGCTAGAATCGAACCCAAACTGCTGGGCAGATAGTTGTCCTGGCCGGACATCTTCGAGCAAGAGCGTGTCGCCGCCGCCAAAGTTGAAAAGCGTGCTGTCACCGCCATCGACGGCGCGGGCAATGCTGAGAAGCTCCGAGAAAATCGAAACGCCAAGGCTGGGGCTTAGTTCCAGCTCATCTGCCGCGCCGAAACCTTCGATGGAGTCGCGACCAGAGCCATAGATGAAGGTGTCCGGGCCGCTGCCGCCTGCCATTTCATCGTTGCCGGCCCCGCCGTCGAGCGTATCGCTGCCTGAGCCACCATAGAGTTCGTCATTGCCGGCTAGGCCCTGCAGAAGGTCGTTTCCGCCACGCCCGATGATCTCGTTATTACCGTTGGTGCCGACGAGGGTGTTGTTGCCGTTGTTGCCGTAGATTTCCATGTTCTTTCATCCCGATTTTCGGGGCGACCGGGGATCGGTTCGCCATCTTCGAGAACCGTTTTGGCAGCCCAGTCTGACGGCAGTCTGACGAGATTTTCGAAATTATGCTGGGCGATATCCAAGGCGGAAAACGGTGCCTCCACCGGTTGGCGTCTCGGCGGTAACGGTGCCGCCATGCGCACGCTGGATCCGCTCTACGATTGCCAACCCCAAACCCGCGCCACCCCTTGGTGCACCAGCTCCCCGGTGGAATGGCTCGAACACGTTGCCAGCTTCTTTATCAGGGAGCCCCGGTCCGCGGTCACGCACAGAAAGAGTAGTGCCTGGCCCGACAGTGACGTCAATTGCGCCTTGGCCTGCGTGATGAAGCGCGTTCTCGACGAGGTTCGTCAGTGCCAGAGTGATTGCGTCTTCCGCGCCATGGACGATGTGTGGTGCATCGTTGCCAGTAAGGACGATTTCGCACCCAACGCGTTCAGCGGCAGGAAAGAGATCCGCGACGACGCTCTCGGCGATCTCTGAGAGATCCGCGCGCGCCTCGTCGAGAATTTGTAGCCGATCAGCCCCTGAGGATGAGAGATACTGGGTGACCATGCGCGACAGCGTATTCACATCCTCTCGCAGGCTTTCGTACTCCTTAGAATTGGGCAGTTCGTCGAGACGTGCCACGAGAACGGCAACCGGAGTGCGCAGCGCGTGCGCCGCTTCCGCCGCTCGGCGCTGCTCCGCGACAAGTTCGGCATCCAGCCGCTCGATGCTTCGCTGCACAGCTTCGGTTAGATCGAGGATCTCCGCTGGTGCGTTGCTGACATCGAGTGGCGCTATACCCCGTCCGGGTTCGATCCCTCGTGCCCAGGTCGCAGCAGCTGCCACAGGTCGCAGGGCGCGACCGATAATGAGCAGTGTGACACCGATCAATGAGACGGCAATGGGGATGAGGGGCAGCCAGACATGGGCGAGGAACTCGTCCCAGATTTCCGCGCGTACCAGGTGGGCCGGATCACTGTGCATCACAAAAAGAACACTGACGGCTGGATCGGAGCCCGGAATGCTGTGCGAAGCCACAACCGGCGTTGCATCCAACCCATTTGGCCAGGCGAGCCAATCGGTTGCCAGTTCCCCAGGCCGCAGGACCTTTGCCGGGATCAGGTCGACATTCTTGCCTTCTAAAACCGTGCCCTCTTCGCCGACGATGGCGAAGGCGTAGGCCGAGGGATAGTCATCATAGATGCCATTGATGGTTCCCACGAGGATATCCGGGCGCTGATCCACATCGAGATACGCCGCTTCGAGCCGGAGGACTTCCCGTCGCAAGAGGTCGTTGACGAGGGTATCGCGGTCTGACGCGTCAAAGATCGCGACGAAGCCGACATTGACCAGGATCACCAGCGCCGCGATTGAGAGAAGCTGTGTCGTCAAAATAGACTGAAGCCCGCGGCGAGGTGTGTCCTGGATTTTCATTTGTCGGTCTGATCCGTGCGAAGCATCCAGCCGACGCCTCGGATTGTCTTGAGGGTTACGTCGGCATTGGAATCGTTGAGTGCGCGCCGAAGGCGGGAGACTGCCGCATCGACCGCGTTTGGGCTCACTTCCATATCCCGATCGTATAGCGCCTCAAGGAGCGTATTTCGGGGTACAACACGGTCTTGCCGCCGGAGCAGCGCTTCCAGGACGCTAACTTCGCGCCGTCCGAGATCCAAGGGCCGATCACGGATATCCGCCTCTCGGGTGTTGGTGTCGAGCCGCACGTTCCCCGCAGTCAGGGTTGTGCTCTTGCGGTTCCCCGGACGCCGGAGAATGGCACGGCATCGCGCGACGAGTTCGGGGATTTCAACGGGTTTGACGATATAATCGTCGGCACCGCTGTCGAGGCCGGTGATACGGTCGCCAAGCGCTCCTCGCGCCGTTAGTATGATTGTGGGGAAACTGCCTTGTTCGCGCCAATCGCGCAGGAGGTCGAGCCCGCTGCCATCCGGCAGGCCGAGGTCTAGGATCGCGAGATCGTAATGGGTGATTTCGACCGCCTCGTTGGCGTCCGCCACCGTTCCTGCCACATCAACCGCAAATCCTGCACGTTCAAGCCCGCCTGAAATCGCCTCGGCCAACGGCGGGTGATCTTCTACGAGGAGCGTACGCATATTCATACCATGTCACTGCAGCCCGAAAGGGCCCCTCATGCGCATAAAAAACTCGCGCCGTTTGTGGAAGGTAGGCCGCCTTCAGGCGACACATCGCGGCGGTCTTTTGCTAGCAAGAGATAGTCGTTGTCTGCGGTGCTTTGGAATGATTTCGACGAAATTTGTGTATGCTCAAAACGGAGTGGGCTGGCGCCTGTCAACGCAAGATCCATTCTCGTTGAGTCTGATCTATGCTGAGGCGCTGGGCGAAGGGGCTACGATATGCAGATTGAACGGATTGATCATTTTGTTCTGACTGTGGCTTCGATCGAGGCCACCTGCCGTTTCTACGTCAATGCCTTGGGCGTTGAGATTGTCGAATTCGCGGGCGGTCGGAAGGCGTTGAGTTTTGGAACGCAGAAGATCAACCTTCACGAGCGTGGTCGCGAATTTGAACCGAAGGCGTCGCAGCCTACCTGTGGAAGCGCTGACTTTTGCCTGATCTCCTCTGTTTCGCTCGACGTTGTGGTGGCGCATCTCACTGCGCAAGACATCGAAGTCGAGCAGGGGATCGTGGCGCGGAGCGGCGCCAATGGGCCAATCAGGTCCATCTATATTCGAGATCCCGATGGAAACTTGGTGGAGATTGCGACCTACGATTGAGGGTGCGAAACGTGTTGAGGTTCGCCGAACTCTTAATGCACATTAGAAACTTGCAGCGGGCGTTGGTCTTTGAAGTCATCCCAATCAAGTTGGCTTGGCGTCTTCGCCCGCATCATTCCGTAACGTGACGGGATGTTCGATTGGGTTTCTTCTGAACGCAGTGCTTGCGGACGGTCTTAGGACCTCCGGTCGACCGCTGTTTGCGCAAGAACTGTGAAAATTTCTGATTTACGCACAGCTTTTGAGCATTTTTGAGATTTGACCTGAGAAATCCTCACGCTCTGGTTACTTCATCGTTCGTTCTGAAGTTGAAATGCCTTTTCTAGCTGCAAACGAGTATCAAGCCTTCCATGCCCGGAATTGCGACAACGGCACGAACCTGGAGCCTCCGGGTCAATTGGTTGGTAGAACGGATTTGCGTGGCCCTTCTTGTCTTGCTGGTGCTGGATGTCTGGCTGGGCGTTTTGGTCCGCTATGTCATACCGCTCCCTCTGACATTCACCGAAGAGCTTGCGCGATATCTCATGATCTGGATGGCGCTGCTCGCCGTTTCCAGTGGGATTGTCTACCGCGAGCATATCGGCGTTGAGTTCGTTTTCTCGTGCTTGCCCAACGCAGTGCGGCGCGGGTTGGCCGTCTCTTTCGATGTAATTGCTTTTGCATTTTTTGCGGCGCTGTTCTGGTATGGGTTGGGCTTTGCTGAGCGAGGGTTCTCCCGGGTCACGATGATCTATTCGATCCCCAAGGGTTATCCCTATCTCGGGATCCCGCTCGCCGCCGGTGTGGCTTGTATTCAGATCGGATTGACAGGTGTCCATGACTGGTTCGCGCGGAGCGCACCTGAAACCGCTGGTGCGAGCGTGGTTCCCGTGCCCAAAGACGACGAAGAAGGAGGTCGCTAATGGGTATGGTCCTCGTGCCGCTTGCTTTTTTTGGGCTTCTGATTTTCGGGATGCCCGTAGGTTTTGCCATTGGCGTAGCGGGAATGATCGGCATCCTCGATATGGGGCCGCGGTTCATGACCATGGCGCCTGATCGTATGTTCGCGGGGCTCGATCTCTTTCCCTTCCTGGCGATGCCGTTCTTTATTCTTGCAGGCGAGATCATGAACCGCTCCGGCATCACGCAGGGCTTGGTGAAACTCGCCGATGCGCTGGTGGGGTGGTTGCGCGGCGGCATGGCGCATTCCAACATGGTGGCGAGCGTGATGTTCGCTGGGATAACGGGCTCAGCAACCGCCGATGCTGCGGCTTTTGGAAATACGCTCGTGCCCGCGATGCAGAAAGCGGGTTATTCGCGGGCCTATGCTTGCGCGGTCACCGCAGCGGGCTCCATCATCGGCCCAACGATTCCGCCGTCGACCCTGGCAATTATTTACGGCTCGATCATGGGGGTCTCAATTGCAGGTCTCTTTGCGGCTGGGATCCTTCCGGGATTGCTGATCTGTGTGATCTGCATGTCGGTCATCGCGTTGACAGCCCGTGCCAAAGGCCTGCCAAAAGGGGATGGGCGGCCGAGCCTGTGCGGCGTTTGGAAGGCGCTTAAGGAGGGGTTCCTTGCAGCGCTTTTGCCGGTGTTCATTCTGGGATCTATCCTGGGTGGCTTTGCAACGCCAACCGAGGCTGCCTCCATCGCTGTGGCCTACGCGCTTTTCGTCGGCGGAGTGGTGTATCGCGCGCTTAGCTGGCAGGATCTTTATGAAGTCGCGGTGCGGACAACCCGGATTACCGGTGTCATCTTCCTGATCATCGCCTCGGCCTCAATCTTGGGCTGGTGGATGACCTTCAACCGTATCCCACAGCAGATTGCGGAGACGATGCTATCGATTTCCGAGAACCCTCAGGTCATCATTGGGCTCATTCTGATCCTGCTCCTCGTGATCGGGCTGGTGATGGATATCAACGCAACCCTGATCATTTTGGCGCCGGTTCTCGCGCCTCTGACGCTACAGATCGGCATGGACCCGGTTCATGCGGGGATCATGATCATCCTCGCGCTCAACATCTCGCTCATGACCCCACCGGTTGGGGCCTGTCTCTTCGTGTTGGCCTCTGTCACCGGCGAGAAGGTGGAGGGGATCACGCGCGAGCTTTGGCCCTTTATTCTCGCTGAGGTTGGGATCTTACTCTTGGTGGCCTTTTGGTCCGACCTCACGCTTTTCGTGCCACGGTTACTTGGGCTTTGACCGGGCGCCCTACTTCCAAGTTCCAAGGAGGAGAAGACTGTATGACATTGATGAAAACACTCGGGCTCGGGCTCGCTGGTGCTCTGCTGGCGCTGCCGGTTTCTGCCGCCGATATCACGCTCCGGCTTGCGCATCTGAACCCAGAAGATCCGTATGCAAGCCATTCGGGCGCGATGGCGGCTGTTTTTGAGTCGCTGGTTGAGTCAAACTCAAACGGTGCAATCGAGGTCGAGGTGTTTCCGAACGGCCAGCTCGGCAAGGACAACGAGGTCATCGATCAGGTCCGCGCGGGGCTGGTTGAAAGCACGATTTCGTCCTCGGGCGGTATGGCCCAGCACTATCCGCTCGTGGGCGTCTTCGACATCCCGTTTGCGTTTCCCAATATCGGTGTCGCCTCGGAGGTGATCTCGAGCGAAAGCGCCTTTGGTGAGAAGTTCATCGCTGATCTTGAAGCTGAAACCGGGCTCAAGGTGCTGGGGTTGATCGACTCCGGCGGCTTTTTCGCCTTTACCAATTCCAAGAAGCCGATCACTTCGGTCGATGACATGCAGGATCTGAGGATCCGAACCATGACGCTCCCGACGCATGAGGCGATCATCTCGTCTTTAGGCGGTCAGCCGACGCCGCTCCCTTGGGCGGAAGTCTACACGGCACTCCAGACCGGCGTTGCAGATGGCCAGATGAACCCGGTTCCGATCATCGCCTTCGCGAAGTTTGACGAGGTACAGAAATATCTCTCGATCACCAATCACGTGATCACACCCTATATTTGGACCATGAACCCAGAGTTCTATGAAGGGTTGAGCCCGGAGCATCAGACGTTGATCAACTGGGCGGCGCTGGTTGCCACGGAATCCGGGCGCGCGATGAGCCGCGTCATCGAGGCATCTGACAGCGGTCTGCCGGCCCTGGCTTCAAAGATGGAAGTGAACGTAGTCCCACCAGAAGAGCAGGCAAAATTTGCCGAAGCCGCTCAGCCGGCCGTTCGCGCGCTGATCGAGGAGCAGTATGGACCGAAGGGCATCGAAATGCTGGACGCGCTTCTGAGCTCGATTGACGAGGAAAAGGCGAAGTTCTAACGCGACTTACCCCTGCCCCCGGACCGGGTGGTCTGGGGGTATTTCGATGCGCAACCCCGAGTTTTGCATGACCACAATCGCGATCGATTATCCATCGGCCCAGTCGTTGAAAAGCGCTTCAATTTTTGTCCGGCCCGATGCGCGCCTGGATGCCCCATGGACCACCGCGCAGGACAGGATCCTCAATGATCGTGCGCTTGGGCTTGCGCGGGAAACGATCTCCAGTTGGCCAGGATATTCGATAACGCCGCTCTATGACCTTAAGGGCCTTGCTGGGCATCTAGGCGTTTCGAGCGTGTTTTATAAAGACGAGGGCCCGCGTTTCGGGCTTGGCAGCTTCAAGGCGCTGGGCGGGGCCTATGCCGTAGCTCGACTGCTGCAAGCACAGATCTCGAAGAAACTTGGGGCGGATGTCAGCATGGACGCCGTGACCGGACAAGCGCATCCTGAGCTCGCCACAGAGCTGACCGTTTGCTGTGCCACAGACGGCAATCACGGTCGATCGGTGGCCTGGGGAGCACGAAACTTTGGTTGCCGCTGTGTCATTTTCGTACACGCGACCGTTTCGGAGGGGCGCAAGGCGGCCATCGAAGCCTATGGAGCTGAGGTGCGGCGCAGCGCGGGGAACTATGACGATAGTGTTCGGGAAGCAGAGGAGACCGCGCGGCGCGAGGGGTGGTTCGTTGTCTCCGACACGTCCTATCCCGGCTACATGGATATTCCGAAAGACGTGATGCAGGGCTATGAGTTGATGGCCGAGGAGGCCTTTTCTGCCCTGGACCAACCGCCAACGCATATCTTTCTCCAGACCGGGGTGGGAGGTATGGCAGCTGCTGTCGCGGCGCGGGCCGTTCGGCAGTGGGGCGCATCCCGACCGCGCATCATCCTGTGTGATCCCGATCAGTCCGCATGTTGGGATGTCAGCCTGCGCGCCGGTCAACCTGTAGCTGTCGGAGGCGAACTCAATACGCTGATGGCGGGCCTTGCCTGCGGCGAAGTTTCAATGCTCGCTTGGGATATCCTGCGGGACCATGCTGACGCTGTGGTCGCGCTGCCAGACGAAGCGGCTGTTGAGGCCATGCGGGTTCTAGCAGATCCCATCGTCCACGGTGACCCGGCGATTGTTGCGGGGGAATCGGCGGTTGCGGGTCTTGCAGGCCTAGCCGCGTCTATGATGGATGGCTCAGCGCGGGAGGCGCTTGGCCTCAGCACGGCGTCGCGTGTTTTGGTTTTTGGCACGGAGGCCGACACTGATCCCGAACTCTATGTGGAGTTGGTAGGCCGCACCGCGGACGATGTGCGGGAAGGGCGTCGCCCGTGACACGAGAGCTGGTCGTCGCTGGCGCGCAGCTTGGACCTATCGCGCGCGATGAGCCGCGTGCTTCTGCCGTGGCGCGGATGTGCGCGCTGATGCGAGACGCCCACGCTCGCGGCGCACGGATCGTTGTCTTTCCCGAACTCGCGCTGACGACGTTCTTTCCTCGCTGGTGGCCCGAGACCCAAGCGGAGATCGAGCGTTGGTTCGAGACGGACATGCCAAACTCGGACACGGAGCCGCTTTTCGTTCTAGCCCGCGAACTTGGAGTTGGATTTCATCTCGGTTACGCGGAGATCACGCGAGACGGTCATCGCTACAACACGGCCATCTTGGTCGGGCCTTCGGGTCATATTGTCGGGAAGTATCGGAAGATCCATTTGCCTGGCCACAGCGACCATCAGCCTTGGCGGCCCTTTCAGCATCTGGAAAAATACTATTTCGAGAAGGGCGATCTTGGGTTCCCGGTCTTTGACGCTTTTGGTGGAATGATCGGCATGTGTATCTGCAATGACCGCCGGTGGCCGGAGACCTGGCGGGTCCTAGGCCTGAACGGTGCGGAGCTCGTTCTGCTCGGTTACAACACGCCGCTACACTATCCTCCAGCGCCCGAACACGACCATCTTCAGTATTTTCACAACGAGATCTCGATCCAGGCTGGGTGTTACCAGAATGGGATGTGGGCGGTTGCCGTTGCCAAGGCGGGCTTGGAAGAGAACAGCGAACTAATCGGCGGTAGCGCGATTGTTGCACCGACCGGTGAGATCGTAGCGAAATGTGCCACACAAGGCGATGAGGTCATCACAGCTACGATCGATCTCGACCGCTGCGCCGAGATCCGCAACAACATCTTTAATTTTGCCGAACATCGGGAGCCATCGGACTATTCCGCCATCACCGCTCCGCGGGCCGTTCCATCGGGGTGATCTCGTTGCTCAACTGAAAAAGCGTGACCGCCGTCTCTTTGACGGAAGTGGCGATCATCAGGCACGCGGTTCGGCTAATTTGATGAACCGCGTGCGCTCCTGAGTTCCGTGTGAGGGACCGCTTTCTGCTCCGATATTCCGTTATGCGCGCTTACGCCAACGCGGAAGGCGTTGAGGCCGATAGTGGTTGCGGTGCTCCAGATGCTGTCTCTATCCATGAACCGACTCGGCCCGAGGGTGGCAGGAGCCAGGCCAGTTGCACCTCACAGCGCACCCGAAAGCCAAGCTTTTCGTAGAGCCTAATCGCTCCGACGTTCTCTGCGACCGCATGGAGGTAGGCGCATTCACCCCGCGCCTGGATCGCCGCCGCGACATGCGTTGTTAGCCGCGCGCCAAGCCCTTTTCCGCGATGATCAGGGTGAACGCAAACAGCGCTCACCTCCGTAAAGCCCGGCTGCTTCAACCGCTCTCCGGCCATCGCCACAAGCCGTCCATCAACCCGAACGCCCCAGTATTGCCCGAGCTTATGCGTCCCAGCCTTGAACGGACCCGGTTTGGTGAGATCGGTAAGCGCGAGCATGTCTTTCATGTCCACCAGACCCAACGGTTCGATCCCGGAAGGCCCATGGGCCTTCATTGGGCTGCGAGCGATCATCTGAACGCCGGTCCCTGTCGCTTCGATTGGGAGAGCGTCCGGGATCTCGATCTTTCCGACCTTCATCAGTGTGATGCCGCTCCCGGACGCCGCGACGAGCCGGGCCAGCGCATCCGGTTCTCGCGCATCGTCGTGGGGCAGGGCGGCAAATGGCCCGATCTCAGGGATCATTCGCCGTGCTCGCCCATCGACAAGCGCAAAGCGCCGATGGCGCGTGCTCAGGGCCGACCAAACCGGGTTATCGAGCCAGTGGGCGGCGTCTTGATCTGTGAGGGAGCGTGACATCGGTCTACCCTTGTCTCGGCGTGTTTGGCTGCGGATCAGGCCTGCCAACCCAAGCCGGGAGAAACGAGAGTGGGTCGTGTATCGTTTCGGGCGTAAGCGGTGGATCAAGCCGCGCGAGATGGTCCTGGAAGCTCTGATTCTCAAACCCCTGCAGGACCTCTGTTGCGCCGCCGACCGACATACCGCCAACAAAAACCTGAGGAACTGTGCGCACCCCTGTCTTGGCAAAGACCGCTCTCAGAACCTTTCCGCCCCAATCGTTTTGTCTGAACGCGGCAGAATCGACGTCAATCGACCGCAGCGGGATCCCAGCTTGCTTGCACAGTCGCCGGACCGACCAGCAGAACTCGCACCATTCGAAGCCGAACATCACGACTGGGTCCTCCACCCTCGCGATGACATCTTCAACAAAGGCCACGGCTTCCGGGTCAGACTCGGAGATCGCAGCAGCGGCGGGCTTCGAGGTTGTCCGGATGAGGGGTGGGACTGAGGTCGCAATCTCCTCTTCTTCCGCGGTCATTGCCACCGGAACATCCTCAAAGAGTGGTGTCGTGAGGTAGCGCTCTCCAGTATCGGGCACCATAGCGAGGATCTGCGCGCCATCGGGAGCTTGCTCGGCGATCTGGATTGCGGCTGCCACAGTTCCGCCGCCGCTGATCCCGCAAAAGATGCCCTCCTTGCGCGCCAATTCCCGCGCGTAATGCAAGGCTGCATGACCCGACACAGGTTCATAGCGGTCGATGAAACCGGCGTCCTGGCAGTCACCCGCCAGTTTGGGGATGAAGTCCGGCGACCATCCCTGCATCGGATGCGCCCGAGCATTGGGGTGACTGCGGGCAGCGGCGCCGTCGGCTCTGCGATGCTGGACGATGCCGCTGTTGAGGATCTGCGAGTTCTCTGGTTCTACTGCGACAACCTGGGTCTGTGCGCTTTCTTGTTTCAGGATCTGAGCCACACCTTTGAGCGTTCCCCCTGTTCCGAAGCCTGTTACCCAATAGTCGAGCGCATCGGGGCCGAAATCGTCCAGGATCTCGCGAGCGGTGGTCTTCGCATGCATGGCCGCGTTGGCTTCGTTCTCGAACTGGCGGCAAAGAAACCAGCCGTGTTCCTCGGCAAGCCGTTCGGCCAGGGCGAACATGCCCGTGCCTCGCAGTGCGGCCGAGGTGAGCACTACCTTGGCGCCCAGAAACCTCAGCAGTTTGCGGCGCTCAATGCTGAAGTTTTCGCCCATCACGATGACAAGCGGGTATCCCTTCTGCGCGCAAACCATTGCGAGACCGAGGCCGGTATTGCCGGATGTAGCTTCGATCACTGTCTGGCCGGGTTTCAGCGCGCCGCAGCGTTCTGCCTCCTCGATCACCGCCAGCGCCAGCCGATCCTTGACCGACCCCATTGGATTAAACGCTTCCAGCTTGACGTAGAGATCGACATGACTCGGGCCGATGTTGTTGAGCCGCACCACTGGCGTCTCGCCGATCGTCTCCAGAATCGAAGCTCTTGGGCCTGGACAGGCAACCCGCCTAGGCCTCCCGACTGACAATTCTTTTGGCTGAACAGCTGGTCCCAATTCGGATTCGGGTGTGAGGGACAGTGTCTGTGGCATGAGAAAACCTTTGCGTTAAGAGATTAGCGTGCCTCTCAGGCAGCACGTGATGAGGCCAAGCGGTGGGCAATATGGCCGGCGAGGTCGGCACAGTCCGGTCCGACCCCAGAGATCAGGCCAGAGCGGCGGCGGCGCAGAAATGGCAGACCGAGGAGATAGAGGCCCGGAACTGCGTCGACGACGCCACCTGAATGGACCAATCGGCCGCGGCGGTCGTGCACCGGAAGTGTCAGCCAGTCGAGTTGCGGGCGATAGCCAGTTGCCCAGACAACCGAGCCGATTTCCCCTGAGCTCAGGTCCAGTTCGAGCCGCGGCTGCTTGGGTGGGCGGACTGGCGCGAGCCGCTCTCGATGCGGAGCGGCTCCCTCGGGCAAGTGTTCGTCGATCCGCGAGAGTAGCCGGTTCAGCTTGGCGTCGGCAGCGGCGCATTGGTGTGCGAGCCCGCCTGAGAACAGCGCACGAGAGCCTCGGATGTCCATAAGGCGCCCGGTCAACTCCACGCCCAAAGCCTGGAGCGCGGCGAGATCGACCGCTCCCGGATTACCCGACAGTTGAGGGGAGGGCGCACGACGAGCGCTGTGAAGGTCCGCAACCTGCGTGTAGCTTTCGTCGAGCATGCCGGCCGTGTCCAGCCACTCGTAGATGTCGCGATCCCGGTAGCGCCGTGGCAGCCGCAGATGCCGTCCGACTGCCAAGACGACCTGGCGACCAGATTCCTGGATTTCGCGGGCGATCTGCACGCCTGAGGCCGAGGCGCCGACAACGAGAATAGTTCCCGACGGAAAATCATCGGGCGCGCCATATGTCATCGCAGTGAATTGACGGATGCCGTTCGGGAATGCCTCGGCCAAGGGCGGGACAACGGCTCTTGCGCAAGCGCCACCAGCGACGACGAGGTTTTGACAGGTGATCATACCCCGAGAGGTCGAGAGCTTAAAACCGCCCTCATACGCGTCGACGCGCGACACGCTGGTTTCGCCGAGAACAGGTGCCTTGATCCTACGGGCATAGTTCAGCAATGCGCTTTTGAACTCTGCGGCTGGCATGAATCCGTTTGGCTCTGCGCCGGAATAGGGCATGCCCGGCAGACCGTTCGCCCAATTCGGAGTGAGAAGACGGAGGGCTTTCCACGATCGGGACCGCCATGAATTGGCGGCCGCCCCGCGATCGAGCACGACATGATCTATACCCGACTGCGACAGGGCGTGGCTCATACCCAGGCCATACGCGCCTGCGCCGACGACAACAGTTGATGTGCTGCGCAAGCTCACTTGGCAGGTCCTTTCGGTTGGGGGCGTCGGATGACGCAATTTCATCGAGGCGTTACAGCCGTGGGAGGCGAGGCGATCTACCGCCTAACCTGGCGCCCTAGGCGGACCGGCCACAGGTGCCGGCCCCCGTAACTAGGCGCGGGAGGGGACCGCGCCTCGTTGCAGTTCAGCTTCCGTCCTCAGCCGCTGCGTTGACGCTTACGTTCACCATCGTTGGGTTGGTGATGATGTCGAAAACGGCGGAACGCCTTTGCGACTGGGCAACGAGGGCTGCGATGTCTTCGGCGGAGGCGTCCGCATCGATGTCAAAGCCGATGCGGATTGCTCTGAAGCCGTTGCGCGCCTCGCTTTCAATGCCGAGGATGCCGGCGAGATCCATTTCTCCTTCAACCGTGGCTGTCACCGAGCGAAGCTGAATGCCCCGGTTTTGCGCGACGGATGCGACACCTGCGGTCAAGCAGCTCGCAAGGCCGCTCAAGACGATTTCGACGGGTGTCGCGCCGTTGTCTTCGGCTGCGAACAGTTCTGGATGGTCCGCATCAATCGTGTGGCTTTTGGGGCGCGCTTGTTCGTCGCACAGCACGTAGAACCCGTTCATGGTCGTGCGGCTGTGGACGCCGTTTTGCCACTCGCACTGGGCACGCCAAATGGCTTGTCCGGTCTCCGGTGCGCCCTCAATGGCGTTCCGTGCTTCGAGCAAAGCATTCACGTCGACGCCATTGTCGATCTGCGCGGTATTGGTCAGGTCTTCCATGTTCTCTCCTGTTTCGAGTTTAAAAACATACAATTATCCGTCGCATGGTGCGCCCTTGCGGGGATTTCTTGGAAACGCAGTCATTTGTCGTCGCACTCAAGAGTTTGGCGCTGGCGGGCTCGCTTCGCGCGATCGGTAGTCTTCGCATTCCCCGCGCGTCGCGTGATTTGATTGGCCGGAGGTGGCATTGGTTGAGCTTCCTTAGGGCGAACGGGTGCGATGCCATTGGCCTGGGTTCAGTGCGTGTATACTGGCAGGCAGGTGTGGCCGGTGGCGCAGACGTGGCGGTGGTCGGTGCCGCAGCAACCGCCGAACACGCGGAGATTGGGCAAGAGAGGGAGTAGGGCCGCGTAGTCTCGATTTGCGCGCCAGGTCGCACTGTCGAGGATGAAGCCGAGCCGTTGATCCAGTGCCAACTGGATGTAGCTCTCATAATACAGGCGTAGTGCCATCCGCCCCGCCTCTGTCTCCAAGAGCGGGAAGGCAGCAAACATGGGGAGGTCGGGGCCGTCGCGAAAAAAGAGAGTCGTCTCAATGCCGCCATCGTTAGGAATCCGGTTGTCTGAGAGTTGCGGGAGTGCGTTTCTGTATTTCACGACCGTCATGGCTGTTCTCTTATTTGCGTTGGCGCTGATTACCGCTGCGGAAGCTTGCAGACCTGAAAGAAAACGAACAGATTTCTGAAACCTAGTGATCCGCTGGACCACAGGCTCAGGATTGAGCGACCGCTTTGGGTTGTCTCAATTCGGGACGGGCGGCGTATGAATGGGCTGAGGACGGCTTGAAGGAAGTGGGGGACGATTAGGCTAAGTGACAGCCGAATTGGGAGGATTGTTTGCCCGACAAAGGCTTGCGGGTAGAAATGCGGGCCGGTGCGGAAGTCTGTGTCCTGCCGTAACTGCATGCTCTAGATCCTTAGTCAGTGTTGGGCGTTTGCCGCTGTCTCAGCTGCACAAGCAGATACGCCAGGATCAGGATCGAAGCTTGACGGAAACTTGGAGATTTTTTGAGGATCTTGCGGGCGAGAAGTGCATGAAGCGACATTCTCGTTTGCTGAGACGCATGACTTTACAGACTTAGCTTCTGATGATGCCCGACTGGATCTCGGATACGGGCTGAGACGGGAAGTGCTCAGTTCAATTCGTTTCGGAGAGTCGGTTTAGCTGATCGCTACTCTGAAATAGTTGGGTCACTGTAGCGGAATCGAGCGATTTCAGGAACTCGCGGTAGGGCCTATTAGAATGCTAGCCGGTAGGAGGCTGCCTCTGCAACATGCGGTCTTTCGATGGTTTCGCTCGCTTCCAGATCAGCAATCGTGCGAGCAACACGCAGGACACGATGGTAGCCTCGGGCGCTCAGCCGGAACTTCTCTGTGATTATCTTTAACAGGCTATCGGCCTCCTCACTGCGAGCTGAAATCACGTCGAGAACTTTGCCTTCGGCATCCGCATTCACCCGGATTCCATCATAAGTCTCGAACCGAAGTTTTTGACGATTGCGAGCCACTGCCACACGGCCCGCAATCGTCGCGCTTGTATCGCCGGCAGGTGCGGCTGTGAGGTCCTCCACCGACAGTGCCGCGACCTCGACGCGAAGATCGAAACGGTCCATCAGTGGACCGGAAATGCGCCCAAGATAGTCTGCTCCGCAATCGGGCACGCGCGCGCACGCCCGGTCTGGATCGGCGAGGTGACCGCAGCGGCACGGATTGGCCGCGGCTGCTAACATGAACCGACAGGGATATCGGACATGGGCGTTGGCCCGAGCGACAACAACCTCCCCGGTTTCGATCGGCTGGCGCAAGGTTTCGAGTACGGCGCGGGAGAACTCAGGAAGTTCGTCGAGAAACAGGACGCCGTGATGAGCGAGGCTTATTTCTCCGGGTTTGGCGCTCCGCCCGCCGCCCACGATCGCTGCCATCGATGCGGTGTGATGCGGTGTGCGGTAGGGACAGGCACGGCTTATGCCGCCTTCTTCAAGCAAGCCAGCGAGCGAATGGATCATCGACGTCTCGAGTGCCTCGGTCGGATCGAGCGGCGGAAGGATGCTTGGCAGCCGTGCTGCGAGCATCGATTTGCCGCTGCCTGGCGGTCCGACCATCAGAAGGTGATGCCTGCCTGCGGCGGCAATCTCCAAGGCGCGTTTTGCCTTCTGCTGTCCTTTGACTTCGCTGAGATCCTTTTCCTGGTTTTGTGGCTCTACGAGACCGGGCTGGGCTGGCGCTATTGGCCCTCGGCCATTGAGATGGTTGACGAGATCAATCATTGTTTTGGGCGCAATTACCTGGACAGCGCCGACCCATGCGGCTTCAGCGCCTGAACCCGCCGGGCATACCAAACTGCAATCGGCTTCGGCTGCGGCCAAGGCTGCTGGCAAGGCACCGTTTACGGCTACGAGTGAGCCATCCAGCGACAACTCACCCAAAGCGACTTGTGTGGCGACCGTATCCGCTGGCACAGCTTCCATCGCGGCAAGAACCGCTAATGCAATCGGTAGGTCAAAATGTGAGCCTTCCTTTGGGAGATCGGCCGGTGACAAGTTGACCGTGATCCGGCGGGCGGGCAGGGCAAGGCCCATTGCGGTGAGCGAGGCACGAACGCGTTCGCGCGCTTCTGAGACGGCTTTGTCTGGAAGGCCAACAAGGTTGAAAGCAGGTAGCCCAGCAACAATAGCGCACTGAACCTCGACGAGCCGCGCATCGATGCCCTGAAACGCGACGGTGTAGGCGCGCGCGACCATATCTTCTCCAAGAAAACGCTGGAAAGGCTAGACAACAGACGTGTCTAGAACCGGTTAACGAGACACTCGTTGTTCGATGAGTGTCGCGAGTGAGTTGGTTTGTTGGGTTGGCTAGGATGATTGCGATAACATAATCGTGAGCACCGGTTCCCCAAACGAACCAGAGCCCGTTTCGATCCGTATACAAATCATTAAGCCAAACCGAACCCGTCGGGCACCGACAAAAAAGGGGAAAAACATGGCGATGTTAGAGCCAGGCGTAAAGCGGATCGCACGGGATGCCATGCGGGCGGAAATGCTAGACGCGGAAACCGAGATGGGTCTTGCTCGGGCGTGGCGCGACCACGGAGATGAGAAAGCGCTACACCGTCTGGTGAACGCTTACATGCGGCTGGCGGTTTCAATGGCCAGCAAATACAATCGGTATGGGAATTCGATGGCTGACCTCGTCCAAGAGGCGGGTATTGGCCTCCTGAAGGCGGCCGAAAAATTTGACCCTGACCGCGGCGTGAGATTCTCAACCTATGCTGTTTGGTGGATCAAAGCTTCAATCCAGGACCATGTGATGCGGAATTGGTCTCTTGTCCGGACCGGTTCTACTTCCTCACAGAAGGCGTTGTTTTTCAACTACCACCGGGTTGTCGCCCGATTGGAGAGGGAAGGGCGGTCTGAGGGCATTTCGGTTGACGCGGCGCGCCTGCGCACAATGGTTGCCGAGGAATTGGGCGTGTCCATTGGCGATGTTGAGATGATGGAAGCACGGCTTGCTGGGTCTGACTTCTCTTTGAATGCTCGTCAGTCAGACGACGACGGGGCACGTGAGTGGCTTGAAACGCTCGAAGACGATGGCCCGGTCGCATCCGAGACGGTTGAGCGAGAATCTGACCTTGAGCGTGCTCGAGGATGGATTGTTGATGCGCTCGGTTCGCTGAATGATCGCGAACGCAAGATTATTATTGAGCGCAAGCTTTGTGAAACACCGCGGACGCTCGAAAAGATCGGTGAGGAGCTGGGTGTAAGCAAAGAGCGCGTCCGGCAGTTAGAGGCGCAGGCTCTGTCGAAGATGCGGTCTCACTTGCAGACCGAAACGGGTGGCGCAGCTCAGCTTGTTGCAACGGGCTAAGACCTAGCCGTTCTGATAAACTCTAAACCGGGCTGCGCATTGCGCGGCCCTTTTTTGTCTTTTGGGGAGCCGTTTTGTCGAGATCACTTCTAGGGATTTCAGTTGCCGCCGTTCTCTGCGTCGGGCATGCTGCCTCTGCAAACGTATTCGACAGTTTTCTGGTTGATGCGCGATCCTCAGATATCGTTGTTCTTGGGGAGATCCACGACAATCCTGAGCATCACGCTATACAAGCGGAAGCGGTTCAGGCGCTTTCTCCGGACGCGATCGTTTTTGAGATGATCCCACAAGAGAAGTCATCCGAAGTTAATGCGCTCAGGTCTGAGGGAGCAACGCGGAACGAACTCGCTGAGGCGCTGAACTGGGATGAGAGCGGTTGGTCAGATTTCGACTTCTATGCGCCCATCCTAGAGGCGGCGCCTAGCGCGCTCATTCTCGGCGCGGCGCGGCCCGTCAGTGATATCTTTGCTGCTGCAGAGAGCGGCGCGGCTGCTGTGTTTGGCTCGAATGCGTCTCGTTTTGGGTTGGATCTAGCGCTCGACCTTGCGGAGTTGAAGGTCCGAAAGGACGAAATGGCTGTGGCGCATTGCGACGCGCTGCCAGAGTCCATGCTTGGTGGTATGGTTGAAGTCCAAAGGCTTCGGGATGCCGATCTCGCGCAGCAAGCCGTCGCCGCGCTCGAAGATACGAGCATTGCCCAAGTGGTGATCGTTACTGGGAATGGCCATGCCGACAGGCGTTGGGGAGCTCCGGTCGCGATCGGTAAGGCTGCTCCCATGCGCAAGATTGTCGTATTGGGGCTCGTGGAGCCTGGCTGGAACGGTGAGGAAGCGTTTGACTTCATCATGACGCGAGATGCGCCTGTTCGGGACGATCCATGCGCTGTTTTCGAGGACTCATAGGCTGCGTGAAGTTCCGCTAGGCGCTTGGCGCGATTGGACAATGGTCTTACAAGGTGGCGCTCCACGACACCTGAGATCGCAACCGGCTCATGCAGCTCAACGACTTCGACTTTCATTTACCTGACGAATTGATTGCCCTGCGGCCCGCTCGACCACGGCCGGCATCGCGGCTGCTTATAGCGGACGAGAGGGGTGAGACCGATTCTACGGTTGCCAGGATCGCCGACACGCTGCGTGCTGGAGATCTGCTTTTACTCAACGATACCAAGGTGATTCCGGGTCGGCTCCATGGACTACGGAAACGTCGAGGGGGTGCAGGGGCGCAGATTGAGATCACTCTGATCTCCGCCGATCCCAGCGGTGCTTGGCATGCTCTAGCGCGTCCCGCGAAGCGGCTGATGCGCGGCGATATCATAGAGTTTGAAGGCAAGCTTGAGGCTGTGGTTGAAGATCGATCTGGCGGCGAGGTTAAGCTCTCGTTTTCACGAACGGGGCCAGATTTTGATGCGGCGCTCGATGCGTTGGGAAACATGCCGTTGCCACCATACATTTCCGGGCGGCGCGCCGCCGACTTGCGGGACAGGGCGGATTATCAGACTGTCTTCGCGAAGCATCCCGGAGCGGTCGCGGCGCCGACCGCCGCTCTACATTTCGACAACGAACTACTGGCGCATCTAGAACGCCAGGGCATCCTCTTTGCCCGCGTGACACTCCATGTTGGAGCAGGGACTTTCTTGCCCGTTAAGGTCGACAACATCGAGGATCACCGCATGCATGCCGAATGGGGGGAGATCGGCGCAGACGCCGTTGAGACCATTTTGCAGGCTCAAGGGGTCGGTGGCCGGATCATCCCCGTAGGTACAACCGCTCTGCGTGTTATCGAAACTGCAGGCTCAAGTGGTGAGATCGTTCCGTGGCGTGGCGAGACCGACATTTTCATCCGACCCGGCTACGAGTTTCGGATGACAGACGGATTGATGACAAATTTCCATCTTCCTCGCTCGACGCTCATCATGCTGGTTTCGGCACTTATGGGCCTGGACCGAACCAAGGCCATCTATGCGCATGCAATCGCCCAGAGGTATCGGTTCTTTTCCTACGGCGATTCTTCCCTTCTGTTTCCGGATGGTGCGGCCTGATTTACGCTTGAAACTGTCAATCTAGGTCGCATACGAGCGAGCGTCTGGCGCACGCTACAGGTAAGCGCGCAAACGGCTTTTCGAACGAAAGTATGCAGCCATGATCGACGTCATCCGGCAGTCCTGGCCCATTCTCTTGGGCCTGTTTCTTCTGCTCATCGGCAATGGGATCCAGAGCACGCTCTTGGGGATCCGTGGTTCGATCGAAGGCATCGATGCCGAAACGATGGCGCTTGTCATGAGTGCTTACTTCGCAGGCATACTTGTGGGGTCCCGCCGCGCGCCGTTCTTGATCCGACGGGTTGGCCATGTCCGGGTTTTCGCCGCACTGGCCTCGATGATCTCCGCGGTCTTCATTCTCTATGCTGCATCACCGCAAGCTTGGTCTTGGATTATTATGCGGTTTATTGTCGGGTTCTGCTTTTCTGGTGTCTATGTCGTCACCGAAAGCTGGCTCAATCAGTCCACGACTGTATCGAACCGCGGAAAAGCGCTTTCGCTCTACATGATTATTCAGATGGTCGGAATGATCTCTGCCCAGGGGTTTCTCAATTTCGGAGATCCTTCGGGGTATTCGCTCTTCATATTGATGTCCGTGCTCGTGTCCGTCTCTTTCCTACCAATCTTGCTAACGGTCACGCCGGTGCCGACCGTTCATACGACTGATCCTATGACCTTGCGCCAACTCTACGCAGCCTCGCCCTTAGGATGCGTCGGTATCTTTCTTCTAGGCGGTGTATTCGCAGGTCTCTATGGCATGGCGGCTGTCTTCGGTACGGAACGCGGCCTGAGCGTTGGCGAAATCTCTATTTTTGTCGCGGCAATCTATGTGGGCGGCTTGGTGTTCCAAGTTCCGATTGGTGCAGCTTCCGACAGAGTCGATCGGCGGTTTCTGATACTTGGTATCACTGCTGTTGGCGCCATCTTTGGGCTGGCGGGATTGCCCTTCGCTTCCGACTTTCCCGTTGTCCTTGCCTTGGGGTTTCTATTCGGAGGGGTTGCGAACCCGCTCTATTCACTTCTGATCGCTTACACCAATGACTACCTCGACTATTCGGACATGGCGGCGGCCTCAGGCGGTATGCTGTTTCTGAACGGTCTTGGAGCAACGCTTGGTCCGATCGCGATTGGCTGGATGATGCAGATATGGGGCGCCAACGCGTTTCTCGTGTTTCTATGTCTCATCTTTACGACGATCGCGATTTTCGCGCTCTATCGGATGACCCGGCGCAGCAGTATCGACGACAATACCCCGTATCGACCAGTCTCGCCGACCGCATCCGCCGTGGCGTTGGAGGCCAGCCAGGAAGTCGCTGTGGAGATGGCCGAAGACATGGCGGACACCCAGGAGGAAAACAGAAGTGCAGTGTCTTGACCTCCGACCCGTTTCCATAGCTTTTTGTTTGGGGCGCGGCGTCCCACCGCCAAACCGGACCAGTTCTTGAACAGGGTCAACGGGCTGACTGGAAGATTGGGAGAAGGACATTGGATAAACGCGCGGCACAAATCCTGGCCTTCTGGTTTGACGAGATCGGGCCAGAGCATTGGTATGAGGCGTCGCCTGAACTCGATGCGACGATCCGCCATAAGTTTGAGCCGATCTGGGGGTTCGCAGCCCGGGGTGAGCTCGACAAATGGATTTGCGAACCGCTGACCAGTCTGGCCCTCTTGATTGTCCTCGATCAGTTCCCCCGCAATATGTTTCGCGGTGACCGAAAGGCCTTTGCCACCGACAAGAAGGCGCTTCGGGCAGCAAAGGAAGCGCTCAATTTCAAGCATGATCAGCGCCTCGACATGCCTGGTCGGCAGTTCTTCTATCTTCCGTTCGTCCATTCGGAGATTGGACCCGACCAGGAGAGAGCTGTTCGTCTGTTTCTGTTCTCCGAAGCTACTGACAATTTACGCCATGCTCGGGCGCATCGGTGGGTGATCAGGAAGTTTGGCCGTTTTCCAACGCGGAATGCAGAGTTGGGGCGCAAGAGCACACATGCCGAAGAACAGTTTATTGCCGATGGTGGCTATGAACTGGCGTTGAAAGCGGTCTCCGACGACGATTGATCGGCTCTCTGGCCGAAGCCGTCAGCAATATCCAGGTGTGGGGCGCTCCAGGGGAGGAAAGGAGCACCAGAATGGCGGAAGAGAATTTCGACGTTGTTGTCATTGGCGGTGGGCCGGGAGGCTACGTCTCAGCAATCCGTGCAGCACAACTTGGCCTGCGATCCGTCGTTGTCGAACGAGAACATCTCGGGGGTATTTGCCTGAACTGGGGGTGCATTCCCACCAAGGCGATGTTGCGCTCAGCGGAGGTGTTCCACTTGATGCACCGGGCCAAAGAGTTCGGGCTCAGCGCCGGGGAAATCGGCTATGATCTGGACGCTGTAGTCGCGCGCTCGCGCGCCGTAGCGAAGCAGCTCTCTAGCGGCGTTGGCCACCTGCTCAAGAAGAACAAGGTAACTGTTCTCATGGGTGAAGCGCGCCTAAGTGCCCCCAGCGAGATCACTGTGAGCACCGAGAACGGCGAGCGTAGGCTCACCGCAGCGAATATCGTACTCGCAACAGGAGCGCGCGCGCGCGAATTGCCTGGTTTGGAGGCAGACGGCAAGAGAGTCTGGAACTACAAGCATGCGCTACTTCCGCCGCATGATCCCAAGAAGCTGCTTGTCATAGGGTCAGGGGCTATCGGCATCGAGTTTGCAAGTTTTTACAACACGCTCGGAGCGACCACCGTTGTGGTTGAGGTCTTGGAGCGAATCTTGCCCTCCGAGGATGCCGAGATTTCTACTTTCGCTAAAGCCCAGTTCGAGAAGCAGGGAATGCGAATTCTGGAGAATGCGACGGTCCGCAAGCTTCACCGCGGTGCTACCGAAGTTACCGCTGAGATTGAGACGGGTGGTGAAACCCATACAGAAGCTTTCGACACAGTGATCTCCGCGGTGGGAATCTCGGGGAACGTCGAGGGCCTCGGACTTGAGCAATTGGGTGTGAAGCTCGACCGTGGCCATGTGGTCACGGACGCACATTGCAGGACCGGCATCGATGGCCTGTATGCCATCGGAGATATCGCAGGCCCTCCCTGGCTTGCACATAAGGCCAGCCATGAGGGGGTCATGGTCGCGGAACTGATCGCCGGTGGTCTTCCCCATCCAGTTGCGCCCGAGAACATTGCTGGATGCACCTATTGCCACCCGCAAGTCGCGAGCGTTGGGCTGACCGAGGCCAAGGCGCGGGACCACGGCTATGACGTCAAGGTCGGGAGGTTTCCATTCATCGGCAACGGCAAGGCCATTGCACTAGGCGAACCGGAAGGCATGGTGAAGACTGTCTTCGACGCGAAAACCGGCGAACTCCTCGGGGCACATATGGTGGGTGCGGAGGTGACGGAGTTGATCCAGGGATATGTGGTTGGCCGGACCTTGGAGACCACTGAGGCGGAGCTCATGCAGACGGTTTTCCCGCATCCAACACTTTCGGAAATGATGCATGAAGCGGTCTTGGATGCCTACGGCAGGACCATCCATTTCTAACCATAAGATAGTTTTCTTGGGCATGCAGCGTTGCCCTTGAGCGTACGTTTACATTCTCATGATTGGATGCGGGCTTTGAGAGGTTCAGGAGAGTGTCATGTCGTTCAAGAAACCCGCCCTCGGTCGAATGGTTCCAATCAGAAGCCCGGAACGTGAGGCTGCGGGTCTCACCCAGCAGGTCGGCCGCGCCGCAAGAGGCGCTGTTCGCTCCCAGACGAA
This sequence comes from Pseudomonadota bacterium, assembly GCA_039177645.1. Lineage (GTDB taxonomy): Bacteria > Pseudomonadota > Alphaproteobacteria > Rhodobacterales > Rhodobacteraceae > Amaricoccus. The sequence goes on along the minus strand of JBCDFS010000003.1, from coordinate 321,988 downwards.
GCGCGGGGGATCGGCGCATAGGGTTCTGCGCGCAGTTGGAATTGTCGTAGGGCTAGTTTTTTTGATTGGCGCGGCGTTGGGGATCGCGGGCGGTTAGGGCCGGGGCCGCCTCACCGATTGCGTCCGGTCGATTCTTAGGCTGCGCAGTTGGAGGCTACTCCTCACGAAATTTTCTTTTGGACATCGCGTTCTTGTCGGCTCAAAGCAAAGTGTGGCTGCTTTGGTGTCCCTATGACCGGCTGAAAAAGGCCGGTCTCCCAGCCTCGACAGTGTCATCTGTTGAGAAATCAAACTCATCGGTGATCTGAAATATGCCGCGAAAGTCAGCGGGCTCGACAACCTCTGCGATCCGGTCGTGGCGGACAGCCTCCTGTTGCGCAACGCGGGCAATCTCCGCGTCCAAGTCTGCGCCTTCGGGAAGTTCAAACTGGGCGTATGTCAGGATTTCACGAGCGTCTGCCACGTTTCGCGCCACGAGCGGCCCCGAACCTGTCCAGCCAAATCCCTTGTTGGGATACCAGGCCTCTAGAAAGTCTTCGTAGGTTCTACCCGGTCGAAGGCGTCGCGCAAGAACTGCAATATAATTCATCGAGAAATCCTTCTACCGCATCTTTCCCTTACTCCGACCGCGATAGGCGCGCGTGCCACCGACGCCAGCCTTCGAACGGCCCTTTGTCTTCACGGCATCCTCTGCCGCCTGGTCGATGGCTGATTGCCTGGCGAGCGGATCGTCGGCCACCGCCAGTTCTACGGCTTCGAGCCGCTTGATTTCGTCTCTCAGGCGCGCGGCTTCCTCGAATTCGAGGTTTTCGGCGGCCTTCAACATATCCTTCTGGAGCGCGTCGAGATGGGCGCGCAGATTTGCGCCAACCATCGGCTTCGCGTCGATCTTTGCAGTCACGCGGGCCTGGTCGGTATCGCCCTTGTAGAGACCCTCCAGCACATCGGCGACATTCTTTCGAACCGTCTCGGGTGTGATGCCATGCGCTTCATTGTAGGCGATCTGCTTTTCGCGTCGGCGGTTTGTCTCGCTGATCGCCCGCTCCATCGAGCCGGTTATGCTGTCGGCATACATGATGACGCGGCCCTCAGAATTGCGGGCGGCGCGGCCTACGGTCTGGATCAATGAGGTCTCCGAGCGCAGGAAGCCTTCTTTGTCCGCATCGAGAATGGCGACCAGGCCGCATTCGGGAATATCGAGCCCCTCGCGCAAGAGGTTGATGCCTACCAGCACATCGAATGCCCCAAGGCGCAGGTCGCGCAGGATCTCGATCCGCTCGATTGTGTCGATGTCTGAATGCATGTAGCGGACGCGAATGCCTTGCTCGTGAAGATACTCCGTCAAATCTTCGGCCATGCGCTTCGTAAGCACGGTTACAAGAACCCGTTGACCCGCCTCCGCAACGATCCGCACTTCGTCGAGCAAATCGTCCACCTGCATTTCGACGGGGCGGATCTCGATGGGTGGGTCCAAGAGGCCGGTTGGCCGGATGACCTGTTCGGTAAACACGCCGCCTGCTTGCTCCAACTCCCAGGCGGCGGGGGTTGCGGAGACAAAGATCGACTGTGGCCGCATCGCGTCCCACTCCTCGAACTTCAGAGGCCGATTATCGGTGCAGGACGGCAGGCGGAAGCCATGTTCTGCGAGCGTGAATTTTCGCCGATAGTCGCCGCGATACATCCCGCCAATCTGGGGGACGCTGACGTGACTCTCATCGGCAAAGACGATTGCATTGTCGGGGATGTATTCGAACAGGGTCGGGGGCGGTTCGCCGGGTTTGCGCCCGGTCAGATAGCGTGAGTAATTCTCGATCCCTGAGCATGAACCTGTCGCCTCCAGCATTTCCAAGTCGAAATTTGTCCGCTGTTCGAGCCGCTGCGCTTCGAGAAGCTTTCCCTCGCCGACCAGCTGGTCGAGCCGCTGGCGCAGTTCCTCCCGGATCCCCTTGGTCGCTTGCTGAAGCGTCGGGCGGGGTGTGACATAGTGGCTGTTGGCGTATACCCGCACCTTTTCCAGAGAATCGGTCTTTGCCCCGGTGAGCGGATCAAATTCCTGGATCGCCTCCAATTCGTCGCCGAAAAACGAAAGCCGCCATGCACGGTCCTCCAAATGGGCAGGCCAGATCTCAAGCGAATCACCCCTCACTCGAAATGTCCCCCGCTGGAACGCCTGGTCGTTGCGGCGATACTGCTGCTCCACCAAACCAGACAATACCTTGCGTTGCTCGTAGCTGGACCCAGAGATCAAGTCCTGCGTCATGGCTCCATAGGTCTCGACCGAGCCTATGCCATAAATGCACGACACAGAGGCCACAATAATTACATCGTCTCGTTCCAAGAGCGCCCGGGTCGCGGCATGGCGCATCCGGTCGATCTGCTCGTTAATTTGGCTTTCCTTCTCGATATAGGTGTCCGATCGGGGGACATATGCCTCGGGTTGATAGTAGTCGTAATACGAAACGAAATACTCGACGGCGTTGTCGGGAAAGAACGACTTAAATTCGCCATAAAGTTGCGCCGCCAGCGTTTTGTTTGGGGCAAGAATGATGGCTGGACGCTGTGTGGCTTCGATCACTTTTGCCATTGTGTAGGTCTTGCCAGTGCCGGTCGCTCCGAGAAGGACTTGGTTCTGCTCCAGGTCGCGTACACCTACCGACAGCTCGGAGATAGCAGTAGGTTGGTCTCCAGCGGGTGAGAAATCGGCCTTTAAAACAAAGCTTCGTCCGCCTTCAAGCTTCTCACGCCGAGTTGGCGCCGCCAACACTTCTGCCGCATCAATCGTCTGGCTTTGATCCATGGAACCCTCCCGCGACATCACACGGAGCGTCGTTTTTTGGCGAAGAGAATGCAAGGTAAAGAATGAGTTAACGAGAGATCAACTTAAACTCGATTTATGAGAGTATTTTTAACAACTAAACCATTGCGTGTGTTCATCGGATTGGTGTATCAAGGTTTTGCAAGCAGCACAGTGGTCGTCAGTCGGGTGCGTACACCCACCCCACCCCTCGCTCCCTCGCACTCGGTTGACGACCCGCTTGCTTTACTCGCTCCCCTCAATCCCTTGAAATTGCGTGATACTGGCGTCATATCTCGTCCAGTTAGTTGCGGAGTACACCGGAATGATTGCTAGGATCTTCAAGCCGGCCCGGACAGCCATGCAGTCTGGCACCGCCAAGACAAAGCACTGGGTGCTGGAGTTTGTTCCTGCCGAGGCTCGCTCAATCGACCCTCTTATGGGGTGGACGAGTTCCTCGGATATGAACAGTCAGGTCCAACTCAGCTTCGAGAGCAAGGAAGCCGCGCTCGTTTATGCGCGGAAACACGGCATTGAGGCGCAAGTCTTCGAACCTAAGCCGCGTGCGCACATACTGCGCAAAAACGGTTATGGAGATAACTTTGCTTCGCAGCGCCGCGGGGCTTGGACGCACTAGCAGTGATTAGCCAGGCAGGCTGGACAGTGTAACTTAGGAGCAAGGCCGATCTATTTGGTATTTGCGAGGCATCAACACTCAATAAATCTATACACGCATTGAAGCGACGCTGTCTGCGGGCTAGGGAGTGGCGGCTGCTTCGAAGCAGCATTGCGCTACGCGGCCCCTTAGCTCAACTGGATAGAGCAGCTGACTTCTAATCAGCAGGTTCCGGGTTCAAGTCCTGGAGGGGTCGCCAGTGGCCTTGTTACCTCTCAGATCGAATTGAGACTCGCAGCAAAGGAGTTCAATTTCGGTATGTGTCTGGAACCCAGGCAAACATTTGGACTTGATCCAGCTCCGAAGCAGCACCTCGCCCCGGAACGGAAAGAGGCCGTTCTTCCGGTTTATGTTAGGTCTAATGGGTAGATCCGAACCGCGGGCTTTACGCGCCACTTGAAATACTCCGCCGACACTGAGACTGACAAATATCGTAATGATCAAGGATCGATACCGAGTAACCAGCACTTGCGAGAAGTTGCGCTCGGGCGCTGAAGCTTATGCCGTTCACGACAATCAGTACGGTGCTAGGTCCGCGCCGAAAACCAGCGTCATAACAACGGTGACTTGCATGAAAATGAAGGAAAGCATGCCGTGTCTGTGAGACTGACCGTCAGCGATGTGTCTCTAGGCGAGCTATGAAAGAAGCCGTCCGTTGCGGCAACGGTGTGTGGCGCACCGTTGCAGTCGCTAGTTTTCTAAGCAGACATTTCGGTTTCCGTACGCCGCCCAAGAGGATGGGCAGTACCGGCGGCGCGGGATCTCCGTCTGAAAGCGGGGTATCCTGGAGGCCCTCAGAACACATTCTTTGGGTGAACAGCGCCCGGCAGTAATTGCATGAGCGGGTACTTGAAGGCGACGGTATACCGTCTTTCGACCGGCTCAGAAAACAGATCGTCGAGCGCTTCGCGGCCGCGATTATGATCGCCAACGATTCTATAGCAGGACGGGTTGTAACTGCCGAACCATAGCTGGATGAAGAGTTTTGGGTTCAGAATCATCTTCCACATCGGGACCAGACAACCGATCTCGTAAGCGAGGGAATCGAGGTAGATGGTTTGTGCGGGGATGGATTCTGTTTGCCTCGGGCTGCGGGACGTCCAATACTCTTCCCATTTCTTCTCCTGCGCGATCCGCTCTTCCAGATTATCGGGAAGCTGTAACTTTCCGCTAAGAAGCCGAGCGAAGTAGCGCGCTTGCATCTCCGCGCAGATTGGTATTCCGCCCGTAAACGGGCGCACATATCCGATAAATGCAGCGGTTCCGGCGTGATCGGGATGCAGGAAATGCTTGTATAGGTTACGAACGTTCCCCTCCCTGACACTTAGGTCTCCGATGGAGTAGGCGTCAGGCGTGAAACCTGTGCACAGCATGATAGCATCGAACTCATCACTCTTACCGTCGAGAAACGAAACCCGGTTCTCTTCGGAACTGGCTATCCCTGCATCATTGAGCTTGGTCCGGCCTGATACGATCCCTGGAATGAAGCTGGCATTCTTGCAGAAGATCGTTTTCTGACTCCAGTTTCCATCAGGGTGGGACCGCCGGTTCCATGTCTTGATCATGTTGATGTTGTCGTCATTGTCGAGCGTTGCAATGTCCAACTTCCGCGGTTCGGTGGGCTCGCCCAACGGATTGGTATCGGGCAATTCTCTCTTCTCGCGGCGGACAAGTGCGGCAAGGTTGACAAACATGCCGTAAATGATGGTGAAAGTCAGAAAAATTGATTTCTGGACAAAGTTGTTACCCCAGAAACTTGCTGGCCGGAACGGGTAGTTCGTAGCTCTTCGATACATCTCATGTTGGTGAGACCGGACGGTAATCTGATCGGTGGATCGCTGTCCTCTGGTGACGCGCGGTAGAACAAAGTTGTAGCTTCGGATTGCGAGTGTGCATTCCTTCGCAACATCTGAAATCTCGCGGACAATATCAGCACCTGACTCCGCGAGACCGACCACGAGAACGCGCTTGCCGCGAAATCTCTCGTTATTGCGATACTCGGAAGAATGGACAATTTCGCCAGAGAAATTCTCTAGGCCCTCGATATTACGTTTCGGACTCCTGAATGGTCCGGAACACATTGCGACGGCATCGAAATGCTCGTTTGACGATGCATCGCCTTTTTGTACTGACACCGTCCAACCGTCGGCGGTCCGCTCAATACTCTCGACCCGGGTCTCAAACTTGATACTGTCATAAAGATCGTATTCGCGGGCATAGTCCCGCAGGTATTCCCAATAGCGCCGATGCGAGAAGAATTCTCGGCGACCCTTATGGGGGAAATCGGAATAGGCCATCAATCTCATCGAGATCGTTAAGAGAAGGTTGTCAAAAACCTTCATCTGGTCGCCGTCACCATCGTATCGGAGCCAAATTCCCCCGACGTCGGTATTCTTATCGTAACAGACGACCTCGTGCCCTTCGTCCCGCAACTGCTTTATTGCGGTTAGTCCGGACGGCCCCGCGCCAACAACACAGACCTTCATGCACCACTCCCCTAAGACACAATAAAATAGTCAACAATATATAATATGTCCGAAAACCTCACGCTATAGCACGGAACTTGCTCCGTTGGCTTAAGCAGCGCAGTGTCTTGCCATGAGTGGATTTTCGCTCGTGCTGCGCTGCGGTCGTGGTGGGTCCTAGAGCTTTGTCAAAAGCGTGATTAGTCGTACGCCCAAAAAAAGAGCAATGGGGTGTTCGCCGCTGGCTGGAGGTCAGACGCAGTTCTGTTGCGATGCATCTTTTACGGAGAAATGACTTCCGCCCAAATGCCGCTTTTCTAGCTGGCCTTCTTAAGGGCCTCTGAGATGTAGATGTCGCGCAAGCGCATGGCGATAGGGCCCGGCGTGCCGCCGCCAAGTAGTTTGCCGTCGATCTCGATCACGGGTGTGACGAAAGAGGATGCGGATGTGTAGAAGGCTTCGCTTGCGGTTATCGCCTCCTCCAGACTGAAGGGCCGTTCTTCGACGCGCATCTCAGCCTCTCGCGCGCAAGCAAGAACCGAGGCGCGGGTGATGCCATGAAGGATAGCGTTCGAGAGGTTGCGGGTCACGATACTCCCCTCTCTCGTGACGATATAGGCATTGTTTGATGTACCTTCCGTCACCATCCCATCTTCGATCATCCAAGCGTCATCCGCGCCCGCCTTCTTCGCGGCCATCTTGCCCATGGACGGGGCCAGAAGTTGGACAGTCTTAATGTCACGGCGGCCCCAGCGGATGTCGGGGATCGAAATCACCTTGATGCCATTTCTCGCGGTGGCTGAGTCGCGTAACTGCTTCGCTTGTGTGAAGAGAACGAGACTTGGTTTAGCGCCAGCAGGATAGGCGAAGTCGCGATCCGCCTCGCCGCGAGACACCTGGAGGTAGATGAGCCCTTCGGTGAGCGCGTTTCGGGCCAGCAGTTCGCGGTGGATCGCCTCTAGTGTGGCATTATCGCATGGATGGTCCATTTCCAACTCGGTCAATGATCGGCTAAGCCTTCGCATATGTCCTTCGAAATCGAGAAGCTTGCTGTCCAGCACGCTTGTGACTTCGTAGACTGCATCAGCGAAGAGAAAACCACGATCGAATACTGAGATCTTCGCGGCCTCTTCTGGCAGGTACTCTCCATTCACGTAGACAATTCTAGACACAGTCATTTCTTTCATTCTCGGGACAGAATTGCCCAAAGGGCGGCGGGCACAATAGCGGCTAAGCCAAGTTTCAAGATGGCAGGCAGGATGAAAGGACCCACGCCCCAGGCCCAGGCGTTTCCATGGCCGAAGAGCACGGTGAGCCAGGCATAACCGCAACCGAGCAGGACAATCGTCCCTATGAGACCTGCCATTGCAAGACGGAGCACAGATCGATCCCAGCCCCGATCTGCTGCCCAGCCCATGACCCCGGCCATGAGGACGAAGCCTACGAGATAACCTGCCGTGGGACCCGCCATATAGGCCAAGCCAATTCCCTTCTCGGGCGTTCCTTGAAAGACCGGGAAGCCCATGGCGCCTTCCGCCAAGTAGAGCAGCACTGTTGCGATCCCCAGACGGAAACCGAATGCTGTTGCGAGCAGCATAACTGTAAGCGACTGCATGGAGAGGTCCACAGGACCAAGCATTACCGATACCTTGGAGGATAGGGCCAACAGGATCGAGCCGGCAAAGGCGAGCCCGAACTGGAATGCAAAGCGGGCGACACCGTCTTCGGGAAGCTTGAGCGCGACAATGGAACGGCGGGCAACGGCAGACATTGTGAGATTTCTTTCTTCTGAACCTGCTGAGAGAACTAGCGCGGCTCCCGCCTACGCCGCAACGATTTCATACACTGATCCATGGATCCAGCATTGGTGTCGGTTTCTTGTGGGGCCTTATCCCCGTACGATTGAGGCATACCAAACTGCGAAGTTGCAAAATACGTGCATAACTCGGATGGCGGCTGAGAGTAAGCCGAGCTAGCCCCAGAGTGCTGCAGGTGCGGGGTGCACACCCGCTTCGTCGTAGAGCAGGGGCGGAACCCTGTCTTCGGCGAGGAGAAGCGGCCCGTCCAAATCGGTAATGCGCGCGCCTTGAGCGACAAGGAGCGCAGGCGCCATCGCAAGGCTCGATCCCACCATGCAGCCCACCATGATCTGATAGCCCTCCGCCAGGGCAGCCTGACGCAACTCAAGCGCCTCCGTCAGCCCACCGGTCTTATCGAGTTTGATGTTGATCATGTCGTATTTGCCGCTCAAACCCGCTAGGCTTGCGCGATCGTGACAGCTCTCGTCGGCGCAAACTGGAAGAACACGTTCCATATCGCCAAGTGCATCATCCTTGCCCGCGGGCAGTGGTTGCTCGACCATTTCTACGCCGAGCCGGACCAGCGCGGGCGCAAGCTCAGCATAGGACTCCGGGCTCCACCCTTCATTTGCGTCGACGATCATACGCGCTTGCGGGGCGCCGCGCCGAACGGCTTCGAGGCGGGCCATGTCGCCCTCGCCGCCGAGCTTGATCTTGAGCAGCGGGCGGTGGGCGTTTTCACGTGCCTTGCCCTCCATCGCCGACGGTTCCGCGAGAGAGAGCGTATAGGCGGTCACTTCGGGTCCTGGCGCGTCCAAACCCGCGCGCTGCCAAACGCTCTGACCGTGGCGCTTGGCTTCCCAATCCCAGAGCGCGCAGTCGACCGCGTTTCGCGCGGCACCCGGTGGAAGAAGGGCTTGCAAGGCGTGTCTGTCGAAGGTCTCTGGGAGGCCATCAATCTGGGCTATGACACTAGCAGGTGTTTCGCCATACCGCGCGTAGGGCACGCATTCTCCGCGCCCAATAGCGCCTTCGCTCTCGACCATTGCTTCAATCACGTGAGCTTCGCTGCGCGATCCTCGGCTGATGGTGAAAACCTCTGCAAAGGCAAAGGATCGCCGGGCAGAGCTAAGATCCAAGGATAATCTCCAATTCTCGGCTGCAGATTGGTGCGTTGGAGTGCGGTGGTTGTCTGCTCACTCGAGCGAGTCAACGAGCCGTCCCGCCCCGTGGCGGAACGGATCGACCGTCGGCAGCCCCATGCGCTTTTCGACACTTGCGAGATAGTCTTGCGTTTCGTCCTCTCCTAGGCCCGCTGTGTTGACCGAGATGCCCGTCACTTTCACCTTCGGGTTCACAACTCGGGCCATAGTGAGCGACAGGTCTCGCAGATCCTCCAGGCTCGGCAGCGTGTAGTCTGGCAGACCGCGCATATGGGGCCTCGTCGGTTCGTGACAAAGGATGAGCGTATCGGCCTGTCCACCATGGATGAGGGCAAGTGAGACGCCGGAATATGAGGCGTGAAACAGGCTGCCTTGACCTTCGATCAGATCCCAATGATCGGGGTCATTGTCGGGTGTCAGGTATTCTATGGAGCCAGCCATGAAGTCCGCCACCACTGCATCGAGCGGCACGCCGTCTCCGGTCACGAGGATGCCTGTCTGACCCGTGGCGCGGAAGCTCGCCTTCATCCCGCGGTCTTGCATCTCCCTTTCCATCGCCATGGCGGTATACATTTTGCCTACCGAGCAATCGGTGCCAACTGCGAGTATGCGCCGACCGGAGCGTGGCTTGCCGTTGGCAATGGGATAGCTCACAGACGGGACGCGGACATCGTGGAGCTTGCGGTCCTTGGCTCTTGCGGTTGCAAGGAGTTGCGGCTCGTCTCGCAGGAGGTTGTGCAAGCCTGAAGCAAGATCGAGGCCATGGAGTAGTGCCTCCTCAAGGACGCTGAGCCAAGCTTGGGAAATCACGCCACCACGGTTGGCGACTCCGATCACCATGGTCTTTGCCCCCGCCGCAACGGCTTCCTCAATGGTCATGTCAGGCAGACCCATATCCGCCTTGCATCCTTCCATGCGGTATTGACCAACCGAGGCCTCAGGGCGCCAGTCGCGGATTCCTTGGGCGACTTTCGCCGCTAGCTTGTCCTGCGCGTCACCCAGAAACAGAAGGTAGGGTGTTTCAATCATTCAGCAGCCCCTCAAGATACAAGTGTCGGGGTCCGTCCTCCGCGCCGTCGCTCCAGAACGATTGCGGCGCCATCCGCAATCAATGGACTGCCGCGCTCGCTGTCGATCCCCGTGCAAACAGTTAATCCTTTGTGATCCCGCCTTTAAAGTAGGAAATGAACCCGTAGAGTTCTGGCTGTATCAATTCCAACTGGGTGCGGCATCTGGACGGCACTCGGCGCGCCGGTGATCCTGCGGCGGAAGTCGATCGATGCACTCCGATTGCAAACAGTTTGGAAACACTGTGGTGCCACGCGAGCGCTTTCCTTCTCGGCCTTTGGTTCGTAGCTCTTGGGAGGTAAGAACAGGAGAGCATCATGGGCCTGCTTCGCGACGGCGAATGGCGTACCGACTGGTATGATACGAAAGCCAGCAAAGGGCAGTTCAAGAGACCGCAATCGCAGTTTCGCAATTGGGTCACAGTTGATGGCGCGCCTGGCCAAAGTGGCGTGGGCGGGTTTGCAGCCGAGAGCGGGCGCTATCACCTATACGTTTCCTATGCGTGCCCTTGGGCGCACCGGACGCTCATTATACGTGCACTCAAAGATTTGGAGGCGCATATCAGCGTCGATGTCGTGCACCCTTTCATGGGCGACGACGGCTGGACGTTCAGCAGTGACGCCTACGGGGCGACTGGCGATCGAGTGCTTTCCAAGCGATTTCTTAGGGAAATCTACATTGAAGCTGATCCCAAAGCGTCGACCCGTGTGACTGTCCCGGTCTTGTGGGATAAGGCGCAGGGCACGATCGTTTCAAACGAATCTTCCGAGATCATCCGGATGCTCAACACAGCGTTCGTTGAGGTTGGCGCAAACAACTTGGACTTCTATCCTGAGGCGCTCCAAGCCGAGATCGATGAGGTCAACACACGCATCTACGATACGCTGAACAACGGGGTCTACAAAGCCGGGTTCGCCACAACGCAAGCGGCTTACGAGGCGGCGGTATACCCGCTCTTCGACACGCTGGGCTGGCTTGAGGAGCGCCTTGCCCATCAGCGCTATCTTGTGGGGAACACAATGACCGAGGCGGATGTTCGCCTTTTCACGACGCTGTTGCGGTTCGATCCGGTCTATCACGGGCACTTCAAGTGCAACCGGCATCAGCTCCGCGACTATCCTAATCTATGGAACTATACCCGTGACATCTACCAGCATCCGAGCGTAGAGGAGACGGTAAACATGACCCATATCACGGAGCACTATTATCAAAGTCAGACGACGATAAACCCGTCCGGTGTCGTGCCCATTGGTCCGCATATAGACTGGCATGCCCCGCATGGCCGCGAAACGCTTGGTGTTAGCGAAGGCGCCGCCCGCAGCATCGCATAGCATTGGGGCCAGCCTTGTACTCTGACTGAGCTGGGTTTGGTCGATACAGGATGATTCGGCTCTTGCGAGGTTTTGGCTATCTGCGACGGCGACGTGGCGATTTGTGTTTCGTCAGCGACGTAATGTTGGTGCGACGTCGGTCTTTGTAGGGGTTCTCGCCTGTACGAAGAAACAAACGAACCGGGGTCCCAGGCATGCTGAAATCCCGCCTCAGGCCGTTGACCAGAAAGCGTTTGTAATCTTCAGGTATCTGGTCCGGTAACGAGGCAAAAACAACGAAAGTGGGCGGCCGCGTCTTTACCTGGGTTATATAGCGCAGCCTGATACGGCGTCCTCCTGGAGCAGGGGGCGGATGATCTGCGGTCTGATCGGCCAGCCATCGGTTCAGCTTGGCAGTAGCTATGCGAGTGTTCCAGACGGCATAGGCATCAAGAATGGCACGATGCAGCCGGTCCAGCCCCTGTCCAGTTCGCGCCGAGACCATTACCATCGGGGCGCCACGCAGTTGAGGCAACAGCCTCCCGAACGCTTCGCGCAGCTCAGCGAGCTTCTGCGCCTTCTCATCCTCCAGATCCCATTTGTTCACAGCAAGTACAACAGCGCGCCCCTCGCGCTCCGCTAGATCAGCGATTTTCAGATCCTGGCTCTCGAAAGGCGTTTGAACATCGAGGAGCAGCACCACGACTTCGGCGAACTTTACTGCGCGAAGCCCATCCGCAACCGAAAGTTTCTCGAGCTTTTCCTGCACCCGGGCCTTCTTGCGCATGCCCGCCGTGTCGAATACCCGAAAGGGTGTTCCATACCAATCGGTTCGCACTGCGATTGCATCGCGTGTTAGCCCTGCTTCAGGTCCTGTGAGAAGCCTTTCTTCTCCGAGGATAGTGTTGACCAAAGTCGACTTTCCTGCGTTTGGCCGACCGATCACGGCGATCTGGATCGGACGTCCTTCTGGGACTTCTGCTCCGGATCCGTCCTCATTTACGCGGTCGTCAATCTCGACCACGGGATCAGCACGGCTGTCCAGGTCTTGCGACGCGAAAATCAATTCACTCAGCACGTCTTGCAGGTCTTCCATTCCAAGGCCGTGTTCGGCGGAAAGCGCCACCGGCTCGCCGAGCCCCAATTCGTAGGCTTCTAAGAGACCCGCTTCTGCAGCCTTCCCCTCGCACTTATTCGCCGCGAGAATGGTTGCGGTGGCGGCTCGGCGCAGCAGGTCCGCAAGGTCGCGGTCGAGTGGCGTCAGACCGGATCGCGCATCAATGAGAAGGAGGCACGCATCAGCCTCAGCGACGGCTCGTTCGGTCAGAGCGCGCATGCGACCCGGCAGACTGTCATCGGTTGCCTCTTCCAGCCCAGCCGTATCAATGACCTGAAATCGATGCGCACCGAGACGCGCGTCGCCCTCGCGAAGGTCGCGGGTCACGCCGGGTTGATCATCCACCAAGGCCAACCGTCGGCCGACGAGCCTGTTGAACAGCGTCGACTTTCCCACATTCGGCCGTCCGACGATGGCAAGGGTGAAGGGCATCTTCGCTTTTCCGGATCTGGTGTAGGCTTTGGGCAGTATCTAAGAGGATGCAGGTTGCTCCCTGCAATCGGTGAAATCGAGATCAGTCAATCGCCCAGCTACTGCAACGCAACAAGCTGCCCATTTTCGGTGACCACATACATAATTCCGCCGGCTACGATCGGCGGCGCTGCGGCTCCCGAGGGCAGTGCGATTTCGACGAGCAGCGCGCCGTCGACCGGGCTGTAGGCCCGCAGGGTCGCATCGCCGCTGGCGACCCATAGCCGACCACCCGCTAAGATCGGACCGAAATGGGTTATGGCGCGAAACGGCTGGCGATTCCCAAGCCAATTCCGGTTTGGGTGCAGATCCGGCAGTTGGACGGACCAGATCTCTGTCCCTTGGGTCGCATCTGCTCGCACAAGTCGAGATTCGTCGGAAACGAGAAAAATCGAGCCGCCAACGGGCCAGATAGGGCCATAGGACCCTTCCCCGAAGGTCCAGATCCGTTCCCCGGTCGCGAGATTGATCCGCACTGTCCGGCCGTTCTGACTTGATGCGAACACACTCGTGCCTGAAATCACCGGGTCGCCCGTAATGTCCTCGATACTGCTCCGCGCGAGATCAAGTCTCCCCAGAGTGATCGCCGTGCTCCATTCCCATAGACCCGTAGACGCGGAAACGGCACGAACTTCACCGGAGGTAAAAGGGATCACCACGCGCGAACCGGAAACAGCCGGGACTGCACCGCCAAGGAGACCCGTTCCCCCGGTGCTGCTAGCCTCCCAGAGAGTTTCGCCGTCAGAAGCAGAGAGCGCAACGGCCCGGTCGTCACGGAGAATGGCGTAGATCCGTCCATTTTGGACCACCGGTGCCGATCTGATTGGGGCGTCAAAACTCTCGCGCCAAAGGATCTGACCTGACGCGGAAGAAAGCGCTAAGACCTCGCCAAACCCGGTAGAGGCGAAGAGCGCACCGTCGGCCACTGCGATCCCACCGCCAGGCCCTGCGTCCGGCCTTTGGCCTTCCGGGACCAGACTTTGCGACCAGACGAGATCCCCTTGCGGGTTATGCGCGCTGAGCTGGCTTCGAGAGTCCATGCTAAAGACCAGACCGCCCGCCACGATGGGCGACACGATTAGCTGTGCGCGTCGGCTTGAACCCGCCCCAATGTTCCGGGTCCAGCGGACCTGAGGAACAGCTGCGAACGCTGGATGCGACAGCCGACCGCTGGCACTTCCGTTGCGCTGGCTCCAATCGGCATTGGTGCGGGCAACTGGTAAGTTGATTGGGCGTGATCGGGGCGTTGCCGATGGCGTGCTTGCCGCCGAGACTGCTACGGGTCGGATCGGCTCGCGCTCCCCTGGGAGGCGTTCGTCGCCCCTGTTGCATGCGCTGAGCACGACCAGCATGGCGCTGAGCACAAGGATGGTTGCGCGGCGTGGAGCGAAACGCGTAGGTTTAGAGAGGGTCTGCGTGTCGATCATTACTGGTGTCTTGACCTAGCCATCTATGGGCGTGGCGCCTGAGCTTGGCTCGCCAAAATCGCCGCTTCCGTTGTTACCGCCCGACGCCCTTATGAGTTCCCGGGCGCGCAGGCGCTGGGCCTCGGTCACTTGCGGCGACCTCAGGATCGATTCCAGATCATCAAGAGCGCGGTCAGTTTCGCCGAGTTCCAGCCGGATGACCGCGCGTTGCTCCAGCGCAAGGTTACGAAACGGTGAGTCTGGCGTTGTCAGAAGATCCAGGGTCGCAAGTCGTTCCGACAACTCCAATGCATCGCCCAAAATCATCACGCGTTGGAGCCGAGCGAGACTCTGGTAGAGGCCTTCAACTTCGGGATCTTCAGCAATCGAAGCCAAGATTGCACCAGCTTCATTGCTGGATCCAGCTTCGTCGAGGCTGCCGGCTTGTGCAAATCGAGCAGCGAGCGCGGCTGCTGATCCACTACTCGCAATCTCTCCAAGAGCGGAGGCCCGTGCGGAAGGATCAGGTTCTAGAAACGCAGCTTGGATCGCGTCGCCGTTGCTCTGTGCAGCCTGTTCCCGAGCATGTTTCCGCCACTCGTTTGCGGCCGTGCCGCCGACGATTGTGAGAACGACAAGCCCTATGAGCCAGCCCCACCGCCGAAGAAAAGCATAGAGCTTCTCTTTGCGGACTTCTTCGCTGACCTCGGAAATAAAGGAATCGCTGTCGGACACCTCGGTCTCCCGCCCCGGCGAACCCGTTTCAGACTAAAGACGCTTCTGAAGACGGTCTTCACCTAGTCACATTTGTTGGTGCCGCGCCCCTCAGGTTTTTCCAGCCAGACCAAAGAGCGCGTTCACCTTCAGCGCTATACCGGTCCGCCCCTTGCGTGCCAAGAGCGAACGCTTCACGTCGGCTCGCTTCGAGGCCGAGTAAGATACGAAAAGCCCACCCCAAAAAGTTGGGATGGGCTAACCCTAACGTCCGAGATGAACTGGTCTTTGGTCGCGACTTACCAGCGCAAGAACTGACGACCAAGGAGGAAACCGACGAGTGTCATCGCGCCGATTCCGACGGAATACCAAGTGCTGTAAAAGAGCGGACTGTCATCGGTGCAAAAGAAGGCATACGCGGTCGCGGCTGCTCCGCTGCTCATGAGACCAGCGACCGCACCGCACAGGCCGGGATGGGTGGGCGCTCCACGGCGCAGTATGTAGAGGGAACCAGCGAGTATCGGCGCGGAAATCAGCGGGATCATAGTGAGGCAGACGGAGATGCTATGGCCGATAAAGGCCGGACCCCAAGCCGCCGCTGGTAGAACGAGCAGCTGTGTGACGACTGCGAAGATGAGGATCGCCGGTACAACCATCAAAACCCATGGCCAGACGCCAGGGCGCTCGCCGGGACGGGACAAATTCATTACCAACCCGAGGGCGGTCGCCGCGAGTATTAGAGGAAACACCTGCTTTATCAGCACATTAAGGTGCTGCAGTGCCTCCCCAATATCGGGTCGGACCCCCGCAAGGAGCAGGTATCCGCCGCCAAACACCAGGGTGGAAGCTGCAAGAATCCAGGGCAAGACACCATCGACCCGTTGGTTGAGCAATGTGTCTTCCGACAAGGCGCTTATCAAAGAGTCTGTCTTCATTCGATCATACTTTCCCGCAATGCCGCGAGGCGTTTGAGACCGCGATGCAGTGCGACACGCACTGCCGTTTCGGTCATATCGTGCTCACCCGCTACGTCAGAAATCGTCGCGCCTTCGAGCCCAATGGCGCGAACGATGCGTGCCGAGCGTTCATCCAAACGACCAATCACCCGCTCCACATCACCGCGCTGCGTCGGATCTTCTCCAGGTTCGGCCGGGATCACATCTGCGAAATCGTCGATCTGGAGATGGATCCTCCGCCCTCGCGCCCTGAAAGCGTCGATCACCTTGTAACGCACGATGGCGTAGAGCCAGGGTTTGACGGGAAGGTCCTCCCGCCAAGTGTGGCGCTTTTGGTGTATGGCGAGCAGGGTTTCCTGCACAATATCCTCGCTTACGTCCATGCCAAGACCCGAGCTTCGCGATCGAGCGACGCCTCGCACCAAAGGGGTGATTTCCCTGAGGAATTTGGCATACGCTCGCCCGTCTCCGCGATTTGCTGCCCTGAGGAGATCTTCCAGGGACAGCTCTGTCGCCAGGTCCAATGACACTTCTTCGGTTCCTCTCGCGATCCTGTTACAGTCGCCCGCGCGACTTTTGACGCTTTTTCTATCGCGGCGCGAAGCTATCATGAAACTCTTGCGCGTCCAGCCCTTCCCCCACGGACCTCTCCTGTTGCTCGCGCATCGTTGAATCCCTGCAATTTTTTGTCGCTAAGTGCGTGGAGAAACACTCGGGTGAGGACTGTGAAAGGTTTTTCGGTGACATTGCGAATACGGCAATAGATGTTCTCCCCCTCTGCGCCCGGCGGCGCTTCGGCTCAAAATGACGCAATACCGCGATACCCTGATTGATAAGCTCGGCCGTTTCCTGGCGGCCCGCCTGGTTTCTCCTTCGCGAAAGCATCGGCCCTACACCCACGCAAACGTCGCGGCGTTGCGGCGCGCGCTGGAACCTGGCGATGTCTTACTGGTGGAAGGGCATGCGCGGGTTTCGGTCGCGATTAAATATCTGACACAGTCGACTTGGTCGCATTCCGCGATTTACGTCGGTAATGCGGTTGGACGGGTGAGCGCCAGCGGCGAAACCCTGAGTTTGGTGGAAGTTAATCTTGGCGAGGGCTGCGTTGCGGTGCCGCTTTCGAAATACGAGCACCACAATACACGGATTTGCCGAGCGGCTAGTCTCTCTGTCCAAGACCGTGCGGCAATCGTCCATTTCATGATCGAGAGTATTGGGCGCCGCTACGACATCCAGAACATCTGGGACCTTCTGCGCTACTTTTTCCCGACGCCCCCCGTTCCGGTCCGGTGGCGCCGCCGGATGCTTTCGATTGGCTCGGGAGATCCGACACGGGCCATCTGTTCGTCGCTGATCGCAGAGGCGTTCCAGCAGGTGCATTATCCAATCCTGCCTAGGATCACGAAAGAGTTTAGAGCGGATCGGCTTGCACGGTCTCAGCGCCGCGAGATTTTGCAGATACGCCACCATTCGTTATACGCACCGCGCGACTTTGATCTATCACCCTATTTCGAGGTCGTGAAGCCAACACTCACGGAAGCGTTTGACCATAGAAACCTTCTCTGGAAGACGCAGAGGGAACTCGACATAACGGGGCCTGAGGATCAAAAGAGCGTGGGATCGGCTTAAGCTGTATTCGTCTTTAGCATTTCCCGGATCTTAAGAAGCAGTGGCAGCGTCCCGGGGGCTGAATCTGTCAGACTTGAAACAAAAGAAATGAAGACTTCTTCCAGGTCGAGATTAAACTAGGGGCCAAAACGATCCAGACGTTTGTATCGGGAGATCATATGACCGGCGCGACAGGTGGCATTGGAGCGCAAGACAATGAAGAGATGGTGCCAAACGCGGCAGTTATTCAACTGACGAGGGCTTTGGTCTATGCCGCCGATGCGCATGCCAATCAGCGTCGCAAAGGTGCAGCGCAGGAGCCTTATATCAACCACCTCATCGAGGTGCTCGACATGGTCGCCCGGACCACGGGCGGGAATGATGTCGACTTGATGGTGGCGGCGCTCCTGCATGATGTGGTGGAGGACACACCGATTTCGGAGGAGACGCTGGCGGATAAGTTCGGCCCAAGGGTTGCACGGATCGTCACGGAAAACTCCGACGATATGAGTTTACCCAAGGACGAGCGGCGGCGAGAGCGCATCGCTGCAATGCCGCACAAATCCAAAGATGCTCGCATCGTGAAGTTCGCCGACGTGATCTCCAATCTGCATGCAATTGCGGAGTCTCCTCCGGCTGGTTGGACATGCGATCGCAGGTTTAGCTATCTCGATGGGTGCCGTCACCTTATCGATGCCGGGCGCGGCGCCAACGCCGCGCTGGAGGCGCTTTTTGACGAGACAGCGGCCGAAGCAGAGCGGATCATTCGGGCTGACAACGAGCTCGAGATGGATGGCAAGAGCACCTCGACGCGCCACTTGGATGGCGTGATCGGACAGCCGGTTCATCTGATCTATTTGCCCAACACGTCAGGTCGGGAGATCACCGACGACGATATCGATCAACTATGTCATTCGATTGCCAGGAGCTTCCCTTCTGCAACAATCCAGACCGCAGACGCCATTTTTGATGGGCAGCGTCGTCCAATCCTTCTTGCGCGCATCCGGACCGACAGCACCGATGGCGTGGTTGCCTTGGCACAACGGCTCTGCATTGAGTTCGATCAGAGGTTTATCGGGCTTGAGGTCGGCGGACGTTTCATCCGGATCTACACTGACGATACGAGCTAGGGTTCGTTTCGCGAGCCCGGGACCAAGGTAGCAATCGAGCGTGGGCCGTTTTCGCCGACCTCCCATAGATCCACGCCAAGCTGACACATTCTGTTTTGACCGCCTGTCGGCGGCATTTTTTCGTTAAAAATATCAGGTTCCAGAATGAGGGCAGCGTGGTGCGGGGCCTATCAAGCTACCTGATGCGAACCACTCTACCGTCGGAAAGGGCGCCTAAATCGGCGATCTCCATGATGAGCTTGCGGCGCACAGCGCGTGAGAAGGAGATATCGCTGTCGGCCGTAACCACGAAAGCGCCGAGCCCTCCGATGACATAGCTCTCGAACTCCGCCTCTAAGTCGCCAGGCCGGGGACGGCCATTGCAGCTTCGGCATTCCACCGCGAGGCCGTTTATCACAACATCGGCGCCCAAGATGATGTCGCGAGCTTCGGAGATTGGCGGACCTGATCCGTTCCACAGACTGTCCGCTGAGAGGTCGATTACCTTGCGATTGGCGTCGAACTCGTTGGTGTCGATGAGCTCAAGCGCCTTGAGAAGCGCCGATCCGATTGCGTTTGATCCGTAAGTTCGACGAGGCGCGGACATCAGGGCTTCGCCAAAGGCGACGGCGTCGTTCTCGGTTTCGATGATGGTCCAGGGCACGACCACGTCTTGGCTCGTGGAGGTTGCCCATTCCACGAAAGTCACGGCAATGCGCCCGTGGCGACCGCCATTGGCAATGGCCCACATAACCTCACGGTGGCGCAAAGCATCGGCGTATCCAGACCTTTGAAGACGGATTTCCCCCTCGTCGATCGAGCCCGACGCGTCGGCAAGCAGGACAAGTTCGAGGTCAACCTCTGCAATGTCCGTTTCTGTCTGTGCCATAGGCAAAGTGGCTGCCAGAAGGAACGCTCCCCCGGTCATTAGAGCCATGAGCCAAAGGCGCATTTTTGCTCTCCCGTTTTGATTGCGAGCAGATCTCGCGTCGGTGCGACCCGAACGCTTACAAGTTTGAAAGCTCACTCCCTGAGCAGTCAAGTAGAGATCCTCTTCCAGTCTGTTGGGTCGAGGCTTGGTGCTCAAGCAAACTCGGAAACATGCATAGAAGCTTACGCTGGGAGTATCTTTCGTTACGCTGATGAGGCGCGTTGGGCTCTCCGCCACACGAACGAAAACGGAAGATTCTTACAAGGCGGTAAGTCTTGAGTTTGCCGACGGTTCGCGCAACAGTCCGACCACAATGTCATCGGCACGGACAACATCTTCTAGCGTGCGGAGAATTCACTTCATCGCCAGTACTGGCTCGCTCGCGCGCGAGGCCTTGACGCGGCTTTCTGTCCGATATGGCCAGTATGCACTCGAAGATGCCGAGGTGATCGTTGCGTTGGGCGGGGATGGGCTGATGCTCTCCACGCTTCAGGACCCCGCTGCGCGGAGCCTGCCTGTTTATGGCATGAATCGCGGGACGGTTGGGTTCCTTATGAACAACTATTCGGACGAGCGGTTGGTTGAGCGACTTCTCTCCGCCGAGGAGGCAATGATCCATCCCCTGCGGATGCGTGCGACCCAAGAAGACGGTGGAGTTGTCGAAGCGCTCGCAATCAACGAGGTCTCTATGATCCGGGGCGGTCCGCAAGCGGCGAAGCTGCGTATCTTGATCGATGGACGGGAGCGAATGGCTGAGCTTGTCTGCGATGGCGTTCTGGTTTCAACACCCGCGGGCTCCACTGCCTACAACTATTCGGCGCACGGGCCTGTCCTTCCCATCAAGGCCGATGTCTTGGCGCTCACACCAATGGCCGCTTTCCGGCCCCGCCGCTGGCGTGGGGCGATCTTGCCAAGACAAGCTCGCCTCACTTTTGAAGTTCGCGAGGTCGCTAAGCGCCCGGTATCCGCGGCAGCAGACGCGTTCGAGGTGCGCCACTGTGTCCGGATCGAAGTTGAGACTGCCAACGACGTCGCCCACCGAATCCTTTTCGATCATGGGCACGGTCTCGAAGAGCGGCTTATCCGAGAACAGTTTGTCTAACACTGCGCGGTATGCGCCAGTAGTGCGCGGCTTGCGGTCATGCACTCTGGAAGGAAGATATGATTGTCCCCTCCTTGCCGGAGGGCTTTGCCGCTTGCCACACGGTCCCACCTGCGGCAAGGCTGTTGTGGTACGGCCCTGACGCGGCCCGGATCCGTTTATGGGGCGGTCAAGTGCAGCGAAGCGTTCAGTTGTGCCGCCTCGCTGATCCAGATGGAAAGAGGACGATAGAATGGCAGGGCGGCGCACGCAGAGTATTTTCTGGGGCCTCTCTCTCGCTGTCTTGATTTTCGCGCTCTGGGTTCTCGGAGACACCCTCTTACCTTTTGTGTTGGGCACAGCAATCGCTTATCTGCTGGATCCCGTGGCGGACCGGTTGGAACGGGCGGGTCTCAGCCGCGTGCTTGCGACGGCCTTCATAAGCCTCGGTGTCGTTCTCTTTTTTGTTTTCACGATATTCCTGATCGTGCCCGCCTTGATCGAGCAGACCCGCCAAGCAATCCGCGCGGCGCCGGAGTTGATCGCAGGTCTCCAAGTCTGGATCACCCAGACATTTCCTCGCTTCAGCGGTGAGGATCAACTTGTCCGCCAAGCTCTTACAAGCGTGCAGGGTCGAATCGCGGAGATCGGTCCGAATATCATCAACCAGGTCTTGTCGTCTTCGCTCGCCGTGGTCGATTTTCTCATCCTGATCGTCGTCGCGCCAGTTGTGGCCTTCTACTTGTTGCTCGATTGGGACCTTATGATCGAGAAGTTCGATTCTTGGCTCCCCCGCCAACACGCCGAGACGATCCGAAGAATTTTCCATGAGATCGATCTGGCGCTCGCGGGTTTCGTTCGTGGGCAATTCAGTGTCTGTCTAATCCTCGGCACTTTCTATGCCGTCAGCCTGTCTCTTGTCGGTCTGCCCTTCGGGTTTCTGGTCGGGATGGTCGCAGGGTTTCTGTCATTCATACCCTATGTCGGCTCCATGACCGGGGGCATACTGTCGATTGGGATCGCGCTCGTGAGTTTTTGGGGCGAGCCATTTTGGATCTTACTCACGGCGGCGATTTTCGGCTTTGGTCAGTTCGTTGAGGGCAACATCCTCTCGCCCAAGCTCGTCGGGCGTTCCGTCGGTCTTCATCCAGTCATCTTGATCCTAGCACTTGCGGTTTTCGGCAAGCTCTTCGGTTTTGCCGGGATGCTTGTTGCGGTGCCAACGGCGGCATCCATTGGGGTACTCAGCCGTTTTTTGCTCGCGCAGTATCTGGACAGCCCGCTCTACCGAGGGCCGCCTGAAATCCCCGGTGTTGGAACTCAGCGCATGTTTCCGCCGTCCGACAGGGAGCCGCCCGAGCAATCTCAGGATACGCCGTGACGCGCGTCCGACAACTCGCGCTCGATCTCGCATCTCGGCCAGCGCGCGCGCGAAAAGACTTCTACATTACCCAATCCAACCGGATGGCGCTGGCGCAGATAGATACCTGGCCCAATTGGCCCGAGGGGCGGATGGCTTTGATCGGTCCTCCGGGGTCGGGAAAAACCCATCTCACTAATGTTTGGGCCAACCGGTCCGAGGCGCAGATCTTGAGGGTAGTGGATCTGGAGAGATTTGATCCGTCGGCGCTTCCGACCGGAGCGGCGGTCGCGGTTGAAGATGCGGATCTGTTGCCGCAGCTTAGCTCTGTTGGCGCGGCCGAGGAGATGTTGTTCCATCTCTGCAACAGACTTCATTCACAAGGCGGTACGCTTCTGGTGAGCGGCGTGGAAGCTCCCGCCCACTGGCCGATCCGGCTCCCCGATCTTGCCAGCCGCCTCGGAACTGCTGGAGTCGCCCGGCTCGACGCGCCAGATGACGAATTGCTTTCAGCGGTCTTGATGAAACTGTTCGCGGATCGTCAGCTCGAGGTGAGCGGCGAGATCATCGACTTTCTTCTTCTGCGGATGGAGCGGTCTTTTGCGGCAGCCGAAGAAGTGGTGGGCTCACTCAACCGTGCAACAATCGCGACCCGACGATCAATCACACCTAGGCTGGTTCGAGAGGTTCTCGATAGGTTTGAGGAGAGCCATGAGGTGACTTGAGCGCCCAAGGCACGGGGCATTGTCTGTCGCACGCCTCTGCCCAGGTAGGGAGTTTTGCAACACTTGGGTATTCTGGCTTTGCATCTTGGGGGAAGGCGGTTTGAAGACAACAGTTGGGGCCGGACGCGGAGAGCGAAACGCCCAATTTGCTGCCGGTGCTTTGACCCTCGGTACGGTGGGCATAGCGGTCGTTGAGATCTTCGGCATTGGCACGCTTTTGCCTGCAGCTATTCATGTCCAAGCAGCAGCCTTTTTGCTGTTGTTTTTGTCGCTTTCGTCACTCGTCGCTTTCATTCTTACTCGGCGGCACGCCACGGCAGCTTTCTTGATTGGTGTCTTCACGGTCTTGGTGGGATGGCGCATTGTTGCATTGGCCGATCTGACGCTCACGATGATCGCGTGCGGTGCAACTTTCCTGGCATACTGCTTGGCCTTTGTCGGTCATGCGCGGAGCGCGCTTCTGGCGGGGCATGCCAGCGGCGCAACGGTGCACCTGACTTTCTTTCGCCTCTATCTCGGGCTCGATCTAGTGCCGCATTTCTCAGAGAAACTGTTTGCCGGTCCGGTCCCTAGAAATGAGGATGTCGCGGCGTTTGAGAGCCTCGGAGTTCCCTTTCCATTGGCCTTTGTTCTTGTCGCCGGGTTGGTGGAATGCGCGGCCGCTATCGGAGTGGGGCTCGGGCTACTCACTCGGCTCGCAGCTCCTGCCACGGTGACCTACCTGATGATCGCGACGGTGATGGGCGGACACTTCTCGCTTGGTTTCATCTGGGCTTCGCCGGGTGGAGGTTGGGAGTATCCCTTGCTCTGGTCGGTTTTGATCCTGACGTTTCTTTTTGGTGGGGGGCGCTGGCTTTCCCTAGATGCCGAGCTTGCTCGGCTTCGTATTGTCCCGCGCTGGGCGAAACCTCTGCTAGCACGCGCGATTTAGCGGCGCGCCGGGGTTCGAAACTAACCCATAGGAGGTCGGGCAAGGTGTGTCTTGCGCCACCTTCAAGATAGGGTAACAAAATCGCTTGGCGCTTCGGCTTATCCGCACGAGTATTGACCGTCGCCGACCGCTTTCCCAAGAGTGTTCGATCCGAACCCGATTTCGTCAGGCAGGCCCGCAAGGAGGAGAACATGGAAGAAAACGCTGAAGAACTCCTCGAACTCCAGGAAGATGTCGCACAGACGGACGTCGCGCCCACGCCGATAGAAAACGAGATCAACGCCGATTTCTTGAATTCGGTGGCCTCTCCGGGAAAGGTCATACCCGGTCTCGACACAGAAGGGCGAGAGCGCTTCGTGAATCGCGAGTTAAGTTGGCTAGGCTTCAATTGGCGTGTCATGGCGGAGGCTGAAAACTCCGATGTTCCGCTGTTAGAGCGCGTCCGTTTTCTGGCGATTTCGGGCGCCAATCTCGATGAATTCTATACCGTCCGCGTGGCTGGCTTGCGTGGTATGGTGCAGCAAGGCGTCGCGGCTCAGTCGAGCGACGGCCTAAGCCCTTCGCAACAGCTCGAACAAATCGAGGCTGAGGCGCGCCGCTTGATGGAGCGCCAGCAATTTGCCTGGAAGCGGCTTCAGGCAGAAATGCGGGAAGAGAATATCCTGGTGCTGTCGCCATCGGAGCTGCGGTCGGCGGACGTACGATTGCTGGAGACCTACTTCTTCGAACAGGTCTTCCCGATCCTTACACCCCTCGCAATCGATCCGGCGCATCCCTTCCCGTTCATTGCAAGCGGGGGCTTTGCGATGGGCCTCAAGTTGAGGCGGGACGACTCTGGGCGCGAGTTGGACGCGCTTTTGCCGGTGCCAGCGCAGGTGGAGCGCTTCGTACGCTTGCCGGAAGGGACAAATCGTGAGCTTCGTCTCCTGCCCCTGGAGGGCCTCCTGGAGGTCTTCGTCGATCGTCTTTTCCCTGGCTACACAATGTTGGCAAGTTGCGCATTCCGTGTTCTGCGCGACAGCGATCTGGAAGTGGAGGAAGAGGCCGAAGACCTGGTTCGCGAATTTGAGACTGCGTTGAAGAGGCGGCGGCGCGGCGAGGTGATGCGGCTCAAGATGACTTCGAATGCGCCGCCCGATCTGCGTGAAACCTTGGTCGCTGCGCTCGGTGTGGAACAAGATGAGGTGGTCGAAATCCGCGGGATTATTGGCATCTCAAATCTCTCGGAGCTGTGCAAGATTGGGCGTCGCGATCTGCTCTGGCCACCGTTTTCGCCGCGCGTTCCCGAACGGGTGCTCGATTTCGAAGGCGATATTCTCGCGGCGATCCGCCAAAAGGACATGTTGCTCCATCACCCCTATGAGACGTTTGACATTGTGGTGCGGTTTCTACAGCAGGCTGCGCGCGACCCGAATGTGCTGGCGATCAAGCAAACGCTTTATCGTACGAGCCGCGATAGCCCAATCGTTGCCGCGCTTTGTGAGGCGGCTGAGGAAGGCAAGTCAGTTACGGCGCTGGTGGAGTTGAAGGCGCGGTTTGACGAAGCGGCAAACATCCGGCTTTCCCGCCAACTCGAACGTGCGGGTGCGCAGGTCGTGTATGGTTTTGTAGATTGGAAGACACACGCCAAGCTGTCCAAGGTCGTGCGGCGCGAAGGCAATGAACTCGTGACCTACAGTCATTTTGGCACCGGCAACTATCATCCAGGCACAGCTAACATTTACACGGATCTCTCGCTCTTTACTTGCGACAAGGCGTTGGGGCGAGACGCAGGCAAAGTGTTCAACTACGTAACGGGTTACGTTAAGCCGATAGAGCTGGAGAACCTCGCGATTTCTCCGCACATGATTAAGCCGCGTATCCTGGAGAGCCTTGCTGAGGAAATGGAGCATGCAAAAGCCGGTCGCATTGCGCAGGTTTGGGTTAAAGCAAATGCGCTGACGGACCCGGTTGTGATCGATGCTCTCTATGCAGCAAGCCAAGCAGGTGTCCGCATAGACATGGTTGTTCGCGGCATTTGTTCGCTGCGGCCAGGCGTCGCAGGTCTATCGGACAACATTCGCGTCAAATCGGTGATTGGCAGGTTTTTGGAGCACAGCCGGATTGTATGCTTTGGCAACGGCCATGGTTTGCCCTCCACCAAGGCCCGGGTCTACATCAGTTCTGCTGACTGGATGGAGCGCAATCTTAATCGACGCATCGAGTCGCTTGTGGAAATTACCAACCCAACCGTGCATGCTCAGATCATCGATCAGATCATGGCGGCGAACATGCGAGACACAGATCAGAGTTGGGTTGCGCAACCAGATGGCCGTTTCGCGCGCCATCGCCAGCAAGATCTGAGGCACCGCTTTAGCTGTCACAGGTATTTCATGGAGAACCCATCTCTCTCAGGCCGAGGCCGCGCCGGCGCCGATGATGTTCTGCCGTTGGTCAGCGAGTTCGAATGAACGTCTTTTGCGGAATGACGCTCTGAAAATGGAGAGATGCGATGGGTGCCCGTGGTCCTGCTAGCGGTTATGCGCAATGACGCAGCGAGTTGAGGAGCACGTGCCTCTCTTCGAGGTCGAAGATGCGGTCAAGACGCGGCTTCGCCGCATTGGTGTGATTGATGTGGGGTCGAATTCGGTTCGGCTTGTGGTCTTTGATGGTATGGCCAGAAGTCCGGCTTACTTCTTCAATGAAAAGGTCCTCTGTGGTCTGGGTGCAGGCCTGAGTGGGACGGGAAGGCTCAACCCAGAAGGTCGGCACAAGGCTCTTGGAGCTTTGCGGCGGTTCTCCGCCCTTTCGGCCCGGATGGATCTTTCCGGCATGATCGCTGTTGCGACCGCGGCGGTGCGAGACGCCGAGGATGGCGCGGCCTTTTGCGATCAGATAGAGGCGGAAACGGGCCTTCAGGTCCACGTGGCGAGTGGCGCTGAAGAGGCTCGGCTTTCGGCCAAGGGCGTGTTGCTGGGCTGGCCAGATGCAGAGGGAATTGTCTGCGACATGGGCGGCTCTTCCATTGAGCTCGCGCTCCTTCGAAACGGACGGACGCTGCAATGCGACACAGCGCCGGTCGGGCCATTGAAGCTTGCAGACATCTCCGGAACAGAGAAGCGCGAAAAATACATCCGCAAGCAGATCAAGGGGCTATTCAAATCCGTTTCGGGTGAGACAGGACAATCGATTTTCCTTGTTGGTGGTTCTTGGCGCGCGCTAGCGCGACTTGATATGCTACGAACGGACTATCCGCTCACCGTGCTGCACGGCTACGAGCCGCCCATCGAGAGACTACAAGAAACGCTCAACTGGATCCCGTCGCAAGACGTCGCGGAGCTTTCGAGGCTCACTGGGACATCGACGGCGCGGCTCTCGCTCATTCCGCTGGTTGTTCCCGTCCTGAGGGAATTGATTCGGCGGGCGGAGCCCTCGAGAATTGTTGTGTCGGCCTACGGCTTGCGCGAGGGGCTCCTCTATCGACAGATGCCTGAGGCGATGCGCGAACGCGATCCGTTGCTGGAAGCCGCGCGTCACATGGAAGTCAACAAGTCCCGGGTGCCGGGTTTCGGTCGTGTCCTGTTTTCGTGGCTCAGACCTCTTTATCCAGATGCTTCAGCTGCCGCGTTGCGGCTCATTGAAGCGGCATGTCTGTTGCACGACGTGCATTGGCGGGCACATCCTGAATATCGGGCCGAGCACTGTTTTGCCTCAGTGACGCGGGCAAATATTGGCGGAGTGAACCATGATGATCGCATCTTCGTCGGGTTCGCGCTCCTGAATCGTTATAAAGCGAGCGCGCCGAATGCGATTGTCGAACGCTATGCGCGTATGATCGGTGAGGAGCGCCTCGCCGAGGCTGCACAACTCGGTCGAGCGATGCGTCTCGGTGCAATGCTTTCCGGATCCTCTGAAGAAGTGCTCAATAACGCCAAACTTCGTGTCCAAGATGGAAATCTAACCGTAACACTGCACAGCATTGCGTCAGAATGTGCGGGGGAGGCCGTTGAACGCCGTCTGCAGTCTCTGGCCAGCCGGATGGGATTGCGCGCCGCTCTTCGTTTGGAGCCTTAGCCCGAACGACTTCCACATCGCAAATCAACGTCTGATTACCGCTCTGCAAGAAAAACCTCTGAAAAGACTCGCCGGTTCTCAAAGCAAAGCGGCCCGCATCCGCAGGCCGCTTTGTCTCCCCCCCAAGACTTGGGCCATTCCGAAGGAATTCTAGCCTCGCCGGTCCTAGAGCCGGTATCTTTCAAGTCACCGCTTTGTTTTGGTGCGGCATTTCCGGCAGACACCTATAACCTAATCCATGCGTGAATTGCAATCTGGAATTCAACCCAGTGCATAGCTGTATAGATCGAGTGGGACGTTCGGCTTGCGGAGTCCTTTGCCGGTTGTGCTCGATCATGAGTTCGATCAAGCCGTGCTTCGCGGACGCAGCAGAGCCCCATTCTTTCGCAGCGCCCGGTTGAAACAGCGCCAAAAGTATCCTAGCTGACGCAGGCGACGTTATCTCTTTCGGCCACCTATCTCCTCCCCTGGCGACTGGCTTGGATTTTGCAGTGACGATGCCGAGTTGCCGCATATTGCGGGCAGCACAGACATATAGGAGACCACGGGATGGCCCAGGGCACCGTGAAATGGTTCAACACCACAAAAGGTTTCGGCTTCATTGCGCCTGATGAGGGCGGCAAAGATGTTTTCGTGCATATCTCTGCTGTTGAGCGCGCCGGTCTGACCGGGTTGGCTGACAATCAGAGAGTGACTTACGACCTTGAGACCGGCCGGGATGGTCGGCAAAGCGCAGGAAACCTGGCGCTCGTTTGACCGCCATGCAGGGTCGGTCGACGCATATATAAGAAAGCAATTAACTGCGCATTCCAGCTTTTAGTAAGTGTGGAGACCGTCTCCAAGCTATTATGGCCGCTTCTTCAATTCACGTTCAAGGGGCGGTCTTATGCTCGCTGGTCAGTGCATCTGGAAACCGATGATACAGTTTTATGTCCCGGCGCAAGCAGTCTGGGATAAACTTAATCCATGCGCCTGACCCGATACTTCTTACCCGTTCTTCGGGAGACGCCAGCCGAAGCACAAATCGCTAGTCATCGCCTCATGTTGAGGGCGGGAATGATCCGGCAATCCAGCGCCGGCATCTACTCATGGTTACCACTGGGCCATCGTGTCCTCGTGCGGCTCCAGCAGATCGTTCATGAAGAGCAGGAGCGGGCAGGACATATCCCACTTCTCATGCCCACACTCCAACCGGCGGATCTTTGGCAAGAAAGCGGCCGCTACGACGCATACGGGCCCGAGATGCTGCGGATGCGTGATCGTCACGACCGGGATATACTTTACGGTCCGACGAATGAGGAGATGATCACCGATATATTTCGCTCCGCAGCGGGCAGCTACAAAGAATTACCCCTGACGCTCTATCACATCCAATGGAAATTTCGCGACGAGATGCGTCCGCGCTTTGGTGTGATGCGGGGGCGTGAGTTTCTTATGAAGGACGGCTACACTTTCGATCTCACGAAGGAAGACGCGCTCCACGCATACAATCGTCATCTTGTCACCTATCTCAGGACCTACGAGCGGATGGGTCTGAAGGCGATACCGATGCGCGCCGATGGCGGTCCGATTGGTGGTGACTATACTCACGAGTTTTTGGTCTTGGCATCCACAGGAGAGTCCGAGGTTTTCTTCGACAGCGCTATCAGCGATCTGACCTTTGGTGATCGCGAGATTGACTACGACAGCGTCACACAATGTCAGGCGATCCTGGAGGAGTTCACATCTCGGTATGCGCGCACCGACGAGACCCATGATGAAGCCCTATTCGCAGAAGTTCCGGAGGAACGACGCCGTCAGGCCCGCGGGATAGAAGTTGGTCAGATTTTCTACTTCGGAACGAAGTATTCTGAGCCGATGGGCGCTGTTGTCGTGAACGAGGAAGGTGCGCGGGTTCCGGTTCATATGGGATCCCATGGGATCGGTGTGAGCCGACTAGTCGGTGCGCTGATCGAGGCCAACCATGACGACAACGGGATCATTTGGCCCGAGGGCGTGACCCCTTTCCATGTGGGGATCGTCAATCTCAAGCAAGGCGATGGCGACGCGGATAGTGCTTGCGAGGCTCTGTATTCCGGGCTGCAGGCCAAGGGTCTCGACCCGCTATACGATGACCGGCAAGAGCGCGCCGGCGCTAAGTTTGCCACGATGGATCTCATAGGACTGCCCTGGCGGATCACGGTGGGTCCAAGGGGGCTGGCGAACGGTGTTGTGGAACTAACGTCTAGGCGTTCAGGCGAGAGCGAGGAGATGTCGCTTGAGGCTGCAATTGATCGGGTTGGTCAGATTTATGCGGATGTTTAGTCTCGATGCGTCCGACCCACCCCGCTTCGAGAGTGTCGATTTAATCGCTGGAAGCCCCTGACAATTCCCGGTGCCCGCGATAGGCTCCTCTGATAAAGTCTCCCGCAGCAGCAAGATCCCATCTGAGAAGGAAGGATGACCGATGCCAGCTGAAAACTACCGCGGCCCTCTAAAGTCGGATGAAGAGCGCGAACGGACGCATTCGCAGTCCACAAAGTCGAACTTAGCGTCGATCAGTGGTGCTGCCACCGTCGCCACGATCCTGTCGGACAAGGGCAGGGCGATGTATTCTGTCAGGCCTGACGCAAGCGTTGGCGATGCGGTATCTCTCCTGAAGGCGCACGGTATCGGGGCTGTGCTTGTGCTGGGCGCGGATGGGGCACTAGTCGGAATTCTTTCTGAGAGAGATGTTGTTCGAAAACTCGCGGAAGCGGGCGGCAATGTGCTCACGTTGCCCGTGGCGGATTTGATGACAGCAAGCCCCGTTACCTGCGAGGCGAACGAACGTCTGATCGAAATGATGCACCGGATGACCCAAGGTAGGTTTCGCCACTTGCCTGTCATGGAGGGGGATCGCCTCGTAGGAATGATCAGCATTGGCGATGTCGTCAAACACCGTCTCCTGGAGCTTGAATTCGAGGCGCTCAAGATGAAACAGATGATCGTTGGCTGACGAGCGCTCGCGTGCTCGGCCTCCCGTTGTCCGTTGACCTGCCTTTCCTGCTTAGCTTCTGCATCGCGATCCACTTGACGTCGTCATAGCAAGCGTGTTTGCAACAGGTTCGACCTGATGCTGCGCCGCAGCAGTCGGGTGCTCGGTCCTTGTTAAGGCGTATGCGCTAAGTCCCGCGGTGAGCCGCAGACTGCGCCGGAGGCAGAATGACAATTCGTAACCTTGAGACCGCCCTCGACCCCGGGTCGGTGGTATTGATATGCGAAGGAACGGCGGGTGAGACCTATGGATCAATCGCACTTCGTAACATCCGGGCGGCGGGTTACAAGGGTGCGTTCTGGCTCGTTCACCCGGGCAACGAGAGTTTCGAAGGCGAGACAGGGTTTGCTGAAGTGGAGCATTTGCCTGCAGCCCCGGATATGGTGGTCATCGCGACGCCGCCAGAAACCATTCCCAGCCACATCACAGAACTTGGCCAGAAAGGCTGTCGTCTAGCTGTCGTACTCACACCGGGCGTTAAGGAGACAGAAGGGCTAACTCAAAAGGTGCTGGATGCCGCTAAGCCCTTCACATTACGTGTCATTGGCCCGGATACGATTGGAGTTATCTCCCCGAAGGTTAAACTCAATGCGAGTGTATCCCATCGGATGCCGCAACCCGGGCGTCTCGCATTGCTTTCTCAATCGGCCGCAGTTGCAACGACACTAATTGAATGGGCAGATGAGCACGAGATCGGGTTTTCCCATCTCGTGTCGATGGGCGATATGGCCGATGTCGATCTCGCAGACATGCTCGACCTGTTGTCGTCGGACTATCATACTCGCGCAATTCTCGTCTATTTGGCGCGTGTTAATGATGCGCGAAAGTTTCTGTCTGCAGCACGCGCAGTTTCCCGAATGAAACCAATGATCGCGATCAAGGCAGGCCGGAGCATCCAAGCAGCGCGTGCTTCCGCAACCCATACGGGCGCGATGGCGGCGGAAGACGCTGTCGTTGATGCTGCATTGCGGCGCGCGGGTGTCCTGCGCGTACGCGGTTTGGCCGAATTGTTCTCAGCGGCGGAAACAGTGGCACGCTTCCGCCCCCTTGATCGAGCTCGCGTTGGCATCGTTACCAATGGTGGGGGTGCGGGGGTGATGACGGTCGATAGGTTGATGGATGGCTCTGGCCAGTTGGCCAACTTGGCGCCAGCCACGATCGAAAAGCTTGACGGGGTGCTCCCTCCAGATTGGAGCGGATCAAATCCAGTGGATCTCTTGGCGGATGCTGGGCCGGAGCGCTACAGCGCCGCGCTCGATATTGTCGCCCAAGATCGGGATGTGGATGTCCTTATGGTGCTCAACTGCCCCAGTGCGTGAGGCGATCCGGGCGCGACGGCCGAAGCCGTCGCGGGAAAGGTCAAGCGGGGGATGATTGGTCGAAAACCGGTGCTTACCTGTTGGCTCGGAGGTGCCGAGGCTCGCGAGGCTCGGCGCACACTAAGGCGACGCGAGATGGCGACCTTTAACTCTCCGTCTTCTGTGGCTTCCGCTGTCGGACACCTTACCGATTGGGGGCGGGCGCAAGCTGCATTGTTGCGGGTGCCAGACCGCGCGGTTGAAGGCGCTCTGGAGGCAACACCAGTTGATGCGGTCGCCCGCGCCCGTGCGATCTTCCGTTCCCTTGCAGCCGAGGGGCGGTCGATGCTGACGGAGCCTGAGGCAAAAGCTGTGATCGCCGCCTACGGTGTCGAGATTCCGGAGATCCATGAAGCCCAGACCGAGGACGAGGTCGTCGCCTTGGCCGAGGATATGCTGAAAAGGCAACCCCGGGTCGTGGTGAAGCTGGTTTCGAGCAACATTCTACATAAGAGCGATGTCGGCGGTCTTGTGCTGAATGTTGAAACTGTGGCGCAGGCGCGCAGCGCCGCGCGCGCGATCCGAGAGCGTGTCGAGGCAGCTGGGCTCCAGGATCAGGTATCCGGTTTCTGCGTCGAGACGATGATCCAGCGGGCAGGAGCGCATGAGTTGATCCTTGGCCTAAGCATGGACCGGATTTTTGGTCCAACGATCCTGTTCGGCGCGGGAGGAATAGACGTTGAGGTTCTGCGTGATACAGCTGTGGCTCTGCCCCCGCTGGATGCGAGCCTCGCTGCCGATCTCATCGGCCGCACAAGGGTGAGCCGCTTGTTAACAGGTTATCGCGGAAGGAGCCCCGTTGATGCAGCGGCGTTGCAGGGCGTCATCGTTGCCTTTTCGCATATGGTCGAAGACTTCGCCTGTCTCAAAGCCGTCGACATCAATCCAATCCTTGCCGATTCAACAGGTGTGATTGCGCTCGACGCTGCAATCGAGATTGACCCAACGCGGGTCGAGGAGCAGGGGCCCAATCAGCGGCTGGCAATCCGGCCGTACCCGACAGAGTGGCGACGGGACTATGTCCTAAAGGGGGAAACCTACACAATCCGACCAATCCGACCAGCAGATGCGCTTCTCTACCCGGATTTCGTCTCCGATCTCTCGGCAGAGGATATGCGCCTTCGTTTCATGGCGCCACGCAATCAGATCCCGCAGGAAATGGCGCTCAAGATGACACAACTCGACTACGATCGGGACATGGCGTTCATTGCTATCGGACCTGACGGAAGGATGGCCGGCGTTTCGAGGATGGCTTCTGAGCCGTCGCGGAAGTCAGCTGAATATGCACTCTTGGTGCGCAGCGATCTTGCAGGACGTGGGCTCGGCAGCACACTCATGAGCCACCTTATCGAGTATGCCCGCTCCCAGGGTTACGAGACGCTCGACGGCATCATTCTGGCCGAGAATCGGGGCATGTTGCGGCTCGTGGAACGACTTGGATTCGTCAACCGATATGACCCTGAGGAGGCGGGCACGATGATCTCTGAGCTTAAGCTCGCCGACGCTACCGCCCCTTGAAGAGGGATCCCAAGACGCCGCGTACGAGACGCTGACCGTCTCTCGATGCCAGTTGCTTCACCACGATACGGGCGAGGCTTTCTGCCGAGAGCGAGGACGAAGCGCCACGCTGCGCCGTTTGAGGCGGGTCGTAGCGCCGGTCTCTGGTCGCCGTGCCCGAACTCGCCTGCGCTTGCTTCTTTGTCTCGATTTCCGCCAGCATCTTTTCCGCGAGGGCGACGTCGTTTGTCGCTTGTTCTGCCCGCTCCGCAAGCTTTTCTGCTGCCGACACCCTATCAACAGCGACATCGTAGAAGCCTGCAACTGGGGATGAAGCTAGCGCCGCTTGTCGCTCTTCCGGACTCAAAGGGCCCATACGCGACTTTGGCGGTCGGATCAGCACCCGGCTTACCATGGCGGGGACACCTTTCTCCTCCAGGAGAGACACAACGGCCTCGCCTGTTCCAACCTGCTGAATAGCCGTCTCTGTGTCGAAGGCGGGGTCGGGTCTAAAGGTTTCAGCCGCTTCCTTCAACGCCTTCCGGTCGCGGGGTGTAAACGCGCGCAGGGCATGTTGGATCCGGTTCCCAAGCTGGGCCAAAACTTCGGGTGGTATGTCATCTGGGTTTTGCGTGACGAAGTAGATCCCGACGCCTTTCGAGCGGATCAGGCGAACGACCTGAGCGACTTTCTCGATCAGGGCCTTTTGGGCGTCCTTGAAGAGGAGATGCGCCTCATCGAAGAAGAAAACCAGAACAGGCTTATCTGGGTTTCCAACCTCCGGTAGCTCCTCGAACAGTTCTGACAAAAGCCAAAGCAGGAACATCGAATAGAGCCTCGGGGCCTGCATCAGCCTGTCGGACATCAAAACGCTGATCCGTCCTTCATCGCCTTCTCTTGCCATCAAGTCGGAGAGTGAAAGGTGAGGTTCTCCCAGAAAACCCGCCGCGCCCTCTGTCTCCAGCACGAGGATCTTCCTTTGGATCGCTCCTATGGTGGAATTGGCGACATTGCCGTAGGTTCGGCTGATCTCCTCAGAGTTCTCGCCGATCCATGCGAGCATCGCCCGGAGATCATCTAGGTCCAGGAGCAAGAGGCCCTGTTCATCCGCAAGGCGAAAGGCCACATGGAGCGCGCCTTCCTGGGCCTCTGTCAGTTCCATCAGACGCGAAAGTAGAAGCGGACCCATTTCGCTGATTGTGGTCCGAACCGGGTGCCCGCTTTCGCCATAAATATCCCAGAAGACGCAAGGAAACGCGCGGTAGTGAAAGTCGTTCATGCCGATCTTCGTAGCCCGGCGCGTGAGCGCGTCATGGGCCTCACTGCTTGGGTCTCCGGCGCAGGCAAGGCCCGATAGGTCTCCTTTGACATCTTGGACAACCACCGGAACCCCCGCAGCCGAAAACCCCTCAGCAAGAACCTGGAGCGTGACGGTCTTTCCGGTCCCGGTTGCGCCAGTTATGAGACCGTGCCGATTGGCATACTTTAGGAGCAGATGCTTCGGATCGGTATAGCCTTCGCCTCCGCTTCCTACGAAAATCGCGTCTTCCGCCATTCTATAATGATCCGTTGCTCCACTTTGGTCGCTCCCATGTTAAGCGCGGAACAGAGGTGCGCGGAAGAGAAATGCCGCGCTGAAAAGAGGGGGAGGCAGCATGCGTGAGATTATCGGGATCTGGATCAATTGCCCATCGGTCGAGGTCGCTGACGAGATTTCGTCGGTTTTGCTGACCCAGCGTCTTGTGGCGTGTTGTAATCGGTTCGCGCCAATGGAGAGCTGCTATGTCTGGAAAGGCAAAATCGAGACCGAAGAGGAGATCCCGCTTCTTGTCAAAACGCGCCGGGAATTGTTTGATTCAGTGGTGAGAGCCGTGCGCCCGATCCATCCCTATGAGACACCGGCCATCTACGCGGTCGATATCGCTGCCGCGTCTGATGACTATATCGACTGGGCCTTTGCGGAAACCGCAGCAGCTGGGTCACGCCCAGATCAGGCGGAGCGGTCGACTAACAGTCCGCTGAAATAGGTGTTGCCTTCGGAAAACAGGCGGGCTGCAGCAACGATCCTCGCGGGTTGCGGTACGGGCGTGCCATCCCATACAAGCTCCTCGAGACCATATGCGATACGGCGCCGAACCTGATCTTCTGTCCGGCGATCCTGGCGCTTCCGGCGGTCACTTTCAGAACGTACTTGCTCGGCCTCAACCAGCGGCCGCCGATCTTCGGAGCCTTGCCGTGCGCCGGTGTCAAAGCTGGCGATTGCTGCGGATGTCGGGCGGAGCGCGAGGACGTTCATTGGGTTTATCCCGGACAGGTTGTATCAACTTTGAGCAATATACTCCTAAAACGAGCGGATGTGTGCGAAATCCTGCTGAAGGGTTAACGCAATATGAGCGGGCCATGAGCTTGGCTTGGATCGACAGTCTACGCGCATGTGCACAATCACTGTCTTGGTCGATTGCTGATCGGTTGTCATAACGCGTTATGAAGCCGATAGGACAACCGATGCCAAGCAAAAGAGAACTCTTGCAGAAACTCCTGATGGGTATCGAAACCGGTGATCCTAAAGCCGCCGATGTTGTGAACGAAGTGCGCTACGTTCAACACAATCCACAGACGGCTGAGGGCGGCGAAGGCCTTGCAGCTCTGTTTGCGCGGATCTCCAAGACCAATCCGAAAGTCAGGTTCGTGCGCGTGTTCGAGGATCGTGAGTTCGCCTTCGCCCATAACGAATATGACTTCGCTGACCTTAAGGCGGCCTTCGAGGTGTTTCGCTTCGAAGCGGGCAAAGCCGTCGAGCATTGGGATAATCTCCAACCGATGGCAGGGCTCAACCGGTCTGGCCGGAGCATGACGGATGGCTCGACCACACTCAGCGATCTCTCCTCCACCGAAACCAATCGCGCAATCGTCCGGGATTTCGTGGAAACTGTGCTCGTGGCGGGGCAGATGTCTCGACTGCATGAATTTGTATCGCGAGACCTCATGCAGCATGCGGGGGATCTAGAAGATGGTTCTACTGCTCTCGCTGGGTCATTGCTCGCAGAAGAAACAGCGGTATCGGCGCGGCGCTACACAAGGCTGCACCGAGTTTTAGCCGAGGAGAATTTCGTGCTCTGCCAATGTGAGGGCCGGCATGCGGGTATACATGCGGGGCTCTACGATCTTTACCGCGTCGAAGCCGGGGTTATCGTCGAGCATTGGTCCACTGTCGAGGCGATCCCGCCGCGCGACCAGTGGAAAAACGATAACGGCAAGTTCTGAATTGCGGTGATGCCTCAGCGAGAAACAAGATCCGCGCGGGTTTGTGCAACTTCATTGGCGCGAATTCGAACAGCTGGCGGTTGGGCGAGGGCGCATCCGCGTGCTTCATGGTATGCATCTTGACGCCCATTCCACCTTTGATAGCGTCATAGCCGGAGTGAGGTTTCCCGCTTTTACACCCAAGTATTCAGCGTGACAGCTGAATTGAACGGCAAGGGCGTTAGAGCGTGACGCTTTGTGGCGTTTGGTTTGAAACCAGGCGAGGAACTCAGAGGCAAGGGTAGTAGCATGGCCCAACCGGGCGAGAATTTCAGGATCGATGGCTCACGCCTCTGGGATAGTATCATGGAGATGGCCGAGATCGGACCGGGTGTGGCCGGCGGCAACAACCGCCAAACCCTCACCGATGCCGACGCGGATGGCCGCGCGCTATTTCAGACTTGGTGCAATGCGGCTGGTCTTTCCATGGGCATCGATAAAATGGGTACTATGTTTGCGCGCCGGGAGGGAACCGACCCGAGCCTCCGGCCGGTATATATGGGAAGCCATCTCGACACCCAGCCGACAGGCGGAAAGTATGACGGCGTCCTGGGAGTGCTCGGCGCTCTCGAGGTTGTCAGGAGCCTAAACGACCTGAGTATCCAAACGAAACACCCGATCGTTGTTGTCAACTGGACCAATGAAGAAGGTACCCGTTTTGCACCGGCCATGCTGGCCTCTGGAGTCTTCGCCGGAGTGCATACCCTCGATTGGGCCTATGAGCGTGAGGACGCGCAGGGTCTCACATTTGGCGATGAGTTGCGCCGGATCGGCTGGGAAGGCGATGAAGAAGTCGGTGCCCGCCCGATGCACGCTCTCTTTGAGCTTCATATTGAACAGGGTCCGATCCTCGAAGCTGAAGGTAAGGATATTGGGGTCGTGACCCATGGCCAGGGCCTTTGGTGGTTACAAGTCACGCTCACAGGCAAGGAATCCCATACGGGTTCGACGCCCATGCCGATGCGGCTGAACGCGGGCCTTGGCATGGCACGGATCACCGAGGCGGTGCACCAAATCGCGATGAAGCATCAGCCCGATGCAGTTGGAGCGATCGGGCATGTGGATGTCCATCCCAATTCGCGCAATGTGATCCCGGGGAAGGTCGTGTTTACAGTCGATTTCCGTTCACCACACCAAACTATTCTCGATGCAATGAAAGCAGAATTCGAGGAGACCGCTCCGAGAATTGCCGAAGAGCTAGGCCTTGGGATCGACGTCGAGGTGGCTGGTCACTTCGATTGTGTGACCTTTGACGAAGGCTGCGTGACGAAGGTGCGCGATGCGGTGGAGAAACTTGGCTATTCGCACCGCGATCTGGTGAGCGGCGCAGGACATGATGCATGTTGGATTAACCAGGTCGCCCCGACTTCAATGATCATGTGCCCGTGTGTCGACGGGCTCTCACACAACGAGGCCGAAGAAATCACACCGAATTGGGCTGAGAAGGGGACGAATGTGCTTTTCCATGCCGTGCTCGCTGCGGCAGAAGTGGTCGAGTGATACGGCATGAGCTTCGTTCCGCCATTTTCGGAGTTGAGAGCAAGCCCAAGCATCTACAACTCCTAGGCTTTTGCGGGATCACGACGCGGAGTGACAGATTCCTTGGATAGCATTCCCGAGCCCTATTTCCGATTGCTCGAGATCATTGGGGTTTGGCTCGCCGCTTTGGCAACTTTCGTGGCATCCTTTGTTGCACTGCGTATTTCCTGGCAGCAGACTGCGGAGCGGCTGACCACACGGTTTGTGGTTGGAAATGATGAGGAACTCCCGATCCGGATAGAGTTTCGAAACATTGGACAGGTCGAAGTTGAGATCGTGGAAATCGTGGCAGCGTCATTGCTCTTTCCGCGCAGAAGCGAGGTTTTGAAGCTGGAAGTCCCGGATACGGGCCAGACTGCCCCATTTTCCGTTGCGGCTCGGTCTGCTTTGCGTGTTGTCCCAGGTAACCTGTTGAGGTCGGAATCGTTGTCGCAGATCTTTCCGTTCTTTTATGACCCGGGTGTTCCTGCACGGCTTCGCCGTTTTGGGTTGTTCCTGTTCAGGCTGGAGATTTTGAGCGCCGGAGGACGGCGTTTCATTTGCCGCCCACCACCCCGGTTGCGACGACTTGTCCTGGAAGACCTTCGAAAAAGAGTAAGAATGGAGCGAGAAACATGAGCAAGGTCATCAAGAACGGCACTATTGTCACGGCAGATCGCTCGTACAAGGCGGATGTGCTGATCGAGGGCGAAACGATCTTGCAGATCGGCGAGGGCCTGACAGGCGACGAAACGATTGACGCGACCGATGCCTACGTAATGCCCGGCGGCATCGACCCGCATACCCATATGGAAATGCCCTTCATGGGCACGCGCGCGGCGGAGACCTTTGAGAGCGGAACGTTTGCTGCGGCTTCAGGCGGCACGACAATGCTGGTTGATTTCGTGCTGCCTGGTGCGGATGGCAGCCTTCTCTCGGCGGTCAATGACTGGGACAGCCGAGCGCTAGGCCAGATTACGGTCGATCTCGGTTATCACATGGCGATCACCGGCTGGTCGGAGCAAATCTTCACCGAGATGGAAGAGGTGGTGAAGCGGGGGGTCAACACCTTTAAGCATTTCATGGCCTATAAGGGCGCGCTGATGGTCGAAGACGACGAGATGTACGCCTCCTTCAAGCGCTGTGCCGAGCTTGGAGCACTGCCGCTCGTACATGCGGAGAACGGCGACATCGTTGCCGAACTTCAGAAGAAGTATATGGAGGAGGGGCTGACCGGCCCGGAAGGCCACGCCTATTCACGCCCCCCGGAAGTCGAAGGCGAGGCCGCAAATCGCGCAATCATGATAGCTGATGCAGCTGGTGTGCCGCTCTATATCGTTCACGTCTCCTGCGAGCAGGCCCATGAAGCAATCCGCCGGGCAAGGCAGAAGGGCATGCGAGTCTATGGCGAGCCCCTCGTGCAGCACCTGACGCTCGACGAGACAGAATACTTCAACAAGGATTGGGACTATGCTGCGCGGCGGGTTATGTCGCCACCCTTCCGCGATAAGGGTCATCAGGACAGCCTATGGGCCGGGCTTCAGGCTGGATCGCTTCAAGTCGTGGCGACGGACCATTGCGCTTTCACGACCGAACAGAAGCGCATGGGGCTTTCCGGTTTTCCGTCGATCCCGAATGGCACGGGGGGATTGGAAGATCGTCTTTCGATCCTTTGGACAAAGGGCGTTGAGACCGGTCGCTTGACGTTGAACGAGTTCGTAGCCGTGACCTCGACCAACATAGCCAAGATCCTCAATGTCTATCCCAAGAAGGGCGCCATTGTCCCTGGAGCCGATGCCGACATAGTTGTTTGGGATCCGAGCCTGTCGAAAACGATCTCCGCCGCGAGTCAAAAATCGATCATCGATTACAACGTCTTCGACGGTTTTGAGGTGAAAGCTCTGCCACGGTACACCCTCTCGCGTGGGGATGTGGTCTGGGCCGATGGTCAGAACAGTCAGCCGCAACCCGGCCGCGGAAAATTCGTCCCGCGTCCGGCCTTCCCTGCGCCGCATGCCGCCCTGTCGAAATGGAAGGAATTGAACTCTCCGCGAAAGATCGAGCGCGATCCGCTCAACATTCCTAGCGGCGTTTGAGTCTGAGTTTCCTATCGCGTTGCAGAGGACGCTGAGACGCTTGCAAGGTGTTTTTTCGAGGGGGTGACATGTCTATCGATACCAATGCAATTGTTCTAGAGGAGGGGCCTACAAAAGGGCAATACACATATACTGAAGCGGACTCTGTGGCAGATCTGACCTTCTCCAAGGCGGGCACAGCGCTTCTCATCATAGACCATACCGGGGTGCCAGACGGATTTCGAGGACAGGGGGTCGGCGCGGCGCTTGTTACTCGTGCAGTTGAAGATGCGCGCACGGCGGGAAAGAAGATCCTGCCGCTGTGCCCGTTCGCGGCTGCGCAGTTTCGCAGACATCCAGAGTGGTCTGACGTCCTGAGCGGGGGATGACGCGCCCCGTGTTTTTAGTGTGTTCCTACGGACCATGCGTGGTCCCCTCTTTCCGAGACTTGAAGAAAGAGGCACATCTTGGACACTATGTTGCCTCCGAAGGTTCTGACCAACCTCTAGATTTTTTGCGCTCACGCTGCCAGTTGGGATCGAAAGCCAGTTTCTTCTATGGATGAACCTGCGTCTCGTCATCAGCGTTTTGCTGCTATTGAGGCCAACAATCTCAGCCTAACTTTCCAAACGAGTGACGGTCCCGTTCATGCCCTTAAGGATGTGAGCCTTGCGATCCGGAAAGGCGATTTTGTCTCTTTCATCGGGCCATCGGGATGCGGAAAGACAACCTTCTTGCGTGTCGCGGCGGATCTCGAGAGCCCGACAGCGGGTCGCATGACTGTAAACGGCATGAGCCCGGAAGACGCGCGTCTGGCGCGTTCCTATGGGTATGTGTTTCAGGCGCCTGGTCTCTTTCCATGGCGGAGTGTGGGCTCGAATGTGAGGTTGCCCCTCGAAATCATGGGCTACGAGCGCGCTGAGCAGGAGCGGCGGATGCGCTGTGCTCTCGAGATGGTTGAACTTGCTGGTTTTGAGAAGAAGTTTCCTTGGCAACTTTCTGGCGGAATGCAGCAGCGGGCGTCTATCGCCAGGGCATTGAGCTTCGACGCAGAGATCCTGCTGATGGATGAGCCTTTCGGCGCGCTTGATGAGATTGTCCGCGACAAGCTCAATGAACAGCTTCTTGCGCTGTGGAAGCGCACGGGAAAAACCGTTGCCTTCGTCACCCACTCGATACCTGAGGCGGTGTTTCTTTCGACCCAGATCGTCGTGATGAGCCCCCGGCCCGGGCGCGTTTCGGATGTCATTGAGAGCAACCTGCCCCACGATCGAACCCTTGAGGTCCGCGAGACGCCGGAGTTTCTGGCATTGGCGCATCGGGTGCGGGAGGGCCTCCGAGCGGGGCATGCGTATGAGGCTTGAGACCGACGGCAGCAATGAATTTACGTTGCGGGAGGGTCGTGCCGAGGATGTGCCCGCTTGCGCGGCGTTGCACAATGCCTGGGTGGATGAAACGCCCTGGATGCCGCGTGTCCATTCTTCTGCCGAGACCGAAGTCTTCCTACGTGATCACGTGTTCCAGGTATGCACGGTATATGTTGCGGAAGATCGGCGTGGGACACTGGGGGTGATCGCTTTCGATACGGAGGGCTACGTCGCGCTTTTGTGCGTCGCGCTCGATATGCAGCGGAAAGGGGTGGGTGCGGCTTTGATTGCCAAGGCCAAATCTCATCATCCTTCGTGCCTGATGGCTTGGAGTTTTGATGCGAACTCCGATGCTTGCGCCTTCTATGCGGCGCAAGGCTTTCACGAAGAGACCCGCACCGCCGGCGAGAATGACGAGGGGCTCCCCGATGTCTTGTTCGTGTGGAGATCGTCCCGATGAGCGCGCAGCCACGCACGACGCATGCAACACAAGATCAGATCACAATACGTGCCGCTCAGCGGGGTGACCTCGCAGCCTGTGCGGATATCGTAAATGCTTGGATCGACGCCACCGATTGGATGCCGAGGGTCCATACGCCGGAGGTAATCGCTGGTTTTATTCGGGACGCATTTGGCGATCGCGAGATCTGGGTCGCGGGCGACCCGGTTGAAGCCTATCTCTCCGTGCGGCCAGATGTCAGTCAGATCGGCGGCCTTTATTGTCGCCACAGTGGAAAAGGTGTGGGGCGCGCTCTGATGGATAGAGCGCGCGAGGTGCGGGATTTCGTCTGGCTGCGGACCCATGCCCCAAATCTCCGCGCACAGAAATTCTATCTCCGTGAGGGTTTTGTCGAAGTTGGGCGGATGATGCCGGATCCCCCTGAAACAGTCGAAGAGATCCAGATGGATTGGCGAAGATGAAGTCGGCACTTCCTATCCTGACAGTTGTAACGGCGATTGTCGCATTTTGGTATGTAGGCGCTATCTGGCTGAATGCGGCTTGGGCCTATGATCAAGCCGGTCGAGAGGGCATCGATCTCACATTCCGTTCGCTGATCTCCGAAACCTGGAGCCAGGATCGGCCAAAACTGCCCGCGCCACATCAGGTGGTGTCCGAGTTGTGGTCATCCACCGTTGAAACCCGCGTGACTTCGAGACGCAGCCTTCTCTACCATGCCTGGATCACCCTCTCCGCGACGCTTCTTGGATTTGGCATGGGAGCGGCGTTTGGCATCTTGCTCGCGATCGGTATCGTCCATGACCGTACGATGAACGCCTCTGTTATGCCCTGGATCATAGCGAGTCAGATGATCCCAATTCTCGCGATTGCACCGATGATTATCGTCGTCCTCAATTCCGTCGGTGTCACCGGGCTGATGCCAAAGGCGCTGATCTCCATGTATCTCAGCTTTTTTCCTGTCGCGGTCGGAATGGTGAAGGGGTTTCGCAGCCCGGATGCTATCCTTCTCGATCAGATGCATACTTGGAGTGCGACCCGCCCGCAGACCTTTCGTAAGCTACGATGGCCTGCGAGCCTACCTTACCTATTCACGTCGCTGAAAGTTGCTG
Source organism: Pseudomonadota bacterium (assembly GCA_039177645.1). GTDB lineage: Bacteria > Pseudomonadota > Alphaproteobacteria > Rhodobacterales > Rhodobacteraceae > Amaricoccus. The sequence continues at coordinate 278,548 of JBCDFS010000003.1, read as the reverse complement.
TGGCGGCGAGCCTTGTCGGAGCCATTATCGGCGAATTGCCGACTGGTGCAGTGGCAGGCCTCGGCGCTCGGATGCTCTCGGGCAGCTATTATGGCCAAACTGTCCAGATCTGGTCGGCTCTGATGATGGCCGCAATCTTGGCCGCATGCCTTGTGGCCGCAATTGGGTTCGCGGAGCGTCAAACCCACCGTTTGTTGGGGCAACACGCACCATGACCGTTTGGCCCCCATACGAAGATGCTGACACCAGTTTCCGTTCTCGCATAGAGAGCCCCAAATGAGCCCGGCGCTGGGGGGGGTACTCGCTATCTGGGGCCTCGCTTGGTGGCTGAACGCACGGGCCGTTCGCGCAGGCGGATGGGTCGGGCGGATCATCCCACCAGTCTTTTTTGGCGCGACTTTGCTTGGCCTTTGGGAAATCTCTGTCCGCACCTTTGATGTGAGCCCTGTCCTTCTGCCCGCGCCATCCGCAATTGCTGTGCGGCTGGTGGAAAGCTGGGACATCATCTGGATCGATCTGGTTCAGACCTTTTTCCGGGGCGCGCTGACTGGATATCTGATCGGGTGCGGGGCGGCGATCTTGACCGGCGTGATTGTAGATCGCATTCCGTTTCTGCGCCGGGGCTTGCTGCCCGTTGGTAACTTCGTATCGGCGCTTCCGATCATCGGAATGGCGCCAATCATGGTAATGTGGTTCGGGTTCGACTGGCATTCCAAGGCTGCCATGGTCGTCCTGATGGTCTATTTTCCGATGCTTGTGAACACGGTGCAGGGCCTTGCCGCTGCGGATTCACTACAGCAGAATTTGATGCGAACCTATGCTGCGAGCTATCGCCAAACCCTTTTTAAGCTTCGGCTACCGGCGGCAGCTCCTTCTCTGTTCAACGGGCTAAAGATTTGCACGACGCTCGCGCTGATTGGGGCGATTGTAGCGGAGTTTTTCGGTTCTCCGACGCGGGGAATGGGCTTTCGCATCTCGACAGAGGTAGGGCGTCTCGCGCTTGATATGGTCTGGGCGGAAATCACCGTTGCAGCCCTTGTCGGGTCGGCATTCTATGGCGCCGTGGCCTTTGCAGAGCGCTTAGCCACGTTCTGGCACCCATCGCAACGCGCCTGAAGATAGGCTCGAGAGTCAGTCTCTGATACAATACACTCGACCGATCATCTCCGGATAGTTGGTCTGGTCATGCAAATGCGTGGAGTGTCAGATGTTTGGAGCCTCTTTGCGCGTCGCTTCGATCTTAACCAGCGTCTTCCTCATCGTCGGCTGTTCAACGCTGTTCGAGGATGACTTCGAGGCGTATGAGACAGGCTCGTCTGTCGGTGTCGTTCCCAATCCAGATCCGGGGGCGCCCGGCGAAATCGTGGCCGACAGGGGAGATCCTTCACTCTACCGCGTGCAGGCGGGATCTGCGGTCAGTGGAAGCCAGAGCCTCAACCTACGCTTCGCAAGCCAAGGGCCGCCCGATCAGGGGCCAGTTCTTGCCTTTGTCCCCGAGGCCCCCGACGCTGTTACTCCGCAGGCGGGTTCGACGACGAGTAGGCGTCCCATTTTCTTCGTTTGGAGCGGACAAATCACCGCCGTCAGCAATGGTTCGACCGCGATTGCAGAGATTTGGGAGGGCGAAAGGCTCCTTTTCCTAGTTGGTATCAACGACGAGGAATTGCGTGTTCAGGTCGGGTCGACACTGCGAGCACGACCAGCCGACTTTACAGCTGGTCATCGTGTGGTGATCCGGGTCGACGCTGGTGGCTATTTCGGCGTTGAAGTCAGTAGCGCGGGCGATGAGGTCCATTTCTGCGGCGGTTCGGCTGGATGTGCGTTCGGAGCGTTACCAGGACCAATCGACTTGCCGAGCCTGTTCATGCGGATGCGCACATTCGAACAAGTGCCGCAGAACGACCGTTATCTGGTCGATGCTGTGAGGACGTTTCAACGGGTCTTCTGATCCGTTCAATTGGCTGCTTTGGCTTGCAAAGGTAGGCGAATTTGGCTCTGATCTAGCAGCCAACATGGACCGGTTCGCTATGCAAGTCATCCGAAACCCTCGTCAATCCGGCGACTCAGTCTTTGACGTCGTTTCGGTTGGTGCATCGGTTTGGAAGCTGCAAGGCGAGGGGCTCGTGTCGGCCAAGAAAAGTGAGTGAGGCAGCGAACAGATTGCCGGCAGCAAAGGGGGGACATTACCGATTCTGAAACCCAATGGAGAGCGGAATAGATGATCAGAACTTTGGGCGCCGCGGCGCTTCTCGTGTCGGGAACGGTAGCACATGCGCAAGAGGTGACCCTCCAGCTGAAATGGGTGACCCAAGCGCAGTTCGCAGGCTATTACGTCGCGCTGGAGCAGGGCTATTACGAGGAGGAAGGTCTCGATGTGACCATCAATCCGGGCGGTCCCGATATCGCGCCGCCTCAAGTGATCGCAGGTGGCGGTGCAGACGTGATTGTCGAATGGATGCCTGCAGCTCTGGCTGCACGGGAAGCGGGATTGCCACTCGTAAACATTGCCCAGCCGTTCAAGTCCTCGGGCATGATGCTCACGTGCCGCAATGATTCCGGTGTCACAGCGACAGCAGACTTTCCCGGCAACACTTTGGGCGTTTGGTTCTTCGGGAATGAGTACCCGTTTCTCTCGTGGATGAGTACGCTCGGCATTCCCACGGATGGAGGTCCTGAGGGCGTGACGGTGCTCAAGCAAGGGTTCAACGTTGATCCGCTCCTGCAAAAGCAGGCGGCCTGTATCTCAACGATGACCTACAACGAGTATTGGCAAGTGATCGATGCAGGCCTGACGCCAGACGATCTCACCGTATTCAAGTATCAAGACCAGGGTGTCGCCACGCTCGAAGATGGCCTTTATGTTCTCGAGGAGCGCCTCGAAGATCCCGAATTCGTAGACACGATGTCCAAATTTGTGAGGGCGTCTATGCGAGGCTGGAAATGGGCTGAAGAGAATCCCGAAGACGCAGCGATGATCGTTCTCGACTATGATGAAACGGGTGCGCAAACAGAGGCGCATCAGGTGCGTATGATGGAAGAAATCGCAAAACTCACAGCAGGCTCAAACGGTGCACTCGATCCTGCGGATTATGAGCGCACAGTTGAAACCTTGCTCTCTGCTGGTTCGGAGCCAGTGATTACCTCAGTCCCTGAAGGTGCTTGGACCCACGCAGTGACAGATCAGGCGCTCAACTGAGTGGACCGGTGATTATAGGTGCAGGCGGGACCGCCACAGGTCGGCCCGTCTCGCCTCGCAAGAACAGAAAAGGCCAGTCTACTGGCCTAAGGGAGGACAAAATGAAGCTGAGCTGCCACATGTCGGGACGGTATGTCCGATGAATACTGCGCTCTTGAGCCACATAGACTGCCTTGGGCATGTTACGCCCCATGGGCACCCGGAACGTGTCGAGCGCCTCCAAAGTGTTCAAGCCGCATTAGAAACGGAGGAGTTTGCCTATCTGATCCGTGTCGATGCGCCCTTGGCGGGAGACGATCATTTGTTGCGGGTGCATCCCGAGGAACACTTGCGTGCTTTGGACGATCTGCTCCCGGAGGAAGGGTTCGCAGCGATCGATTCCGATACGTTTATGTGCCCTGGGACCTTGAGTGCCGCTCGGCGCGGCGCGGGTGCTATGGTCGAGGCTGTCGATATGGTCATGTCAGGTGAGGTGCGGAACGCGTTTTGCGCCGTTCGCCCACCTGGCCACCATGCAGAGACCCAAACCGCGATGGGATTTTGCTTCTTCGGGAATGTGGTCGTCGGCGCGAAGCATGCCTTAGATGGGCATGGGCTCAAACGGGTCGCGATCATGGATTTCGACGTCCATCACGGTAATGGCACCCAGGATCTCGTCTGGCACGACGACCGCATCCTATTCGCTTCGACACAGCAGATGCCGCTCTATCCTGGCACCGGTGCGCGAACCGAGCGCGGAGCCCACCGCCAGATTGTGAATGCGCCGCTGCCGCCAGGAGCGGGAGGTGCTGAGTTCCGGAAGGTCATGGAAGACCGCGTTCTGCCATCAATCGAAGCCCACGATCCTGAAATGATCTTCATCTCCGCAGGGTTTGACGCTCATGCGCGAGATCCAATGGCCAATCTCAATCTGCGTGAAGCTGACTTTGTCTGGGCGACGGAACAACTGTGCGCCGTCGCTGAACGCCATGCTAACGGGCGTGTCGTCTCGACTCTCGAAGGTGGATATGATTTGCAAGCGCTCGCAGCCTCAGTGGCTGCGCATGTAAGGGTCCTTATGGAGCGCGGCAATGCCATCTGACACGCAGGCGCCTGTCGAGAAATTGAGCTTTGAGGATGCCTTGAGTGAACTGGAAACTGTCGTGAGTGCGCTTGAGAAGGGCAGTGTTCCGTTGGAGCAGTCGATCTTGCTCTATGAGCGTGGTGCAGCCTTGCGCGCGCATTGCGAGACCAAATTGAAGGAAGCGGAAGCGAAAGTGACGCAGATCACCGAGGGTCAAGACGGGTCCGTTACCGCCAAGGAAGTTGACCTCGCCTGACCAGATGGACGCACATCTTCTGCAATTCCACGCCATTCTGAGCCAGTGCGCGACCCGTGTTGAGGATGTGCTCAACATAGTATTGCCAGCGCAAGACGCGCTTCTGGGCGCGCCCATAAGGCATGCCGCTTTGTCAGGGGGCAAGCGTCTCCGAGCTTTTCTTGCTATCGAAAGCGCATCGCTCTTCCGCGTGCCCCCGGGGCAAGCCCTTCGGACCGCAGCTGCGGTCGAGTGCGTGCATGCCTATAGCCTCGTTCATGATGATTTGCCGGCGATGGACGATGACGCCACCCGCCGCGGAAAGCCGACAATCCATGTGAAGTGGGACGAAGCGACCGCGATCCTCACCGGCGATGCATTGCTCACGCTGGCATTCGACATTCTATCGGCACCGCAAGGGGGAATAGATCCACGCGTGCAAGTGCGGCTAATCTCGCGACTCGCAAGATGTGCTGGAGTGGACGGTATGGTCGGGGGGCAGGTCCTCGATATCACCGCCGAACACAGCATGGCGCGCCTAGACTTCGATGACATCGCAATGCTGCAGGGGCTCAAGACCGGTGCGTTGATTAGTTGGGCAGCGGAGTCAGGGGCGATCCTCGGACGTCAGGACACAGCACCGCTGCAAAGCTATGCGAAAGATCTCGGCCTTGCCTTTCAAATTCGCGACGACATCCTGGACGTCGAAGGTGATCCGGAAACGGTTGGAAAGTCATTGCGCAAGGATGAGGCAGCTGGGAAGGCGACGTTTGTCTCTTTGCTGGGACTAGAAGGCGCCCGGCAACGCGCTCAGGAACTTGCCGATAGTGCGTGTAGCCACCTATCGCCCTATGGATCGGCCGCGGCAAACCTGAGACTTGCCGCCGAGTTCGCCATTGGTCGACCCGGCTGATCGCCGCCTGTGGGAGGAGACGAAGAGACCATGGAATCTGACCGTCTAGACACGCCGTTGCTCGATCACGTCGATGGACCGGCGGATCTGCGTGCCATGAGCAATGCCGAGTTGCGCCAAGTGGCCGATGAGCTCAGAGCTGAGACGATTTCTGCTGTTTCCGAGACTGGCGGGCATCTTGGTGCGGGCTTGGGCGTCGTTGAACTCACCGTTGCGATCCATGCCGTCTTCAACACGCCCAAGGACAAGCTGATCTGGGACGTCGGGCACCAATGCTATCCCCATAAAATTTTGACCGGCAGACGGGACAGGATCCGGACGCTCAGAAAGGGCGGGGGACTCTCGGGTTTTACCAAGCGGTCCGAAAGCCCCTACGACCCCTTCGGTGCTGCGCACAGTTCGACATCGATATCCGCGAGCCTTGGCTTCGTCGTAGCGCGCGACCTTGGTTGCGAGGACGTCGGCGATGTCATTGCAGTGATCGGAGATGGCGCGATGTCTGCAGGAATGGCGTACGAGGCGCTAAACAATGCAGGTCAGCTTGGCCGCAGGCTCATCGTGATCCTAAACGACAACAAGATGTCGATTGCACCGCCAACCGGGGCAATGTCGAAGTATCTGGCGCGCCTGCAAGCGGGTGAGCCATTTCACGACCTTATACATGCGGCGAAGGATGCGGTAAGCCACCTACCGCGTCCGCTCCAAGAAGGTGCGCGGCGCGCACGCGACGTGGTGCGGGCCGCAACATCCGGCGCGACGATGTTCGACGAGCTTGGATTCTCTTATATCCCACCAATCGATGGCCATGACATGGATCAGCTCCTTGCTATCCTCCGCGCCGTCAAAACCCGCGCGCATGGCCCCGTCCTGATCCATACGCTGACGACCAAAGGTAAAGGATACGCTCCTGCCGAGAGTGCGGCAGATCGCTATCACGGTGTCGCAAAGTTTGATGTCTCGACCGGAGCGCAAAAGAAAGCGCCGAGCAATGCGCCGAGCTACACGAAAGTCTTCGCGCAATCCCTCATTCGGGAGGCAGAGGCCGACGGCCGCATAGTGGCCGTCACGGCCGCGATGCCTGATGGAACGGGTCTGAACTTATTCGCTGATCGATTTCCGGGCCGCTGTTTCGATGTCGGCATTGCCGAGCAACACGCAGTAACGTTTTCCGCTGGAATGGCCGCTGCCGGACTACGTCCTTTCTGCGCGATCTACTCGACGTTTCTGCAGCGCGGCTATGATCAGGTCGTCCATGACGTGGCAATTCAACGTTTGCCCGTGCGGTTTGCGATTGATCGTGCCGGACTCGTGGGTGCTGACGGCGCGACCCATGCTGGCAGTTTTGACGTAGCCTACCTGGCCAATCTACCAGAATTTGTAGTCATGGCCGCCGCCGATGAGGCGGAGCTTTGCCATATGGTGGCGACAGCTGCCGCACTCGATGACAGGCCTTCAGCATTCCGTTTTCCGCGCGGCGAAGGGGTTGGTGTCGAGTTGCCGGAACGCGGAACGCCACTTGAGATTGGTCGGGGGCGGATCATTCGCGAAGGAAATGGCAGCGTAGCACTCCTCAGTTTCGGCGCGAGGTTGGCTGAATGCAGTTTAGCCGCCGAGGCGCTGGCGGCGCGGAACATTTCCGTTACGTTGGCTGATGCACGGTTCGCGAAACCTTTGGATCGTGATCTGATCCTGGATCTGGCCGCCAACCATGAGGCGCTGATCACGCTCGAAGAAGGTGCGTTGGGTGGTTTTGCGGCCCATGTTGCGCAACTTTTGGCTGAAGAAGGCGTCTTCGACAAGGGCCTGAAGTTCCGCTCCATGGTGCTCCCCGACACATTCATCGACCAAGACAGCCCCGAGGCGATGTATGCCGAAGCAAAGATGAGCGCGGAGGATATAGAGATGCGAGTTTTGAGTGTGCTCGACCTCGGACTGATCTCTGCAAAGCGCGCCTAGGCGATCTGTCACATCACAGATTAGGGGTTATTACGTTTAGGTTTGCATCAGCCGCGCCATATCTTCCGGAAGCGAGAAGACTTCGACTGCTTGCTCGCGCGCATCTGAAGACATCTTCTTAGCTGTCTTGGATATAATCCGGTGGAGATCCTCCGTTGTGTGTTTCGCGGCGAAATCTGCGAGATACCAGCGCATAAACACATAGCAAATGACGTCTTCCAGCATCTGCATTTCAGGATTTCGCTTGATCCCTTCTTTCCGGAGCAGGCTCGCGACGCGTGCTGTGTCTCCTTCGCCGTAACCCGCAGCCTCCATCATTCCACTCACACGCGTTGCGTGCGTCTTCGCTTGGGTGCGGCGCCAATCGAGATAGCCACTTCTCCCATCAGGAAAATCCTTTCGTGAAAGCTTCCAGCGCTCGATATGCTGGCCACGTGACGCGATCTGCAGGTGCTCTGAAGCATCCGGACACAGACGGCCCAGTTCGGCAGACATACGTTCTCCGTAGAGGAGCGCTGCAGGGCGAGGTCCTCCCTCGACTTCTTCGGAATTTGGGTCGGCTGCGTTGGCAGCATCAATGGCGCTCAGCACCATTTGCAGCTTATCGGTCATGCCGTTGCGGGCTCCGTGTCTCTTAGCTTCTGTGACTTTACAGCGACGCGAGTCTGGCGCGGTGTGGGCGCGGAGGCAAGGCCATGTGTTGCGTGGCCTTGACCGAAGAGAAAGCAGAAGCGTAGATGCGCGCCGATACTTCGCGGGGGCATTTCGGCTCTGTTATTCGCGGCAAGGTAGGAGCGTAGTGTGGGGTTCAAAACTGGGATCGTCGGGTTGCCAAACGTCGGGAAATCGACGCTTTTCAATGCCTTGACACGGACCGCGGCGGCCCAGGCGGCCAACTTTCCGTTCTGCACCATCGAACCGAATGTAGGCGAGGTAAATGTGCCGGATGATCGGCTCGACCGGCTGGCGAGTATCGCCAAATCGAAAGCCGTGATCCCGGCCCGAATGACCTTTGTCGACATTGCCGGGCTTGTGAAAGGGGCGTCGAAAGGTGAGGGTCTCGGAAACCAATTCCTGGCCAATATACGGGAGTGCGATGCAATTGCGCACGTGCTGCGTTGTTTTGAAGACGACGATGTGACCCATGTGGAAGGCCGCGTCGACCCCGTCGCCGATGCAGAGACCGTTGAGACCGAGCTGTTGCTCGCAGATCTGGAGAGCGTCGAGCGGCGGCGCGCTGGGCTCGTCCGCAAACTGAAAGGGGCAGACAAGGAAGCGCAGGATCAGGACCGACTGTTGGCATTGGCTGAGGAGGCCCTGAGCGATGGTCAACCGGCGCGCAGCGTCGAGGTAAGCAAGGAGGATGCCAAGCTATGGCGGATGCTGCAACTCTTGACCGCAAAGCCGGTGCTCTATGTCTGCAATGTCGAAGAAACGGCTGCCGCGATGGGGAATAGCCATGCGGGCGCAGTTGCGCAGATGGCTTCCGAAACAGGGGCGGCGAGCGTCGTGATTTCAGCAGCAATCGAAGAAGAGATTGCCCAGCTTGATGCGACCGAACGGGGTGAATTTTTGCAGAGCCTGGAGCTTGAGGAGCCAGGGCTCGACCGCGTCATCCGGGCGGGCTACGGACTGCTCGGCCTACAGACCTACTTTACCGTCGGCCCAAAAGAGGCGCGCGCCTGGACAGTGCCAAAAGGTGCGTCGGCGCCCCAGGCCGCTGGCGTCATTCACGGCGATTTCGAGCGCGGATTCATTCGCGCAGAGACGATTTCTTACGCTGACTTTGTCGAACTGGGCGGTGAACAAGCGGCAAAAGAAGCTGGTAAAATGCGCGTTGAGGGCAAGACCTACGAAGTGCGAGACGGCGATGTTTTGCATTTTCTATTCAACGCGTAAGCTGTGCCTTACCGCGGCTTGAGGTTGATAAAGCCGCATCCAGTCGGCCTATTCTCTCATGTGTTCGACCACGTAGTGCGTTCAGTTGTCTGACCCATCCAAACGCGTCGAGCCGCCTTATCCTATACCGTGGCCACCCCGACTTATGCGTTGGACTTAAAGTAGTCGCGTAAGATCCGGGTATAGATCGACTTTAGCTGTCCGATCTGCTCGATATCGACCATCTCATCTGTTTGGTGCATTGTCGCCCCAACGAGCCCGACTTCGATTACGGGGCAATGAGTCCGGATGAAGCGCGCATCGGAAGTTCCGCCGCTCGTCGAGAGTTCCGGCTTTACGCCTGTCTCATTTTCGACGGCTTGGGCAATCAAATCGGTGAACGGTCCAGGTTCAGTGAAGAAGCTTTCGCCTGACACCGTAAACCGCGTTGCGATCCCGACGCGCGTCTCCTGAGCGACTCGATCGGCTTCCTCCTCTATCCACTCCTCAAGAGATTGAGCGGTGTGGGCATCGTTGAAGCGAATGTTGATTGTCGCGCGCGCTTCGGCAGGAATTATGTTGTTGGTGGGGTTACCGACATCGATCGTCGTTATCGCCAGTGACGAAGGGTCGAAATGTGCCGTCCCCTCATCTAGCTTGTGCGAAGCCAATCGATCGAGCAGTCGGACAATTCCAGGGATTGGGTTTATGGCTCGGTGTGGATAAGCTGTATGCCCCTGGGACCCGTATGCGGTGATGTAGGCAGTGAGAGAGCCCCTTCGGCCGATTTTGATCATCTCGCCCATGTAGTCCGGGCATGTTGGTTCGCCGACCACACAATGATCGAGCGTTTCGCCATGTTCTTCCATCCATTCCAGGATGGCTTCTGTGCCGTCGACTCCCTCTCCTTCTTCGTCTCCCGTAATCAGGAGGGCAACGCTGCCATTTTCGGGTGGGGTTTCTGAGACGAAGTCGATGGCTGCGGCAACGAATGCCGCGACGCCTGATTTCATGTCCGCCGCGCCCCGGCCATAAAGCAAGCCGTCTTCTTCTACGGCCTCGAATGGATCGTGGCGCCAGGCGGATGTCGGGCCAGCCGGAACGACGTCTGTGTGGCCGTTGAAGCCAAAGGTCGGTGCCTGAGTGCCCCATCTTGCATAAAGGTTTGCAATGCCGTTGCGGTCCGCGCGTTCTACGCGGAAGCCTGCTGCGCTCAGACGTGCTTGCAGGAGTTGGATCGCACCGGCCTCTTTCGGGGTCACGGAGGGGCACCGGATGAGATCCGCAGTTAGGGCAACCGGATCTGTCATTGGGGGCTCCTTTTCGCCTTGGCGTTAGCTTCTAATTATAATGATTGAGGATCATGCCCGTCGAGGACTTGTTGCGGTCATAACTTTGAATTCACGGGTCTCTCTAAGCGGTTTCCACTGACGGAATGCCGCGTCCAAAGCCGCCTCATAGGGCAGGTGCCGGTTGGCGACCATCAACAGACACCCGGTCTGCTTTAGGATCCGGGCAGCGGCGAAAATGAACGCCTGACCCAGGGAAGGATCAGCCGCACGACCGGAATGGAATGGAGGGTTTGTAATGACCGCGTCGTAACCCACTCCGTCTTTCTTCAGTTTTGAGACATCCGACCAAAGAAACCGGGCGCGCGGATCCCTAACATTTCGTCTGGCGGCCTCCAGGGCGCTGTACTCGACCTCATAGAGACTCATGTCGGTGATTTTCGAGTCGGCTTCGAGGCAGACAGATGACAAGTATCCCCAGCCCGCGCCAAGATCTGCTACGGACCCTTTGAGTCTGAAGCCTGACCGCTTAGCAAGACCCTCTCGAATCACCTCTGCAAGGAAGATACTGCCCTCGTCGGCCCGGTCTGGCGAGAACATGCCCGGCTTTGTCCAGAAATCATCTGCGTTCTTGCGCAACGAGGCGGCGGCAGCCCAAGTGTCGATCGTGGTTGGGAGCAGGCTAGGTCGTTGGACTGAAATGAGGCGACCGTGCGATTTCGAGATATTGGCGCGTAGACCGCAAATGCCTGCAATCTCACGTGTCAGGCTATCGATGCCATCCGCCTTATTTCCATTGATCAGGAGTGGCGCTCCGGGCGGCAGGAGCGATAGCCCTCGGGCCAGCTGACCACGAGTCTCCGCTTTGTCCCTGGTCGTGTTCACGATGACAGTGTTGGCAGTCTGAATCTCAAGTTGAGGCTGCGATGCAATGCCTTGAGCGTCCAGCCGTTCCGCCTCAATCTTATTGCTTTGTTCACAGTGGAGCCGCTCACCCGCAAGAGCGGTGAGTGCGGCCGATGCAACGGCACGCAAGACGACGAGGTTTCCGTGTTTTGGGATCTCGATTTCACCGCTTCTCAGCGCGAAGGTGAGCCTATCCTCTTTGGACATGGGTAAACCGAGCCGAATGGCCGTGCCTATTCGCGCTCCATTGTGCATTGGAGCGGGTGCTGGTTGCGGCGCGCGTAGTCCATCACTTGCGTAACCTTTGTCTCGGCAATCTCAAATGAGAAAACGCCCACGACTGCGAGGCCCTTCTTATGGACGGTCATCATGATGTCCACGGCCTGCTGGTGATTAATCCCAAAGAAGCGCTCAAGCACGTGTACGACAAATTCCATCGGGGTATAGTCGTCATTCAGGAGCAGCACTTTATAAAGCGGGGGGCGCTGCGTCTTTGGGCGCGTTTTCGTGAGAAGCCCAGAGTCCCGATTTGTCTTGTCATTATCCTCTGATGTCATTCCTGCTTCCAAGCGGACGGATCGTTCATGGCCGGCAAAGCATATAGGAGATGATGCGCGAGAGAGAAAGGCAGTGCAATACAGAACGCGCCTCGAGCACGATCGAAAGCTGTCTTTCGCAACAAGTCGCGGAGAATTGTCCTAGACAGAACAAACCCCGGGGAAAACAATCCCCGGGGCCATTCGGTACTCTCGTCCCACAGGTTACCAGGGAGGAGCGGCTGCTGTGGTGACGTACTCGTTAAGGTTTGGCGAACTGCTTATACAGAGAAGGACTTGACAGCTTCGGTCGCTGCGGTCACGCGAGCACCGAGCGGAGCCGAGATGTCTTTAGCAGCGGCGACATAGATTTCGTTCATCTTGGTGGCCTGACTAACGAAACCCTCGAAGGCCGACTGAGCAAAGGCAGTTTGCTTCTCGAACAGTTCGGTCATGGTCTTCGCGGAAGCGAGGTCTTGCGCAGCAGCAACACCATCCTCGAAGGACTTCTTCGAGTAAGCACTCAATTCGCTTCCGATGCCTTCAGCAGCCTTTGCTGCGATTTCGGAGGACTTGACGACTGCGTCCATGTTCTCCTGGCCAAAGGCGGTGAAGCTCTCAAAGCTCTTTGAGAGCTTTTCAAACTGCTCGGTCATGTTCTTTTGTGTGTCTGCGACAAGCGATTCAACTTTTGCGGTGGCTTCCTGCATTGCGTCGTTCATCATGTCGGTCGGTTCTTTCTTTTGCTTGGTCATCTGATCTCTCCAGAGCTTCAACTCGTCACGCTCTTTCCTGCGGCATCCTTTGGATATCGTCTTTGCTGCACTGCGTCAAGGTATTTTGCTGCGGTGCACAATTTTTTTTCTCTCGCATTCCGATTGTCGAACTCTCGCGTCGCCATCGGCACGTTGACAAAGGGGTTTGCCAGTCAACCCTGCCGTGTTAGCTTAAGAAAAAAGAAAGCAATCGTCGTTAACGTTTGCATAAATCCGAGGCGAGACGCTAAGTGCGTCGGAGGCAGTGATGGTCCAATTATTGTGCCGTGGGGGTATCCTCACGCTATTTCTGGTGGTTTTTGCCGGATTCGCTCAAGCACAGCAGTACGCGGCGCTTGTTATGGATGCTCGAACGGGCAAGGTCTTGCATTCACGGAATGCCGATACGCCGGTGCATCCGGCGTCACTCACAAAGATGATGACGCTTTACATTGTGTTCGATCAGGTGCGACAGGGCCGACTGTCGCTGGACCAGCAGATCCGAATTTCATCCCATGCTGCCAGCGAGCCTCCCTCGAAGCTCGGATTGCGCGCTGGGCAACGTATCGCGCTGCGTTTTCTGATTCGCGCTGCTGCCGTCAGATCTGCGAACGATGCTGCAACTGCGTTGGGTGAGGCGATCGCCGGGTCCGAGGCCGAATTCGCAGATTTGATGAACAAATATGCGGCCGCGATGGGCATGACCCGAACCCATTTCAAGAATGCACACGGTCTGACGCAGTCGGGTCACATGTCGACGGCCAGAGATATGACCAAACTTGGTCGCAGGCTCGTCTACGACTACCCGCAATACTACAATCTCTTTAGCCGCCGCTCGACGTCGGCCGGAATTAAGACCGTCCGCAACACAAACCGTCGTGTGCTCGACGCCTATCAGGGCGCTGACGGAATAAAAACAGGTTACACCCGCGCGGCGGGATTCAGTCTAACTTCATCAGCTCAACGCGGACAGAAACGTGTCATCGTCACGATGTTAGGTGGCAAATCGTCCGCATCGAGAAATGCAGAAGTCATCCGGCTCATGGACCTCGGGTTCGGCCGCATGCCGCGGAGTGCGCGTCTCAACCCGCCGCCGCCGCTGCAAATGCGTGCCACGCGGATAGCCTCGACTGGTGGAGAAGCGGTGAAAGGGTCGACGTCTGGTCTCGCGGAGGCTCGCGTCGCTGTCCTAAGCCACAGCATTCGGCCGCTGCCGAGATCTGGTGTATTTCCACCGGCACCCGTGGCGCGCGATGCCTCCACGCTCACGGAGACCATCGAGCAAGTAAACATCGAACTCGCGGCGGCGCAGATCCCGCCCGGCGCCTTCGACTTTCTCAATCTAAATGGCCGACCGGCACCGCGGCCTCACGGCCAAAGGGATGCTCAGACGGGAGTGGGCCAGTCGAGCACAGTGTCTGCGCCGGTCCGCCATCCGGGTTCCGCTTCTACGTTTGCGGCAGTTGCGGCGCCCCGCCCTGAGGCATCCTCCGTATCTGTTGAGCAAAAGACCGTGCCGGTGGCGCTCAATCGTTCTGTTTCGACCAGCACAGGTGGAAACGACTGGGGCGTGCAGATTGGTGTTCATCGCGCAAAGACGGACGCCGAACGGCAACTCTTGACGACTGCCCTAAAAGATGTGCCGCAACTGGCCGGCGGGCTGCGCCGCATTGAGCCGGCGACTCTGAGCGGGGTCCGCGTCTACCGTGCCCAGTTTGTGGGACTGACGCAGGAGAATGCTGTCGGGGCATGCCAGACGCTCCTCAGGCTCAACTCTGACTGCGCGCCTATAGCTCCCGGCACGTAGTCCCGTCAGAAGTTGAAAAAACCGCTCGCGGGCAGCTTTCGGTTTAAGCGGCGACCGACGCGCTCGGAAGGTCTAAGGCTTTGACGAGGTCGCGGACTTCCTGGCGGGCGGCAATGTTGGACATGGTCATCGCTTGAGGGTCGTCTGCGCGAAGGTCGAGCAGCGTGAGGCCAGATAAGAAGAGCTCTCGAAAAATCACACGTTCCGAGAAGCCGGGAGCTAAGCGAAAGCCGATGCGTTTAGAGAGTTCAGTTAACGCAGCTCCGACCCGGCGCTTGTTGCGTGCGTCGAAGGTCGACATACGGTTGCGCAAGACCACCCAGTCCATTGATGGCCGACCGCTTGCGGCCCGATTCTGGCGCGACTTCCACACCATTTCGGAATAGGGCGAGGGCCCGAGGATATGCCCTCCCACAGGATCTAGTCTCGCAAGGGCATCAAAATCTACGAGACTGTCGTTGAGAGGTGTTATGAGCACATCGGCTGCCGCATGGGCCGCGCGGGACAGGGTCGTGTGCGATCCCGGACAATCAATCACGATGAAATCGCAGCGCTGGCTCAGATGGCCGATTGCATCAATGAACCGCTCCTGGTCTTCGACCTCAGCATCTAGGCGACTGTCGAGATGGCTTGCCTCAATCTTGAGGTGGATCGGCATCGGCAGGTCAAAGCCATGGCGTTGCATATAGTCGGTCCGGTTCTCAAGGTAGCGGGTAAGACTTCGCTGTCGAATGTCAAAGTCTAGGGCGCCCACCGAATGACCGGTCCGGACAAGCGATGTGATGACATGCATGGCGGTTGTCGATTTTCCGGATCCGCCCTTTTCATTCCCGATGACGATGAGCCGACTCATACGTCACTCCTGCTGCCTGAAACAAAATGGAGCGCCTACTTTCGCGGCGCTCCACTAAATCTAGGTTAAGGCTTCGATTCGAAAAAGCTTCAGAAGCCGAGACCCTCGTATTTCTTCTTAAACTTGGATACCCGCCCGCCAGTATCAAGCAGCTTCTGGGAGCCGCCCGTCCAGGCCGGGTGCGCGCTTGGATCGATTTCAAGCGTAAGGGTATCGCCCTCGGAGCCGTAGGTGGAACGGGTCCGATAGGTGGTGCCGTTCGTCAGCTTCACTTCGATGAAGTGATAGTCCGGGTGAATATCCTTCTTCATCCTTTGGCTTTCCCTTCGGATTTCGGCCTGTAATTTGTCTTCTCTGCGATCCGCGCAGATTTGCCGCGGCGCTCGCGGAGATAGTAGAGTTTCGCGCGCCGAACCCTGCCGCGACGGACAACTGTGATCGACGCGATGTTCGGCGAATGCAGCGGGAATACGCGTTCTACGCCTTCACCGAAAGAAATCTTGCGCACCGTGAAGCTTGCGCCGATTCCAGCGCCGCCATTTCTTGCGATGCAAACGCCTTCGTAAGCCTGGACACGGCTGCGTGTGCCTTCCGTGACCTTATAGCCGACGCGGACGGTGTCTCCCGGCGCAAAATCCGGAATGTCTTTGGCCAAGGCAGCAATCTGCTCGGCTTCCAGTTGGGCGATCAGGTTCATTCCTTCTCATCCTCTCGTTTACCGCCGTGTCTGGCGATCATTTCCGCGTCCGAGAGCTCTGCATCTCCGATCGGGTCCATGTTCGTGGCGGAACCGCTTCCGGTCACGAAGGCCCGCCAGAGGTCGGGACGTCTTTCTTTCGTTACACGTTCCGCTTGGGTTCGACGCCATGCGGCAATCTGCCCGTGATGGCCCGAGAGGAGAACTTCGGGTATCGTAAGACCTTCCCAGTTGGTCGGACGTGTATAGTGAGGATGCTCTAGCATGCCGGAAGAGAAAGACTCCTCCGAAACGGATGCCGGATTCCCCAAGACGCGGGGTATAAGGCGGACGCAGGCATCGATCAAGCCCATCGCCGCGATTTCTCCGCCGGTCATAACGAAATCGCCCAACGAGATCTCTTCGATTCTCCGGCTGGTGATAACCCGCTCATCGAGACCCTCGAACCGGCCACAAAACAGCGTGACGCCAGTGCGTTGGGCGAGGGACTGCGCAATTTGCTGATCGAATCTCCGTCCGCGCGGCGAAAGGTAAATGACTGGCCAATTCTCGCGCGATCTGCCGGTCTCCACCGCATCGATTGCCCGTGCCGCGATGTCGGCGCGAAGAACCATGCCGGGCCCTCCGCCGGCGGGAGTGTCGTCAACACTTCTATGTCTGTCGCTTGCGAAATCACGGATCTGTTGGGTCTTGAGCCGCCAGACGCCGTTTTCCAAGGCGCGCCCCGTGATCGACGCACCCAAAGGTCCAGGGAACATTTCCGGGTAGAGCGTTAGAACCTGGGCCGTCCAGGGGATGTCAGCCATCGGTGTCGTCGGGATCGAGGCCCACGGGAAGATCGATCACGACGCGGCGGCCTGCAAGATCGACGGTCGGAACCGCCTCTTGCGTGAACGGCAAGAGTAAAGCGGCCTCGCCACGCCGAGCAATTTCGAGGAAATCCCCAGCGCCGTGGTCCATCACAGCCGCAATACGCCCGATATCGACACCGCCTGTATCGTAGACAGAAAGGCCGATTAGATCGGCGTGGTAGAATTCATCGTCAGGAAGCTCCGGCAGACGGTCGCGAGGCGCAAAGAGGCGCGTGCCCTTCAGGGCTTGCGCCTCCTCTCTGGTCCGGACACCCGACAAATCAGCAGCGAAAGCCCCTGAAACAGGTCGGATGAGTGTGACTGCAAATGTCCTTCCGTCTGTCGATTCTAGTGGCGCATAGTCCGCAATGGTTGCGGGCTCCGCGCAAAAGGACTTGAGCCTGACAGCCCCATTCACGCCCCAAGCCCCGGCGATAGCGCCGAGACAGATCCGGTCTTGGCGGTTGCTCATGCTATTCTTCCGGCGACTCTTCTGGGTGCCTAGTGGCTTACGGCTGCCTATTCGGCTGCGGCTTCACCGCCTGCTGCCTCTGCAGCTTTCTCGGCGCGCTCCTTTGCGCGAGCCTGCGCTGCTTTGCCCGGCTCACCCTGCTTCGGGTTGCTGCGCTTTTTCTGGTCGAGAACCCCTGCTGCCTCAAGGAAGCGGCTGACGCGGTCGGTTGGCTGCGCACCTTCGCCGAGCCAATACTTTACGCGCTCCATATCCATCTTGACCCGACTTTCGCTATCTTTGGGCAAAAGTGGATTATACGTGCCAAGCTTCTCGATGAAGCGGCCATCGCGCGCCATGCGGCTGTCGGCCGCGACGATTGAGTAGTGCGGACGTTTCTTGGACCCGCCACGGGCGAGTCGGATCTTCATAGCCATTCGTTAAGTCTCCTGTTCTTGCACAGCTTTAGGTTGGCTCTTCTTTGCTGCGCGGCGTTCTTTCTGGCGATCGTGATGCCTGATCACTTCCGAGATGATGAAATGAAGGAATTCCTTCGCAAATTCCGGGTCTAGATCAGCCTGCTCGGCGAGCCGTTCCAATCGTTCAATCTGGATAGCTTCGCGGGATGGGTCCGAAGCGGGCAGGGCATGTTTCGCCTTTAACCGTCCGACCGTCTTTGTATGTTTGAAGCGTTCTGCCAGCGTGAACACGAGTATCGCGTCGAGACGATCGATGGATTCGCGATGCGTTCGCAGAACATCCATGACGTGTCGACCAGGTGTGGTGTCAGACATAGAGGCGTTTCCCATTCCTAAGACTTGTTGTTGTGTCGGTAGACAAGGCAGTCATCGCCAACGGGACGTGGCGCATCCGGGTCGAATTTGGCGCCGAGGCGTTCCGCCAAACGGATCGACGGGTCATTCTCACGTGAGATGTAGCTCACAAGGGAAGCGATTCGGAGTGCAGCCCAAACCCATGTGAGCGCTTCAGATACGGCCTCACGCGCAAAGCCGCGCCCTTCAGCCCGTCCAGTGACCATCCAGCCGATTTCTGTCTCCGGGAAGTGGTCGGGCCGGTTCACGGAAACTTCGCCGATCCAGTCTCCGGTCGCGCGTTCGATCACTGACCAGCTTCCATGACCGAAGAACAGCCATTGCCCGGCGGCAGCTGAAAACTCACTCCACGCCCGCCGCCGCGAATACGGCCCATCCATATGACTCGCCCTATCGGACATCATAACGGCGGCATAAGGCTCAAAGTCCTCTAAGCGCGGTCCGCGTAGCCGCAGCCGGTCCGTCGTGAGTTCGGGAACATAAGCAGTTAAGTCCACTGCTGGGTTCCTCCGGCGCGGTGACGGTAAACGCGGCAATCGAGTTCTGCCTCTGCCACTGGATCGCGCATAGCGCCGAGCCGTTCGGCGACCCGAATCGACGGATTGTGATCGTGGTCGATGAAGCTAACGAGCGTTGCGAAACCGTGGCTCTCAAAGGCCCAACGCAGCGCGCGCGACGCAGCTTCGGTGGCGTATCCGCACCCTTCGGCTTCCGGAGTGACAAGCCAGCCAATCTCCGGCTCAGGATCGCCGTATTCGAGGCCGATCACGATCAGGCCAACAGGCTCTGCGTCAGACTTCGTTTCTAGGGTCCAAGGTCCGAAACCGCGCAAAGCCCATCCCGCGACCATTTCACAGAAATCATGCCAAGATGGCCTGTCGAAGTCGCCGCGCGCCAGGCCTGCCCCTCTATCGGCCCGCACGAAACCCGAATAGATGGGATAGTCCGATAACCTCGGGGCGCGCATGATGAGACTGTCCGTCTCGAGGGCCGGGACGCAACCCGCGATCTGCGCCGTCAAGTGGGCTGGCGGGCCAGGCCAAGGCTTTGTCCAAGGCGCATGAGCTTGAGTGACACTCATTTTTTCTTTCCAAGCCCGCTCAAGCTTGGCGGCAACGCCATTCCTCCCGGCGGCATTGCGCCCCCGGGTAGCCCCGCGCCAGGCGGCAGGCCCATCGGCGGCATCCCCCCTGGAGAAGGGCCGCCCGCGCCGTTGCCCATGAGCCCGCCGAGCCCACCGCGCATCAGGTTCTTCATACCCGACTTTCCGCCCATCTTCTTCATCATATCCGCCATTTGGCGGTGCATTTTGAGGAGACGGTTGACATCCTGCACTTCTAGGCCGGCACCTGCGGCGATGCGTTTCTTTCGGCTCGCCTGGAGGATCGCCGGGTTGCGCCGCTCTCCCTTTGTCATGGCGTCGATCAATGCCACTTGGCGGCGCAGAACCTTGTCGTCCATCCCGGCGCTTTCGAGCTGTTTGGACATCTTTCCCATGCCCGGTAGCATGCCCATCACACCCTGCATCCCGCCCATCTTCATCATCTGCTCGAGCTGGCCTTTGAGGTCGTTCATGTTGAACTGACCTTTCTGGAATCGCTTCACCATTCGCTCGGCGGCTTCGCGCTCCAATGTCTCCTGGGCCTTCTCGACCAGGCTGACGATATCGCCCATACCGAGGATGCGGCCCGCGACGCGCTCCGGATGAAACTCCTCAAGAGCGTCCATCTTTTCCCCGAGCCCGACAAACTTGATTGGCTTGCCGGTGACGGCGCGCATCGAGAGCGCTGCCCCCCCGCGTCCATCGCCATCCATCCGTGTCAAAACAACGCCGGAAATCCCAATCCGTCCATCGAATTGCTCGGCAACATTCACCGCGTCTTGACCCGTCAGCCCGTCGACAACCAACAATGTCTCATGGGGTTTCGCTGCGTCGCGGACCGCTTCAACCTCGCTCATAAGGTCGTCGTCGACATGGAGCCGCCCGGCTGTGTCCAGCATCACGACGTCGTAACCGCCCAGCGTTGCTTGCTGTTTGGCGCGTTTGGCGATGGCAACAGCGTCCTGGCCAGGAATGATTGGCAGAGTGTCGATCCCGATCTGACCACCTAGAACCGCAAGCTGCTCCATCGCTGCCGGGCGCCGTGTATCGAGGGATGCCATCATGACGCGCTTGTTGTCCCGATCACGCAGCCGCATTGCCAGCTTTGCCGTGGTGGTCGTCTTGCCCGAACCTTGCAGCCCGACCATCAATACCGGTGCGGGAGGGCTCGCCACCCGCAGCTCGCCTGCGTTGGCGTCGTCACCCGCCAACATCTCAATGAGCGCATCATGGACGATCTTCACAACCTGCTGGCCTGGCGTGACCGATTTGGTGACGGCCTGACCTTTCGCCTTTTCCGTTACGCCCTTGATGAACTTCCGGGCAACAGGGAGAGAGACGTCCGCCTCTAGCAACGCAACCCGGACTTCCCGCAGAGCCGTCGAGATATCTTCGTCGCTCAGCGCACCCTGTTTAGTGAGCCGCCCGAAGACGCCGCCGAGCCGGTCGGACAGATTCTCGAACATAAGGCCATAGCCCCTTTCATCAGCCCGCTGTTGCGGGAAACGGCAATTACGCCGGTGGGCGCAACGCGCTGACCGGCGGCGATCCTGAAACACGTCAGGACCGGAGAAGCAGGATCTCCGGGATACCGCGTTGCTCTAAGGCCAATGCACCCTACACGTCAAGCGTTCCTCTGGAGGTGTATCCCAGAACCTCCCAGCGAGATCACACATCTCTATCAGGGAAAACCCTCGCCGTTAGCGGGCGCCGACTCTATTATTGTTGGCGCTACTTAGACCACTCCGCATGAGCCCTCCGACTGTGCGGGAAACCATCCGGCAGGTTCCGAGCCTGCGCAAAATTCAGGTCGATAGGACACCGTCGCGCGCCTTGAACTCTCCATAGGCGGAGAGCGCCCGTTCGCGCCCTTCTTTGAGCGTGATGACCGGTGCGGAAGCAAGAGTGCCGGGCGCGAGGCCCCAACTCTTGGGGATCACATCGAAATAGGCTTTGGCGTCTTCGTGATCAGATCCATCGAGGCCGAGTAGATACCGTTTCCGATACGTTCCGTCCGGATCGAACTTTTCCGCCTGCGTGGCTGGATTGAAAACACGAAAATACGGAGTTGCATCGGGTCCGCATCCTGCAGACCATTGCCACCCGAGTGCGTTGGAGGCGGGGTCCCAGTCGATTAGGCAATCGGCGAACCAGTTCATGCCAACGCGCCAGTCGGTCATGAGATGCTTCGTCAGATAGCTCGCAACAATCATTCGCGCCCGGTTGTGCATCGTGCCCGTGACATACAATTGCCGCATTGCCGCATCGACCACGGGTTCACCTGTCATGCCGCGCCGCCAGCGCTCTGCATCGGGATTGTCCCCGCGCCAGGGAAAGTCGTTCCATTCCTGTCGCCATGCGTTATCGACAATGTGAGGTGTGTGGTAGATCAGGTGCCAGGCGAACTCGCGCCAAACAAGCTCCTTTCGAAAGTTCAATGCCCCTGCCGAAGCGGCATGCACGCTCTCAATAGCGGCGTGGTAGGCCTCGCGCACTGACAATTCGCCATATGTGAAATTCTGCGAGAGTGCCGATGTCCCGTCACGGTCAAGCCGGTCGCGCATATCGGAGTAGTCTACAATCGGTCCATCGACGAAGTGTTTTAGGCGCGCCCGGGCGGCGTCTTCACCAACGCGAGCGAACCGAGCTACGATATCGCCGCCTCGACCCATTTCGGCGCCGAGATCCCAGTCCTCTAGAGTGTCACATATCGGCCAATGCTGCGGTGGAACGAGGCGTTGAACAGGGGGCAGGCATGGCGGAACATCCCGTGGTTCGACTGCGCGCCAGAACGGTGAGTAAACCTTATAGAAACCATCACCCGATTTTGTCCGCACCGACCACGGCTCGAACATCACATGCCCCGGATGGCTTTCCGCGTCGACCCCATCTTCACGGAGCGACGATTTCACCACTTTGTCGCGGGCTATCGCCGCTGGATCGTAGAGACGTGTCCAATGCACCGCGCCTGCGTTGGTTTGTCCAACGAGGCTCCGTAAGACGCTGAGTGCCGTGCCCCTGCGCAATACAAGATCGCTTCCAATTTCGCGGAGGCTCTCACGGAACTTCGCTATTGCAAGGTTGAGCCGCCACTTGGACGCAGCGCCTTGCGCTTCCGTCTCTGGGTCTAGAATGAAAACCGGGATCACCGGCCGCCCAGATTGCGCGGCCGCGCTGATCCCCGGATGATCGCCAAGACGAAAATCTCGACGGATCCAGTAAAGTAGGGGAGATGTATCGCTCATGCGCGATGCAAGTGTGGCAGTGACCTACTGAGGTCAATGAATGAGAGTGTTCCATCTTCCGCAGGCGTTCAGAACGCGCGCGGGCAATCTGGGAGATAAGGCCGGTGGGAAGAGCAGCTGGCTCGTACTTGGCCAATCTGCTCCACCACCCGAATGTCCCTACTGCCTCAGGTCTCTAGGTCGACGACGACCCGACCACGGACGTTCCCTTTGAGGATATCACGCCCAAGACCAGGTAAGTCCGAGAGTGTTGCAGGCTGTACGGTCTCTTCCAGCTTCGCAAGGTCGAGGCCCGAAACAATTCGATCCCAGGCCGCGACGCGGTTTTCATACGGCTGCATCACGCTGTCGATCCCGAGCAGGTTCACGCCGCGAAGCAAAAAAGGGACCAAACTGAGCGGAACATCAGCCCCGCCAGCGAGCCCGACTGCGGCAATGCCTGCACCCCTCTTAAGCTGTTTCGCGATCCGACCGACGGCAGGGCCTCCGGCGGCATCAATGCACCCAGCCCAGGTCTCGCGTTCCAGCGGAGCTTTTGTAGGTTCGGAAAGGGTGTCCCGCAGCACGATCTCCGTTGCGCCAAGGCTCTTAAGGTAGTCCTCGGTCTCCGGCCGGCCGGTTCCGGCGGCGACCTCGTATCCGGCGCTGGCGAGGAGCGTCACCGATAGCGAGCCAACACCACCCGCTGCCCCCGTTACGAGAACAGGCCCATCTCCCGGCTTTAATCCATGGTTCTCTAGAGAAAGGATCGAGATCATTGCGGTGAAACCGGGCGTTCCGACGGCCATCGCCTGTCGAAGTGTCAGCCCTTTAGGCAGCGGAACGAGCCAGTCCGCATTCACCCGTGCCTTCTGGGCATAGCCTCCCCAATGCACCTCTCCGACCCGCCACCCAGTAAGGATGACTTCGTCGCCTGGCTTGTAGCGGGGATCTTGCGATTCCTCGACGACACCGGAAAAGTCGATCCCGGGAACATGGGGATAGGTCCGCACCAAACCGCCGCCGGGTCCGAGGCAAAGCCCATCTTTGTAGTTCAGTGTAGAGTAGTGTACCGAGACGAGCACGTTGCCTTCAGGCAAATCCTCAGCCTCGATTGTTTTGACTTCGGCATGCGTCTTCCCGTCTTCGGCTTTGTCGACCAGCAGCGCTTTGAACCCCATAGGTTTCCTCCCTTGTCCCGAGGGCACGCTGCATCGGCGCCTGACTGTTGTCAAACCATGCGTTTCGCATAGCGACTATGCAATTTCATCACAGTTGATTGTCGAGAACTGGCATGACGCTTTTTGGATGCCGAGATCCCAAGGTCGAATACCGCTTTGCACCGAAGTGGGTTTGTAAGCAGACCTCATGGTTGACCAGAATACTACCTTGTGGCATCAAGAGGGCTGTCACTTCAACCAAGAATTGTTCAACCCCACTGCGTGCGCTTGGGCATCTTCGTCGTAGGCCTTATGCAATTTTGGTGCGCGTGACGTGTTGCGTTGTAAATATGGACCTACTCCTGAGAGGCGAGGATTGAGCCAAATGCACGTGAACGAGCAGTTTCGAGCAACTGGGTTGACGCGCTATCTCCCGACAGTCTTAGGCGTCATCATCGTGCTTGCGATCGGCTATGGGGTCGATCTCAAGGTTCAGAAACTCTCCTGTCACACGCAGCGTGAATACGCTGCAGAGTATTTGGGCTCCCTGAAGAAGCAGGTAGAGGACGCGACGTTCCCACAGTTCGATCGTCTCACCCGCTTAGCAGGTGCCTTGGCACCTGGCGGGGAGAGCGCGCAGCAAAGGCTGCAAGAGGCAGTGCAAGAGACTGTTGAGCCGAACGATGTCGTTATTGGCCTCGCAGTCTTGTCCCGAGAAAATGGAAGGCTTTGGACGCAGGGCGAGTTATCCTCCCCGGAGCGGCTCGAAGAGATCCTTAGGGAAAGCGATCCCGATCAGAGCGGCGCACAGCATCTGCCTGGCGCGAGCCCTGCCTCTCTCATGCTCTGGTCTCCAATCTATCGGGAAGGCGGAAACGGAGAGAGTCTCGTTTGGGGCCAAGTTGCAGTGTTGGTCGACTCCGAACGTCTGTTCTCCGAAGCTGGTCTTCATGAGCCCCCCGAGCCATACGAGGTAGCGCTGACGGAAAACGCGCCGTCCGAACCTAGCAATATGCGCGCTGTCCTCGTAGGAAGTGCGGGGCTTGCCTCCCTCAATCCTGTGACAACCGGGATCCATCTTCCGGGCGGTGATTGGACCCTCGCAGTCGCGCCCAGCAACGGCTGGATCGTTTCCACAGAAGAGATACTGCCTGTGCGCGGTATGACGCTCATCGCCGCAATCGCGACAGCTCTCCTGCTCCTGAGAATTCAGGCCCTTTCCGATCAGAGGAAGCTCATGGAGGCCGCCCTGCGCGAGAAGGAGGCTGAGCTTGCGCATGCCCAAACCTGGATGCATGAAGCGATGAAGGCGGCTGCGGTCGATACAAACTCATCGCGCCCCGGCCGCTCTTTTCGGAATGAGTTGACAGTGGTCGAAGGCGGCGAAGCTCCACCCCCTTCGGAATAGGATCTCAGAGTGCCCAACGGGGCCTGCCGCAGAACGGTTCGTTCATGAACTTGAACAAGGTCCGCAAAAGGCTGCGCACTGTTTCCAAATCAATCATAGTGTTCCCTTTTGCCGGCACTATGTCTCTGATGTAGCATCAGAGGAGAGCCCCATGAGCTGGAACCCTTGCCAATCTGCAGATTGCTCCCAAGCGGACACGGCAGACTCAATTGAAACGCTGATTGTTCCACGTGCACGCGATATTGGTGGCTTCGAGGTTCGACGAGCGCTGCCCAGTCTTGAGCGCAAAATGGTTGGGCCGTTCGTCTTTTTCGACCAGATGGGCCCCGCCGAATTCATCACCGAGGGCGGCATTGATGTGCGCCCTCATCCCCATATCGGTCTCGGCACTGTGACCTACCTTTTCAAAGGTGAATTCGAACACCGCGATAGTATTGGCACGCACCAGATGATTTATCCGGGAGAGGTCAACTGGATGTTGGCGGGAAAGGGTGTCACCCATTCAGAGCGTACAAGCCCGGAGACGCGTCGCACGCGGCACAGCCTCTTCGGGATTCAGACCTGGGTCGCCCTGCCAGAGGACCGTGAGGACCTTGCGCCAGCCTTTGAGCACCACAAGGAACACGCGCTTCCCATCGTGTCCGACAAAGGGACGCATGCGCGGCTGATCCTCGGCACTGCCTGGGGGCAAAAATCGCCCGTCACGATGCAGAGCGCGATTTTCTATGCAGACGTGACCCTAGAGGCCGGTGCCACTTTCCCACTTCCCGATGATCACGAGGACCGGGGGATCTATGTTCTGGACGGGGCGATTGAGGTCGCAGGCGACACGTTTGAAGCAGGACGTATGATGGTGTTCCGGCCCGGCGACCCCATCACCATCCGCGCTGGCGCTCAAGGGGCACGCCTCATGGCGCTTGGCGGTGAAACGCTCAACGGCCCCCGATACATCTGGTGGAACTTCGTCTCATCGTCGCTCGAAAAGATCGAGGCGGCGAAGGAAGCTTGGAAAGCTGCCGATTGGGCCGAAGGCGAATTTCGCCTACCGCCAGGGGATGATGCGGAGTTCATTCCGATTACGCCTGAGCTTGAGCAGATGCGACCGCGCGGTTGACAGGCGCAGCGCCGCCGCGGCGCGGTCGGCCTTGGCCCAGAGCCTTACGGAAACGCGGCCCGGAGGATCTGTAGAGCGCAATGGCCGCCGCGTTTCGTGTCGGTGTAATGTCCATAGGTGCGTCCAAAATGAGAGGCGAGTGATTGATCGTTTCGGCTGAGCTGACAGTGCGAATCCATTCCACGCCGCTGCTGATTTGGCCAAGAAACCGAGATCCTGGGAAGTCTACTAATTTCAAGTCAAGGATCAGGCCGCCCAATCCGAAGGAGGACTCAAAATCAATGGCTTGGAGCAAGGCAAGCCCTGTGACACGCATGATACCATCTGCAGCAACAGTCAGTGTATCGAAGCAGTGTAGAGCGGCCAACAAAGCTGCAAAGGTCATCCAAGCGACCCAAACGCGATTGATCGGGCAAAAAAACGAATGAGGATAGTGAGAGCGCTTAGAACAACGGTCACAATCAGTTTTCATTTGGTGTCTCCTCAAACGCATCGCGCGGACAAACTGTCGAAATCACTTCCCCGTAGTTTCACGACTTGGCTGGGGTAGTTGCGGAAGAGGGAAGGTGAGCATTCGCCATGCGCGCGGAAACTACTCGGGAATGACCACTGTTGCGTTTGCTCTGAGTTGCGCCGTTCTGACGACATGAACTTGCGCGAGTAGGGCCACGACGCCCTAGTCCTCCCGCCGCTCGGGCGAGGCACGTTTCGAGCGTTCCGAGCATGCGGCGTGAAAACGGTCTCTTTCCATGGCGTTTCTGCTGCATTATCTGGCTGGATATGGTTGGAACGGAGCCAATACACATTGTGGGCGGAGGCCTCGCGGGAAGTGAGGCAGCTTGGCAGTCAGCACAAATGGGTGTGCCGGTCGTCCTGCATGAAATGCGGCCGGAGGTTGCCACATTTGCTCATCAGACGGATGGTCTTGCCGAACTCGTCTGCTCCAATTCGTTCCGCTCGGACGATGCGGATACGAACGCGGTCGGTCTCTTACACTGGGAAATGCGGGCGCTAGGCGGCCTGATCATGGCGACAGCAGACCGGCACGCGCTGCCGGCAGGCGGTGCGCTCGCGGTAGATCGTGAACCCTTCAGCCGAGAGATCACGACCCGCCTTGTGGCGCATCCGCTTATCACGATCAAGCGCGGTGAGGTATCTGGACTGCCGCCAGAAGACTGGCAGAGCGTAATCGTCGCGACCGGACCGCTGACGAGCAATGCCCTGGCTGAGGCGCTTCAAGACCTTACCGGCGAGGACAAGCTTGCCTTCTTCGACGCAATCGCGCCCATCGTTCATTTCGACACTGTGGACCTTACGAAGGCGTGGTTTCAGTCGCGATACGACAAAGGTGACACAGAGGAGGAGCGGCGCGCCTATCTTAATTGTCCGATGGATCGCGAGCAATACGAAGGCTTTATTGACGCGCTGCTCGCTGCGGAAAAAACCGAGTTCAAGGATTGGGAGAAGTCGACACCCTACTTTGAAGGCTGTCTTCCGATTGAAGTTATGGCCGAACGGGGTCGGGAGACGCTTCGCTTTGGACCTCTCAAGCCCGTCGGATTGACCAACCCCCATGATCCTGACGTCAAGCCCTATGCAATTGTCCAACTCCGGCGCGACAATGCATTGGGCACGCTCTTCAATATCGTCGGGTTCCAGACGAAGATGCGTCACGGGGCGCAGGCAGAGGTTTTTCGGCTGATCCCAGGTCTGGAAATGGCTTCGTTCGCGCGGCTTGGTGGCATCCACCGAAACACTTTCATCAACGCGCCGTCCCTACTGGATGGACAGATGCGGTTGCGACAAAAGCCGCGCTGGCGGTTTGCAGGCCAAATCACCGGTGTAGAGGGATATGTGGAGAGCGCCGCGATGGGCCTGCTCGCTGGGCGATTAGCGGCGGCCGAGCGCTTGGGATCTCCAATCGATACACCCCCAGAGACGACTGCGATTGGGTCGCTCCTTCGCCACATCACCGGTGGCGCCGAGGCCAAGACCTTCCAGCCGATGAATGTGAACTTCGGCCTTTTCCCAGCACTGCCCGATGCGCGAGGCGGACGGCGCGGGCGACGGGAGAGATATCAAGGCTATACGGCCCGCGCGAAGCACGATCTGCTAGCATGGCGCGAGCGACTTTCAGCGGTGCCCGAACCCGCATTGAGTTGAGGCAATGTCTGGGTTCCGGACCAGGTTTGCACCGTCTCCCACCGGCTACCTCCATCTCGGTCACGCCTATTCGGCTCTGAAGGCGCGCGATCTTGCCCTCGCCACGAACGGTGCGTTCTTGCTCCGGCTAGAAGACCTCGACCTATCGCGCGTCCGGTCTGAATTCGAACTGGCTATCTACGAAGACTTGCAGTGGCTCGGACTGCAATGGCCGGAACCTGTGCTGCGCCAGTCTGACCATACCGATCGATACGCTCAGGCTCTTGAGAGGCTCACAGAACTGGGTGTGACTTATCCTTGCTCCTGCACGCGTTCGGCCATTCGGGCCTCCCTTTCAGCCCCACATCGGGACGCCAATGCGTCGGCATTGCCGTTTGGTGCGCCCTATCCCGGGACATGTCGCGGTCGAAGCATGGCGGATATGCGGCGCGGAGACGCGGTTCGTCTCGACCTTAAACGGGCGATACAGCGGATTGGATCTGTCCCGCTGCTCTTCACGGAAACGGGACCAGCGCATTCCGGCCAGCATAGCGTTGATCCCACGGCGCTTATCGCCAGCTTCGGAGATGTCGTGCTTGGTCGAAAAGATACCGGATTGGCTGCGTATCATCTGGCGGTTGTTGTGGACGACGCCTTTCAGAAAATCAGCCATGTCGTTCGCGGTGCGGATTTGTGGGAGGTCACGCCGCTGCACCGACTGCTCCAGTCGCTATTGGAATTGCCTGTGCCCATTTGGCATCATCATCAATTAGTACTCGATGAGAATGGGAAACGTCTCGCAAAACGCGACGCCGCACGTGCGCTGCGAATGCTCCGCGCTGAAGGCGCAACACCAAGCGATATCCGCCAGCGCCTCGGTATCTGAATGTAGCTGTTTACCGGTCTGCGACTTGGTTAGGGATTGCGGTGCGATGGCGACAGGCGGTCTTCCTTCCCGGGATGCAACCGGCTAGGAGGACGCCATGTCAGTCCGGGGAGATCGTGATGATCCGCGCCTTCGTCGCTATTCACCTGCCGGATGTGGTCGCCCACGAAGTCGTCGCCCTTCAAGCGGGGCTGCCCGCGGGCCGCCCAGTGCCCATGGAGAACCTCCACATGACCTTGTCATTCCTTGGGGAGCACCAAGGACCAATCGTTGAGGACGTGCATCACGCGCTTTCGGAAATTCAGCTTCCGCGCTTTGAGTTGCGGCTCGAAGGTGTCGACGCTTTTGGCAACGGGCGTGTGAGGCTCCTTTGTGCGCGTGCCGCTCCGTCTTCCTCGCTCTCCCATCTTCATGCCAGCGTCTTGCAAGCCGTTCGACTTGCGGGACTGGACCGTCCTCGCCAGAAGTTTCTGCCGCATGTCACTCTTGCGCGGTGTGGCGGAAAGGGGGCCAGCGGTGAAGATGCACAGAAACTTCGAGAATTTGCCGCCTCGAAAACTGGGTTTCGTTCGGGCTTCAAGGTCGAAGGCTTCGCGCTCGTGCGCTCGCATCTTGGTCAAGGCAACCCGCACTACGAGGATCTGGCTGAGTATCCTCTCTCCTGAGCCATTTCACGCGCGCTCGACGTATTCCATCGTTTCGGTCGAAACCACAATGGCTTCATCCTCGCCAACAAAAGGCGGCACCATGACCCTGACGCCGTTGTCGAGGATGGCTGGTTTGAAACTGTTTGCCGCGGTCTGGCCCTTCACGGCGGGTTCCGTCTCGGTCACAGTGCAGGTCACTTTGTCAGGCAGTTGCACCGAAAGCGCCTCGGTCTCGTAATACTCGATTTGAACTGTCATGCCATCTTGAAGGAACGGTCGGCGTTCCCCGAGAATATCCGCGGGTATCTCGATTTGCTCGAAGGTCGAGGCGTCCATGAAGACGAGCATTCCGTCACTCTCGTAGAGGAATTGCTGGTCTTTTTGTTCCAACCGAACGCGTTCGACCTTGTCGGCTGACCGAAATCGTTCGTTGAGCTTCGAACCGCTGCGCAGATTCTTCATCTCAACCTGCGCGAAGGCACCCCCTTTGCCAGGTTTGACATGATTGACCTTCACGGCGACCCAAAGACCGCCATCATGCTCAAGGATGTTGCCGGGGCGGATCTCATTTCCGTTGATCTTCGGCATTTTGTTTCCTGTGTGTTCACGAGATCGAAAGTTTGCGTCGCTATAGGTGTGCGGAACGATGCTGGCAAGGTCTCGGCATCCAGGGGTGCGGACCACGTTAGATCCACGGCGTCTTTCACCTTCGGATTGCGCGAAAGACCCAGCGTCTTGGGGCAGATTTCAGGAAACGAGTAATGCGAATGGTATCGGAGCGTCTCTCCGAGGCACTCTCTCATAACCTGTTGGAAGATGGGTTTACCGATTTTACAGACGTCCAGACAGCCGTGCTGAAGGCGGACCGTGGGGTAGGGGATTTTCTCCTTTTGGCCCCGACGAGTTCGGGCAAAACACTCGCCTATGGGCTTGCCATCGCTCAAGATCTCATTGCTCGAAGTGATGAGCCCGTGAAAGGCCCGCGCGCGGTTGTTGTCGTGCCGACCCGTGAGATCGCCGTGCAGATCGCGGGCGTGTTTCAACGTCTCTTCCGGGAAACTGGACACCAGGTCCAGTTCGGCTTTGCGGATGCGGAGTTTCACGGCGACGCGGATATTCTGGTGACCACACCATGTGGGCTCCGTCGCCAAATTGCTGCGGGCAGCATTGTTCTTTCGAATTGCGCTTGCGTTGTTCTCGACGAGGCTGACGAATTGCTGTCCGGAGATTACGACGCAGATCTTCAGCCCGTTCTTTTCCCCGAGGTGGGGAGGACATGGCGGCTCATTCTTGTCTCCGCAACCCGCACGCCGACGCTTATGTCCGTGGCGGAGAGTGTATTGGTCGAACCAACCCGCGTCGAGCTAGACGACATCGAGGCGCGACTACCGAATGTCGACCTGCACGGCATGGTGACGACGGGCCCGAGTCGCGACAGGCTAATCGGAAGTATCCTGCGTCTCAATCATCCCAGAAGCGCTATGGTCTTCTGCAACCGTCGCGAAGACGCAACGCGATTTGCGGCCAAACTGAGCCGCTATGGCTTCGCCACCGTCGCGTTAACGGGTAGCTTGGCGCAGAACTGGCGGTTTGCGGCGGTTGAGCGTTTTGTCTCGGGAAAAGCCCGTGTCTGCGTGGCGACCGATGTGGCAGCCAGAGGCTTGAACGTCGAGGGCTTGGATCTGGTGATCCACGCAGGCGTGCCCGAAAACGCGCAAATGCTCTTGCATCGCTCGGGAAGGGCGGGGCGGCACCTCAATCGCGGGAGAGCGGTTCTTGTTCTAAACTCTGGCGAACGGCCCATGGCGGAACGTCTTGCGAGACAACTCGGCCGCAAGATCGAGTGGGTGTCCCAGCCCAGGACGATGGAAATCCTGATCTCCGACCGCGAGCGGATCACGCGTGATCCGGTCTTCTTGGGCGGTCACAGTGAAGAGGACCGGACGCTGGCGCGACTGATTTCGGATCGGTTCTCTCAAGATGCAATCAGCAAGGCTTGCGCCTACCTCTGGAGGCGCGCGCAACCGATGGCCCAAGAATATACCCGCGCCGATGCCGAGACGCTCAAGGACCATCCTAGGGTCTGGCTGGCGATCGATATCGGACAGCGGACCCGGTCAGATATGTCTGAAATCGTTCGATTGATCTGCAGAACTGCAGAGGTCGAAAAAAGCGAGATCGGCCGTATCCATGTCGGGGAGCGTTTGGCTCGCTTCGAAATACCCGAAGTGCTCCGCGATCGGGTCCTGGCAACGTCCCAAGGCAAAGAGCCTCCAATCACCCCCTTCCTCTAGCCTAAACGAGTGTCTTCAGCCGTCATTACATGTGATCCGGTCCTCAGCTGGCGCGCCGGCATCCTTGCGTTGACAGCACGTCTGATCTGGATATAAGCGCGCAGTTCGCCACCAGTTTAGGTGGCGCGTTTGGTGCCCGTGGACCCCGCAAGGGGAAACCTGTCGGCCGGGACTGCTCGGCAAAGGAAGGGACCGTTGATATGGATAGGAAGGACCTGACGTGACGAAGCGGACGTCTGCGAAATATAAACTCGACCGTCGGATGGGCGAAAACATCTGGGGTCGTCCGAAGAGCCCGGTGAACCGCCGCGAATACGGCCCGGGTCAGCATGGCCAGCGCCGCAAGTCGAAGCTCTCCGACTTTGGAACGCAGCTTCGGGCCAAGCAAAAGCTGAAGGGTTATTACGGCGATCTCACCGAAAAGCAGTTCCGCCGGATTTACGCGGATGCCGAACGGCTCCGTGGCGATACCTCCGAACAGTTGATCGGTTTGCTCGAGCGCAGGCTTGATGCCGTTGTCTATCGCGCGAAGTTTGTTCCGACGATCTTTGCTGCGAGGCAATTCGTCAACCATGGCCACGTGACAGTCAACGGAAAGCGGGTCAACGTCCCGTCCTACCGCGTTAAAGAAGGCGATGTGGTCGAGGTTCGCGAAAGATCGCGCCAGCTTGCGATAGTCTTGGAGGCGGTCGGCAGCGCGGAGCGAGACGTGCCGGATTATCTCTCTGCCGATCACAGCAAAATGACGGCCGAATTCCTGCGAACGCCCGCCCTGACGGATGTGCCCTACCCGGTGATTATGGAACCAAACCTCGTCGTGGAGTTTTACGCGAAGAACTAATCCAGCCTCGGATGATCACGAATTGCGCCAGGCCGAGTGCCTGGCGCTTCTTGTTTTGATGAGATCATAGTCAGTCTGGATACGCCGATGGGGCTTGGATCTCGCCACATCGGGTCTAAATCGCGTTGGGAAACCTATTGCGAGGATGCGATGTTCTTCTTCAAGACGCCGACCATGCCGTCGGCGGATCAGATCCTGCCCGGTCGCCAGGCGCCGATCCCAACGGCAAGAACACACTACGTGAACGGTCGACCTCTCAAGGGCCCGTTCCCGGAGAAGTATGAGCAGGTTCAGTTTGGCATGGGCTGCTTTTGGGGCGCCGAAAGGCTGTTTTGGTCGCTCCCAGGCGTTTGGGTGACGGCTGTCGGGTATTCTGGCGGCAAAACCCCAAACCCGACCTATGAGGAGGCGTGTTCCGGACTCACCGGTCATGCGGAGACCGTGCTTGTGGTGTATGATCCCTCTGAAATCAAACGGGAAGCGCTCTTCAAGACGTTCTGGGAAGGCCATGATCCCACTCAAGTGATGCGGCAAGGCAATGACCGCGGCACGCAATACCGGTCATGTCTGTTCGTGGAGGGCTCTGACGCCATCGCTGCCGCTGAGAGATCTCGCGATGGATATCAAACTCGCCTGCAAGCCAAGGGTTTCGGGTCGATCACAACCGAGATCGCGCCCGCACCGGAGTTTTACTACGCGGAAGAATACCACCAGCAGTATCTGGCAAAGAACCCGCGCGGCTACTGCGGCCTTGGCGGCACAGGTGTTTCCTGTCCCATTGGCGTTGATGCCTAGGGAATAGGTGCCTTCGACCCCTGTAGTTTCCGTTGCTCCTGGATCTGTCGCTCGCGCCAGATGATGGCGAGGCCCGATGCTGTGATGAGCGCGGCACCCGCCAGCATCGGCGCGGTTGGCCATTCGCCAAACAGGAGCATGCCCGCGGCGATTGAGAGAACGATCGAGAGATACTCGAATGGCGCAACAACGGCCAGAGCCGCGTTGCGATAGGCCTCGGTTAACGTGATCTGGCCGAGGCCGCCGAAAAGGCCTGCGCCCACGAGGCAGACCGCTTCAAATCCCGTTGGAAAGATCCAGCCGAATGGAAGCGTCAACAGCGAGAGCAGCGTCGAGGTTACGGTGAAATAGAGCACGATTGTGCCTGTATCCTCAGTCGCAGTGAGATAGCGGATGAAGACCTGTGCCAGCGCGGCTAAGATCGCACCGAGCAGGGCAGCGGCGGCCCCAATCGCGGCCCAAAAACCGGCCCCTTCAAGATCAAAGACAGAGAGCCGTGGATAGAGCACGATGATCGTCCCGGTCAGCCCAATCGCAAGCGCCGTGATCCTGATCAACCGGACCCGCTCGCCGAGAAGAAACACAGCGAAAACCACCATGAAGAGCGGCGCGGTGTAGAAAAGTGTTGTTACCTCTGGGAGAGGCAGCAGGCCAAGCGCGGTAAAGTTAAGCGCCATGGCGGACGTTCCGATGATACCGCGCCAGAAATGGTCCAACGGCCGCGAGGTCCGCAGGGCAAAACGCAGCCGTCCTCGCCATGCCAACCAAGTTAGGATCACGGGAAAGGCGCAAAAAGAGCGGAAAAAGACCGTCTCGCCTGTGGGAATTCGCGCTGCCGCGAGCTTCACGCAGATCGCCATCAGCGTGAAACACAAGACTGAGAAGAGTTTGTAGGCAATTCCGCGCAACGGATCGTTTGCGGCAGGGATCACGGCCTCGACATGCCTTTATGGACCATCGAAAGGTAGGGAATGGCAAAGTCTTCAGGCTTGAGCCGCGCTCTCTTTGAGCTCGATCTCAGACATCCTTGTGCAATCGGCATCCGGCGGCCCCGGCATTTTAACGGCATACGACGTTCCCGAGCCGATCCGAGCGACAGCCAATGCCCGATCTATTGATCCGGCTGCTAGGGAGTGTTGTTCCAAGTGTGCCACGCTCGCGAGAGGGGATCAGCTTAGGGCCAGGCGCTTCGTATCGCTGGGAGCCAATGACATCGTTGAGCCCTCGGTCGGGGTGGCCGATATCTGGGCGCGCGGCGGGTCGCAAGGGCGTGTCGCCTTGGCAGGATTGCGCGCCCAGGGCGGTCTCGCGGCAAACCTGTTGCGCGCTTGGAAGGCTCGGCAGCAGAATCGCAAGGGTTGCCGCACTTGCGATCGCTCGGCAGCCCCATGAGATCCGATGCATTCCGTTCTCTCAGCCTCCCAAACGATGCCCCGAGCTTGCATAGCCATAACGCGTAAAACGGCTGTGTCGCAGCTGCATCGCGCTAAAGCGCTGCCGCCGCTGGACACACCGATCAACGCATTGCTAGACCGTATAGCGCCTAAGCGGAGACGCTGCCATGCTGGATGCCGACAATCTTCGCCTGCCGCGATCCTTGCTCTTTGTCGTGCCGAGGTTTCATACCAATCTTGCGGTCGCGGTTCGCGCGCTCGACCGGGCGGGTTGTAAGGTGCATGTGTTTTCGCCAGGCGAAGGCACGATTGAGGATCACTCTGTCGTCACTCCACGCTTGATCCCAGCTTCCGCATCCCGGAGAGAGGTCTGGGCCTCGGTGCGCGCGATAAACCCGGATCTCATTTTTATTCGCGCCTGTAAGCCACTCTCCCGCCAAGTCGGCTACTTCGCGCGTATTTTCGGCGTACGAAGCTATTCTTATGGTCTCAGCCCGGTGACAAAACGTCCAGAATGGGGCCGCCAAATCGAGCGCCTTCTCCATGGCCAGCCTCGGCGCCGGATCACGCCTGTCCCGGGGCTCTCACCAACTGGTGCTGCCGACAAACAGGCAATCTATCTGCCGTGGCCTGTGGAGGCGACGATGAATCCGAAAGCGCGTGCGGCTCCCCATCAGGTGCCCTTGCGCATCCTCTGCGTGGGTAAGCTCCATCAGCCGCGCAAGAACCAAGACAAGCTCGTCTCGGCGCTGGATGGGCTGAACCGGCCGTCCGAAATGCAGCTCACCCTCGTCGGTTCGGCGTCTCAACGCGCGTCAGGAGGAAGCCTCCAACATTGGGAAAGCCTAGCTGCCCGGGCCGCCGAAACCGGAGGCCGGATGCGCGTCGAAATCCGCGCAGATGTGCCCTATTCCGAGATGCCGGGTATCTATGCGCAGCACGATATCTGCGTGCTGCCTGCGGATCGGGAGCCACTTGGCATGGCGCCGCTGGAGGCAATGGCCTACGGTCTTGTTCCCGTCTTTTCAACGCAGTGCGGAAGCGCGGGCTGCGTTACGGACGGCCAGGACGGTTTCGTCATTGATGCCAATCATCCGCCCGCGATGCAGGCATTGTTCAGTCGGCTATTGGATGATCGCGAAATTGTGGCACGCGTCGGGTCTGCGGCGCGAGAGACCGCTGAAGGACCGCTCGGACCGGATGCATTCCTCAGGCGGATCTCTGCCCTTTATACCGGCTCAAACAATGAGCTCACTTCGACCCGGACGACCGGCGATCCCGACGAGAGGACATTGGTTGGAACGCGACACTGACATGTGTCTCGCAATATGGCTTACCGGGAACCGCGGGGAGACCGCAGAACCAAAAATCATCGGTTGCCGGATCGCCCACGGGCCATTTGCACGTCCGTTCGGTGAGCTGCATAAGCGTCAGCCGTTTGGCTCGTTTCGCCGCCTCGGCGAGATTGGCTAGCGTTTCCTCGCTCATTTCTGCGCCTGCAGGTTGCGGCGGCAATGGATGCCCGTTCACAGGGCGGATGGGACGGTTCATGGCGGGCTGAATACCTGATGGCTGGGACCGCCCGGAGACGTCGCTTCCATTCTTCAGCGAGCCGTTAGAGGGATCTGGCGATGGCATAGATGTGTCTGAATCCTGAGATGGGGTCTCGGCGCGACTTGTGGAACTCTCTGGTGCGTCCGACGCGGTCGACTTGGCTGTCTGAGCCGGTTCAGCGGGCGCTTCGCTTGTTTCGGCGGTCTGTTCGTTGCCCACCCGGTTCGAAAGGCCCAACCGGTGCACCTTCCCGATCACCGCATTCCGGGTCACGCCGCCCAGTTCCTTAGCAATCTGGCTGGCGCTCTTGCCTTCGGTCCACATGGCCTTCAGCAATTCTACCCGTTCGTCGGTCCAGGACATGTTGCAAGCTACTCCGGTGGTTTCTCGACCGGCTCTATACGGGTTGTGTCAATAACCCGTGTCCGGTTGGTGTATATTAGCCTCAGGAAGGCTGTATACAAGATCAGCGCCGATTTGGAACTCGGATCGTAGCCAATTGGAGTCGGGTTACGCGCGCAAACACCTAGCTTGCGTTCGGATCGGCGATCGACGCCTCAAACTCCCGCCATTCGCCCTTGCTCATACCGCTGTCTTCTTGAGTCACAGTTTCGCCAGCCAGCATTCGGCGCAGGCAGGCCATGCCGTTCCCTGAAAATGAAACAGCGTTCAGGCGATAGTCTTCAAAGGCGCCCCAGGCTGCAGGCACCCAGTTGCGAACAACCTCCGAAATCGCCTCGGCATAGACCCGAATCTCATACTGGGCATGCGCATCCGCTCTCAGTCGAAGGAAATGAAAAAGGTTGTGCAGATCGACCTTCCAATACCACTGCGTGTAGATATTCGCTGGCAGGTTCATCCGTGCCAGTTCCCGCGCAAGGCCCACTTGCCCATTGGACGAGAGCATCGACTCATAATGGTCGTACGCGCGACCGGAATCGGTGCGTAGGATTTCCAGAACCCGCGCGGCCTCTGCTTCGGGCAAGCAAGCGCCACGGCCTTGATTGTTCGACGCAGACTGGGCTGCCAGATGTTCCGGGGCAGGAACGTAAAACTCGCGGTCGAGGATCGAGTAGCGCGCCGAATACTCATTCACGTTTGCCGTGCGGTGCCGGATCCACTGCCGCGCCACAAAGACCGGCAATTTCACATGCAGTTTGATCTCGCACATCTCAAACGGAGTCGAATGCCAATGCCGCATCAAGTAGCGGATGAGACCAGCATCATCGCGGGCCTTTCGCGTCCCCGCTCCGTAAGAGACCCGTGCGGCTTGGACGATCGCTGCATCATCGCCCATATAGTCGATCACGCGGACGAAGCCGTGATCCAGCACCGGGATGGGTTCATAGAGGTGTTGCTCGATTCCCGCAGCAGTTGCGCGGCGTGTCGGCGCGCTAGTTTGGCGTTGTGCGGCGATCTCGGCCTTCTGATCAGGGCTTAACGACATATGTATCCTGTTAGCATACCGAGAAACGGATTCGGTTTGCCTATATGTTGCATACTAGGGGGCGGGAAACGCAATATGAAGATCAAATATCTCCACACCATGGTCCGGGTTAAAGATATCGACGAGTCCAAGAAGTTTTATTGCGATCTCCTTGGCCTGACCGAAACCCGCCGGATCGACAACGAGGGCGGTAAATTCACTTTGGTGTTTCTCGCGCCACCTGGACAAGAAAATGCCGCTGTAGAACTCACCTACAACTGGGGGAGCGGTGAAGACTACACCGGAGGTCGCAATTTCGGTCATCTCGCTTATGGTGTCGAGAACATCTACGAGATGTGCGAAAAACTGCAGGATGCCGGCGTGACGATCAATCGTCCGCCTCGGGACGGACATATGGCGTTCGTTCGGTCGCCGGATGGAATTTCGGTGGAGCTTCTTCAGATTGGCGAGGCCCTTGCCCCAGCAGAGCCCTGGGCAAGCATGGAGAATACGGGAAGCTGGTGAAGCGCATGGCACGACGACTGGTAGCTTTAGGTCTGGCACTTGCATTGCCAGTCACAGCCGAAGCGTCGTCGTGCCGTCTAGCACTCGCCTTGGCTTTGGACGTCTCGTCGTCGGTCGACACGTTCGAGTATGAATTGCAGAAAGAGGGGCTTGCAGCCGCCCTGACAGCTCCCGAAGTGCGGGAGGCCTTTTTCTCCGCACCCGGACAAACGGTCGCGCTCTTGATCTACGAATGGAGCGGTCGCCACCAGCAGATGATCCGCCAGGACTGGGTCATGGTCGCAGAGGCCGCCGACTTGGATGAGATCGCGGGCCGCGTTCTCCAAATGCCGCGCACCCATGCAAATCTACCGACCGCCATTGGAGCCGCGATGGCATTTGGTGGCCGTGTTCTACAAGCGGCGCCGGATTGCCTGGAGCGCAAGCTCGATGTCTCTGGCGACGGCACGAACAATGATGGGCTTTGGCCTGGCGATTTGCGCGGTAACGTCATCCTGCAAGATGTGATCGTGAACGGATTGGTGATCGGCCATAACCGCGACGTCTTGCAGGTTTACTACGAGCAGTTTGTCATTCAGGGGCCTGGATCTTTTGTCGAACTCGCCGAAAACCACAGCGATTTCGAGCGTGCGATGCGGCGAAAACTCGTGCGCGAGGTCGGTGTTAGCGCGCTGAGCTCTCTTGAACCCTTCGATTGACCGTCGGGCGCCCTGCACTTGGCAGGGCTTCAAATCCTCCGCCGATTGCACTATGTTCTGAGTGTCTCGGAAACGGGACTATGGTGATAAACGCGCTCGTAATAAGCGGATCGGACCCGGGGGCGGTACCCGGCGGCTCCACCAAAGCTCCTTCGTTGGAGGACCCGAGGGGCCGAAATAGGATCGACGGACGCCCAAAGGGGTTAGCTTTTACTCGGTGAGATACCACCGTTATCGGTTCACCTAAGTATAGTTGCCAACGACAATTATGCTCCGGTTCGCGTCGCTGCTTAATGCGGTGACAAAGACCGAAATCTGAAGCCCTAGCGCCTTGCAGCGTTAGGCGGGGTCCGCAGGCACCTGGCAACAGAAGCCTGCATTTCCAAGCGAGCTGGGCATATTCCTGAACTAACTGTGTTCCGCAGTAGCATTCGGTTTCAAATCCAACATCGGTCGCGCGTAACTTTCAACCACAACCGTGGGAAGACGATGCGCTTCACGCGTCTATTGAATTGGGACTGGAATGACGCCCAAGATACATATCAACGAACCCGGTCGAAACGAAAGAAAGGGATTGTCTTGGCTCATCCCCTGAAACGCCCTGCCTATTCCTACAGAAACGATCCCGCTGTTCCGGCCTTCAACGATGAGGGTCCCGTCGTCGTTATGGATGGCGCCTGTATGTTGTGCTCCCAGGGTGCGCGGGTCATCAGCCGACTGGATCGAAAAGGGGCGTTTCGTATTTGCCCGATCGAAACCCGTTTGGGCGCAGCGCTACTGAGGCATTACGGCCTTGAGCCTGGCGATCCTGAATCGTGGCTCCTCCTAAAGGAGGGCAGAGCCTATGCGTCGCTAGAGGCCATCATTAAAGTAGGCCGCACGGTTGGCGGTGTCGGCAGAATGGCTGCTCCCCTTGCAATCCTGCCGCGCGGCGCGCAGGATTGGATCTATCGCCGAATTGCGCTCAATCGCTACCGTCTGTTCGGACGGGCAGATATGTGCGCGCTCCCTGATCCTGCGCTTCAAGCGCGTCTCCTCCGTTAAAGCGGGCTGCCTGAACAATTGAGGAGCTAAAAGAAATCAGTGCGCAGGCGCTATGCCCGTGGCTTGTCCCGCGAGAAGCGACAGACAGCTGAATTGAGGCACCTCATCGCAAACTACTTACACGAAAATGCCACTCGACTAACCGATTTCGCCTTGTGGGAGCGCGAAACAGGTCCACAAACGCTTCAAACGGGTGAAGGGAATGGAAGAGAAATGCGCTTTCACTGGGGGCCGCGCATCAACGAATCGAAATCAACGCAAGTCGCTACAACTAAGTCCGCCGTCCCGAATCCAGCCCGAGAGACTCGTCCCCTTCGCGTGCCGTCTACACGTCAGTAGGTGCGGATCAGTCCAACTAACTTTCCTTGAACCTTCACCTGATGGTCCTGATAGAGCCGGGTCTCGTAGGATGGGTTCGCCGCTTCAAGGGCGATAGTCGACCCACGGCGCCGAAACGTCTTGAGTGTTGCTTCCTGATCTTCAACCAAGGCCACAACGATATCGCCATTCGTCGCGCTGGCCTGTTCCTGGATCACAACGACATCGCCGTTATTGATCCCCGCTTCGATCATCGAATCCCCCCTCACTGTCAAAGCGTAATGACGATTGCTCGATTTGAGCATGGAAGCAGGTATGGCTACGTTATGAGAGCGGTCTTGAATCGCGGCAATCGGCACACCGGCGGCAATACGGCCCATAACCGGGATCTCGATGGCTCCGATATCCGCCGCGGGCATAGATGTCGCAGGACGATCCATCGGGCTGCTCTCGACGACACGTGGTTGGAAGCCGGTGTCATCGTCCATGTTTTCCGGCAATTTCAGGATTTCAATGGCCCTCGCACGATGCGCAAGTCGTCGCACGAAGCCACGTTCTTCAAGGGCTGTAATCAGGCGGTGGATCCCGGACTTCGACCTTAGGTCAAGCGCATCCTTCATCTCGTCGAAGGAGGGCGGCACGCCGTCTCGCTGCATACGCTTATGGATAAACTTCAACAGGTCGTGTTGTTTGCGTGTCAGCATTGCCCGATCCTTTGCCCTCTCGTCTGTCGTTCTACTAACGTTCTCGTTTTGTGTCAAGAATCGAAAGCGGGATGCAACCTTTGGGTTAGCTCAGCCAGAGAATTTCTACTTTGCTCCCGTCTTCTTTCGGTGGGTCGTGAGGGGGACGGACCAGGAGTGCATTCGCGTTCGAAAGGACGGAAAGCAGAGAGCTGTCTTGCTGGTCGAAGCTCGTGCAGAGCCAGCCATCGAGGCCGACTTCCACTTTGGCGCGAAGATAGTGCTGACGCTGGCCATTTTTTCCCAACGTGCCTTTGAGCCGTGCAGGATGGGTTTGGGCGAGCGCGGAGGGCAAGCCAAGCATGCGATCAATGGCGGGCAAAAGCAAAACCTGCGCGCAGACATGGGCCGAAACAGGGTTCCCGGGCAGGCCGACCAAGGGGATGCCCCGCAGCTTGCCCGCCATGAGCGGCTTTCCCGGGCGCATCGCAATCTTGTAGAAACCGAGGTCCAGACCCTCGCTGAGCGCTGTGCTTTGAACCAGGTCGTAGTCTCCGACGGAGGCGCCGCCGATGGTGATGATCGCGTCTGCATCCGAGGCGCAGGCAAAGCTCGCGGCGAGGCTCTCTGCATTGTCCCGCGCGATCGGGAGCACCCGGACGTCCACGCCGCGCGCGCTCAGCATCGCTTTCAGGCCCAGATGGTTCGACGCGACGATCTGATCCGGGCGAGGCGTCTCTCCTGGGTAGACCAGTTCGTTCCCGGTAGCGATCAATGCGACAATCGGCTTCCGCATCACCGGAACGTGTGCCACGTTCATCGCACCGATCAAAGCCACATCGGCGGAACTCAACCGTCTCGGCGCCCGAAGCGGATCTCCCTTTTTGAAATCAATGCCTGCCGGGCGGATATGCGCGCCGATCACAGCGTCCTCGGTGAGCGTGACCCTCCCGTCTGCGGCATGCGTGTTTTCCTGGATCACCACCGTATCTGCGCCGTCGGGCACCGGCGCGCCTGTAAAGATCCGCACCGCTTCGCGGGGTTTCACAGGTTTGGGATAGCGTCGCCCGGCTGCCGCTTCGCCCACCACTTCGAACGCAGCGCCAGCGCGCCCCTCTATGCTGCGCAGCGCATAGCCATCCATCGCTGAGGACGGAAAGGGGGGCTGGGTCCGATTTGCCCGAAGATCGTAGGCCAAAACCCGACCTGCGGCGGCATCGACCGCGACGTCCTCCGGGCCCAGCGGCTCAAAAAGCGCCATCAGCCGGGCATGGGCTTCCGTGACGCTTATCATCCCGCACTCTGTCCTATTCCTGCTCGAACCGGCCCGACTTGCCGCCGTCTTTGAGCGAGACGCGGATCTCCCCGATCACCATCGCCTTATCTGCGGCCTTGAGCATATCGTAGATGGTGAGCGCCGCGACCGAGACGGCCGTCAGGGCCTCCATCTCAACGCCCGTTGGCCCCGTGGTACGAACCTGCGCCTCGATCTCAACCCGGCTTGCCGCGGCGTTCACCTCGAAATCGACGCTCACTTTGGAGAGCGCGATCGGGTGGCAGAGCGGGATAAGGTCGGCGGTCTTCTTGGCAGCCATGATGCCTGCAAGCCGGGCAACGCCAAGAACATCCCCTTTTTTCGCGGTCCCGGCGGTAACGAGCGCAAGCGTCTCAACCGCCATGGTCACAGCGCAGCGGGCGATGGCGATCCGTTGGGTCTGCGGCTTGGCCGAGATATCGACCATATGCGCAGCGCCTTCTGCGTCGAAATGCGTGAGAGGACCGCTCATTCCGCCTGCGGGCGCCAGGGCGCGCGGAGCAGTTCGCGCGTCGCACCTTCCACATTGGCCTCGCGCATCAGCGTCTCACCGATCAGAAAGCAGCGCACGCCAAACCGCGCGATCTGCGCAAGATCCATCCGGCTCGCCAGGCCTGATTCCGATACGATGAGCCTGTCAGTCGGAACGCCGCGGGCAAGGTTCTTGGTCGTCTCAATCGAGGTGACGAAGGTATTCAGATCGCGGTTGTTAATGCCGATCAGAGGCGAGGTGAGGCGCGCCGCGCGCTCGACTTCCTCCCGCGTATGCACCTCGATGAGGGCATCCATCCCCCATTCCTGCGCAGCCGCCTCGATCTCCGCGGCCTCCCCGTCGGTGACACTCGCAAGGATGATCAGGATACAATCGGCCCCAAGCGCGCGGCTCTCCACCACTTGCCAGGGATCGTAAATGAAATCCTTGCGCAGGACAGGCAATGAGACCGCAGCGCGTGCCTGAGCAAGATAGCTGTCATGCCCTTGAAAACTTGGGGCGTCAGTGAGCACAGAAAGGCAGGTCGCGCCCCCCGCCTCATAAGCGCGCGCCAGAGCCTCCGGGTCGAAATCCTCCCGGATCAAACCCTTGGAGGGACTGGCCTTCTTGATCTCGGCAATCAGCCCGTAATCGCCAGCTCCCGCCGCCTGACGCAACGCCGCCGCAAAAGGACGCACGGGGGCCGCCGCGCGGGCAATGCCTTCGATTTCCGAAAGCGGTTGCGCCGCCTTGCGCTCCGCGACATCCGCAAGCTTATAGGTCTTGATCTCGTCGAGAATGCTCAAAGGGCCCGCTCTCCGCTTACGCCGGCGCTTTCTGCCCGGCGAGGGCCTCTGCTTTCGACTTTGCGGCTCCCGAGTCAATGCTCTCTCGTGCGAGCGCGGCCCCGTCTGGCAG
The DNA here is from genome assembly GCA_039177645.1 of Pseudomonadota bacterium. Classification (GTDB taxonomy): domain Bacteria; phylum Pseudomonadota; class Alphaproteobacteria; order Rhodobacterales; family Rhodobacteraceae; genus Amaricoccus. Next base: position 234,369 of record JBCDFS010000003.1, on the reverse strand, counting down.
GCTTGCCGCCCGGTCGGCGATAATCAGCGCGGCCGCGGCGTTCAAGAGAACCGCATCGCGATAAGCCGATTTTGCGCCGCCAAGGAGTGCCGTAAGGGCCGCGCCGTTTTCCGCGGGCGTGCCGCCAATCAGGGCCTCGAAGGGATGCACCGGCAGTCCCGCCTCGTCGGGGTGAATGGTGAACTCTGTCACGTTGCCATCGCGAAGCTCGGCGACGTAGGTCTCACCCGAGATCGAGATTTCGTCGGTTCCGTCGCTGCCGTGCACGAGCCAGGCGCGCTCCGAGCCGAGCAGGCCCAGAGTCTCTGCCATCGGTCGGATCAAAGCATGCGCGTAGGCACCGGTGAGCTGGCGGCGGACACCGGCGGGGTTGGTCAGCGGCCCGAGAATGTTGAAGATCGTGCGCGTGCCAAGCTCAAGCCGAGCGGGCATCACATACTTCATCGCCGGATGATGCATCGGCGCCATCATGAAACCGATCCCGGTCTCCGCAAGCGCGCGTTCAACCGCCTCGGGGCCGACCATGACATCGACGCCGAGCGCAGTCAGAGCGTCCGCCGCGCCCGATTTCGAGGAAAGATTGCGGTTGCCATGCTTTGCCACCGGAACGCCCGCACCCGCTACCACAAAGGCCGTGGCAGTGGAGATGTTGAGCGTCCCCTTACCGTCGCCGCCTGTGCCAACGATATCCATGGCACCTTCTGGGGCCGAGACGGCCAAACACTTCGCCCGCATCACAGCCGCGGCCGCGGCAATCTCCGTGACGCTCTCGCCGCGCGCGCGCAACGCCATTAGAAAACCGCCGATCTGCGCTGGGGTTGCGTCGCCGCCCATGATCGCGCCAAACGCCTCTTCTGCGTTAGCGCGGGTCAGCGGCGCATCGGCTGCAGGGCCGATCAGCGCCTTCAGCCGGTCACTCATGCCGCAATCCCGGTAGTGTCCGCGATATTCAGAAAATTCCTCAAGAGCGTGTAGCCATGCTCGGAGGCGATCGATTCGGGATGAAACTGCATCCCGTAAATCGGCAGATCGCGGTGGCGCAGGCTCATAATGGTGCCGTCCGCCAGATCCGCCGTGACTTGAAGCGTGTCGGGGAGGGAGGCCCGGTCCACGATCAGCGAATGATAACGCGTTGCCAGGAATGGGGAGGGCACACCGCGGAAGATCCCCTCACCGCCGTGGCGCACCTTGCCCATCTTGCCATGCATGATCTGGTTCGCCCTTACCACGCGCCCGCCAAAGGCTTGCCCAATAGCTTGGTGCCCCAAGCAGACGCCCACGAGGGGTGTGCGAGTTTCAGCGGCGGCGGCAATCAACGCGAGGCAAATGCCCGCCTGATCGGGATCGCAAGGGCCTGGTGAGAGGAGGATCGAACTCGGCCGCATCCCCATCGCTTCCTGAACATCGACGGCATCATTCCGCCGTACCACGACCTCTGCCCCTAGTTCGCCGAGATAGTGATAGAGATTATAGGTAAAGCTATCGTAGTTATCTATCAGCAGCAACATCTCGGCCGTCGCTCCTTGCGTTGGGACTGGCGCGTGTCAGCGTGGGCATTATACATGGCCATTACCAGATGGTATGGTCAAGGGTTAGCTGAGTGAATAGCGACACTTCCAAGAAATATTTGACCGTGCGGGAAGGTGGAAGCACCGGCTTCTGGCGCGGTGTGGCCGCGGGGCTCGCGTTTTGCTTCCTTTGTCTTCTTGCAGTGACGTATCTCTACCCGCCCACGATCTTCCAGCCGCCGCGCGTCTCACCGGAAATGGCTCTGCCACCAGAGGGGATCGCCCAACCCGAGGCGGTTGCACCGCCCGCAGCGCCGCAGGGTCAGACCGGATCACTGATCGTGGAGGCGCCTGCGCCGCTCCTGACCACCCTTCCGCCCGCCGATCTCCAACCAGGGCTCGACATCATCGAGCTACCCGCCGCCCCGGACGTGTTCGATGGCGGCCCGGCAGGCTCGCCCTCGCTGTTCAACCCCGCGCCGGAGACAGGCGACGCACCCGCCCTGCGCTAGGGTGTGCCGAGCTGGCTCGCCAACCAGCCGTCGCACCAGTCGAACAACGAGAGATACGTCCAGCCATAGGTGGAAAGCAGCCACGCGCCGCCCTCGAAAAAGGCGACAAATCCAAACACCACCACGGCGAGCCAGATCCCGCAATAGAGCAACAGGAGTGCTGTCGCTTTCAGCGCCCAGGTAAAATGCTCCCCCGTGTGCTCCAGCGCCCGAGCTAGGGGTTCCGTAAGCCAGGGCAGGAGCTGCGGGGCACTGAACAAGCTGACAAAGAAATGCAGGCCGGTCGGGATCAATGTCGAGAACAGGCAGAAAAACAGCCAGCCATAGGCCCATGGATCGGCGCGAATATCGACCAACACCTCGGAAGGAACCGCGAGCGGCACGGGCGACACCACATTTACCAGATGCAAAACCAGGATCGTGGTCAGGCCCAAAAGCGTGAAGAGGCTCAGCGCGCCAAAGAGGTCCACTAGGCCGAGCAGGATCGGCGAACCGCCGCCCTCCGTCACGCCCCGGCGCAGCAGATACCGCGTGAGCCCATAGGACAGGAAATCGAACGCCCCATTGAGGACGGGGAGCAGGGCGAGAAAGACAAGCAATCCACGCACCTCTTCGGTCAATTCGACGGCGGCACTCGTTGTGGCGATGGCCAAAAGCAGCGCGAGACAGAGCAGGATGTAGCTGACCAGACCGTAACCGCGCTGCGCGCCAAGCGAGACTGCGCCTACGAGTGCGAGTGCGAATGCGCCTGCGACTGCGCCTGCGACTCCGACTGCGCCTGAGAATGCGACTGTGCCTGCGAATGCGCCTGCGCCTGCGCCTGAGAATGCGAATGCGAATGTGAATGCGAAGGCGACTGCGAATGCGAATGCGCCTGCGCCTGCGAATGCGAAGACCAGCCCGAAAAAAGCGTATTCCGCAGCTCGCTTCTTTCGGGCTGACGCCCATTTCGACACGTAAAACAGCAGAAACATGTACACAAGCAAGAAGGCAGCGCCGTACCGGACCAAAGGATCCTCGGTTGCTGGCATCACATCCAACGCGCCGATCTTGCCGTCATAACCAGCGACCCAGGTCGCGATCAGGAAGACGAGCGGGTATGCGACCGCAAGCCACAGCGCGAAGTCAAAAACCGGCCAGTTCCAGGCGCATTTTCCAATCCGTGAGGCCTGACCACTTGGCGCCTTATCCGGTGTCAACTGGCGGTCCACCCAGTCGAGTAAGCGCGTCATATTTTTCTGATAGAGGCTCTCGCTAACCGGTTTCTTGAGCAGATCCGCGATCTGCGTGGCAAAATTCCCGTATAGTATGAGGCCGGAGAGGCCGAACAAACCGATGAGCGTCGCAAATAGCGTGAAAAACCAGGAAAGGTACTCGATCATTCCGCCGTGCCAGTGATTTCAATCCAATAACGACACGCTAAACTGGCATCACGGCGCCGTAAACGCAGCGCGGCGCTTGATCCGGCGCCCGGCCTATTCCTAGATGCTCCCAAACACCCCACAGGAGCCCATGTCCGATCTCCCCGCCTCCATCGAAGCCACCCAAGCCCGGCTCGGCGCGGCGGGCTACATCGCGGGCCGGGATCTCGCCACCGTGGTGTTCCTGGCGCTGAAGCTCGGCAGGCCTCTCTTTGTTGAAGGGGAGGCGGGCGTCGGCAAGACCGAGATCGCCAAAGCGCTGGCCGCGATGCTTGATCGGCGGCTGATCCGGCTGCAATGCTATGAGGGGCTCGATGCCGCCTCCGCCGTCTATGAATGGAACTTCCCCGCTCAAATGGTCGCAATCCGCGCCGCCGAAGCCTCTGGCGGCCCTGAGCGAGCCTCTCTGACCGAAGAAGTGTTTTCCGAGCGCTTCCTGATCCGCCGCCCGCTCCTGGAGGCGCTTGATCCGGGCGCGGGCACACCGCCTGTGCTCCTCATCGACGAAATCGACCGCACCGATGCGCCGTTCGAGGCCTTCCTGCTCGAAGCGCTCTCCGATTTTCAGGTGACGATCCCCGAGCTTGGCACTATCCGCGCCGCTGTGCCGCCAATCGTCGTGCTGACCTCCAACCGGACCCGCGAGGTTCATGACGCGATCAAGCGCCGCTGCCTCTATCATTGGGTCGAGTATCCCGATTTCGACCGCGAGTATGCGATCCTCCGTGTAAAGGCGCCGGGAACACCTGAGGCGCTGAGCCGCCAGGTTGTGGCCTTCGTGCAGGCGCTGCGGGCCGAGGATGTCTTCAAGCGGCCGGGGATCGCAGAAGCTCTCGATTGGGCGAATTGCCTTGCCGCTCTCGATGCAAAGACGCTCTCTGAAGATGTGGTCCGCGAGACCCTCGGCGCGCTCCTCAAATACCGAGACGATATCGCCGATATGGCGCCTGCACGCATCAGCCGCTTGCTCGATGCGGCGCAAACCCGAAGCGCTGCGGAGTGAGCGCAACGCAGGACCAGGGCGCTCTCGCCGCCAACATCACGCTGTTTGCGCGCGCCTTGAGAGCCGCCGGTCTCCCGGTCGGTCCCGATCATATGCTCAACGCGACACGGGCTCTTGAGGCCGTAGGCGTCCAAAACCGAAGCGATGTCCGATATGCGCTCGTCGCCTGCTTCGTCAGCCGCCCCGAGCATCGGGATGTCTTCGCCCGCGTTTTCGATGCGTTCTGGCGGGAGCGATGGGGCAGTTTGGCCGCGCCCAATCAGGAGACTGCACTCGACAACCTCGCTGAAGTTGCGCAGGCTCCGCAAGCTGTCGGCGACCACGAAGGGTTCTTGCCGCAAACGGACTCTAGCGACACCAACGCCTCGGAGCAGCTCGATCCTGTGGCTGCCGCCTCCGTGTTGGAGCGTTTCAGGACCCGTGATTTTGAGCGCATGTCCGATGAGGAACGCGCCGCCGCGCGCCGCGCCCTGGCCCGCCTCGATCTCAAGTTTGACCCAATCCGCAGCCGACGCTTGCGTTCCGACCCCGTCGGCAAGCTGGCGGATTGGCGTGCGACCCTGCGCCAAAGCGTGCGGAGCGGAGGCGAGTTGCGCACGCTCGTCCGCCGTAGCCATGGAAGACGGCCGCCCAACCTGGTGGTGCTTTGCGATATCTCAGGGTCGATGTCGGTCTATTCGCGCATGCTCTTGCACTTTCTCCATAGCCTGATGCATCGGCGCGGCGCGGATTGGGCTCAAGTCTACGGTTTTGTGTTCGGCACACAGCTCACCGATATCACCCGGCATCTGCGCCTGCGGAGCCCGGATGCAGCCCTCGATACCATCGGCCAAATGGCGCGCGATTGGAGCGGAGGCACCCGGATCGGAGCGTGTCTGCGCATTTTCAACCGCGACTGGTCCCGGCGCCTGCTGGGGCAGGGTGGGGTGGTCCTTCTCGTAACCGATGGTCTGGAGCGCGATGACCCGGAGCTCTTGGCGACAGAGGCAGAGCGGCTACACCTCTCGGCGCGCCGCCTGATTTGGCTCAACCCGCTCTTGCGCTGGGATGGGTTCGTGCCTCGCGCCCGTGGTATTCAGGCGCTCTTACCCCACGTAGATGACTTCCACGCGTGCCATTCACTCGAAAGCCTCGAACAGCTCGGCGAAATGCTGAAAGAGCCGCATGCCCGGTTTAGCGTCTCAGGTCGCTCGACCAGACATTCGCATAAACCCGCCGCGAAACGGCAGCGATCTTTCTGAGCAGACAATCCATCACAGGAAAATTTTTTACTGAACAAATTTTTTCTCACCGGATCGCGAAATGCTCGTTACACTCCAACAGCCGGGTCGTCTCACGTGCAAACAAGAAAAGCCTCCGTTTGGGCGTCACCGGGCTGCAATTCGGTCGTTGCGAAACAGGGAGCCACTTATGACCAGATTGACCGCCAAGGATTTTCACCCAGAACTGCTCGAGCTCTACGATTTCTACGCCCATGGAATGATCACAAAGCGGGAGTTCTTGGACCGCGCGGGAAAGTATGCCGTCGGCGGCCTGACGGCGACGGCGATCCTCGCTTCAATGAAGCCCGACTACGCGCTTGCTTCCCAGGTCTCGTTCACCGACCCGGATATCTTCCCCGAGTATATCACCTATCCGTCGCCTGAGGGGCACGGTGATGTGCGCGCCTATCTCGTGCGGCCCTCAGACGTTCAAGGTCCAACACCCGGAGTTGTCGTGGTGCACGAGAACCGCGGCCTCAATCCCTACATCGAAGATGTGGCGCGTCGTGTGGCCAAATCAGGTTTCATTGCCCTCGCACCCGACGGCCTGACTTCCGCGGGAGGTTATCCCGGAAACGACGATGAGGGTCGCGAATTGCAGCGGACGGTGGATCCGGTCAAGCTAATGAACGACTTCTTCGCCGCCGTGACTTTCCTGATGTCTCACGAGGATACGACCGACAAAATCGGGATCACCGGATTCTGCTATGGCGGTGGGGTCTCAAACGCGGCAGCGGTAGCTATTCCGGAACTCGCGGCTGCGGTTCCGTTCTATGGCCGCCAACCGGAGGCCGAGGCCGTGCCGCGCATTAATGCCCCTCTGCTGATCCAATATGCTGAGTTCGATGACCGGATCAATCAGGGCTGGCCCGCCTATGAAGCTGCCTTGCAGGCCCACAACAAGACCTACGAGGCCTACATCTACCCTGGCACGAACCATGGCTTTCACAATGATTCCACCCCCCGCTACGATGAGGCGGCGGCGAACTTGGCTTGGGAGCGCACAATCGCCTGGTTCAATCAGTATCTCGCGTAAGTCGCCTCATGGCCACGGCCCTGTTGATCGACTGGCGGCGAGAAGCATTGCTACCGTGGAGCCGCGTCGCGCATTCCGGTGGCTGCGTCACTGTGGGAAAGACTGGACCGCCCAGAGCCACAGACCTCTTTCGCAACCCACGGAGAGTTTACGGCCGCTTTGTAATGCCTCCAGTGGTGAAACCGACAATGGGAATGACGGCTGCCGGAAACCTAGCCGCCGCCGGGTTTGAAGAGATAGGGAGACGATCATGAGCAAACTCAACCTCAGCCGCCGTGAGCTGTTCGCGTCCGCAAGCGCGGCCTTGGCGGCATCCATGACCCTTTCAACAGCGGCGCGGGCCAATGTCACAGCTGGCCCCGCAAACTTCGACTTCAAATTCGAAGTGACCCGCAGTGAGGAAGAATGGCGCGCCATGCTCACCGACGCGGAATACCGGATCTTGCGTGAGGGGGGCACAGAGGTGCCAAAGACGAGCCCTCTTTGGGAAGAGACCCGCGCCGGCACATATCATTGCCGGGGCTGCGGCCTACCGGTTTATGATGCAGAATGGAAAAAGGTCCTGGATAAGGGTTGGCTGTTTTTCTACCACTCGATGCCCCATGCGGCCATGATGAGCGTCGATGGCGTCGAAGAACGCTATATCGATGGCGAGGATTTCGCGATCCTGTCCGCGATCGAGGTCCATTGCCGCCGCTGCGGCTCCCATCTCGGCCACATCCTCATCGTGGATGGACAGCTCCTCCACTGCATCAATGGCACGTCGCTCGTCTTCGAGCCGAACAAGGTCTAGAGCGGGCCTATAGCTGCTGACGCGGCGGGATCAACGCTTGTGCCGTTGTCGCCCGCCGCGAAAAAAAACTCAAATTGGTTGAGGTCGCTCAGAGGATAAAATTCGCGCTGTCGTACCAGAGGAGTTCGCGCGTTCCGTCTTCGATCTCGATCTTGAGTTCCCAGCTTTCATCGTCGTCGGTATTGGCAAGGAGCATCGTTTCGCCCTTTCGCTCCCTGAGATAGAGGGTGCCGATTGAACGGGTCGAACTGTTCAATATGCCGCCCCAAGCAAATGCCTGATCGTCGTCCTGCAATTGGTCTGCATCAAGAGCTGAGAGATCAATGATATCCTCGGCGTCAAAAGCGGATGCTGTGCTCTCCTCACTGTCGCTTGGGGCGCGAATCTCATCATAGAGGAGCTTCCGCCCGGACCTGCCCGGTATTGAATCCTCCGCGCTGGTAAAGAGGAAAACGTCAGCCCCTTCGCCGCCTATCAGGATATCGCCGCCCCCTCCGCCCTCAAGCGTGTCGTCGCCGCGGCTGCCGATCAGCGTGTCGTTTCCATCACCGCCCTGCAGACTATCGTTGCCGCCACCGCCATCGACAGAATCCCGGCCGGATCCGCCTGACATTTCATCGCCGTTGCCGCCACCGAGCATAGTGTCGGCCCCGTTGCCACCATCAAGCGTGTCGTTGCCGCTGCCGCCCAGCAGCGTATCGCGTCCGTTTCCGCCCCTGAGATAGTCGTTGCCGGTCCCGCCATCGAGCCAGTCTTTGTTCTGGCGGCCATTCAGCCGGTCATTCCCGCCCTCTCCGAACAGATGGTCGTTTCCTGCATAATCCCCCAAGACGTCGTCGCCTTCACCGCCCGAGACCCAATCGTCGCCGCGACCGCCATTGATCGTGTCGTTGCCGTCATAGCCGCGGATCAGATCGTTGCTGGCCGGACCGCTCGCGCTGGACGTATCAAACCGCATCCGATCGTCGTTCAGCGTGCCGCTGATGGTGCGCTCTGTGCCAAAAACGCTTTCGGACGGTAAGGTTGCTTCAGCTAAGAAACCTTGATTGGAACTCGTGACCATACAGTGCTCCTCGAGGTCGAGAGGCGGAAACCAGTCTGGTCTTTGCAGGAATAATGGTTTCAGATCCGTAACCGCGGCCCCGGTTTGAGAGATCTGGACGTAAGCCAGCGGCATCCCATGGTCTGCCGATGAGTTGTTGAGGCCCAACCCGAGACGGTATCGAGGTTTACCGAGCGGTCAGACGGGTCGACCTCTGAACGCGAGTGCAGCGCCTCGGCGCGTCTCAATGTGCTGGAAAGGCCCTCCGGTCCTCGACCATCACCCGGATCATCCAGCCCAGCATCACCGCGTTGAGGATGTGCCAGAGAAAATGCGTCCCCAACGGAAATGTGGGACAAATGGCTTCGTCCACCGTGCGGAAAAACAGCGACGCAAACAGGATGGAGGCCCCGATGGCCAAGCCTTTCGCGGTTTCCCGGCGCCGATTTCGCAAAATGGCCGCATAAGCGAGGATCAGGACCGGCACGGGCATGTAGCTCATCGAGCCATTGAGATTGCCGACAATCGGCTCGAAAACGCCAGTAAACGCTGAGGAATAGGGGATATAGACGATCACCGCGAGCGCCCCGGCCCAGAGCGGCAGTGCGAAGAAACGCACTGTCGCTAGATAAACATAGGCGAGGATGAAAACAAGAATCGGGATCACGTCGGCCATCAGCGACCAGATCTGCGCATGGGTATGGAAGAGCCAAGACCCGATCCCGATGGCAATGAGACAAACCGACAGCACCCGCGCGCCGTTATCGCCGCTTCGTGCCGCCAGTCTGAGCGCCCAGAGACCCGCGAGAACGAAGGCGAGATTTGTGAGCGCATTGACCGGCTCCGACCAATAGCTGAAGTCTGTCCTCTCGCAGTAATTGTTGACCTGCCGAAACCAGTCCATTGAAACTCTCCACGCGCGCAACCTCGCAGCGCTATGGGAGCAGAAGGGGAGAGGAATTCAAATGAAAGTTACGTGGCTCGGGCATTCAGGCTTTCGAATCGAAATCGCGGGTGAGACGCTGCTGATCGACCCTTGGCTGGACGGGAACCCGAGCTTCGAGGGTCAGGATCGCGCAGCGGCCATCGCTGGCGTTACGCAAATCCTCTTGACCCACGGGCATTTCGACCATGCCGGCAGTGTTCTCGACATCGCCAAAGAAACCGGCGCCCCGGTGGTCGGGATCTACGATCTCATGAGCCATTGGGAAAGCGCTCACGGCCTCAAGACCGTCGGGTTCAACAAAGGCGGCACGGTGAAGCTCGGCGATGTCTCGGTCACGATGGTGAACGCTGCCCATTCCTCCTCCACCGGCGGTGAGGGTGGGCCGGTCTATGCCGGTGCCGAGGCGGGCTACATGATCGCCGGAGAAGGCCGCACAATCTACGTCTCCGGCGACACGGACGTCATGGCGGATATGGCGCTCTTCGAGGAGCTCCATCATCCCGATATCGGGATCCTCTGTTGCGGCGGGCACTTCACCATGGACATGAAGCGCGCGGCGTTTGCTGCACGCAAGTTCTTCAAGTTCCAGACAGTGATCCCGTGCCACTACAAGACGTTTCCGCTGCTGGCCCAAACGACCGACGAGTTGAAGTCCGGGTTGCCCGGCGTGAACGTGATTGATGCGGACGTGATGGTGCCATTCGATCTGTGATCGGGCGACGCGGGTGCGCACAGGCAAAACGGGGAGAAACGAGGCTCCAGCAACCTGCGCGTAAACCATGTCCGTGAGCGAGCGCCAAACTTAATAGGCTCCGCAAGAGTTCAGGAAGAACGAAAGTCGGATCGGGCGATACCGCGCCCGATCCGACCCAACCTTCTGGTTGGTCCGTTCAGTTCAAGCGCAACCCGGTATCGGGCGCAAAATACGACACTTTCGAAAGATCGAAGGCGAGCCGCTGGGCATGACCGGCAGCGGCTTTTGTCTCCGAATGAAGCCGGGCGGTTACCTGCCTGCCGCCGAGCTGCGTCACCACAAACGTGTCTGCGCCCGCCGGTTCGACAATATCGACCATGCAGTCCGCCTCCTGGAGGTGAGTGTCCGACCGCAAGCCTGCCTCGCCAATATCCTCCGGCCTAACCCCAAGGATTACATCTTGCGGAAGGGCAATCTCACGCGATTCGCGCAGGACAATCGGCGCGCCGCTCCCCCGCGCGATCTCGATATTGGCGCCGCTTCCGTTGCGCTTGGCCTTCGCGGGGATGAGGTTCATCGCCGGATTGCCCATGAAGTCCGCCACGAACGTATTGGCGGGCTCATTGTAGATCTCCGAAGGGCTGCCGATCTGCTGGATGATGCCACCTTTCATGACCACGATCTTCGTGGCCAGTGTCATGGCTTCGATCTGGTCGTGCGTGACATAGACCATCGTGGCGCCGAGGTTCTGATGCAAAGACTTGATCTCGGTGCGCATCTCGACCCGAAGTTTGGCATCGAGGTTTGAAAGCGGCTCGTCGAACAGGAACAGCTTCGGATCACGCACCAACGCGCGCCCCATGGCAACCCGCTGCCGCTGACCGCCCGAGAGCTGGCTGGGGCGACGGTTGAGAAGCTTCTCGATCTGCAGCTGCTCAGCCACTTTCTTGAGCTTTGCGTCCTGCGTCGCCGGATCGATGCCCCGCACTTTCATGCCGAACGTGATATTTTTCGCGACGCTCATCGTCGGGTAGAGCGCATAGGACTGAAACACCATCGCGATGTCGCGGTCCTTGGGGCTGACATGGCTCATATCCTCCCCTCCGATGCGGAGGTTGCCGCCAGAAATCGGCTCCAGCCCGGCGATGCAGTTGAGCAGGGTGGATTTCCCGCAGCCGGAGGGCCCGACCAGCACCAGAAAGTCACCCGCATTGATCGACACGTTGATATCCTTGAGAATTTCAACGGTGCCGTAGTTCTTGTAGAGGCCTTGGATGTCGAGGATGGGTGCCATGAGACCTAACCTTTCACGGAACCTGCGGTAAGACCGCGGATGAAGTATTTGCCAGCGACGACATAGACGAGGAGCGTGGGCAGAGCGGCGATAATCGCGGCCGCCATATCCACGTTGTACTCCTTCACGCCGGTCGTGGAGTTGACGATGTTGTTGAGAGCCACCGTTACCGGTTGAGTTCCCGCTTGGCTGAACGAAACGCCGAACAGGAAGTCGTTCCAGATCTGCGTGAATTGCCAGATAACAGTCACCACGATGATCGGAAGGCTGAGGGGCAGGAAGATCGACCAGAAGATGCGCAAGAAGTTCGCGCCATCCACTTTCGCCGCTTTCACCAATTCCACCGGGATCGTCACGTAGTAATTGCGGAAGAACAGCGTCGTGAAGCCGATCCCGTAGACCACATGCACGAAGATCAGCCCCTGGATCGTGCCTGCAATCCCCATGATCCCGAGCATCCGCGCCATCGGAAGCAACACGACCTGAAAGGGAATGAAGCAGCCAAAGAGCATGAGCGCAAAGATCAGGTTGGCGCCTTTAAAGCGCCACTGCGCGATGACATAGCCGTTGATCGCGCCAAGCAGGGTCGAGATCAGGACGGCGGGCACCGCAATCAGCACCGAGTTCCAGAAGTAGGGGCGAACCCCGTCGCACTGGATGCCGGTGCAGGCGCTCGCCCATGCGGTCCGCCAGGCGTCAAACGTGACTTCGCGGGGCAGGGAGATAAGATCGCCGGTCCGGATCTCCTCAAGGCTTTTCAGAGATGTGGTGATCATCACGAAGAGCGGCGCGAGGTAGAAAAGCGCGAAGCCGATCAGCAACGCATAGAGCAGCACGCGCAGAACGATCTTTGTCACTTGGCCTTGGCTCGGCGCCTGGATCTGGGTTTGAGTGAGGGCTGCGTCAGTCATTTTTCACCCTCAGTTCAGAGTAGAGATAGGGAACAATGATCGCGAACACGACCGCCATCATCACCATCGCGGAGCTGGCCGCCTGCCCGATATCTCCGCGCGAAAACGCCATCGCGAACATATACGTGGCCGGTAGATCCGTGGCGAAGCCCGGACCACCGCCGGTCAGGGCGATGACAAGGTCGAAGCTCTTGATTGCGAGATGGGCGAGCACGATGAAGGCCGACAGGAAGATTGGCGCCATGGAGGGGATGATGATCGCCGAATAGATCCGCCATGTCGGGATCCCGTCGATCTGGGCGGCCTTGATGATTTCGCCGTCTACCGACCGCAGACCCGCAAGAAACAGCGCCATCACAAAGCCTGAGCTTTGCCATATTGCCGCGATCACCACGGTGTAGATCGCGAAATTCGGGTTCACGAGCCAGTCGAAGGTGAAGGTCTCGAATCCCCAGCCGCGCACCAGCGCCTCGAAGCCGAGCCCCGGATTGAGGATCCATTTCCATGCCGTCCCGGTGACGATCATCGAGAGCGCCATCGGATAAAGATAGATCGTGCGGATCGCGCCTTCGGTTCGGATGTTCTGATCCAGGAAGATCGCGAGGACCAGGCCCAGCAACATCGAGATTGCGATAAACAGAAAGCCAAACAAAAACAGGTTGCTGAAGGCGGTATCCCAGCGCGGAGACGCAAACAGCCTCTCGTATTGGATAAAGCCCTCAATCTCGTATCGCGGCAGCAGACGCGAGCGCGTCAACGAGACCCATGCCGTCCAGGCAATGAACCCGTAAACGAAGATCAGGATCGCGATAAAGGACGGCGCGAGCATGATTTTCGGCAGGTGGTTCTCTAGGAATTTCACCGATTTTCTCCCCCAAATGAATCTCCGCTGCCCCGCCGCCCGGAGCGGACGGCGGATCAGCTTGGCCTGTCGCCAGGGAGAGAGTTACAGGCTGTTGGCGACCGCAGCGGCGAGTTGCTGCACCGCTTCGTCAGACGACATGTCGGAGTTGAAATGCGCCGTCACCACATCGGTGATCGCGCCCGACTGCGCGCCGCGCAGCGCCATGCCATGGGCAAAGCTCGGCAGGAGTGACCCGCCTTCGCTGGAGGCGCCCATGTCATTGGAGGACAGGACCGCGCAGCTGTCGAAGTCATCGAGCGGGACATCTACGCGGGCCGGGATCGAGCCTTTGTTGAGGTTGAAGACCTTCTGGAAGTTCTCGCCCACGATCAACTCGGCAAGCAGCGCCTGACCGTCGCGTTTGTCGTCGCCATTGACCTCAAACATCGCGAAGCTGTCGACATTGTAGAGGAAGCCGTCGCCCGGCGTCGAAGCGCAGAGGAAATCCACACCAGGCTCCTTGCCTGCGGCGAGAAACTCGCCCTTGGCCCAGTCGCCCATGATCTGGAAGGCGGCCTCTCCGTTCATCACCATGGCCGTGGCTAGGTTCCAGTCGCGGCCGGGGAAGTTTGGATCGACGAAACCGCGCAGAGTGCGCATCTGGTCGAAAACCGCCTTCATCTCGTCGGAGGTGAGGGTTGCCTCGTCAAGCTCGACGAACGCCTTGCGGAAGCCTTCCGGCCCGAGGATATCCAGGGCGACGACCTCGAAAATCGTGGCGTCCTGCCAGGCCTGACCGCCATGCGCGAGTGGGATGATCCCGGCCGCCTGCAGCGTTTCTGCCGCCGCGTTGAACTCATCCCACGTGGTCGGCATTTCGATGCCATTTGCTTCGAGCACGTCTGCATTGGCCCAGAACCAATCCACGCGGTGGACGTTCACGGGCGCCGCGCACCAGATGTCCTCGCACATCATATGGTCGGCGATAGAGGCGGGCAGCACCTCGGCCCAGCCCTCCACTTCCGCAACCGCAGAGATATCGGCAAGCACACCCTCTTCATACCATTCCTGGATTGCCGGCCCCTTGAGCTGCACGGCTGTCGGCGCGTTGCCGGAGAGTACCCGGGCGCGCAGGGCCTGCATCGCGGCATCGCCGCCACCGCCTGCCACCGGCATGTCGGTCCAGGTGCCGCCCTGGGCGGCAAACTCTTCCTGGAGCACAGCGACGGATTTGGCTTCGCCGCCCGAGGTCCACCAGTGCAGAACTTCGGCCTCCGGCTGCGCCTGGACGGCACCAGCGGCAAGAAGAGCAGCGCCCGAAACGGACAGAGCAAAACGCATCATGTTGAGTTCCTCCCAGAACATGGTCTCTTAGACATTGGGTGAGCGGACCATGCAAAAGACCGACCTTCGAATGCAATTGATGCAACGCAGCTATTCGCCTGTTGGTTGGACTTAACGAACGCCCCCGTTACGCGCTGTTACATCGCGGTTGATTTCGGGCGTCTGGCCACGCACCAAAGGGGGGCTGGCAGACGGCACAGTGCGGGCGTAGGGAGGCGTTCGGAGATGTCGATTCCTCGGATCCTCGTGGTCGATGACGACGCCGAAATGCGTCAGATGCTGACCCAGTTTCTTCAGCGGAACGGTTCGATGGCCCTGCCAGCGGCGGGAGAGGCCGACATTCGCGAGCATATCAGGGCAAGCCGGATCGACCTCATCTTGCTCGATGTCATGCTCGGCGATGAAAGCGGTGTCGAGATCTGCGCCAAGCTGCGCGAAGAGCATGATGTCCCGATCATCATGGTCTCGGCGCTTTCCACCGATCAGCAACGGATGGCAGGGTATGCCGTCGGCGCCGACGACTATATCGCCAAGCCCTTCAACACAGAGCTTCTACTCGCACGCATCAAGGCGGTGCTTGCCCGGACAAGGCGCACAGCCTCTGTTGTCCACCGCCGACGCCGGGCGCGTTTCGAATTCGCCGGCTGGTCCTACGATTCCAGAACCGACGAGGTCATCTCGTCCCAAGGCTACCAGGTCTCGCTTTCCCGGCGCGAGACCACGCTTCTGCAAGCCCTCTTGGCCAATCCACAGATTCCGCTGACGCGGGAGGAAATTGCCGCCGCGCTCGACGTGACGGGAGAGGGCGACACAAGCTCCGAAGCCCAGGGGCGTGCGATCGACATGCTGGTGGGGCGGCTCCGCTCCAAGATCGAAAAGAACCCCAAACAGCCTGAGCTGCTGCGCACTCAACGCGGCGTCGGCTATGTCTTCGCCGCGGAGGTGACGGAAGTGGAGACATGATCCGAAGCCTTCAGTCCCTGCGCGTTGCGGGCGTCGCGTTGATCGCGCTGGCGCTGGGCCTCGGCATGGTTTCCGCGGGCCTTTGGGTCTCATCGACATCGGCTTGGCAAAAACACCTGCAATCGGCCTCGTTCTCCGGCGCAATGCTCTATGACAGCATAATCGCGGGCACACAGCCGCCAGTCGGTAGTGATCTCTCGATGCTCGCAGAGCGGGACCAGACCCTAGCCGACGCGGGAGAGTTCGAGCGGCTCTCCTTTGCTCCAAGGCCGCCGCTTGTCACGAACCTCTCCATCGGTCTGGACCCAACCGATCCGCTCTCTGGGCAGGAGATGAAGATCGCGATCCTGTCGAAGGATCTCCGCTATCCCTTGTCCGAGATCGCGCAGAGCGAAGCGCCGTCGCCGCGCCAAAGACTTGGCGACATCGTTGTCTTGCTGGCTAGGTATTGCAGTGACGCGATCCTTTTGGCGGCGGTTGGCGAAGAGGCCTGGCAACGCGCTGATGGCCCGGGGGTCTGGCAGTGTCCCGCGGCACCTGCGGACCGCCGTCTCCTCGCTGTGTTGACCGGGGCGTTCGCCCTCGCGGGCCTAGCGACAATCGTGATCAAAACATCGGATCGCTTCATCAGCTTTGCCGACACGCTTCGGGGGCGGCGGCGCAGTGGAGGGCCGGACACATATCAGGAAGAAGGCCCGGTGGAGCTTCGTCGCATCGTCGATGCGGTCAATGGCTATCTCGAGATCGAGCGCCAACAGCTCTCGGAGCGCGCGCTTGTTCTGTCGGGGGTCACCCACGACCTCGGAACGCCGGCAACTCGGCTCAAGCTGCGCGCAGCGCTGATCGAGGACCCAGAACTCCGCTCGAAATTCGAAGCGGATATCGACCGGATGACAGGCATTATCGAAAGCGTGCTCACCTATACCCGCGCTGAGATGAATACCGAGGCGCCGCGCCGCCTCGCGCTCGCATCGCTGATGGAATCCGTCGTCGCCGACTATCAGGATGTGGGGAAACCGGTGGAGTTTTCGCGCAGCGAGACCGTGGTTGTGGAGGGCGGCCAATCGATATTCATGTCGCGCCGGGGCCGCGGCAGCTTGCCCGAAGAAAGCCAGGTCATCGTCACTGCGCGCCCCATTGCCCTTCAGCGGGCGGTCTCCAATCTCATCGACAACGCCCTCAAGTATGGTCGCCGGGCATTGGTGTCGCTCGAAACAAACTCGGCCCATGCGTATATCCTGGTCGAAGATGAGGGCGGCGACGTCTCAGCGACTGATCTGGAAAAACTCGTGGCTCCCTTTCATCGTGGCAGCAATGCGACATCCGTGGGTGGCTACGGGATGGGCCTGACGATTGCGGCCGCAATCGCGGCGGAACACGGCGGAAGCCTCTCATTCGAGCCCGGGAAATCTGGTGCTCGGGCGCGTCTTGTCATCGCGCGCTAGCGCTAAGGGCCAAGGAAAGCCGCGTGCTGCGGCCTTGCGCTACCAGTGAAAATTGGCCCAAGAAATCGCGAATGGGGCGCGGGCCGTGCTGATCGCCTATGGTCAGATGAAGCGCCGCAGGGAGAGGGGAGAGACGCGATGGCGATTGCCAAAGCAGCGATGGTCTTGGTCATCCTGGTCGATGTCATGGGCCAAGGGCTGGCTTTCCCGATCTTCAGTGTCCTGATCCTCTCAGACAGCGCAGGCATGCTGGCCGAAGGCACCTCGGCTGCCAATCGCCAGGCGCTCTACGGCCTTCTTGTCGGCGTTTTCTTCCTCTTCTGGTTCTTCGGCGCGATCTATGTCTCCCGGCTCTCGGACAGTGTGGGCCGAAAGCGTGGGGTGCTGATCTGCCTCACTGGAACGCTCGCTGGATATCTCCTCGCTTTCATCGCCATTGAAATGTCGAGCTTCTGGCTCCTGCTGCTCAGCCGGGCCATCACCGGGTTTACCGCTGGCAACCAACCGATCGCGCAGGCCGCTCTTGTCGATCTCTCCCGCGACGATGCGGAGAAAGCGCGCAATATGGGCCTCGTGATGCTCGGTGCAGGTATCGGCCTTGTCGCGGGTCCGTTGATCGGGGGGCTCTTCTCCTCCAGCGCCTTTGCGGGCCTTGCTCTGACGCTTCCGTTCCTGGTGGGTGCTGCGCTCGTGGCCGCAACCATGCTGCTCGTCATGGTCTTCTTCCAGGAGACCTCCACGACGCGGGTGCCGCTGAGTATCCACCCATCGGCTATTTTCACGCTTCTATGGCAGATCACGAAGCGCCCCGTCGTGCTGAAGGTCGCTGTGCCGTATCTCTTTTATATGATGTGTTTCATCACCTTCTACGTCTTTTTTGATAATGCACTTGAGCGCTGGTATGGCTATGGCACAACCGGCCAGAGCGCCGCGATGTTCGCTTTGGGCGTCACCCTGGCTGTTACGAGCACGCCGGCGCTGCAAAGGATCAACGCTCTGGCGCCACCCCGCACACTGATGGTAGCCTTCACGCTCGGTGCATTGGGTCTGATCGCCTTATTCGTGGCGGTCCAACAACCGGTGGTTTCCTTCCTTTGCATTACGCTGATGGGAGTGGTCCATGCCTATATGTATCCAGCCTTCCTGGGGCTCTTCTCTAAGGCGACCTCAGCGGAGGATCAGGGCTGGGTGATGGGTGTTGCGGTCGCGCTTTTCACGCTCGCCTCAGCTATCGCCTCCTTCATCGGAGGGCTGATCGGCGCAGCCGACTTCCCGGCTTTGTTCGGGTTCGGCGGCGTCGCTGCTCTTGTGACATTGGCCACGATTGCTTGGCTTTGGCGGCGAGAGGATGTGAAAGCCATCGTCGCGGATCGTTGACTGGCCTCCGCTGCGGTCACGTGACGTAGTATACATAAAAACCGCGCCCTCCGAAGAAGGGCGCGGAACTTGCTAACCTCAACGCATTCGTTCAGTGGCCGGTGGCCGCCGCTGCCAGCTCGGGATCCCCGCCTTCAGGTTCGGACGGCTCCGGCATGTGCCGGAACCACCAGTTGCGATAAGCTTCGTCGCTGCAATCGGTGTTGATTGTCACAGCGACACGGCTCGGTGTGTGCGCATCGGAGGCAATGGTCGCGATCTCGATCAGATCTCCGTCAAAGCTGCGGAACACCATCCTGACAGGCTCATCATAGGTATAGGCCTGCTCCACGAGAATGCTGACCGCAACCCTCTCCCCCATGCGCAGACTGTCGTAGTAGTCCGAGTAGTAGTGCACCCCGGCCATATTCCGACCGATGGAGATGTTGGCAGCAAGCTTGTTCAACTCGCCCTCGATTGTCATGCCGCTTTCGGCCACAGGAACCAGCGAGAGCCCGGCCTCATCCGATACCACCGGTGGCAATTCTGTCGCGCTCCAAGGCACGGGCGTGCCGTTGTCATCGACCGTCTTGAAGAAAGCTTTGAGCATGGTCACGCAACCGCCGGCCACAGTAGCGTGGCCCGCAGCATAGGCCGGGTGCATCGGCGATCCTTCGGCAAACGCCATCGGCAGGAGGTAATTCTCGCCTGCCGCGAACCACTCCGGATCATCCGGGGTCTTCAGTGGATGCTGCGCTGCGAAGACCGATTGCTTTCGCATCGCATTATGCTTGTGGACCAGATCGAGCATCGGCTGGAGCTGCGACAGCATGGCATCGGTCGCGGTCTTCGTGCCTTCGCGATACGCGGCAGGTGCCGTTTTGATCGCGCCGCCGGTCACGGCCGCACCCACGGTGAGAAGCCCGCCGATGCGCTCGGGCCGCGCGCGGCGGTGGAAATTGAACTTCTGCCGACGAGCAAATTTGAGGCACCGTGTCGCGACTTCCGTCACGAGCGAGAGGACCTGCGGCCCGCCAAAGCTCGCGAAACCGGTGCGGCCAGGACTGTCCACTGCACGATTAAGCCCTTTGTCTGGGAAGTCTGCTTGCGTGGCTGCGTTGACACCAATCAGAATAAGGCAAGCGTTGAGGTAAGCCTGATAGAGCGCGTCGAAGCGCACATAGGTCGCCAAATGCCGTGGTGTCGCGATGAACCGCCGCTCTGGGTCGAACATGCTTCGACCGATCACATTCGCGCCCCGCTGGACATCGTGCCAGCCGTGCCAGCCCGTCATGAAGTCGATCTCCGGATGAAACACGCGGACGCGCTGGTCGATCAGCTGATTGCCGTAGGAGATATAGCCGTCCATCGCGCTTGGCGTGCTCGACCGCATGGGCGCTGCGCCAAAGGTGCTTCCGCCCGAAAGGTCGTTACCAACCAGCATGAATTGCGACACGAATGGCCCGGATTTCGCGCCCGGACCGGACCCTCGGAACAACAAGGTTGAGGTGAGGGCGGTCAATGTCGCCGGGTGATTGATGTCATAGTTTTCGGGCTCTTCAAGCCGGGCCGCGCGGCGGCGTTTGGAAAAGACCGAGTCGTCCCCATCAGACCCGAAATAAGCCATGCCGGACATGGCATCGAGGACGCTGCCGACGTCGATCCCGGTATTGGGGTCTACGCCTGTGCCATCGGCGATCTTCGCGAACGGCACATCGCGCAGCATCGCCATGGCGTAGACTTCCGCCATTTCCGCGGCGAGTTCGTCCGAGCCGAGCTTGGGGGCAGGAGCCATACCGACCGCATCCGCATCCGCGCCCTGGAGCGAATGATAGTGTCCCGTGCGCGGACTTTCCCAGCCGCGCCAAGAAATGCCCTCGATCTCAAAGCGATTTGGGCCGGGCGCCTCCGTGACGTCATTGAAATTCGTCGCGATGTCCTGATTGATCGCCGACACGAACTTCTGATACTCGCCCTTGTCGGCAAAACCGAACGCGTCGTGTTCGAGTCCTTTGGTAAAGCTACCCGCCAAACTTGCGTGGAAATCGCTCTCATCGCCATTGTCGATCGTCTGGAGAGGTTTCTCGAGCGACGTATGATGTTGCGTCGCCGCTTCGCGCGTTTTCTTTGCGAGATGAACCCGTTTCTTTCCGGTGGGCACCGGTTTCGTGTCAACGATTTTCATATCTGACAATCCTAAAATCAATTTCGCAAGGGAGGATGCCGACGCAATTCACCGGCCAATAACTATCAAAAAGAATCAGGCGACTAATAATTTCCCCCGCTCGAATGATACTCTCGGAATAAGTGCGAGATCAAGCGTCAAAAGTGTTGGTAATACAAAGCTGCTGGTTCGGCCTTATTTTGTTGCCTAAATAGACGCATCTGTAGAACGCGCGAAGAGGCTCAAATTACCGCCGTTCCGCAAAGAATTCCCGCAAGAGTTCTGCGCATTCTGCTTCGCGTATCCCACCAATAATCTCGGGCCGATGGTGGGATTGAGGTTGCTCGAAAACCCGGGCGCCTTGCTCGACACCGCCGGACTTCGGGTCGGACGCGCCGTAGCAAAGCTTCGCGATCCGCGCCGCGGCAATTGCGCCCGCGCACATCGCGCACGGTTCCAACGTCACGTAAAGCGTACAGCCGACGAGTCGCTCTGACCCCACGCGCGCGCAAGCATCCCGAATCGTGAGTAACTCGGCATGCGCCGTCGGATCTCGCAACTCGCGTGTCCGGTTCCCAGCGCGCGCAAGAACCTCTCTGGTCTCGGAAACGATCACTGCACCGACCGGGATCTCACCGCGCAATTGTGCCGAACGCGCCTCTTGAAGCGCCAGCTCCATGACCGGCGCAAAAAGGCTCATGGGCGGGCGCCAGGATCAGGCGCTCAGCGCCGCGCCCCGCGCCGCCTGAAGCTGCCGCGCCCCTGGAAGCTCGACGTTGATCTCAAGGCTCGAGATGTCGTCGCCCCGTTCGAGCTTTATGTCAACGGTCTTGCTGTCCACCTTCATGTGGCGCTTGACGACCTCAAGGATCTCCCGCTGCAGGATCGGCAGCAACTCGGCGTTTGAGCGGTCCACGCGCTCATGCGCCAGGAGGATCTGCAGCCGCTCTTTCGCCATATCCGCTGTGGCGTCGGTGCGCGGCGCCCGGAATGTAAAACCGAAGAGCCTCATGCCGTGCGCCCCAGAAGCCGCTGGAAGAAGCCCGGTCTTTCAACGGGTTGCAGCTGGATTTCGAGCTGCTCGCCGATTAGTCGCGAAACGGCGTCCTCATAGGCTTTTGCGGCCTGCGACTTGTCGTCAAACACCACCGGCATGCCGACATTCGACGCTTTGAGAACCGTGGTGCTTTCTGGAATGATGCCCAAAAGCGGGATCGAGAGGATCTCCAGGATGTCCTCGACCTTCATCATCTCACCCTTGGCTACACGTCCCTGGTCGTAGCGGGTGAGGAGAAGATGCGCCTGCACCGGTTCGGCCCCGGTCTTCTCGGCGCGGCTGGTCTTGGAGTTGAGCAGCCCGAGAACCCGGTCGCTGTCCCGCACCGAAGAGACTTCCGGGTTGGTCACAACCACAGCCTCATCGGCATAATACATCGCCAGATGCGCGCCGCGCTCAATCCCGGCGGGGCTGTCGCAAATGATATAGTCGAAGTCCTCGCGCAATTCGTTAAGGACGGTTTCGACCCCCTCCTGCGTCAGCGCATCCTTGTCGCGGGTTTGCGAG
This sequence comes from Pseudomonadota bacterium, assembly GCA_039177645.1. Lineage (GTDB taxonomy): Bacteria > Pseudomonadota > Alphaproteobacteria > Rhodobacterales > Rhodobacteraceae > Amaricoccus. The sequence goes on along the minus strand of JBCDFS010000003.1, from coordinate 212,267 downwards.
GTTGGCAGCACCCAGAGATTGTCGTTCCGTCGATCCTTGATCAGGGCCTGCTTGAGCTTCGCATCGCCCTGGATCACGTTGATGAAATCGAAGACGACGCGGCGCTCGCAGCCCATAATCATATCGAGGTTGCGCAGACCGACATCGAAGTCGATCACGACCGTCTTGTGTCCGCGCAGGGCCAGGCCCGCTCCAATTGCCGCGGAAGAGGTGGTCTTGCCAACCCCACCTTTGCCGGATGTAACAACGATGATCTTGGCCAAGGAATGCTCCTCTCGTTTCTCGGTTCTTACTTCAATGCCTCAACGCACAGCGCATCGTCGCGCAGGAAGGCCTGGATGCGCCGTCCGCGCACCTCCGGGCTCAGATCCTCGCTGGTCTGATAGAGCCCCGCGATCGCAATCAGTTCCGCATCCAGATCCTGGCAGAAGATGCGGGCGTTCCGGTTGCCGTTGACCCCGGCAAGCGCCCGGCCGCGCATCGTCGCATAGACGTGAATGTTTCCATGCGCGATCAGCTCCGCCCCAGAACTAACGGGCGCGAGCACCACCATATCGCCACGATCTGCAAACAGCCGCTGGCCGGAGCGAACCGGCTGTGTGACCATCAACGTGCTGGCCTCGGGTTCGGGCTCTGGCTCCGGCGCAGCCGGGGCAGGTGCTGCCTTGGTTGGCGCTTGTTCTGCCCGGAGGTCGCGCCGGTCGCGCGAATGCGGCACCTCACGACCACCTGTGAGCGTGATGAGGCCCGCCTCGAGTGCAGCTGCGCTTTGCCCCGGCGTCGCGTTCTGCACCCCAAACACCGAGAGGTTGCGCAACCGAAGCTCGGAGACCAAGTCCGCGAAGTCGTCGACCTGCGTCAGCGTGTCGGAGCGACCCAGATCGAGGACCATCGGCGCGTTGGAGAAAAAGTGCGGCGCTTGCTTGAGCTGACGGTCGAGCGCATCGAAGAAACCGTTGCTGGGATCCGCAGACAACCGCAGGACAACAGCCGTGAAAGCGCGGCTTCGAATCTGGAAGGGCATGACGGCTGCAACGGCCTCACTGACCCTATCCTGCACACTGACTGACTGCACGGTCGGCCTGCTCCTGTATCTCTATTTCGTGCCTCAACGTTTCTTAACACCACTATATGCCTTTTTCGGGCATGAGCAATGCGTATGATGCGGAGCTCGCTCAAGCCCGATCACAGACCCTCAAAGCCCGCCTGTTTCGCAAGTTTAAGCGGCAGTTAGGGGCGGGAACGGCGCGACAGTGTGGAGATCCGGCGCCCAAGGATTGATACCATCGGGGTCTCACTTGCCCCGATTCTGGGGATTCGCGGCGCGAAGTGATTCTCTCAATTTGGCTTGGTGAGGGAGACATGACAGCCCGCATCCCGCCGCATAACAGTCCGGGGAAGTCGAAACGAGATCGTGATTTTGCGCGGTCTGCGTCCCGCCTTCTGCCCCAGCGCGACGCATGCTAGCCTCGCGCAGCCGGGACAGGCACCTGGCGATCAAATCAAATCAGGAGGGGCCGGCGAGATGCAGAAGACCTTGTGGGCAATCCTGGCGGTGGCCTCTGGCAGCGCCGCCGCTGCGCAGGATTTCGTCGGGCCGGAGAATTACATCCGTGCCGAGGTCGATATGGCCTTCGCACAGTTCCAGGGCTACGCGGGCAGCGACGTCAACCGGTTCTACTACATCCGCGAGCCCACACCTTCCGACGCCCAGACCGTCGTCCGGATGAACCGCGACACACTCTATGCCGGCGCAGTCGTCGATACCGAAGGCGGTGCCTCGATCACCATCCCCGAACTGCCCGACGACCGCTATGTCTCTGTCATGGTGATCGACAACGACCACTACGCCCCGGCTGTGTTTTATGAACCTGGAACGCACCAGATCCCAGGCGATACAAAGTATGTCGCGCTCATCATGCGCATACAGATCATGGACCCCGACGATCCCGAAGAGGTCAAGCTGGTCAATGACTTGCAGAATGCCTTTGTCATCGAGGCGGCAAGCCACGACCTCTTCCCGCGGCCCGATTGGGACATCGACAGTCTGCTGCGGCTCCGTGCGGTATATGAGTCTGAGTTTCAGACCTTTGATCAATATGAGCCCGATTGGATGGGTCCAAAAGGCGCCGTAAACGAGGAGACCCGCCACTTTGCCGTTGCCGGAGCGTGGGGCCTCTTCCCAGAAAAAGACGCGGTCTACATCAACTATACTGGACCCGGTGCGGTGGAGGGCTGCTATAGCGCGACTTACGACGTGCCCCCAAACGACGCGTTTTGGTCGATCACCGTTTATGGTGCAAACGGCTTCATGGTGAGCGACGCGAATATCGTGAACGATCGAAATGCCACGCTAAACGAAGATGGCACCTTCACAGTGTTTTTCGGGAGCGAACAGGAGTGTGGCGAACAGCCCAACCGCGTCGACATCTCTGATGGCTGGAATTTCCTGATGCGAATCTATCGGCCCGGTGAGGCGGTCTTGGCGCGCTCTTACGCCTTGCCGGAGGTCGAACCCGTCTCGCAATAGGGAATTGCGAGGCCCGGCCCGATCCCACCGCGTTTGGCGCGAAGGGCAGCCCGCGAAGCTGCCTCCCGCACCAAGGCCAGCGATCAGTCGGGGATATCGCTCGCGCTTGCGCTCACATGCGCAAACAGATCGCCCATTGCGGCAAGCGCATTGGCATGGACCGCCGAAGACGGAATGTCGCCGCCCCGTGGATCGGGCAGGGAGCGCGTGGCCGTGGCAGAGGCGACGACCGTCACATCATACCCCTTGTTGAACCCCGCCCGTGCGGTCGAATTGACACACATATGCGTCATGAAGCCCGCTAGGGTGAGCTTGGTGATATCCCGCGCCTTGAGGAGTTCATCGAGTTCCGTTTGCTCAAAGGAGCTGGGAAAGTTTTTGTCGACCACAGGCTCGTCGCCCACTGGCGCCACTGCGGTGACGATCTGGCCGTTTTCAGCCGTAATGTCATAGGGGCTTCCCACCCCGGCATCATGCCGGATGTGGATGATCGGGCTGCCCAAAGCGCGAGCGCGGGCAAGAAGCGCTTCGGCTTCCTTCAGCGCATCCTCAACGCCATCGAGCGCCATCACACCGTCAGTATAGGTGTTCTGGCAATCGATCATGATCAGCGCCGTCTCGGACAGGGCGTTGGGCGCGGCGCGCGCGCCGGTAAGGTTTCGCAAGGTGGGGCGAGCAGACATCGCAGGATCCTCCCGATCTGTGTCGGCTTTTCGTTGGGGCCCGCCGCCGCTGGGCGAGGGGCCGAGCGGAGGCTACCCTAGATTGGGGCTCGGGACCCATACCCCTTTGGTCGCGCCTTAGCGCATCAACAGCACAGGCACCTTGCAAGACCGGAGCATCTCGGTTGTCGTCGACCCGATCACGAGGCTGCGTATGCGGCTATGCCCATAGGCGCCCATCACGAGCAGCCCGAAGCCGTCTTTCACCACCATCTCGCCGAGAACCTCTTCGGGCCGCCCGTCAACCGTCCGGGACGAAGCATCGAGACCTGCCGCGTTTAGCTTCCCGGTAGCGTCGTCCAGCCATCGCCGTGCTGCTGGCGTCTCTGGCCCCACCGAGACAACGGTCACCGCCAGCCCCTTGAAGAGCGGGCTTTGGGAGATGTGCTCGACCGCCTTGATCGCCGAACTGCCACCGTCATGGGCTACGAGCACCCGGTCGATGGGCGCGAAAGCGCGGGAGGCGACGAAGACAGGCCGATGCACAGCCCGCACGATGCGTTCGAGGTTTGAGCCAAGATGCCCCTTCGCGAAATCAGCCGCCTCGCCGCGCTTGCCGATCACGATGACGCGTGCCTCGTCCTCGACCTCAGATATGGCCTCCACGGCATCGCCGCGCCGTAGACGAGTTGTCACATCGGAAAGCCCGATCCGGTCGAAAATCGCGCGGGCATCTTCCAGGATCGCGCGACCGCGCTGACTGACGAGCTTGGCCCGCTGCGCGTCGAGCTCGGCCAATTCCTCCAGGAGCTGCGTCCGCGCCCCAAGCCGGATGGAGCCGGACAGATCGGACGTCTCCGGCGCTTCCCGCCTGCCAAGAACGTGGAGGACCTCAATGGGCGCGCCGGTCCGACCGGCAATCCAGGCGGCATGGTCGCAGACGCTCTCCGAATAGATCGAGCCGTCGACCAGGGCGATGATCTTATCCATGATCGTTCCGCTCCTTCTCAATGCGCAGCCAGCGAGGCCGTGGCGCCCGGTTTATCGTGGACGGCAAGCCGGTCCACCAGCGTTTCCGTGGCCGCATTCATTCCCACAACTTCCACTTCCGCACCATCCCTGCGGAACTTCAGGATTGCCATGTCGAGCGCTTGCACCGAGCTGATATCCCAAATGTGCGAGCCGCTCACATCGATCACCACCCGCTCGGGTGCCTCCTTGAAGTCGAACGCATCCATGAAATCCTCGACCGAGCCATAGAAGAGCTGCCCCTCGACCCGATAGGTGTGCAAGCGCCCATCGGGGCTGATCTCGGAGGTGACGCGGAAGAGCTGCGCAATCTTACCCGCAAAGAAAATGCCCGAAAGCAAGACGCCCACAAGCACCCCGATGGCGAGGTTGTGGGTGTAGACCACAGTTGCCACGGTCGCGAGCATCACAACTGAGGAAGAGCGCGGATGCACCCGCAACGCCTTGATAGACGACCAGGAAAACGTCCCGATCGAGACCATGATCATGATCGCAACAAGCGCAGGCATCGGGATGACGGCCACTAAGTCGCCGAGCCCAACCACGAGGATCAGCAAGAACACACCCGCCACGAAACATGAGAGCCGCCCACGTCCGCCGGATTTCACGTTGATGATCGACTGACCGATCATCGCGCAACCCGCCATCCCGCCAATGAACCCGGTGGCCGTGTTGGCCAAACCCTGACCGATGCATTCGCGGTTTCGGTTCGATTTCGTATCCGTCAGATCATCCACGATGTTCTGCGTCATAAGGCTCTCAAGCAGACCCACAACCGCCACTGCCACGGAGTAAGGCAGGATGATCCGAAGCGTCTCAAAGTTCAGCGGAATGTCGGGGAGGAGAAAGACCGGAAGCGCGTCGGGCAGTTCCCCCATATCCCCCACGGTGCGAACATCCCAATCGAATGCGACGACAAGCGCGGTCAAAATGATGATGGTCACCAGCGGCGACGGGATGGATTTGGTGATTCTTGGAAAGAGGTAGATGATCGCGAGCCCCGCCGCGACAAGAACATAGGTGAGCCACGTCACCTTGCGCGGATCGAGTTCGGGCAGTTGCGCCATGAAGATCAGAATCGCGAGCGCATTGACGAAACCCGTCATCACCGAGCGCGAGACATAGCGCATGACAAAGCCGAGTTTCAGGGTGCCCGCGCCGATCTGGATCAGTCCGGCCAGCACTGTCGCGGCCAAAAGATATTGCAGCCCGTGATCCCGCACCAGGGTCACCATCAGGACCGCTGTGGCCGCTGTAGCTGCTGAAATCATGCCGGGCCGTCCGCCTGCGATGGCTGTGATCACCGCGATGGAGAAGCTCGCATAGAGCCCCACCTTGGGGTCCACGCCCGCGATGATCGAAAAGGCGATGGCCTCGGGGATCAGCGCGAGGGCAACGACCAGCCCGGCGAGGAGATCTGCGCGAACATTGCTGAGCCATTCATTTCGGTAGGCATGAAATGAGAACATGCAAGAGCTTCCTTTCCCAGGCGAAACACCTGGTGGGTTTGGGGTGCGGTTGCACTGTTGAGCGTGCGGTCGCGGCGGCAGCGTTCTCGGGATTTCTCTGGTCGCGCCCGCCCGACGCCTATCTATGCTGCGCCGCACCTAAGCGGATTCTCGTTGAACAACAAGTTAACGGTTCAGAGCCGATTAACGGAGATCGCGACCTGTTGCCATTTGTCCAGAGCCACCCGGAACGAGCGCAGCTCGGGAAGCCCGGCGTCGGAGGCTGATTTTCCGCTGTTAATCCGCCGCTAGTCGCGTGTCGCAAACCATGAGAAGGCGGGGCGAAAGGTCACGCATCCGCCGCGTAGGACAAGGAGAGCCACACGCTGCGCGCCCCAGACTTGCAGGCACTCAAAATTGAAAAACCGGCACCGCCGCTGGCAATGCCGGTTCTCTATTCAGGTCGTCGGTCGGATCAGACGCCGATAACGCCGCCGTCTCCCTTAGTCACGACGACAACCGATGGCCGGGGCGGCATGCCGTCGGCGAAATCGGGCCAGCGGGTCGCGGGATCCTCAAAGGTCGAATCGCGCTCGAAACCCGCAAAGTCCTTGGTCCCGTCCGTCCCTGGATGCTGGACCGCAAGAAACAGCGTCTGGGAGTTGTCGGCGAAGTAGGGGCCACAAAGCTCGCCACCCACCGGGCAACGGAAGAACAGTTTCGAATGACCGCGAAGATCCCCCTCGGTTTCGAGCGAATACAGACCATCCGACTTGCCCGTGCGGCCCCAGCCGGTGCCTTGGTCGGTGGAGACCCAAAGGCGGCCGTCATTGTCGATGGCGCAGTTGTCCGGTGAACCGAACCAGCCATGCTCTGAGGTCTCGGGGTTCCACATCGCGCCGACCTCTTCCAAGGTCGGATCGCCACACAGCACCAGGATTGACCATGTGCCGTGCGTTGCCGAGTGGTTTCCGCCGTCTTCTTTGATCTCGATGATATGCCCAAAATTGCTTTCGGGCCGAGGATTTGCGGTGTCCAACTGCTCCGATGTTCGGCGGCTGTTGTTGGTCAGCATGATATAGGCCGTGCCGTCGCCACGCGGCTGCGCGTCTTCCGGTCGGTCCATCGGCGTCGCGCCCAGCAGGTCGGATGCGATCCGCGTGTCGATGGAGATATCGGCCTGGCTGTTGAAGCCGTTTTCAGCGGTCAGCGGACCTTCGCCATGGACCAGCGGCAGCCAGTCGATGGTACCGTCGTCGTTGAAGCGCGCCACGTAAAGCGTGCCCTCTGACAAAAGCGGCGAGCCGAACACCGAGTTCTCTTCCGTCACCGGATCGCGCGACACCCACTTATACTGATAGTCAAAACGGTTATCGTCGCCGGAATAAATGACCAGCCGCCCGTCGGACGCGACCGTGGTCTCCGCGCCCTCATGGCGGAAGCGGCCAAGTGCTGTGTGCTTGATCGGCGTCGCGTCGGGGTTCATTGGATCCACTTCGACGACATACCCAAAGCGGTTCGGTTCATTCGGCTCGCGGTCAATGTTGAACCGGTCGTAGTAGCGACCCCAGGCATACCAGCGGCCGGGCACGCCATAGCGCTCCATGCTTGCGGCTTCCGGTTGGGCGGAAACATCCGGATCGCCTTCGCCATCAACGACATCGCTCCAGAAATACCCGTGGAAGTTCTCTTCGGCCATGAGGTAGGTGCCCCAAGGCGTCATACCGCCAGCGCAGTTGTTGATGGTGCCGAGAACAGTCATGCCAGTCGGATCCGCGCTCGTCTTGAGCCGGTCGTGTCCCGCGGCAGGACCATCAAACGTCATCGGCGTGTTGGCTGTGATCCTGCGGTTCGCCGGGTTGTCGCGGTTGACCGACCACTTCCCGTCTGCGCCTTTGACGATCTCGAACACCGACCCGCCATGCGCGGCCATTTCGATGTCCACGAGATCCTGGGTCATGCCTTGAAAACCGTCGCGGTCCTGGCGACCGAGGCCGGGGAACATCACTTCTTCGTTCGTGTATTCGTGGTTCACACAGAGCATGCCCCGGCCGGGTTCGATCTCTGCGAAGCCCACATAATCGTTGTTGTAACCAAACTGCTGGGACTGAGCCGCGGCACTTTGGTTCATTACATCGAAGTCGGGCGCATTTGCGGTGATCGGGTCTCCCCAACGCACGAGAATATCGGCGTTGTAGTCGTCCGCGATATGATGATTGACATCATTGCCCCAGGGCAGTTCCTCGAAAACGTAGCGGCTAGAAGCGGCATCCGCCGCCTTGGCGCGCGACGGAGCGGTCAGGGCAGTTGCACCGAACAGGGCTGTCGTGGCGGTCACACCCAATGACCCGCGCAGAAAGTCCCTTCGGCCATAGCGACGCTGGATGACGTCCCCGATCGTGTTGCCCAAGTTCGGATTGGTCGGGATGTCATCATAAGCCTCGAAGGCTTCTGCTTTGTTCCCGTGCTCTGGATTCTGGATGATGGTCTTGCGGTTCAAGTGCCGGCTCCCTGGCATTCTGCTGGGTTAGTTTGTCGTTTGACAACGGCTGCACCGTAGGCCGCAGCCTTTGAACCTTTTACGACGTTTCGCCGATTGAGGCGAAAGTTTTTAGAATCTGTTTAATCTGGTTGCACACCGCTTTCGGTGCTTTGACCGACCCGAAAGATGACCCGCCCGTCATGACCTTGCGAAGAAGGCTAGGAGGGCTTCCGCCGTCATTTCCGGCTGCTCTTCGGCGAGGAAATGTCCGCAGGGCAGCGCATGACCCTCGACATGATCTGCCTTCTCGCGCCAGACAGCCGGGATGTCGTAAAGCTGGCCCATCAGCCCCTCGCCGCCCCAAAGCACCAGGAGCGGGCAGGCGATCCGGTTCGCCGCATCGCTCCGGTCATGCTCCAAATCGATGGTGGCTGCCGCACGGTAATCCTCGCAGGTGGCGGAGATGCAGTCTGGATCGTCGAAGCACCGCTGATACTCGTCCAGCGCCTCGGCACTGAAGGCAGACATGCCGCTCCGGCCCCACGCGCCGAGTTTCGACCGGAGGTAGAAGCCCGCATCCGCTGAAATCAGCGTCTCCGGCAAGGGTGCGGGCTGGATCAGGAAAAACCAGTGGTAATAACCGGTTGCGAACGCCTTGTCCGTTTTGGCGTACATCGTGGCCGTGGGCGCGATATCGAGTATGCCGACCTTGGACACACATTCGGGATAGTCGAGGGTCAGCCGATGCGACACTCGCGCACCCCGATCATGCCCAGCCAGGATAAACCTCTCATGGCCGAAATGCCGCATGAGCAAAACCTGATCCTTGGCCATTTCGCGCTTGGAATAGGTGGAATGATCGGCGGCGGAAGCGGGCTTATCGGACCCGCCATAACCGCGCAGATCCGGCACGATGACCCGGTATCCCGCCGCAAGCAGCTTGGGTGCGACAAGATGCCAGCAGGCCGAGGTCTGCGGATAGCCGTGCAACAGCAGGACCGGCGCGCCATCCCCCGCATGCCGGACGTTGAGCGTGATCCCGTTTGGCAGGCCGATGCGTTCCTCGAGAAATCCTTCGAACATCTTGTGCCGACCTCCGCCTCCGTCTCACACCACCCGCACCGTAAAGAACGCGCCCGCGAGGCGCCATGCCCGCCGAGGGGCAAACACTCTGCCGATCAGGGGTTTTTCCCCGGCGTCCTGCGCCCTATAACGCAGCCGAGGCGACGGCCCAATGGCATCCAGGCTGCGGATGCCTTCCTTTAGACCTGAGGGGATATGAATGGCTTTTGAACTTCCCGATCTTCCGTACTCCCACGATGCCCTGGCAGACGCCGGCATGTCCCGCGAAACGCTCGAGTTTCACCACGACATCCACCACAAAGCCTATGTCGATAACGGCAAAAAGCTGATCGCCGGCACCGAATGGGAAGGCAAGGATCTCGAGGACATCGTCAAGGGAACCTATAGCAGCGACGCCGTGGCCCAGTCGGGCATCTTCAACAATGCCTCCCAGCATTGGAACCACATGCAGTTCTGGGAAATGATGGGCCCGGGCGAGAGCAAGATGCCTGGTGAACTCGAAAGCCGGATCGCGGAATGCTTCGGGTCGGTCGATCAGTTCAAGACCGATTTCGCCGCTGCGGGCGCGGGCCAGTTTGGCTCGGGCTGGTGTTGGCTCGTGGCCGAGGCCGACGGTGCTCTAAAGGTCACCAAGACCGAGAACGGCGTGAACCCGCTTTGCTTCGGTCAGACCGCACTGCTCGGCTGTGATGTGTGGGAGCACTCCTACTATATCGACTTCCGCAACAAGCGTCCGGCCTATCTCTCGAACTTCCTCGAAAAGCTCGTGAACTGGGAATACGTCGCCTCCAAGCTCTAAGCGCGCCGCGCTGTAGCCCCAACAACGGGCTCCGAGAACCCGGCTCCCTTTGGGCCGGGTTTTTTCGTGCAGCGCGCTGGGCGATCGTCTATGGCCAGCGTTGAGAACGCAGATCGAATGAAGCCAAGGCCGGAGCACGACCCACATGACGCAAACGCTCTGGGGATTGCTCGCGATGACCGCGGCGGCCACGGTTTGGGGGCTTTCGGGGCTCTACTACAAGGCGCTCGATCATGTGCCTGCCTTGGAGGTGGTGTGTCACCGGATCGTCTGGAGCGCGGTGTTTTTCGGTCTCATCCTCGCGGCTCGGAAGCGGCTCAAGGACCTGCGCGTCTACAGGAATAGGCCAGGGACTACCGGCCCGCTCTGTCTCGCGGCGCTCACCATCAGTTTCAACTGGTTTCTGTTTATCTATGCGATCCAGGTCGGCCGCGCCCTGGAGGCAAGCCTTGGCTATTACTGCTTCCCGTTGCTTGCGGTGGCCCTCGGCTATCTCGTCTTCGGCGAGCGCTTCACCCGCGCGCAGGCCGTGGCCTTCGGGCTCGCATCCTTTGCCGTCCTGGTTCTGACCGTCGGGCTCGGCGCGCCGCCTTGGATCGCGCTTGTCCTCGCGGCCAGCTTTGGCTTCTACGGCGTGTTGAAAAAGCGCATCAGCATCGACCCGATGGTCAGCGTCTTCGCCGAAACGCTCATCCTTGCGCCTTGGGTCCTGGCCTACCTGATCTGGCTTGGTGCCGCGCCGGGCGCGCAAGGGGGCGGGTCCGGGGCGAGCGCGGGCGCGTTCGGTGCCGATCTCGCGACGACGCTGCTTCTGATGGGCTCGGGTCCGATCACCGCAACACCGCTCATCCTGATGTCCTACGCTGCGCAGCATGTGCGCTATGCGACAATTGGTCTCGTTCAGTATTTGAACCCGACGCTGCAATTCAGCGTGGCCGTGGCGGTGTTCGGCGAGCCCTTCACCGTCCCGCACATGATCGCCTTTGCCCTGATCTGGACCGCGCTTGCCATCTATGTGGCGTCGGGCCTGCGTCAGCAGAGAGCCGCGCGCAACGCACCGAGCAACTCCGAAACACTCGAGGTCGGCGTGAGCGTCGCCAAGAACGCATCGTCAATGAAGCCTTGATCGCGCATGTTGTCGAGCATTGCGAGCAGCGGGTCCCAATACCCTTCGGCATTGAGCAAATAGACCGGCTTTTCATGCAGCCCGAGTTGCCGCCATGTCAGCACCTCGAACAATTCGTCCAGCGTGCCCGCGCCGCCCGGCAGGGCAACGATGGCATCAGCATTCATGAACATGACCTTCTTGCGCTCATGCATCGTCTCGGTAACGACAAGATGGCTGAGATCTCGCTTCCCCACTTCCATCTCCATGAGATGCTTGGGGATCACGCCGAACGTGACGCCCCCGGCGGTCTGAGCGGCGCGGGCCACTTCCCCCATCAGACCCACATCGCCCGCGCCAAACACCAGCCGAAGCCCATGCGCCGCTAGGCCAGCCCCAAGATCCTGGGCCGCTTTCGTATACCCCGGAGAAACCCCGTGGCGCGCGCCACAGAAGACACAGACCGATCTCAAAGTGCTCGTCGGCACGGCAGGCTCCTTTGTGAAGACTTGATGACAAGTCTTGGGAGATTTAGCATATATTCCAGATGGTCGCGGGCGGCGCGACATCACGAAAGGGTCTGATAAACCCCCGAACCCGCGGTCAGGATATACCGTAACAGAGGCAGAACCCTTGGACGAAACTCGCGCGAGACGCAAGACAGACACCGCGCTCGCGGTGTTGCTTGGCGGTGGCGTTCTGGCCGCGCTGGGTTTTGCGCTTATCCCGAACCGTCCGGCGCCGGATCAGACATCTGCTCAATCGCAAGATGCTCTGTCCGTGGTGGCATCGGCTCCCCCCGAGGTCGAGCCCCAAGACGTCGCGAGCCTGCCGATAGAGGTTGAGCCGGAACCGGAAGACAGCTCCGCGCCACCGGGAGGCCCAGTTGAAGCAGAGGCCGAACCCGAAGTAGTGGAGCCAGCGGCGGAGGAATCGCCAGCCGCCGAGGCCGAGGCGCAGGATCCTGCCCCCGAGCTGCCGGAAGGGCGCGCGCCCAGCTTTGACATCGTGCGCGTCGAGCCCGATGGCACGGCGCTCGTTGCGGGCAATGCCGAACCCGGATGGACCGTTTCGATCTTCGCAGAAGGCATCCTTTTGGCGTCCGTCGAGGCGGATGCAGACGGAAATTTCGTCGCCTTCTTCGAGGCCGAACCCACGCAGGACCCGGTGGCGCTCTCAATCGAGGCCGAAGGTCCCGACGGCCCAGCCGTGCCCTCCGATGCCGTTGTCATGCTCTTCCCTCGCGAGAGTGAGGCAAACGGGGCAGAGGACGAAGCAGCCGGGCCGGAGATCGGCGCCACGGCAATTCTGCGGCCAGGATCGGTCGAAGTCACGTCTAACACGGATGCGGAAGAAATCGTTCGGGAGGAGCAAGTCACCCTCGCGAGTATCTCCTACACGCGGGATGGCCTCGTCGAATTGTCCGGGCGGGGTCCGGCGGAAACGGAAATTCGCATCTACATGGACAATGAGCTCGCCGCAGAATCGGCGATTGACCGCGATGGAGGCTGGCTCGTACGCCTCGATGGCGTCGAACTTGGCCTGCACCAGCTCCGGATCGACCAGCTCGACCTCGAGGGCGGCGTGGCCAGCCGGGTCGAAACCCCGTTCCAGCGCGACCTGATGACCGGCCCAAGGCCTCGGCCCGGACCTCCCGGCGAGGGGCAGGCAGGAGAGCTCATCGCCACCGTCCAACCCGGCGGAACGCTCTGGACCATCGCCCAGGAGCATTACGGCAGCGGCGTGCTCTACACGCTCATCTTTACCGCGAACCGGGATCTGATCCGAGACCCGAACTTGATTTATCCAGGGCAGGTGATAGCTATCCCGAGCTCCGGCCAGCCCTAGCGAGTTCATGTCCAGCCCTCCCGAAGACGCGCAAACGGAACAAGGCGATTCCGGCTGGCAGACCATTCGCAAAGTCCTGCCATATCTGTGGCCAGCCAATGCCGCGGGGCTGCGGGTCCGTGTCGTCCTAGCACTCCTCGCACTTGTGCTCGCCAAGGTCGCCACCGTGTCGACCCCCTTCTTCTTCCGCGCTGCGGTCGACGGCATGGCCCCCTCGCAGGTTGAGGATACGGCGAACTTCCTGCTCATCGCCGGGCCTGTCGCGCTCACGGTCTTCTATGCGTTGATCCGGCTCGCAGGCGTTGGGTTTACCCAGCTTCGGGACGGTCTCTTTGCGCGCGTCGGGCAAAGCGCGCTGCGGCTTATCGCATTGGAGACATTCCAACATATCCATGCCCTGAGCCTCCGCTACCACATCACGCGCAAAACCGGCGGGTTGAGCCGGATCATCGAGCGCGGCGTGAAGGGCGTGGAGTTCCTGCTGCGGTTCTTGATCTTCTCGATTGTGCCGCTGGTGTTCGAACTGGTCCTGGTGGCGGTCATTCTGCTCTGGATTTTCGGGGTTTCCTACTTCGCGGTGGTGATCGGAACCATCTCCGTCTACTCGCTCTTCACCTTCATCGTGTCCGAGAAGCGGGTGAAGATCCGGCGGCGGATGAATGAGCGCGACACCGATACCAACCAAAAGGCGATCGACAGCCTGCTCAATTTCGAGACGGTGAAGTATTTCAACGCCGAAGAGCGCGAGACAGCGCGCTACGACGAGTCGATGCGCGGTTATCAGACCGCGGCGATCCAGACGTGGGTGTCGCTCGCCTGGCTCAATTTCGGGCAATCGGCGCTGATCTCCACGGGCCTTGTTTCCGTCATGGTAATGGCAGCGCTCGGCGTCCAATCGGGAGATCTGACGGTCGGCGATTTCGTCATGGTCAACGCCTACATGATCCAAATCACCATGCCGCTGAATTTTCTGGGCACGGTCTACCGCGAGATCCGCCAGGCCCTTGTCGATATGGCGGCCATGCTCGCGCTCCTGCGCCAGCACCCAGAGATTGAGGATCGGCCGGAGGCGGGCCCGATCGAGGTCGATGGCGGCGAAATCGAATTCCGCAACGTCTCCTTCGGCTATGACGAACGCGAGATTCTCTCCAATCTCTCGCTCGTGGTGCCGCCGGAGGGCACACTTGCCATCGTTGGGCCGTCGGGCTCGGGGAAATCGACCATAGGCCGCTTGCTGTTTCGCTTCTACGATGTGAGCGGCGGGGCGATCCTGATCGACGGCCAGGACGTGAGAGATGTGACGCAAACGAGCCTGCGGTCGCAGATCGGCATCGTCCCCCAAGACACGGTCCTCTTCAACGAATCGATTGGCTATAACATCGCCTATGGCCGCCCGGATGCCACGCCGGAGGAGATCGAAGACGCGGCCCGGGCGGCGCAGATCCATGACTTCGTCATGGCCCTCCCCAAAGGCTACAACACTGTGGTTGGCGAACGCGGCCTCAAGCTCTCTGGCGGCGAGAAGCAGCGCGTCGGGATTGCGCGAACCCTCCTGAAGGACCCGCCGATCCTCCTGCTCGACGAAGCCACCAGCGCGCTCGACACCGAGACGGAGCGCGAAATTCAGGTGAGCCTCCAGGCAACGGCTCTGGGCCGAACGGTCATCACCATCGCGCACAGGCTCTCCACAGTGGTCGATGCCGACCGGATCATCGTCTTGGAAAAAGGCGTTGTGTCAGAGCAGGGGACCCACGAGGAGCTCCTGGAGCAGCGCGGGCGCTATGCCTCAATGTGGGCCAACCAGGCCGCCGAGCGGGACGAGGGCGCTGCCTGAACCCGAAATCCAGCGCTCAGGCCCGGATCACGACCCGGCCGCCCCGCCGCCAATGCTCCAGGATCCACATCAGATCGCGCCGCCGAAACGCAACGCAGCCTTCGGTCGGGCGCCGGGGCGCGCGCCAAACATGCAGGAAGATCGCGCTGCCGCGCCCGGGCTTCACCGGCGCCCGGTTCCAATCGAGAACGGCCACAATGTCGTAAAGCCCATCGGGTCGCCGCATCGCTTCGTGCGAAAGGCGCCTCGGGCGTTGAACCGGCGCATTATAATTCGGATCGGCGGGGTCGTCAGACCAGGCATCCCGGTGGCCAATCGCCCGTCTCTGAAGGGGAGAGTACAACCAGACCCGGTCGGGCCGCACATAGACCCACTCGATGCGGTGGCGCCCCACAGGCGTCACCCCGTCGCCTTCCGCGCGCTTCTCGCCGATCCCGCCACGCCCCACGGCGCAGGGAAACCAGCGGCCGCGAAACCGCGCGCCCCATGGGCCGATGACGAGGTCCTCAGCGCTCAAAGCAGATGGCCGCTCTTCTTGGCCTTGGTCTGGAGATATTGGTCGTTATGCGTCCCGCGCCCGACCTTGAGCGGCACACGCTCGGCGACGGCGAGGCCGCAACCCGCCATCATCTCAAGCTTCGCAGGATTGTTGGTCATAAGCCGCACCTGCGAAAAGCCCATGCGCCGCAGCATATTGGCACCGATCCGAAAGTCTCGCTCATCGTCCTCGAAGCCGAGCCGGTGATTGGCCTCGACCGTATCGAAGCCCTGATCCTGGAGTGAATAGGCGCGCATCTTGTTGGCAAGCCCGATGCCGCGGCCCTCCTGGTTGAGATAGAGCAACACCCCCGCACCCTCGCTGCCGATCTGCTCCAAAGCGGTGCGCAGCTGGTGCCCGCAATCGCATTTCAAGCTGCCGATCAGGTCGCCGGTAAAGCAGGCCGAGTGCAGACGACAGAGAACCGGCGCTTGGCGGTCAGGCGCGCCAACCTCCACCGCATAGTGTTCTTCCGCGCCATCGAGGGGCCGAAACACCCGCACCCGCCCGGCCTCGGAAATCTCCAGCGGCACACGGGCCGAGGCGATCTCCTGCATATCGGCGTCGGGGCGCTGGAGCGGCAGGTCGCAGGTCTCGACGCGGCTGAGCCGTTCGCGCGCTACCAGATCCTGCGCCGCCTCCCGGGTGAGGGGCGTCACCAAAGCGGCGGGCAGGAGATGCGCCTGCTTGCACAACGCGATCGCCGCCCGGTGCAGATCCGCCGCGCCGTCCCGACGGGTCATGTAAGGCCCCTTCAGCGGATAGAGCAGGTCTGCCGACGGATCGGAGGAGGCACGCACCCAAGCCAAATTCGCGTCGCCCGGCAAGACCACACGGGCCAAGTCTCCGTCATAGGCACGCGCCTTTAGCGTTTCCGCCCGCCGCCCGGTGATCGCCAGATCGGTCGTGCCCCGTGCGCGAAGATCGGCCAGCCGGTCTCCCGTGACCGCCTCGGCGGCGACGACAAGCGCATCTTCGGCTGAGCTGGAAATCACCACCGCCACGCCCATGCGCAGATCGGAGCGCGCCCGCGCGAGATGCTCCGCTTGTGTCAGTGTCAGGCTCATGCGTCCGTCCGGCCCTCCCCTCAGGCCCGTGGTCTTAGCCGCTTTGTCGCAGCGATGAAACAAAAGCCTCCCCGGAGACACAGTGACGTGAGAGGTGCGACACAAATATTGCCCGATGCAAGGAAAGCCAGCACCTCAACGCGGGAAGGGAGACAAACCATGACTATACTGAAGAAAATCCTGTTGATCGATGACGATAACGATCTTCGGGAAGCGCTCGCCGACCAGCTCGTCCTCACCGAGGAATTCGACGTTTTCGAGGCGGGTGATGGCGGCGACGGGCTCACGCGGGCCAAGGAACAGCACCATGACCTGATCCTGCTCGATGTAGGTCTCCCCGATATGGACGGTCGCGAAGTCTGCCGCCTCATCCGCAAGCAGGGCGTCAAAACGCCGGTCATCATGCTCACCGGCCACACGACAGACAGCGATCAGATCCTGGGCCTCGATGCCGGAGCGAACGATTACATCGCCAAGCCGTTCAAGCTCCCGGTGCTTCTGGCCCGGATCCGCGCCCAACTCCGCCAGCACGAGCAATCCGAAGACGCGGTCTTCGCGGTGGGACCCTACACGTTCAAGCCCGCGGCCAAGATGCTGCTCGATGAGCAGGAGAAAAAGATCCGGCTCACCGAGAAGGAAACCAATATCCTCAAATTCCTCTATCGCTCCGGCTCGGAAGTCGTCGCGCGCGACATCCTGTTGCACGAGGTCTGGGGTTACAATGCCGGTGTCACCACCCACACGCTGGAGACCCACATCTACCGCCTGCGCCAGAAAATCGAGCCCGATCCCTCCAACGCCCGTATCCTGGTCACCGAACCTGGCGGCTACCGTTTGGTGCCGGTCTAAGGGAAACCCATCCACCGAGCCTCAGCACGCGCTGGGGCTCGCAAGCCGAGCGCCGAGCGGCAGGAGCGGAATGAGGCTCTCTGTCGCTAAGGTCAGCTTTTCTCGCCCAGAGATATCGTCACAGAAGCTGCCAAAGGCTTCGAAGTCCTTGCCCTCTGCTGGATTGTAGAACGAACGTTCGCATGGTGCCGACACTGTTGACGGCTGGCCGAGGATTGGGAGAAATCCTTCGCCTCAAGTGGGCCCTAGATGAACAACTCACACATCCGCCTCATAAAAAGCGTCTCGCTATGTATTGCTGTGTTTGATGTTTTATCGAGTTTTGAATCGGACTCTTAGGAAGTCGATTTTCGTAGAAACACAGTCTCCAATTCACTGATCTATAGGGCTTTCTCGGCCTCACTCTACTTTAAGGCTCTTGACGCTCTTGGGCCAAGGATCTGCAAAGTCTTCGCCGTTCTGCCATGCCAAAACCTCGGCTTTCGTGCAGAAACACGTCTCGAGCGCCTCTACAAATGCATCGAGTTCTGCCTCATCTCCAATCACGGTCAGCTGGCAGCGCCTGTCGCCGAAGTCTGGATGGCCTTCTGTCAGCTTCTCGCGCAACGCTTCTCTTTCCCAAGCGGAGAGGTTCAGCGTGTCGTCTTCGAGTGCGCTGATTTTCCAGTAATTGACGATCTCTAGCCCAACGCTGCCAGCGGTCTGATTCCACAGAAGCACGAGATTGTCTCGGGTCGGTAGCCAGAAAAATCCCTTGCTGCGATGAATCCCAATTCCCAAGAACTTGTTATAGACATCCCAGAGACGCTGGGGGTGAAACGGGCGCTGGTCGCGCACGACGCGGCTGCCAAGCTGGTAACTCTCAGGTTGGGATATCGAAGAGGATCCGTGATCCTTGTCCCATTGGCTCAATTCCGCTCCAAGTGTTTCGACACGCGCATAGTCGTATAGAGGCAGATTAAGCACGCTTTCCAGGTTGAGATTACCCCACTGCATCGCAAGGATATCGGCAAAGGGATTCAGCGGGTGCACCGCCTCCGCGACCTTTTGCAACACATCGCGCCGTACTCTGTCGCTCTTGCTTAAGAGCACACGGTTGGCAAACATGATCTGCTCAGCCAATAGATTTGCGACGCCGCGCCGCCCAGCTTGTAGGTTCTTGCTTGCAGAACCATGGACGGCCCGGCCTTGATCATGATCTTGCCAGAGCACGACGGTATCGACCACGGTCAGGAAGCCATGGAGTTGCAACTCCGGCATTGCTCTGATTTGGCTCAGAAGTGGCCATGGATGCGTGCTGCCTGACGTCTCGATGAGCAGATGGGTGACTGCGCCATCGTCCAAGACGCCCCGTGCGGCCTCGGCAAAGCGAGGCAATCCCTCGGCGCTGCTAATGCTTCCCCCGGGGATCGAGGCGAAATGGGGGCTCCTGCGCGAAATGACCTCACTCGTATCGAGCACAGAGCCGTCTACATCGAGTGTGCTCATTTCGTTGACAACAATGCCCAACGTGACGTCCGGCACGCTGCGCGCCTGCACGAGCAGGTTCTGCATGAGCGTCGTTTTTCCCGCACCCAGAAAACCATTCAGTATCGTCGTTGGAATGGGCATGCGCTCGCTTTCGAGAGTCTGACACATTGTTCATTATTGGCATGAAGCGATATACGCTACCGGAAACGGCACAACATTTGAGCGGTTCTTGTTTCGCATTGTGATACGGATCGACGCACCAAACGACAGATTCTCTGCGCAAGGCGCATCTGGTTCTCGAAAGGGATCAGCGGGTCTTCGGAACAGATATCGCGCCGGGTTCCTGTGAGAGCCTGCCCAAAAAAGAGTTTGCGTCTTCAGTTTGTTGTAATGCCGTGCGGTTCGCCGACTGGACGGAGCCCTGCATGCCTCGGACTTAAGCCGTTCGCAGCGAGGGGTTTTTCGGGGTGTCGCAACCCCTCAAGCGAGGCCTGGATTGCCATTGCCCGTATCCGCCTCACCATAAGGCACCGCGCAGGATTTTGCTTTGCCTGATCGAATCTTGAATCAAGTTCTTCGGTATTGTCATAACTATTGTCGGCTGTGTCGGTCACCAATTCCTCTCCCTGTAGAATGATCATTACAATCATAGGCCTTTACCTACATCCGCGATGAGGCGACAGCCCGCTGGCCCAAAGGTGCCCGTATCCAAAGCACCGGAAATCGCGCTCCTGGACGAGCGAGATCCGACACTCGGACAGGAGGGCGCCTCAGAAATCTAGGGCTGTGAATTTGCTCCAAGACAAATGCATGAGGAGCGCATCACGAAAGACCGAACTGATCGTATTGGTCGACAATATCATTGGACCTGGATGCAATGTCGTTTATCGCGATTTGCAATATTTCATCTGATGTGGAGAGAAGATTCAACGATGCCGACACTCCTCCGAATTGACGCGAGCGCACGCTTTCAAGGCTCTCAATCCCGGGCTTTGGCCGACAAGTTTGTTGACGCTTGGAAGAGCAAGACCTCAGGCGGCACAATTGTAACGCGGGACCTCGCGAAGACACCGACACCCCACGTGGATGCAGACTCGACGGCCGCCTTCACCACCGCTCCAGAAGACCGCACCCCTGCTCTGGACGCAGCTGCGGCGCACTCAGACGCGTTGATTGAAGAGTTTCAATCTGCCGATGAGGTCTTGATTGCGACACCGGTCTACAATTTTGGCACCCCATCAGTGCTGAAAGCTTACGTCGACAACCTCGTCCGAGCCGGAAAGACCTTTTCCTATGATCCGACGGCTGGATTTTCCGGATTGGCGCAGCCGAAATGCGCCTATCTTGCAATAGCTTACGGCGCTTCCGGCTATGTGGGCGGCGCGATGGCGTCGATGGACTTCTTGAAGCCCTATCTCGAAAGCGTCCTGACCTTTATCGGCATTCCCAAGATCGAAACAGTGTATGTCGAAGGCACCGCTTTTGATCCGGCCGCTGCCGAAAAATCCCGAGCCGAAGCGGACGCCAACATCGCCAAGGCATTGGGCTGAGAGCCTGCACGAGAAGGTGTGAGGGCGGGTTAAGTAACCGCCGTCTCACTGACCCTTAATGGGCGCTCAGCGTGTCGTTCGGGGCGACTTGGAGCAGTGTGTCCCTTCGCCACAAGCGAGGCGCCGATAGTCATCGCCCCTATCCGCCTAAAAACAAGGCGCCTCGCGAGTATTGCTAGGTCTGACTGAGGTTTGAGTTGGGCTCTATGGGTCAGTTCGCTGAGATCACAGATCAGCGAAACGGATATGGCGAAGCGACCGGAGAGCTTCGCCCACGAGGTCGAAAAATCCGGCGAAGCGTGAGTTCGCTCGGTCAATTCACTGGAAACAACCTTGTGTCACCATGTCGGATGTCGGAGCGTTGAGCCGGGGCATGTTTCGATGCTGAGCCGCGATTGAGGACTACCAGAACACTACCGGATCCCTACCGGTTCCATATCGGACGAAATCCGAGAAAATATATTTCGTTCAACGGCTTGTAGGTCATTCCGCGCCGCCACCTCGAAAAACCGCGTTTTAGCACTCCCCGCTTTCATACTCTGTTAACCCATCGCAGGCGAATCGCACTTTGCGCATCTCCGAGACATCGCAAATGAAGGGACTTGCCTGATAGTAACGCTTCCGCAAGTTTCATCGGAAAACGTGCGGCAAAACGAGGCTGCTCATGAACATGCCTATGAACACGAACGTTCCGGTCCGCTCCATTGGAGACTACGGGCTTATCGCAGATGGCCGCTCTTGCGCGCTGGTCTCCCGCACGGGATCAATTGATTGGCTGTGCTGGCCGAGGCTCGATTCGCCCGCCTGTTTCGCGGCGCTTTTGGGCTCGCGGGAAAACGGGCGGTGGCGGATCGCACCGACGCTCGATGCCCAGGTGAGCCGGCGCTACGAGCCCTTCACGATGATCCTCGAAACCACCTACGAGTTGCCGAGCGGCACTGTTCGGGTGCTCGATTTCATGTCGATGCCCGATGAGCCCGCCGCCATCATCCGCCGGGTCGAGGGGCTTGATGGGCGCGTAGAGATGGATTGCGATCTTTGTATTCGCGCGGATTACGGTCGAACCGTGCCTTGGGTGGAGCATGATGGAAAGGGCGCTTGGCATGCCATTGCTGGACCGGACCTTTTCGTTCTGGACACATCCGTCAGCCTCCATGGCGAGGACCTCCATACGGTTGGACAATTCACGCTGGCCGAAGGGGAGGTGCACGATTTCGTGCTCGCATATGGCAAGTCTTTCGGGACACCACCAATCCCGCCCAATGCCGGGAAAGCCCTGGCGGCCACGAGAGCCTATTGGGACGCATTCACAGATCGGATCGTCACGCCCCCCAAACTGCCGAAGAAGTTCTACGAGCCTGTTCACCGGTCTCTGCTCACCCTCAAAGCGTTGACATATATGCCGTCTGGCGGCATTGCCGCTGCCGCGACGACATCGCTGCCTGAGGAGATGGGCGGGGTTCGAAATTGGGATTATCGCTTCTGCTGGCTTCGGGACAGTGCGTTCACATTGCAGGCTTTCATTGAATGCGGATTGCGCCGGGAGGCCGAAGCCTGGCGCGACTGGCTGATCCGCGCGGTCGCTGGATCGCCTGATCAATTGCAGATCATGTATAGCCTAACCGGCGAACGCGTGCTCACGGAGTGGGAGGTGGATTGGCTCCCAGGCTTTGCGGGATCAAAGCCCGTTCGGGTCGGAAACGATGCGGCAGGCCAATTCCAGCTCGATGTCTACGGCGAAGTCGCGGATGTTCTGGCGCTTGCGAGGCGGCGTGGGCTTCCCCCGCATCACCGCCAGGAGGCCTACCGCAAAGTAGTCATGGGCTTTTTGGCAGAGGCTTGGCGTCTGCCAGATGAAGGGATCTGGGAAGTCCGGGGCGACAAACAGCATTTTGTCTACTCCAAGGTCATGGCCTGGGTCGGGTTCGACCATGCGGCAAAGGCCGCGCAAGCATCGGGCAAGGAAGAGGAAGAGGTGCAACTTCAAGCGCTTGCCGCGGAAGTCCACGCGGACGTCTGCGCGAAGGGCTTCGATGCGGAACTTGATACGTTCACGCAGTATTACGGTGGCAAAACTGTCGATTCGAGCCTTCTGATGCTGCCGCTCGTGGGGTTCTTGCCACCGGATGATCCACGCATCGTCGGGACCGTTGCGGCGATCGAGCGCGAACTCATGAAGGACGGGTTTTTATTGCGCTACCAAACCGATGGACATGACGGCCTTGAGGGGCACGAAGGTGCGTTTCTTCTCTGCTCGTTCTGGCTCGTCGAAGTTTATGCTCTCATGGGCCGGATTGAAGAGGCTGAAACCCTGTTCGAAAGGCTGCTTGGGGTCGCCAACGATCTCGGTCTGCTTGCGGAAGAGTATGACCCGAAGAGCGGTGAGATGCTCGGCAATTTTCCTCAGGCCTTCAGCCATGTGGGTCTCGTGATGGCGGCGATTATGATCGGTCGCCATCGGGCGAAAGAGAAACTCCCCCTTCGCCAGTGAAGAGACGAGCAGGTCCTGGCGCGAGCTTCGTGGGGCTCTCCCTGATGTCACTGGATGAGTATGGCGCGGAAGTCGTTCACATTCGTTCCCGTGGGTCCGGTCACCAAGAGGTCGCCCGCGCTATCCAAGGCTGTCCACGCATTGTTCGATACGAGCAAGTCCCGCGGGTCTGACCCGGCGTTCCGAATGCGCCCGGCCGTGCCGCCATCCGCATAGCCACCGGCATTATCTTCCGAGCCGTCGATGCCATCCGTATCTGCCGCCAGGGCGTGGATACCCTCGATGCCTTCAATGCCCATCGCGAGGGCGAGCAGAAACTCGGAGTTTCGCCCGCCTTTGCCCTTGTGGCGCAGAGTGACCGTGGTCTCACCGCCCGAGAGCAATAGAACCGGCTTCGGGAACGGGCGGTTTCTGGCAGCAATCTCACGCGCGATGGCAGCATGAACCAGACCCACATCGCGACTTTCGCCTTCGATGGCATCCGAAAGGATGACCGCCTCAAGACCTAAACTGCGCGCTGCGCTCTGTGCGGCTTCTAGCGAGACAGCGGCCGATGCGATGACATGAACCGTGTTGTTGGCGAAGGCTGGATGGTCCGGGTCTGGAGCCATACAGGCATCACTTGCAAGATGCTGGTGGACAGCATCGGGCAGGTCGAGGGCGTATTGGGCAACGACTTTGTGCGCGTCCTTCACAGACGCCCTGTCCGGAACCGTTGGTCCCGAGGCAACCATCGCTGGGTCGTCGCCTGGAATGTCGGAAACGATGAGCGACACGACCCGCGCGGGTGCTGCCGCTTGTGCCAGGCGCCCCCCCTTGATGCGAGAAACATGTTTTCGCAGGACATTCATCTGCGAGATCGGTGCTCCCGAGGCCAAGAGGGCACGGTTGACTGCCAATTCGTCGGCGAGACTGAGATCGGCTGGTGGGGAGGGCAGGAGCGCCGATCCCCCTCCGCAGATGAGCGCGACAACAAGATCATCTGCCGTCAAATCCGAGACCGCGCCCAACAAACGCTGACCGGCAACGATGCCAGCATCATCGGGTTCGGGATGAGCGGCTTCCAAAACCTCGATCCGATTGCACGGTGCGGCGTAGCCATAGCGCGTAACAATCACACCTTCGAGTGGGGCATCCCAGTGCCGCTCAAAAGCTTGGGCAAGTTGTGCCGCACCTTTGCCTGCGCCAATCACAACCGTTCGGCCCTTTGGTTTCTCCGGCAAGAAGGCCGCGACGGACCTGTCCGGCATCGCTGCGGCGATGGCTGCATCGAAGACGGATCGGAGAAGGGCGCGCGGATCTTCTATCATTTGCCAACGAAAACGGGGGGCCGTTTCTCCGCCTGCGCCTTGAGACCTTCAGCGTGATCGGCAGACGCAAAACACGCCGCAATTCGAGCCCGTGCTGCCTCTTTGTCGAGGTCGTTTCGGGACAATGCAACAATCGTCTGTTTCATTCCGCTGACCGCCATTGGCGCAAGGCTTGTCAATATGGCGACGAGTTCGTCGACTTTCGTATCGAGTTCGCCAGTTTGGACGAGGAAATCCAAGAAACCGAGAGAAAGCAAATCTTCCGCCTCAAAGCGCTCCGCCAAGAGCAGCATCCGGCGGGCGGCCTGCGCGCCCATCCTGTCCATCGCGCGACGAATACCCGCAGGCTCGTAATGAATGCCCAATCGAGCCGGCGGTAAGAATGCTTTCACCCCGGAGGCCGCGACCCGGAAATCGCAAGCCAAAGCAATTTCAACGCCGCCGCCATAGGCTCCGCCATTGAGCCTTGCGATGGTTGGTACCGGAAACTCCTCTATGGTATCGCAGAGCACGGTCAGCGGATTTTCGTTCCAGTCTGCTGAGGCCACCTCGCCGAGAGAGGCACCAGCGCAAAAGCTCTTGCCATTGCCGGTAATGATGACGACGCGAAGATCACCAAGCTTCGCCCAGTCGTTTAAGATCTCGACGATCTTGCCCATCGCGGCACGGTCCAGAGCATTGTGAGCCTCGGGCCTGTTGAAGGTTATGCGGCCGACATGGCCGGAGATGTCAGACTCGATCATCGGTTCAGACCTCGAATTCGGCGAAGACAGGGGCATGATCGCTAGGCTTTTCCCAGCCTCGTACGTGCCGCGCTATGCGGCTTCCGCCGGTCGAAGGCGCAAGATCGGCGCTCGCCCAGATATGATCGAGCCGCCGCCCCTTGTCGGCTTTGTCCCAATCGGGGCTTCTGTAGGACCACCAGGAATACAATTTCCCATTCGGGATGTCCTTTCGGGTCACGTCGACCCAATCTCCCGATGCTTGGACAGCGGCAAGGCTCTCAACCTCAATCGGCGTGTGAGAGACGACCTTCAGCAATTGCTTATGGCTCCAGACATCGTCTTCTCGCGGTGCGATGTTGAGGTCGCCGACGAGGATCGCGTTTCTCGGCGGATCTGCGGCAAACCAAGCCTGCATCTCCTCCAGGAAATCGAGCTTGTGACCGAACTTCGGGTTTGCTTCCCGGTCTGGCACGTCCCCACCTGCCGGGACGTAGAAATTGTGCAGCATCACCCCAGAAGGAAGCCGCGCCGCTACATGGCGCGCGTCTCCCTTTTTGCAGAAATCCCTACTCCCCGCATCTTCAATGGGTATGCGGGAGAATATCGCGACCCCGTTATAGCCCTTTTGGCCTCGACAGACGGCATGGTCGTAGCCCAGGCTTCTGAGGCCCTCCAACGGTATCTTCTCAACAGGCGATTTGATTTCTTGAAGGCAAAGGATATCCGGTGCCTCTTCGGCCAAGAGCCTCAGGACAATCGGCTCTCGGAGACGAACGGAATTGATATTCCAGGTGCAGACCGTCAGGGCCATAAAACTTCCGCTAAATTTGACGCACGAGTCTTAACGCGCCGGTTGCTGGCCACAACCGGGAATCATACTGCTTCGGACCCAAATCTTAGGTTCGGGCACCGCGCCGCGACCGAAGAGAATTGCAATTGCGGGCACTGGCTCTGCCCGGTATCTCCCCGGAAGCAAACCAGGGTCAAAGCGTTGAGGAGAGCCCCATGCATGGCGAAATCCATCCCATGGCACCCCACCACATCCCTTGGTATCTGCCCGGACCCGATGGAAGCGACGGTTTGTTCACCTTTACCGTTTGGATGATGATCGGGCTGCTTCTGGTCGTTGGTAACCTCTATTTGCGATTGCATGCTGTTCCGGAACGCCTCGCGCATTCAAGCAACCATACTCAACAGCAGGCCGTGACGATCCTGGCCTTGCTCGCGCTCTTTACGCACAACAACATTTACTGGGTGATCGCTCTTTTCATCGCAGTGGTCCGTTGGCCTGATTTCAGCACGCCTCTCAATGCCATCGCGGATTCTCTGGAGCGGATCGAAAAGCGCGATAATCCACCGGAAAGCCGTCCGACCCTTACAGGATCAGCCGCGCCCGCAGATGTAGACTTGCCGTCAACAGGATCTCCTCAGGGGCAGGGGACCTGACAGAATGGTCGAACTCTTCCTCTGTTCTCTCCTGACGGTTTTCCCGGACTACCTTCTCAGAAGATATCTCCAGGGCAAGCGCTGGGGTAAAGAAATCACCTTCTTTACAATGTGGTATGAGTTACGCTGGGGGATCACAGGCTGCGTTCTGCTGACCATCACTCTCATTACGATCGTATTCTACTACCACCCATCCACGACCAATGTGACGCCCATTTTTCGGACGGTCACAATATTGCCGGAAGTCGGCGGTCGGGTCTCGGAAGTCTATGTCCAGAACGAGCAACAGGTCAGAGCTGGTGACCGGCTGTTCGCGCTCGATGCTTCCAGTCAGGAGGCGGCCCTCGAAGCAGCGGAACAAAAGGTTATAGAGGTCGAAGCAAGTTTTGACGTCGCACAGTCGGAGATTCTTGTCCAGGAAGGGCTCATCCATCAAGCAGAGGGTGCCTACGAGCAGGCCTTGGAGGAACTCGAAACCAAGTCCACTTTGCGGGCGCGCAATCCGGATGTGGTGACGCTGCGGGAGGTCGAGCGGCTGGAGAACCTTGTTCAGGGGCGTCTGGGGTCTTTGGAAGCTGCCCGCGCTCAAAAGGTCGTCGCGGAAAACAATCTCAACGTTGTTCTTCCGGCGCAGCTCGCGAGCGCACGCGCTTCTTTGACCCAAGCGCAGGTCGAACTCGACAAGACCGTGGTCTATGCTGGTGTCGATGGGGATGTGGAACAGTTCACGCTTCGACCGGGAGACTACATTAACCCAATTCTTCGGCCTGCGGGTATCTTGATCCCGGATGATGCGGGTTTTGGACGGGTGCAGGCTGGGTTCGGTCAACTCGCAGCATCGGTTGTGCGGCCAGGCTCCGTTGCTGAAGTGAGCTGCGCAACGCGAGCTTTCACAATCTATCCGATGGTTATTACCGACGTGCAGAACGTCATCGCTGCTGGCCAGATCCGCCCGACCGACCAATTAATTGATCTTCAGGATTCGGCACGACCGGGAACGATTACCGTCTATATGGAACCGCTATATCCTGGCCAGTTCGATGGTATTCCGCCAGGAAGCAAGTGCTTCGCGAACGCTTACACGAACAATCACGAGCGGCTGGAGACCGAGGATCTGAGCTTCGGCCAATATGTATTCTTGCATCTGGTGGACACTGTCGGCCTGATCCATGCTTTGATCATGCGCATTCAGGTGATGCTCATGCCAGTGACGACGCTGGTCTTCACAGGGCACTGAACTGCAATCCAGGCCTATTCCAGAGGAGCGACGCGCGATCCTTTCTAGTGTAGGGGCATCGCGCGTTCGACGAGCCGCACCCAAAATGAGCATCCTAAAGGGATTGCCTCGTCGTTGAAATTGTAGCGCGGATGATGCAGCGACGGGCCTTCTCCGATACCGAGAAACACAAAGGCCCCAGGGCGTTCTCGGAGCATATAGGAAAAGTCTTCCGCCCCCATGAGCGGGCTTGCGTCCGCGTCAACGAGCCCTGGCCCCGTAACTTCCCGGCTTACTTGCGCCGCGAAGTCTGACTGTTCGGGATGATTGACCGTAACGGGATAGCCGCGCTTGTAGCTGACCCTCGCTTCGGCCCCGTAGGCCTGGGCCGTCAAGACAGCTAGAGTTTCGAAACGTGACTGAACCGTATCTCGGACATCTTCGTCCAGTGTCCTGACGGTCCCACGCAGAGAGGCGCTGTCGGGGATCACGTTATAGGCGCTGGTCCCGGCATTCAGTCCCGTGACTGAAACCACGGCACTGTGCACAGGGTCTGTGTTGCGTGAGGCGATGGACTGCAATGCGAGGACAATATGGCTGGCAACGACCGTCGGATCTACGCAGAGATGGGGGAACGCGGCATGGCCGCCGCGCCCGACGATTTCGATCTCAAATGTGTCTGATGCAGCGAGGAACGCGCCAGGACGAAGCGTAAAGTGGCCTAGTGCTCGGGTCGGGTCATTGTGGAGACCGAAAACTTCTTCGATCCCGAAGCGTTCCATGAGCCCGTCCGCGACCATTTCCTTCCCGCCGCCGCCACCTTCTTCCGCTGGCTGAAAAATGACGATTGCCGTCCCGTTGAAGCTGCGGGTTTCAGCGAGATACTTCGCAGCACCGAGCAACATCGCTGTGTGGCCATCATGTCCGCAGGCATGCATCCTGCCCGGCGTCTCGGACGCATAGGGCAGACCGGTTTGTTCTTGAATTGGCAACGCGTCCATATCGGCGCGCAACCCGATTGTCCTGCCTGAGGTCGTGGAACGGCCGCGAATTACGCCGACAACGCCCGTCCGTCCGAGGCCCGTCACGACGTCGTCGCATCCGAATCCTTGGAGTTTCTCGGCCACAAGACTGCTCGTTCGGTGGGTCTCGAACATGAGCTCCGGGTGACGATGAATGTCCCGTCGCCATTCCGCGATTTCAGGGGCCATCTCGGCGAAGCGATTGATTGTCGGCATTTTTCCTTCTCGTCTCCTGCCTCGATGGTGCCTTCAACCCCGATCCATTACGACACTTCGCTGGTCTCCAAGGCCGATATCAAGGGAGTTGGTCTTTAGGACAAACATGTCACGACGAAAGATGTCGAATGAGTCTCTTCATGAACGTTTCCGCGGCATCGAGTTGTTCGATGGATATGAATTCGTCTGGCTGGTGCGCTTGCCGGATCGATCCAGGCCCGCAAACAATGGTTGAAAGGCCCGCCTCTTGGAATTGGCCGGCTTCGGTCTGATAGGAGACAACGTGGTTCGCGTTGTCGCCCGTCAGGCTCCGCGCGAGGCTCTCGGCGAAACCATTCACCTCCGGCACAAGCGGCGGGATCGTAATCGTGCTCTCCAGGGAAAGTGCAGTATCGGGAGCAATAGCGCGCATTTGGGCCTGGATGCGCTCTGCCTCAGCCTCCATCCGGCTGCGCCATGCCGTGATACTCTCATCGGGCATAACGCGGATCTCGCCAATGAAATGACAATCCCGCGCGGTGATGTTCTTGGCGGTTCCACCGGAGATCACACCTATGTGCAACGTCGTGTAGGGAGGCTCGAAGGCTGTGTCCTTGCTCGATTGCGCGTTCTGTGCCGTCGTATCGGAGCTCCACACAATGAGCTTCGCCGCGGCATGTATGGCGGAGACGCCGGTATGGATAAGGCTCGAATGCACTTCGTGGCCGCGCGCATGGCCTTTGAACTCCCAGCTTCCCTTATGGCTCGTGACCACCCGCATGTCTGAGGGTTCTCCGACGATTACCGCCGCTGGCGTCGGATGGGTTGCAAGAATGCCCTCGATCATCTCCGGCGCCTTTAGGCAGCCGATTTCTTCGTCATGGCTCAGCGCGATGATGATGGGTCGCCGCAAAGGTGCTGCCTGCATTTCGTTGGCCATGGCGAGGGCCGCCGCGCAGAAGCCTTTCATATCGCAAGTCCCGCGACCGTAGAGGCGGCCCCCGCGCTCGGTCAGCGTCCAGGGGTCCGTCGACCACGCTTGTCCCTCGGTCGGGACAACATCTGTATGCCCAGAGAGAACCACGCCCCCCGGAACGTTCGGCCCGATTTGAGCGAAAAGACTAGCCTTGGTGCCGGTATCGTCCGGGACACGCGTCGAAGCTATCCCATGGTTCGCGAGAAAGCTCTCGACGAAGTCTACGAGGTCGAGATTGCTGCGCGATGAAACGGTTGGGAAGCCCACAAGGTGGGCGAGTAAGTCACGGGTTGTGTGGCCATTTCTCATGTGCGCCTCTCGTTTGAGATCGATCCTTTAGCGGAACACGAGGCGCGTCAAGCTGCACTTCACAGTTGAGCCGCGCGGGAAGTTCATGTTTACTTTTGTTAGGAGTGACCGTTGCTTGATCGATAGTAAGCAAAGTCGCGAAGGGTGTGCGGGGAGAGCCTCATGCTGGATGGGTCTGATCAGATCCTGAGAGGCTCTCAATTGGGAGAGGGAGCGTTGGACAAAGGGCTTTGGCGTCGCCGCAACGCGACTGAATGCTCGCCGCCTTTTCTCCCTTCACGTCGCCTGCGAACCAATCAAGCAATCATATTGGATCTTATTGAGGCTCTGCCAAGCGAGCCGCCAACTTAAGGAGAAGCCCATGGGAATGAGATGGTTATTGGCAAGCGGGGCCGTTGCTGCGGCGCTGAGCGCGGTGCCCGCATATGCGGAACGCGCTTCGGATGGCCAGGTGAACATCCTGTATTGGCAAGCCGTCTCTATCATGAACCCCTTCTTGTCCAACGGGACCAAGGACCTTGAGGCGTCCAGTCTTGTGCTTGAGCCGATGGCGCGCTTCAACGAGAAGGGTGAAATGGTGCCTTGGCTTGCGCAGGAAATCCCCACCCTTGAGAACGGTGGTTTTTCGGAGGATCTGACGACGATCACTTGGAAGCTGAAGGAGGGGCTTCTTTGGTCCGACGGGACGGCGGTTACGGCAGCTGATGCCGTCTTTACGTGGCAGTATTGCACAGATCCTGAGGGCGGTTGCTCGCAGACGACCAATTTCAACGGGGTGGACTCGATTGAGGCCGTAGACGACCTAACCGTGAAAATCACGTTCAGCCAACCCAAGCCTTACCCCTACGCGCCATTCGTTGGACACTTTTCACCAATTCTACAACAGGCTCAGTTTGCCGAGTGCACGGGAGCGCGGGCTCCCGAATGCACTGAGGAAAACTTCTATCCGATCGGTACAGGCCCCTTCGTCGTGAAAGACTTTCGCGCGAACGACATGGTCTACTTGGAGGCCAATCCTAATTTTCGGGACCCGGACAAGCCCGCCTTTGCGTCGGTTCTGCTGAAGGGTGGGGGCGATTCTGCATCGGCTGCGCGCTCCGTCCTTGAGACTGGGGAGTTTGACTACGCCTGGAATCCCCTCGTTGAGCCTGAAATTCTGGCGCAGATGGAAGCGGCGGGCAAAGGCGAAGTCATCGCCGCTTTCGGCACGCTGGTAGAACGGCTGCAGGTCAACCAAACCAACCCTGATCCGGCCTTGGGGGATGCGCGCTCGACGATCGACCATCCGCATCCTTTCCTGACCGACACAGAGGTTACAAAAGCGCTCAGCTTGGCAATTGACCGTGAGGTCCTTGTGGAAGCTGGATACGGGCAGGCGGGCCGGGTGACGTGCAACAAGATCCCGGTGCCCGAAGCGTATGTCTCGACCAGCAACGATTGGTGCGCCACCCAGGACATCGAGGAGGCGGCACGGCTCCTGGATGAGGCTGGATGGGTCATCGGCAGCGATGGTGTTCGTGAGAAGGACGGCGTGCGGATGAGCGTCTTGTTCCAGACCTCGACAAATTCCGTGCGTCAGGCGGCACAGGCTCTCATTAAGCAGTGGTGGAATGAGATCGGTGTCGAAGTTGAACTTCGACAAATCGATGGAGGCGTCTTCTTTGGTGGAGATCCTGGCTCGCCTGATACCTTTCAGAAATTTTACGCCGACATCCAGGAATATGCCAACAATTACAATGGCACCGACCCGGAAGAGTATCTTGGCGATTGGATTTGCGCCGAGATTCCAAGTGCAGATACGCAATGGCAGGGCGGAAACGATGCGCGCCACTGCGATCCCGAGTATGATGCCCTGTGGGCAACTCTCGGGCAAACGGCCGGTGATGCGGAGCGCGCTGACCTGATCATTCAGTTGAACGATAAGGTCGTTCAGTCCGGATCATTTATACCGCTCGTCCACCGCGGGCGGGTTGCAGCCAAGTCGAACTCGCTTGGTGGCGTTGTCATGAACGCGTTCGATAGCGAGATTTGGAATACGGCGGACTGGTATCGGGTGGAATAGCCCCTCGGTGGAGATGGTGCAGGTGAGCCGGCTGGTCCGCCTGCACCCCGCGGCATCCCGAGGGTGACATGTTAAACTACACCGTTCGGCGTCTACTTTTTGCGATCCCAACTCTCTTGGTGATCAGTTTTATCATCTTCGCGCTCTTGGATCTTTCCCCCGGCGATCCGACAGCCAACCTTCCCCTCACGATTCCGCCGGAAGTGCGAGAGCAGATCCGTATCAGTCTTGGCTTGGGGGAGCCGTTCCACATCCGATACCTGAAATGGCTACAGCAGTTCTTCGTCAATGAACCACTCTTCTATTTTGAGCAGTTTACAGGGTGGACCATCGGTGACGGGGAGCGAGTGCGGCTGCTCAGCTATCAAACGCGATCGCCAGTATTCGATCTGATCGCGGAGCGCATGCCACAGACGCTTTGGGTCGTGGGCCTGTCCTATGGCTTGGGGACTTTGATCGCTATCCCGATTGGGATCATTTCGGCCGTTCGGCAGTATTCCTGGTTTGATCAGTTCGGAACGTTTTTCTCGATGGTCGGATTTTCCGTTCCGACTTTCTTCACTGGCCTCCTGATGATCGTCATTTTCTCGGTCAATCTTGGCTGGCTGCCTTCCATTTACGATACCAGTCTAAGGGTCACCAATTGGGAGACTTTCTGGCTCCAGGTGAAGCAGCTCATCATGCCAGTAAGCGTGTTGACGCTATTTTTTGCCGCGCAATTGAGCCGTTTCATGCGCGCTTCTACACTTGATAACCTCAATCAGGACTATGTTCGCACTGCTCGAGCCAAGGGCCTGAGCGAAACCCGTGTTGTTCTTGGACACGTATTGCGGAACAGCCTTATTCCGGTCGTTACGGTGATCGCCCTAGGCGTGCCTCAGATTTTCGGAGGGGCCATTATCACTGAGCAGATCTTTAGGGTGAACGGACTGGGTCAGCTTCTCATCACCGGGATCCAAGGGACAGATATCCCGCTCGTGCAGACGCTTACGTTCATTTTCGCGATCCTGATCGTGTTTTTCAATCTGATTGCGGACCTGATCT
This sequence comes from Pseudomonadota bacterium, assembly GCA_039177645.1. Taxonomy (GTDB): domain Bacteria; phylum Pseudomonadota; class Alphaproteobacteria; order Rhodobacterales; family Rhodobacteraceae; genus Amaricoccus. The sequence goes on along the minus strand of JBCDFS010000003.1, from coordinate 179,177 downwards.
ACGGAATCCTCGACCCAAGGATCCACTATGGCTGAGGCAGGCGTCGATATGGAGCCGCCTGGGCGAGCTTCACCCAAAAAGGGTCACTGGAGCGATGTCTGGACTCAGTTCCGCCGCCATCGCGGTGCTGTGGCCGGCATGATCATCATGGCGATCATCGTGTTCGCCGTCTTGTTCGGACCATATCTCCATGGTGTCGATCCGCAATACATCGATGTCCGAGATCGAAATGCAGCCCCATCCTTCAGTCATCCTATGGGCACGGACAATATCGGGCGGGATATCTTCGCCCAGGTCCTTTACGGGGGCCGCGTTTCCCTTGCCGTGGGTGTGACTGCGATGTTGCTGTCCCTCATTCTTGGGACACTCATTGGTGTTTTGTCGGGTTTCTTTCGCGCGCTCGATGGCCCCTTGATGCGGCTGACGGACCTCTTTCTGGCGCTTCCTCTGCTTCCGTTGTTGCTTGTCATAATTATGCTGTTCCGCGATACGCTCCGCGCGGCGTTTGGGCCTGAGACCGGCATCTTCTTCCTGATTGTGTTTGTGATTGGAATCACGAGTTGGATGCAGACCGCTCGAATTGTGCGCGGCGACGTTCTCGCTTTGAAGGAGCGGGAGTTTGTCATGGCGGCGCGCTCCATCGGTGCGCCATCAAGCCGCATCATATCGAGCCACATCCTGCCCAACATCATTTCGCCGATCATGGTCTCCGCGACCTTGGGAGTTGCGAATGCAATCATCACTGAGTCGGCGTTAAGCTTCCTCGGACTTGGTTTCCCATCCGATTTTCCCACTTGGGGACGGCTCTTGTTTGACGGCGCCAACTTCATGACATTGACCCCGTCGCGTGTGATCTGGCCCGGTCTGGCTATTTCGCTCACCGTCCTCAGCATTAATTTCATTGGGGATGGCCTGCGCGATGCGCTCGACCCCCGGCTTCGCGAGCGCTAGCGGGAGGTTTAGTAAGGGGGCCAGCTCGCGACCAGTTCGACATTGGCCAAAAAGTTGGGAGTTGAATCCCGGAGTATTTTGGCGCATTGATGTTGGATGAAGACGCAAACAGCCCTGATCTGTTGGATTATTTGCCGCTGACTCGATCGGCGGCGTGCTTCTTCGTTTCACTCTCTCGGAACTTATGATAGCCCGCGCCGCCGGCGCTTTGTGCATTGATCCGTGTGAGGTGGGATGACCGAGATCACGCTCTATAATACCCGGACGCGGCGGAAGGAGCCGCTCCTCCCAATCGATCCAAGCGATGTGCGGATGTATGTCTGCGGCCCAACTGTCTATGATCGCGCGCATATCGGCAATGCGCGGCCCGTAGTGGTGTTCGACACTCTGTTTCGGTTGCTGCGTCACGTCTACGGCCCAGACCACGTCACGTATGTGCGGAATTTCACCGACGTCGACGATAAGATCAACGCCCGCGCTGCAGCTACCGGGCGAGTCATCGGTGACATCACCGAGGAAACCATCGCCTGGTATCACGAAGATATGGACGCGATCGGGGCGTATCGGCCGACACACGAGCCTCGAGCAACAGCCTATATCGGTCAGATGATCACAATGATCGAGACCCTGATCGAGCGCGATCACGCCTACACCGCTGAAGACCATGTGTTGTTTTCAGTCTCAAGCTATTCGGGTTACGGCGCTCTCTCGCGACGGTCCGTGGACGAGATGCGGGCCGGTGCCCGGGTGGAGGTCGCTCCCTACAAGCGCGACCCGATGGATTTCGTGCTTTGGAAACCGTCCGATGCGGATCTGCCCGGATGGGAGAGCCCATGGGGCCGCGGCCGTCCCGGCTGGCATATCGAATGCTCCGCGATGGCGCACAAGCTGCTGGGACCGTCGTTTGACATTCATGGCGGTGGCATCGATCTCGCCTTCCCGCATCATGAGAACGAGGTGGCACAATCGCGCTGCGCCCATCCCGAGGGGGCGTTTGCTAACATCTGGATGCACAATGGCTTCTTGCAGATCGAAGGCGAGAAGATGTCCAAAAGCCTTGGCAATTTCTTCACGGTTCGCGATCTTTTGGATCGCGGAATCCCCGGCGAGGTGATCCGCTTTGTGTTGCTTTCTACCCATTATCGCCAGCCGATTGACTGGACGGAGACCAAGGTGGAGGAGGCACGCAAGGAACTGTCGCAATGGCGAACCGCAATCGACGGTGCCGACGTGGGAGCGACTTCGCTTAAGACGATCGAAGCGCTTTGCAGCGATCTGAACACCCACGCGGCGATCACTGAGCTCAGGCGCCTGTTTAGGGAAGGGAATTTTTCGGATCTGAAGGCGTCGGCGGAGATTCTAGGTCTGCTCACCCCCGAATTGTTGTGGAGCTATCCGCCAGACGGCCGAGCGAGTTCAGACGGTGGGCATCATACACTTTCTGGCGGAGACGTGAAGGTGCTGGTGGACAGCCTTCTCAAAGAACGAACGGTCGCCCGAAAGGCGAAAGACTTCTCGCGGGCAGACGCACTCCGCGACGGCTTGCTTGCTGCAGGCGTGATTGTCGAGGATACCGCACAAGGCGCAAAGTGGAAATTCGCGCCGGATTTCGATCCAGCGAAGCTCGAGGCGCTCAGATGACCAAGCGTCTATTTGGCTTTCAGGTTTCGAGATCCTGGCGGCGCCCGGGCCTGAAGCTGAACAACCGAAACACGACCCGCTTGTGGGGCGGGACGGACACACGGCTAGGAGTTACCGACCGTTTGGCCCTTAGAGGCGATCGGAGAGGAATTGCGAATTTGGAGGCTTTCGAATGACCCGCGAGCGGCTCTACCTTTACGATACGACGTTGCGCGACGGGCAGCAGACCAAGGGCGTCGACTTCTCCACCGAAGATAAAATGGCCATCGCAAGAGCGCTGGATAGCCTCGGCATCGATTATATCGAAGGCGGTTGGCCTGGCGCAAACCCGACGGACAGTGCCTTTTTCGCGAACCCACCGGTGGTGAAACATGCGCGGCTCACCGCGTTTGGCATGACCAAGCGGGCGGGACGGTCCGCGGCCAATGACGATGTTCTTTCGGGTGTGATGAATGCAGGGACGGGATCGGTCTGCATTGTCGGGAAGACGCATGATTTTCATGTGCGTACCGCACTTCAGATCACGCTCGAGGAAAACCTCGCCAACATTCGTGAGTCCATCGCACATCTTGTCGCAAACCGCCGAGAGGCGCTGTTTGATGCGGAGCACTTCTTCGATGGCTACAAGGCCGACCCAGAATATGCGCTGTCTTGCGTCAAGGCCGCTTATGAAGCTGGAGCGCGCTGGGTGGTGCTTTGCGACACCAATGGTGGCACGCTTCCCAAAGAGGTCGCCGAAATCACCGAGGCCGCTATGTCGGCAGGGATCCCTGGAACCCATTTGGGCATCCACACGCACAATGACACGGAACAGGCGGTCGCTGGCAGTCTAGCGGCAATTGAAGTTGGAGCGCGTCAGATCCAAGGGACGTTGAACGGTCTTGGTGAGCGCTGCGGTAACGCGAATCTTGTGAGCCTAATCCCGACACTCCTTTTGAAGGAGCCCTATGCAAGCCAATTCGAGATCGGAGTCACGCGTGATGGCTTGGCGGGCCTGACGCGGATCAGTCGTATGCTGGATACAATACTCAACCGCGTCCCGAACCGGAGTGCTCCGTATGTTGGGTCGTCGGCCTTTGCGCACAAGGCTGGTCTCCATGCAAGTGCGATCCAGAAGGATCCAACGACATACGAGCACATCCCGCCAGAACTTGTTGGAAACACGAGGTTTGTGCCGATGTCCAACCAAGCTGGACAGTCGAACCTCCGCCGCCAACTTGCGTCAGCCGGAATTGCTGTTGATGCGGGCGATAGCCGCCTTGCGCATATTCTGCAGGAGGTGAAGACGCGTGAAGAGCGCGGTTTTGCCTATGACAGTGCTTCTGCGAGCTTCGAACTCCTGGCTCGGGAAGCGTTGGGCATGATGCCCCAGTTCTTCGAGGTGGAACGTTACCGTGTGATGGTTGAGCGGCGGTCCAATGCTCTCGGTGAGCCTTTCACTGTTTCAGAGGCCGTCGTTGTGGTCCGCTTCGGCGGCGAACGAGTGATGAGTGTTTCTGAAAGCCGCGACCCGGTGGACCAAGCGGATCGTGGCCCGGTGAACGCACTCTCCCGTGCCTTAGTTAAGGATCTGGGGCCCTATCAACGGTTCATCAATGATATGCGCTTGGTCGATTTCAAGGTGAGGATAACATCGCGCGGAACGGAAGCTGTGACCCGCGTTCTTATCGATAGCGAAGACCGCCAGGGACGAAGATGGTCTACCGTCGGAGTCTCGGCGAACATAGTCGATGCGAGTTTCCAAGCCGTCCATGACGCAATTCTCTGGAAGCTCGTGCGTGATCAGGTCGAGGTCGCCGGGGTCGCGTGAGCGCAGAGGCTTGTACGGAGCTTGTCCGGCGCGCGGACCCTGATCGCTGGCGTGCTGCAATGGCCGCGACGGGCGAGAAGCGGGACGGGCTGATGGCTCTCTATGCCTTCAATCTCGAAATTGCGCGTGCGCCTTGGGTAGCTTCGGATCCTTTGCTTGCGCAGATTCGGCTGCAATGGTGGAAGGACGCGATTGACGAGATTTACGCGGGTGCACCGCCGCGTCGACATGAAGTGGTCGAACCGCTTTCCAATGCAATCCTCGCAGCTGGCTTACCGCGTCATTTAATGGACGAGACCATCGACGCTCGGATCTTCGATGCCGACGCTGCACCCTTTAAAGACGCCGCTGCACTCCAAGTTCATGTTGACCGGACTGCGGGCCACATCATGGTCTTGGCCGCACATCTCCTAGGCGCAAACGAAGCGGCAACCGGAGTAATCCGATCCTATGCGCAAGGGATCGGTCTTGCGGCTTTCGTGCAGGCACTCCCAGACTACGCGGCCCGGCGCCGCGCCCCTCTACCGAGTGACGTGAAAGCTCCCGCTCTTTTGGATCTAGCGGCGAATAAAATAGCGGCTGCCCGGTCGTCTCGGGCCGCTGTGCCGCGTGACCTTCTCCCAGCGCTCCTGCCCGGCGTCATACCCGCACTGCGGCTTAAACGCGCACGTGCGGCGCGAAATCCGATGAACTGGCGGGCCTCTGAGCTGTCAGAGTTTGAGCGGCGGGCTTGGTTTACCTGGGCAGCGGTCACCGGGCGGTGGTAGCTGCCCTCACGCGCGCTCCCGCTGCAAGACGAGCCAGATCAACGCACTGCCTGCCAGGGCGACCATCGGGATCATCGCCAGGTTGACGGCTTGCCAGCCCGCTTCTGCACTGCTGCCGGAGCAGTTCATCAGCCCACCCGAGGAGAGCGACGCCAAGCTTACAAACCCGAAGACCGCGAAATCATTCATTCCTTGGACCCGACCTCGTTCTTCTGGACGATGCGCGGAGGTTAGCATCGCGGTGGCGCCGATGAAGCCGAAGTTCCAACCGATACCAAGCAAGACGAGAGCAACAAAGAAGTGTCCGAGCTCTACGCCAGAAAGACCAACGACCCCCCCGGCGATGAGTATCACAAGACCCGTCGCGATGATCCGTTCGACACCGAAACGTGCGATCAGATGGCCGGTCACGAAGGAGGGTGCAAACATTGCTAGGACGTGTGCGCTTACGACGTTTGCCGCATCGGTGGTTGCGAAGCCGCAGCCGATGATCGCGAGTGGCGTCGAGGTCATAATCAGATTCATCAAGGCATATGACACCATGCCGCAAATCATCGCGACGGCGATGCGCGGCGTGCGAAGGAGATCCCATCTGCTACGCGTGGGCAGCGCTGGAGCAGCTTCCGATTTGGGTCTTGGAGTCTTTAGCAGCAGAAACAGCGGAGCGCCTATGATGTTCAGCGCGGCCGCTGCGACGTAGGCGCCTGCGAATGGGATCGGCGCAAGCATGCCCTCTGTCACCTTGACGAGCTGAGGTCCGATGACCGCTGAAGCGAGACCAGCAGCCATAACCCAAGATATGGCCTTGGGTCTGAAATCTTCGCTCGCGCAATCCGTCGCCGCAAACCGGTAAAACCCTTGGGCAGCCATGTAGGACCCGGTGAGAAACGCACCAAGGAGGAATAAGTGAAAAGACCCAATCACCAATGCCCAGGCACAAACTGCAGCTCCGATCGCACCACCTGCCGCACCGACGAAGAAGCCGGTCATTCTTCCATAGACCTGCATTAGGCTCGACATTGCCGGTGCCATTGCCATGGTCCCGATCACGACGAGCGTGATTGGCAGAGTGGCCAAGCAAGGATGAGATGTTAGGCTTTGACCTGCCAATCCCCCAAGGATGAACATGATCGGCATCTGGCTGCCGAGGATCATTTGCGCGGCCGCCAGCACAGCAACATTGCGCCGGGCAACGGTGTCGCTCGCCTGTAACCCCTGTGATAGCTCTGTTTCAACGCTGGCCATGTGGGTGCTTTACTCCTCAACGCCGAGCGTTCCAAGCGTCGAGAAGAAAGTCGTAAACAATTCGGCGCGTCACCGTGGCAAGGCTAGCTAAAATTGCTTGCAGGGGTGTGTTGGTCCCCCACCGCGTCTTCGCGATGTTCAAGGATTCCGTCCCAAACGATGTCGAACCGCTTCACGATGATCTGTTGGCATTCTTCCGGGGTCAGGTTCTCAAAAAGCGCCTGGCGCAGAGCTTGGTTGAAAATAGAACGTAACACTTCCAGCGCAGACGGGATGTCGAGGTCGCTACGTAGCTGACCGGCGTCCACCCCGACCTGGAGCGCAGCGGCAAGCGGTTTGAGCATTTCTCGCCTTTGCGCTTGTTCCATATCCTCTGTTTCCTGTGGCCACTGCCATGAATAGGCCTGCAAGACGGCGAGTAGTTCGCGATCTTGGAGCGCATGTTCCGTCCAATGACCCACGGCGGTACTCAGCCTCTCACGGAGCGTTCCATTCAAGGGGCGCATTTCATGCATGACTGAGAGTTGATCTTTGTTCTGGGCCATGCGCACGGCGTGGAGCAGACCGGCCTTTCCTCCGAAATACGCGTTGATCAGGGAGTGCGTGACCCCTGCCTCTTCTGCGATTTGAGTAACGCTTGTGTGCTCGTATCCCTGCTCGGACAAAAGCCTTCTCGCCGCGTCTATCAGTCTCTGACGGGTCGCTTCGCGTCGATTTGCGCTACGCGGTTTGCTCGTTCCTGCTGCTCTGTATGTTGGCATGCACCAGAGATAAAGCAGCTATTCACATTGTCAATAACAATACAATTGAAAATGTAAATGACAATGTTTATGTACATAATGTCACTCAGACGACGAAGGCGATTAAGCGTAGGTTGCATCAAAGAGAGCGACCTCCGAACAGGGGAGATGGATGACCATGATCGATTTCTATGACGGTGGATTGCTGCGCGTCCTATTGCAGGGTCCGAAGGCGCTCCCGAGTGACGTTGAGCAAGTCGGCGCGCAGTTGGCGGTGATCGAGAAACTTCTTGCTGAACACGCACAAGAAACTGAATCCGATATAGAAATGGAGGAAGCTCGTCAGTCCGAGGTTGAGACGCTCATTCGACTGGAGGAGCAGATTGCTGAACATACAGTTGGTTTGCGCGCCGATAACCTACGGAAGGTGATGAGCAAGCTCGGCGTCTGGCAGCTTTTGGCGGAATCAGATTACGACAGTTACGAGTTTTCCGTACGTGATCGTATCGTGCACTCGATCTGCCTCGATCTGCAAGCAATTGTAGTGCGAGGCAGATGTAGCGCGCATAACGGATGCGCAGTGGGTTCTTCCGCCTGAAGGTGATCTCGTGCCGGGTAGGGTTCTGCCCTTGCTGTTTTGGAGAAAACGAATTCTCTTGAGCCCAGATGAGACAGGCAGAACGCAACATAGGGTATACGATCGAAGACCCAAAGGATGTTGAGAAAGGCGCGGCTTACCTTGCAGAGAAGGAGCCGCGTTTTGCCGAAGCTCTCCGCCGGATCTCGCATGTGCCACTTAGGCGCAAACCGGATGGTTTTTCGGCATTGCTCTCCGCCGTCGTGAGCCAGCAGGTTTCTACATCTGCGGCCCGTGCGATTTGGGCGCGGGTCGAAGCTTTGGGCACTGTCGACGCCGCGCTTATTCTGCGGTGTTCGGATGAAACCCTCCGGGGTTGTGGTCTCTCCCGGCAGAAGGTGCGCTATGCCCGTGCTATCGCGGAGAGCGGGGTTGATTTCAAGGCTCTGCGCTCGATGTCGGACGATGACGTTGTTGCTCGACTTGTAGAGATAAAAGGAATTGGTGTTTGGACAGCCGAGATCTACGCCATGTTTTCCCTTGGCCGCGCGGACGTTTTCGCGCCCGGTGATCTTGCTTTGCGCGACGCGGCTCAGAACCTCTTTGAATTACCTGAAAGGCCGTCAGAGCGGGAGCTTCGAGAGATGGCCCTCGCGTGGTCGCCTTGGCGTGCAGTAGCCGCTCGAATTCTCTGGGAGCATTATCATATTGTGCGTCGGCGTGAGGGTGTCAGATAGGCTCCCAGCGGATGCCGACTGGTGTGGGATCCTTTGAGTGGGGCGTCCTTTCTTGAAGTGTTTCGCTCAGTTTGTCTTGTTCGACGCGAGTTGACATCCGATCTGGGGCATCTCACACAAACGGTAAATGGCCATCGCCTCCATTGTGATTGAGGTTTGTTCCCGAATGACTCTCCTAACAGGCCCGACGAGGCCAGCTGCTAAGGGTGACGCGGATAGCCTCGTCATCTTTCTTCACGGCTATGGTGCCGACGGCAATGACTTGATCGGCCTTGCAGATCCTTTGGGTCCGCATTTGCCCACAACGCGTTTCATGGCTCCGAACGCACCAGAGCCCTGCATAAACAATCCGCTCGGCTTTCAGTGGTTCCCCATACCTGTCATGGATGGCTCCAGCGAAGGACAGGCACAGGCGTCGGCCAAGCGGTCTTTCGAACTTCTCGATACGTTTCTTGATGAGGCTGAGGCGTCGGGCATCCCACCTCAAAAGACAGTGCTTTTCGGGTTTAGTCAGGGAACCATGATGGCGTTACACGTTGGTCTCCGACGCTCAAAACGCCTCGCCGGGATTGCTGGTTTTTCCGGGCGGCTGTTGGTGCCTGAAAAGTTGCGCGGAGAAATCATCAGCCGCCCACCGGTCTTGCTCGTACACGGCGATGCCGATCCAGTCGTCCCGGTGTCTTGCTTGTCGGAAGCGACAAAGGCCCTGACCGCTGCGGAGATCGACACAAAATCTCATATCTCCAGGGGTGTTGGCCATGGCATCGCACCCGATGGGCTTTCCTTGGCGCTCCAGTTTATGCAACGTCACCTTGGACTGGCGACCTAGCCTCGTTCCTCTTTACCTCAGGTTTTCAGTTCGAGCCGGTCGTGTGCAACGATTGGCTTAAAACTTTCATGTTCGTCTCAAACCGCTGTTCACCCTCTATCAGGTCAACGTGTCATAATTCTGTGCAACGTCCCGTCTAGCGTCCCATCAAGCTAGTGAAACCATCATCTAGAGCCTTGTTTGACCAAACAGTCGAGATATAGTCAGGCTACGGCTTACATGTCCTGCGATCTCGGTTTGTATCGGAGCTAGGGCAATCTTGTTGGCGGGAGAGCGTATGTTGCAGAGTGTCCCGACCCCCAGTTTCGTTAGAAGATCGGGGGGTCTAAGAGATCATCCAGCACTTGTTCTGAACGCAGATTACCGCCCTCTTTCGTATCTGCCGCTTTCGCTGTGGCCGTGGCAAGAAGCTGTAAAGGCTGCTTTTCTAGACCGGGTGGTGGTGCTTGCTGAATACGACGAGTTTGTTCATTCGCCATCGATTTCCATTCGAATTCCTTCGGTCGTTGTTCTGAAGGAGTTTGTGAAGCCGGCGAAATCGACCGCTTTCACGCGTTTCAATCTTTTTCTGCGTGATGAGTTCACGTGTCAGTATTGTGGCGCAAAGGATCAACTCACCTTTGATCACGTCCTTCCGCGTTGCCGTGGAGGGCGTACGACTTGGACAAACGTGGTTGCATCCTGTGGTCCCTGCAATCTTCGGAAGGGTTCAAAGACACTCAAGCAGGCGGGAATGAGCTTGAGGCGTAAGCCTCTGCGTCCGACACCGGAGCAGTTGCAGAATATTGGCCGTAAGTTCCCGCCGAATCATCTTCACGAAAGCTGGATGGATTACCTCTACTGGGATGCTGAACTGGAGGCATAGGCGCGAAACCAAAGCGCGGCTGCAAAAATGCAAACGAGCCCGTTCCAACTGGCCATTGATATTCCCGCAAATTCCCAGGCGACCTGGTCGCAGAGCACAACATCTGTCGTGAGCAGCTGATCGAGTAGATCTTCGGGAGAGATTTGGCTGATATCCGTGCCGACACAGGTTTCCGGGCCCGGCCACCATCCCCGCTCGATACCGGTGTGAAAAAGGGATATCCCTGCATTGGTGATCATCGCCGCTCCACCAAGACATGCCCAGATGCGCCCGGGAAAGGCGAAGAGTGCAACGGCACAACCGATAGCAACACCATGCGGCCAACGCTGCCAAATGCAGATAGGGCAGGGCGCAAGGCCGCCGATGTATTGAAATGCGAATGCCGCCAGCAAGAGTCCCACGGAGATCGCGCCAGCGCCAAGGCCAGCTCGTTGCAATCCTGTCAATGCATAAACCCAACCAGGACAAATCCGCCGACGAGCGCCACTATAAATAGAGTGAAGACGAGCCCGAGGCGCTCTTCGATAAATGTCCGAATAGGCGGACCGAATTTCCAGAGAAGCGCGGCAATCACGAAAAAGCGGAGACCACGTGCGATAAGGCTTGCGACCATAAAGACCACGAAATTCAGGCCGGTGGCGCCGGACAGGATTGTAACGACCTTGTATGGGAACGGCGTTACCCCGGCGATGAGAACCGCCCAAGACCCATAGGAATTGTAAGTGTCGGCGAACTCGGAGAACCGGTCTCCCTTACCATAGAACTCCAAGACCGGTCGGCCGACTTGTTCGAACAAGCCCCAGCCTATGAAATACCCAAACGCGCCTCCGAGGACCGATGCGATGGTGCAGATGCCTGCGATAAGCCAGGCTTGGTTTGGCCGGGCAAGAACGAGAGGGATCAAGAGAATGTCGGGTGGTATCGGGAAAACTGAACTCTCAACAAAACTAACTGCGGCGAGAGCCCAAAGCGCGTGCGGCGACGCGGCGAGTGACATAGTCCAATCGTAGAGCCGTCGTAGCACTTCGTTCACACCTTATACTGATACTCATTTGGAGTAGCACCATGGACCGCTTTCCAGGTCAAGGCGGATGGCACTCCGCTATACCTGCGAAGGCCAAGAGGCACAGGGCGATCATGAGTGACACTCACGAGATCCATACTTCGAGTAGAAGTATCTCAACAGGCGATATCCCAAGCCCTAGTCGAAGGTCTGGAGGCCGGGGCCGGTCGAGTGCTACGAAGTCCATCCTGATTACGCTTCTGTTTGCTGCAGGTATCTTTGTGCTCGGCGCGATCCTTTGGCAGGTGATCGGCTTCAAGCGTTCTGCAGAACCATTGCCCCCGATTTCATCTGAGCGTGCACTGATTGTCGCACGGCGGATTGGTGTTGCGTTTGAAGACGGTCAGCAGACGTGGAGAGACTGGTTTGTGGCAAATCGTATGAAGCCGCCGATTTCGGCCGAACTTGTTCTGTTTAGCAATGCAAGGCCATCTCCGTGTTCTGGCACGGCGCCTGTCGGCGGCCCTTTTTATTGCCCTTTGGATGATAAAGCTTCGTTCGACCTTGTTCTCCTGAACCAACTGGAAAAACGGATGGACAGGGAGGCAGGTCTTGGCACAGCGATCGTTGTCGCTCGCCTATACGCCGAACATGTGCTCCACGCTCTCGGCGTACCAGAGTCCTTGGCGGCACCAGACCGCTCTGAGTTCACCCGTGAAAGAACGCTGCAAGCCGACTGCTTTGCAGGGGTCTGGGCCGGTCTTGCGGCGGAGCGGATTGGGACTGTTGCGCCCGGATTCTATTCGCGTCTGCTGTTGCGCGGAAAACTGCTGATGGAAATGTACGTCAACGGTGGAAAGCCCGATCAGCCCTCTCTAGACATCTTTTTGTTCGATGATTTCACAAGACGCGATGAAGCCTTTCAATCCGGCCTAGCATCAAGAGACCCCGCCAGTTGCCAAGCTCCGCGATAGGCTAGGTATCGTGGGGCCGTAGCCTATGACGAGCTTTTTGCGGTCGCTTTGCTGGCAAGTTGGATCCATCGGCCGAAACGTGTCCGGGAGGGGTGCTCGGAAACTGGAGGTCGACCTTGAAGCTCAGAAATTTAGTTCCCGCGGTCACGGGAGAGAGGCTCTAACGCGCCACGTCGCGGTGTTCCATCTGGTTGAACTGGAAGGACAATTCGGCCGCAAGTGTTCTGCGGCACCATAATCCACGCGTTACCTTGATAGTTCGTTGTGCTCGAACCTGGAGCCGAAAGATCGTCAATACCCTCATTTTCTCCGGCGAGGGCGACACCGTAACAACGTTCCTGCACCTGCGCCCATGCTTGGCTTTGAACCGCATCGGCCGCGCCAACTAGAGCAGCAAGACAGGCGAAACGGTGGAAGAAGGTCGGGACAAGCTGTTTCTGATTCAATCCCCAAACCTCCTTACTCCTTATTCCAATCACAGAGCCGATCCGTCGTTCCGTTTCAACCCCTGTCCTTTCACTGAGCCCTGTGCAAAGCTCTGAACACTGAATTGCGTAGGCCGGAAAGGAGCCTCTGTGGACCGCTTGACCTTGCCGGTGCGCCTTGATCCCAACTCTGCAGAACCGCTTGAACTCGCCAGAATGCAAGTCGTCCCAAGTTGGATCGATTACAACGGGCACATGACCGAAGGACGCTACCTGCTTGCCTGTAGTGAAGTGACAGATGTGTTTCTGAATGCGATCGGGGTCGACATTGGATATGTGAGAGCTGGGCGTAGCTACTACACTGTCGAAACTCACATCATGCATCTCGATGAGAGCCATGAAGGGGAACAGCTGGTCGGGACGCTCCAGCTTCTCGCCGCAGACGACAAGAGGCTCCACGTCTTCGTGCTCTTCAGAGTGGGTGAACGTCCCGTCGCTTCGATCGAACAGATGCTCCTGCATGTCGATGCGACGGCAGGAAAGGCGATGCCTGCTGATCCTGGTGTCTTGACGAAGGTCTATGGCATCGCAGAGACGCACGCATCTCTTCCGCGACCCCAAAATGTGGGTCGTTTTGTGGGAGCTTCGCGGCTTTGAGGAGAGGGCAGTCAGGTGAATAGTCTTGCCGCGCAACCTCCCGACGCATGGCTGGACATAGATGTATTGGCCGGAGAAACGAGGCTGCGATTTGGTGGCTCACTGGTCATCGGTGGGTTGACGCGCTGGATTGAACTCATTGGCTCGGTTGAAGAACGGGAACGAATGGTTCTCGATCTTTCTGATCTTGCGGCCATGGATACAGCGGGTGCTTGGTTCCTTCTCGATCAAAAGGAACGCCTCGAAGCCAAAGGGGTTGATGTGACGGTCGAGGCGGCCGGAGCGGGCCAACGCGAGCTTCTGGGCGTTGTCGAGGCAAGTCTGAAACTTGAAAAGCCGCCTCCGCCCCCGCCGCTTGGCTGGATCCATTGGCTCGAATGTATCGGAGAATCGACCGCCGCTTCTTGGAAGATTGCGGCCGAACTCATCTCGCTGCTTGGCCAAACCATGGTTTTGCTGTTCGGCGTTTTGCTTCGGCCATGGCGTTTGCGTTGGACGGCACTTGTCTCGCATATGGAGACTGCGGGGCTGCAAGCGGCACCGATTGTTGCACTCATGGCCTTTCTTATCGGCGTCGTGATGGCCTTTCAGGGCGCTGTGCAACTCGAAGCCTTCGGGGCAGAAATCTTCGTTGTCGATTTGCTGGCGATCTCAATCTTGCGCGAGTTGGGTGTCTTGCTCACCGCAATCCTCGTTGCGGGTCGCTCGGGCTCTGCCTTTACCGCTGCCATCGGTTCGATGAAGATGCGCGAAGAAATTGACGCCATGCGCACCCTTGGCCTTGAGCCAATCAGTGTCCTTGTGCTCCCTCGGGTCTTGGCGCTTCTGATCACCCTCCCGATCCTAGCATTCTTGGCAAACATTGTTGGGTTGGTCGGCGGAGCACTGATGTGCTGGATCAACCTCGGTATCTCCCCTGGCCTCTTCATCGCACGGCTGTGGGAGGGAACGGATGTCGGAAATTTCATCGTTGGGATGTCAAAGGCGCCCTTTTTCGCGGTCACCATCGCACTGGTCGGATGTTTCGAGGGGCTGAAGGTGGAAGGAAATGCCGAGTCGCTCGGAGCACGGACATCCCGCGCCGTCGTTGAATCGATCTTCCTGGTGATCGTTCTTGATGCTCTCTTTTCCGTGTTCTTCGCGCTGATTGGTGTGTGATGCGCAGGATCCGATATGACTGACACTACGCGAGAGAGGGTTGTCGAAGTCCGAGGCTTGGTCACCCGCTTTGGCGAAAACGTGGTTCATGAAGGACTCGATCTCGACGTTTATCGCGGGGAGGTTTTGGGCGTCGTCGGTGGGTCAGGCACCGGAAAATCGGTTCTGCTGCGCGAGATTGTCGGACTTTTGAAGCCGAGTGCCGGAGAAGTCCGAGTTTTTGGGACGGACATGATCTCCGGAACGGCCTCAGACCGGAGTAGGGTCGAACGGCGTTGGGGCGTGATGTTCCAAGACGGCGCGCTGTTCTCAACTCTGGATGTAGAAGGCAACGTGGAAGCACCAATGCGCGAGCAACTCGATCTTCCTGCCGAGATCCGCGCGGCTCTGGCAAGATTGAAAGTTGCGATGGTAGGTCTCCCTGCGGAAGCCTGTGAGCGGCTTCCGTCGGAATTGTCAGGCGGTATGAGGAAACGGGCTGGCCTCGCCCGTGCGCTCGCTCTCGATCCAGAACTTGTGTTTCTCGACGAGCCCACCGCCGGCCTCGACCCGATTGGCGCCGCGGCCTTTGATGAACTCATCCGTAAACTCACGGATTCACTTGGTCTTACCGTCTTTTTGGTCACACATGATGTGGATAGTCTTCATGCCATTTGCGATCGTGTCGCAGTGCTGGCAGAAAAAAAAGTGCTCGTGACAGGAACTATGCGCGACATGCTCGACGTCGATCACCCTTGGGTTCGATCCTATTTCCACGGACCACGCGCCAGAGCGGCGCGCGCCGACGCGTAAAGCTCGGCTATGGAGACGCGCGCAAACTTCGTTTTGATCGGATCCTTCACGGTCGCGGGAATCCTCTGCATCCTTGGCTTCTTCGTCTGGCTCGCGAAATTTCAAGTCGATCGGACTTACGACTACTATGACATCATGTTCTCGGATGTCTCAGGGTTGTCCCAGGCGGCAGATGTCCGGTTCAATGGTCTTGCCGTTGGGAGAGTGGTATCCCTCAATCTCTCGCGCGACGATCCCTCTTTGGTCAGGGTGCGCATCGAAGTCCAAGACGGCTTGCCGATCAAGCGCGATACGACTGCTCAACTTCAGGTGCAGGGCGTGACAGGCGTTTCCTTCGTGTCACTTTCCGGCGGAAGCCAGGATGCGCCAGCGCCGGATCTCGACAGCTCGGGGGTGCCAACGCTGCGGGCTGAGCGGTCAATCGTGCAGCAGATCACAGAGGACGCACCGGATATCCTCTCGGAAGCTGTGAGCCTATTGGGCGAATTGAGGGGGTTTGCCAGCCCTCAGAACCAGAGATACGTCCAGAATATTCTGCGAAACGTAGATATTGCCTCGGGCCAGTTGGAGACAGCACTTGAAGACTTTTCGTCTATCACCGCGACCGTCTCACGGGCGACGGATCAGGTCGCTACGTTCACAGACCAACTCAGTCCGGTCGCGACTTCCCTCCAGCGGACCCTTGAGCAGTCTGAGGGTCTGATTTCTTCCGCTACAGCCGCTTTTGATGATGCTCAAACGACACTACAAACAGCAACCCAAACGCTCCAGACAGCGGATGGAGCGCTGGGTGACGCGCGTGGATTGATCCAAACTGAAGTTGCGAACATTCTGACCGAGGTGAGTGGAACGACCACCGACCTTCGGCAAGACTTGAACCGACTGGCGGACCGAGCGGACGATGTCCTTGTGGATTTGGATCAAGTCGCCGAGGTGGCGACGGCTCGCCTTGTCGAGCTCGACGGAACGCTCAAGTCCATCGAGGAGGTTATGGATAACGCAAACGCGACCTTTGAGTATGTCGATTCGGCGTCTATCGCTTTTGAGGATCTGGTGGAAGGCGAGGGGGCGGAACTCGTGGCCGAGTCCCGTGTCACCATTACAAAGGTCGACAAAGCGCTGGATGCGATCAATGCGGTCTTGGAGACCGACATGCCAATCGTCGTCTCAGATATTCGGGAAGCGGTCGAAACCGCCAACCGAGTTGTCGGCCAGGTAGGCTCAGATGTGACCAACCTGACAGGTCGTTTCGGGCCTTTGTCTGAGTCGGCGGAAGAGGCATTAGACACTGCGACTGAGACACTTCAAAACGCGAACCGGACCTTGGCTGGTGTGGATGTGCTCATGCTGGGCGCCAGCGACACACTCGATGCAGTCCGCACGACCTTCCTCGACGTCAACCTCATCGTTGAGGAAGAGGGGCGGCCAACGGCAGAAGACATTCGCGAAACGGTTGTGCGGGTCGGTGACGCTGTCGACCGCATATCTGAGGACCTTCCAGCAACGGTCGCCGATTTGCGACGTGTCATTGCAGAAGCCTCCAATACGATGAGCCAGGTCAATGCGGTGGTGGACCGAGCCTCTGGACCGGTCACGTCCTTCGCTCAATCCGGCCTTCCGGAATTCACCTTGTTCGCGCGTGAGCTCAGAGAGCTTATCAGCCGATTAGATCGCATCGCTGGCCGATTGGAGCGCGACCCTGCGCGTTTCATTCTCGGCGGTCAGGCGCCGGACTTTGGGAGGTAAGAGTGGGCTGGCGGCAATCTTTTTTGGGCTTCTGCAAATGGTTGGCTGTGTGCGTTGCAATGCTCGCGATGGGTGGGTGCACAGCTATCCAGTCTCTCGACGCGGCCTCTCGCCAGTTGGATACCTACGAGCTCTCCTCGGTTTCTCCCGTTACTTCCGCAGCCGGTGTCCGAGGCGGTCCCACTCTGTTTGTAGCCACGCCAGTTTCGTCCGGTGCAATCGCGTCTGATCGGATTGTGGTCAAACCAGACCCATTTCAAGTCACGTTTCTTCCTGATGCGAGGTGGGTAGATCCTGCGGGCGTGCACCTGCAGCTCCTGTTGACGAGATCCCTCTCCGGGCTGACCCGGTATGGATTGGTCACGGCGAGTAGTTCAGCACCCTTTCCAGACTTTACCTTGATGACGGATGTTGAGGATTTCCAGGTCGAGTTGGCGTCAAATGATCAGGAGCCGACAATCAGGGTCGTCGTGCGAGTGCAAGCGGCTTTGGTGCAGGAGAGCAATGGTCGGGTCGTTGCCAGACGGACTTTCCAGGCAATTGTGGCCGCCGCCGACACCCGAGCTAGCGGGATTGTTCCTGCTTTTGATGCGGCGACAGCGAGCGTTCAACGCGAGTTGGTGACTTGGCTTTCAACGATAACGCCAATAGCGAGCTAAGACCGTGAGGCGTTTGGAGTGCCTGCGCATGGTACGCCGAGCAACGTCTTCCCGAGAGTTAAGCTCTGCGACGAAATCTAGGTGTTACGGATCGCGGCGGGCGGAGGCACTTCGTCCAAACCGCCGCGTCTCTGTCCCCAGTGATCGCCATTAATGATCTCAAAAGCGGATGCGCAGGCCAGCCATGGTCGCCAAACCGTCCTCATAGGCCCCTGCATCATCATCATACTCATACTGGCGAAGGGCGAGATACCATTGGGTGTCCCAGTTGTCGACGTTTTGGACGAAGGCAAAGGCGTAGGCCGTACTTTCGGAGTCGTCGTTGACGATCCCTTCGCCGTCGTAATAGTCGATTGAGAATGCAGTAGAGCCAGTGGCAAAGAAGTTGCGCTCATATCCGAGCTTCACATAACCATAGCTCGGATCATCATCAGAATCGCGCCCACCTGTTGCCAGGGTGAGGCTAAGACCCGTCGGTGTATGGAGCCCAGACACGGACCCGGCATACGTGGCCTGATCGGCGCCATCATCCTGGGCGTAGCCGACAGCCGCCCCAATTTCGAATGTCTCGAAAGAGCCTTCATAGGTTGCGGCGATATCGTAGATCGAGTCATCCTTGTCGTTGAGAGTGTCCTGGCCGTAAGACGCCTTCAACCGGAAACCTGAGAAGGAGCGCGTGTCATAGCGCACCCGCATCTTGCGGCCTGCACCGTCAAGGTTGCTGAACGCACCACCCGTTGAGACGTCGGATAACGCGCCGTCGTCAAACCGGAAGAGACCTCCACCGATGTCGCTTACGGATGAGTAGGCAATGACGCCTGTTCCAGACAGGTCCACTTCGGCAATACCGTCTGACGCCATGCTGCCCTGACCCAACCAGAAACGGCCATACTGTTCACTGGCGACACGGACCTCTGCCTTGCGGAAATTCGTCTTATCAAAGCCGAAGTCGGCGTCGTTCTTGTCGAGCTGGTTCACGCTGTTCGATGGGTGAGGCTGATACTCGAACTCGATATTGGAGAACAATTCCCATCCCGAGTCGTAATCCGTCACGGACCGAATGCCCAAACGGGTGCTTGAGTTGTCATTGTCTACAAGGCCGTAGCTGGTGCTTTCATCCCCATCGTCAAAGACGAGCACGCCTTGGTTGAGCTGACCGTAAATCCGAATGACTGTATCGTCTTGGAATTCCCACTGCAGAGGCTGAATACCGACGGAGGTATCCTGTGCCAAAGCGTTTGTTGCCACTGTGCTACAGGCAACAACCAGTGCGAGTCCAATTCTGCGTTCGCTAGAAACCAAAGTCATCTGCTTGCCCCCTAATCTGAATCAATTCTCGTGTTGAGTTTGCATCGGAGCGATGCCGTCTCTCATCATACGCATCGCAACGCGTAACCGCCGCGACAGTTGCAGAACGGCCGACTATCTATTGTGAAGTGTTACTAATATGCCGCATCTCCTGCACGATCCTAACGGATCGACAAGCCACTCCGATACGGCGGTCATCAGTGTCAGTCCAGGCGTGACCTTCTCGAGAAGGTAGCTTAAAATCAATATCTTGCCTGCTTCTACTCACAAGTACTGCAAGCCTACACCCGGTTTCGTCGCGGATCAGCATGCCCAACGTGTCGCCGTCTTGGCTTTCCCACTGTGGCGGTTTCAACGCAAGCCCATCGGGACCGATCCACTCGACGTCAAGAAGACCAGTTTCATCCCTTTCGCCGGTCAGAAACTCTGTTTCGTGAAGCGCCTTTACCGCCTGCCGGATCGCCGACAGGCTGCGTGCGGTCTGCTCGATGCGCAGATTCCTGTTTTCCCAGTCGATCCAAGTCGTCTCATTGTCCTGCGCATATGCATTGTTGTTGCCATGCTGCGTCCTTCCGAACTCGTCGCCTGCTGTTAGCATAATCGTTCCGCGCGAGATAAAGAGCATGGCGAGCATCGCTTCGACGTCTTTTCGCCGAGCGACCAGTATGCTTTCGTCCTCAGTCGATCCTTCTACGCCATGGTTCCAGGAAAGGTTGTCATTGTGGCCGTCCCGATTGTCCTCCCCGTTTGGGTCATTGTGTTTGTGTGCGTAGCGGGTCAGATCAGCGAGTGGAAAGCCGTCATGGGCTGCGATGAAATTGACGGTGCGTGTCGCATCGCCTGAAAAGACATCGCTTGATCCTGCAAGCGCGGTTGCTGTTTCCCCCAACATGTGTCCGTCACCTCGCCAGAACTTTCGGACTCTGTCGCGGTATCGGTCATTCCATTCGAGAAAGAGATCGGGAAACCCGCCAAGCTGGTATCCCCCAGGGCCGAGGTCCCAAGGCTCAGCAATCATAATCCGTGTCGACAGGATCGGATCTGCCGCCATTTCCGCAAAAAGTGTAGCATTTCGGCTAAAGCCGTATTCGCTCCGACCAAGAATTGGTCCGAGGTCGAAACGATATCCGTCTACGCCCGCATAGATTGCAAAATGTCGGAGGCTGTCGAGAATCAGTTGTCGTACAATCGGACGATCGCAGGCGAGCGTATTGCCACACCCCGTGTCATTGATGGGGATCCCATCGCGCGTGTGTCGAAAGTAAGCGGCATTGTCGATCCCGCGCAAAGAAAGGGTCGGGCCCTGATCGTCGCTTTCACCAGTATGGTTGAACACGACATCGAGGATGACACTAATCCCGGCTTCCTGCAGGCATTCTGTGGTTCTTGCAAGTTCTTCCAGCCCACCAGGACAGATCCTTGGATCCAGTGCCATGAACGCGACAGGATTATAGCCCCAGGCATTCGATAGACCCAAAGGTGGTAGATGTCGTTCGTCGATCCAGGCCGCGATCGGCATGAGCTCCACTGCTCCCACACCGAGGCGCTGGAGATGTTCGAGAATGGCGGGTTCCGCTAGCGCCGCCACTGTACCCCGAACCGGAGCAGCAACTTCGGGGTGGCGCATCGTGAAGCCTCGAACGTTCAGTTCGTAGATCAATCCTCCGGGAACGAAACTTGGCTTCTTGAGCTTTTTTGGCTCTGGTAGGGTTGTCACAACCGATTTCGGAACCATCGGTGCTGTATCGATGTTTGCTTCGCGCGGTGAAGCAAGACGGGGATCGTATGCGAAGGGCCGGTCGATCTTGTAGGCGTAGGGATCAACTAGGAGCTTTGATGGATCAAACCGGTGACCCACCGTCGGATCGAAGGGACCATCCATTCGGATCCCATAGCGATCTCCTGAAAAGAGGTTTGGGATGTCCGCGCAGAAAGTGCTCGCGTCGTTGCGCGTAAGTTCGATGCGCCCTGTTTCGGCTTCGCCTCCTTCGTCAAACAGGCAAAGCCACGCGCGCTCGGCTGCGCCGGACCAGATTGCGAAGCGTGTGCCGTTTGAGCCGGGCCGCGCCCCAAAAACCGGGCCGGAGCCTTGTGTCAAGTGATGACATCCGGGGCCGTGCGGCCGGTGCGTGCCTCTATCTCTGCGAGTTCCTCGGCAGCCGCGATCACATCAGACAGGGCGTCCTGCGTATCGAGGCCGAGTTCCGTCGGATCGGTGGCAAGCCGTTCCAGGTAAACGCGTAGCGTCGCCCCAGCCGTGCCTGTCCCAGAGAGACGGAATACCATCCGGCTGCCGTCTTCAAACATCACGCGAATGCCTTGATTTTCGCTGGTCGAGCCGTCGACCGGATCATGGTAGGCGAAATCGTCCGACATATTGACGAACAGATTATGTAGCTTTGTGCCAGGGAGGCTCGCCGCGGTGCCACGAAGGTGCTCCATTAGAGCGTCGGCTGCCGCCTGGTCGATCCCTTCGTAGTCATGACGCGTGTAGTAGTTTCTTCCAAACTCTGCCCAGTGAGCCTCGACAATCTCTTTCACCGGCTGCTTGCGCACAGCGAGGATATTGAGCCAGAGCAACACCGCCCAAAGGCCATCCTTCTCGCGAACATGGTTTGAACCAGTGCCGGCGCTTTCCTCTCCGCATATCGTTGCTTTACCCGCGTCGAGCAGGTTTCCGAAGAACTTCCAGCCGGTTGGTGTCTCGTAAGCCTCGACATCCAGTTTCTCTGCGACGCGGTCGGCCGCAGCACTTGTCGGCATCGACCGGGCGATTCCTGCCAGTCCATCTGAGTATCCGGGCGCGAGATGTGCATTTGCCGCAAGCAACGCGAGTGAGTCGGAAGGTGTGACAAAGATCCCCTTACCAATGATGAGGTTCCGATCACCATCTCCATCGGACGCTGCGCCGAAATCTGGCGCATCCGGTGCCATCATGTCATCGTAGAGAGCCTTCGCATGGACGAGATTAGGATCTGGATGGTGCCCGCCAAAATCCGGCAAGGGTTTCCCATTGCGGACGGTGCCTTTGGGTGCACCAAGGCGGTTCTCAAGTATCTCCGTTGCGTATGGTCCTGTCACGGCATGCATCGCATCGAAGGCCATAGTGAATCCGTCAGAAAACATTGCCTTGACGGCCGCAAAATCGAAGAGCTTCTCCATAAGTTCGGCGTAAGCTTCGACTGGGTTGATGATCTCAACGTGCATGTCCCCGAGCTTGGTGTCCCCGAGCCCGTCTAGATCGATATCGGGTGTGTCGAGAATCCTGTACTCCGTGATTATCTTGGAGCGTTCATAGATTGCAGCGGTGATTTTTTCCGGAGCCGGTCCGCCGTTCCCAGTATTGTATTTGATGCCGAAGTCTTCGGAGGGACCGCCTGGATTGTGGCTTGCTGACAGGATAATGCCGCCGAAGGCACCCGTTTGGCGGATCACGTTCGACGCCGCAGGAGTGGAAAGGATACCTCCCTTGCCGACGATGGTCTTTCCAAAGCCGTTTGCAGCAGCCATTTTCAAAACGATTTGAATAACTTCACGGTTGTAGTAGCGACCATCGCCGCCAAGCACCAAAGTCTTTCCCGCGAACCCTTCGAGACTGTCGAAGATCGACTGCACGAAATTCTCGACGTAGTTCTTCTGCTGAAAATGCGGCACTTTCTTGCGCAGGCCGGACGTGCCGGGTTTCTGGTCTTCATATGGCTTTGTGGAAACCGACTTGATCATAACGCCTATCCTCGACCTGGAACCAGTGAGTGAAACAACTCCGCATACTTTGCCGCACTTCGGGTCCACGAGACGTCCAGTCGCATCGCTTGCTTCTGCATTGCTGTCCAAACTCGAGTATCCGACCTGAACGCTGCGACTTTGTGAACGGCCTCGACCAGAGCGTCGCCATTGTCTGGCGCGAATTGCACACCGCTTGCAACGCCGGCGGCAACGGCAGCGCTATTGGCATCAATGACTGTGTCGGCCAAGCCGCCTGTACGCGCCACGACAGGAATTGTTCCGTAACGTTGGGCGTAGAGTTGGGTCAGACCGCAGGGTTCGAAGCGGGATGGGATCAGAATGGCATCCGCACCGCCTTGCATCAGATGGGCGAGCGTCTCGTCATACGCGAGATGAACTCCGACCCGGCCCTCATGCGCCCCTGCGAGCGTGAGAAGCCAGTGCTCCAGCCCCCGATCTCCAGTCCCGAGTATGGCAATCTTCCCGCCGGCCTCGACAAGATCGGGAATTTTCGATGCGACAAGATCCAAGCCCTTTTGCCAAGTCAATCGGCTCACGACAATGAAGAGAGGATCATCATCGGCTTCGAGGCCGAATCTTCCCTCTATGAGCCGACGATTGGCGACCCTGGCTTTTAGCTGGCGGATCGAAAAGGTGGTCCCTAGCCGTGCATCGGTCGCAGGATCCCAGTCCTGAACATCAATCCCGTTTACGATCCCATAGAGATCATCGCTTCGCCGCGAAATGAGCCCTTCCAAACCCATCCCAAAGGCAGGTGTCGCGATCTCTTTGGCATAGGTTGGACTGACGGTTGTCAGAGCCCAGGCAGTCTGCAGTCCAGCTTTCAGAAAACCGACGCCGCCATAATACTCAACTCCCTCGACCGAGTAAGCGTGCGGGGGCAGTTCAAGCTGACTGAAGATATCGGGTCCAAACTGTCCCTGAAAGGCGAGGTTATGGATGGTGAGAACGGATGGCGTTTTGCTCCCACGATATTTCAAATAGGCAGGCACAAGAGCGGCTTGCCAATCATGGGCATGAACGAGGTTCGGAACAAATTCCGGAACCGCACCTTCGCCGATTTGCGCACCTGCCAAAGATAGAGCCGCGAAGCGCTTCCAATTGTCGGGATAGTCGGTTCCATCTGGACCTGAGTAGGGGCCGCCGTCTCGCTCGAAGAGCATTGGGGCGTCCAGAACCAGGAGATCGAGATCGCCGACCTTAGCGGATAGAAGACGGGCCGAAGTGCCCAAGAGCGAGCCGAAGGTGCAGACGGTTTCGGCGGAACCGAGCGCACCCATAATGGAGGGGTAGCCGGGCACAAGGGTTCTCACCTCAATGCCCATTTTCGACAGCGCGGGCGGTAGGGCACCAGCGACATCTGCAAGCCCACCGGTCTTGATAAGCGGGTAGATCTCAGACGAGACCGAAAGAACTCTCATTCGATCACATTTCTAGCTTGTCGATCATCGTCTGCGTGATCAGACAGGTTCCCTTCTCGGTTCTGCGGAATCGCTTGGCATCGAGCTCCGGGTCTTCGCCTACGATCAACCCTTCTGGAATTCGCACGCCCCGATCTACCACGACTTTACTCAGCTTCACGTTGCGACCGACATAGGTGCCCGGCAATAGAACGGCTTCCTCTAGATTGGAAAACGAATTCACGCGCACACCTGTGAAAAGCAAACTTCTCCAGAGCCTAGCGCCTGAGATGATGCAATCGCCGCAAATGAGCGAGCTGATCGCCGCGCCGCGCCGTCCTTCCTCGTCATGGACAAATTTTGCCGGAGGCGTGCTTTCTGCGTAGGTCCAGATCGGCCAGTGCGTATCATAGAGGTCCAACTCGGGCGTCACATCCGTGAGATCTATGTTCGCTTCCCAGTAGGCGTCAACCGTTCCCACATCGCGCCAATATGCTCCGGTCTCGCCCGTTGACCGAACGCAAGAGTTGCCGAACCGGTGGGCCATCGCTTTCCCATGGGCCACGACATACGGGATAATATCTTTCCCGAAATCGCGGGTCGACTCGACAAAATCTGCGTCTCGGCGCAGCAGTTCCATCAGTTTCGCAGTGTGAAAAACATAGATTCCCATGGATGCGAGCGCCATGTCAGGCTGTCCAGGGATGCCCGGCGGTTCTTTCGGCTTCTCTATGAAATCCGTGATTCTATCGGTTTCGTCCACGTGCATTACACCGAAACCCGAAGCCTCAAGCCGGGGAACTTCCAGGCATCCCACGGTAACATCGGCGCCTGAGTCCACATGATCTTGGAGCATCAGCTCATAGTCCATTTTGTAGACATGATCCCCCGCGAGGATCACCATGTATTCTGGACCATAGGCCTCAATGATATCGATATTCTGATAGACGGCGTCCGCCGTGCCTTCATACCATTGTGTTTCGGAGACACGCTGGCTCGCGGGAAGGATGTCAAAACCCTCGTTCCGCTCTGGACGGAGAAAATTCCATCCGTTCTGAAGATGACGAATGAGTGAATGCGCTTTGTATTGTGTGGCGACGCCGATGCGTCGGATCCCGGAATTGAGCGCATTCGAGAGCGCAAAATCAATGATCCTTGTTTTGCCTCCGAAGTATACGGCGGGCTTGGCCCGAGTGTCTGTCAGCTCCTTAAGCCGGCTCCCTCGTCCTCCCGCGAGAACATATGCCATCGCATCGCGCGACAGCGGGTGGGATCTGATCGCCATGGCCGTTTCCCCTCGTCTTGTTATTTTTGCACCCAAACACTCGAACTCATGTCTCGGGCTGGAACTCTAACCAAACCGTGGCAAGTGGCGGGAGGGTCATCCTGGTGCTGATCGCCCAATCGTCCGGCGTGGCCGTGATCTCACCCATATTTCCGACCCCGCTGCCTCCGTAGCCAGTTCCGTCTGTGTTCAACACTTCCTTCCACGTTCCGGCATGTGGCAGCGGAACGCGGTAGCCATATCTGGGCACGGGTGTGAAGTTCGATACGACGGCCACTGGGTTTTCGCCGGGCGCTTTTCGGATCCAGGCGAAAACGGAGCTCTGATGTTCATCGGCGAGCAACCATTCAAACCCTTCGCCTTCGCAGTCGCGCGCGTGCAAGGCCGGAATGTCGCGATAAAGACGGTTCAGGTCGGCGACGAGGTCCTGTGTCCCACGGTGCAAATCAATGTCGAGCTGATACCAGTCTAACTCGCGTTCCTCGCTCCATTCGCGTCCCTGAGCAAACTCTTGGCCCATGAAAAGCAGCTTCTTGCCGGGATAGCCCCACATGAAAGCGTAGTATGCTCTGAGCGTCGCAAATTTCTGCCATCCGTCGCCCGACATTTTCGCGATGAGGGACCCCTTACCGTGCACGACCTCGTCATGGCTGAGCGGCAGGACATAGTTTTCGCTGAACGCGTAAAGCAGCCCAAAGGTCATATCGTTGTGGTGATACTGTCGGTGAATTGCTTCGTGCGACATGTATTTCAACGTGTCGTGCATGAAGCCCATGTTCCACTTAAAGCCGAACCCAAGCCCGCCGTCATGCACCGGTTTGCTCACTCCGGGCCACGCCGTAGACTCTTCCGCAACCGTAATGATCCCGGGATGGGAGCCATAGACTGCCTTGTTCGTATCCCGCAGAAACTCGACGGCCTCGATATTCTCCCGACCACCATACTTGTTAGGGATCCACTCACCGTCTTTGCGCGAATAATCGAGGTAGAGCATAGAGGCGACTGCGTCGACACGAAGGCCGTCGATATGGAAGGTCTCGGCCCAGTAAAGCGCGTTGTTCACAAGGAAGCTCTTCACTTCCCGACGACCAAAATTGTAGATCGCCGTATTCCAGTCCGGGTGAAACCCTTGTCGTGGATCATCATGTTCGTAGAGCGCTGTCCCGTCAAAGCGGGCAAGACCATGCTCGTCGGTCGGAAAGTGCGCCGGGACCCAATCGATCAGGATGCCTATCCCCGCTTGATGCGCGCCATCTACGAACCTTGCGAAGGCGTCAGGCGTCCCAAACCTGGCCGATGGCGCAAAAAGCCCCGTAGTCTGGTAGCCCCAAGATGGATCATAAGGGTGTTCGCTGATCGGCAGGAACTCAATATGCGTAAATCCCATCTTGACCACGTATGGGATCAGCTCTTCGCCCAACTCATCCCAGGACAGAAAACTCCCGTCTGAATGCCGCTTCCAAGAGCCGGGATGCACCTCATAAATGGAAATGGGTTCACGGCGCGCGTCGCAGCTTGACCAGTGCGCGCGGTGCGCTGCGTCACCCCATTTGTGGCGCAACTCTGGCGCGACCACGGAAGCCGTGGCGGGGCGTAACTCTGAGGCACGGGCAAAAGGATCGGCTTTGAGCGGGAGACGCGTCCCATCATGGGCGATCACCTCAAACTTGTAGTGGAGCCCAGAGGTCACGTTTGGGACGAAGATTTCCCAAATGCCGATATCGGCCCGGAGCCGCATACTGTGGCGTCGTCCATCCCAGGCATTGAAGTCGCCTACGACGGAGACACGGCGGGCATTGGGTGCCCAGACCGCAAAGTGCACCCCATCCGCCCCATCGTGTCGGATTTCATGGGCACCAAGCTTGTCAAAAAGACGCAGGTGGCTGCCTTCTGCGATGTAATAATCGTCGAGCGGACCGAGGACTGGCCCAAACGTATAAGGGTCAACTACATCCCATTCGCCACTTGCGGACTTCGCGACATACCGCAGCGGCTGGTGTTTTCGGATCTTTAGCTTGCCAGCAAACAGGCCTTCCGTGTGGATCCGGGACAAGGTTCCAGCACACTTGCCGGTTAGCGTGAAAGCTTCAACAGTGTCTGCCCCTAGCACCAGCGCCCTCGCCACAAGCGCCTTGCCTACCTTATGAACGCCGAGCACGGAGAAGGGATCACCGTGCTGGCCATTCACGAGCGCTTCGATTTCACCAGCGCTCGGCGAATACTCACCCTGAGTTGCCTCAGTTGTGGCATCTGGACATTCGGTCAAAGCTGCGCCTCCCAAAGTGAGGCTACGCTGCTAAGCCTGCACTTTCCAGATCTCATTTGAGTATTCGCGGATCGAACGATCGGAGGAGAACCAATCCATACGAGCGGAATTCAGAATAGCCTTCTCCCACCAGAGCTTCGGCTCCGACCAGATCGCATCGACCTTGCGTTGCGCATCGGCATAGCTGTCGAAATCGGACGCCACCATGAACCAATCGGTTTCATACAGACCGCTGATAAGGTCGCGATACCGATTTGGGTCATCTGGTGAGAAGACCCCCGACGAAATCGCCGTAAGTGCCTGGCTCAGCTCCGGTGACCCCTCGATGATCTGTCGCGGGTTAACGCCTGCATTGCGCCGTTCGGTTACTTCTTCTGCGGTGAGCCCGAAGATTATTATGTTTTCTTCGCCCACCTGTTCTCGGATTTCGACATTGGCGCCATCCAGCGTTCCGATCGTCAGAGCACCATTCAGCGCGAACTTCATGTTGCCTGTCCCGGACGCCTCCATACCGGCGGTCGAAATCTGCTCGGACAGGTCGGCCGCAGGGACAAGCACCTCCGCAAGGCTCACGTTGTAGTTGGGGATGAAGAGGACCTTGAGAACATCGCGCACCGTGGGATCGGCATTGATGACGCGTGCCACGTCATTGGCGAGTTTGATGATGAGTTTTGCGTTGTGGTAAGAGGGTGCTGCCTTTCCAGCAAAGATCTTTACCCGTGGTACCCAGTTTTTCTCTGGGTGCGACCGGATCTGATCGAAGAGGGCCACCGCCTCAATGATGTTCAGAAGCTGTCGTTTGTATTCATGGATCCGTTTGATCTGAATATCGAACAGGGAGTTCGGGTCGAGGCGCACGCCCATGCGTTCCCGAACGATCGCCGCAAGGCGGTCCTTGTTTCTGCGTTTAACTTTGGCAAACGCGTCTTGGAAGGACGGATCGGTCGCATACTTCTCCATGCCGCGAAGCAACCGGATGTCATCAAGGAAATCGTCGCCGATCGTCTCCTTTACGAGGCCCGTCAGCCCAGGGTTGCATTGCATGAGCCACCGGCGCGGCGTGATCCCATTCGTCTTGTTGTTAATCCGATTAGGGAACATCCGGTGAAGGTCGCGAAACACCGTTTGCTTCATAAGTTCGGTATGCAAGGCCGAGACGCCGTTGATCGAATGCGCGCCGGCAAAGGCGAGATTTCCCATCCGGACCCGACGTTCCCCGCTCTCGTCGATCAGGCTGATGTTGCGGATCGCATCATCGTCGAAATCCATTTCCTGCCGTGCCTTCC
Source organism: Pseudomonadota bacterium (assembly GCA_039177645.1). Classification (GTDB taxonomy): domain Bacteria; phylum Pseudomonadota; class Alphaproteobacteria; order Rhodobacterales; family Rhodobacteraceae; genus Amaricoccus. The sequence continues at coordinate 150,309 of JBCDFS010000003.1, read as the reverse complement.
GCAACAGGTGCGCGTTGATCTCGTAGATGATCTGCATGTTGCGCGGCAGCAAGCGCTCGAATAGCGGCACTGGCCAGCTTTCGAGAGCCTCGGGAAGCAGCGTATGATTGGTGTAGCTAATCGTTCCCGTAGTGAGTTCCCAGGCGCGGTTAAACTCGACCCCATGAAGATCCATCAGGATGCGCATCAATTCTGCGACGCAAACCGCGGGGTGAGTGTCGTTGAGCTGTATCGCGACTTTCTCAGGCAGGCTATCGAGACTGCCGAACTGGTTCATATGCCGACGCAAAATGTCCTGAAGCGACGCCGACGAGAAGAAATACTCCTGGCGTAACCGCAATTCCTGGCCTGAGGGCGAGGCATCGGCGGGGTAGAGGACGCGCGTGAGTGCGTCAGCCCGGTTGCTTTCCTTCAGGGACCCGATGTGATCACCCGCATTGAATGCGTCGAGCCTGATCGGCGCAACGGGCTCCGCATTCCAGAGCCGTAGAGTGTTCACCCGGGCACCACGCCAACCGACAACAGGCGTGTCATACGCCGATGCGATCACCTGCTCGGCAGGATGCCAGACGAATTTCTCTTCTTCACCAACAGCTTCATGATAGGCCACGTATCCGCCGAAACCGACGACATAGGCGCTCTCGCGGCGGTCGAACTCCCAGGGGTTGCCATGTTCAAGCCAGGTCTCGGGGTATTCGAGCTGCCAGCCATCCTTGATACGCTGACGGAAGAGGCCATGCCGATAGCGAATTCCATATCCGTAGGCAGGCACCCCGACGGTCGCCATGCTTTCCATGAAACAGGCTGCAAGTCGCCCGAGTCCACCGTTGCCGAGCGCCGCATCCGCCTCCAGCTTCGCAATCTCTTCGAAATCGACCCCGAGAGTCTCGAGTGCCTTTTTCATCGGGTCGAGAATGCCCAAATTCGAGATTGCATCGCGCATAAGGCGCCCGATGAGGAACTCCAGGCTCAGGTAATAAACGCGTTTGTCGCCGTTTTCGTAGGTGGCGCGCGTCGATCGCATCCAATGTTCGATGGCCCGGTCTCGGGTGACGAGGATGGTTGCCATGAGCCAGTCGTGTGGCTTTGCGACTTTTGGGTCTTTTCCCACGCGGTAACACAGGCGACCGACGATCTCTCGGGCCAGGTCCTCCGGTTTCGAGGAGCGCGGTTTCGGAAGCATGAAGGCGTTGTCTGGCTTGTTCACTGGTTCTCTCCGATCTTCCGGTTCGAATCGGTTGGGTCTCCGCTCACCTGCATGTTGCCTTGCGAGCCGCACTTTTCTTGCGTCCGACCCACAGAATGCAGGTCAGCTGGCTATCTTTTCCACTCCCCCATGCGCGGCCGACCATGCGAGAGGGGCCTGCAAAAAGGCTTCAACCTCCCGCAGCGTCTCGTCGTCGAAATGCTTGCCATTCCGCGCTTCCTCAAGCACGTCTCTCCACACCGCGAGAAAATGGAGCGTCAGACCGTGGGTCTGCAGCACCTTTAGTGTTTCCTCGAAGACCCCATAATAAAATATTACCAGGGTATGCTCGCATTGCGCGCCTGCATGGCGTATGGCCTCGGCGAATTTTAGTTTCGAGCCGCCGTCGGTCGTGAGATCCTCGACGAGAAGCACCCGGCTGCCTTCAACGAGATGTCCCTCGATCTGCGCATCTCGTCCAAAGCCTTTTGGTTTCTTTCGGACGTAAAGCATCGGCAGACCAAGCCGCTCGGCGATCCATGCGGCAAAAGGGATACCGGCTGTCTCGCCGCCAGCGACCGCATCGAACTGCGAAAACCCCACCGATCTCAAGAGCTTAGCGCAGGCGAAATCCATTAGCGCTGATCGCACCAACGGAAAAGAAATCAGCTTTCGGCAATCGATATATACCGGAGACGCAAGACCCGATGTCAATTTGTAGGGCTCATCGGCGCGAAAATGAACCGCTTTGACTTCGAGCAGCATACGCGCTGTCAGACGCGCCATCTCGGCGTCATCGGGGAAGGCGTTCGCGAACATGGGGTCTCCGGTCAGTCGACGACATGCCAATAGAGCGGCAAATTCGGGTCGAATACAACCACTGGTCCCGCGTTTGTTTCAATCTTCGAGGGAATTCTGACGGGTGTGTCTTTTCGGGAAAGCGTGATCCTTTCCTGGTTCTCAGGCACCCGGTAGAACGCCGGTCCGTGGCGCGACGCGAAGCCCTCCAACTTGTCGAGCGCACCCTCTTCTTCAAAGACCTGAGCATAGCATGACAGTGCCACCGGCGCGGAAAACACTCCAGCACATCCGCACGCAGCTTCTTTCGTCTCTCTCGCATGGGGGGCGCTGTCTGTTCCTAGGAAAAAACGCGGATCGCCGGAGGTCGCCGCCTGACGTAGAGCCTCGCGGTGACGGCCGCGCTTGAGAACGGGCAAGCAATAGTAATGTGGCCTGATTCCGCCGACCAACAGGTTGTTTCGGTCCAACATAAGATGCTGAACCGTGAGCGTTCCCGCGAGGTTTTTGTCAGACGCCTTTATGTAGTCGACGCCATCCTGGGTGGTGACGTGCTCCATTACGACCCGAAGTTCAGGCAGTCTCCGCCGAATTGGGTCTAGCACACGGTCGATGAATACGGCTTCGCGGTCGAAGATATCAATCTCCGCGTCGGTGACCTCCCCGTGCACACATAGCGGCATTTCGATTTCGGCCATCTTTTCCAGAACATGCATGACCTTGTCGATGTTTCGCACGCCGCTCGCGGAATTCGTCGTTGCGCCAGCGGGGTAAAGCTTAACGGCGGTGGCGACCCCGTTGCGATGCGCGGCGGCCACATCGTGCGGGTCGCTCGCCTCGGTAAGATAGAGTGTCATGAGAGGCCGGAACGTTTGGCCATTGGCAAGGGCTTCGAGAATTCGAGCGCGATATGCCACTGCTTGCGCTTCGGTCACGACAGCCGGGACCAAATTCGGCATGACAATGGCCCGACCGAAACCGCGTGAGTGGGGGAGGACGCCTTCCATCATCGCCCCGTCGCGAAGATGCAGATGCCAATCGTCGGGGCGGATGAGGGTCAGAGTTTGAGACACAGCGTACTCCCGGTTTGCTCTCGGGCTTACCGCCGCCGTTTCCAGGCGGCAAGGCTCCCAGAGCGAAGCCAGCCACCAAATCCATGTTGTTCCTAACTGCGGAACAGGATCTTCTGCGCCTCCGCATCTGATTGGAAATTGCTGGCCGTGTCAGCAGAAAGGGCCATGCCTTGCTGAACTGCCGGGCGTCCACCAATGCGTTCTAACCAAGCGGCCATGTTCGGAAAGTCTTTGATGTTCTGCTTCTGACCTTCCCAACCCTTCGCCCAGGGCCAAATTGCCATATCGGCGATGGAATACGCACCAGCCACGTAGTCTCGATCGGCAAGACGCCGGTCGAGGACCCCGTAAAGCCGTCCAACTTCCTTTTGATATCGGGACTTGGCGTAGGGTAAATCGTTCGGTGGATCCATCGCGGGCGCGTATTTCAAGAAGTGATGCGCTTGCCCCGCCATCGGTCCAACGCCACCCATCTGCCACATGAGCCACTGCTCGATCTCAACCCGCTCACGCTCTGTCTCTCCGCAGAACTTTCCTGTCTTCCGGCCCAAATACTGGAGGATCGCGCCGGACTCAAAAATCGAGATCGGTTCTCCATCTGGGCCTTCCGGATCTATGATCGCGGGCATGCGGTTGTTCGGCGATACCTTCAGGAAATCCGGCTTGAACTGGTCGCCGACCCCAATATTGACCAGATGCAGATTGTAGGGGAGCTCCATCTCGTGGAGCGCGATGGACGCTTTGCGGCCATTGGGCGTGGGCCAAAAATACAATTCGATAGGTTTTGGCATGGTGATCTTTCTGGACTGTTTGGTCTACATTTCGAACGTAGATTGCAGCCCTGTTTCGCAGACACCAGCAGAATTCACGCGCTTTTGAGGTTCGGCCCGCCGGGTCGCCGACATGCGCGACGCAGAATTGCCCGAGTGCTCCATCCTGCCAATCGGCTCCATTGCGGGTCTTGGTCGCTGAGACCTGGTATGGATTTGAGCGTGGCGACATCCCAGCCAGGATCACGGGCGAGAATACTCCGGTAGAGCGCGAAGACACCCGCTTGCGTGTAGAAACCCCAATGACAAAACCGCGCCCGGATAGGCTCCAGCGCGATGCCTCTATCACCCAACCACCGCGCAAACTCGTCTCGGTCAAGTTGCAGATCTATCCAATTGGCGTGATCTGTTCCAAGTCCCAGACCCAGTGTTCGCTCTCGACGACGGGGGCGCGGGGCGAGTGCAGCAAAAAAAGCATCGTAGAGATCGTTGAACCGGGCGGTGATATTGTAAACTTCAAGCGCGCCATCTTGAGGTGATGCAGCGAGGAAGCCCCTGGCATTACTTTGGTATTCTGCAGCTCCCAAGAGGATAAGGCGTCCCGACACCCGTTTAAGCGATGGGAGCGCCGATAGGGCAACCCTCGCGCCCAGGGAGTGCGCCAGGATGTCAATGCTTAGGTCCGGACGAGAAACTTGGATATGTTTCATCAACTCAGCGAGCTGCGCACCGGCATTGAGCGCCTGTCCGTAGACAAGGCTGAAACCCGTCTTTCCCGTCTGCCGCATTGCAGGCAGATGTGGCTCTAAAGCTGGCCAGCCGAAGCCTATGCACAATCCGTCTTGCGATTCATCGGTTTCGTATCCGAGCCCTAGAGGCCAACTCCGCGCGCGTTGACACCCTAAGTCTTCGCGTCGCGAATAGAGCCAATGGTGCGGATTTCGGTCAAAACTGTCGGGGTGATACCTGTAGCCATGGATGAGAATCAACACCCGCGAGGATGCAGGAAGCGCGCGCAGAAGGCGCTCAAGCGAGTTGTTAAGGTCTTTGCTGCCTCCCGCCATGCACAAGCCAGTCGAGGAGGCAGTCACGCCGATGTAAGCCATGTTTGAAGGCCGCCGCGTAGATTGGGTGAGTTTGACGAAAATTAGACGAAATTCCTTAAATGAAAATGCTCAAGCTGCGATTACACAACGTAGCTCATTTGAATTGCTGTGGCGAAAGGCCTGCGCCCCGGTGCCTTGACGCTCCAAGAGGCCTCGCGTATGGCCGCAGCCAGTCAAGACAGCTTTCTAACGGCTCCATAAGGCCGCTGCCGACGTTCAGGGACCCCAAGTATGACGCAGGATTGGGCAAATCGGACGAAACTCGTCCATTCCGGGATACGCCGAAGTCAATACGGCGAAATGTCGGAAGCGATGTTCCTGACACAGGGATTCTCTTATCCGTCAGCGGAGTCCGCAGAAGCGCGCTTCATTGAAGCCGGCAACGATGAGTTTGTCTACGCGCGCTATGGCAATCCGACAGTCCGCATGTTTGAGGAAAGGATGGCCGCGCTCGAGGGTGCGGAGGATGCGTTTGCAACGGCATCTGGCATGGCTGCAGTGAACGGCGCGTTGTTCTCACAGCTGTCGTCTGGCGACCACATCGTCTCGGCCAGAGCACTGTTTGGCAGCTGCCTTTACATCGTCGAAACCCTGCTCCCGCGGTTTGGAGTTGAGGTTGATTTCGTCGATGGGACCGATCTCGATCAGTGGCGCTCGGCGATCAGGTCGGACACCAAGCTCGTGTTTTTGGAGACTATGTCCAATCCGACGCTTGAGGTTATCGACATTGCCGCTGTCGCGGAAATTGCTCACGCGAAGGGTGTCACAGTGGTCGTTGACAACGTGTTTGTGACGCCAGTCTTTCAGAGGAGTTTTGATCTTGGCGCTGACATCCTAATCTACTCAGCGACGAAGCACATTGATGGGCAGGGCCGCTGTCTGGGTGGCATTGTCCTTGGGAAGAGGGACTTTATTCGGGGCCCCTTCGAGACTTATCTCAAGCATACCGGCGGTTCGCTGAGCCCCTTCAACGCCTGGGTGTTGCTTAAAGGATTGGAAACCCTTGATCTGCGGTGCCGCGCCCAGGCGACATCGGCCGAAGTGTTAGCAAGCGCGGTCAAGGATCATCCGGCAATTGAACGGGTCATCTACCCGGGGCTGTCCGAGCATCCTCAGGCAAAGCTCATCTCCCGGCAGATGGAGACGGGCGGAACAATGCTTGCGCTTGATCTCATCGGAGGGAAACCCGCTGCATTCCGGTTCCTGAACCGGCTGAACATTATCGAAATCTCTAACAACCTTGGCGATGCCAAGAGTATCGCGACCCATCCAGCAACAACAACGCATCAACGGCTATCTGTAGAGCAGCGGGCAGTCTTGGGAATTGGCGATGGTCTTGTGCGCATTTCGGTTGGTTTGGAAGATACCACTGACTTGGTCAACGATGTTATGGGGGCGTTGTCTGCGCAATAGTTTGCGGATGGTGTGTTCAGAGACGGTGCAGGCACGTTTTCTTCAGCTTTCGCCTGGCAAGAAAACCCCATCGATTTTCAATTAAAAGTTGTATAAAGCTGTAAACAGCACCGGAAGGCGTGGACGTATGCCGTAGCGAGCCTATGTCTGTCCGTGGCCGCCACACGACGGCGTTTGGAGAGAAAAAGGCGGAGGCAGAGGCATGAACGTTCTGGCAAACAGGAATTTCGAGAAAGCGATCCAGGAGTGCAACTCAGCCCGCCCTTCCTATGCGGACGCTGAAGCGGCCGTGGCTACGTTGAAAGCTTGGGCAGAAGGCGCTGCAGCCGCAAACCAGGTCGAGTTGCTGTCGGGCTTGGCTGAAACAATGCCCGACGCTCTCTATCCTCAGCTGAGCCGAGAGTATCCTGCAGATTTTGAAGTCGATGCGTCCTACCGCGAAGGTTTGCCAGATCTTCAAAACGGGCCTGAAAGCTTGATCAAGGGCGCGCGCAAGGCGATCCAGCACGTGGGCATCTCGAATTTTGTGTTGCCAATTCGCTTCCGTAGCCGCAGCGGCGGAGAAGCCGTGTTGGAGACCTCGGTGACAGGCTCTGTTTCGTTGGAGGCCAACAAAAAAGGCATCAACATGAGCCGGATCATCCGCTCGTTCTACAAGCATGCCGAGAAATCATTTTCGTTTGAGGTCATCGGAGGTGTCTTGGACTCCTACCTTCACGATCTTGAAAGCTATGACGCGCGCATTCAGATGCGCCTCCGGTATCCGATGCTGCGGAGTTCGCTTCGCTCAGGTCTCGAAGGCTATCAATACTACGATGTCGCCCTTGAGATGGTGAAAACTGCGGAGAAGACGCAGCGGATCGTGCACCTGGACTACGTTTATTCATCTACCTGCCCGTGCTCCCTGGAACTCTCCGAGCACGCGCGCCAAACACGCGGGCAGCTCGCGACGCCGCATTCGCAGCGCTCTGTCGCGCGCGTCTCCGTTGAACTAGCAGAAGACGGCATGTTGTGGTTCGAGGATATCGTCGACATCTGCAACGCAGCGATCCCGACAGAGACGCAGGTGATGGTAAAGCGTGAAGACGAGCAAGCCTTTGCGGAACTCAATGGCGCGCATCCAATCTTCGTAGAAGACGCCGTGCGCCTCCTCTGCGCGCATTTGGAAAGCGAGTCTGGTGTCGGTGACTTCCGTGTCGTCGCAAGCCATCAGGAGTCGCTACACAGCCACGATGCGGTATCGATCCTGACGCAAGGCGAGACCTTCCGGCAGGGAAGCTACGATCCGCGCTTGTTCGAATCGCTCTATCACGCGGGCTAGACGCCCGTCGCTTCAGACAACATTGAAGTCTAAGGTCAACAATCGCGTTTCTTCCCAACGGATCAGCGTGAGGTTTCTTGACAGCCGCGGTGGGGCAGGACAACGGTCGTCGTATGATCGATCTGCGCCCTGCCGGATACCTTGCGGGTTGGCTTGTGGCCGTTCTGGGCGGGTGCATGCTGGTCCCGATCATCGTCGATCTGGCGCATGGCCATACGAATAACGCTCAGGAATTTGCCGCTTCCGCTATACTGACCATCGTGGTTGGTGCATCGACAGCGTTTGCGTGCGCAAGCAGCCGGACGCGCCGTATTGGGGTCCAAGAGAGCTTCCTCTTGGCGACGGTCGTCTGGGCCGTCTTCCCGTTCTTCGGTGCTTTACCCCTCATGCTGGGCGACCCCCACGCCTCATTCACAGACGCGTTCTTTGAGGCGATGTCGGCCCTCACCACAACCGGCGCAACTGTGTTTACCGGGCTTGATGAGTTACCGCCGGGCGTGCTGCTCTGGAGAGGCATGTTGCAGTGGTTTGGCGGTCTTGGCATTATTGTGGTGGCAATGGTGTTTCTGCCGACGCTTCGGGTTGGCGGGATGCAGATCTTCAAGTCCGAAGCGTTTGACACGATGGGCAAGATGCTTCCGCGCGCCGCGTCAATCGCGATCTCTCTGACAACAATCTATGGCTTGCTCACGTTCTTCTGCTTCACGGCCTACGTTGTGACCGGAATGCAGGCATTCGACGCCTTGGTGCATTCGCTCACGACGATTTCCACTGGCGGAATGGCAACGACCGACGCGTCTTTCGGGGCATATGGGGCGGGGACGCACTACGTGTCGGTCGTGTTCATGATCCTCGCCGCACTTCCGTTCATCCGCTTCCTCCAGATCGCCAACGGCGCCAGTGGTCCATTCTTTCGCGACACACAGATCCATGGCTTTCTCTTGGTTATCGCAGTCTACACTCTGGCTTTAACGCTCTACTACGCGGTGAGTGCGGGGCATGGCTTCGAGCCGGCATTTAGAGAGGTCCTGTTCAATGTCACCTCTATTGCGACCGGCACGGGTTACGCGAGTGCCGATTACGGGACATGGGGCCCCTTAGCGGTCACCCTCTTCTTCACGCTGGGACTGATCGGGGGCTGCTCTGGCTCGACGGCCTGCTCCGTCAAAGTGTTTCGCTACCAATTGCTCTTGTCTGCAATCGCTGCAGAAATCCGCAGGATCCACTCGCCCAATCGGATGTTCACGGCGCGTTATGCCGGGCGGAGGGTTTCCGAGGATGTCATGAGTTCAGTCATGGCCTTTTTTATGTTCTTCTACCTGACGCTCGCCATCGTCGCCGTTTTGCTCATTCTCGTCGGCCTCGAACCGGTCACGGCGATCTCGGGCGCCGCATCCGCCATTGCAAACATTGGGCCGGGACTTGGGCCAGAGATCGGCCCGGCGGGCAGTTTTGCCGAGTTGCCAGATATTGCAAAATGGATCTTGGCCGTCGCAATGCTGCTCGGGCGGTTGGAACTGCTCTCGGTCTTTGTCCTGTTCACGCCCGTTTTCTGGAGGGGCTAACTCCGCCCGGGAAAACAAATCTGGTCACACCGCTGTGCGCACGCCCCTCCGTCAACAAGAGCCCTACCAGTCTCGAAAATGATAATTCCATCGCAGATGGTTTTGGTCTAACCGCTGGGCTTCTGATGGATGGACAGTTGGATCAAGGCGATAGACCGGGAGCAAGTCACCCAAGTGACGCAATGCAGCTGTCGCTAGAGGGCATCAGCCATCGCTACCAGAGCGTGGATGTGCTCGAGGATGTCTCGCTCGACCTGAATAAGGGAGAAGTCATCTGTTTGCTCGGGCCGTCAGGCTGCGGCAAGTCGACACTCTTGCGTATTGCCGCGGGCGTCGAGCAGCCTTCGCGCGGAACCGTGAGCATCGCAGGTCGGCCCGTCTCGGCGCCGGGGGTCGATGTGCCGCCGGAAGACCGAGATGTGGGCCTGATGTTTCAGGATTTCGCTTTGTTCCCCCATCTTCGGATCGAGGATAACGTGGCATTTGGATTGCGCGGTGCGTCATCCAAACGGCTCACTCGGGCGCGCGCACTCCTCGATCGGGTTGGACTTTCAACGCATATCGGAAGGTATCCTCACCAGCTTTCCGGAGGCGAGCAACAGCGGGTTGCCCTTGCCAGGGCGCTCGCGCCGCGCCCCTCGATTCTGCTCATGGATGAACCCTTCTCAGGCCTCGACAACCGTCTGCGCGACGGGATCCGCGATCAGACGCTAAGAATTCTCCGGGAAGAGGGCAGTGCAGTGATGATGGTGACGCATGCGCCCGAAGAAGCGATGAGTATGGCTGATAAGATCGCATTGATGCGCCTAGGACGCATTGTGCAGATCGGCAAACCATTTGAGCTCTACAGTGCGCCGGTCGATAAAGAGGCCGCGATGTTCTTCTCAGACATCAATTCGATCCCAGGCCATGTTCAAGACCAGGAAGCCACAACCCGGTTCGGTCGTTTCCCTGCGGCTGGTTTGAGGAATGGGACGAATGTTGACGTCGTGATACGCCCCCAACACTTGAGACTTGAGTTTGACCGGAGCGGGCAGGGACCGCAGCCCTCAGCGCGGGAGGGTGTGGCCGCGCGCGCACGCGTCGTGAATGCGAGGTTTCTCGGCGGACAAAGCCTTGTTGATCTTGCACTGGAACAGGATGGCTTGCCGTTGAAGGCTATCGTTCCGGGTGTTTTCGTGCCGAAGCCGGGCCAGCTCTTTTGGTTATCCCTTCCGCGAAACCGATGTCACGTTTTTCCAATAGTCGAGAATTGAGGCGTGCTCTAAACCATGGCTTAACGTCCGCCCTAGATGGGCTCGGTCACACCTCGTTTGGTTCTTTCCGGAGAACTTGGACCGGGCCGAAGCAGTCTAGGGTTGGTCACAATGGGGTTTGAAAGACGTTGAGAGACGCCATATGAACAGGCAGAGGACTGGTCTTGCGAAGACCAGTGCGTGAACGGAGACAAAAATGCTGAACAATATCGGCCCGGCTGGCCTGATCCTGATTGCCATCGTCGTGCTTGTTCTGTTCGGCCGCGGGAAGGTCGCAGGCCTGATGGGCGAAGTAGGCCGGGGTATCACGAGCTTCAAACGCGGCATGAAAGAAGGCAACGAAGAAGTCGAGAAAGTTGCAAAGGCTGAGCCCGAGCCCGCGGCAGAAGTTGTCCCGGAAAAGGACAAGGTCTGATCCCGATCATCGCCTATTTTCTGCGGAGCCTAACGCATGCTCGATATTGGCTGGGCTGAACTCCTCATTATCGGGGTCGTCGCCCTTATTGTCGTTGGGCCGAAAGAGCTGCCTGCGCTTTTTCGCACGGTCGGGCAGTTCACTGGCCGCGCCCGCGCAATGGCGCGCGAATTTCACAGATCTTTGGAGAATGCAGCCGATCAGACGGGCGTGGCCGACGTGGCGAAGAGCGTTAAATCCGCGACCCGCTTCGACGTCGACACGGATCCCGCACCGACCCAACAAAACAAACCGGCCGCGCGCACGAACGATGGACGCAAAGCAGCCGAGCCTGCACCAACACCAACTTCTGCGGAAGTCGAACCGACCCCCGGCGCATCTGCCGGAAATTCCTGATCTCGTATTATGGATGACCATGAGATAGAGAACAGCTCTGCGCCGCTGATCGAGCATCTGGCTGAACTGCGTACGCGCCTCATCTACTCTGTTCTGGCATTCCTTATCTGCGTCGTCCTCTGCTTCACCGTGGCGGGACCAATCTTCAATTTCCTTGCAGAACCGCTCTCCCGTATCTTGCAACAGAACGGCCAGGCACCAGAGCTTATCTTTACGGGCCTTCAGCAAGGTTTCATGACCCAGGTTCGGATTTCGCTCTTCGGAGGATTTGTCCTAGCATTCCCGATCATCGGGTATCAGCTTTGGCGCTTCGTGGCGCCGGGTCTCTATCGCCAGGAAAAGCGCGCATTCTTGCCGTTTCTCTTGGCCTCGCCCATTCTGTTCGCCCTTGGCGCGGCCTTTGCGTATTACATTATTCTGCCGCTCGCATTCACGTTTTTCCTGAGTTTCCAACAGCTTGGTCCCGATGCGAGCAGCGCGATGGGCCCGACCGAAGACGTCGGGATCCAGTTCCTCGGGACGATTAACGAGTATCTCGGGATCACGATGAAATTCATCATCGCGTTTGGTCTTTGTTTTCAGTTGCCGGTGCTGTTGACCCTGATGGGAAAGGCCGGGTTGGTGAGCGCGCAAGGTCTTGCGGCCACACGGAAATATGCCGTCGTCGGGATATTGACCTTGGCGGCTATTGCGACCCCGCCTGATGTGATTTCACAGGTCATTCTCTTCACTGTCGTCTACGGTCTCTACGAAATCTCTATCGTTTTGGTGCGCATCGTTGAGCGCAAACGTGAGGCGGAACTGCGCGCGGCGGGACTTTGGGACGATGAGTTAGAGCGCGAGAACGAGTCGGCGGCAAAGGAAGCGCAGTGAGTGAACTTGCGCGCTCGCTTGCGCGCATTGCGGACGCTCTGGAACGCCTTTCTCCTCCCGAGGTGTCCACGCCAGATTTCTCTGCGGCAGGTGCCTTCGTTTGGCACGTTGCGCCCGACCGCCTGGAGCCGGTGTCGCGCGTCTCCTCCGTTCAACTGGACCTGTTGGTCGGGATCGATCGCGCCCGTGACACCCTTCTGGCGAACACGATACAATTCGCCAAAGGATATCCGGCGAACAACGTGTTGCTTTGGGGCGCGCGGGGTATGGGAAAGTCGAGCCTCGTCAAAGCCGCGCATGCTGAGGCCGAGCGTCACCACACCGGCGTGAAGCTGATCGAGATTCTTCGGGAGGACCTGCCGACGTTGGGCCGCCTGCTCGCACAGCTTCGCAATGCGGACGCCCGCTTCATTCTTTTCTGCGACGACTTGTCATTCGAAAAAGATGATAGCCATTACAAGAGCCTGAAGGCTGTTCTTGATGGCGGGATTGAAGGGCGTCCGGGTAATGTTGTCCTGTATGCAACCTCCAACCGACGGCATCTGATGCCGCGCGACATGATTGAGAACGAACGGCAGGCCGGCGTGAACCCGGCGGAAGCGACCGAAGAAAAGGTCTCCCTGTCAGACAGGTTCGGGCTATGGCTTGGCTTTCATCCCTGCAGTCAGGATGACTTTCTCAGTATGATCCGGGGGTATTGCGATACCTACGGTCTCTCGATCTGCGATGACCTGCTCAGGGCCGAAGCAATCGAATGGAGCCAGACGCGGGGTGGCCGTTCTGGCCGCGTTGCCTGGCAATATGTGACGGATCTCGCCGGGCGCCGAGGCGTTCGTCTGGACTGAGCCCGGAGACGGATCCAGATAGAGCATCCCCAGTTTCGAGTGTGCTGAGAACGCCTCCCAAATATATGATTTAATTTAATTTTTTCTACTCTAGCGACTAGCGAGCAGTCGCGTGGCTGCGACCCGATTGCGGTAGCGACCGTAAGCCTCAGAATGCCGCCGCGCCATGACCCGCTCTTCCGTTTCCGCGACGTGCCAGAGAGTGAGGGCGGCGGCGACGCTGAGAAGAAATGTGATGGGGTTTGCGGCGAAAATGCCCCATCCGACGAACACCATACCTTGCGCCGCGTATTGCGGGTGGCGCATGAAGGCATAGCTTCCAGCCTCTACGACACCCACATCCCAGCCCGACGTCCCTGATAGTCCGAGGTCGATCAGACCCTTCAGATGCAGGAAGTTCCCTAAGAAGAGAAGCGCGCCGCCGAGGCCCCAAGTGACAATCGCGGGCAGGTTGGCGGGGTTCATATTGGCTGTGCCGAGGTTCCAAAGACCGAGATATATCAATGCGGTAATTGCCCAGGCCCAGATTGAGGTGAAGAGGTTACCACGCTGCGGGGGCCAGATGCCAGGCTCGGGTCGGAGGCGTGTGATCTGCGACACGGTAAGCCATATGGCCAGCGGGCCAAGGACGAGAAGAAGATTAATCACCGGCAAACACGCCTTCCTATACTTAGTGTTCTCAATAGTAGGTAGGCGCGACCAACGGCCAGACCACCGCCCTCAAAAGCCCATGTAAATCGAGTATGGAATCGGTAACAAACCGGTAGTGTTCCGGTAGTGTCAATTTTCTGGTTTGGCGCTCATTCGCCCAAAACTGTTGCGAGACTTACCCAACACGCGCTCTGTGAACACGACGCGATCTGCCATGGTTTCCAGCGGCCGGCAGAGGCAATTTGCGCCAATGCCGCCCTCAGATCAGAACGGGAACATTCGCGCCGCAAAACCGCGCGTGCCCGTGCGTTAAGCGACATCAAAAAAAGAACTCGAAATTGACCATGATCAACGTGTTATCCGTGCCTTGTGAAATTTTAGGGATCCGATGTTTCTAGGAATTTAGAGGTTCAGCCCATGATGGAGATAACGGTTTATGATGCCGCGGGAGATTACATGGGCGGGCTGTATCCTGTGGATACGCTTGAAACCGGCAAGACCAGCAAAGAACAGATTGTGCTGGAGGGCGAAGTAACCTCCGGAGAATACAAGGGTGAGAGCTACTCTGAAATTTGGCGCGGGAGCTTCAATCAAGACGGAGATTTCTACAAATACATCGAAGACATCCGCTACTATATTGGCGGCGAGCTTTTCCTCCGCTTCGGCTTCGATGGACGGGTCCGGAGTGACGAGGAGATGTCTGACCAGTTCGAGTCCGGGATCCGCTACGTCGGGAACGCATTTAACAATTTTTTGTTAGGCACCGGAAGGGCAGATCTGATCAAGGGCGGTCGTGGCAACGACACGATCGACGGCGGAGAAGGTGGTTACACAGACAGACTTTTCGGAGATGACGGCCGAGATCAACTGATCGGCGGCGCAGGGCACGACATGCTCGACGGTGGTTCGGGCCGAGATATTATGATGGGGGGCAGGGGTGACGATAGTTACATTGTTGACAATGCCTCCGATCTGGTCACCGAAGCGACGGGACAAGGTGAGGATAGTGTCAAATCCTATCTCACTTACACTTTGCCCGAGAACGTCGAAAACTTAGAACTTTCAGGAAAACTGGCTGGATCAGGATTTGGAAATTCGCGGCCAAATGAGATCATAGGTTCAGGCCAAGGAAATTACCTAAGCGGTGAGGGAGGGAAGGACACACTCTTCGGTGAAAAGGGCGACGACACGCTTGAAGGCGGTAAAGGAGGAGACGCGCTTTTAGGCGGAGAGGGCGATGACACGCTTGACGGTGGTAAGGGTGGAGACTCGCTTCGAGGCGGAGAAGGCGATGATGTTTACTACATCAACGATCTAGACGACTACGTTTTTGATCTGGGTGGTTTCGACACGGTTTATTCCAAGGTCAGTATCTCCTTCTGGGAAGCCGCCTCCGTCACTGGGGTCGAATTACTGATTCTGACTGGAAAATCCGACCTCTGGGTCGAGGGAGAACAAGCAGCCGAGAAAATTGTCGGAAACGAAGGCAACAACAAGCTCTTCGGTGGCGCCGGTGAGGATACGCTGGTCGGCGGTGCTGGGGATGACAGGCTCGATGGGGGGCGGCATGTCGATACGCTTCGTGGGGGCGAAGGTGATGACACTCTATTGGGCGCCGACGCACGAGACGAACTCAGAGGCGGGTCGGGGACCGATCAGCTGAAGACAGCGAAAGGACTTGCGCAAAACTGGATGAAGGGTGGGGCGGGTGAAGACCTCTTCGTTTTCAGAGCCTATGATACCTTGAGCGAAAACAAGAAAGCGATTGCTGTCATCGCGGATTTCCAACCCGGATTGGACCAGCTCGATCTGTCAAAGGTCCACAAACACTCGGATTGGAATTCAAGCGACGAGCGCTTTACCTTCATCGGCTCAGATAAGTTCTCCGGTGCTGGAAACGAACTGCGCTACGCAAATGATCTCTTGAGAGCGGATATCACCGGCGACGGAGAAACCGACTTTACCATCAAGATCGCGAATGGGGCGGTATTGACCGAGGCGGATTTCATTCTCTGACGTTGTGCATTCTGCTCCCTCTTATCGGAGAGCGTGCAAATACGTAAGAAAACTTCGCTAAACCCCGCTCATACGCAATAATCCTGGAAGACTGTTGTTGACCGAGAGTTTTTCGGCTTCTAAGAGCGGGGGTCCAGGGAGAATCATGTGGACCATTCGGTACTCATTGTAAGGTTAAGCGGGAGATGGGAGAGGCGTTGAGCCTTTTTCCAGAACCCGCGACTTGGCCCCCTCCGCGGGGCCTTTTGCTTTTGGAGGCAGCGACAGTCGGTTCTAAGGTCGGGATCGCAACGTCGCTCGCAAGATCGGAGTAGGCACTATGGACCGTCGTATGACCGGAGCACAGATCGTTATTCAAGCCTTGAGAGACCAGGGCGTGGATACCGTATTCGGCTATCCCGGCGGCGCTGTGCTTCCCATCTACGACGAAATGTTTCAGCAAAATGACATCAAGCATATTCTTGTTCGTCATGAGCAGGCTGCCACGCATGCCGCAGAGGGTTATGCGCGCTCGACGGGCAAGCCCGGCGTGGTTCTCGTCACCTCCGGACCCGGCGCGACCAACGCCGTAACTGGCATCACCGATGCCTTGATGGATTCCATCCCGATGGTGGTTCTGTCCGGTCAGGTGCCGACCTTTATGATCGGCAATGACGCGTTCCAGGAAGCCGATACGGTCGGCATCACGCGGCCCTGCACCAAGCACAACTGGCTGGTCAAGGAGACCGATGCGCTCGCCAAGACGATCCATCAGGCGTTTCATGTCGCGACCCATGGCCGACCAGGGCCGGTTCTCGTCGATATCCCGAAGGACGTTCAGTTCGCGACCGGCACCTATCAGGGCGCGGATGATGAGGCCTCGCTCGGCCATTACCGGCCCCAGGTGAAGGGCGATGCCGACGCCATCCTCGCCGCTGTCGAGGCCCTGGAGCAGGCCGAGCGGCCTATCCTGTATTCGGGCGGCGGAGTTATCAATGCCGGGCCGCGCGCCACGGCGCTGTTGCGCGAAATGGTGGACGGCACGGGCTTTCCGATCACCTCAACGCTGATGGGCCTCGGCGCCTACCCAGCCTCCGGTGCGCCCTGGCTCGGCATGCTGGGCATGCACGGGACGTTTGAGGCCAACTGGGCGATGCATGATTGCGATTTCATGCTTTGCATTGGCGCCCGGTTTGACGACCGGATCACCGGGCGTCTTGATGCGTTCAGCCCGGATTCGTTCAAGGTCCATATCGATATCGACCCCTCCTCGATCAACAAGAACATCCATGTCGATGTTCCGATTGTCGGTGATGTCGCGTCGGTTCTGGAGGACATGCTGGCCGTCTGGAAGTCGCGCGGCTGCAAGACCAAGTCCGAGGGCGTGGCGCGGTGGTGGAAGCAGATTGAGATTTGGCGTGCGCGCCGCTGCCTCGCCTATCGCAACACAGATACCGTGATCAAACCGCAATATGCAATGGAGCGGCTGGAAGCGCTCACCAGAAACCATGACCGCTATGTCTGCACCGATGTCGGGCAGCACCAGATGTGGGCGGCGCAGTATATCGGCTTTGAAGATCCCAATCGCTGGATGACGTCGGGCGGGCTGGGGACCATGGGATACGGCATGCCGGCCTCGATCGGTGTCCAGGTCGCCCATCCCGATGCGCTGGTCATCAATGTCGCCGGTGAGGCGTCTTGGTTGATGAACATGCAGGAGATGTCGACGGCTGTGCAGTATCGGCTGCCCATCAAACAGTTCATCGTCAACAACGAGCGCCTGGGCATGGTGCGGCAATGGCAACAGCTGTTGCATGGCGAGCGGTATTCTTCGTCCTGGTCCGAGGCGCTGCCGGATTTCGTCAAGCTCGCGGAGGCGTTCGGGGCGAAGGGGATCATCTGCAGCGACCCCAAGGAGCTCGATGATGCGATCATGGAGATGGTCGAGTATCCTGGCCCTGTGATCTTCGATTGCTGCGTCGAGAAGCACGAGAACTGCTTCCCGATGATCCCGAGCGGACGCGCGCATAACGACATGCTGCTCAACGAGGATGTGGCCACCAACGCGATCGACGAAAAGGGCGCGGTTCTGGTCTGAACGCACGGGCAGAGGCGCGTCCATGGGGGCCGCGCCAAGGAGAGACGAATGAACGCATTGACGATCCGCAAGGGGGCGAGCCGCCACTCCGCCTATGACTTGCGCAACCCGCTGGGCGACCATAAGGAGACCCACACGCTCTCCGTGCTTGTCGACAATGAGGCGGGCGTCCTGGCGCGGGTGATCGGGCTGTTTTCGGGCCGTGGCTACAACATCGACAGCCTGACTGTCGCCGAGACCGACCATGAGGGGCATCTCTCGCGCATCACGATCGTGACGACCGGGACCCCGGCGGTGATCGAGCAGATCAAGGCGCAGCTGGATCGGATCGTGCCGGTGCATGGTGTGCGGGACCTGACGGTCGAAGGTCCGGCGGTGCGGCGCGAACTCGCACTGATCAAGGTGGCGGGGACCGGCGAGAAGCGGGTGGAGGCAATGCGACTGGCTGAGGTGTTCCGGGCGCGTGTTGTCGATACGACGCTGGAGAGCTTCATCTTTGAGCTGACCGGCGCCCCGGATAAGGTAGATGCGTTCGTCGCGCTCATGGAGCCGCTGGGTGTTGTCGATGTGGCGCGCACGGGCGTGGCGGCCATCGCGCGGGGCAAGGACGAGACCCTGGCGGCACATTCCGCCGCGTGAGGCGTCCTCACCTGCTCCCGTCGTTCGGTGGCAGGTTTATACGATCGAGAAGGTCCTCAGGGCGACCCTCATCGCTCGGGCACGTCGCGCGATGGGACGCCGACACTTGCGTTCTAATCTTCGCTCTCTGTTGCAGGCATGATCAGGTTGAGAGCGACCGCGGAGACGGTGACGGGGATCACGCCGGACGACACCAAAAACTCGTAATGGCCCAAATTCAGGTTGTTGAAGAGCGGATCGCCACCCTGCGACAGCCCGATGGCCAGGCAGAGTGAAATGCCCGAGATCATCATCTCGCGTTGGCCGAACCCTTCGGCGACAATAAGCTTGATCCCGGCCGAAGCCACAAGCCCGAACATAATGATCAGGCCACCGCCCAGAACAGGTGCGGGAATGGCGCTGACAATCGCTCCGATCTTGGGCACGAACCCGGCCGCGATCAGTAGGATTGCGCCAAAGGTGACGACATGACGGCTCATTAACCCTGTAAAGGCGACCAACCCAACATTCTGGTTGTAGGTTGTGTTCGGAAACGCGTTGAACATGCCCGCCAAAACTGTGCCGAGCCCGTCTGCCAAAATGCCGCCGCGCAGCTCGCGCGTTGTGGGTTTGCGATCCGCGGCGGACATCGTCACGCCCGCGATTGAGCCCAGTGTGTCGACAGTCGTGACCACCGACATGATCATCATCGCGATGATTGCCGGGATCGGGAAGCTGAGCTCCCAGTAAACCGGCGTGGGCAGTGAGAACCAGGCCGCGCGACCGACGTTCTCCATGTTGACGAATTGCGTCCCTGCGAGAAGGTCGACCAACGCGGCGACCAGATATCCCGCCACAAGGCCGAAGAAAACCGATGCCAGAGACAGAATGCCGCTCAGTTTCAGCCGCATGAACATGATCAAAAGGAAAGTGAACGCGCCCAGACCGATGTTGGTCCATGAGCTCACCTCGGCCAGGGCTTGCGGCTCCGCATGTCCGCCCAGATAGCGCAGGGCGAGAGGCATCAGCAGCAATCCGATTGTCAAGATGACCAGTCCAGACACCAATGGGGGAAAGAAGCGTTTGACCTTGTCGACGATTGAACCGAGCAGCATCTGAAGGAGGCCGCAGATCAGCGTCGTTCCGAACACGGCACCGGCGCCAAAGGCGCTGCCGATGAAGACGAGAATGGGAACAAAGCCAAAGCTGGTGCCCTGCACCAGAGGGAGCCGCGATCCAATGGGGCCGACCCCCACCGTCTGAATCACGGTTGCAACCCCGGCAACCAACATCGCCGCTTGGACCAGCAGGACGCGCTCGTCATGGGTGGCGCCCAAAACGCCCGCCATGATGAAGGGGACAGTGACGTTGCCCGCAAACATCGCAAGCACATGCTGAAGACCGAGCGGCACTGCCTGGTTCAACGGCAGCTTGAAATCGGGATCTTTTCTTTCTTCGTCGCTCAGGAATTCGCGGGCATAGCTCATCGTTCTCTCCGGCTCGCCGTAGGTTGAGGACGAACACGGAACCGTCAAGGCTTTGGGCCCGCTCGCTCGCGCGGCGACATTTGTGTTGCTGCCTTTTTGGGCCAAAGCTGCGTTGGTGCGCCACTTTTGATTGATCTTGGTCTCGCTGTTGGGCGCTGAGGGGACGTCGCGTTAGCGCGGAACTGTCGCACACCCTCGCCGACGTTGAGGGTCTTAGGCCAATAGGGCCTCAGCCTCATGCGGCTGCGTCGGCAGCGAGGACCGCATGATTGGGCTATTCGTCTAGGTCAGGTCGTTGTGACGCGTAGACCTCTCCCGCTCGTTTGCAGAAGTGGGTCGGGCAACACCTGATGTGTGACGCCCCTCTTGTGGGGAGAAACGCAAGGTCTCAGTGGGGCTGGATTGGTAGCGGGCGTTACTTCGTGCTTGGCAGTTCTATCGCTGCGAGCTGCGCGCGGATCGCCGTCGCCTCAGAGCGCTCATGGCTACTGGGATTGCGATCCTCGGCTTTCACCTCGCGCCAGCGACCGTTAGTGAAAATCTCAAGCGGCTCGTAGCGCGACTTGTATTCCATCTTGGAACTGCCGGGCACCCAATAGCCCAGATAGACATATGGCAGGCCGGCCTCCTGCGCGATTCGCACATGATCGAGAATGACATA
The DNA here is from genome assembly GCA_039177645.1 of Pseudomonadota bacterium. Lineage (GTDB taxonomy): Bacteria > Pseudomonadota > Alphaproteobacteria > Rhodobacterales > Rhodobacteraceae > Amaricoccus. The sequence goes on along the minus strand of JBCDFS010000003.1, from coordinate 129,782 downwards.
CGCGCCGAGGCTGTTGCGGGTCATTTCCGGATCGAAGAAGGAATAGACCATCGAGACGCCGTCCGAGAGCAGGTCGGTCAGGCAGACCGCAACCAATTCGCGGCGCGATCCGGTATCATCGGGGCTGCGGTAATACTCGACGATCCGGCTGCGGACCGGGGTTTCCTCCACCATGGCCGCAAACTCTTGCATATCCATGTCGGCCATGCCGCCCGTCGCATGGCGTGTATCGAGATACTTGCGGAACAGGTCGTACTGCGTCTGGGTCGCCCAGGGGCTGCGCGACAGCCGCTCGATCCCCGCATTTCTCTTCAGGATGCGCCGCTGACTGCGGCTGAATTCGAAGTCCCGCGCCACGATCCGGGCGGAGAGGCAGGCTGTGCAGGTGCCGCATGAGGGCCTGTAGAGCACGTTTTGCGACCGCCGGAAGCCCTGATGCGACAGGACGTCGTTCAGGTTGTTCGCGCTATCGCCCTGCAATGCTGTGAAGAGCTTGCGTTCGACCTTCCCGTCAAGATACGGGCACGGCTGAGGCGCCGTGACATAAAACTGATGAGACTGCGGCAGCATATGACGCATGTAAGGGCCCGACTATCCTCCGTAGCAGATTACAAAGGTGCAACAGGCACCGCGCCTGGGCAACTTCTTTCTTTCGTTGACATTACTCCAATGCGCCCAATCAAGAAACAGGTCGATTTATCATCGCCGTCCTGAGGAAAATGTCCTGCAGGGATTGGCCGTATCTGAGCGTCAGTATCATGATGCAACTCACGATCTGAAGTGGAAACACTGTGATGCAGAAGACATACCCTGCCGAGTGCAGGAACGCAAACAATGGGTCGAGGCGTCCGCCGTCATGGCGACGCAATTCGATCCCCATGGCGCGCATGCCCCAGGTGGCCGAGGCGTGGGCGATGGTGGTCGTTCGATAGACAATGCTTGTCCCGGCGATGACGAGCGGGAATGCGGCAAAGCCGATCCCAAGCGTGACGAGCCCAAACACGATCGCGATGGGAACGCCGATCGCAAGCGTGATCAGCACGTCGATCACCCACGCGACGAGGCGCCGCGATGTCACGCCGTCGTAGAATTCCGATTGTGTGTCCGGGTCGGGAAGACCCGGCATCATTGCCTCATGTGCCGAGGACGACATGGTGCCCCTTTCGATGGCAGACTCCGCAGATGCAGATGGGGCGGGCTTGGCTGGAGAACAAGTCCCGACCCTGATTTGTGCGTTGTGCGCCTATGTCCAGATAGCAGGACCGGCATGGGTCGAGAAAATTCAACGGATTAACGGTTGGCAAGCCTCGAAACCTTTGGTTAACATCAACCTTGACGATTCGATTTCGGGATGATCCTATTTCGACTATCGAGAGCTTCGTTTCCAGGCAATAATCGTTCATTCGTTATGTAATTGAGTAGGCGAAGTAGGGGTGCTTTCGTGATCATTTGTCATTCGAGGAAGTTTATCTTCATCAAAACGATGAAGACGGCTGGGACCTCGCTTGAAGTCGCGCTGTCGGGGCTGTGCTCCGATAACGATATCCTGTCGCCATTCGGCTACATGCCCGATGAGCGGCTTCGCTTGAGCAAGACAGGGCGGAAAGCGCAGAACTATCGCTACGGCTTCAAGGAGTGGCGCAAGCTGCGAAACAAGCAAAAACTGCTCGCGCTCCTCACGGATTACGACAGGTCGCGCTTCAAGGAACACATGTCTGCTGCGCATGTGCGCCGGGAAGTGGGCGAGGAGATCTGGAACAGCTACTACAAGTTCACCGTGGTGCGGAATCCGTATGATCGGTTTGTCAGCCGCTATTTTTTCGACATGAACGAAATGAAGGCTGGGCCGCTTCCGCATCGGCTCGGCGACATGACCTTCGGGGTCGACTCGCCCGATACCTTCATTCGCTACAATGCCGAGCGCTTGAACGAGAATTGGAAGATCTATTCCGATGGCGACGAAAGCCTGATGGATAAGGCGGTTCGTTTCGAGGCGATGGAGGAAGACCTCGGCGAAGTGAGCGAGCGTATTGGTCTTTCAGACAATCTCTACGATACGATGCGTTCGATCCACACGAAGACAGGGACACGCCCCGCGGCGAAATCTCACGTCAAAGACGTGTTGAGCCTTAACGACAGGCTTGCTGTCTATCTGTTGTGCCGCAGGGAATTCGAGCTTTACGGCTATGAGCCGGGCGAAGATGTCGAGGCGTGCCTGCAGCAAAAGCCGCGTGAGAACGAGAGTGGCTCCGCCGGCGGGGCTGAGATCCTCGCATGGGCAAGTGCCGGGGAATAGAGCCAGCGGTAGAGGCGGTCCGCCGGGCCGCGGTGGAAAGCACGCTCAGGTCGTTCCGATCAGGTCAGGGTTGAACGGGACCGTCTGGTAGATCTGGTTGATCCAGTTGCCGTAGAGCAGATGGCCGTGACTTCGCCATCTGTTGATTGGCACGGAACTCGGATCGTCCCCGGGGAAGTAGTTGATCGGCATGGTGATCGGCCCGCCTTTAGCGCTATCCCGTTCGTATTCCTCGCGCAGCGTGGTTGAATCGTATTCCAGGTGGTTGACCATGATCAGCGCCCGATGATCGGGATCGTTGATCAGGCACGGGCCCACATCCTCCGAATGCACCAGGATCTCAAGATCGAGGTTCAGCTCCAGATCTTCGGGCCTCAGTTCCGTCCAGCGGCTCACAGGGACCACAAAGCCGTCGGAAAACCCGCGTAAGAACGGCGAGGTCGGCTCGATATTGTCGTGCTCGAAACACCCAAAGGCCTTTCCCGGGAGAGCATGTTTTGGGATGCCGTGGAAATGGTAGAGCATGGCCATGCCCCCCCAGCAGACCGCCATCGTATGATGCACATTCGTCTGGGTCCAATCGAAGAGCTGCCGCAACTCGTTCCAGTAGGAGACGTCCTCATACTGAAGATGCTCAACCGGTGCGCCGGTGATGATGAGCCCATCGAACTTGCGCGCCCGCGCCTCCTCGAACGTCTGATAGAAGGCTTCCATGTGATCCATGGTGGTGTTCTTCGGCATGTGTTCGGTCATGCGGATCAGGGTGAGCTGGATCTGCAGCGGTGTCGCACCGATCAGCCGTGCGAATTGGATTTCCGTCTGCACCTTCTTGGGCATCAGGTTCACAAGACCGATCTGCAGCGGCCGGATATCCTGCCGCAGCGCCGTTTCTTCGGACATCACGGACACGCCCTCACGGCGGAGGACGTCATGCGCCGGCAGGTTCGAGGGAATCTTGATGGGCATACGCTTCTTCGGCTTGAAAAGTCGAGGGTAGATAGGACGGCCCGGGGTGGCCTGCAACCCTTGGTGGTGTCAAGACTTTGCGCGGAGGGCCGAATCTGCGGAGCCTGGTTCGAGACCTTGGCGGCGCTGCTCGATCGCGTCTGCGATCAATTCGTTGAAATCGTCGGGATCGCGAACAGCACTTGCAGCGGAGGCTTCGATGGTCACTCCCCAACGTGCGGCCATGGCGCGGTAGCGCGGCAACCGGTGGTCGAGCAGTGCGCGGAACCCGTAGCGGATGAATTCGTCGGGATCGACCTCTTCAGGCGCAAGGTCGCGCTCGGAGAGAAACCGCTCCCAAATGTCCGTCAGGAAGCTCTCGGAATAATACATCGGTTTGGGGGTGCGGTCGAACCGGCGCGCCAGAAGATCAAGATGCGCTTCGGTTCCGCAGATCCAAACCGGCAGCATTTCGGCTGAAATCTGGGCCATGGTTTGATCATGCGGATTTTCGGGATCGATGATCTCGCAGAGCGACCCAGAGGTATCGCAGACGAAATTGCGGTAGCCGTATATCTCGTGGGCTTTCTCGATGAAGAGCAGCGCATCGGTGGTCGCGGCGAGTTCAGCATCGCGGTGCTGCCGCTGTCGCCGGATATACTCCGAGAGCGGGATCCCTCCGAGTTCGGTGTCGCCGGGCTTGCCGAGATAGGCCGAGAGCGGCTCCAGATTGTGAAACGAGATGTTGGACGCGATGTAGATCGAGTCCGACATCAAGAGCCTACGCAGGTAGGGGTTGCGCATCGCCTCGAACTTGAAATTGTCGACGATATGCTCGCCCATATAGCGGGTGCCGATACGAAAATCGATGGAGTAGTGGAACCACTCGCCCTCCTCTCGGAGCATGGCGGAGAGCCGGGTCTTTCCCAATCCAGACATGCCATAGAGGGCGACGCGTTTGTGCTGGGCCTCCTGCCAGTCCTGGGCGGTCTCGTAGAGCATCAATGTCCTTCGCGCTTTTTCCATCTGGCTAGACCAAAACCCGGTGGGATGGAAACGTCAACTTCGCGCACATCCGACGTCTGCGGCGGGCTGTTGCGGTTGTATCTAACGGGAATGGGCCGGCCGAGGCCACGTTTGGGAGAGCCGAGCGGCATCTGGGCTTCGCCGATCCGTGGCCCGGGCGGTTCTGCTGGGCTGGTTCGAGAGCTTCGCGCTAGAACGTGTAGCCGAGCCGGAGGCCGCCGCTCAACACGCGGCCTGCGTCAAATTGCGTGTCGAACCCGTTGCTTGTGTCCCCGAGCCTGCCATAGGCAAGGCCGCCAGTGAGGTTGAAGCGGTCGAACTCGTAGTTGAGGGCCGCCGCGCCGAGCCGTCGCCCGTCATAGGGGCCAAGCGTGTTGAGACTGCTTCCGCCCTGGGACGGCTCAAAGACGAAGGAGAGTGAGCCAGAGAGGCTTTCCGTCAATTGGCGCCCGATCCCAACCGTGTAGGTGAAGAAGTCTTTCTCGTAGTTGACCAGCGGCTGCATGAATGTCTGTGTGTATTGCTTCGGCGCCATCTGGAAGGCGGACCATTCGACCCAACGTACCGAGCCGAACAGGAGCGTTCGCGGCGAGACACCGGTCTGGAATTCGAGATCGACGGCCTGAGGGAAGCGGACTTCCGTGGTGCTGTCGAAGGTCTCCCATTCTTCGGTCGCGTAGCGGATCTTGATCTCGGAGGCGTATGTCAGCGCGACCCGCATGGCGAGTTCAGGGCGGCTCCAAGCCACACCGAGCAAATAGCCTGCGCCCCATTCTGGATCGGTCGTCACCTTATAGTCGAGCAGGAACGGGACGTCGGCCTTTGCCTCGGTCCAGAGCGCCCGAACGCCACCATAGAGTTTGAGATCCGGGCGCAGATCGTATGCCATGACGCCGGTGATCTGGCGGGCGTCGAGCTCCGCTATGGTGCCTGTATACGTGAAGGCTCCGCCAAAATTGTCCGACCCGTAGGATGTGTCCGCGCCATAGGGCTCATCGACCACCAAGGCGAATGAAAGGCGATCTGTGAGGTCCGTCTTCAACGCGGCTGAGAACCCCCAATAGGGCTCGAACAGGTCCGACGTTTCGCCGTCCAAGTCGATGTTGGCCGGGAAGCCGGTCAAGGCCGACGGCAGGGTTGCTCCGGTGCCGCGCTGATGCGGATCGGTGTAGGAAACGCCGATCTCCGCGTAGGTGCCTTCTTCGAACAGGATGCGCGTGGTCGAGGGCAGTGTCCGCTCAATGCCGGCTGCCTCTGCGACCGAAGTTTGCAACATGGACACTTGAAGCCCAAGGATCGCAAGAAACCAGGCGATTAACGCGAAAGGATCGCGACCGTCTCGATTTGTCAATTTGACAAATTCTTGGTCGGAACCGGTATCGCGAATTGAGAGCATGTCCGGTTCCTCGACTAGCAAAAGATGACACCAAACTCGCACTTTTGCTGGCTTCTGCTCTCCAGAGGAGCGCTCTCGCCATACAACCGCGCATTGTCAGATTGACACATTATAGATCGCGTCAAGATTGTGCAAAATCAAGTGGATTTTAGCTAAAGTAGAATAATTTGGAAACAATTCCCCAATAAAGCGAAATGCCGCGTGAGGGTGATGCGGTTGCGAGGCTTGAGCCGCAGGGGGTCGGAACGAGGTGTGCCTTGCCGGATGCCGTGTTTGCAGTCCTGCGCTAATACGCGCCGGTCTGAGCAACGGCATCCATACGCGGCCCGCTTGGCACCTGCACTTCTGGCGGATGGCGAGGGCCGCGTAAGATCTTGTGTTTACTTAGACATTGCGTCCAGCGAGGTCTGAAGGATTTCCTTGGCTTCGGCCTTGTCGCCCCAGCCGATCACCTTCACCCACTTGCCTTCTTCGAGATCCTTGTAATGCTCGAAGAAGTGCTTGATCCGGTCGCGGGTTTTGGGCGCGACGTCATCAAGGTCCTGGATGTGGGACTGGAACGGATCAATCTTCTCGGCGGGAACGGCGATGAGCTTGTCATCCATGCCGCCGTCATCTTCCATCTTGAGCACGCCAATGGGGCGGCACTTGATGACATTGCCCGGATAGAGCGGGAAGTCGCAGAGCACAAGGACGTCGGTCGGGTCGCCATCGGCGTGAAGCGTGTTTGGAACGAAGCCGTAGCTGCAGGGATAGAACATCGGGGTGTTGACGATCCGATCAACGAACACGGCGCCAGAATCCTTGTCGAGTTCGTATTTGATGGGCGCGCCGCCGGCCGCCCCGCCGGTAATCTCGATCACCACGTTGATGTCGTCCGGTGGGTTCTTTCCTGCCGGGATCTTGTCGATGTTCATGCGGTGTCTCCTGGTTCCAAACTACTGGCGCTCGCCTAGCATGCGCGCAGGTGCAAAAAAAGGGTCTAGGGGGCGCTTGGTGTGCGCCCGTGACAGCACAACAACGCGGTGCATTGATGGCGGCCTCGCATCGGCAAGAGCGACAAGATCGCCGGTGGTTTCGTGGCAAGCTGAGATTTCGAAAGGGTCAGTTTCCAATGCGCCTGGCGGCGTCCGTTTTCGGAGTCTTCTAGGCGAGGCGTGCACGCATGTTCTTGGCGAGAAGGTCAGAATCGGTTGGCTGGTCGAGCCCGGCTGCGTTCAGCGCCGCCCAGAGGCCAAGGCGCGCGGTGTTGTAGGACCAGGCGAGCGATTCGCGCGCGATGCGCCGGACTTTGGCGCGCAGACCGCCATTGCCGAAAGCTGTCGCAGCCGAGACCGCGACCGGGCGATACCCCGCCAGGCGGAACGATGCCCAGGCGCGCCCCAGGTGATAGCCGTCCGACACCAGAACCACCGCCCCCGCGCTCTCCGGCGGCAGGGGATCGCGCGACAGGAGGGCGTTTTGCAGGGTGGATCGGGAGGCGTTTTCTACCGTGATCGCCTCTGCCGGGACGCCCGCTGCGATGGCGACATCGGCCATGGTGGTGCCGAGGCCGGGGAGGTCGGGGTTGCGATGACCCCCGGTGAAGTGCATGCGCGGCGCGATGCCCGCATCATAGAGCGCGATGGCATGGTTGAGGCGGTCGAGCGTGTCCGGCCCCGGTGTGCCGTCTTGGCGCACGCCACCGCCCAGGACAACGATGACAGAGGCTGTGTTGGTCGCGGCGGGACGCTGAACGAGCCAGATTGCATGGAGTGTCACACCCGCTCCCGTGGCCAGAAGCCCCACAAGCAGGAGAATAAGACCGTTCCGGAGCCACCGGCCTGGCCGGAAAGCCCGGCTGGACTGCGCGTGCGCCCTGCCCATATCTGCCCGGTTCTTTGTTGCTCTGCAGAAGATAAGCATACAGGACGCGCCGCGAAACGCGAAATTTAGTGAAGCCGCGTGATGGAGAGGCGATGTTTCGCCTCACTCCCACTCAATGGTGCCTGGAGGCTTTGATGTAATGTCGTACGTCACCCGGTTTATGCCTTTGACTTCATTGATAATCCGGGTTGCGGTCTCGGAAAGGAAGTCGTGGCTGAACGGGTAGTAATCCGCGGTCATGCCATCGACCGACGTGACGGCCCGGAGCGCGCAGGCATAGTCATATGTCCGGCCATCGCCCATCACGCCCACCGTGCGGACCGGCAGGATAACAGCGAAGGCCTGCCAGATTTCGTCGTATAGCCCGTGTTTGCGGATCTGGTCGATGTAGACGGCATCCGCACGGCGCAGGATGTCGAGCTTTTCGCGAGTGATTTCACCGGGGCAGCGGATGGCAAGGCCCGGCCCGGGAAACGGGTGCCGCCCGATGAAGCTTTGCGGCAGGCCAAGCTCTCGGCCCAAGGCGCGGACTTCGTCTTTGAAGAGCTCGCGCAGAGGCTCGACGAGCTTGAGCCCCATCTTTTCCGGCAAGCCCCCCACATTGTGGTGAGACTTGATGGTGACAGACGGCCCGCCGGAGAAAGAGACACTCTCAATCACGTCGGGGTAGAGCGTGCCTTGCGCCAAAAACGACACATCACCAATATCTTGCGCGTGCTTTTCGAACAATTCTATGAAGAGGCGGCCGATGGTTTTGCGTTTGATTTCCGGGTCGTTCACGCCCTCAAGAGCCGCCAGGAATGTCTCGCCGTCTTGGGCATGAATGAGGGGCAGATTGTAGTGCTGCCGGAACATGCCGACGACTTCCTCGGCTTCGTCGAGGCGCAGAAGGCCGTGATCGACGAAAACGCAGGTGAGCTGGTCGCCGATGGCTTCATGGATCAAGAGCGCTGCGACGGAGCTATCGACGCCGCCCGAGAGCGCGCAGATGACCTTGGCGGAGCCCACCTGGGCGCGGATCTCCGCCACGGCCTGTTCGCGATAAGCTTCCATCGTCCAGTCGCCGGTGAAACCCGCGAGTTGGACGAAATTCGCGTAGAGTTGCTTACCGTTTGGCGTGTGGTGGACTTCGGGATGGAACTGAACCGCGTAGAAGCGGCGCGCGGGATCAGCTGTGATCGCAAAGGGCGCGTTGGGCGAGGTGCCGTAGACCTCGAAGCCGGGAGCCAGTTCGGACACATGGTCGCCATGGCTCATCCAGACCTGTTCGCTGTCCTTCTCGAACCAACCGTCGAGCAAGGGCAGGCTGGATCCGCTGCCTGTCACATAGGCGCGGCCGAACTCTGCCGTGCCATGCCCGCTTTCGACCCGTCCGCCGAGGCAGTGCATCATCACTTGCTGGCCATAGCAAATTCCGAGGATCGGTACGCCAAGCGCGAACACCTCACGCGGCGGCATCGGGGCGCCTTCATCGAAGACGCTTGCGGGCCCGCCGGAAAAGATCACGGCGAGGGGATTGAAATCGCTGAGAAACTCCGCGGTGACGTTCTGGAATGGATGGATCTCGCAGTAAACGTTCAATTCGCGCAGGCGCCGCGCGATCAACTGCGTGACCTGGCTGCCGAAATCGATGATGAGCAGGCGTTGATGTAGGTTGGCTGTCATGGCTGACGCATAGGGTGCTGCCTGTGGCGGCGCAAGGGGCGGTGTCAGCCGATGGCCGAGAGATAGGCCGACAATGTGGCGACGGATATGATTGTCGTGAACAGCACCACCCGGCTCGTGATCATCGCCTCACGGTCATAGAATTGCGCGAGCATAAACGGGCCCGTGCCGGTGGGCAGCGCCGAGAGCAAGACAACGGTATGTGTGAGCCCCGGTGACAGGCCGAGGACCTTGGCGGCGAAGAGCCATGTGAGCGCGGGCTGCACGAAGAGCTTCAACCCGCTCAGCCAAGTGACGGTGGCCTTGGAATAGCTTCGTGCCTCCGCCGCACTGTCGGCGAGGAAAAGGCCGAGTGCGATCAGCGCGCAGGGGGATGCGGCGGCGCCGAGGAGGCTCAAAAACCTCTGTGCCGGATCGGGGATGGGAAGGCCCGTAAGCATGACGACGGCGCCGAGGGCGGGAGCCAGGATCAACGGGTTGCGACCGAGCGCGAGCAAGGTTTTGCCGATCACGTTGCGTTTGGCACCTTCGGCCTGCAGCCCGGCTTCGATCAACCCGATCGCGAAGCCGAAGAGCACACAGACTGTGAGGATGATCGACACGAGCGTCACGGCAACGCCTTCCGGGCCCACGACAGCAAGGATCAGCGGGATCCCCATATAGCCGGTATTTGGATAGCTGGCATTGAGCGCGTCGATGGCGGCGTCTGGGAGGTGTTTGCCCTGACGGATGCGGATCAGCACCGTTGCCACAAAGACAGCCGCGGCCCCGGCCGAAAAGGCCATGATGAAGCCGGGCTGCCAGATTTCCTCGGGGCTGGTATTTGCCATGATGTCGAAGAGCAGGGCGGGCAGGGCGAGATAGACCACAAGACGGTTCACCTCGCGGGTTGCCGTTGCTCCGAGCGCCTCGCTGCGGCGCGCCGCCCATCCCGCCAGGATCAGCGCAAAGATCGGCAGGGTGGTGAGCAGATTTGTAAGCATTGTTCATCCGTCCCTTCGCCGACATGCCCTAGCCCTATCTCAGTTCGCGGTGGCTTACGCCAGGGCTCATCGGCTGCACGCGGGTGCGGCGGAGGCGCAGATTGCACAGCCAGGGGGCTACATGTCGCGGATGGCGTCTGCTGAGACGCAAATCAAGCAGAGGGCCGCGCCGAAACTCCCGATGATGCGCGAAATCCAATCGCATGGGCGGAGGGCGCAGAATGAGCGATGCAGTTGCCGATGCAGGCCGGCCCGCGCGGGGTCGTCGTGGCGGAGGCGGTGCCGCCCGTCGCGCAGAACGGACCGCGCCTCGGATCGAGGCGGCTCGGTTCATCGAGCGGCGCATCCCGAACTTCGAAATCCTCAATGACGAAGCGCTCGAGCTGATCGAGGCCAATGCCGAAACGGTGCTGGAGGAGATCGGCGTCAGCTTCGTGGACAATCCCGGAGCGCTGGCGCGCTGGCGCGAGGCCGGGGCCGATGTTAGAGGCGAACGGGTGCACCTGCCGAAGGGGTTGGCGCGCAGCCTGTGCGCGACGGCGCCATCGCGCTTTACCCAGCACGCTCGGAACCCCGAACGCTCGGTCGAGATCGGCGGTAAGTCCCTTGTTTTCGCACCGGTTTATGGGCCACCCTTCGTGCATGATATGGAAGGCGGGCGGCGCTATGCCACGCTGGAGGATTTCCTGAACCTGGTGAAACTCGGCTACATGTCGAAATGGCTCCACCATTCCGGCGGGACGGTCTGCGAGCCGACCGATGTACCGGTGAACAAACGCCATCTCGATATGCTGATGGCCCATATCACGTTGTCGGATAAGCCGTTCATGGGGGCTGTGACCGAGCCGTCGCGCGCGGCGGATGCCGTCGAGATGTGCCGGATCCTGTTTGGCTCCGATGCGGTGGGGCCGAACTGCTACATGACGAGCCTCATCAACATCAACTCACCGCTCACGTTCGACTCGGTGATGATGGGGGCGCTGGAGGTCTATGCGAAGGCCGGTCAGGCCTGCATCGTCTCGCCCTTTATCGTCGGCGGCGCGATGGCGCCGGTCACAATAGCCGGAACGCTGACCCAGCTTTTGGCCGAGGTGACAGCGGGGATTGCCTATTCCCAGCTGGTCAATCCAGGCACGCCGGTGATCTTCGGGGCTTTTGTCACCTCCATCGATATGAATTCGGGCGCGCCAACCTTCGGCACACCGGAGGCGTCGAAGATCCTTTTTGGTGCTGGACAGTTGGCACGGCGGCTGAATTTGCCCTTTCGCTCAGGTGGATCGTTGTGCGGCTCGAAACTCCCCGATGCTCAGGCGGCCTACGAGACTGCCAATACCCTGCAGGCCGGGCTTTTGGGCGGCGTGAACTTCATGCTCCATGCCTGCGGCTGGATGGAGGGCGGGCTGGTTTCGTCCTATGAGAAATTCGTGATCGATGCGGATCAGCTCGGCGCGCTGCACGCCATGGCCGAGGGTGTCGATTTGAGCGAGGCAGGCCAGGCGATGGATGCGATCCGGGAAGTGGGGCCAGGCGGGCACTATCTGGGCTGCGCCCACACGCAGGCGCATTTCAAGTCGGCCTATTGGCGCTCGGACGTGTTGGATTACCGCCCCTACGAGCATTGGATCGAGGATGGCGGCCGCGACACCATGAGCATCGCCCATGACAAGATGCGCAAGATGCTCGCCGAGTATCAGCGCCCGGCCATTGATCCTGGCATTCTCGAAGGCCTCGAGGCCTTCGTTGCGCGGCGCAAACTGGCGGAGTCGGATTCGTTTATCTGATCTTTCAGGCGAGGGCTTGCAGGGTACGGGCTTCGCGCTGAAGCCAAGCCCGTATTTTGGCCGGGTCCGCGGCATGGTAGAGCGCGTCCGAAGCGCCGTCTCCGACCTTTATGCCGATGCCGCCGAGGTCTTGCGCTGCAATTATGGCATCTTCATCGGTGGTGTCGTCTCCCGCCATGATGGGACGGCGCCCGGCAAACTCCGGTGTGGCGCAGATCTCTCGCAGCGCGGTGCCCTTATGAGCGCGGGCGGGTTTGACCTCCACGACCATCTTGCCTTGCTGGACCGTGAGCCCGCTTTGGCGACTTGCCGCGCGTTCGGCGGCCTCCCGGCAAGCCGTCTCGGCCTCAGGGGCTGCGCGATAGTGCAGGGCGGAGACCGGTCCTTTTAGCTCGAGCCATACGCCATCGACGCGCTCCATCGCTCGAAGCGGGGCCAGGATGTCGTCTGGGAGGGGGGCAGGTGCGGCGGGCAATGCGCCCTGCGGGGGGACGATCTCAAGGCCATGTCCTCCCGCCCGCCAGCCGAAATCCGGCGTGCGGCTGGCGAGGTCACGCACATCCCGCCCGCTGATGAAGACAAGCGCGCCGCCGAGCACCCGGCTCAGGACCGAGAGGGCTTGGGTCGTTTCTGTGTCGATCCCGATAGCGTCCGGATCAGGCCCGATTTCCGCAAGCGTTCCATCGACATCGAGAAACAGCGCGTCGCCGCCGCTCAACTGAAAGCTTTCCAGCGGTTGAGCGGCCATCACGCGGTTTCCTTCTCGCTGCGAACGCCGTCGAGCGTCTGGAGGAAGCCCTTGCGCCACCACGCGATGCTTTTGGTGCGCACCCCTTTTTCCATCTCGGTCCATCTCGCGATCCGCTCTTCCAGCGGCATGTTGATCCCCTGGTAGATCGCATCCGCAGTTGCGGCGATGTCGTGTGGATTGACCAGGAGGGCACCTTCGAGTTGCTCGGCGGCGCCAGCAAATTCCGAGAGAACCAGAACGCCGGGATCGGCGGGATTCTGAGCCGCGACGAACTCTTTCGCGACGAGGTTCATGCCGTCATAGAGTGGCGTGACCAGCCCGACCCGGGACAGTCGGTAGATCCCGGCAAGCATTCCGCGGGGATAGCCACGCGCGATATAGCGGATCGGGACCCAATCGAGATCGCCGTAATCGCCGTTGATCCGCCCGCTGAGCTGATCGAGCTCGATCCGCAGGTCCTGGTAGGCGTCCACGTCCGACCGGGAGGGTGGGGCGATCTGGAGAAAACTGACCCGCCCGCGGGTATGCTCCTGATCGTCGAGCATCCGGCCAAAGGCTTGCATCCTCTGTGGCAAGCCCTTGGAATAATCCATCCGGTCGACGCCGAAGACGAGCGCGCGCTGGTCGATGATTCGGCCCAATCTCTGGGCGGCGGACTGGCCCTCCTCGCCATCTGCGAGCGCGATGATTTCGTCCGGGTCGATGCCGATCGGGAAGGCTTGGGTTCGGAATGTCCGGTCGAAGGCGCGGATCCGGCCGTCCTTGAGCGGTGTCGCCTTGCCGATTTCCAAGAGGTATCGCTCGAAATTCGCACGGTCCCGGTCGGTCTGGAAACCGATGAGGTCGAAAGCGCAGAGCGCTTGAGCGATGCGGCGGTGCTGCGGCAGCGACGTAAAAATCTCGGGTGCCGGGAAGGGGATGTGCAGGAAGAAACCCATCGGGCCATCCCAGCCCGATTGCCGCATTTCCTGGCCCATCAGCAGGAAATGATAGTCGTGGATCCAGACCGTATCGTCTGTACGGGTCAGTTGCGCCAGAAGTCTGCCGAACCGCCTGTTGACCATCTCATAAGCGGCGAAATCCTGCTCGTCGAAATAAGCGAGGTCCACGCGGTAATGAAAAACCGGCCAGAGGGCGCGGTTGGCGTATCCGAGATAATAGCCTTCGTATTCAGCGTCCGTGAGGTCCGCGAGGGCAAAGTCGACGTTGTCCTCGGCGAAGAGGCGGACGCCCCTGGTTTCGCGCTCAAGCGTTTCGCCTGACCAGCCGAACCAGACCCCGCCACCACGTTCAGCTAGCGCCTCCCAAATCGCGACCGCAAGGCCACCGACCTTAGGCTCGCCAGGGCTGGCCGTTCGATTGGATGCGATGATGAGCCTGCCTGTCACGGCTTGGGGATGACGCGAAAGCGCTCCGAACGCAACAGGGCAGGATCATATTCCCGGCATTTGGCGCGGCTCAGGCGGGCTTGCGCCGTTTGGGCCGTCAGGCGGCGATAGCGAGCTCGCGTGCGGGGCGAAAGGAAGGCAGAAGCCGAGCCTCCGCGATCAATGCGGTCAGGAGCGCCACATGCCGTTGGATCGAGTAGTTTGCGTCGCCGCTGTTGCGAACACCTTCCAGGCGGCTTTCCTCGGCGAGCAACATCTCGAAGGCGGCAATTGGAGAAGAGGATTTGGGATTGCGGATAAAGCGCTTGAGGTCTCTCTCCCGGCGGTAATCGCTCACGCCTGCGCGTGCGGCACGAATGAGAACTTTAGGACGATGCATTTTCGCAAGGATGGAGACAGGATCGGTCATGGTTTCCTCTCGACAATTCGTTTGTCGAAACATGGCCTGAGCTTACGGGGTGTTGCGCAACTATAAGTTGCATCGCGCGCAGTGCTCACCTTCAAAGTTATGAAGATTCAGTATGATAATGACGTTTAAGGTTTCTTTGACGAATCAACCTTAAGACGAGTTTTGCGAAAATTTATGGAAAGCAGGGCTCATCTTGACAGCAACTCAGGTTCAAGACTGTTCACAGAAGGATCCCTTTCGCGCCCGTTCCCGTTTGCCTGATTGGCTCCCGGAGCCCGCGGTTACCTACCTCGTTCACACGACGGAAGGCCACTCCATCCGCGGACTTGCACGGACAAAGGGTTGTCATGCGTCGACGATCCTTAGGCAAGTGCGCAAGGTCGAGGCATGGCGGGACGATCCATTGGTGGACGAAGCGTTGGATCAACTCGGACGTAAGCTTAGCGCCGGGCGCGAGCAGACTATTGTAGAAGAGGAAGTATCGCCCATGGACCCATCGGCAACGACCCAAACAGATCGCCCCGATCCGCGCATTGAGCGCGAGGCGCGCAGAATCCTGCGTAGGCTCTGCGAGAAGGGTGCCTTCCTTGCGGTCGCTCCGAGTATGGAGAAGGCGGTTGTTCTGCGTGAGGTCGTGCCGGGGCGTCAAAACCGGATCGCTGTCGTGGACCGGGATGTCGCGCATGCTTTCGCTCTCCAAGAGTGGATCGGCTGCGAAAAGCAGGGCAAGATTGCTTGCTATACGATTACTGCCGTTGGACGCGCTGCGCTCAAGAGGCTGCTGGCCGAAGAACGACAGTCGAAAGCAGCGAAAACCGGATCGCGCGAAAGCCAGGGGCCGTTTCAAGAGCAGCACCGGGAGTTTGCCGAGCGCGTTGTGATGTCGAGCGACGGTTCGGGCGAGAAGCGCGTGCGCTACAATCTGGCGGAGAGCCCGCTCTCGGTTTTGGGGCGTAAACAAGGTCGAGACGGCAACCCCTATCTGAGCGCGGAGTTGATCGAAGCGGGGGAGCGTCTGCGGGAAGATTTCGAACTGGCGCAAATGGGTGCACGGGTCACGCAGAATTGGGAGCGGTTCCTGACCGGTGGCGGTGGCCGGGGCGCATTTTCGACCGACAAAGGTCCTTCTGACGGCCCGACAGCCGCGCGGGAGCGGGTTGGTCGTGCGCTGGAGGCTCTCGGGCCGGGTTTGTCGGACATTGTTTTCCGAGTGTGCTGCTTTCTTGAAGGGCTCGAGGCGGCAGAGCGCCGACTGGGTTGGTCCGCGCGTTCCGGCAAGGTCGTGCTCAAGATCGCACTCGAGCGACTGGCCATGCATTATGCTGCGCCTTGCGGCCGGAGTGAGGCAGAGCGCAAAGCGGGCTGAGGGATGTCAAGCACGGGCCTTCGCCGAATGCGTTGGTATAGTGCGTTTGGCTTGGGCGCTGCTTTTCTCGAATATCTCTCGCAGTGCAAACCCGCCTGAGAGTGCTTCGCGGCTTGACCTAACCTGGGACAGATGAAATTTGGCACGCCTGATCCTTAAACGGGGGACGCGACGTCGCCATGGCCGTGAAACTATCGGTGCCCAGGAAGTTCCGCCGAGGCGTCAAGAGCCACGACGAAACAGCCTCCGTGCAATCTGGATTGAAGCTTCTGGATCTTATCGAAGGTATCAAGCCAATCGAGGGCACGAAGCTTCTCGATATGGGATGTGGCGTTAAGATCGCGCAGGCGCTTGTGGAGCGGGGATCTCCGCAGGCCCTCTATGTCGGGCTCGACGTATATCGAGAGATGATCGAGTTCATGCAGCGCGTGCTCAAAGGCAATGATCGATACGTTTTCCAGGCTGTTGAGTTCCACAATGAGAAATACAATTCGGGTGGAACCAAGATGGCGGACATATCCGGACTGCCCATCGCGTTCCAGCGCTTTGACTTATTAACGATGTTTTCGGTTGTGACCCATCTCACCCCCGAAGACACGCGTGATATGCTGTTGAAGCTGCGCCAATATGCCGCAGATGATAGCGCACTGGTTTTCTCAACCTTCGTTGATCCCGATCAAGAAGAAGACTTCTTGGATCTTGTCCCAGAAAAGCCTTTGTTCAAAGCGTCTTATCGCAAGGCCTTTCTTGAGGACATCATCGCCAGAACGGATTGGAAGATCGAGAGGTATGGGCCCGCGATTAATGGCGTGATCATGGATTACTACGTCTGCTCGCCGGCCTAGACCGAGATCAGACGTGATCAGGCTGCTGCAGCAACGATTGCGCCGAAATCATCTGCCTTTAGCGACGCCCCGCCGACAAGCGCGCCATTGACGTTATCGATGGCGAGGATCTCAAGCGCATTGCTCGGTTTGACGGAGCCACCATAGAGTAGGCGGACACCCGCGGCTGTTTCTGCGCCGAACCGATCGGATAGGGTTTTCCTCATAAAGTCATGTACTTCCGCGATCTCTTCCAGAGAAGGCACGCGGCCGGTGCCGATTGCCCAAACAGGCTCATAGGCGACGACGAGGTTTTGTGCGCTTGAGCCATCGGGAATTGAGCCCGCAAGTTGGCTGCCGATTCGGGCCAAGGTATCGCCAGAATCGCGCTCGGCCTCCGTTTCGCCCACGCAGACAATCGCCAGGAGGCCCGCTCGCCACGCCGCCTGGGTTTTGTCCGCGACCATGGCATCGGTTTCACCGTGATCGGCGCGGCGCTCGGAATGGCCGAGGATGACGGCGGTCGCCCCCGCATCTGCGAGCATCTCGGCGGAGATATCTCCTGTATGCGCGCCGGTTTCCTTCGCATGGCAGGTCTGCCCGCCGATTGGGACGGCTCCCCCGGCAAGTGCGGAGATCAGCGTTGCAGGAGGGCAGATGAGGATGTCGCAGCTGGGTGAGGGATGAGCCGCCACCAAGGCATCAAGCATGCCCGCCGACGCCTTCAGGCCGTTCATCTTCCAGTTGCCAGCGACGAGGGAACGGGGCTTACCCATGGACGATCTCCTGATGCACACACGCGGGGGTGCTAGCAGAGCGATCAGACCATGGAAAGGCAGGAAGGGTGCGACGGCGTGGCGCTCGTCAGAAATCGCCGGGTTTCAAGGCATTTCGGTTGGACGCGGCGTGAAGCCAGTGCTTCACATACCCTCAAATTTTATGGATTCTCCGCACCCGCAGGCGTCCGTGACGTTCGGGTTGTGAAACTTGAAGCCGGATTCGATCAGGCCCTTCTCATAATCGATCTCAGTGCCGAAGAGGAACATCTGCGCCATGGGGGCGATCATGACTCGCGCACCATTTTCCTCCACGACCTCGTCGTGGGGGTCGATTTCGTCGACATATTCCATGGTGTATTCCATGCCCGCGCAGCCGCCCTTTTTCACGCCGATGCGAAGACCCTTTTTGCCACCCTTATCCATGAGACGCAGGATCTGCGACTGAGCAGCACCTGTTATGCTAACGGCAGCCTTGCCGGGAATACTGAACATGACCTGTGACCTCCTAGGTGGTCTCGTAAAATAGGCGCATCGTGCTTTTTTCTCAAGAGGCGCGCGGTGCTATGAACCTGACCTGTGATGCAGGACCTACATGAAGCCCAGTTCGAGTCGCGCCTCGTCTGACATCATATCCATGCCCCATTGCGGCTCCCAGACCAGTTCGACATCCACATGCCGCACGCCGGGAACGGCGGATATGGCATCGACGACCCAACCGGGCATTTCGCCCGCGACGGGGCAGCCGGGGGCCGTGAGGGTCATCAGGATATTCACGTCGCTCTCTGGGTTGATCTCGATCGTGTAGATCAGGCCCAGGTCATAAATATTCACCGGAATTTCGGGATCGAAGACTGTCCGGCACGCGTCCACAATGGGATCATGGAGCGCGTTCTCTACCGAGGACGGCTTGATGAGAGGCGCGCCCTCCATGGGCAGGTCGGTATCCGCACTCATACGGGTTGCTCCTATCTGACCCTTTGAGAAATAGGAGCAGGTGCCGCCCCCGTAAAGACCGGGGACGGTTCAGCTTGCCAATCGGTGGCCGCGTCAGTCGAGACCCACGCAATTCGCATAATATGTGGTCGTTGCGGGCCAGTCCGAAAACAGACCGACGATCCCGACATCCTGCGCCAACACATCGACGAGTTCGAACATCCTCCCATCGGAGGAGACGATGTCGTTGATCGGTTGGTAATACCAGCCGCCGCCTGTGCTGAGCGGACCGGAGCGCTCCAGCGTCCAACTGATGAGGGAGAGCCCTGCGGCAGAAGCGGCCTTTGCATATTCGCTTGCGGCAATGCTGTCGCCATCGGCGGTCACCAGCATGTTCATCGACGGCGCGAGATAGTTGACGCCCTGCGCCTTCAACTCTTCAAAGTTCTCCTGCCATGTGGATGGGTCTTGTTCGTCGAAGCCCACATCCGACGGCAGTTCGACGAGGTAGACCGCTTGGGCGCCATATTCGGGCTCCGCCGTGATCCAGTAGAGGACATCTGAGAGGTTGAAGGATTGCGGGAAGACATCCTCGGGTGGCACGCCCGCCGCCTTATACTCGTCGATAAGCTTCTGAGCGTAATCCTCCTGGCTGAACCCATCGAAGGGCATGTCGACGGCGGGGGTTTTCAGCTCCGGCGTGAACTTTGCCCCTAGTTCTTTGAAGAGCTCGATAGACTCAGCGTGGGTCATCAACGTGCCGGTCTCGGCGGCATAGAGATCGGTCCGCCATCCGGCGGTGGCATCCATGAAGCCGTCCACATCGCTCGCCGTGGCATCACCGGCATCCATCTTGCCGGTCAGCGTCTTGAATTCCGACAGCGTCAGATCCGAGGTGCGGCAGTCTGCGCCTGCGGGGACATCGCCATCTGCCGGCGTGAAGCCCGCCGTGCATTTTTCCGCGAGGTCCGAAGCCAGAATGTTGGTCGTGGTCGCGAGATCATCCTGCGCATGCCTGCAGACGAGCTCCTTATCCGCGGTGAAGGCCACATCGCATTCAAGGACGCCCGCGCCCATACGCGCCGCGGCGCGGTAGGATTCAACGGTGTGTTCGGGAAACTGCATCGGGGCGCCGCGATGGCCGATCGACCAGAGGCTCGGCTGGAAAGGGCCCTCACTGCAGGCCATGAGCTGCTCTTTCAGCGGGCTGTCCTGCATCTGCTCGACGAGGAAATAGGGTCTTGGACCAAGTTGTATGCTATCTGCCAGAACAGGACCGGCGAGCAGCGCGACGGCGACGGAGCCGTGAAGAAGCAGCTTCATGATTGATTTTCCCTCCGTAGGTTTGGACTTCTCTTTGATCTTAGTTGCGTGACACTAACACGACTGTCGCGGGATCCGTTGCTGTTCCTGGTAT
Organism: Pseudomonadota bacterium; assembly: GCA_039177645.1. Classification (GTDB taxonomy): domain Bacteria; phylum Pseudomonadota; class Alphaproteobacteria; order Rhodobacterales; family Rhodobacteraceae; genus Amaricoccus. The sequence continues at coordinate 109,957 of JBCDFS010000003.1, read as the reverse complement.
CGGGGCGTAAGGGAGCGCGATGACCCGGTTTCAATTCGAGCTTGAGGCGACATGCGGCCGCGCCCGGACGGGCCGGATCCTCACACCGCGCGGTGAGATCCGAACGCCCGCCTTTATGCCGGTGGGGACAGCGGGAACCGTCAAGGCGATGCTGCCCGAGAGCGTTCGGGCCACCGGCGCCGATATCCTGTTGGGCAACACCTATCACCTCATGCTGCGACCCGGCGCGGAGCGCGTTGCCCGATTGGGGGGGCTCCACCGCTTCATGAACTGGGAGCGGCCGATCTTGACCGATTCAGGCGGCTTCCAGGTCATGAGCTTGGCGGAGTTGCGCAGCCTGAATGAGGAGGGTGTGACCTTCCGCAGCCATATCGATGGGTCGAAGCATCACCTGAGCCCTGAGAGCAGTATGGAGATCCAGCGTCTCCTCGGCTCCGACATTGTGATGGCTTTCGATGAATGCCCGGCGCTTCCCGCGAGCGATGCGGATGTGGCGGCCTCCATGCAGCTCTCGATGCGCTGGGCACTCCGCTCGCGCGTGGCGTTCGGCGACCGGCCAGGCCATGCGCTCTTCGGGATTATGCAAGGGGGTGTGACGCGCGACTTGCGGGAGGAGAGCGCGGTGGCGCTCCGCGAGATCGGGTTTGAGGGTTATGCGATCGGGGGTCTTGCGGTGGGGGAAGGCCAGGAAGCGATGTTTGGCGTGCTTGATTACGCGCCGGGTTTTCTTCCTGTGGACCGTCCCCGCTATCTGATGGGCGTCGGTAAACCCGACGACATTGTTGGCGGAGTTCTGCGTGGGGTCGACATGTTCGACTGCGTTCTGCCAAGCCGGTCGGGTCGGACCGGGCAGGCGCTGACCCGGCGCGGGCCGATCAACATCAAGAATGCGCGCCACGCCGATGATCCCCGGCCTCTTGATCCTGATTGCAATTGCCCGACCTGCCGCAGCTATTCCAGGGCTTACCTCCATCACGTGTTCAAGTCCCAAGAGATCATCGCGTCGATGCTGCTGACCTGGCACAATCTTCACTACTATCAGGAGCTTATGGCAGGGTTGCGGGCGGCGATCAGCGGCGGGACCCTCGATGCGTTTGTCGAGGCCTTTCACGCCCAGTATGCCGAGGGTGACTTGGAGCCGGTCTGAGCGCCTGGGGAGCCTGGATGGTGCGATTGAGGCGAAACACCGTTTGCTTACCGCCCGAGAGTGGGCGTGGCGCGTCCTCGAGACGGATGCTCAGGGCCTCTAGCAGATCGATGCAGGGCGCGCCTCGACCTTGTCCTTGAAGCGCTTCTTGTTGGCGTTGAACCAGCCGCGATTGTTGTTCTCCCTGAGGTTCGAAAGGAACGCGAAGGTTTCCGTAGAGAAGGGCATAGGAACTCCTAAAGTCGGAATTGAAGACGCGGTTGCAGGCTTGAGAGGATCAGGCTTGTCATGTTCCCGGCTGAGCCGCGATTTTGTTGGTTGCGTCTCCCTGGCCGAGAGCTGCACGGCGCTTGAAGAGCCGCGAGAGAAGACTCTTCTTTGGGCTGGCGCCGCGCTGGCGCGCCTCTTCCAAGCGTTCCCGGCGCAAATACGTGTGGTAGAGGGCTGGCACACCGATCAGGGTTAGGATCGACGCGAAACCCAAACCTGCCATGATCGTGACAGCCATCGAGGCAAAGAACGCGTCGGACAGGAGCGGTGCCATACCCAAAATGGTCGTTGCCGCAGCCAAGATGACCGGGCGCAGGCGGCTGACTGAGGCGGCTACGATCGCTTCGGATTGCGGTTTGCCTTGTTCGTCCTTTTGGGCGTCGATTTCTTCCACAAGAATGATCGCGTTCTTGATCAGCATGCCCGAGAGGCTCAGCAAACCGAGGAGGGCCGTGAAGCTGAACGGTAATCCGGTGTAGAGCAGGCCCAGGCCAACGCCCGTCACGGCCATTGGCACGACGGTCCAGATGACGGCCGTTTGGCGCAGCTTCCCGAAGAGCAGGATGGTGATCAGCAGCATCGTCCCAAAGGCGAGCGGCATCTGCCGCCCCAGGCTCGCTTGGGCCGTGGAAGCGCTTTCGAATTCGCCCCCCCATTCGAAGCTATATCCCGGCGGCAGTTCCATCGCTTCGATCGCGCCTCGGACTTGGACGAAGGCCTGCGGCGGCAGCACATCGGGAACCGTGAAAGCCTGGACACTGATGGTGTTCACACGGTCGCGGCGTTGAATGAGCGTATCTCGGGCGATCACGACGAACCCGTCAATCGCCTGAGCCAGCGTCGTATAGCCGCCCGCACTTGGCGCGTAGATGGGTTGATCGAGCAGGATGCCATCCCCCGTTTGATCAGAGTTGGGCGTGCGAATGACGATTGGGATCAGGCGATCGTTCTCGCGCAGGGTGCCTGCTCGGATGCCATCGGTCGCAAGGGCAACGGCCTGCGCCACATCCGTGCGGGAGATGCCGAGCGCCTGCGCGCGGTCCTTTGCGTAGACCGGTTGCGTTACCAGTTCGCGTTCGCGCCAATCGATCCGCTCGACCGTGAGCAGGTCGGTCTCCGCTTCGAAAATGCGTTGAGCGTCGGCAGCGAGACCGCGCAGAACGTCTGGGTCCGGCCCCGACAGTCGCACCTCCACATCAGCCCCAACCGGAGGCCCGTAGATAATCTGTTGGACGCGGGTTTCGGCCCACGGCACCGACGTGTTGGCAAAGTCCGTGAGCGCGTCGCGCAGATCGGGAATCGCGGTGTGTTCGGCCACACGAATGACGATCTGGCCGTAGGACGGATCTGGGTCCTCCGGGGTATAGGTCAGCATGAACCGCGTCATGCTCCGGCCGATCGTCGAGGTGACGGCCTTCACGTCGTTGCGCTCAAGCAGCCAGTCTTCCAAAACGGCGAGATCCCGGCTCACGCTTTCGACCGAGCTGCCCTGCACACCCTTGTAGTTCAGGTAGACGAGCGGGGTGGTGGCAGGCGGAAAGAATTGCTGTTTCACCCCGCCCATGGCGCCGATCCCCGCAACCGTTGCGCCAATGAGACCAACAATTACCAGCCACCGTACCCGCAAGCTGAACCTCACAAGCTTGCCATAGGCGCGGAAGAAGAACCTATCGTAAGGATCCTTGGGGTCATTGGATGTTTCGGCTTTGAAGAGGTAGCTGGCGAGGAGCGGCGTGACCGTGACGGCAATGATCCAGGACAAGAGAAGCGAGATGCTGATGACAGCAAAGAGGGAGAACAGGAATTCGCCTGAACTGTCAGGACTGAGGCCAATCCCCGCAAAGGCCATGATGCCGATAATCGTGGCCGCCAGCAGAGGGACCTGTGTGCGCCGCGCTACCTCGGCGGCGGCCTCAATGGCCTTCCTGCCGCGGCGCATCTGAACCTGCATGCCCTCCGCGACAACGATGGCATTGTCGACCAGCATGCCCATCGCGATGATCAGCGCCCCGAGGCTAATGCGCTCCACCTTGATGTCGAAGATGTTCATGAAGAAGAACGTGAAGCTGACCGTTAGTAGGAGCGATCCGCCGACGACGATTGCGGCCCGCCACCCCACGAAGAGCGCGAGGACGCCAATCACCACGCCGACGGACATGGCGAGGCTGCCCAGGAAATCTTGGTTTGCTGCGTTCACGACGCGATGTTGTTCGTAGATCGGTTCTATCGAGACGCCAGCGGGGAGGAGCGGGACCAAATCGGCCAGACGTGTCTCAACTCTTTGACCAACGGCCACGATGTTCTCCGAGGTCAGGCCCGCAACGCCGATCGTGAAGGCTTCTTCGCCGTTGTGTCGAATGATCTGTCCGGGATGATCGACGCGGGCACGATAGACATCCGCCAGATCGGCAAGGTTTATCACCTCCCCGTTATACCCAAAGGTAAGCGCACTGATCTCGGACACCGAATCGCCGAGGGCGGGCGCGTCGACCCGTAGGTTGCGGCGCGGGTCGTCCGCAGCACCGGTGGGAACGATTGCGTTGGCCGAGGCTACGGCGCCCAGAATGACGTCGGGTGGAATGCCCAGCGCCTTAAGGGCTTCACTGGACGGTTCTATAAAGATGGCCTCTTCCGGAAGCCCGAGGATTTCGGCGTTGGCAACGCCATCCACGGCTAGCAATTCGCGGCGCAAAAACGTGCCGATTTCCCAGATATCTGCGTCCGAATACCCCGGTGCCGTGACGGCATAGAGCAATCCATACACATCCCCGAAGCTGTCGTTGACCATCGGCGGCAGAGCGCCCTGAGGCAAATTGGGCAGCGCGTCGGCAATCCGGTCGCGCATGTCGTCCCAAACCTGGGGAAGCTCGGAGCCGTCATAGGTGTCTTTGATCGTCACCTCGATGACAGACAGGCCAGGGGTGTTCGCCGATGTGATGAAGTCGATCTCATCCATTTGCTGGATTTCGGTTTCGAGCACTTCGGAGACTTCGATCGCGACATCGGCCGCGGTCGCGCCGGGATAGGGCGTGACCACCAATGCCGATTTCAGCGTGAATACCGGATCCTCAAGTTTACCGACGCTCAGGTATCCCGCGACACCGCCAAACAGGCAAAACAGGATCAGAAGCCAAGTGTAGAGCGGTCGCTCGATCGCCAACCTTGCGATTTGCACGGATCAATTTCCTTCGACGATGAGGCCGGTGTAGCGGGCAAGCACGGTCTCGGGACCGATCAGATGCCCGCCGAGTTCGACGATCTCGGTGCCGGGTCGCAGGCCCGCCACGATAAGACCAACACCGGTTTCTGACCGAACCACGACTGGCGTGAAATCAGGCCGAAGCGCGCCGTCCTCTTCCTGAACGACGACAACGGCCGTCTCACCGTTTGGGCGGGTCACGATAGAGGTGGCCGGCAGCGCAATGCCATCCTCCTCGTGTGGGAGCCGAGACTTGATGGTCACGGTTTTGCCGGGAAGCACGTGCGCCGATACCTCCGCTTCGACCGCCAATGAGATCAGGTAGCTCTGCCCAATTGCCCCGGTTTCTGCCTGGATTTCGCGAAACACGAGAGGTGTGGGCTCTGTCTGGCCTGGGAGAATTGTTGAGAACTCGACGAGCGAGGGAGCCCCGATCTGCGCCAGAAGACGTTCGGGAAGGTCGAACTCGACACGGGTTTCCGACATGTTGTGAAGGCGAACGATGGGCTGGCCTGGCGTGATGTTGGTAAACGTCGCGACCAGCCGGTCGGCGACGATCCCGTCGAAGGGTGCGGTAAGCTGCGCATCCGCTAGGGCATCGCGCGCGTCGCGCAAAGCCACCTCTGCCAGGTCGCGCGCTGTCTCGGCGTTCTGGGCTTGGACCTCGGAGCTGACATTCTGCGCGGAGAGCGTTCGCAACCGTTCCAGATCCCGCTCCGCCTGGATCAAATTGAGTTCTGCCCGTTCGACGGTGCGTTCGAACGGAGCAAGATTGAGTTCGGCCAGACGTTCACCTTCAGCAACGAATGACCCGCGGGGTGCATCCAAAAGCGACAGGTAGCCCGGCACTTCAAACGAAAGATCTGCCGTTTCAAGTGCCGCAATACGCCCAAAGAATTGCCGTTCCTGTGCGTTGTCCGGGGTGCCGACGATCAGTGTGCGCACGAAGAGAGGGCTCGCATTCAATGGGCTTTGCGCCATATCCTCGTCCGCGAGAACATCACTGAGAGAGAACCCGAAAAGGGCTGCAGCTAGGCCTGCGATCCGAATTCCTTGTATCATACTGCCGAGCCCCTATGTCCCTAACCGATCGTTCGGTAGGGAGCTAGGGTGGCGTTTGAAAGGGTCAAGATGGAAACCGATTTAAGGACCGGTGAGACGCGACGAGAGGAAATTATGCGGATCTCCACCGGTCTGTTCTTGGAGAACGGTTTTGCCGGGACGTCGATGAGCAAGGTCGCTGCAGCCTGCAAACTGACCAAGGCAAGTCTGTATCACCATTTCACCGGGAAGGATGAGCTGTTCATCGCATGCGTTACGCACGGCTATGCGCCCGCCCTGGATGATCTTCGCGCGCTGGAAGATGACAAATCGCTCGATCCTGTCGTTCGTCTGCAAAGAGCGATTGGGGTTCTCTACGATATGACGATCAACTCCGAAGTCGGCCGCATGTCCCCGCTTATCGCGGAGGTTTCGCGTGGATTTCCGAACGTCGCGCGGTCGTTCCACAGCGACTATATCGCGCCTCAACAGGATATCCTTTGGCGCATGATTGAGGACGGTATTGCGAGAGATGCTTTCCAACCGGTGGACAGGAAAGCGTTCTTTCACATGCTCTTTGGGCCGATCGTAACGCTTTCCCTATCCAGGGAGATGTTCACGAGTTTCGACGATCTTGAGGATCATTTTCCCGTCGTGCCGCTGAGGGATGCCCATATTGACGCTATGCTTCAATTGCTTGGGGCGAAGACCTCAAGCGGTTGAAATTTTGTGTCTGCGCGGCGGTGCCACGCGTTTGCATGCCCCTATGATGTAACTCTTCGACAGGGTGCAATGAGCAACATGAGAGAAGCCCTACGAAACACTCGACCCCCGTGTGGTCGTTGAGGTTCGCGGCAATCGCCGAAGTCGCGAACCTCTTCTCGCCAAGCGAGTTCTGGAGCAATCTCAGCGAGGCCAGAACGGTCTTCACTCACAGCCAGCCCACTCCGGCTACAGGCGAGAAGCCAGAAGGGACACGAGGGTATTCCGATCCTTGTCAAAGGCGCGGATACCCTCGGAAAGCTTTTCTGTGGCCATCGCGCTCTGATTCAGACCCCAGCGGAACATCGCCTCGCTGAGCGCCTCGGGTTCCGCAGGCGAGGTCGTCTCGTCCGAGAGTTGACGTTTGAGTTCAGTTTCATCGGCCGCCAGTTCCGCGAGGAGTTTTGGCGAGATCGTCAGCCGATCGCAGCCCGCAAGAGCCTTCACCTGCTCGATATTTCTGAACGACGCGCCCATGACGACCGTCTTGATCCCGTGGGCTTTGTAATGGCGATAGATCTCACGCACAGACCGAACGCCGGGATCCTCATCGGGGCTGTAGTGTTCGACCCCATCTGCCTTCTTGAACCAATCCGTGATGCGACCGACGAAAGGAGAGATCAGAAACACACCTGCGTCAGCGCAAGCCTTGGCCTGCTCCAGGGAAAAGAGAAGGGTGAGATTACAGTTGATCCCATCACGTTCGAGCTGCTCAGCCGCTTTGATCCCTTCCCATGTGGATGCGAGCTTGATCAAGATGCGACCCTTCTCCACACCCCGGCGCTCGTAGTCCGCGATGATATCCTTCGCCCTCCTGACAGATGCGTCGACGTCAAATGACAAGCGGGCATCAACTTCCGTTGAGACGCGACCGGGGACCAAAGAGGTAAGGCTCGCCCCGATGGCGACGGCAAGGGTATCGCAAAGCACGGAGGCATCGAGACCCTTGGCCTTTGCGGCGGCGACTTCTGCTTCGATCAGATCCGCTGTGGCCGGGCTTTGAAGGGCCGCCAAGACGAGAGATGGGTTCGTCGTACAATCGACGGGCTTGTGCTTGGCGATCTCGGCAGCGTCACCGGTATCTGCCACGATGACTGTCATGTCTTGGAGTTGTTCAAGGGCACTCGGCATTGGATCAGCCTTTCAAGCTCACTGGGTTAGTTCTGTCGGACGGTCCAATCTGGCAATGACCCAATCCACGATTTCTGTTGGCGATCGTCCGTTGCGCGTGTTGAGTTTGTCGGTGCCGACGGATGCTCACAACGCGTCGACCCCGTGATCAGCCCCACCTAAGCGATCGCGTTTGATTGTTAGTGCATGGCGAGCGTCTGGTCCATCGGGGGATGAGGGTTTCCGAACAGCGCTGTGCAAAACGACTGTAGCGAGACGCTGTGAAGGTAGACGCGCGCAATTCGAAGGGCTGCGTATATAATGGCCTCGTTAGGCTCGAAGTCAGGGAGGATGGGACCTTGTTTGTTTTTGAGCTCAATCCGGAGCCTGAAAGGCGTGTGGGAACTGGGCTTCTTGTCCTGCGTGAAGAGGCACTGGGCGGCCTCAAGTGAAGTAATCCGACACCTTCTGGGTTCATTGAACCAGGGAACATTTCGGAGAATGAGGCCTAACCCATTGAAAAATTGGTGGGTGATGAGAGACTCGAACTCCCGACATCTTCGGTGTAAACGAAGCGCTCTACCAACTGAGCTAATCACCCCTATCCGCTGCGCGGAGGTGGTGGGCGATGGCAGGATCGAACTGCCGACATCTACGATGTGAACGTAGCGCTCTACCGCTGAGCTAATCGCCCGGTTGGGCGCGTGATAGCTATTCCCGCCGATGCCATCAAGGGGCTATCCGTTCAGGACGCGGTGAGAAGTGCCGCTCTTGAGAATGGGAGGGGCCACTGTGTCGAGGTTTGTTTCACCACAGTGACCCCGGGATTGGGTAGATCCGGCGGGCGCCAAGCCCGCCGAGATCAGATGTTGGGTCGTATTGCCGATGGCTAGTGCGCCGGTGTTCCCGGCATGGACGGCTCGCTTGCCGCAACAGCGGCGTGCGCGGCGGTTGCCTCTTCGGCTTCGTCCCACTCGATTGCTTCGGGCATCTGGGTCAGTGCGACCTTGAGCACATCCATCACGTTGGAGACCGGGATAAGCTCCAGCCCGTTCTTCACATTGTCCGGGATCTCACGGAGATCCTTGACGTTGTCGGACGGGATCAGAACCGTGGTGATGCCGCCGCGGAGGGCCGCCAGCAACTTCTCCTTCAGACCACCGATGGGCAACACATTGCCGCGGAGCGTCACTTCCCCGGTCATCGCCACATCGCGGCGGACGGGGATCTGGGTAAGAACCGACACTATGGACGTCACCATGGCGATCCCAGCGCTTGGCCCATCCTTGGGTGTGGCGCCTTCCGGCACGTGCACGTGAATGTCCAGCTTTTCGAATGTGGGCGGCTTGAGGCCCAAATTCGTCGCGCGGGAACGGACATAGGACGAGGCTGCGTCAATCGACTCCTTCATGACGTCACCGAGCTTGCCGGTGGTTTTCATTCGACCCTTGCCCGGCAGCCTGAGCGCTTCGATGGAAAGCAGGTCCCCTCCGACTTCCGTCCAGGCAAGACCCGTCGCGACACCGATCTGATCCTCGATCTCGGCAAGCCCATACTTGAACCGCCGCACACCGAGAAACTCTTCGAGGTTCTCAGGGGTCACGACGACTTTTTCGCTCTTGCCCTTCACGATTTCGGTCACGGCTTTCCGCGCAAGCTTGGCGATTTCGCGCTCCAGGTTCCGCACGCCGGCCTCGCGGGTGTAGTAGCGGATAATGTCGCGGAGGGCGTCCGGGGTCAGTTCAAACTCGCCTGACTTCAGCCCATGGCCCTTCTCCTGCTTTTCGAGCAGGTGCTGGCGCGCGATTTCCGACTTCTCATCCTCGGTGTAGCCGGAGATAGAGATGATCTCCATCCTGTCGAGCAGCGGCCGCGGCATATTGTAGCTGTTGGCCGTGGTGATGAACATCACGTTCGACAGATCATACTCCACCTCAAGGTAGTGATCCATGAAGGTCGAGTTCTGTTCCGGATCGAGCACCTCCAGCATTGCCGAGGCTGGGTCGCCACGGAAATCCTGGCCCATCTTGTCGATTTCATCGAGCAAGATCAGAGGATTGGTGGTCTTGGCCTTCTTCATGGACTGAATGATCTTGCCAGGCATTGAACCGATATAGGTCCTGCGATGGCCACGGATCTCGGCTTCATCACGCACCCCACCCAGCGAAATCCGAATGAATTCGCGGCCTGTCGCCTTCGCGACCGACTTGCCGAGCGAGGTCTTTCCGACGCCTGGAGGGCCGACGAGGCAGAGAATTGGCCCCTTCAGCTTCGAAGACCGTGACTGGACGGCGAGAAACTCGACGATCCGCTCTTTCACCTTCCCCAGGCCGAAATGGTCCGCATCGAGAACCTTCTGCGCGGCTCCGAGATCCTTTTTGATCCGGCTGCGCTTGCCCCACGGGATCGAGAGCATCCAATCGAGATAGTTTCGGACCACCGTGGCTTCGGCGGACATCGGCGACATCGATTTGAGTTTCTTTAGCTCCGCGATCGCTTTGTCGCGAGCCTCCTTGGTGAGCTTGGTTTTCTCGATGCGATCTTCGAACTCCGACGCATCGTCTTGGCCTTCGCCGTCGCCCGAGCCGAGCTCGCGCTGGATCGCCTTCATCTGTTCGTTCAGATAGTATTCGCGCTGGGTGCGCTCCATCTGGTTCTTGACGCGGCTCTTGATCTTCTTCTCGACTTTCAGGACGGACATTTCGCCCTGCATCAGTCCATAGATCGCCTCTAGGCGCTCACCCACATCGGGCTGCTCCAGGAGCGCCTGCTTTTCCTCCAACTTCGCGCCCAGATGTCCGGCAACGGTGTCGGCAAGCTTGCCCGCGCTGATGTCTTCTGAAATCGCAGAGACCGCTTCGTCGGGTATGTTGCGATTGAGTTTGGCATAGCGTTCAAATTCTTCGGACACCGCCCGGGCGAGGGCACCGATTGCATCACTGTCTTCTTCCGTTTCCGCAATCGCTTCGGCATCCGCCTCGAAATACGATTCATTCTCGACGAAATCGGTGATTTGAACGCGCGCTTTCCCTTCGACCAGCACTTTGACTGTGCCGTCGGGCAACTTCAGAAGCTGCAATACATTCGCTAGAACACCGACGGTGTAGATGCCCTCGGCGTTTGGCTCGTCCTCAGAAGGGTCTTTCTGACTGGCCAGCAGGATTTGCCGGTCGTCCTTCATCACTGCTTCCAGCGCGCGCACGGATTTTTCGCGCCCGACGAATAAGGGCACGATCATGTGCGGAAAAACAACAATGTCGCGAAGGGGAAGAACAGGATATGTCGGACTGCTCAACTTAGTCATGCTTTTCGTCCTTACTTTGGCAAGGCTGTTGCGCCCCGATCGGTTGGCAGCGCAGCACCTCCAGTTCGATTAGACATGGCGCGCGCGGGGGCGGGTTTCAAGCAACTGTCATGTTTGCGCGGCACAGGCGTCGGTGACAAGACACACGGACGTGGCCCGCGCCAATTTCATAACAATGGGTTAAAGCCCCGATCTGCTGCGGAAAGCCTTGCGGCCCGGATTTTGGCCGGGCAATAGAGCGAGTGCACTAAGTTGGAGCGCGAGCGACGCAGCTGGGTGCCGGATCAACCGGCTTCGAAGTCCCCTAAGCTGCTTTCGCGTTGGACAGGAACGGAATTCTTTCGATGCAGGTGATGGATTGCAGGCCTTGGAACAAACGCAATGTGTTTCAGGTGCTCCGCGACAGCACGCCATCCAACACCTTGGGTTACCTCTTCATACCGCTGGGAAAAGCTGCAAACACCGAAATCAAACGCCTGCTTTGGGAGCTTGAGGTGGCTGCGGGTTCAGATTTGCCGGTCCCAGACGATTATTTTGCAGTCCACAATTACAATTGGGGCAGCGCTCCAGACAGTGTGCAGACGCCTTGGGACTCCTATGCCTCGGACGAGATAGATCGCCTGACAGCTGATCTGATGAACAAATTCGTATTTACGGTGGTCCGTAATCCCTACAGCAAGCTTCTTTCGGCCTATCTCGATAAGATCGTCAAACTTCAAAGACGCGTTGCGGACGGCAAGGCCGGTGACAAGATCAACCGTTTCCGCCTGCCGGATGTTCCCGGCAGTTTCCCAGAATTTGTCGAGATGGTCTGTGCTCAACCTGATGTTGATGTCGATCTTCACTGGGTCGGCCAGTCCTATAAGACAATGTTTCACTTCGTGAAATACAACCATATCGGGCATTTTGAGACCTTACCGGACAGCATACGCCGCGTTTCCGGGCGGTTCTCGGTGTGCGTGCCAGAGCGCGCCAACAGCGCCTTGCACGCCACTTCGGCTTCGACGCGCCTTGCGGAGTATTACACCGATGCGCTGGCAGAGAAGGTGTATACACGCTACCGGGAAGACTTTGAGGTATTCGGCTACGATCCAGATGTCTCAACCGGTTCTCTTGCACCGATACGTGAGGTCGCTTCGAGCGGTGAATACTCTGATTTCTGCCGTCCGTTTGCCCGCGCGGTCCGCCACCTCACCTCCAACGAGCGGCGTAAGGCCCGCCTTATGATGGAAAAACTCGTGGAGAAGGCCAAGAAGGTGAACCGAGAGCTGGTGCTCGATTCCAGTCTCAAGCGGCTCGTCAAGTCTGCCTGAGCGGTTCTGAGGCGGGACGACCGGCGCTTTGCGCGCGAAGCCACGCGGGCAGGGCGCCGATATCAGGCAGGATAGCGTCCGCGAGATGGGAGAGATCAGGGGTCGTTGCGAGGCCGGTCAACACGCCGATTGTTCGCATTCCCGCGGCGCGCCCGCTCTCCAGATCGAAGCTGCTGTCACCGACCATGATACAGGCCTCCGGTGGTATTCCGGTCTGCGCGCAAAATGCCTTCAGCATTCCCGGCGCAGGCTTGGCGCCGTGGCCGCTGTCATATCCCGCGACAAATGCGAAATGCTCCAGGATATTCCGCGTTTCGAGATGGCTGCGCGCAGCCTTTTCCGCGTCATTGGTCGCCAGACCGAGGGTCAAGTCGGCCGCGCGCAACTCGTCCATGAGAGGACGCAACGGCACCGCTTCGACCTGGGTGACACTTGAGGTTGAAAGAAGGACATGCATGTGAACCTCTTCCAGCGTCATGTGCGGGAGGCTGAGGCGGATCGCGTCGACGATGACGTCCATCGTCCCGGCGATGACCGGGCTTGTGGGCGCGAATTCTTGGCTCTCAACATCGTAGTGAAACGCGTCGGCAAGGGCGGACGCGGCCTGCGTGTCACCCTTTGCAAGGTCTCGGATGAAACCGGCTGTCCATGCACCCCAAGTCCGGCGGAAGTCGAACAGAGTTCCATCCTTGTCGAAAATGACACCACGGATGGCGCGCGGAAGCTCGGGGGGAGCGCTCAACGGGAGGCCTCTGGGAAAACACGACTGTTGATGGATATCGAGCGATCTGTGCCCCCGGCAAGCTGCGGATTTGGTCTCAAGCTTGCCCGGGGCCGCTCTTTCTGCCGCGTCAGGCGGCTTCCGCAGAAAAGGTGACCCGATTGCGCCCGCCAGATTTGGCCTCATAGAGCGCGCGGTCTGCGCGGCGGATGACAGCTTCGGCATCGTCTTCGTGCCCGTCGGAGATCGCAACACCGATTGATACGGTGACATGCGCCTCACCTCCGTTTTCCGGGAGAGGGAAGGCTGTATCTTCTATTGCCCGGCGGATGCGTTCAGCGGCTGATGCCGCCGCGTCCTGGTCGCTGTCGGGCAGAGCCACGAAGAACTCTTCACCGCCAAAGCGGGCGACGAGATCCACGCCGCGGATGTTTTCTTGCAGCCGCCGAGAGAATTCCCGCAGAACCGTGTCTCCCGCATCGTGGCCAAAGCGATCATTCAGGCGTTTGAACTTGTCCAGGTCGATCATCATGACCGCAAAGAAGCCGTCTGTTTCGCGGGCGCGCGCCATTACGCTGTTCATATGCTGGGCGGCATATCGGCGATTGTAAATGCCTGTCAGCGGGTCGATCACTGCCATTTTCAAGCCGTCCCGGACGCTGCGCCGCAGCCAGTCGGAGTAGCATTTGCGGCGGAGGAGAGACCGGATCCGCGCGGTCAATTCGCTTGGCTCGAACGGCGCTTCGATATAGTCGGACGCGCCGATTTCGAGTCCCTTTGCTGCGGTCTCGACATCGGCCTTGTCGACCACGAGCAGGATTGCAGCTTGGCGGGTTTCGGGGCGCGCGCGCAGTGTGGACACAAAGCGCAGCCCATCTCCGCCTTCCATCATTCGGCGGTTCACAACGACGCAATCGGGCAATTCGAGACGCGCGAGATTCTGCGCCTCGCGCTCTGAACCTGTTTCAATCGTCGCCGCACCAAGCCCAGATTGGAGGTATTCCGCCCATTCAGCGCCCTGCGCCTTGGTTCCGGGTGCGAGCAACATCGGCGCGGTGTAATCTGGCTCCATATCTTGTTCGCAGATGAAATCGCTGAGCCCCAACTCCCGGGTTGTGAGATCCCGCAGGCGGAGCTCATCGAACATCATCTTCATCCGCAGCAGGTTGCGCACCCGTGCAAACAAGGCCAGATCGTGGAAGGGTTTGGAGAGAAAGTCGTCTGCCCCGGCTTCAAGACCCTTGATCCGCTCTTCCGGTGTGTCGAGCGATGTGACCATAATCACCGGGATATGCGCTGTTTCCGGCGCAGATTTCAGCTCCCGGCACACTGCATAACCGTCCATGTCCGGCATCAGCACATCGAGCAGGATCATATCCGGCTGTTCGCGACGCGCCATTTCCAAGCCCTGTGTGCCGTTTTCGGCGGTGAACACATCATAGTAGGCGGCGCATAACTTGGCTCGAAGCAGCAGCCGGTTGGTGGCCACATCGTCCACCACCAGCACCCGACCAGACATTCCCAATCCTCCGAGATCGCGGAAACAAGCAGCATTTCTAGTATTAAGTATTAACGCCAAAGGTATTAACGAAAGGTTTCACCATCGGTGCGGGGCGTTTACGATCTATGAAACAGTCGCAGGCAAAGGCCGTTGCGCAAGATGCTCTTTTGTGGCTCGCGCAGGATCAGGAGGCTCTAACGCATTTCCTGAATGCGACGGGCGCATCGCCGGATGATGTGCGAAATGGTGTGGAAGATCAAGAGTTTCTCGGGTTTGTGCTCGATTTCATAATGTCGTCGGACGACATGGTTCTGGGCGCGGCTGCGTCCGCAAGTGTGGCTCCGGAAACACTTCTCCGTGCGCGGGCGGTGCTGCCGGGCGGGGATGCGCCGAATTGGACGTGAAGTGCGCGCATCACAGTACGCGACGGCAATTCTTCTGCGCGGCGTTAATACAAAAGCGCGCGAACAAGACGACGCTTGGCGAGGTCTCTGTTTTGCCCTAGGGAGGGCAGGTGACCGACTCGCTTTATCCACCTGTCTCGTCTCAGGACGAGCGCGATACACGCAAGGCCATTGTGCGGGGGCTGGCGCTGAAATGCCCGTGCTGCGGCGAGGCGCCGATTATGGAGCATTACCTCGATGTGCGCCGGGTCTGCCCCGCCTGCGGGACGGAACTCTTCCATCACCGTGCCGATGATGGACCAGCCTGGGCGACGATCCTCGTGACGGGGCACCTGATGGCCCCAGCCATGCTCACCATTTATGAGGTGTTCCGACCGGCGGGTTGGGTCATGGCAGTGGGATTCTCGGTATTCTTTGTCCTTCTCTCGCTATTTTTGCTTCCTCGGTTCAAGGGCGCCTTCGTTGGCGTTCAATGGGCCAAGCGGATGCATGGATTCGCGACAGCGCCCAATGTCCACCCCCCTGCCTGATCGTGCTGTGGCGCCGCCAGCACAACGCATCCGGGACGCCGCAACGATCATCCTCTTGGAGCGCCACACGGGTGTCCCGCGTGTGCTTATGGGGCAGCGTGGTGCGAAGGCCGCATTCCTGCCCGACAAGTTCGTTTTTCCTGGAGGGGCTGTCGATGATGCCGATCTCGATCTTTTGCCCGCGACGCCCTCTGACCCCGAGACGCGCACACGTTTAGCGCGTTGGGCCAAGGAGCGCGTTGCGCATGCCCTTCCCTACACCGCTCTGCGCGAGCTTTGGGAGGAAGCAGGCGTAATGTTAGCCGAGGAGGGCACCTGGCCCAACGCGCGGCCGGTCCCCGAGAGTTGGGTGGCTTTTGCGGACGCCAAATGCGTCCCGAGAGTAGAGCCGCTCAGGCTGTTTTTCCGGGCCGTGACGCCCGAGGGTCGCCCCCGCCGGTTCGATGCACGGTTCTTTATCCTCGATCTGAGCGATGCGGGCTTGGAGATCGATGCAATCGGGAAGACCGACGGCGAACTGAGCCATGTGCAATGGCTGACACTCGCAGAGGTTCGGGCGTTACCGCTCTCTTTCGTGACGCAGGTTGTTTTGTCGGAGCTTGAAGCGCAGCTCGCCGCGCCCGACCGTCCGCGTCGCGTGCCGTTCTTCCAGCACTGTGCGGACGGCTCTCACTTCCGGATGCTTTGACGCTTGACACATGCGCTTTAATCAATAGAGAGGGGCTCTGGTTTTTCCGCGCCTGGATGGGTCTAGGTCGCGATTTAAGATGGGGCGACGCGATGGTCGCTCGGAAGGGTGAGAATGGCGAAGCCGACGACAATCAAGATCCGGTTGAACTCGACCGCTGATACCGGCCACTTCTATGTCACGAAGAAAAATTCCCGGACGATGACGGACAAGCTCGTGATCCGCAAATATGACCCTGTCGCGCGGAAGCACGTGGATTACAAGGAAGGCAAAATCAAGTAACAGATCTTCCAAGACCAACGCGGCTTTTGTCGCGCAACCTTTAGGGCCTGCTTGCGAGCAGGCTTTTTTATTTTCGAGCGCTGTTTTCGGCGAGTTCAGATGCGGGAAAGAAGCTCCGACTTCTTTGCCTCGAATTCGGTCTCGGTGATGACACCCTTCGCGTAAAGGCCTGCGAGCCTTTCGAGCTTCGCGAAGACATCGTCCTCGGGTTGTGACGGCGCAGCGGGAGCGGATTGCGCAGGGCTAGGGGGTGGCGGAGGAGCTTCCTCGCTTTTTGGAGCAGGTGAGATCGGGGCTGGGGCGCTCGGAGCCGTTTCAACATCGGCGCTCTCCGGCTCAGGTGTCTCTGTTGTTTCGGGTGCAGGCGGCGACGGGTCGGCGAGTTTTCGCAATTGGCTCACGTGCACCAATCCGTTCTGGCTCGTGAAGCTCAGGGATTGATCGCCGCTTTGCTGCTGCGACACACCGCTTATGGCATGATCGCCGGTGTCATAGATCGAGACGTGCCCTGCGATATCAATGGCCAGACGCCGCGTCGCTGGGAACACCGCGTAGCGGAGGTTGTTTTGTGATCCGACGGATGAGGCGGTTCCAAGATCCTCGGGCCACCACTGGCCGCCTCCCATGCCGCCCGAGACAAAAAGGCTCACGCCCGGCGTGCCGCTCGACTGGCTTTGGCTTTGTGCGGCGGTCTTTGGGGCAGGACGAAAGAGCCCGCCTGCATTCATGTGCCCTGACAGCTCCGTGCAGATCGCATCGACCTGGGCCTTGAGCGCATTGTTGAACATATCGCCAACCATGACCATACCGCCCAAAGACCATTGGCCCATGCCGCCCAAGTCCGGGTGATTGAACTGCGCTTGGCTGCCATTGCCCTGGGCCAAGGCCCTCAGAAGCGTGGCGACCGCATCGGTGCTGACCCCGTGGCGTGCTGCCACCTCTTGCGCGACGGCTTGGCCCTTCTCACTCAGAAACTCCATATCCCCACTCCTTCACCCGCCCGAGTGGCATACCCCACACGTCGCTCGGTTGGCCTATAAGATAGGCACGTTCCAGACGCCAGTCTCTCACTCCTGTGAATCCGGGTGGAGGATGTATTCCGAGATCAGCGTTCGCTGGAGCAGATTGAAATTGTCGTCTGAGATCAAGGTGACCCGGATCTGACCGAGCACGTCTTGCCAAACTGAAATGCCCTCCATGTTGTCGAGCAGATTGTCCCCCAGGCGGGTTTCGAGAAGCGTGTGTTCGTCCTCAAAGCCGGTCGCGCCGAGGCTGAAGCTGCGGATGCGGATGGCGAACCCGCCGACGAACTGGAAGTGCCGTTCCAGCAGGTAAAAGCGCCCGTCCGGACCAAAATCCGCGTCCGTCACCAGCAGTTTGCCGCGCCTTGGGATGGACATCTGCTGGTCCCAGCGACCCTGTTTCAGCCGGAAGACCGGAAACGGGCGCGTTTCGGCCCCGGACCGTTCGGGGATTGCATACAATACGTCGTCGGCGTCGATCGCCAGCGCCTCCAGGCCGGAATTCGGTTGAAAGTCGCTGAATTCGGGCGGGCTCGGCACATACTCCGCCGGGCCGTCGATCTTTGGATAGCGGCGGACGCGATGAAAATGCTCGAACGACACATAGGCGGTCCCCTGCCTGTCCATGGCGAGACCCTCTGCGTCGGTATCCAAACCGTCCAGAAGTGTGCCTTTGATGGAGAGAAGCGGGCCGATCCCGGTCAGACGGATGCGCTGCAGCGTGCCGTCTTCATCGCGTTCCAGTTGTGCTCTCGCCCAGGATGCTCTGTCAGAGATAGTCAGAAGCGCGCGCCCTTGGTCTTGGATTTCCAACCCGGAGAAGCCGCCAAAGCGCGGCGAGCGATCTGTCCAGACGATCTGGGCATCGAGTTCTAGCGTTGGTCCAGCCGCCAGCAGCGAAGGCGCGGCGAGGACCGCACTCAGGACAATAAGGAGGAGCGCTTTCACGGTGCGGCGACCACGCTTGCGCATTGCTCGGGCAGATCGGCAAGCTGGAGCGGCCCTTTTGGCGCCGGCGTTGGAGCCGTTTCATTCGGGTCAGGCGGTGCCAACGCATCCGTCACCCACCAGATCGCCTCGTCGCAGCCATCTCCGCGCGGCACAGGATCGGGGTTGACGCAGCCCCGCGCGCCCCTCGGGCAGTTTAGCCGGACGTGGAAATGGGTGTTGTGCCCCCACCATGGGCGGATTTTGCCAAGCCAGTCTCGGTCACGCGGGGGGGCATCAGCGCACATTTGCAGCTTGACCGGCGCTGTGATGAAAAGCCGGTTCACCCGCCGGTCGCGGGCCACGGCCTCCAGGAGGCGGTGATGCGCCTGGGTCCAGTTTCCATTGACCGAACGCTGATCGGCGGAGCGCACGTTGAGCGAGGAGATCCGCTCCCGATCGGCGCGGCTGAGATCAAGGCTCGTCGGTGGCAAGAGCCAGAAATCCACATCAAGGCCGATCTGATGCGATTTATGTCCCGGCACCGGCCCGCCTCGCGGCTGGCTGATATCGCCGACATAGATCCCCTTCCAGCCCACCTTCGTGGCGGCGCGACTCACTTGCTCGGCGAACTCGATGGTCGCGGGGTGCCCCCAATGATGGTTTCGGGAGAGCCGCATGGCCTGCCAAGTCGGACCCGATTCCGCCAACTGTACCGCACCGGCAAGGCAGCCTTTGGCATGTTCGCCGATGGCATAGGTCTCGTCGGTGGGAAACGGCGTTTCCTTGGCGGAAAACAGGGCGAGCGCATTTTGCGCGGCGGTGGGGGACGGGGCCAGAGAGGCTGCGGCCAGGATAACGGCAATCGCGCTGAGCCAGATCTGTCTCATATTCGGCCCTCCTTGGCAGTTTGAAATTGTGGTCTCAGAAGGCTCATCAGCAAGAGACCGATGATGAACATGCCCAAGACAGGGCTAATCCCCAGGTGCTGCGACCCGGTGGCTGCGGTTGCAGTGGCGATGAGGGCAGGCCCGATGAAGGACGTGGCCTTTCCCGAAAGGGCATAAAGGCCAAATGCTTGTGCGCTTTCGACATGTCCGTCGGCTTCGTGGATCAGCATGGTCCGAGACGCGGCATTCAGGATCCCCGATGCCGCACCAAGAAGCGCGCCTGCGCAGTAAAAGACGATATCGGGAAGGTTCGAGTCCGGGGGCACCGGGATGAACGCGATGCTGTCTCGAGCGGTGAGCAATATCACAATGCATATAACAATAAGCGACCAGATCGAGGCCATGATCACGGGTCTCGGCCCAAAGAACGAATCCGCGTAGCCTCCCAGCCAGGCGCCTAAAGCGCCGACCGCCGCTGCGACAATGCCGAAGACACCAAGCTGGAACGTATTCCATTCGAGGACGCCGCTGGCATAGATCCCGCCGAAGACGAAGATCGCGGTCATCGCGTCGCGATACATCATCGAGGCCAGAAGATAGGTGAACAGCCTGCGGTGGCCTCGGACTTCCCGAATGGTTTGGCTCAAATCACGAAGACCGCCACCAATGGCCGTTCGGATCGGCTCGGCCCGGGGAAGGTCAGGTGTGAACAGGAAAAAGGGCAGGGCGAACAGGACAAACCAGATTGCCGAGAGCGGGCCGACCGCGCGCGCCGGCTCACCCGCCGCCTGGTCGAGCCCGAAAATCGGAGGGATTCCCAAGAGGGTCGTGTCGTTTCCGGGCACGGGGGAGATGAGGAGCAAGACGAGGAGAAGCGAAACCAGACCCCCGCAATAGCCGATGGCCCAGCCGGTTCCGGAAATGCGGCCGATCTCGCTTCGATCCCCGAGGGTCGGGAGCATGGCATTCACGAAGATGATCGAAAGCTCGGCGCCCAAGAAAGCAATTCCAAAGGCTATGAGCACGAAAAGCGGATCGGCCATACCCGGTGTTGCGTACCATAGCCCCCAGCACCCGACGATAAACGGGACGGACAAAACGATGACCCAAGGCTTACGCGCGCCCGTGCGGTCCGCGATGGCCCCAAAAATCGGCGCAAGGATGGCGGTGATGACGCCAGCGATTGCGACGGTCGTGCCCCAGATCGCCTGCCCGGCGACAGTATCGCCGACAACGCTCGCTGCAAAATAAGGCGCGAAGATGAAGGTCAGGATGAGCGCCGCATAGGGCTGGTTTGCCCAGTCAAACAGCATCCAGGAAAAAACACCAAGGCGGCTTGCCTTCGTGGACATCAGGATCCCAACCGATGCATGGTGCTGCCTTCGCCTTGAGGGTGCGTCACTTCACAGGCGGGCTTGAAGCCAAACTCTCCCAAGTCTAGTAGATTCTTACCTGCCGGTCTCAAAACGGAAAGCCCTCGCATGACATCGCTGATCCAGATCATCCTACTCATTCTCGACATCGTGTGGTGGCTTGTCATTATCCACGTTATCATGAGCTGGCTGATCAACTTCAATGTCCTCAATCGCAACCAGCCGCTTGTCTGGCAAATCTGGGGAGGATTGGAGCGCCTCCTGGAGCCGATTTACGGTCCGATCCGGAGCATTTTGCCCAATATGGGCGGGCTGGACCTCTCACCGCTCATCCTGATCGTCATTCTCTATGCGATCCGGATCGTGCTCCTGAACAATGCGGGCGTGTTTATGTAGGCGGATTTCGGCCTGCCTTTATCCTTGTTTTTTCTTGCCGATCTTGGGCTCCTCTCCCGCGAGCAGGCGTTTGATGTTGGCGTGATGCCGGGCAAAGACCAGCGCGCCTAAGAGAAGCGCCAGCCAGATCGCGTCGGCGCGACCGAATGCGAAGAGCCAGACCGGGCAAAGCGTTGCGGCCAAAAGGGCTGAGAGCGACGAGTAGCGCATCGTGAAGGCCGCAGTCAGCCACGTGAAGCATGTGGCCAACCCGGCTGGGAAACTGACGGCGAGCATGACGCCCAGAAACGTCGCTACACCCTTGCCGCCCTTGAAGCCCAGCCAGACGGGAAAGAGGTGGCCAAGAAACGCCGAAAGGCCCGCGACGAGCGCGGCTGTTTCACCGAGAAACGCGCGCGCGATCAGGACGGCGACGAGCCCCTTTCCCCCGTCGAGCAACAGGGTCGCGGCGGCGGCGGCCTTGTTGCCGGTTCTCAAGACGTTTGTTGCGCCGATATTGCCCGACCCGATGTCGCGCAGATTTCCAAGCCCGAGGGCGCGGGTGATCAAGATGCCAAACGGGATCGATCCCAAGAGGTAGGCAAGAGCTGCGCAGAGAATCAGCATATCGCTTTCGCCCTGTCGAACACGATTTGGCCCGCGACCAGTGTCATCTCGACGCGCCCTTGGAGGCGTTGTTCGTCGAAAGGTGTGTTTTTCGACTTTGAATGCAGGTTGTGGCGATTGAGCTGATAGGGCGTATGGGGATCAAAGAGTATGAGGTCAGCGGGCGCGCCCTGTGCCAAACGACCGGTCTCAAGTCCAAGCCGTTTCGACGGATTGAGCGACAGCGCCCGGAAGAGGGCGGGCATGTCGAGATCCCCTGCATGCCAAAGCCGCAGCGCCGCTGGCAGCAGGGTCTCCAGGGCGACAGCACCGGACGCGGCCTCCTCGAAGGGCACGCGTTTGCTCTCTTCGTCCTGCGGGGTGTGCATGGAAGAAATCACGTCGACGAGCCCCGACGCCACGGCCTCAACCATGGCCCTACGATCCGTTTCCGCACGCAACGGCGGCTTGAGTTTGAAGAACGTCCGATAGTCGCCGATATCAAACTCGTTGAGCGTGAGGTGGTGGATGTTCACACCTGCGGTCACATCGAGCCCGGCATTTTTCGCCCGCGAGAGGGCAGGCAGCGCCATATACGCCGAGAGATTGTCGACATGGTATTGCACGCCTGTCATTTCGACCAGAGCTAGGTCGCGCTCCAGCCCAAGGCGCTCAGCCATCGGCGACACCGCCGCAAGCCCTCGCAGCGACGCAAATTTTCCGCTGGTCATGGTCGCGCCAGCGCTCAAGCCCGGCTCTTGCGCATGGCCGAGGACGAGTGCGTCCAGGCTGCGCGCATAGGTGAGCGCTCGGACCAGAACCTTGGTGTCGGTCACCACCCGGTCGCAATCGGTAAAGGCGACGGCACCCGCATCCTTGAGAAGACCGATCTCGACCATTTCGCGGCCCGCGCGGCCTTTCGTCAAAGCGGCCATCGGCAAGACGCGGACCGGCGCTGCCTCACGTGCGCGCCGCGCGACGAATTCCAAGGTCTCGGGGTTGTCGATGGCAGGCAGCGTATCCGGCCGCGTGACCATGGTCGTCACGCCCCCTGCGGAAGCCGCCCGCCCGGCGGTGCGGAAACTCTCTTTGTGCCGTTCACCGGGCTCGCAAACCTTCACGCCGATATCGACTAATCCCGGCGCAAGACACTTGCCGCCGCAATCCACCACATCCCGCGCCCGCAGCACTTCGCGCCGATCGCCGGGTGTCTCGGGGATCACCTCGGTGATACGATCCCCGGCGATGCGCACCGCGCCCTTGGTTTCGGTTCCCATCTCCGGGTCGATCAGGATCGCGTTGGTGAGCAGCACCGTCATGCGCCAAGGCCCGCCGCCGTCTCTGAAGCGGGTTGATCCGATCTCGCGCGTCCGTTCCGCGCCAAGAGATCCATCGCCGCCATGCGCACGGCGACGCCCATTTCGACCTGCTCCTGGATCACCGAGCGGTTGATGTCGTCGGCAATTGTCCCGTCGATCTCGACGCCCCGGTTCATCGGGCCGGGATGCATCACGATGGCATCGGGTTTGGCGTAGCCGAGTTTTTCAAGATCGAGGCCGAAGCGGTGGAAATACTCTCTTTCCGATGGGATGAAGCCGCCATCCATGCGCTCTTTCTGGAGCCGCAGCATCATGACCACATCGACGCCGTCTAGCCCGGCGCGCATGTCGTCATAAACCTCGACGCCGAGCTCTGAGGCCTGAGATGGCATCAGTGTCGGTGGGCCCACGAGACGGACCCGGTTTTCCATTCGTCCCAGAAGCAAGATGTTCGACCGGGCGACGCGTGAGTGGGTGATGTCTCCGCAGATCGCGACGTTGAGCCGATGCAGGGTGCCCTTCGCGCGCCGGATCGTCAGCGCATCTAGCAGCGCCTGGGTCGGGTGCTCGTGTCGGCCATCCCCGGCATTGAGCACGGCGCAATTGACCTTTTGCGCCAAGAGGTGCGCCGCACCGGAAGACGGATGCCGAATGACCAAAAGGTCCGGGTGCATGGCATTGAGGGTCATCGCGGTATCGATGAGGGTCTCGCCCTTTTTCACAGAGGACTGCGCGACGCCCATATTCATAACGTTGGCGCCAAGCCGTTTGCCTGCGAGTTCGAAGCTCGCTTGCGTGCGAGTCGAGGCCTCGAAGAACATGTTGATCTGGGTGAGCCCCCGAAGCGCCTCTCCATGACCGTCGGAGCTGCGATTGCGAACAGCGTAGGTTTCCGCAAGATCGAGGATTGTCTCGATATCGGTTCGGCTCAGCCCTTCGATCCCGAGAAGATGGCGATGCGCGAACAAGGCGTCTGGCCCCCTGGTATCCCTTCGACCGCCTCTATAGCAGGTGCGTGGGGGGAGCAAGGCTGCACTCGGTGTCGGGTTCGCACACATGCCCGTGTCGGCGATCTGATGCAGGAGGCAGGTCCCAAGGTTTTTCGGTCGATCTTTAGACTGGCGCTCGGCGTTTTGAGCCCCAGTTCCTGCCGCCTCAAATCGCGACCATGCAGGTGCTCTCCGGCTTTTCTTCAGAGCGCTGGGCGGGCTACCCGAATAAGGCGCCGCACAGATACTGAATCTTCCGCGTGCCGTGTGACACGAAGAGAAAGCGGCTTTTCTTGGATGGTTGGTGGGCCGAGACGCGCCCGACCCGTCGTGACCCTTATCCGCGAAACGCGCGCGCAATGCCGATCAAGATGTCCGAGAGATCCATCACGCGCGCGACGTAGAGATCATATGCGACAAACCCTTGTGCGTTTTCCGTCGTGAAAGAGGCCTCCAGGCCGTCGATCAGTGCATGGAGGCGGCGGGTGTGTATGCCGAATTGCCGCTGGACCGGATCGGAGACGACACCTGCGAATGCGGAAATGACTGCCGCCGCACCCATGAGGCCCGCCGTTGACCCCGCGACCAGCGCGGAGGACGCGTGCGCCGGAAAAATGCCATACCAGACGCCGCCCGCTGTTGCCCCCAGCGGAAACGAGGCAACGGCCATTTTCTGGGCTAGCGATGCCGCGACAGCAGGACCTAGGGCGATGGCGCCTGGCGTTGCCTGGTTGAAGGCGACGGCGCCAGTGCCCAGCGTCATCAAGGCGGTCGTGATTTCCGCTGCTGCCGCCCGTGTGCCCGTATATTCTGTGAGCGCTTCTTGCACACGCTTTCGGAAGGCCAGATCGTCGTGATGGGCGCCAACGGTCGCGGCCGCATCTTCGACGAGATGGACCACGCGGGGATGCGCCATGATCGCTTCAGCGAGCCCGTTGCGATGAGAGCGGCGCTTGCCGTCCGCATGCGGCTGGTGGAGCAAGCGGGTCACGATCCGCCAGCGCACCTCACGCGCCACATCGGTCTCAAGCAGGAGGTTTTGTCGCTCAAGCCAAGCGGCTGATCTTGGCCGCCCAATGCCGCGCGCGCCCAGCGCCGAGACTTTGAGGCCGACCTGCGGCACGGAGAGCAGCGCATTTGCCGGTGCCCGCAGAACATCCCAGCCCAAGGCATGCCGATGCAGCTTGACCGAGCCCAGAAACGTGAAGGTTTGGTCGACGAATTCAGGGACACGCGCCCGGCAATCGTCGAAATATGCCGATGCCGCCTCTGCGACGATCGCATCCGCATCGGATTTGGAGAGACCCGCGATCATTTCTGTTGCGGCGCTCAAATGGGTGCATTCCCCCGTGGAATTCTCTGACAGATGCCAATGGATATGGGGTCTTGCCCGCTCCGCGCCAGTGATCGCCTACGCGGAAGCGCGGTTGCCCGCGCATGCGTTTTTCTAGGATCGCACAGACATTGCCCCGAGTGGATCGTGGAATCCTGTAAGATTGTGAGTGGGTTATGGTTATTCCCAGCTTTCTCGCGGTCAGGTGAAGTAGGAGCCCGCCTGCTGAGACAGGAGCGTCGCTGTCTCGATTGTGACAAAAGCGCGCGCGCCGCATCAGGATCTTGTAAGTGGTGCCGGGCGGCCAAGGCCGCGAATTAGCGGGAAGAACACCTGTCCCGCTGCCGTTTAGGAGGGCTGTCTCTTGCACGCCAGCGCCAAGAATCCAGTTGTCGCTTACTACGACGCAGAGGCTCAGAAAGAATGGAACAGGCTTGAAGAGTGTTGGATTGAATTTGCGGTCACGTTGGACCGGATCACATCGCGGCTTGGGACTGGGGAGCGCGTGCTCGATCTGGGTGGCGGACCGGGACGCTATGCGCTCGCGCTGACACAGCGTGGCCATGCTGTTGATCTCATCGACCTCTCCCCTGCGGCGATCGCTCTCGCGGGGGAGAAAGCCCAGGAGCAACAGATCTCTTTGAGGCGTGCGGCGGTTGGGGATGCGCGGGATCTTTCGGAGTATGGACCAAACAGTTTCGATGCGGTGCTCTGTCTGGGCCCACTCTATCACCTTGTGGATCGGCGCGACCGTGATCGGGTGCGCGACGAGGTTGCCCGTGTCCTTCGGCCCTGGGGTGTCGCGTTTTTCGCCTGTCTCTCGACGCTCGCTCCGATGCATTTTGCCTGCAAGCGACCGGAGCTTTTCGCTGAGCTCGCTCCCACCGCTACGCTTGCGGCCAGCCAGGACGAGTTTCGGGTCGAGGCGGGCGGGGCGTTTTTTACCGAGGCGGTTTTCCTCCATCCCGACGGGTTGGATGACGAGTTTTCCGCACCGGGTTTGGAGGTGGTCGAGGTGTTCGGCGCCGAGAGTCTTTTCGCGCAGTCAGAGAGCGCCCTCGGTAAGCTCGCCGAGGGTGAGCGTGATCGTGTTCTGGAGATCGCCCGCGCGCATGCATCGAGCCGAGCCGCACGCTACACCAGCGAGCACTTGGTTGTGGTCATGCAAAAACCCTAGAGACAGCTATGGTCGGAGAAATATAGGGCGTCGCGCCCCTTAGCCGACAATCCGGTCTGCGGCTGTGTAGGTCTCGAACCCGTCGGGTCGGCAGAAGCCCACAAGCGTGATCCCGGTCCTCTGGGCTGTGTCGACAGCGAGGCTGGTCGGGCGCGATACCGCGATCAGAATTGGGCAGCCAAAGACCGCGCATTTTTGCACGAGTTCAACCGAGACCCGCGAGGTCATCAAGACAGCACCGCTCGCTGGATTGATCCCGGCACGGGTGAGAGCGCCGAGGAGCTTATCCAGAGCGTTATGGCGTCCGACATCTTCGCGCGCCATGACGATCCCGTCGCCGGGCAGGAGAAATCCCGCTGCATGCGCGGACCGCGTGCGATCCTGGAGCGGCTGAAAGCTCTGCAAAAGCGCACTGGCGCGCACGATCTCTTGAGCGGGCAGGAAGAGGCTAGCAGTGACAGGGGCAACCTCCCGCAAAGCCTGCTCAAGACTGTCAATTCCGCAAAGCCCGCATCCGACCGGGCCCATCATGGCGCGGCGCCGTTCGGCGATTTCCGCTGCGCGGTCAGCTCTCAGCCAGAAACGCGCCTCGATCCCTTTCGCGTGGGTAACCTCTTCGAATTCTTCGATATCGTCCGGACCGGCGATGAAGCCCTCGCTCATGGCAAAGCCCAGGGCGAAGTCTTCCAGATCCGAGGGTGACGCCATCATCACGGCGACCGTGTAGCCGTTGAACACTATCGCAACAGGCGTCTCCGCGACGAGCTCTCGGCGGCCCTCCGACCGCCCGGCGGACGTCCAGCTGCTCTGCGAGACCAATTCAGATAGGGGCCGCAGTTCGTTTCTGGACGCAGGGCGTGTCATTGGAAGAGTTCCTCGGGCAGAAGGGACCATCCTGTTTCTGTAAGATCGAAGAACAAGCGCTGAGAAAGATCGCCGCGATCTTCCGTTTTGAGTAGGCCTTGCTCCTCTGACATGTAAACGCATTCACGGATCACGAGCGCATGGGCGACTTCGAAAAAGCGCGCGAAACTGCGGCTATCACGCGCAATACCCATGGCCGCACTCGCGAGGATCATCGGGCCCATCGGTGAGAGAAAATCCTGGCGTGCAGCGAGCGCATTCTCACTCGCAGCGCGAAGCATTTCCTCATCGACGGCGATCATGGCGTGTGCGGCTCCACCCGGACGATCACGGACTTCGATGTCGGCGTGAAGCTCTTCTGCCCAACGGTCTGATGAGGCACGAGTTCGTTCATCTCCGGATAGTAGCCTGCAATGCATCCAAACGGGATATCGTAGGAGACCAGCCGGAAATTCTTGCATTCCCGGTGCCTGCCGTCATCGTAGGTTCCAATCAGATCGACCATATCGCCTGCCTTGGCGCCGATCTTTTCGATGTCATCCGCATTCATAAACACCACATTGCGCACGCCGTAGACCCCGCGATAGCGGTCATCCATACCGTAGATTGTTGTGTTGTACTGATCGTGGCTGCGAAAAGTCTGCAACACGAAGAGACGGTTCTCGCCTTGCACCGCTTGCCATTCGGTCTGATCGCGGAGATCGGCCTCGCCGAAATTTGCTTTCTTGGTGGGCGTGTTCCATTCGCGGCAAGTGGCAGGGTTCCGGAGCCAGAAGCCGCGCGGTTTGCGGACAGCCTTGTTGAAATCGCCGTAGATCGGCAGGACGCGTGCGATCATGTCGCGGATCTTGTCATGATCTTCAGCCAGGGCATCCCAATTGACCACGCTGCTGCCAACGGTCGCCCTCGCGAGACCGGCCACGATCCGAATTTCCGAGAGCAGCGCATCGGATGCGGGCGGATTGATCCCCGCGGAGCCGTGCACCATCGACATGGAGTCCTCGACGGTGATCATTTGCCGCGTGCCGCTGGAATTCTTGTCGATCTCCGTCCGCCCAAGGCAGGGCAAAATGTAGGAGGCTTTCCCCGGCATCAGATGGCCGTGATTGAGTTTGGTGGCCACATTCACTGTGAGATCCAGCTTGCGGAACGCCTCCGCGACGAGGCTGCTATCCGGAACGGCCCGCGCGAAATTTCCACCGAGAGCAACGAATGCCTTGGCCGAACCTTCCAGCATGGCGCCGATCGCGTGGGTGACATTGTGGCCGGGCTCCCGGGGCAGGGATACGCCGAGCTCCTTTTCCATCGCATCCAGAAGCGGCTTCGGGGCCTTCTCGTTGATCCCGACGGTTCGGTCGCCCTGGACGTTGGAGTGGCCGCGCACCGGGCAAAGGCCCGCACCCTCGCGGCCGATATTGCCCTTCAACAGCATAAAGCTGGCGATTTCGCGGATTGTCGGGACGGAATGCAGGTGCTGGGTTACGCCCATCGCCCAAGTGGTGATCACCTTGTCTGCGGCGAGATACATCTCGGCCGCTTCCGTGATCTCGTCGCGGCTGAGGCCCGATTGCTCTTCGATGTGATCCCAGGGGGTTGCGCGGACCATCTCGGTCCACGCCTCGAAGCCATGGGTATGTTCGGCGATGAAGTCATGATCCAGGATCGGCTTTCGGCCCTCCGCGCGGGCGCGATCTTCGGCGTCCAGGACGACTTTCGACATGCCGCGGAACACCGCCATATCGCCGCCCAAGCGGGGCCGGTAATAGTCGGTGCTTGTCGGCTCCGACCCGCCGCGGATCATCTCCAGCTTCTTTTGCGGATCTGAGAAGCGGTGCAGGCCTTTTTCCTTCAATGTGTTCAGGACGCAGACCCGCGCGCCGCGTTCCACGACTTCGCGCAGGCAGGCGAGCATACGGGGGTGGTTGGTGCCTGGGTTTTGCCCGACGCAATAGACAAGGTCGCACTTTTCAAAATCTTCAAGCGTCACCGTGCCTTTGCCGATTCCAATCGCTTCGGTCAGGGCCACGCCGCTCGCCTCATGGCACATATTCGAACAATCAGGGAAATTGTTGGTGCCGTAGAGCCGAACGAAGGTCTGATACAGAAACGCGGCCTCATTGCTGGCCCGGCCAGAGGTGTAAAACTCCGCTCGGTTGGGATCTTCCAATGCGTTGAGCGCGGCGGCGATGCCTGCAAAGGCGTCGTCCCAACTCACTTCCTCGTAGTGATCCGTCTCGGCATTGTAGCGCATCGGATGGGTCAGGCGGCCTTCGTGCTCCAGGTCGTAGTCGGACCAGCTCTGGAGTTCTGTGACGCTGTGCTGTGCGAAGAATTCCGGGGTGACGCGGTTGCGGGTTGCTTCCCAGGCGACGGCCTTCACGCCGTTTTCGCAGAACTCGAAGGATGAGCCATGCTCAGGATCTCCCCAGGCGCATCCGGGGCAGTCGAAGCCGTCCGCTTGATTGAGACTGAGGAGGGTTTTTGCGCCGCCGATCGGCTTGCCTGTGCCCATCAATTGGCGTCCGACGCTCTTGAGTGCACCCCACCCACCTGCTGCGCCTGCTGGCTTTCTGATGCAATTGTCGTCGGACATCACGGCGTCTCCCTAAGACGTGGCATTCCATTGCCCAAGAGCGTTGCTCGGTTGGCGGCTGGTTTAGCATAGGGCGCCGGAGCTTTCACTCTCGTATCCTCGAAGCGCTCTTTGCGCCTCCTGCCAAACCCAATTCCCGAGTAAGCCTAGCTCGCTCTAGTGCTCAATGTGGCTTTTAAGTGGAGGGTTTCTATGGGAGCTGAGGCGCAGCATCTTGTCCGCGCCCCAGCCATCGTCAGCGTCAGTTACTCCGCAGGAACCGCGCTTGGATGCGTCTGCTCGACGTGGTGCTTCGCGCCGACCGGGCGAACCATCAGGTTGGCGAAGAAGGCGATCACCAGGAGAGCTGCCATGCAATACATCGTGGTGTTGTAGAGCATGGAGGTTGGATCGACCGTCCCTGCCGGTGCGATTTCCATCAGTTTGGCGATCGTCACCGTATTTGCTGCAACCAATTCGTTGAGCTGTGTGATCGGCGCACCGAATTGCTGCAGGAAGGCAGCCGGATCTACCTTGGCGGCCAGATCTGCAATCGCGTTCTCTTTGGACATGTTCCGCAGATACGTGATCGCGAAGGGTCCGAGCACACCAGCGGTGGACCATGCGGTCAGCAGGCGTCCGTGAATGCCGCCGACATGCATCGTTCCGAAGATGTCCGCCAGGTATGCCGGGATCGTCGCGAAGCCGCCGCCATACATGGTGAAGATGATCATCGTCGCGATGTAGAAGCCGAGAAGGGCCACAACGCCGCTGCTACCGGCCCAGAACGGGATGGAGCAGTAGAGGATGGTGCCCAGAACGAAGAAGCAATGATAGGTGTTCTTTCGACCGATGAAGTCCGACGTGGAGGCCCAGAAGAAGCGACCAACCATGTTAAAGACGGAGATCATCAGAACGTAGGTCCCGGCGAATGCAGCTGTCACGATGGCCAGATCGCCGAAGATCTCGTTGATCATGGTCTTCGCCACGCCGATCACGCCGATACCTGCGGTGACGTTGAAGCAGAGCACGACCCAAAGCAGCCAGAATTGCGGTGTCTTCAGAGCCTGGTCGATATGCACATTGTTCTGGGTGACCATGCCGGACTTGACCGGTGCCGGTTCCCATCCTGCAGGCTTCCAGCCCTCTTTTGGCACGCGATACTGGAAGGAGGCCAGGATCATCACGATGAAATAGACGATACCGAGCGTCATAAACGTCTCAGCTGCGCCGGTGCTGCCGGTGCCCACGACATAGACGCCAGCTTGACCGCCGAAATCGGCCGCTTGGGCTGCGTTCGCGACAACGACTTCAACCATTCCATTGGCGGTTTCTGCAAAACGGCGACCACCTTCGGTCACCAAGTTCACCGCGCCGGCTGCGCCAAGATACTCGGGCGCAGATTGGAAGGTGCGTAGAAGCCATGCGATGAGCGGAGCGCCGATCATAGCACCGCCGCCGAAGCCCATAATGGCCATACCGGTTGCCATGCCGCGACGGTCGGGGAACCATCGGATCAGGGTCGATACCGGCGAGACATAGCCAAGCCCGAGCCCAGCACCGCCGAGAACGCCATAGCCGATGTAAACCAGCCAGAGTTGGTGAAGCGAGATACCGAGCGAGCCAACAATGAAACCGCCGCCCCAGAGGGTGGCCGCGACAACGCCAACATAGCGCGGGCCGACCTTCTCAAGCCACTTGCCGCCGACAGCGGCGGTCAGGCCGAGAACGACGATGGCAACCGAGAAAATCCAAACAACTGAGGAAAGCGACCAGTCGCTACCCGAAGGTGCGACGACGCCCAATTCCCGCGTCAGGGGTGGGTTGAAGACCGACCATGCATAGACCGATCCGATGCAAAGGTGGATGGCGATCGATGCCGGCGGCACACGCCAGCGATTGAAGCCCTCTGGGGCTACGATGTTTTCCTTACGCAGAAACCCAAGGGGCCCCGCTGGCGCATTTGACATGACGTGTCCTCCGAAATGACGGGGCTCCATTCCCCCAAAAGGCGTCGGGCTGACTGTTTGTCTACGACGGGATACAGCCGCCCTGTTTTTCGGTGTGCCTCTTGATTGCTGAGTCTGTCAACTTATTTAATATAGCAAAGACACTGGGTTAGAATCTCATGACGCGCCGCAGCAAGGTCAAATTGTCCCCCTCAACCGGATGAGTTCGCATAGCCGAAGGACAAAATGTCCACAAATTGAGGGCGTCTTGTGAGGGGTTAGGACAGATTGTCCGTCGCAGGAAACCACACAAAAAATTTCGTCCCGCGGCCTTCTTCGCTCTTGACATAGATCAATCCGCCCGCGCGCTCGATAAGTGCGTGGCTGATCGACAATCCGAGGCCGGTTCCCTTGGCACGCTTGGTGGTAAAGAAAGGGTCGAAGACATGGTCGAGCTTGTCTTGGGGGATCCCTGAGCCTGTGTCGGCGACAACGATTTCGGTGCCAGGTTTGCCCTCATGGCTTGCCGGACGGCTCTCGACGGTCAGCGTTCCCCCCGCTGTCATCGCCTGGGCTGCGTTTATGAAGAGGTTGACCAAGACCTGTTGAAGCTCGGTTTCGACGATTGTGACCTTTGGCGATGGCTGGTGGTCGATCTGCGTCTGCACCTTCTGCTTTCTAAGGTCGGCGGCGACCAGCAGGAGGGCGTCCTCAATTGTATGCCGCACATCCACGCGGGTCGCGCTGTCCGACATTTCGCCGGGTTTGCTGAAGTTCAGAAGCTTTCCGACAATCACGTTGATCCGCTGAACCTGTGCGTCGATCAGGTTGAGTTCCGTCTTCAGGTCATCTCGGATTTCAGCGGGAAGGCTATCGCGCAACAGGTCCACATTTCCTTGGATCACTGCGATGGGGTTGTTGATTTCATGCGCAACGCCCGCCGTGACCTCCCCAAGCGAGGCAAGCTTCTCTTTGATGACCAATTGCGCGAAGGTCGCCTCGAGTTTTTCATTGGCCTCGCGCAGTTCCGCAGTGCGGGTTTCGACGAGGTCATTGAGTTTTTCGGCCGACTGGCGCAGCGCTTCGTCGCGCTCCTGCACCTGGTCCAGGAGTTGGTCGAGGTGTCGCGCAACCTCGCCGATCTCGTCTTGGGACGCGATATGGCCGATCCTCGCGTCAAGTTCGCCTTCTTCAAAGCGATCCATCGTTCTGCTCATCCGTTCGAGCGGCGTAAACACGCCCCGCGCCATATGCAGAAACAACGGCACAGTGAGACACAGCACGGCGAGGAAGGCTAGGATCAAGGTGAGGATCGTGTTGTCGCGTTCGGTGGTGAACGGTTCTTCGAGAAAGCCGGTGTAAAGCATCCCGATACGTTCGCCGCTCAGGTCGGAGAGCGGCACATAGCCTGAGATATACCAGTCCGTCACCACGAAAGCCCGATTGAGCCAGGGCTCACCCTCTCCCATGACCTGCCGCCAGACCACTTCCGACACCCGGGTTCCCAGCGCGCGCGCGCCCTCAAAGAGCCGCACATTCGTGGAAATCCGGACGTCTTCCAGGAACAGGGTCGTGGTTCCGGTTCGCGACTCGGCGGGGCCTTCGTCCCGGTAAACGAGGGCATTCATCGTATCTGTGATGTCGAGATTGCCATTGAGAAGCCGTCCGCCGAGCAAGAAATTGTCGCTTGTCTCCGGTCTATAGGCGGCGAGCAGGATCATGCCGCGGTCTTCGACGTATTTGTCGATCTCACGCGTTGCTGCGGTCGGAACCAACTGTATCCGCGCCCGTTCAGCCAAGCCCGGGGCGAGTTGGTCGAGTTCGGAGGGGTCGAGGAGGATCAAACCAGCGCTGGGGTCGCCGGACACCGCTGCATCGAGCGCCGGTTGGAAGGCTTCGGGGAGATCTTGGCCGTTTCGGCTGCCGTAGATCAGAAAGTCGAGCGAGAGCCGGGCACGTTCGCGCTCCAGCAATTCCTCTAGCGAGGCGCCGCCGGTTGTCTGAGCGGCTTGGAATCGCGCGGATTGGCCGACCGCGGCAACGCTGAGCGCCTGGGCCTCTTCGATCTGGAGAAAATACTGTTCCGCAACTCTGAGGTCACTCGCGACCTTCGCGATCAGGAGATTGTCGAACCGGTCGGTGAGCCGTGTCATGGTGAAGCCCAAGAGAATGGGCATCAGCACGACAAGCGGCAGCAATGCAAGGACCAGGAGTCGCAGGCGAACCCGCGTCATCTCGGGCTAGAGCCCCCAGGCCTGGCATTTGCGGTCGATTGTTTTTCGGGCGACCCCAAGGCGGCGCGCCGCCTCCGCCCGATTGCCTTCGCAGGCTTCCAAGACATTCAGGATGTGCCGCTGCTCGACCGCGGCGAGGCTTTCGACCTCCCCGCTTCCCACGTCTTGCAATGCGCGCTCGAAGCTTCCCTGGATGATCGCGCGTTCAACCACATTGCGCAGCTCCATGACATTCCCTGGCCAATCGTATGCCATGATCTTGCGCCGTTCCGTCGCGGAAATCTTTGGCTCGGCCACACCCATTCGAGCGGAAAGCTTCATCAGAAGGAATTCGGCAATCTCGACAATGTCGCTGGGCCGTTCCCGCAGCGGGGGCAGACTGACTTCCTGAACGTTCAGGATATAGTAGAGGTCCGGCCTGAAGCGGTTCGTGTCGACCGCCTCGCGCAGCATGCTCGTGCTGGAGCAAACAACCCGGACATCCGACTGGAAACTACGCCCGCCTCCGATCGGCTGAAAGCGCCCGGTCGACAGCAACTCTGTCAGCACGTTCTGGCAGGCCGGGTTCAGGAGATCGACGTCTTCCAGATAGAGCGTCCCACCATATGCGTCGTGGAGGATCCCATCCGTCTGGCCCTGGCTCGATCCCGTTCTGCCCACATGTCCGAAAAGCTTCGCGCGAAACTCGGCTTCGCTCAATCCGTAGCATTGCAGCCCGATAAAGGGCCGCTCGCGGCGGCTGGAACAGGTATGGAGCATCCTCGCGGCGATCTGCTGGCCCGTTCCTGGCTCTCCTTGGATCACAACATGGGCATCGATCATCCCCGCACTGCGGATGGCTTCCCGGACGGCATTCGTGGCCGGGGAGGACCCCACGAAGGTGTCTCTTTGGCGCAGGATATCGCTTCCTGCTTCCAGCTCGTGGCGCAAGACCGAGTTTTGGCGGCGAAGCTCGGTCTTTGCCAAGCTTTTAGAGACTGCATTCAAGACCTGGTTGGATCGGAAGGGTTTCAGGAGGAAATCGCTCGCCCCAGCCCGGATTGCGGCGATCGCCGTTTCCAGATCGGCATAGGCTGTCATCAAGATGATATCGGAATGCAAGCCGATCCGCTGCTGGTCAGCGAGCCACTCCAGCCCGGTTTGACCCGGCATAATGTTGTCGAGGATAATGACGCTGTAGCTTTGCTGATCGAGAAGCTTTGAGGCCTCCTCCGTATCGGCGGTCGCATCGACCCGGCTACACCGCTCAGCCAGTGTCTTCTGCAGGAAATGGCGCATGCCTTCTTCGTCATCGACGATCAGCACCGACGCATGATGCAGCCGGCTGCCAAAATCGGCTCCAGCGGGCTCAGTTGTCTGTCTGATATGCGCTTCGTCTTGCATGGTGCGTAAGTCTAAAGAGAATCGCGAAGAGGGCAGTGCCATTTCTGAAGACAAGGAGCGAAACGCGCAAGTTTTGGGAGATCTGGACCCGCCTTGAGGCTTTGCTCGGCGGTTGAGTCGGCAGTAAATGGACCGCGAACTTGGCGTCTGAGACGGCAGCGTCTTCCTTCGTCGTTCACATGCAGTTGCGATCAAGTGAGCGTCCACTAGACAGCGCGGTATGAGAAACGCCGAATTCATCGGTTTCCGAAGCGCGACAGGCATCTCGGCGATTGCCACTCGGCGCAGTTTGCTTACGGTCTAACGGGCATGCTGTGAGCCATTCAAAATTCGGCAATCGGTATGCCTGTTTTGCGGGAGCGAGACGCAATGACGAAAACTCTTCTTCTGACCGGGGCGAGCCGCGGCATCGGGCATGCGACGGTCAAGCGTTTTTCCGCCGAAGGCTGGCGTGTCTTGACATGCTCGCGGCAAGCCTTCGACCCGAATTGTCCTTGGCCAGGGGGGCGGGAAAACCATATCCAGATCGATCTTTCCGATCCGGCGGACACAATCAATGCGATCGAACTGATCCGCGAGCGCCTTGATGGGCCGCTGGAGGGTCTCGTGAATAATGCGGGGATTTCGCCCAAAGGCGAGAACGGGGAGCGTCTCAACACCATCGATACGGATCTGATGACATGGGGCCATGTCTTTCACGTCAACTTCTTCGCACCTGTTGTCTTGGCGCGCGGTCTCAAAGATGAGTTGGTCGAAGCGCAAGGCTCAATCGTGAACGTAACGTCCATTGCCGGATCGCGCGTGCATCCGTTTGCCGGTGCTGCCTACGCAACTTCAAAGGCCGCCTTGGGTGCGCTCACGCGTGAGATGGCGCACGATTTCGGACCGCTTGGGGTTCGGGTCAACGCGATTGCACCCGGCGAGGTCGAGACGTCAATCCTCTCGCCCGGGACGGACGCGATCGTCGAGACACTGCCGATGCGGCGGCTTGGGCAGCCACAGGAAGTGGCCGACGTAATCTATTTTCTTTGCTCTGACAAAGCCACCTACGTGACGGGAACTGAGATCGAGATCAACGGCGGTCAGCATATCTGAACCCTGAGGTTCTTGGGACGATAGTATCCCTCGGGAGTGCTTCGAGATCGAAGGTCAGGGCGCGCTGAACGGCACTCTTCCTGGTATCGGCTTATACTCGTCAAGACATCCTCGCGAACTCTCAAGCTGCTCAACGAACGTGGGCTCAAGCAGCCATTCAGCTCGCCCGTATCCTCCAGCGCCTGTGGATAAAATCTCCTTTGCCTGTGGATAAAAATGGGTGATTCGCCGCTCTTTGATCTCCAAGCTGGGGGCGGATGCGACCTGCGCGAAAAACAGGCAGCATGCAGGGATGGATTGATCGCCGTTTGCGGCATGTTCTCGCCCTTGAAGCCCACCAAATGCGCCATAAACGCAACCAATCAGCACACCCGCCGATCAACATGGGTGTCTATTAAGGTTTACTATTGCTTTTGTAAGCTTTAGTTGACAGTCTTGGTTATCGGCTGCGTTGCTTGCAGCGCGGTCGTGGGTGCGCGAGCGTGGCCGTCGACTTCCCGCCTATGGTCATTCTTCGCTCAGTAAGACCAACAAAGGAGGAGATCGGAAATGTCCGACGATCCAGATAAGGTTTGGCCGACCGGTTTGACCTTGAAAGAGGCCGAGGAAGTTCACAGCTACCTCATCGACGGGACGCGCGTCTTCGGCGCCATCGCGCTACTTGCGCACATCCTCGTTGCAGCCTCGACGCCTTGGCTCGGGTAAGGGGGTGACGTCATGAACAACGCAAAAATGTGGTTGGTCGTACCGCCCGCTGTCGGTGTTCCTGTGTTCCTGGGCGCCGTGGCCGTTGGGTCCTTTGCGGTACATGTCGCCGTGCTCAGCAACACCTCTTGGGTTTCAGACTTCCTGTCCGGCCAAGAGCTTGGCGCTGGAGATGAGGTTGCCGCAGCTCAGGCCGCACAGAACCTCAACACAGCCAAGGCGGCCTACACCCTCGACCTTGATGGCCATGCCACCGAAGTCACGGTGATCCTTCCTGACGGCACCGTCTCGAAGGCGATCCTGCATCCCACGGAGGTGAGCGACGTCGTCGTCTCAGCATCGGCAGCGCCCCATCTTCCGACCGACTAGGCGGTTTTGATCTAGGGCCAGTTTGGCCCGACGACACATCGTCCAGATCATCGCGGCCGCTCTGGCTCCAGGGCGGTCGGCATTCCCGCCGAATTGAGACGCGCCATGCTTGACTACCGCGCCTTCGTGATGCGCAGGCTTGCATCCTTGGCTCCGCGTTACCTGCCGTTTGCGGATGCCGCGAGCGAAGAGGTGCCGTTGCTACGCCTGCTCCGTCTGTCACTATTTCAAGTGACCGTCGGGATGGCGCTCGTCCTCCTGGTCGGGACGCTGAACCGTGTCATGATCGTCGAACTTGCGGTTCCGGCGACACTCGTGGCGGGCATGCTGGCGCTGCCGCTCCTTTTCGCCCCAATCCGCGCATTTATCGGTTTCAAATCAGACACGCACCGCTCCGCGCTGGGCTGGCGGCGCGTGCCCTACATTTGGAAGGGGACGCTCTATCAATTCGGCGGATTCGCGGTGATGCCGTTCGCCCTGCTCGTGCTCTCGGGCTACGGCGAAGCGGTAGACGCACCGCGATGGTTGGGCCTGGCCTCAGCCGCTCTGGCGTTCCTCCTGGTGGGTGCCGGTCTGCATATCGTGCAGACGGTCGGCCTTGCGCTGGCCACCGATCTTGTTCCTGAAAAGGATCATCCCAAGGTTGTGGGGCTGATGTATGTGATGCTGCTTGCCGGTATGGTGAGCAGCGCGCTCCTCTATGGAGCGCTTCTGGAGACCTATTCGCCAGGGCGCCTCATCCAGGTGATCCAAGGCACGGCCGTGGTGACGGTCGCCCTCAATCTGTTCGCTCTATGGAAACAGGAAGCCCGAGACCGAACGCGCGCCACCGCCATGGAAAATGCGCCGCAAACAACCTTTGGCGAAGCCTGGCAAAAACTGGTTCTCCGCCCTGGCACGTATCGGCTGTTCGTGGTCATCGCCTTTGGCACCCTGGGCTTCGGCATGGCGGATGTTCTGCTGGAACCCTATGGGGGACAGGCGCTAGGCCTTAGCGTAGCGGAGACAACACGACTGACCGCCCTGCTCGCGGGCGGAACGCTCGTGGCGTTTGGCATCGCGTCACGCTTGCTCGGATCGGGCTGGGACCCGGCACGGCTGGCGGTTGTCGGAGGGTTCATAGGAATTCCCGGGTTCCTCGCGATCATCTTGTCATCTGTCGTGGGGGGATCGCCCCTCTTTGTTGCCGGAACCTTCGGGATTGGTGTCGGAGCGGGCCTGTTTGGCCATGCCACACTGACGGCAACGATCCGAAGCGCTCCATCCGATCAGGTTGGCCTCTCGCTGGGTGCCTGGGGCGCAGTGCAGGCCACCTCCGCCGGCGTCGGGGTCGCTTTGGCCGGGGTGGTGCGCGATACCTTCGTCTCCTTATCGGCCTTCGCGGGCCTTCCGCCCCATTCGCCCTATAATATTGTTTTCATTGCCGAGATCGCATGTCTCGCCTTGGCGATCCTGGTGGCGCTCCCACTGGCCGCGCGTCATGGCCGGATGGCGGCAAAGCGTATCGCCGTCACGGCGCAACCCAACCCGGTGGAGGTCCCATGACAAAAGTCATCACGCGTTTCTTTGACAGCGCCGAACACCTTGGCTCGGTTCGGAAAGAATTGACGTTCGAGCTGAAGTTTCCGTCTCGCATCGTGTCGGTTTTCGACCAAGCGGACGGGATGGCCGATGCGCTAATCGCGGCGAACGTTCATCCAGAGACCGGCAAAGCGTATGAGGCGCGGGCGTCCAATGGGGGCGGGGTACTGATGGTGCGGGCGGGGTTCCAGCCGCTCGGCGTGGCCCGTATGGCGCGCGAGAGGCTTGCTGCCCGCGGCGCCGTCGACATGGGCGACCTGGTTGAAGAGGTCGAAGTCAGGGAAGCGCCCGAAGCAAGGTCGAGCATTCTCTCCGACCATCCGTTGCTGCTCTCTCGCGTCCGGGATCCGGAGAGCACGAATTACTTTCAGGCCGAGTGGCTCCTTCCGTTGCTTATCCGCGACCGAAAGACCATCCCATCCGGGATTTCTTCGGATGCGCATATGGCGGAAGTCTTCTTGCCGCTGACCATTCGTCGCAAACCGTTCGACCGCTCAGTCTTCCCGCGGCATGCGCGGATGGCCAACTTCCCAATTCCGCTAACGAACCGCCGCGTGCCCTATTCGAAGTCCGCGTTTCCGCGGCATGCCCGGATGGCGAATTTCCCGATACCTCTCCTAAGCAAGCGCAAACCCTATACCCGCTCACTGATCGCGAGGCATGCACGAATGGCGAACTGGCCGTTCCCGCATCTGATCAACGGGAAGATCCACACGAACTCGCTGATGCCTGGCGCGCCTCGGATGGCGAACTTCCCGATCTCGCTCCTGAGCAAGCGCAAACCCTACACCGGCTCGATCATTCCAAAGCATGGGCGGATGGCGAACTTTCCCATTCCGCTCACCAACCGGCGTGTGCCTTATTCGAAGTCAGCTTTCCCGCGCCATGCGCGAATGGCCAACTGGCCGATCCCTCTTGTGATCAGTCACGGCGAAGCAGAAGCAGTCGAGCCGAAGCGCGGGTTCTCCTTCTCAAAGTTCCTTGGGCTTCGGACGGTGATCCGGCGCTAGACTGACTCGACCAAACGCGGCGAAGACTTTCCGCTGCCCTTTCAGGTCGCGCTTTGCTTGGCTCGTGGTCCAACGGGCGTGTGAAGCCGAGCACGAAACAGTTGCCGGTTCCCTGAGCGCGCTGCTTTATCCTGGCGCGCAGCCATAATGGCGCCTGCATTGCGCATATGGACCGACTGAGCCTTGTTGTCCGGCTCGAGCTCGTCTCGAGCCCGTGGCCATGTATGCGTGTCATTGTCCCTGATGCTGCATGCGGCCAAACCGAATGCGAGCCTATCGCGTTACGACAAGCAGATACGTGTTTGTGAATTGCGCGCTTCCGGTTACGCTTTTGTGACGGGCGAGATGGAGGGTGTTTGCAATGAGCGACGCATTGACCACGGGTGATCCGAGGGGTGTCATCGAAACCGACTACGAGATCGGGCAGGACAACATAGAGGTCCAACTTGGCCCTTTCGGCCTCGACATACATAACCCTGTTTTTGTCATTACCAGCCTGTCGGTCGTGGCGCTTGTCCTGTTCTGTCTGATTTTTCAGGACACCGCTGCCGCCGCATTTGAAGGATTGCGGCCTTGGTTGACGACGCGGTTCGATTGGGTCTTCGCAATCTCAATGAACGTGTTCGTTCTCTTCTGTTTGTTCTTGGCGGTCTCGCCCCTTGGGCGCATTCGCATCGGGGGCCCGGATGCCACGCCGGACTATTCCTATGCCAGTTGGTTCGCGATGCTATTTGCGGCCGGAATGGGGATCGGTCTTGTATTTTACGGCGTGCTTGAACCCGTCTACCATACGATAAACCCGCCTCTTGGGCACCAGGGCGTATTTGATGGCGACGGCCAACTTCGCGACGCGCAGGCCGTGCAGGATGCCGTGGATCTTGGGCTCGCCGCGACGATATTCCATTGGGGGTTGCACCCCTGGGCGGTCTATGCCGTCGTGGCCTTAGCGCTTGCTTTGTTTTGCTACAACAAAGGGTTGCCACTCACGATCCGGTCTGCCTTTTATCCGATCTTGGGCGACCGCGTCTGGGGTTGGCCGGGCCACATTATCGACACGCTTGCCGCATTGGCGACGTTGGCGGGGCTCGCGACCTCCCTTGGGTTTGGGGCGTCGCAGGCCGCGGCTGGCTTACAGATGCTTTTTGGGCTGCAAGCATCTGACAACGTCAAGGTTATCATCATCCTGCTCGTCACCGGAGCGGCGATCCTCTCTGTCGTGCGCGGGCTAGATGGGGGCGTGAAGCGCCTTTCCGAAGCAAACATGGTTTTGGCTTTGGCGCTATTTTTGTTCATCTTCCTCGCGGGTGCGCCGTTGATTGTCTTGCAATCGCTGTTCCACGGCACTGTCGAATATGTCAGGCAATTGCCGTCCCTCGCGAACTGGATGGGGCGGGAAGACGACGCGTTCTTCCATGGCTGGACAACATTCTATTGGGCCTGGTGGATCTCATGGTCGCCGTTTGTCGGGATGTTCATCGCGCGGGTTTCGAGGGGACGCACTGTGCGCGAATTTGTTATCTGTGTTCTTCTGGTGCCAACACTGGCCTGCCTCGCCTGGATGGCTGTTTTTGGCGGAACGGCCATCGGTCAGTTAGTGAATGATGGCTATACGGGCGTGCAACAGACGATCAGCGACTGGACCCCGGAGCTCTCGCTCTTCGCAATGCTCAGTGAGTTGCCGTTCAGCTCCATCACTTCGATTGCCGGGATCATCCTTGTCTTGGTTTTCTTCGTCACGTCGTCGGATTCAGGATCTCTGGTCGTCGATACGATTTGTGCGGGCGGCAAGGTGGATGCGCCAATGCCGCAACGGGTGTTCTGGGCCTCGTTTGAAGGGCTCGTTGCGATTGCTCTCCTGTTAGGCGGGGGGCTCGCGTCGCTGCAGGCTCTCTCGATTGCGACTGGGTTTCCGTTCGCCATCGTTTGCGTCGCACTGTGCTACTGCATCTGGCAGGGGCTTCGATCGGAAAAAGCGATGTCCTGATTGGACTGGCTCAATGGCCTGCTGTCCGGAACGTCGTGTTGTTCTAGTTCGGGCGGCCGCGGTCAGTTAACCTCGCGACTGATGTGCGACGGGTGGGAGGCGTTTAACATGTGGCGTTCGCAGTCCACAAAGCCTCTGCGCGTTGCCTCGCACTGAAATCCCCTTCGGGCCTTCATCGTAACCTGACCATTCACTCACGGCCGATTCTGGTCTAATCGCACACTTGGTCCCTCCGTGGACCGATGTATGCGAAAGGCTTTCTCATGGCGCAAATCGGAATGCTGGGTTTGGGGACGATGGGGGCTGCCCTTGCGCTCAACATCGCAGAAAAGGGATACAGTGTCGCCGCCTATAACCGATCCTCGGGGGCGACTGAGCGCTTGATGGCCCGTGCGGGAGATTTGGCGCCGCGTATCACACCGTGTGACAGCCTTCCCGCACTGGCTGACGCGATCGAGCCGCCGAGATCGGTCATCATGCTCGTTCCCGCAGGCGCGCCCGTTGACGATACGATCCCTCCGCTGAGAGAAGTCTTGGGGCTGGACGGCCTGATCATTGATGCAGGCAACGCGAATTTTCATGACACAGTTCGGCGTGCAAAGGCCGCCTCCGCAGCGGGCGCGCGTTTCCTTGGGATCGGTGTGTCTGGCGGGGAAGACGGAGCCCGGCACGGGCCCTCGATCATGGGTGGCGGCGACAAGTCAGCCTGGGAGGATGTCGCTCCAATTCTGGAAGCCATATCGGCGAAATTCAAAGGCCAGCCATGCGCGGCCTGGTTTGGCACA
Organism: Pseudomonadota bacterium; assembly: GCA_039177645.1. Classification (GTDB taxonomy): domain Bacteria; phylum Pseudomonadota; class Alphaproteobacteria; order Rhodobacterales; family Rhodobacteraceae; genus Amaricoccus. The sequence goes on along the minus strand of JBCDFS010000003.1, from coordinate 67,143 downwards.
GACGGCGCAGGGCACTTCGTGAAGACCGTCCATAACGGCATCGAATACGCCGATATGCAGATGATCGCAGAGGTCTACGGCCTGATGCATAACGGTCTCAGGCTGAGCGCTGCGGAAATCTCGGACACTTTCGGGCGATGGAACGAAGGGCTGCTCGCCTCCTATCTGATTGAGATTTCCTCTGAAGTCGCTGGCGCAACCGATTCCAAGACGGGAAAACCCATCCTTGATGTGATCCTTGATCGGGCAGGGCAGAAGGGCACGGGCCGATGGACGGCCATCGAGGCGCTGCATCTCGCAGCCCCCGCTACGACAATCGAAGCCGCGGTCGCAGCGCGAAACGTTTCCGCCCGTCTTGAAGAGCGCCAGATGGGCGGTGAAATCTTTGGCGCGAACATAGAAGCGCTGACGCGCACCGACGGCCTGGTGGACGATCTAGAACGCGCATTGATCGCGGGGAAGATCGCCTGCTACGCCCAGGGCTTCGGATTGCTTGAGCAAGCTTCAAATGCGTTTGGCTGGAAACTCCCTCTCCCCAAGGTCGCTGAGGTCTGGCGTGCTGGATGCATCATCCGCTCGGATATGCTCGACGATATGGCTGCGGCGCTGGATGAGGCGCCTGGCCGAAATCTGATGTTCGGGCCGACATTCTCGGCTCATCTGCAGACATGCCAGTCGAGCCTTCGCCGCGTCTTGTCCGAAGCGACCCTGTCTGGTCAGTCGGTGCCGGCGCTGAGCGCGGCGCTTGCCTATTTTGACGGAATGCGGGTAACGCGCGGCGATGCAAATATGATCCAGGGTCTTCGAGATTTCTTCGGTCGCCACGGCTTTGAGCGGCTCGATGCGCCTGGCCAACATCATGGGCCTTGGGCCGAAAGCTGACCGGACGAATGGGCCCGCGGCGTAGATTTGTCTGCGCCGACGTCTCCCCTTGATCACCCATAAGCCCGTATTGAGGCCGATTGATCGAGGGGGCCATTCCCTTATTGCGTGCCTCCTTGGGCCCCGATGCCTTGGAGAAAGACCCGAATGGCTTCCCGGAGCCTTGCATCGATTTCAGCTTCGCTTGGTTGGCGGAGATCGGGATCGATCAGTTTGTCGATGGGGCTATCGCAGGCCATCCGGCAGAGGATCGCTGCGGCGCTCTGCGTATCGGAAATCGCAACCTCGCCTTGGGCTACCGCGCGGTCGAGTTCGGACCGGATCGCCTCGCGCAATGCGAACGGGCCCTCGCGGAGGAAACGCCGGGCAAGTTCCGGCTGCGCCGGCGCTTCGGAAATGACCGCACGAAGTATGGCCTTCGGTGGATCGGTATAGCCGATGCTAGGGGTGAACAGCAGACGCAGCCGGTCGGCTAGGGGCAGCGCGCGCTCTGCATCATCCAAACTGTGAAGGAAAGAAGCCCGGATGCGTCGCACGCAGGCGCTGAAGAGCGAATCGCGATCACCGAACACCTCGTAGAGTGTCCGCTTCGACATCCGCGCTTCCGCAGCGATTGCCGCCATCGTCGCGCCCCGTAGGCCTTTCGTGCCAAGCACACGCTCCATGGCATCAAGGATCATATCTCGACGCTTTTCAGGGCAAAGGGCGGGAGGCCGTCCGCGCGAACGGGGCGGTTGCGGTGCCTGTTTGGCCTCGGAGACTTCGGCCAGATCAATGATGCTTGTCTCTGTCACGGTCCTCTACTGCGCAATTTTGCCCCGTCAAATAGCTTGCCTACAGGCTGTTTGCGGCGCATTATAAAACCAAGCGGTTTTGTTGCAAATCCTAGAGGGCTTGTGGCTTCAGCCGACCCTCACTCCAAGGAGATAGTGCCATGGCGCCTCCATTCCTAGTTGCAAAGCCGATAAGGGGCGCTTTCGTGGCCGCGGTCGTCATTTTCGCATCTCCCCTGTTTGAGGTTGGGGCAAAAGCGCAGGAAGGTGGCGGCCCACCGCCGCAGACGGTTACGGTTGTGACAGTCCATGCCGAGGATGTCACACTGACTTCGACATTACCGGGGCGTGTCGTGGCGTCAGGCATCGCGCAGGTGCGTCCGCAGGTCGACGGCATCATTGTCGAGCGGCTTTTCGAGGAAGGCTCGAACGTCGAGGTAGGCGACGCGCTCTACCGGATTGATCCGGCGACCTACGAGGCTCTGGAAGCTGCGGCTGATGCGGCGGTCGCCCAAGCCAGCGCGACGCTCGACACGGCACAACGCGATGCGGATCGGATGGAAGCGCTCCTGGGGCGGCGTGTGGTCAGCCAACAGGATCTGGATGATGCGCTCTCAGCGAGAGACGCGGCGTTTGCTGCGTTGAAGGTTGCCGAAGCGCAACTGCTTGCGGCGCAAATCAACCTTGACCGGACAACCGTGCGTGCGCCCTTGACGGGCAAAGTGGGGAGGACGCTGACGACCCAGGGCGCGTTGGTGACGTCGGGGCAGGCTGAACCGCTTGCGATCATCCGCGCGCTCGATCCGGTCTATGTCGACGTCACGCAATCTGCGGCCGACATGATCCGCTGGCGCCGGGGCCAAACCGCGGACCAGTTGGGTGAAGCCGACACAACCGTTACGCTCACGCTTGCCGACGGGACGTCTTACGAGCATTCCGGTGAATTGAGGGTCGCCGAGCCGCATGTGAATGAACTCACTGGCGTTGTCTTACTGCGGCTGGAATTCGCTAATCCCGAAGAGTTTCTGCTGCCGGGAATGTATGTACGCGTCGAAATGCCTCAAGGCCTGATGCGGGACGCGATCCCAGTGCCACAAGAAGGCGTGCAGCGGGATAATCGCGGGCGCCCGTATGCTCTTGTCGTTAATGCAGAAAATGTCGTCGAACAGCGGGATCTCACCATCTTGCGCGATCGAGGCGAGGAGTGGATCCTCGAAGCAGGGCTGGCGGATGGCGATCGGGTGATCGTCGCGGGTTTTCAGAAAACCGGCCCTGGCGCCACGGTTGTCCCTGAAGAGCGGGATGACCCGAGCGTTCCGCCTTCCGATGCCCAGGCCGCTATTGGCGGTTTGCCTCGATCTGGCACGACCGCCCAGAACTGACCGGTATTCGTCGGGAGAGCCCGCATGGCCCGCTTTTTCATCGACCGCCCTGTCTTCGCTTGGGTGATCTCCATTATCATCATGGGGGCGGGGCTTCTCGCCATCCTCTCGCTCCCGGTGTCTCAATACCCTGAGATTGCGCCGCCATCGATCCAGGTCAGCGCCACCTATCCTGGCGCGTCGGCCGAGACGGTCGAGAACACGGTGACCCAGATCATAGAGCAGCAAATGACTGGCCTTGTTGGGCTGCGCTATATCTCGTCGAACTCGACATCTGCCGGACAGTCCGAGATCACCTTGACGTTTGAGACCGGAACCGATCCGGACATCGCCCAGGTTCAGGTGCAGAACAAGCTGTCCCAGGCGACGGCATTGCTACCGGAAACGGTTCAGCGCCAAGGTGTTACGGTAGAGAAATCCTCGGCGGGTTTCTTGATGGTGATCGCGCTGATCTCAGAGGATGGCCGGTACGAGCAGGTCGACCTCTCTGACTATCTCAACTCGAACATGGTCGATGAGTTCAGCCGGATCGAGGGCGTGGGCGACGTTCAGGTATTCGGATCGCCCTATGCGATGCGTATTTGGCTGGATCCTTCCAAACTCGCCGCGTTCGAACTCGCGCCGTCCGATGTTGTCGACGCGGTCGAGGCGCAGAATGCACAGATTTCCGCCGGAGCATTCGGCGCTTTGCCATCGCCGTCGGGTCAAATGCTCAACGCCACGGTGACTGCGCAATCGCTGCTCAGCACACCACAGGATTTTGAGCAGATCGTCCTGCGGGCGGAGACCGATGGCGGGCTCGTGCTCCTCAGCGATGTGGCAGATGTCGAGATCGGCGCAGAGCAATACAACACGATTTCGCGCTATGTCCGCCAGCCTGCTGCCGGGATGGCGATCCGCCTTGCTTCCGGGGCAAACGCGCTCGACACGGCAACCCGCGTCAAAGAGCGCATCGCTGAGGTTGCGCCGTTCTTCCCCGAAGGTGTGGTCTATACCATCCCTTATGACACGACGCCGTTCGTCACGATCTCGATTCAGGAGGTGGTGAAGACACTGTTTGAGGCCATCGGTCTTGTCTTTCTCGTGATGCTTCTGTTCTTGCAGAACTTGCGCGCGACGCTGATCCCGACGCTCGCGGTGCCTATCGTTCTGTTGGGAACCTTTGGCATTCTGGCCCTCGCCGGGTTCTCCATCAACACGCTGACGATGCTTGCGATGGTCCTCGCGATTGGGCTGCTGGTCGATGATGCCATCGTCGTCGTGGAAAATGTCGAGCGGATCATTGAGGAGGATGGGCTTTCACCGCGGGAAGCCACCCGGAAGTCGATGGGGCAGATCACGGGCGCGCTGATCGGTATTGCGCTGGTTCTGTCCGCCGTGTTTGTCCCGATGGCGTTCTTCGGTGGGTCGACCGGCGTCATATACCAACAATTCTCGATCACGATTGTCTCGGCGATGGCCTTGTCGGTGCTGGTGGCGCTTAGTCTGACGCCTGCCCTGTGCGCCACGATCTTGCGCCCACGGACCGGATCGCATCGGGCGCGGCGCGGCCCGTTCGGCTGGTTCAATGCGGGGTTCGACCGAACCCAGAAGGGTTATGCGTCGAGCGTCGGGTGGATCATCCGCAGGCCGCTGAGGGTGGGGCTGATTTACCTGGCGCTTGCAGGCACGATGGGCTGGATGTTTGTCAACACCCCCACCGGCTTTCTGCCCGATGAAGACCAAGGGATCATGTTCGTCTTCATTCAGGGGCCAACGGGTGCCACGGCTGACAGAACTCTGGATGTCGTGAAGCAAGTCGAAGACCATTTCCTCGATCAGGAGGCCGAAAACGTCTCGTCGATGTTTGGCGTGGTGGGTTTCAGCTTCGCGGGACAAGGCCAGAATATGGGGATCGCCTTCGTCCGGCTGAAAGACTGGAAGGAAAGAACGCGACCGGACCAAAGCGTTCAGGCGATTGCCGGTCGGGCCTTTCCGGCGATGATGGGCATTCGCGACGCTATGGTGTTTCCCATCGTGCCGCCATCGGTCATTGAACTCGGCAATGTCAGCGGCTTCGATTTCTATCTTCAGGCCCGTGGCGGACAGAGCCATGAGCAGCTTCTGGAGGCGCGCAACATGATGTTGGGCATGGCGGCGGAGAGCCCGCTCATCGGCTCGGCGCGGCCCAACGGCCTTCAGGACGCAGCGCAGTATCGGCTGGATATCGACTGGATGGCGGCTGGAGCGATGGGCGTCACGGCGGAAGATGTTGAGGACCTACTCTCGGTGGCCTGGGCAGGCAGCTATGTAAATGACTTCATTGATCGGGGCCGTATCAAGCGCGTCTATATCCAGGGTCAGCCGGAGTCCCGCGCCACGCCCTCCGATATCGAAAAATGGCGCGTGCGCAATGCACATGGCGATCTCGTGCCGTTCTCCAATTTTTCCGAAGGGATTTGGCGCTTCGGTCCGCAGGGCCTTGCGCGCTACAACGGTGTGCCGGCGATGCAAATCCAGGGCTCGCCCGCGCCGGGTGTCACGACCGGTGAAGCGATGGCAGAGATGGAGCGGATCGCCTCACAACTGCCGCCGGGCTTCTCCTTGGCCTGGACCGGATTGTCATTGGAGGAGCGCGACTCTGGCAATCAGGCGCCGCTTCTCTATGCGTTGTCTCTCGCGGTCGTTTTTCTCTGCTTGGCCGCACTCTATGAAAGTTGGGCCATTCCCGGTGCGGTGATGCTCGCCATGCCAATCGGTGTTCTGGGTGCGCTTGTGGGCGCGTGGCTCGGGGGCTTCGACAACGGTGTGTTCTTCCAAGTCGGGATCCTGACCGTCATCGGGCTCACGGGAAAGAATGCCATTCTGATTGTCGAATTCGCCAGAGAGCGGCAGGAGGCCGGAGAGAGCCTGCTCGATGCGGTCTTGAATGCCTCGCGCCAGCGCTTTCGGCCGATCCTCATGACCTCTATGGCGTTCTCACTCGGTGTCTTGCCGCTAGTGCTTTCTAGTGGGGCAGGGTCGGGTGGCCGGACGGCAATCGGGTCTGGCGTCCTGGGGGGTACGATTTCCGCAACCGTCCTCGGCGTGCTGTTCGTTCCGCTCTTCTATGTCCTGGTGCGGCGGGTTTTCCCGCTTCCTGAGCCTAAGGGGAAGCCCGCTGCCGCGTCAGGTGCGGCGCCGGTTTTGGGAGAATAGAGAAGCGCGCCGACGGAGCTGGTCTCCCGCGACGCGCTTGAGTGGCCACCCTCGTGTCGAGAGGGGCCGGCCGACTACTGACAGGCCGGAAGTTGCGTGCCTGCGGCGGCGCCCGCGCCCGCGCCAACAGCCGTTGCGATCGACTGGCCCGTTCCGCCGCCGATCTGATTGCCGAGAATGCCGCCGACGGCAGCGCCACCAATCACGCCTGCTCCGCATTCGATATCGCGGTTCAGCTGCGGATCGTTGCTGCAGGCAGAAACGGCCATGAGTGTGAGCCCCAAGGCTGCGACAGTTGTTTTCATGCGACGGTCTCCAATTGCTCGATTTGTCTTCTTGTTCAGCCGTGCGCCAAACTACACCGTTGCCGCGCGAGCTCCACTCATTTTTTCGCGCGTTTCGGCAATGCGGAGGTCTTCCGCGGGCGCGGTGGACAGAGTTTGCAAGGCGGCTTGGGCGCCCCCTGGAGCGTGCGGTATCCCGAGGCTCCCCAGCCCCGCCTCGATGGTTGCCAGGGCGCCCAGGAGCATTGGCGCATTCAAATGGCCCATATGCCCGATCCGAAACAGGCTGCCGCGCGGCACATTCGGGGCGGGCAGCCCCAGGCCCAGCACCAAGCCTGTCGTCTCCTCGCACCAAGCCCGGAGCTTCGCGGCGTCGCCCGGATCGGAGCGGAGCGTCGTGACGGCTCGGCTGCGCTCGGCAGGCGCCGCGATGTTGAGCTCGATCCCTCCAGCCTGGCCCCAGCTCTCAACGGCAACCCAGACCGCGCGCGCGAGACGCTCATGTCGCAGCAGAGTGTTGGGCAGGCCCTCCTCGTCGATCATATCGAGCGCTTCGCGCAGGCCATAAAGGTGGTGCGTGGGGGAGGTGCCACAAAACCTTTGGTAGTGCCACTCGGGCTCAATGCGGCTGGCCCAATCCCAATATGTGCTGGCACAGGGCCGCCGCTCCGCCCAGGCGCGCGGCCCGACGAAGTTGAAGGCGATCCCCGGGGGTGTCATCAGTCCTTTCTGGCAGCCCGCGACCAGCACATCGACGCCCCACTTGTCCATCTCCATGGGTTCACAGGCGAAGGATGCGATGCTGTCGACCATCAACAGGGCGGGATGATCCGCCGCATCGATGGCGCGGCGAAGAGCGGCAAGATCGTTCATGGCTGACGAAGCGGTGTCAGTCTGAACGGTCAAGATCGCACGAATTTTGTGAGCCTTATCCGCCGACAGATGGGCGCTAACCTTCGCAGGATCGAAGGCTGCACGGAACCCGAAATCAAGCGTCTCGATCTCGACCCCCAACCTTCGCGCCATTTCTGCCCAGCCCAGCGCGAACCGGCCAGTTGAGAGAACAAGCGCGGTATCGCCTGGGGCGAACATGTTCGCGATCGCAGCCTCCCATGCAGCATGGCCGTTGCCGATATAGATCACCGCGTTGCCTTCGGTGCCCGCGAGCCGCGGAAGATCGCGATAGATCGTGTCACTCAGGTCGATGAGATCGCCCTCATAGATGTTGGGCGCAGGCCGATGCATGGCCCGCAACACCCGATCGGGTATGACCGATGGGCCGGGAATAGCGACGTGATCGCGACCGTAGGACAAGCTCATCGCCAGAACCCCTCACACTGTCTCAAGAGCGGACGCGCCCCTCGCACGAGACACCTCAACTCCACTGTGGTTGTAATCCAGGGCACATGCTAGGCAACACTCTGTTCTACCGCCCATCTTTGACTGCAAGGCTCGACCCGCGTGACACAGGATACCTGGACCTTTGTTCCCTACCTTCGGCTTTGGCAGGACTGGCTCAAGCCCTATCGCGCGCCGCTGTTTATTGCTCTGTTCATGGCCTTCTTGGTGGCGGGCGCATCGGGCGCCTATGCCAAGGTCATTCAGCTGGTCGTTGCGGCCCTTCAGGAGATGGACCCCAACGTCTACTGGTGGGGACCTCTTCTCGTCATCGTGCTGACGGGCATCAACGGGACAGCCCAGTATTTCAAGGAAGTCGTGTCAAACAAGGTCGTCACCCGGATGGAGACGAATCTCCGTAAGCAGATGTTTGCGACGCTCGTCGATGCGGATCTGGCGCGCCTCCAGAGAGAACCCCCAGCAGAACTCGCTACCCGGTTCTCCGCCGATATCGGCCTCGTGGGGAATGCCGTTCGTGGATATGTCAGCGGCATCACGAACATCCTGACGATCCTGGTGGCCGTCATCGTCATGCTCACTATCGATTGGTCGCTGACGCTTGCACTGCTCGCCATTGTGGCTGTTGCGCTGGTTCCGGTGAACCTCATTGGGCGGAAGCTGCGGGCGATTTCGAAAAAGACTCAAACCCAGATCGGGCGGATGACTTCCGAGGTGGCTGAGGGGCTTTCCGGCATCCGGATGGCTCGAACCTATCGGTTGGAAAAGCCGCTCGCGGCAAGCTCCAGTGCCGTCTTCGAGCGACTCTATGAACTCCGTCTTCGTCAATATATCTGGCGTGCAAGAGTGGCGCCCTTGATGGAGGTTTGCATCGGTCTCGCCGTCGCCGTCTTGCTGGTTGTGGTGGCGCAGCGGGTGATGGCTGGCACGACAACGATTGCCGACTTCACCGGTCTGCTCACAGGGTTTGGCGTCATCTCAGGACCCGTTCGGCGGATTGGCGGCTCTTATGCGAACTTGATGCAGGGACGGGCGGCGCTGGACCGGATCTACGCCTTGTTCGATGCTGAGAATTACGTCGCAGGGGGGCCGCGCGAGGTCCAGCACGTTCACGGGTCGGTCCATTTCGAGGACGTGTCGTTTGCCTATCCGGACGGGCATGTCGCGCTGGAAAATGTGACGCTGACAATTCCGCAAGGAAAAAAGACGGCCTTTGTCGGTCGCTCGGGCGCTGGCAAGACAACGGTCTTTAATCTCTTGCCACGGCTCTACGATCCGCTTTCGGGGAGCATTTCGATAGACGGTATCGATCTTCGCGATTTCACGCTGGCATCCCTCAGGGACAAGATTGCGGTCGTCAGCCAAGAAACGGTGCTCTTGAGCGCGACGGTCGCGGAGAATATCGGTTTTGGACGACCTGGCGCGACCCGGGAGGAGATAGAGGCGGCGGCGCGAGATGCGGCAGCGGAAGAGTTCATTCGGGCGCTTCCGGAGGGTTTTGACACCCTGATCCGCCCGAGCGAGCAATCCTTCTCAGGCGGAGAACGCCAGCGGATTTCGATTGCGCGGGCCATGCTTCGCGACGCACCTATCTTGTTGCTGGATGAAGCGACGTCGGCGCTTGATGCGGAATCTGAGGCGCAGATACAATCGGCTCTGCGTCGGCTCGCCGAGGGGAGAACGACCATGGTGATCGCACACCGTCTGGCCACCGTTCTCGATGCGGATCTCATTGTGGTCATGGATCGGGCGCGCGTTGTCGAGATGGGTCGGCATGACGAGCTTCTTGCACGGAAGGGTCTCTATGCCGATCTGCATGGAATGCAGTTTGCTGGGAGCTGACGGCGCGAGCGACGCGCCACATGAACGGGAGCGAGCCGGATGACGGAAGGATTTTGGGCGAAGGATCGCCAAGTGATTGCGCTGACGGGAGATGACGCCGTCCCGTTCCTGCAAAACTTGGTGACGAACGACGTTTCAAACGTGCCGCAAGGCGGCTGTGCCTATACGGCCCTGCTATCGCCGAAGGGGAAATATCTCTTCGACTTTTTCGTGGTCCGCACAGAAGCGGGCTTCTTACTGGATGCCAAAGCCGATCGCGCGGCTGCTCTCGCGCAACGTCTCAATATGTATCGGCTCCGGGCTGCCTTGGACATCAAGGTGTCCGACCTGCAGGTGGTTCAGGGCTTTGGGGAACCGCCGCGCGAAGCGGCCATCGATCCGCGCCGAGAGGATCTCGGATGGCGTGCTTGGGTCGCGGATCCCGAAACCTTTCTCGGGAGCATGCCCAGGCTCGACCCGCAGCGATGGGAAGAGAAAAGGATCGCGTCAACTGTCCCCGAGACGGGGGCAGAACTCCTGCCCGATGACGCGTTTATCCTGGAAATGGGGTTTGATCGGCTGAACGGCGTCGACTTCAAGAAGGGCTGCTATATCGGGCAGGAAGTTACGGCGCGGATGAAACACAAGACAGAGCTTCGGAAGGGCCTCATCACGGTCCGGGTTGACGGCGATCCACCAGCGTGTGGCACGCCGATCCTCTCCGATGGCAAGCCCGCGGGCACTCTCTTCTCGACAGCGAATGGGCTCGGCCTTGCGCATCTGCGCTACGACAGGATGGACGGTGAGTTGGTGAGTGGCGACGCCTCTATCCATAGTCTCTGACCTCGCCTTGCGCGTTTGGCAAAAACACAAGGGGTGATCTCACTTGATGAGGATTCGAGGCGAAGAGGAAAACATCGTTCTCTTCGCAACTGCACAATCGTTATCAGATCAACACTGAATATGGTGATCCATGGAAGCGCCGACTGAAGTTAAATGGCGAGCGTTCGGAATGTTACATCGAACGCTCGCCACTAACAGGAACCAGGACGATTGTATGAGGGGTGGGGTAGATCGTCCAGGCTCTATGATCTGTGTTCCGAGATCATGTGAGTATTAACACCTTTTTGCCGAATCGGCGCAATAAGCGATATTTCGCTGCGATGCTTCAAAGCTTCGAGAGTCGGGACTTTGACCACTTGTCCTTAACTCGGGAATTCTCGCGCAAAACGGTTGCTATTAAAATGTATTGCAATATCAGCATTTTATTGTTTTCGCGCTTTTGGGCCTCTTGCCGAAAGCACGATTTTCTGGATGAGCGGATTATTGCCTATCGAGCGCATCTTGCCCCAGCGTGCTGCGCTGCACTTCATTGTTGGATCGATCGGAGAGGCCGCCCCGAACCCAGATTCGGGGCAGGCCGTTTTATCGTTCAGTTGCGGCTTTTGTCGACCATCTTGCCTGCCGAGATCCATGGCATCATCGCGCGCAGTTTTTCGCCAACGGCCTCAATTTGATGAGCGTCGTTCAGCCGCCGGGTGCTTTTGAAGAACGGTTGCCCAACGGCGTTCTCGAGCATGAAATCACGCACGAACTTGCCTGATTGGATGTCGGCCAGGATCGCCCGCATCCGCTCCCGCGTTTCTTCGTGGGGGAGAACCCGTGGTCCCGAGACATACTCGCCATACTCAGCGGTGTTAGAAATCGAGTAGTTCATGTTGGCGATTCCGCCCTCATAGATGAGGTCCACGATCAGTTTAACTTCGTGGAGGCATTCGAAATAGGCCATCTCTGGCTCGTATCCGGCCTCGACCAGGGTTTCGAACCCAATCCGGATCAACTCGACCAAGCCACCGCACAGAACCGCTTGTTCGCCAAAGAGGTCGGTCTCGCATTCCTGCCGGAAATCTGTCTCGATGATGCCCGAGCGGCCGCCACCAATGCCGGAGCAATAGGATTTCGCGACTTCCAGCGCGGAACCTGAGGCATCATTCGCGACCGCAACCAGGCATGGCACGCCGCCGCCCTTGACGAATTCGCCGCGCACCGTATGGCCTGGGCCCTTGGGTGCCATCATGATGACATCGACGCCAGGTTTGGGTTCGATCAAGCCGAAATGCACGTTCAGCCCATGGGCAAACGCAATCGCCGCACCTTCACGCAGGTTGTCATGGATATGCGCCTTATAGGTCGCGGCCTGCAATTCGTCGGGCATCGTCATCATCAAGACATCCGCCCAAGCGGCGGCCTCGGCAATGCCCTTGACCTCCAGACCTTCTGCCTCGGCCTTTTTGGCGGAGGGAGACCCGTCACGAAGGGCCACGGCCACCGACTTGACGCCCGAGTCGCGCAGGTTCAGCGCGTGAGCATGGCCTTGGCTTCCATAGCCAACGATGCCGATCTTCTTGTCTTTGATGAGATTGATGTCGCAATCGCGGTCGTAGTAAACGCGCATTGGCTCCTCCAGTTCGTTTAGGTTGCCCGATCCTACGCATCCGCCGACAAACTGCTTTTCTGTTTTTGTCTGTTTCGGAAAATTTACAAAAAGAGTATTCGTCGAAACTGGATTGCACGAGATAAACATGCATGCGCTCGATTATATTGACCGACGGCTCCTGAGGCTCCTGCAAGACGATGCGGATCTGACAACAGCTGAGCTCGCCGAACGGGCAGGGCTCTCTGCAGGAGCGTGCTGGCGCCGGATCGAGCGGATGCAGCGCGATGGGATTATCCTCGGGCGGCGTATAGACCTCGACTGGAAGGCGCTAGGCTACGAGGTGCAGGTCTTTCTGCGCGTTACATTGGACAAGATCGCGCCCAATGCGTTTGACAGTTTTCTGCGCGCCGCGCGTGAGGTGCCGGAGATCGGCGACATCCAGACCCTGCTCGGGCGGGTGGATCTGCGGATGGATGTTCGTGCGCGCGATCTCGACCACTATCAGGAGATCTACCGCACAAAGATCCTCGGCTTGCCGCATATCTCGGAGATCGAAGCGCTCATGCTCGTCTCCGAACTCAAGAACACGGAAAACTTGGTGCTCTGATGGCCGATGGCGTTGACGAGATGGATCGGAAGATCCTGCGCGTGCTCCTTGCGGATGGCGGGCTGAGCGCAAAGGATGTCGCGGCGCAGGTTGGCCTCTCGCAGCCGGCGGCGTGGCGGCGGATCAAACGCATGGAAGAGGCCGGGATCATTCGGGGGCGCAGCATTGTCGTCGACCGGGAAAAGCTCGGCTTCACAGTCGTTGTCTTCCTCGGTGTTCGGCTTGCCGCGCGGGGGCGGCTTGACCTGGAGGCCTTCGAGCGCGCGGTCCAGGCCATCCCGGAGGTGCAGATCGTCCAGCATGTGCTGGGGGTCTATGATTACCGCCTCAAGGTCGTGGCCCGCGACCTGTCGGATTTCGAGCGTATCCTGCGCCGCCGGATCATGACGCTGCCGGGCGTGGGCGCTGTCGAGTCCAACGTCATGCTGACCGAGGAGAAACCCGGCGTGCCGATGATCTGAGGCATGAGCTGTTTGGGATGAGAAGACCTCCATGCTAGGCTAAGTTTCCGGATACGGGGTTTTCTTAGTGCGATTTTTGGCGGCGCTCTTTCTTCTCTTCTGCACGATTGCTCAGGCCCACGAGTCGGAACCGGGCCGCACTCTTCCGGGCGGAGAGTGCACTGTGCCTGCCCTTGAAAGCTGGTCCGCCTCGGAGAAATGGGCCTGGGAGAGGATCTGTGCCGGTGAGGTCGCGGAAATGAGTTCAATAGGTGGCTATGGCCCGGGCTGCTTTTCGTGGCTCAAGGAGGGCGAACCGGAGGATTGGCCAGACGACCGCCGAATAAGTGCAGATTTCATGAAGACGATTGCTACGCGCTCACCGTTTTCCGAGGCGCCGGCTGGTCGAGTCATTGGGATCATTTGCGCGGTTGTCGAAGGGCGACTCGATCTAGACGATGAAATCTTACCGTTGTCCTTGTGGCTGCATGAGAGTCGCCTTCCAGATGGTGTATCTCTGAACAAGACTTGGGCTAAGGGGGACCTCAGCCTTTTCGGCAGCGATGTGGGCTATTGGAATCTGCCTGCATCGGGTCTTCATGTCGGTGGTGACTGGGTTCTGCAAAACGGCCGCTTTCCACAAGTCGACGCTATTGGTGCCTCCGTGCACGGGAATGTCGAGGCCGATGGCGCCACGTTCACCGGGCCGTTGAATGTAGACGGGATGGAAGTGGGCGACAACTTGTTCCTGCGCGGTGGTGCGCGGTTTGATGCGGGGGTGAATCTTGTCACCGCGAAAATCGGCGGGCAAATTGACGCCTCCGGCTCTACGTTCACAGGGCTGTTCAAGACCGACCGAATGGAGGTAGGCGGCGACCTGTTCTTGAACGATGGCGCGCGTTTTGACGCTGACGTGGATCTTTACGGCGCGACAATCGGCGGTTCCCTGCAATTGCAGGGATCCGACTACTCGGGGCGCGTGCGCCTTGAGAATGTGCGTGTCGAGGGTGAACTGATGCTCAGTGTCTGGCAGAACCACCCGAACTGGCAGCCCTCCACCGCGCTCGGTCTTCGTAATGCACATGTTGGCGCCTTGCAGATGGTGCCGCCAGTGCCGGACGATCCTGCAGCCCGGCATTCCTGGGCGCGGCATATGGAAGATGGGGGGCTGGAACCTCTGCCGGTCGATCTGGCCAACTTCACCTATGAGCGGTTCGGCGGGTATGGCTCGGAGGCTGAGCACGACATCACCCGCATCGAGGCCGCGCGGCTGATCGCCTGGGTTGAACAGTCCGTGCCGGAGGGGCGTGCGCCGGGCGAGGGCTACGCGCCGCAGCCCTACATGCAGCTCGCCACCACGCTGCGGGCGATGGGGGCGGAGGCGGCGGCGGATGACGTCGATTTTGCCCGGCTCAGCCACCGGATGGAGACGCGCGATTCGCCCCTCCTATGGCTCACCGATGCCGCCGCGCGCTATATCGTCGGCTTCGGGGTCTATCCGCAGCGGGCGCTCTACTGGTTCGGCGGGCTCGTTGTGGCTGGCTGGCTGATCAGCTACCGCTCGACGGGCATGGAAGGGCGAAAGCCGTTCGAGCGATTGTTCTACTCGCTGGAAAATGCGCTGCCGCTCATCGATCTCAGCCAAGACTTCCAGCGCATCGAGCATCCCGACAGACGCATAGCAAATTTCTATCACTTCCAGAAGGTCGCGGGCTTTATCCTCGCAACGGTTCTTGTCGGTGCCTTGACCCTTCTCGGCGGGTGAACCTTAAGCCGCTTCTTCTTTCGGGCCTTGGGCTCGCACGCCAAGCCCAAGTTGCATCGCGGTGCGCCGGACCGGCTGGATCCCGTGGATTGCACGCAGCCCTGTGAGCCGAAGGTCTCGGAAGACCTGGAGGTTTTGGATCGCGGCACGGTTGAGGGCATCCACGCCAGCCACGCGGGTGAGGATGTCGGGATGCCGCTTGAGGTGGTAGTGCCGGAGCAACTCGCGATCGCCGATATCCTTGCCCCCCGCGCGCGCCTCCACGCATAGATCCCGCAACACAGCGACGTCGCGCAAGCTCATATTCAGGCCCTGCGCACCGATGGGGGGCACGACATGCGCAGCTTCGGCGATCAGCGCCGTGCGGGGCGCGTCGAGATGGGCCGCGACTTGGCTGATGATCGGCCAAACGCGCCGCGGGCTCGCGAGCCAGAGAGGGCTGAGCACCCCACAGGCCCGCGCATTCAGAGCCGCGTTGAACTCTTCTGGTTCCATCGCGGCAAGCGCAACGGCTTCGGGGCCATGATCCATCCACACCACGGCGGAATGCGGCACCCCATCGCGCGGCTTGAGGGGCACGAGGGTAAACGGCCCGCCGGAGCGGTGGATTTCCGTGGAGATGTCGTTGTGCGGATCGGGATGCGACACCGCGAAGACCACCGCTTTCTGGCCGTAGCTCCAGCGGCGCGCGGAGATCCCCGCCATCTCGCGGACAGCACTGTCCCGCCCGTCGGCCCCGATCACAAGCCGCGCCCGGATCTTCGTGCCGTCGGACAGAAAGGTAATCGCTTCACGGCTGCGAAGCGTCATCCTCTCGAGGCGGACCCCCATCAGAAGATGCGCAGAGCCGGTTGCCTCCAGCGTCTTGAGCATCTCAGCGCGCAGGCTCCAGTTCGGCAGGTTGTAGCCAAACACCGCTTCGCTGAGTTCGTTCGCTTCGAAATCTGCGATCTCACGAACGCGAGGTTCGGGCCCGCCCGCATCCGCAAGGCGCATCACACGCAATGGGGCGGCCTCTGGCGCAAGACCCGTCCAAAGCCCCGCGCGCTCTAAGAGTTGCACGGAGGGCATCAGGATTGCGGTGCTTCGCAAGTCCGAGCTTGGATCGTCCAGGCTGGCAGGGGGCGGTGCGGGATCGACGCAGACAACGTCAAAGCCCTCCGTACTGAACGCAGCGGCGGCTGCAAGGCCGGCCGCGCCTGCGCCGACCACGAGGATCTCTGTTTCGATTGTGTTCATGATCGGGAGCTAGCGCGGTCGGCGCGCTTCGCCAGGGTAAGAGCGGGAGGCGATGTCATGGGCCACGGCCTTTTACGGCTGCGCGCCGTCTTTAGGGGCCTCGTCTTCGAGTTTCTCTTCGAGATAGTCTTCGAGACCCACGAGGTCTTGAGGCAACGGCAGGCCGAGCGCTTCCATTTCCGCAAGTTTCTCGCGGAGGGTCTCCTGCAACTCGTGCATATCTTCAGGTTGATTTGAGATCGAATCGAGCAGCATCGCGAGCTGGATTCTGAATTCTTCCAGGGCCATGGTTTCCTCCCGAAGCGGTGCGGGCTATCCTTGCGCACCGACATTTGTGGAGTTTGCGCGCCAAGAGCCGACTTGTGCAAGGTCTATGGGTTTCTGCGCGCCTACGTTTCGCTCCACCGCATTGGGAGGCGGCTGCCGATGTCCTTCAAGACGCTCTTTACTGCAATCCATGTCGATCAGGACACCGCGGAGCTCGAACGCGCGATGGAGATCGCGGCAGAGATGGATGCGTTCCTGCTCGTTCTCGTGCTTGGGATCGCGCCGCCACCGCCCGCCTCACCCTACGGAGTGGTTTCAAACGAGATCTGGGCGGGCAGCATGACTGAGGGCCAGGAACGGGCTCGAGCCCGAGCCCAGGACCTGACGACTCGCCTCGCGAATGCCGGGCGGCCGGGCGTGGTTGAGGCGAGCTATGTCGATCGCAGCACGATCGCGACGCTTTCCGCGCGCTTTGCCCGCTATTCCGATCTAACGCTGCTTGCCCCACGCAACCGAGCCTTTGAGGCCTTGCTTGGCTGCGTGAGCGATGGCGCTCTGTTCGAATCCGGGCGGCCCGTTGTGCTCTTGGCCGAAGGGGAAACGACGTTTCCGCGCCCCAAACGGGTCATGGTGGCTTGGGATGCGAGCGTCGAAGCGTCAAAGGCTGTGCGCGACGCTATTCCCTTGATGCAGCAGGCGGATGCGGTCGATCTCGTCCTGGTCGATCCGGTGCCGACTTTCGATGGACACGGCCCGGAGCCCGGCGCCGATCTTGCGGCCTATCTCGCCCGGCATGCCATTTCGAGCACCATCCATTGCTTGCCGAAAGAAGGCCGCGATGTGAGCGAGACGCTGACGCGTATGGCCACGGAGACCGGCGCCGATCTCGTGGTGATGGGCGGCTATGGCCATTCCAGGTTGCGGCAGCGGATCTTCGGCGGGACCACGACCACGATGCTCAAGGGTGGCGACCTCACCGTAATGATGGCGCATTGAGCCCATGTCCGACACTTTCATTGGGGCGGACGGCCTGCGGCGCTGTGCGTGGTGCCGCGCAACCGCCGCGTATCAAGCCTATCACGATACGGAATGGGGTTTTCCGGTCTCGGATGACCGGCTTCTATTTGAGAAGCTCTCTCTTGAATGCTTTCAGTCAGGGCTAAGTTGGCGGACGATCCTGGAAAAGCGCGAGGGGTTCAGGGCGGCATTCGCAAATTTCGAGATCGAGAAGGTAGCGCATTTTGGTGCGCCAGATGTGGAACGCTTGCTGCAGGACAAGGGGATCGTTCGGCACCGGGGCAAGATCGAGGCGGTGATTGGAAATGCGCGTTGTGCGCAGACCCTCATCGCCGAGGAGGGGAGCCTCGCGGCTTATTTCTGGAGCTTCGAGCCAGAAGATCGCGCGGCGCTTCGGGTGCCGCCGGTTTCGAGCACGCCTGTATCGGCGGCGATTTCGAAGTCGCTCAAGTCGAAGGGGTGGAAGTTTGTCGGTCCGACGACTGTTTATTCGTTCATGCAGGCCATGGGGCTCGTCAATGATCACGCAGAGGAGTGTTGGGTGCGCGAAAAGGTCGAGGAAGCGCGCGCGCGATTCGCGCCACCGCGCCGTTTGACGTGAAGGCTGCAGTGACAGGACGGTCAAAGGTTAAGGAACGGGCGATTTTGAGCGAAATCGAGGGGTCCGAGGTGCGACTGCTTGAAGAATTGTATTTGAAACAATGATTTTCAGACAGTTTTTGCCATGAAACGCGGTATGGATTTGGTCGGGAACCGGTAGGGTTCCGGTAGGGCCGATTTGGCACTGCGCGCGACCCTACGAGCAAACGCGCAACGCCAAAGAGCGCAGGGTTCAACCGTCAATCCCGAAAGATAGCGTGCGATGACCCGGTGTTGCGCGGCTCACTGAAGTCGCGGACGCGGGGCTGAGCCTGGAGACGGAGTCCGTCCTGCCGATCACGTAGGGGCACTTGAGACCATCTGAGCGCGCGGACGGACGCCTGGTCCGCGCCCATCTCGCCCAGCGGATAGCTGGGCTGCGCCTGCCTGCCCCCCGGCAGGCGCAGATGCGCCCGCCCAGGCAGGCTTCGCCCTTCGTCCCCAAGCTAAAGGGGCATTCCACCTCTCCCGACGGCACGATCTTCCGGCTCATGGACGCAAAGGCCCAACCTGATCGGCCCTCAAACACGCCATCAGGGCCCAAGGTTCTAAAATGAGCGCCCTCGATTTGTCCGCATGTAGGCCCCCGGAAACCGCGAGCGCTAGGATCGCGAGGGCTGCGGGCTCACAAGCAACAGCACGCCAAAGAGACACATCGTCGCACCAGATACGCGCTGAAGCGCTGGAAGTCTCCCAGCGGCAAACGCGGAGGCGCATTTGCCGATGACGGCATAGGCCAGGATCGCCACGGCTTCCATCAGCAAGAATGCCGCGCCGAGCCAGGCGTAGCTCTGCCAATAGGCCTCCAGAACGACGAATTGGGGAAAGAACGCCGCAAAGATCAAGATTGCCTTGGGGTTGCTCAGCGCCACTAGCGCTTCCGACCGAAAAGCATTGGGAAGACTTGCATGCACCGGAACGGTTCCGGCGATGTCCACCGATTTGGCGCTGCGCCACAGCGAAATCCCCAACCAGATGAGATACATCGCTCCGACCACCTTGACGACGCTGAAAACGAGGGCGGACGCTGTCAGCACCATGCCAAGGCCGAGCGCGCTGATCGCGATCATTGGCACAAAAACCAGGAGGCGCCCGAGGGCCGCCTGCTGCGCGAAGACGACGCCGCCCCGCGCCCCGTTCGTCATCGACAGGAGGTTGTTCGGCCCGAACGCGAGGTTGAGCGCGAAGCAGGCCGGAATGAAGATGAGCCAGTCGATCATGCGAGGCGCTCCGAGCCATCGGGATGGCAGATCCGGGTTTTGCCCGGCTTACGCCACAACCGCGCTCGTGTTTCAAGGGATCTTGTCATCGCGCCTTCACACACGCCTTCAGCGGTCGAGATACCCAAAGTCGGGCATGATATCGAGAATTCCCGGTGGCGGCGCACCATCGGCCCGGTCGTCGATCCGTCCGGCATTGAGGAGCGTCGCATAGCCGTGGACGAAGGACCAAAGCATGATCTCCGTGCGTTTTTGCGCATTGGGTGCCTCCGATTTGTCCCAAGCGAGGCCTTCGGAAATCTCGATCAGAACGCGATAGCTTTCCTGCGCGGCGTCTTTGAAGGCGGTGTCCTCGCGATCGCAATGATCGGGGGAAAACATGATCTTGAAGAGCTCCGGATGACCCTGCGCGAACCGGACATAGCCGAGCGTTGCCGCGTGTAGGCGCTCTTTCCGCGTCGAGGCTTGGGTGAGCCCGTTGCGCATTTCCGCCGCGAATTTTCGGAAACCCTGCGCTCCGATGGCGGTGACGAGGCCTTTCATCGATCCGAAATGGTTCTTTGGCGCGGTGTGGCTAACACCGACCGCGGCGGCAAGCGCGCGCAACGACAATCTGGCTAGGCCATCGCGCTCGATGATCTCCATCCCCGCGCGGAGCAGGGCGTTCCGCAGATCGCCGTGATGATATCGTTTCGTTTCGGTCTGAGACATTCCGCTCTGATATCTTTCCGGCGGAAACATTTTCTGATCCGACCACAGTTTGGAACGTATAACTTTCCAATGGAAATATACAGTGGGTAGATGCGGATGTCGCTCGAGCAGATCTTTTCCCTTTCCGGGACACTCGCAATGGCCGGTTGGATCGTGCTCGTCTTCGCGCCACGACGATGGGCTTGGGTCAATGCCGTGCCTCGGCTCGCAGTGCCGCTCGCGCTCTCCGTTCTCTATGCGGGCTTTATCCTCGCCTATTTCGCCGAATCCGGCGGCGGGTATGGCAGTCTTGCCGAGGTGCGGCAGCTCTTCACCATGGATGAGCTGCTGCTGGCCGGATGGATCCACTTCTTGGCGTTTGACCTCATGATCGGGGGCTTCCTCGCGGATCGCATGGATCGCAACGGCATAAACCGTTTTGTGCAGGCGCCTATTCTGTTTTCCACCTTGATGTTCGGACCCGTCGGCGTGCTTCTGGCCTATAGCCTGGAGGGCGTTTTGAGGCTCGTTTCACACAGACCGGCAAGGGAGGGTTGAGATAACCTATTATGCTCTTCCTGCGCAGCAGCCCAAGCCGCGTTTCGCCGTTGTGCTGTTGGGTCTTTCCGCCGCGATCCTCGTCGTCACCCTTGCAGCGGCACTGGTTGATATCCGCACTTTGGAAGGTGTGCCGGTCTGGGCCAAACCGGCGAAATTCGCACTGTCGTTTGTTATTCTGTTCGCCACGATAGCCTGGCTTGAGGCGCGGCTTTCGCCCCGTTGGCGCGATGGCTGGCTTCTCTCCGCCACACTGGCCGTGATGGGCGCATCGCTCGTCGCCGAGATGGGATATCTCATGGTTCAGGCGGGGCAGGCTGAGGCGTCCCACTACAACTATTCCACGCCGTATCACGCCTTTATGTATACGGTGGTGATGTTTGTCGGCGCGCTGGTTTTGGTTGCCGGGATCGGCGTCTATGGGCTTGCGGCCGCGCTCGACCGCGAGGCGGATCTTGCGCCCGCACTACGCTTGGGGGTGGTCTTGGGCTTTGGCCTCTCCTTCGGGCTCACGGTGATCGTCGCGGGGTATATGGCCGGGCAGGAGAGCCGTTTTGTGGGCTTACCCTCGGCGGAAGCCGCGACGATCCCGCTTTTGGGCTGGTCGGCTGAGGTGGGTGATCTCCGGCCTGCGCATTTCTTGTCGCTCCATGCGATGCAGGCTCTGCCGCTGCTGGGATGGCTGGTCGATTGCGCTCAGGTCCGATCCGGGCGGATCTGGGTGGCCGTGGGCGCGATCCTCTATACCGCCGCGACCCTCGCGCTTTTTGCCCAGGCCCTCGCTGGTCGGCCGTTCATTGCGCTGTGATGGTTTCACGATCATTGCTGGGACCCAGACCGAAAGCTAACCCGCGACTTCAAGGTTCGCGAGGACTTAGCACCCTGCGTTAAGCAACTGCGAAAGCTTGCCTTTTCTTGCATGGGGAGTTATGCATAACGATCTTGAACAGACTTGATTGGTCAAAGCTATTGATCGCAAAACAGGGTGGGGACCCATGCATATTGCTATTGCTTTACTGGGATTGGCGGGAGCGTTGGGCTACTATTTCTGGCGAATGAGGGCTTCCCAAGCCGCAGCGACAGACCTTTTCGATGTTGCGAATGATGTCCGGCTGGCGGCGCGGCGTTTCGGCTTCAAGCGTCAGGCCAACGTCCACCCCGTGGACAGTATCGATGACCCGCGGCTTGGTGCAGCGGGCATCGTGATGGCGATTGCGAGCCTCGATCATGCGGTTTCGCAGGCGGAGATCGACACAGCCAAACTGCAGTGTCAGGTTAAGTTTGGTATTTCAAAGCAGGAAGCTGACGAGATTGTCACCTTCGGCCGCTGGATCGCCGATCAATGCGGCTCGTCCTCCGAAGCTGTCCGCCGGTTGAGCAAACGGGTGTCATACCTGGCGGGCGATGAGGCGATGCCAGATCTCCTGGACATGTCGCAAGCAGTTGCCACCGCCGAGGGCAAGGGCCTCGACGAGTATGACCGTGAGGCATTGGCCACAATCCGCCGGATCTTCAAGGGTCGGTAACTCTTTCAGCTTTGCTCAAGGGCGCGCTTGGATTGCGCACCCGACCTCGCATCCCGTGATCCGTGCGTGGAAGCTGGAGACGACGCTCCGCGTTACGCGCTTGCGATGCGGACGAGGTATTTCCCGTAGGCGGTCTTGAGATAGGGCGAGGCGAGCTCGCGCAGGGCGTCGGCGTCGATCCAGCCCTGGTTGAAGGCGATTTCCTCCGGGCAGCCGATCTTGAGGTTCTGGCGGTCTTCGATGGTCCGCACGAAATTGCCTGCATCCAAGAGGCTTGCATGGGTGCCGGTGTCGAGCCAGGCAAAGCCGCGCCCCATCCGTTCCACGCGCAAACTGCCTTCCGCGAGATAGGAGTTGAGCAGTTCGGTGATCTCAAGCTCCCCGCGCGGGCTCGGTTTCACGGCGCGCGCGCGCGTTGGTGCGGTCTTGTCGAGCACGTAAATGCCCGTCACCGCGAAATCGGATTGCGGTTTCTCCGGCTTTTCTTCGATCGAGAGCACCTTGCCCGAGGGGTCGAAGGCAACCACACCGTAGCGCTCTGGGTCGGCGACCTGATAGCCAAATACAGTGCCACCCGCCTCGCGCAGGCTCGCTTCGCGCAACATGATCGGCAGGTCGCGGCCAAAGAAAATATTGTCGCCGAGAACCATCGTGGAGGCCGCACCGGCGAGGAAATCCTCGGTCAGAATATAGGCCTGCGCCAGCCCTTCGGGCTTTGGCTGCACGACATACTCAAAATGCATGCCCCATTTTTCGCCCGAACCGAGCAGGCGCTTGAACTGTTCCTGATCGTCCGGCGTGGTGATGATGGCGATCTCGCGGAGGCCTGAGAGCATCAGCACCGACAGCGGATAGTAGATCATCGGCTTGTCGTAGAGCGGCAGGAGCTGCTTAGAGAGCGAATGGGTGATCGGGTAGAGGCGGGTGCCGGAGCCCCCGGCGAGTATGATCCCTTTGCGCGGTTTCTCGGCTGCGTCCGACATGGTTACCAATCCTCTACTCTAACAAGACACTCAGGACATTTCGCGAATGGCGTCGTCGAGGGCGGGGCGCCAATCGGGCTGCGCAATGCCGTAGGCGGCCTGGATCGCGCTGCAATCGAGGACCGAATCCGCCGGGCGCGCGGCTTTGGTGGGCCACTCATCGGTGCGAATCGCGGTCACCTTCGGCGTCTCGGGCCACCCCGAGCGGGCGAAGATTTCCTGCGCGAAGGCGGCCCAGGTCGTCGCGGGATGTGCGGCATAGTGGAAGATCCCCGGCACGCCCTTGCCCGCCTCCCAGGCTTTCGCGATGGTCCAAAGCGCATGTGCAATATCCCGCGCCGCAGTCGGTCCGCCATGCTGGTCGCCGACCACCCGCATCTCGTCGCGGCCTTTGCCGACGGTGATCATGGTTTTCACGAAGTTCTTGCCATGGGCGGAAAACACCCAAGCGGTGCGCAGGATCACTGCGTCGGCGCCCGAGGCGGTGACGCCCTCTTCGCCCGCCAGTTTGCTCCGGCCATACTCGGTCGTGGGCCCGACTGGATCTGTCTCCTTCTTGGGCGCGCCGGGCGTGCCTTCGAAAACATAGTCGGTCGAGATATGCAGGATGGGCACGCCCCCCGCTGCGGCCGCGCGGGCCATGGCTGCGGGCGCTTCGCCATTGATCGCCTGCGCAAGCTCGGGCTCGTCTTCGGCCAGATCGACCGCGGTATATGCAGCGGCGTTTACGACGATATCCAAATCCGCCGCCGCGACGGCCGAAGAAACAGCCGCAGCATCCGCGAGATCGACATCCTCACGCGCGAGCATGGTCGCGGTGATGCCAAATTGGGGCGCGAGATGGGCCAGTTCGTGCCCGACCTGACCATTGGCCCCAAAGACGAGCGCGCGCATCAGCTGCCTGCCTGTTTCAGGCCCAGGCGCTCCAGCTTGTGGCCACGCGCCTGGATCGCCTGCCACCATTCGCGGTTTTCCAGATACCAAGCGACCGTGCGGCGCAGGCCCTCGTCGAGGGTAAGAGACGGCTGCCAGCCCAACTCGTCCCTAATTTTCGTCGCGTCGATCGCATAGCGGAAGTCGTGGCCGGGGCGGTCGGTGACAAAAGTGATCAGACGGTCATGCGGCGCGCCATCGGGGTTTAACTCATCCATGAGTGCACAGATCTTGCGGACAATGTCGATGTTCTGCGCTTCGGCATTGCCGCCAATGTTGTAGCTCTCGCCCAGGCGGCCCTTCTGCGCGACCATCAAAAGCGCATCGGCGTGATCTTCGACAAACAGCCAGTCGCGGACATTCTCGCCTTTGCCGTAGACCGGGATATCCCGGCCCGCGAGCGCGTTGAGGATCACGACGGGGATGAGCTTTTCGGGAAAATGAAACGGCCCGTAATTGTTCGAACAGTTTGAGAGCACGACCGGAAGCCCGTAGGTCTCGCCCCAGGCACGGACGAGATGATCGCTCGACGCTTTCGACGCGGAGTAGGGCGAGTTGGGCGCGTAAGGGGTCTCTTCAGTGAAATGCCCAGTTTCTCCAAGCGTTCCGAACACTTCATCGGTTGAGATGTGGTGGAACCTGAAGCTGCGATTGCCGCCCCAATAGGCGCGCGCGGCTTCCAGGAGCGTGTAGGTGCCGTTGATATTTGTGTCGATGAATTCAGCGGGTCCGTCGATGGACCGATCCACATGGCTTTCGGCTGCAAGATGCATCACCGCATCGGGTGTATGCTTGGCAAAAATCCGGTCGAGGGCGACACGGTCGCGGATATCGGCTTCCTCAAAAGCATAGCCGGGATGCCCCGCCACGCTTTGCACATTGGGCAGATTGGCCGCATAGGTCAGCGCATCGAGATTGACGACCTCATGGCCATCGGCGATGGCGCGGCGCACGACGGCGGATCCGATGAAGCCGGCTCCGCCAGTTACCAAAAGTTTCATCAAAAAACTCCATACTCGAACGGCGAGACCCAATCCTTGAACATCGGGGTCTTCAAGTCCTTTTCCGACAGCGTTGCATCCTCCGGACCGATGCGCCAGTCGATCCCAATATCTGGGTCGGCCCAGAACACCGCGCCTTCGCTCTCGCGGTCGTAGACACTGTCGACCTTATACTGGACGAGGGTATCGGGAGAGAGGGTGACGAAACCATGAAGAAAGCCCCGTGGCACCAGGATCTGGCAGCCATTCTCGGCGGTGATTTCCTCGGAGACCCATTCACCATAAGTGGGCGATCCGCGCCGCGCATCGACCGCCACATCCAGGATGGCGCCCGCCACACAGCGGACGAGTTTCGTCTGCGCGAAAGGGGGCGCCTGGCAATGCAGGCCGCGCAGCGTGCCCGTCTCGGCGGAAAGGCTTTCATTGTCCTGAACGAAGTCGAATGAGAGCCCCATTTCGGCCATTTGAGGCGCTTTCCACGTCTCGGAAAAATAGCCACGATGGTCGCCAAACCGTTTTGGCGTCAACACTTTCACGTCGGGAAGGCGGGTCGCTCTGATCTCCATGGGGAGTGACTATTCCAAGGCAATTGAGCCTGTCTAGCGCCTTCGTTCCTCCGTCCCGAACAAGTTGCCCAATTGCACTGGGTCCTCGCGTTCGGCGCGTTTGCCGACCATTTCCTTGCCAGTCTTGGTGTTTCGCCTATGCTCCCCCGAAAAATGGAGCTTGGGGGCGAGCATTCGGATGAGAAGAAACGCGGCGGGGCGCCCGGGATTGGCCGGATTGGCCGCGATCCTGTTTCTGATCGGGGCCGCGCCAGCAGATGCATTCGAGCTTTTCGGTATTCGCCTCTGGGGCGAGCCCGAGGACGAAATCGCCACGATCGATATCCCCGATCCTCTGAATATCACTGTCACGGTCGCAGCGCCCGACGATGTGCGCTCAACGGTCGAGGATGCCTCGGCGCTCTGGAGGGGGCGAGACGAACCGGTGCCGGGGAAAGCGGGCTTGCTCTCGCGGGGCCGCGGGGATTACCGGCGTATCCTCGGGGCGCTCTATGAGCAGGGGTATTTCGGGGCCGGGGTGAGCATTCTCGCCAATGGCAGCGAGATCGCAGAGCTCAACCTCGCCTCCGACATTCCGGACAATTCTCAGGTGGTGATCAGCGTTGAACCTGGGCCGCAATTCAGCTTCGGACAAACCGAGATCATCAATGCACCGCCGCTTGTGCGGGAAGAGAATGATGTTTTTGAGCCGCCATCTTCCGTCGGGTTCGAAACCGGAAGCCCCGCGGAGCTCGGCGCGATCGATGCTGCCTCCAGCCTGACGATCTCCCAATGGCGGCAATTGTCGCGGGCCAAAGCGCAGGAAGTGGCCCGCGAAGTGGTCGCCGATCACACGACAGAGCGACTGGACGTCGTTGTGGAGCTCGATCCCGGCCCTGTCGTGCGATACGGCCCGGTCTCCAACCAAGGCAGCGAACGGGTCGATCAAGAGTTCATCACTTACATGGTCGGTCTGCCGCAGGGTGAGGAATACGACCCTGATGATGTGGAGGACAGCCGCAACCGGCTTTCGAATATGGGCGTGTTCGATGTCATTCGCATCCAAGAGGGGATGCTGAGCGGACCCGACAACGAGATGCCGATCCTGGTGACGGTCTCCGACCGCAAACGGCGCGGCCTGGGCGTCGGCGGCACCTATTCGACCATCGATGGGCTTGGGCTTTCGGCCTACTGGCTTCACCGCAACCTCTTCGGACGGGCGGAGAGACTGAGATTTGACGCCAGTATCGAGGGCCTGATCACCTCGAGCAGCGTCGAGGATTACAACTACAATCTCGGCGCGACCTTCACCAAGCCGGGCGTCTTCACAACGGATACTGACTTCATTACCTCACTGTTTGCCCGCCAGCTGGACTACGATACGTATCGCGAGACATCCCTTACCGGCCAGGCCGGGTTCCGCCGCACGTTCACGCGAAATCTTGAGGGTGAGCTCTATGCGGAGATTTCCCGCGCGCGCTACGAAGACGATTTCGGCACGCGGGAATTCCTAACCTTTGGGTTGATCGGTCGGGGCACCTACGATCGGCGCGATAACGAGTTCAACGCAACGCGGGGCTATTTCCTTCAGGCGGAGGTTCAGCCCTATTACGAGGCGGAATTCGAGAACACCGCACTTCGCGGCACGCTGGAGGGGCGGATCTATCACGGATTTGGCGAAGCGCGGAATTTCGTGCTCGCGGGGCGCGCCAAGGTCGGCAGCTTCGTCGGCGCCAGTATCGAAGAGAGCCCGCCGGATATCCTGTTCTTCGCAGGCGGTGGCGGCTCGGTGCGCGGCTATGCGTTCCAGTCCATCGGCGTTGAAGGCACCGATTCCGATGGCGACCGCATTGTCACCGGTGGCCGCAGCCTGCTGGAGACCTCCGCGGAGGCCCGCTACCGGTTTGGCGACAGTAATTTCGGCGCCGTAGCCTTCGTGGATGGCGGCCTGGTGAATGCGGGCTCCGGTTTCAACGATTCGGGCGACATCCGCCTTGGGGCGGGGCTCGGTGCGCGCTATTTTACGGCTATTGGCCCCATACGGGCCGATTTCGCTGTGCCCCTCGACCGCAGGGATGGCGACGATTCGTTTGGCTTCTACATTGGGATTGGACAGGCGTTTTGAGACGGATTGCTTCGTTCTTTGCGGTGCTGATGCTTCTGGGGCTTGCGGCCTCCGGGCAGGAGCAGGACACCGATGAGACCGACGCCGCGACCGAGGACGATAACGGCTTCATCCTGAACTTCATCGAGAACCAGATTTCCGGCCCGGGCCGGGAGATCAGCTTGAGCGGTGTCGAAGGCGCGCTCTCCTCCCAGGCCCGGATCGGTGGCGTCACGGTGTCAGATGACGAAGGGCCGTGGCTGGAAATCCAGAATGTAACGCTGGACTGGAACCGGCTCGCGCTCCTCCGCGGGCGGGTGAACATCAACGAGTTGAGTTTCGAGCGGATCGATGTCTTGCGCCCGCCAGTGCCCGTCGAGACCGCGCCGCAGTTGGAGGCTGAGACCAGCGAGCCCTTTGCTCTGCCGGATCTGCCGGTCTCCGTGCGGGTGGACAGCCTGAGGGCGGATGTCGTGTCGATTGGCGAGCCTCTCATGGGCGAGGCGTTCGATTTCTCCTTGAGCGGAAACGCCACGCTGGCCGATGGCGCGCTCACATCCGGTCTTCAGGTAGAACGGCTCGACACGCCGGGCGGGACGATTTCCCTCGTTGCTGATTTCGCCAATGAAAACAGAAACCTTACCCTGGATCTTGATCTTCAGGAGCCCGCTGGCGGATTGCTGTCGACCCTGCTCAACATCGAAGGTTCGCCGCCGCTTTCCCTCAAGATCGCCGGTGATGGCCCGCTGGAAAATGTCGATATCGATTTCACGCTGCAAGCGGATGAGACCATGCTGGCGGACGGTGTCCTCGCACTGCGGGCTCAGGACGACGGCCAGGGGTTCGATCTTGGTCTGCGCGGCGGGATCGCCCCGCTGATCCCCGCAACCTATCGCGATTTCTTTGCCGGACAGACGCGGATCGATGTGGCGGGCGTCAGCAAGACCGATGGCGGCGTGCGCATCGACCTCTTGGGCCTGCAAGGTGCGGTTTTGACGCTCAACGGCCGTTTGGAAACCAGCGCGGACAACTTCCTTAACAGCCTAAACCTCTCCGGTTCGCTCGGTGACCCGGCGGAGGACCCGGTTCTTCTGCCCGTGCCGGGGGCGGAGACGCGGCTTAACTCGGCGAAGCTCTATATAAATTATGGCTCTGCCTCGCGCTGGGACGGCATCGTTGTTTTGGATCGGCTCGATACCGCGCAGGTCGCCATCGAGGATTTGACGTTTCGGCTCGGCGGGCGGGCGCAGAATCTCGAAAACCCCGAGACGCGCGATGTCACGGTCAGCGTAGAGGGGCTTGCTACAGGCGTGTCCTCGTCGGACCCTGATATCGCCTCCGCGCTCGGCAACGAGGTCACGATGTTTGTCGACGCAGCCCTGCCGCCGGGCGCGCCCATCGATATCCGCCAGGCGCAGATCCAAGGAGAAAGCCTGTCCGCGTTCGTCGCCGGAACGCTCGATGGCCTCAAGTATGACGGCCGCGCATCCGTAAGTCTACCGGATCTCGCCATTCTCTCCGGGATTGCCAATCGCAACCTGGGCGGCGGTGTCACATTGCGCGCCGATGGCAGCATTGATCCCACCGCGGGGCAATTCGATTTGACGCTCGACGGCACCACACAGGATGTCGCAATCGGGGATGCGCGGGTCGATAGCTTGCTCGCTGGTGAAACGACGATTTCCGGCGGGGCGCTACGCGACGAGACCGGGATCCGGACGCGCAATCTGCGGATCGAGAACCCGCAGGTTTCGCTCCAGTCGGACGGCCTGTTGTCGAGCAGCCAAAGCGATATCGGCGTCACAGCCCGCGTGAGCGATCTCGCGCTCGTCGATTCCCGCTTTTCGGGCGCATTGTCTGCCGATGCGCGGGCTCAGGGCGATGGCGGGCCCCTAAACGTAACCGCATCGGTCGCGCTTCCCGAAGGCCGCATCATGGATCAGCCTGCGGAAGATATCCGGATGGAGTTTGATGGAGAGCGGGACGGTTCGGACATCCAGGGCAATCTCACGGCCAACGGGCAAATCGGGCAGAAGCCGCTCGATCTCAGCGGCGCAGTGCGCGCGGACAGCTTGGCCCAGGCCGTGGAAAACCTCTCTCTCACCTTCGGCGCCACGCGGCTGACGGCGGATGTCTCGCGCGCCGAGGGCGCCCCGATCACCGGGCGCATTATGCTGCGCGCGCCCGATTTGGGCGATCTCTCGGACTTGGCCGGTCTCGATGCCGCCGGGAGCATCACCGCGGATGTCGATTTGGACGGCGAAGGCAGCGGCGAGACAGTGCAGCAGGACTTGGACCTGCAGGCGAGCGTGGCGGGGCTCACCTATGGCGGCACCTCCGTGGATGATCTCTCGGCTAATCTCGATATGAGTGATCTGCTGGGCGTGCCCATGGTCGAGGGCGAAATCAATGGTGCCGGGATCGCGGCGGGCGGTCTCGACATCGCGTCGGTTGCAGTGCGCGCAACGCGAGAGGGCGATGACGCCACACGGCTGGTATCGAACGCACGCCTGGTCGCCGGGACGCTGGCCGATGTCACCGCGATCCTGCGCCGCTTGTCGGAAAACGGGCTGGCGGCAGAGCTTCAAGCGCTGAGCATACGGCAAGGCGGTGAGGCTGTCGAACTGCAAGAGCCTGCCACGGTCACCGTTCAGGGAAGTGATATCGATCTCACGGCCCTACGGCTTTCGGTCGGGGACGGAGATCTTACCGTGTCGGGTCAGGTCAGCGACACATTGGCCGTCGATGCGGATCTCACCGACATCCCGCTCTCTATTGCCAACCTCATCGTGCCGGACTTGGGTCTCGGCGGTTCGCTCGGCGGAACGGTGGACGTGACCGGCACGCGGGAAAGCCCCGATGTGGCCTTTGACGTCTCCGGCACCGACCTCGTCTCTGGCTTTGGCAGCAATGCGGGCCTGCCGCCGCTGCAAGTTGCCGCGAATGGCAGCACATCGGGCGAGATGCTCGATGTCGATGCGAGTATCACGGGCGATCCCGAGCTTCAGGCGACGGCATCGGGGCAGGTGCCCTTGACGGCGGAAGGCGCGTTCGATCTTGCGGTGAACCTCGCGTCCTTTCCGCTGAGCGCCGTGGATCAGCTGGCCGGCAACCAGGGGCTCGGCGGGGCGCTGACCGCACAGGCGCAAGTCACCGGCACCCAGAGCGCCCCCGAAGCGTCCTTCACGGTCGATGGACGCGATCTGACGGCGCGCCTCTTTTCGGAAAACGGGGTGCCGCCGTTTGCGGTCGGTGTCGCCGGGGCCTTTGCAGACAATACGGTGACGCTCGACACACTCTCGGCCACCGGCGGGTTTGGCTTCACCCTCGATGGGAGCGGGACCATCCCCCTGTCCGGAGATGGTCTCAACGCACAATTGACGGGCGTCATCCCCCTGGAAATGGCGTCTCCTATCCTCGCGCAGCGCGCCGCGACGGCGACGGGCGCGCTCAATGTCAATGCGTCCGCCACCGGATCGCTCACGGCCCCACAAATGTCAGGCTCGATCAACCTTGCGGGCGGCACGTTCACGGATCCCGAAACCAATTTCCAGCTCAACAATATCCTGCTGAATATTGGCCTCGATCAATCGCGGGTCGTTTTGAACGAGGTTCGGGCGGAGTCCTCTGCCGGAGGCGGGCTCAATGCCGAGGGCAGCGTCTCTCTGCTTGCCGATCAGGGCTTCCCGGCAGATATCAACGTCAATCTCAATGAGATCCGCTATACCGATGGCACCCTGCTTTCGACTGTCTTGGGGGGGCGGATTGCCGTGAGCGGCCCGCTGACAGGCGGCGGCGAGGTCATCGGCCGGATCGATCTCGGCAAGACCGAAATCTCCATAGAGGAGGGGCTTGTCGGCGCCTCGGGCCGCAGCCTTGACAGTATACAGCACCTGCGCCCGCCGCCGCGCGTTGTCGCAACCCTCGAACGCGCAGATGTCGGCCAAGAGGATGAGGCGGACGCCGCCAATGGCGGGAATGGCAACGGCCTCGCCCTGGATATTCGCGTGTCAGCCCCCAACCAGATCTTCATCCGTGGCCGTGGGCTCGATGCGGAAATGGGCGGTGAGGTGTCGATTGGTGGGACCACGTCCGACCCGATCCCGGTCGGCCAGTTCGACATGATCCGGGGACGCTTGTCGATCCTGATCCAGAGGCTCGACTTCACCGAAGGCCGGCTTGAATTGGACGGCGAGCTTGATCCCCTCATCAATTTTGTCGCTCAATCGACGTCGGGCGACCTGACGGCGATTGTCACGGTTTCCGGGCGAGCCTCGGATCCAGAGATCACGTTTTCCTCGATCCCCGAGGCGCCGGAAGACGAGGTCCTGTCGCAGCTGCTCTTCAACCGCGCCGCGCAGGATCTGTCCCCGTTTCAGCTTGCGCAGCTTGCCGCGGCGGCGGCGGAATTGGCGGGCGTCTCAAGCGGACCTGGTGTGCTTTCAAGCCTCCGCAGCGCCACTGGGCTCGACAACCTCGATCTCGTCACCGAAGAGGATGGCACAACAGCGGTCAGCGCCGGGAAATACATCGCGGACGATGTCTACGTCGATTTTCAGACTGGGGCGAGCGGCGAGAGCGAAGTGGAAGTCGTCTATGATCTCAGCGACTATCTGACCGCGCGTGGCTCCGTCGGCAGCGATGGCAACACGGTCTTCGGATTGTTCTTTGAACGGGATTATTGAGCATTTCACTCGGATTTGAAGTTGACACCCCCTAGTGGCAGACCCACCTGCTTTTCACTGTCAAAACACGGCGTTATGCCAACAACCATCAGGGGGTCTTTATGAGGTCAAAATCCGCGATTTTTGCGTCCGTAGCGATCATCGGTCTAACATCCGGCGTTTCGGTCTTTGCAAATGAAGTCAACATTTACTCTTCACGCCATTACGATTCCGACTTTGAGCTCTATGAGACCTTCACCGAAGCAACGGGTATCACTGTCAATCGGCTGGAAGGTGAAGCCGACGAATTGAACGCCCGGCTCCAGGCCGAAGGGGCGCAATCGCCCGCCGATATTTTGTTGACGGTGGATGCAGGCCGCATTTGGCGCGCAGATGAATTGGGGCTCTTGCAGTCTGTGGAATCCGACGTCTTGAACGCGCGTATCCCTGAGCATCTACGCGACCCCGAGGGCCGTTGGTATGGGCTCTCCATGCGGGCACGCGTGATCTTCTACGACAAGGACAGGGTCGCGAACCCGCCTCAAACCTATGCGGATCTCGCCGATCCGGCCTATGAGGGGCAGATCTGCATCCGCACCTCTTCGAACATCTACAATCTCTCGTTGATGGCTGCGATGATCGAGAATGAGGGCGAGGATGCCGCACGCGATTGGGCGGCGGGCTTGCTCAACAATCTGGCGCGGAGCCCAGAGGGTGGTGATACCGATCAGCTTCGCGGGATCGTCTCGGGCGCTTGCGACATCGCCGTGTCCAACAGCTACTATTTCGCGCGCGCGCTCTCTGAGGATGTCGAAGGGCTCACCGGCATGACCGACAATATCGGTCTCGTGTTCCCCGATCAGGAAGGCAACGGCACCCATGTGAACATCGCGGCCGGTGGCATCGTCACCAATGCGCCGAACATGGAAAACGCCATCGCCTTCATGGAGTTCCTCACCACACCAGAAGCGCAGGCGCATTTCGCCAATCAGAACAATGAGCTTCCGGTTGTTGCAGGGGCACCTATCGGCGAGGTCGTGGCATCGCTTGGCGAGTTCAAACATGACGAGCTGAACCTCGATTTCCTCGGTGCGAACCAAGCCCGTGCGCAGGAAATCTTCAACGAAGTCGGTTTCCCCTGAAAATTGGTCCAAAGCCGCGCCGCAACATTGATGCGTCCCGCGGCTTGACCTAAGCCTGAAAGCATCTCCTGCGGCGATGGCGTCGCCGCAGGACTGGCTTCGGCCACTTCTTCTCTCTCTCGTCCTGAACGCCCGGACTATTCTCGTAGGGCAAGGGCATGACGACACTCCCCGACAGACCGCAGACGTTCGTACTCCCAAATTGTGAGAGGGCACCGCTTCCTTTCTCCGATGGGGAATACGCGAGGCGTCTACACCAATTGCGCGAGGTGATGGCACGGCTGGACGTGCCCGCCGTCCTGTTCACCTCAATGCAGAACATCGCGTATTATTCCGGCTTTCTCTATTGCAGCTTCGGGCGACCCTATGGCTGCGTGGTGACCAAGGACCGCTGTATTGTCGTTTCGGCCAATATCGACGGCGGCCAGCCCTGGCGGCGCAGCCATTGCGACAGTCTCATCTATACGGATTGGCAGCGCGGCAATTTCTGGCGCGCGGTTGCAACTTGCGTCGGACAGGTGGCCCGGCTTGGGATCGAGGGCGACCACCTTACGCTATCGGCTCAAGACGCGCTTGAAGCCGCATTGGAGCCGGAGACTTTCGTCGATGTGGCCCCCGCCACGATGGCTGCGCGGATGATCAAGTCGCCCGAAGAGATCGCGCTCATCCGCGAGGGCGCCCGGATCGCGGATCTCGGCGGCGCAGCGATCCGCGACGCGATCCGGGAGGGGGTGCGGGAAATCGACGTGGCGATGGCAGGCCGCGACGCGATGGAGCTGGAAATCGCCCGCGCCCATCCCGACAGCGAGTTGCGCGATACCTGGGTCTGGTTTCAATCGGGGCTCAACACCGATGGCGCCCACAATCCGGTAACCACGCGCAGGCTCCAGCGGGGCGATATCCTTAGCCTCAACGCCTTTCCAATGATCTCAGGATACTACACCGCATTGGAACGGACCTTGTTTCTTGGCGCGCCAAACGCGGATGCGCTCCGGATCTGGGAGGCGAATGTCGCGGCCCACAAGCTCGGCCTTTCGCTCATCCGACCCGGCGTAAGCTGCATGGCGATCTGCGCCGAACTCAATCGGTTCTTCGCCGAGGCCGGGCTCTTGCAATACCGCTCCTTCGGCTACGGCCATTCCTTCGGGATCCTAAGCCATTACTATGGCCGTGAGGCGGGGCTCGAATTGCGCGAGGATATAGAAACCGTTCTGGCGCCCGGGATGGTGGTGTCGATGGAACCGATGCTCTGGATTCCAGAAGGGACGCCCGGCGCGGGAGGCTACCGGGAGCACGATATCCTGGTTGTCGGCGAGGACAGCGCGGAAAACATCACCGGCTTTCCTTTTGGCCCGGAGGCAAACATCATCGACGGCTGACAGGAGCCGTGCCCGCCGCAAGATGATCCCACCCTGGCATTTGGCTGCCGCTTAGCTGATCCCGGTCCGCAGCCCGAAGGTGCGCAGTTCTGCCACATCTGCGTCGGTGAGGATCCAGCCATTCACCAGTTGAAATCCGGCCGACAGTCCGGACTTGCGCTGCGTATAGGCATAGGCGCCCCCCCGACCCATAAGGGGCAGCGCGGCGGTGCTGCCCAACAGAAGGCCCAAGAAGCGGCGACGTGTTTTGCTGGCGGTCATAAGCTTACCCCTCGTGTTTCGGACAGTATCATAGGCTTGTATCGTTTGGAATCGCCGCCAGCTCGCCGCCTGACAGGCGGCCTGAGATGTGGTCGCCGAGCCTGAGGGCGAGTTCCACGATGTTGAGCGTCGGGTTCGTGTGCCCGGCCGTGGCATAAACGCTGCTCCCGCCGATGAAGAGATTGCCAAGGCCGTGGACCTTGCAATCGCCATCGACCACGCCTTCCTTTGGATTCTGGCTCATCCGCGTTGTGCACATATGGTGGTAGGCGCCGACCTGATTTCCGGGCGTGCCCATCGGGGGCGGCACGGGATCATTGTCCATCAGCCAGTCCGCGACCTTCACGCGTCCGATCCCCCGCTTTGCGAGATACGCGCCCATGACATTCGCACAGGCCCGGTAGGTGCGCATATCCATCTCGTTATGGCGCCAATCGAGCGCCAGGACCCGCAATCCGAACCGGTCGGTCTCGTTGCTGAGCAGGACCCGGCTGTCGGGATTGAGCGCCTGCTCGGCGATGCAGCCGATCTCGCCGATGCGGAAATCAGCTTTGTTCAGGTTGTCGAAATAGGCGGACAGACCGCCCACGTTGCAGTTGAAGGGGCGGCCCAAGACCTTCTCGGCCAATTGCGTCATAAAATCGCTGCTACAGGCTACGGTGCGCTTTGCCTCGGTCATGAAGTCGAGCGCATGCGTGTTCATCAAGGCGTTGAAGTTCAGGCACCCCTCTTGGCGAATGCACTCAGGCGTCGGGGCGAAGCCGGCCTTTGGCGGCACATCGTCCTCAAACAGGACTTCTCCAACCACATAGGTGGGGTGCTCGCAGAAATACCGCCCGACCAGATCGTGGTCATTGCCGATCCCGTTGGGGAACTGAGCGTTTGCATTCAGGAGCGCGCGGGGGTTCTCCAACGCGCCGAGGCAAAGGCAATAGGCGCGGGCCCGCACCGGGAAACCGGGATCCCCAGCGCGATAGGATTTCAAGATGGTGCCCGTGACGGCGGTGCCATTGTCGGAGACCCGGATGTCGACAAGGTTGGCATTCAAGATCAGGTGGATCCGCTTGGACGCGGCGAGTTCAGCGCGATACTTCTCGTTGAAGCGGGTTGTTGGGCTGCTGAAGCGAAATCCGGGCCGAAACAGCGCGCGTTCGGCGCCCTCAACCGGTTTGTCGGGGGTCACCGACGCCGGGACGAGGTCCAAGATGTCTTCTGCTTCCGCGGCATATTGGTCCAGATCGGACCACCGGATTGGCCATTCGCTCATCGGATGATGGTCGACACCCTCGAAATCGTATGGGTCCAGCGACCGACACCGTCCGCCCCAATGGTTCGAAGACCCACCCAGAAAACGCAGGCGGGCCGTGTCAATCGGGTAGTAGTCGAGACCGACGATGTCACCTTCGTAGAGCTCCTGGCTCTCATGGGTGATATCGAGCCCGCCACCTTCCATCAGGGCCACGTCATGACCACGCGCGGCGAGCTTGCGGGCCAGGGAGATCCCGGCGGGACCTGCCCCGATGACGCAGACATCGAAAATCCGCGTGAACAGGTTCCGGTCGAGCGTATGGGCGTCGAGGATCATCTTGGCAGGCCTTCGATGTTGGGGAAAGCCGATGGCGGCACGCGCGCTGATGAGGGTCGCGAGACCAAAGCTGTGTTTAACCGGCGCATCTCTGGGCCTTCCCTCTGTCTACGCTCCCCCTCGTCGTCTCCTGAAGCGCAAAACAGAGACGTTTACGCCACGCATCGGACTTCAGCCCGGGCGTAGTAAGGGGCGAGGGAAGTGAAGAAACGCTGAACCGGGGCCTTGGGCGCTTGGCTCGCGAGATCGAAAAGCCCATTTTGTTCGATAAACTTCGCGGAAAATTCGGATGAGTTGCAACACGTTGGCCGCGGTTGCAGAGGTGCGTCAGGATGTCTTAGACAGAGCCCACGCAGGTGTTCTCCGCGCCAGGTCGCTTCGGGCGATTTGGCAGGCTATATCGAAGGGCGATTTGCGGGGGACATGTATGCACAACCTGGGAAAAGCCATCGCTCTCGGCATCCTCGTTGTCCTAGGCATAGCGGGCGCAGCGGAGCGATCCATCGCGCATGCCGGGGAGCGCGCGGCGCTCGCAGCGCAGCTCGCGGCAGGAAAGGCGACCCCGGTGCCAGCGGGCACAGCACTGAGCCTCGATGGTCTGCGTTACCTCGCCGACCCTGGCAGCCGCATCATCCCCGACCTTCCAGGCTGGACGCCTGTTCTTCCCGCGTCGCCGGAGCATTTTGGCGCTGTCGGTGACGGCAGAGATGAAACGGCTCTGCTCTCTGCAGTGTTCGGCACCGGGAATGTGCGTCTTCCCGAGGGCAAAACCTACGGCTTTCGGAAGCTGCATGTGCCGTCTGGGGCAATCGTGACAAATGCAGGCGCGGTGCTGCGCTATGTTGGCGGCGAAACGGACGAGCCAGTTCTTATTCTGAGCGAAGGTGTCACTTGGGACCGGCTGCTCTACCGCGCGGCGGGCCGGGCAACAACTGGAGCGCCCTCAATCTTGGTCGAAGCCCGCGTCCGGCTTGGAGTTCTCGACCTCGAGGCCGACACACAGGACGACGCCAGTGTGGTTCAAGTCGTCGGGGATGGTGTCGAAATCGGCCATTTGCGGAGCCGGCGCTTTGGACGCCCATTCAGTGTGCACAACCCCGACCGCCGCATCGATGGCTTTCGTCTCGGTTGGTTCGATCTGGAAAACATCACGCGGGGGATCCGCCTTCGCATGGTGAGCAACTTCGAGATCGGCGGTGGGCGCCAGGCCTATAGATCGCCACTCACACCGTCCGAACGGCCCGGGCGCAACAACATCCTGATGTCGGGTGTCACCAATGGCCGTTTCGGTCCAATGGATCTGGCCGATGCGCCGGAGCATGCCGTCCGCTTTGGCGGCGGCGGTCAAGGCGGCGCACACAGGATGATCTCGGAAAACATCACCTTTGCCCCCATGACGATCCGCCGCCAGGGTGCGTCTGCGATAAAGCTCAACCCAAACTATCAAGGCCGTGTGCGGGATGTGCATTTCGGGCAACTCACTCTGGTCGACCCGTTTCAGGAGATCGGTGAGTCGGCAAAAGCCTCACATCTCATCCGGGTGAGCCATGCCGACGACATCACTTTCGACGGCGGCAAAGTCCTCAAGGGGGAAGCCGCGTCTTCGGGCGCCGAGCCGGGGGTGATTTTCGCAATTGCCGACAGTATTGGCGTCGAATTCGGGCCGTTCGAGATTGCCTGTTGTGCGCGAGAGTTGGCGGCCTTTGTTGAGGATCTCGATAGCGTTGGCACCGAAGAATACGGGGATATCCGCGACATCACATTTCGTGGCATCTCCGTGACGCAGCCTGGCGCATTGCCTGGCGCACCGATCCGCTTCAAGACTTGCAACATTGCGACTGACGAGATCCGTTTCGAGGGACTCGATCTGCCAAGCCTCCACAAGCAAAACCTGATCAAATTTCCGGAATGCGACACGGAGTATGGCGCATTGCGCTTGGAAGGGCAGGTGGGCAATGTCGGTGCCGGAACCTTTCGGCGCATGCCCAGCGAGTTGGACCTTACGGTCGATCTGACGACCGATGGCGGCCTTCGTGCTGTCGGAGCGCCGGATGCGCTTCAGCGGCAATTGGCGCCCTAGCGCCACTGGGTTAAGTCTAAGCCCCGCGCGGCGCTTGTCCGGTGCCTAGACCGAATGCTAGGGAGCAACAGTGTCGTTCTTCGGCGCGGTTAGTCAGGCGGTTCGTGTTCAATGAGTTCAGATACCCAGAAACCAAGCCTCGATTGTTCCGAGGATGTGTATATTTCGTGGATCAATTTTCAGCGCCGGGCGCTCTCGATGCAGCAGGTCTTGGGCTTCGAGCTTCACTTCATTCCGCCACCATTTGCGTCCAAGTGGTTGAAACCCCTTGGATACATTTGGCAAACTGGTCTGACCGCCAAGCACATATTCGCTAAACGCCCAAAGCGGGTCTGGCTTCAATCGCCGCCGACATTTCTGCCCCATCTCATCTTGGCGATGCGTGTCTTCCGGCGCTTTGGCGTGGTCGCCGACACCCATCACCAGGCCGTCATCCCGCCTTGGAGCAAGCTGCCCGGGGCACTCAGCATGCTCAACCGGTGCGATACGGTCATGGTGCACAACGCAGAAACGCTTGAGGAAGCCGCCCGGCTTGGCGTGGACCGGAAGCGCTTGATGCTGGTCGAAGATCCGCCGCCAGCCAATATGGGGCAAGCCGCCCCGGTCGACCCCGATGTGCAACCCTATGTGCTGGTGCCATGTTCCTTTAAATCGGACGAGCCAATCGACACGCTGTTGGAGGCCGCCGCGGACCTGCCCGAATTGCAGTTTCGTCTCACCGGCAACCGGGCGCGCGCGGCGGCGCAGGGCTACACGGACCGTGCCCCACAAAACGTCATCTTTACCGACTTCGTTCCCTTGGAAGAGTATGACCGGATGCTCCAGGAGGCCGCGATCGTGCTTGGGCTGACGATCGAGGAGGGCATCCAATTGAGCGTGGCCAATGAGGCACTTGGCGCCGGACGACCGCTTGTGTTGTCCGAAACCCGCATCTTGCGCGCGATGTTTGGCGATGCCGCTGTTTTTGGCGCCAATACTCGCGATGGCATCGCTGGGGCCTTGCGCTTTGCGCTCCAGAATTCGGATGAACTGGCGGGCCGCAGCCATGC
The DNA here is from genome assembly GCA_039177645.1 of Pseudomonadota bacterium. Taxonomy (GTDB): domain Bacteria; phylum Pseudomonadota; class Alphaproteobacteria; order Rhodobacterales; family Rhodobacteraceae; genus Amaricoccus. Next base: position 27,337 of record JBCDFS010000003.1, on the reverse strand, counting down.
CCTGGGGGAGAAGCGCCTGGCGGAATGGAAGTTGGGGATTGCTGAGCTCCAGCCTTGAAATCGACGCAACGCGCGCGGCTCGTTGGCCCGTTGCATGGCTTACGTCCGCAAGGGGCATTGAGACCGCGGGCCTCCGAGGTTGGCTTTCGAGCCACCCATTTGACGCCGTGGAACTGGCACGCGTTGGCCTCGTTTCGGAAGGTTTGAGGGATGGCGGGCAAGCGTAAGAAGCCCAGTCTCATCCGCCGGTGGAAGAACGGCTGGATCTACACGGACCGAACCGCGTTCCGATGGCGGTTCAATGCATGGTTCGACATGCTTATCCTCGATCACGGCCTCATTCGTTTGTTCTGGACCAATTCAGAGCACATCGCGGATGGCGTCTGGCGGATGAACCAGCCCGACCCGTTCCGGATCGCGCGTATGAAAAAGCGTGGGATCAAGGCCATCCTCAATCTCCGCGGCGAGACGCTCCACAGCGCCTATCTCTTGGAACGGGAAGCCTGCGCAGAGCTTGGGCTCGACCTCATCGACGTCAAAATGGAATCGCGAAATCTACCGGATTTGAGAAGTATCAAAAAACTCGATGCGATCTTTGAGACCATTGCGCGCCCGTTCGCGTTTCACTGCAAGTCCGGCGCGGACCGGGCAGGCTTTATCTCAGCGCTCTATCTGCTCCTGAGAACAGACGCGCCCGTGGGCGAGGCGAAGAAGCAGCTTTCTTGGAAATACATGCATTTCAAGCGCTCGAGCACAGGCATTCTCGACTTCGTGCTCGACACCTATGCCGCCGATACGGCGGAAGACCCGATCTCCTTCCGCGATTGGCTGGAGACGAAATACAATCCCGCGCGGCTTCACGCGGCCTTCAAGAGCCACCGGGCGGCGGACGCGTTGGTCGATAAGGTTCTAATGCGGGAGTAGCGCGTCGAATTGTCGCCGGGATTTGCGGCTTCTGAAACTGCTCCGACCACGTGCGGTTTTCGTGCACTCCTTGGATCCCCGGCGCGAAGACCCTGATCGCGGGGCACGCGCTAACACTCCCCTCCAGTGCTCACACCTAGAGGCTCAACTGTCTCGATCCGTCGTCCGGTCCTGCGACATCATGGCTGCAATGTCTTTGTCGGATATTGCGTCTTTCGCATAGTGGAACGTGCCGTGGTCGCGCACTTCCTCTGCGGCACGTTTCAGAGCGCCTAAGGCTGCACGGGCGAACGACCCACCCACACTAATCCGACGGACACCCGCAGCTGAAAGCTCTTCGACGGAATAGGCGTTCTTCCCGAGCCCCATCACCACATTCACCGGCTTGTCGACCTCCCGGCATACTGTCTTGATCGCCTCAAGATCCGGAAGGCCGGGCGCATAGAGCACATGCGCACCCGCTTCCGAGAAAGCCTGCAGCCGGGCGATCGTGTCCCTCAGATCGGGCCGACCCCAAAGGAAGTTCTCGGCGCGTGCCGTGAGCAAAAAGGGCAGGTTCGCAGCGGCTTCTGCCGCAGCCTGGATGCGTTCAATCGCCAGGGATTTCTCGAAGATCGGTTCATCCGGTTCGCCGGTCGCATCCTCTATCGAACCGCCAACGAGGCCAACGCCTGCGGCAATGCGGATTGTCTCGGCGCAAGTCTCCGTTGCTGTCCCAAAACCGTCTTCGAGATCGGCCGTGACCGGTAAATCGCAGGCTGACACGATCTGAGCAGCATTCGCGATCAACTCGTCACGGCTCAGCGCGGAGAAAGAATCCCGTTTGCCGACTGAAAACGCATAGCCAGCGCTCGTCGTTGCCAGTGCGTCAAACCCGACTCCCGCTAAGAGACGCGCCGAGCCCGCATCCCATGGATTGGGGAGAAGAAACGCGCCCGGTCGTTCGTGCAGCGCACGGAAGGCGGCGAATTTGGCGCTCTGGTCCATGTCTTTCGGTTCTCCAATGATCCACCCATCTTATAGAACAAAAATAGAACATAGGCCATCCCGACTTTGCTTTCCACTCTACTCATGGGACGTTTTGGCAAAGCCTAGAGAGTGCTTTCCGACTGCGCAGGCGGTTAAAGATCCGCGAGGCACGGGCGCTTTGCACCTCAGTTAGCAACAAAAGGGCGGGAGGCCTTGCCCTAATCGCATTTCCGCTGCACATCCCAGAGTGTGGGCCGACTGCGGTTGGGCAGATGATTGGTTGAGAGGCGCGCTCGATATGACAGCTCTTGTGATTGATTCCGAAAAGCTCAAGACCATCCGAAAGGCGCGTAAACTGGGGCGTGGTCGGCTGGCCAAATTGTCGGGTCTGACCGAACGCCAGATCGCGCGGCTGGAAGGTTCGGTGCCCTTGGTCGGAAGCGGTGGTGCGCAGGCGATTGAGCGTCTGTCGGCGGCGCTTGGTGTCCCGCCTGGAGCTCTGAGCGGGGATCTTCCGTTGATCGACGACGATCTGGAGCCTGCGTCGAAAACCCGATGCACGAATGGCTGTTGCGACTGAGCTGACACGACCAGCCTGACGCCGCGCCGCGCGCGATCCTGTCTTGGCTAGTCCGGAGTTGGAGCCGGGGAGCAGGTCGCAGCATACGGATGTGCGCGCCCCCAGATCGTCATGGCATCTTTCGCGATGAGTTGATCTTGCAGGCGGTCGAGTTCTCGCAGCGCGAGTGCCCTGTCGCCGGTCCGGGCCAGCGCTTTCTCGAAGGCGCGTTGAACCGACCTCGCTCGCCACGGGAGAATGGCCGTTGAAAGCCAGATGCGCAATTCAGACGGAAGCCGGTCGAACTCTTGCATCGGATCCCCGGCCCTGCGTTTGCGCTTGAGGCTGGTTGTTCCTCGATTTCCTGGCATCGGACCTCTCCCGCGCGGAAGGCGTACTTGTTCAGTGGAAAAGCGGACAAGGCTGTATCCCCATGGCACGCCCGCGATATTCTGATATGTTATAAAGTAACACTTCTCAAGGCGCGCTCGGCAGATTGGTTTGCAAAGTCTTGCCTGGATCCACTGGGCCTAGGTCGGGGGATGGTCTGTGGGCAATCGCGCTGATCAAGCCCCCGTGCTGGCGCTCGTATCGCCTTGACCTTCTTTCGCCAGCGCAACAGACCGACACGCGATAGCGTATCAGTCCGGGAGACGGCCATGTCAGAGGTGATGGAATTCTTGCTCAACCGGCGTTCGAGACCCGCCAAACTCCTGGGCGGTCCCGGACCGGACCGTGCGGCTTTGGAACCGATCCTCAGGGCGGGGGGCCGTGTGCCCGATCACGGCAAGCTTGAGCCATGGCGGTTTGTTGTGCTGGAAGGGGCAGCTCTTGCCCGTGTTGCGGCGGCGATCCGGGCACGAGGCGCAAGCCTCGGTGAAGACGGTGACAAGGCCGCCAAGGCGTTTGAGGGCGCTCCGGTGGCGGTGATCGTGGTGGGCGTGCCGCGTGAGAGCGCGAAGATCCCTGCACAAGAACAGGTTCTGTCGGTAGGATGTGCGGCTTTTAACGTGCTCTCGGCGGCACTTGCCAGCGGCTGGGGTGCCAATTGGCTGACCGGTTGGGTTTCGAGGGATCCCGTGTTGCTGGCCGAACAGTTCGGGCTTGGCGCGGCGGAATGGATCGCGGGCTTCATCCATATCGGGTCTTGCGACACGCCGGTGCCCGAGCGGCCGCGCCCCGACTTGGCGGCAATCACCACCTGGATGTCTGAATGAGCGCAATTGAGGATATCGCGCGTGCCATCGCTCAACTGGGCGATGCGCGCTTTCTCCGCATTCTTTTCGTCTCCCTGGGCCTCACGGTTCTGTGCCTTGCGGGGTTCTTTTGGGGGATGATGACGCTTCTCGGCGCGGTTCTGCCGGACACGATCTCGCTTCCCTTCTTTGGCGCGGTCTCCTTCCCCGATGATCTGGCCTTTTGGGCCGGGGCTGGCCTTATGCTGGCTGTGTCGGTGGTTCTGATGGTGCCCGTCGCGGCCTTTGTCGTCGGTTTCTTTCTTGAAGGGGTGGTCGTCGCGGTCGAGGACAGGTTCTATCCGTTTCTCCCCGCCTCAGAAGGTCCGGGGCTCGGCGAGACAATCCGCGACTCGTTGAGGTTTCTCGGACTGGTCATCGCGGCAAACCTCGTCGCATTGGTCATTTATCTCTTTGTCGCTCCGCTGGCGCCGGTGATCTTCTGGCTGGTGAACGGGTTTCTTTTGGGCCGCGAGTACTTTTCCCTCGTTGCGAGCCGCCGGCTCGGCCTTCTCCGCGCCAAGCAACTGCGACAGAAGCACGGATTGCGGATCTTTCTCCTCGGTACTGGCATGGCGTTCCTACTGAGCGTGCCGCTTCTCAACCTGATCGTGCCGATCTTGGGCGTAGCCGTGTTTACGCACCAGTTTCACCGGTTGATCGGCACTGCCGCGGTCGTTTGAAACCAAGAAGAGGTTCACGCAGCCTGTGCGCCGCCATGCAACGCAAAAGTAAAGCGGCGATCAGGGCTACATGCGCCCCCAGAAATCGATGTCGCGGACCGTGAACCCGCCCCATACGATCAAGGCGGTGAGCGCGGCCCACATGACCGTCGTAACCAGGGTCACCCAGAACATCTTCTTGCCGATCATCGGATCGGTTGGCGCAGAGGCGGGTGTGCCTGGAACAATCTCGCCGTCTTCGCCTTGGGTGCGCACCCGAATGGGCAGTGCGACCAGCAGCGATAGAAACCAGATCACTGCATAAAGGACGATTGCGGCGGTGATGCTCATACTTGTTCGAGTTCCACGAGCGTGCCGGTGAAGTCCTTGGGATGCAGGAAGATCACAGGTTTGCCATGGGCGCCGATCTTCGGCTCGCCGGTTCCAAGCACGCGGGCGCCATTAGCGCGAAGCTGGTCAGCCGCGGCTTTGATGTCTTCCACCTCATAGCAAATATGGTGAATCCCACCGGCTGGGTTCTTGTCGAGAAAGCCCTGTATCGGAGAGTTTTCGCCCAGCGGATAGAGCAACTCGATCTTGGTGTTCGGCAATTCGATGAACACGACGGTCACGCCATGATCATGCTCATCCTGCGGTGCGCCGACCTTGGCTCCGAGCGTCTCGCGATACTGCGCGGACGCGGCTTCGAGATCAGGCACGGCGATGGCGACATGGTTGAGACGACCGATCATGGCAACGAGTTCCCCTTCGAAATGCGTTGCATCGGTATATGGTGCCCCCTCAGGCGGGGCAATGGTAGGCGACAACGCCCGATGCACCTTTGGGCAAACCTGACGCTTTCCAAGTCGAGATTTCCGAGCTTGGATGCCTTTCGTTACTCTACCTTAGGTTGATAACCATAAATTTGGTTTCTCTCTTTAAGCCAATCCAAAGTCTTCCCTCCCACCCTCAGTTCAACACTTTCGCACGAGAACGAGATGGCTGACGGCATACGTCCTCCCAAAGACGAAAACTCTGCGCGCGGGGAGTCCGTCCGGGATATTCGGTGGGAAACGGCGCTTGCACCCACGAAATCGGCTGGCGCGTCTGACGCCGAGATATCGCGGCAGCTTTCGGTTGGCACCTTGATATTGGCCTGTCTTGCCGTTGTACCGAGCGTTCTCCTGTGTTTCTGGGCCGCCCATGCTTTCGACGCATTTGCCGAGTCGCATGACCGCACACTGCTCAGTCGGGCTTTGGATGAGGTGATGGAGGATCTCGTCGGCGAGCAGGAAGGTGTCACCATTTGGGATGATGCCGTTGTCCAAACGCGCGCGCGAAATCAGGCCTGGATGGACGACAATATCGGCATCTGGATGCACGATTTTTACGGCCATGATCAGGTTTTTGTCCTGGATGGGGACGACAGGCCGGTTCTGTCGGTCGTTTCTGGCGCGAATCGGGAAAGCGGCACCTTCGAAGCGGTGGCCGATCTGGTTCTCCCTTTGGCGGAGGCGCTGCGAGAGGAATTGCCCAATGCGGAAGCACCGGGGGAGCTCGGCACTCAGGATCTGGGACTGGTTTCCGGTCACCCTGCCGCGATCAGCGTCAAGCCAATCGTTCCCAGCACCGAAGCCGTTGCGCTCGCACCTGACGACACCTATCTCCACGTCTCGATTCTCTTTCTTGACGGGCCGCGCCTGCAAAGTCTCGGCGAAGACCTTCTCGTAACGGGAGCCCGGTTTGTGCCGTTGGGCGCGCCCGGGGCGGTCCGCAACCCCATCCCCCTTGTGAGTAAAGCCTTTGGTGTGCTTGGCCACGTCACTTGGACGCCATCAGCCCCGGGGCAGGGCGTCATCCGGGCAATCGCCCCTGGTATCGCGATCTCAATTCTCGCCCTGATGGCTTTGATCGTCTGGCTTGTACGGCGGCTCCAGCGCGCCCTGACCCAGATCCGCGAAAACAAGGCCGAGGTGCAGCATCTGGCTTTTCACGATGTCCTAACCGGCCTGCCAAACCGCGCGCTCTTCGATGATCGGCTGGACCAGGCTCTTGCGCTTGTGCGCCGGGGAGAGGGCCACATCGCGCTCCACTATATCGACTTGGACCGGTTCAAATACGTCAATGACACGTTCGGCCACACAGCCGGGGATGAACTGATCCGCGACGTTGGCCGGAGGCTCACGGGTATCACCCGCGAATCGGACACGGTCGCGCGCCTGGGCGGGGACGAGTTTGTCATCCTGCAAACCGGCGTGCGCGGGGTCGGATCCGCCAAGCGGCTCGCCACGCGGATATTGGAAAAGCTACGTCAGCCCTATCGCCTGGGCGGCGATATGGTGTTTGCCGGGGCATCGGTTGGAATCGCCATTTCACCCGACTGTTCCACTGACCGCTCCGAATTGATGCGCAAGGCAGATATCGCCCTCTACCAGGCCAAAAGCGGAGGCAAGGACCGCTTTTGCGTCTTCGAGGACTCGTTTGATGAGATGGTGCGCCTTAGACGGTCCGTGGAGACGGATTTGCGCAGCGCGCTCGATACAGGCGAGGGGCTCTCGATTGTCTACCAGCCCTTCTACGCACCGGATGGCAAAACGGTCTGCGGCGCGGAGGCACTTTTTCGCTGGGATCATCCCCGTCACAAGACGCTGTCACCGGGCGATTTGATTTCAATCGCGGATGAGCGCGGGCTCGCCTCCGAACTGGGGTGTTGGATCTTGCGCCAAGCTACCCGCGCGGCACAGCGGGTTGATCTGCCTCTCTTATCGGTCAACGTGTCCGCGCCGCACTTCCAGGATCGCGCATTTCCCGACCACATCACGGATATCCTCGCAGAGACCGGCTTTCCGCCCGATCGGCTTCAGCTTGAGATCAAGGAAAGGCTGCTGCGCGAAGAGGCAGACGCAATCGCACCGATGGTGGAAGGTTTGCGCAGCAAGGGCATCCGGCTTGCCCTGGACGAGTTTGGGTCGGGATACTCTTCCTTCCGGTATCTTCACCATCTGCGGATCGACGGTATCAAGATCGACCGGACATTCATCCAGGCGATGGAGGATGATAGCAGCACCGCGACCATGGTGCGCGTGATGCTCGATCTTGCTCGTGCCTTTGAAATCAGTGTTGTCGCCGGTGGGATCGAAACCGAAAGCCAATGGGAGGCGCTCCGCCGCCTCGGAACACCCTACCTTCAGGGCTTCCTATTCTCGCGTCCGCTTTGCGAGGACCAACTCTCCGAGCTTCTCACCGGCTGCGAAAAAGCAACTGCGCGCCGTGTGGCCACTCGGCGCTAAAGATCAGAGCAAACCACGCAAAGACGCTCCGGCATTGTGGAAGACAGACGGGCCGGACTTGACATCTGTCATGGGGTTGGGCCGCCATAGGGTGCAAGCTTTGAATTTGCTTGAGAGCGGGTCAAGGCACTGCAAACGGACTGGCGATTGGCAAGCGAATGACGACACAGGCGCAGGAAACCAGCGAAATCGTCCCAGATCACCCGCCCGAAACCGATCAGCGGGAGGCAATCGCTTTCCTAATGAACGCCCCGATTGAGGGCGTGGATGACGAGGTGGAACGGGTCGAGACCCATGCGGGCATGGTGTTTCTACGCGGGGACCGCGCCTTCAAGATCAAGCGGGCGGTCAAATACGACTACCTCGACTTCACGCGTCTCGATACGCGGGAGCGGATGCTCCGGCGAGAGTTGGAACTCAACCACAGGGTCGGTCCCCAGATCTACGAAGATGTCGTCCCCATCACGCGCGAACCCGATGGCAACCTGGCCCTCGATGGGTCCGGGGTGCCCGTGGAATGGGTGCTGCAAATGGCCCGGTTTTCCAATGAGGACGAGTTTTCCAGGATCGCGGCGCGCAAGGAACTGACCGATCCGCTCGCCGACCGCCTCGGGCGGGCCACGGCCGAGTATCACACCCATGCCCAGCCGCGCGAATGCGATGGCGCGACGCTGATCGCCGATATCATCGAAGAGTTGCAGGTCGCGTTCGTCACGATGACCCAAGAACTTGGCCCCGCGCGCGTGGACGCCTTCAATACGGGATGCATCGAAGCGCTCGAGCGGGTCTCCGGGTTGCTATCAACCCGCAGTGCCTCGGGACATGTTCGGCGGTGCCATGGCGATCTGCATCTGAGCAACATCGTGCTCCTGGAAGGCTGCCCGGTGCCCTTCGATGCGCTGGAGTTCGACGAGGTTCTCGGCACGTGCGATGTGCTTTACGATCTCGCCTTCCTCGTCATGGATCTGCGCCACCAGAGGCTGGAGCGGGCGGCCAACATGGTTTTGAACGCCTATCTCTATTCCGAGCGCGGCATGGAGGATCCTGGAATCGAAGCGTTCCCGCTCTTTCTCGCCGTTCGCGGTGGGATCAGGGCGATGATCTGTGTTCAAACCGATTTGGCCTGTGGCACGCCTGGCAAGAGCAACGACGAGGCCCGGGCTTACCTCGATGAGGCGATATCAGCGCTCGCGCCCCCGAAACCGCGCCTCATTGCCATCGGGGGAAGATCCGGGTCGGGGAAGACGTCATTGTCCCGGAAGCTCGCGCCGCTTTTTGGCGCCGCGCCAGGGGCGGTGCACTTGCGGAGCGATCTGGAGCGCAAGGCGATCTTTTGCGTCGACCCGCTCACCCGATTGCCCGCCGACAGCTACACAAAGACCGTCAACAAGCATGTGCATGAACGGCTTCGGATCCGCGCCGACACAATCCTGAGCACGGGCTATTCCGTCCTCTTGGACGCGGTCTTCACAACCCCATCAGAGCGTGTGGCTCTGGCTGACCTTGCACAGAAGCATGGCGTGCCCTTCGATGGATTGTGGCTCAAAACAGATGCCTCTCGGCTGCTAGCCCGGGTCTCTGCGCGGGACGGCGATGCCTCTGACGCCGACGAAACCGTTGTGCGTCTGCAACTCGGCGTTGATGCCGGTTCGATCGAGTGGACAAAAATCGACGCATCGGGGTCAAAAGAGGATACAATCGCGCTAGCCTTCGAAGCCCTCGGATTTGAGGTCCCCCAGTGAGAGCCCTCGACAAGCCACCGATCATGACCATCGAAACCGCTCTTGAGCGGTGCATCGGAGAGGTGGACGGTCTGAGGGTTGCGGATTTGGGCTGCGGAACCGGGAGTTTTACCCGGCGCTTAGCGCGGATGGGCGCGGATGTCACCGGCGTCGAACCAAGGCAGTCGGCCCTATTGGAGGCGCTCCGAAAGGGCGGCGGTCCCAGCTACGTGCTTGGCGGGGCGGAGACCTCCGGACTGCCCGAGGCGGCATTCGATCTGGTGATGTTCAGCAAGAGCCTCCACCACTGCCCCGACAAGGAGGTGGCCCTCCTTGCGGCCTGTCGTCTGCTGCGGCGAAACGGTCGAGTCGTCGTTTTCGAGCCTGTGAGCCCCGATCCATTCTGGCCTGTGATCCGCCATATCGTCGACGAGCGGGCCATGCATCAAGAGGCCCTGCGCGCGGTCCAGGAGCTCGCGGATCACCGCTTCCTAAAACCGACCGGCTCGCTCACGTTCACCTCAAGGGTGCGCGCCATGAGCTTGGAGGCGGTCATCGAGACCATACTCTCCACCGACGCCAATCGGCGGCTTGATCCGCGGGTACGACCGGCCATGGAGGCTGCGTTCGAGGCCGTGTGCCAGGAGGACGAGACGGGCCGCTACATCCCGCATTGGTGCCGGTTCGACGTGCTGACATTGGGACCGGCCGCCAGAGGCGAGGTTGAGCTTGCCACTGTCAGGAGCGCTGCATTCCCGTATTAACGATCGGGCTTAACTGGCAGAATAGTCTGCATTAATCGCGCAGGTTACTCCTGCAGGCTGCCTATACTTGAAGCGGGGCAGGTGCGACCGGTCCAGAAGCCAGCGGTCGTGTTTTCCGGCGCGGATCAAGCGCAGGCCGACTTGGGAGGATGCTCCGTTTGAAGACGCCAAACCTCCCTCCCGAGATTAGGCTCGCCACATCCAGTAAGGCCCGCGGGAGCTCCAGCCCGCCTGGAGCGGCCAGATAGACCGGTGTCCAGACCGGGGTGAATTTCTGCTTGTAGGCGCGCAGCCCCTCGAAATTGTAGAACTCGTCGCCCCGGCGGTAGATGAAGGTTCCGACCCGGTTCCAGGTGGAGGCGAGCGGATGATCGGCGAGCCCCGCCAGGGGCGCCGCGCCGAGGCTAAACCACTTGTAGCCTTCGGTTTGACCATACACCAAGAGCTTGGCGAAGAGCGCGTCCATCAGCACCTTGGAGACATCCGGCCGGTAGCGCATCAGGTCGATGGCCAGCTCATTCTTTTCTGCCCCCCGCCAGAGATTAGCGAAAGCCAAGATCTCGCCTTCGAGCCGCATCACGGCCGTGTCGAAATTGGACATATACGCGTCGTCGAACCGGCCAAGCGAGAAGCCCTTTTCCTGCCCCTTCTTCATGTCGAGCCAGGCATCCGAGACGCTGCGTAGCTCGGGGAGAAGTGGCGGGACATCGGAGGCGGGAACCACCTCGAACACCAGTCCCTCGCGTTCGGATCGGCTCAAGGCCGTTCGCAGGTTCTGCTTGGCTTTGCCGCTGAGCGTGAAGGTTTCGAGATCGACGCGCGCAACCTCGCCGGTCTTCAGGATCGCAAGGCCCAGATCGAGGTAAAGCGGCAGGTTCTCTGGGGAAACGGCATAAAACACCGCGCGCGCCCCGGCCCGGTCCGCCATTTCCGCAAACCGCCACACCAGGTCAGCGCCGGACTCCGGCTTCCCCACCGGATCGCCCATCACGATCCAGCTTCTGCCCGAGATGCCATACATCAAGAACGCGCTTTCGTCTTCGGCGATCATGAACCGCTTGTCGCCGAGCAAGGCAATATTGGGTTGTGTGAATGGGCAGTCGCGGAGCAGCGTTCTGACGGCATCGGGGATCTCGACCCGGCCGATACGCGCCTGAACGGGGCGGTTCATCAGGGTGTCAATCCCCACAAAAGCCGTCGCTGCGGCGATGGCAAGGGTCGCGCGCAGGAAGCGCGGCGCGTCTCCGTTCCAGGTGAAATCCCACCATAGATCGTTTTGATACTCGGTGGTGCGGAAGGCGAAAAAGCCGAGGGCGGAGAGCGAGATCACCGTCACCAGGACGAGGGTGAGCCAGCGGGGGCCGGGCCGGAACCCTGCCCAATCGCCCTGCCGGTAGAAGGCATCTTTCGCCAGAAAGAGCGCGACCGCCGTCGCGTAGAGCAGCGCGGCTTCCTCCCAATCGAGCGCCTTGATCAGCGAAAACGACGCCGCTGCGATCAGCAGAACGATAGCGACGATGCGGGCCAGTGCCATGCGGTTGAGCAGACCACGAGCAATGATGAGCAGGAAGAGGCCGATCAGGCTCGCCAAAAGATGCGAGGTCTGCGCGAAGGGGATCGGAACAAAGTCGCTGAGGACGTCAATCCGTCCTTCATCCTTCGGCAGGTTGCCGGAAAGCAGGAGGATCACACCGCCTGCAAACACAAGGCCCGCCAGCGTTCGGGCGATGAAGGGGCGGAAGGTCCGTGCGGCGGATTGCGCACCTTTGACGATTGGGCCGTGAAAGCGCCGGCTTTCGAAGGCGGCGAGCCCAATGGCCGCCACTCCGAGCGGCAGGATGTAATAGATAATCCGAAACAAAAGCAGCGCCGCAATGGCGTCGGGGCGGCCCGCCGCGCCCAAGCCGATCAGCAGGGTCGCTTCAACCACGCCAAGGCCACCTGGAATGTGGCTCGCGCTTCCCGCAATCAAAGCCAGCGTAAAAAGCGCCAGAAACGGCGCGAAACCTGGCGACAGATCCGCGGGCAAAAGCACATAAAGCACCCCCGCCGCCGCGGCGATATCCAAGACACCTACGAATAGAAGGAGAAGCGTGACCGGCCCGCCGGGCAGGGGGATCTGCCACCGCCCGAAGGCGAGCTTGTGCTTGGCGCGCCAGACCCAGACGACAAACCCGGCCAGCGCGACCAGAATGATGCCTCCGATGATCCGGTCGGCACTCGGCGCCACAAGCTGAAGAGCGGGTAGACCGGAAGGATCGAAGACCAGCACAAGGCCGAGTAAAGCGGCGAACCCAAGCCAAAGCGCGCCAAAGGCGATCCCGACGATCCGGCCGACATCGGCGGCATCGAGGCCCACGGACGCATAGATCCGATAGCGCACCGGGCCGCCCACCAGCACGTGGAACCCAAGCGCATTCGACAGCGCATAGCCGGTCATTCCGGCAAAGGCAGCGAGGCGGGGAGGGACCTTGCCCGGCGCGACGGATTGACAGCCCACGACATCATAGATCGCCATGCCCATGAACCCGATCACGGTCAGGGCGATGGCCACGCCAATTGCGCTTGGCGGCGTGTTCAGAAGGGCGTTCTCCACATCAGCGATACTGACTTCGCCGGACATGCGCGTCAGAACAACCACAGCGAGACTGAGGATCGCCACGGCAATAACCGGCCAGATCAACTCTGCGCGCACGAACCCTCGAGCGGTGCCGAACCGGCGGGATTCAATTCCACTGTCTTCCTCGCGGCGGTCCTCAGCAGACATCATCGCACCTTTGTATTCGCTTTGTTCCAGCCTTTGCCTCGGATTGTCTTAAGACCGCATTGGCATCGGCGGAGGATTTACCGAGGAACGATCCTTCATTTGCCTCAAATGACGTCAATTCAACGCAATGGTCGTTGCTTGTTCCCCGCCATAGACCCGAACGCCTGTTGCGTCTTCGAGCAGCCGGGTGGGCAAGAAGATGGCCGCTCTCAACACACGCGTCGAAGCCGGTCCGACCGTCTCGGGCTCGGGCGGCGGAAATGCGATCAGGTTGAGTTCGATCAGACCCGATGTGGGCTGATCGACCTGTTCGGCCTGGATCGGGGCGGGCGTGCGTCTTTCCAATTGCGCCCCGTAATAGCCTTGGGTCGGAGACAGGCCGTCCACCCGGACGATGATTCCCCTGAGTGCGGTCTCCACGCGCGCCGATGTCACCTGGATCGGTTCGGAGGTCGGCAGAGGTTCGGCCGAGAAGCCGAAATTGCTGTCTCCAGTTCCTTCGCGGCCAAGAAATTCCGGCACTTCGACCGAGCAGCCGGTGAGCACGAGAAGCATGAGAAGGAGAGGAGACTTTCGAGCCATCTTACCAAGGAATATTCACTTCATCGCGCATAGCGCCTCGAAAGGCTGTTGGAAACCCAAAATCAGGTGCCGCGCACCGTTACGCTTGGGTCTGGACCTCGTCGGTCTATCTCCATAAAGGACCTGTGATCATTGGCATCGGATAGACACGTGGCGACTGAGTCTTTTGAAGAAATTGCGGGTGATTTCGATTTTCTTGAGGATTGGGAAGATCGCTATCGCTATGTGATTGAGCTTGGCAAGAATATGCCGCCCCTCGATGACGCGCTGAAGAGCCCGGCATCGAAGGTCGAAGGCTGCGCGAGCCAGGTTTGGATCGTTCCGCGCCTCGACGGAAAAGGCGGCGGCGCGCATTTTGGGTTCGACGGCGATTCCGACGCGATGATCGTGCGTGGGCTGATCGCCATTTTGCGCAAACTCTACGGCGGCTTGACCGTTGATGCCGTGCTTGCAGTCGATGCACACGGGGAAATGGCGCGACTGGGGCTCGATCAACACCTCTCGGCGCAGCGCTCCAACGGCCTCCGGGCGATGGTCGAGCGGATTCGCGGCATCGCGGCAACCGCCAGCGCCGAAGCCTGAGCGCAGCGGAGGGTTAGGCCGCAAAGGGAGGTGAGACGAAATCCGTGCGGACGACGCTTGAGACCCTTCTTTCCAGCCGAGACTGGCTCCTCGCCGACGGCGCGACAGGCACCAATCTCTTCAATATGGGGCTTGCCTCCGGCGACGCTCCTGAATTGTGGAACACCGATGCACCGGAGAAGATCAAGGCGCTCTATGAAGGCGCGGTCTTTGCCGGCAGCGATGTGTTCCTAACCAACAGTTTCGGCGGCAATGCCAGCCGGCTGAAATTGCACGATGCGCAAGACCGCGTCCATGAGCTCAACAAGGCGGCCGCCGCGATCGCCCGCGAGGTCGCCGATGCAGCAGAGCATCCGGTTGTGGTGGCGGGCTCCATTGGGCCCACCGGCGACATTATGGTTCCGCTCGGCCCACTCACATTCGAAGATGCCGCGGATATGTTCGAGGCTCAGGCGCGCGGTCTCCTCGATGGCGGCGCGGATGTGCTTTGGGTCGAGACGATTTCGGCGCCCGAAGAGCTGCGTGCGGCGGCCGAAGGGATAGCGCGCACCGGGGCGTCCTGGTGCGGCACAATGAGTTTCGATACGGCAGGCCGCACCATGATGGGTGTGACAGCGGCAGATATGGTGCGGCTTGTGGGCGAGCTGCCGCACCAGCCGCTTGCCTTCGGTGCCAATTGCGGTGTCGGGGCGTCGGATCTCCTGCGCACCGTTCTGGGCTTTTCCGCTGCCTCTCCAAGCCTGCCGATCATCGCCAAGGGCAATGCCGGGATCCCGAAATTCGTCGAAGGCCATATCCACTACGATGGCACCCCGGCGCTGATGGCCGATTACGCGGTGATGGCGCGCAATTGCGGGGCGCGGATCATCGGGGGATGTTGTGGCACTACGCCGGAGCATTTGCGCGTGATGCGCGCGGCGCTCGAAGCGATGCCGGAAAAAGGGGACGCGCCGGATCTTCCGTCGATTGCCGCGGCCCTTGGGGATTTTTCGTCTCAATCGGATGGATCGGAAGGCGCGGCCCAGCGTCCAGCGCGCAGACGCCGCCGCGGCTGAATGAATGCGCGCATCAGGGAGAAGAGGGATGAGACAGATCGGTTTGCTTGCGGTTTCAATGGTCTTTGTAGCGGCTTGCGCGCGCGCGCCGGAGTCCGAACCCGCGCAGGTGCTCACGTATTCCTGCGGTAAACTTGGCCCCAGCGGCACGGTTGCGTTTTCCGACGGCGACCCGGGCACAGCGACCCTGACGCTGGCAGGCGTGACCTATGCCATGACCCAGGTTGAGGCCGCATCCGGCGCGCGCTACCAGAGCGCCGAAACCGGCCATGAAATCTGGAACAGCGGCGGCGAACTCATGCTCGTGCTGCCCACTGGGCAATCCTATACCTGCGGTCTCAGCGCCTGATCTCTACGGGGGCGCCGCCGCTCAGATCGGCATCGGGTGGTCCCGGTGGATGGCTGCGATGCCGTCGAGAAGCTCCGCAGAGAGCTCTATTTCTGCGGCGTCAATGTCATGCGCAAGCTGCTCCATAGACGTGGCACCAAGTATCACCGAGCCCATGAACGGGCGGCTGGCACAAAAGGCGAGAGCAAGATGCGCGGGAGCTAGGCCGTGCTCGCGCGCCAGCGCGACATAGGCTTCCACTGCCGCTCCGGCACGATCGGTCATTCGCCCATGCAGCGAGGGGTTAAGACTGCCGCGGCTGCCTTCGGGCACGGCGCCCCCGGCATACTTCCCGGTCAGAATCCCCGCTGCGAGCGGGGAGTAGCACAAGAGCGAGACGTCCTCCTGATGGCTCACCTCCGCGAGATCGAGATCGTAGTAGCGGCAGAGCAGGCTATACTCGTTCTGGATTGAGATCATGCGGGGCAGGCCATGATCTTCCGCGACGCGCATCCAGAGGGCAGTGCCCCAGGCGGTCTCATTCGAGAGCCCCACATGTCGGATCTTGCCCTCCGCGATATAGCCAGCCAGCGCCTCAAGGATCTCGCGAAACTCGTCTGTGTGGTTTTTCGTGTGCGATGCGGGATCGTAATGCCAATTCTGGCGAAAATGATACGAGCCGCGATTGGGCCAGTGGAGCTGATAGAGATCGATGTAATCGGTCTGGAGCCGCTCAAGGCTCCCTTCCAAGGCGATGCGCAGCGTCGCGGGGCTGATCGGCTCCGTCGATGGCGGACGGACTGTGCTGTTGCCGGGACCAACGATCTTTGTGGCCACGATGACGTCCTTTCGGCGCCCGGTCTTCGCGAACCATTCGCCGATAATGCGCTCCGTGTCCCCCGTGGCCTCAACCGAGGCGGGTGTCGTGGGATAAAGCTCTGCGGTGTCGATGAAATTGATGCCGCGATCAAGCGCATAGTCGATCTGCGCATGGCCCTCGTCGGCCGAGTTCTGGCTGCCCCAAGTCATCGAGCCGAGGCAGTAAAGGCTGACCTCGAGGTCGCTTCGGCCAAGTCGTCTTGTTTTCATAATCTGCCCTGTCCCTCACGCCCGGCTATCTCGTCCGACTATCGCCTGACTTCAAGGGTGGATCGTCAATCGAGGCGAGCCCCCCCGCGCGAACAGGCAGACATGTGCTGGACTTTCCCATCCCTTTCCGGTAGCGGCCAATCATCAACGCGGACGTGGCGGAACAGGTAGACGCAGCAGACTTCAATTGGAGTGCCCGGCGGGAAATCGTCGGAGTAGAACCGCTCAAAGTCGGGGAAAGCTAAAGGCCCGTATCCTCGTGGCCCACGCCAATCCCGAGCCAAGCTCCCCGGATGGGGTGAAGGTGTAGAGACTGGACGGGCGGCACCTAAAGCGATTTCGCCAGGGTGAAGGGACAGTCCAGACCACGAACGCCCCCAGCGCGGGGCGGCGCCGAAAGTCGAAGTGGTACGAAAATCTGCTTCCCTCCGGGAGTACGGGTTCGAGTCCCGTCGTCCGCACCATTTTACATTCACCTAGCCGAAACTCCTCTAAAGCCTTGAATGGTAAGGCCTTTTTTGGCGTTCGAAGTCCGTCATTCCGAGAGTATGCAATTCGCTCCTTAAATGCCAGTCTAAGGACCATTCTCTTGACCGAATAGTCGCCAGAATTCCATATTTTCCAAGGGCTTGAGAGAAACGACATAGAAAGTTCGAACAACTCTTCGAAGGTATGCTTCGGTTTGACCGTTTTTCCTGCAGCTTCCTCTAATCTGATCTTCTCGCGCTCCATCTTCGCGATGCGTGATTCATAGGCCTTGGTCACGCGATCGTTCTGGCTCTCGACGATCCGATCTACCAAGCTATCGATCTGCTTTTCGATCTTGGCGATTTCCTTGCGCGCATGGGTTGCACGCGCTTGCGTCTGCTCTACGCGCTGTTCCCAAGCACTCTTGAACATCGCCCGCACCATGCCGAACACCCCGTTGGACGGCTGTAGGCCCTCCAGCATAGTCTCAAACTCTTCTTCGATCTTTTCCTTGCGGATCGACTTCCGATAGCTCACGCAGCCTTTTGTCTGGCAGAGATAGTATGGGTATTTCTTGCCCGTGCTGCTTGTGGACCAGCAGGACGTGAGAGGGGCATCGCAGTCGCCACACACGACGAAGCCGCGCAGCGGGAAGTCTTCGTTGATGTCTTTGCGAGCAGCGGCCTTGGCTCCATCACTGCGCCGCTTTTGAATCTTCTCATAGGTCTCGAAAGAGATCAGGGCCTCATGGTGGCCCTTGCGCAGCGGCATTTCCCACTTCTCGACCTCGATGTATCCGGCATAGAGCGCGCGTGTCAGAATGTCAGTGACACGCTGCATGCGGATTTTCCCATCAGGTAGGTCCTTTGGAAAGGCAGGCTGGCCTTCCAAGAACCGCTGCACTTCCACCTGACTTTGAAAGCGACCAGAGGCAAAGCCTTCCAGGGCTTCTTGAATGATCGAAGCATGCGGCTCATCACGCACCAGCAGATTACCGTGCCCAGAGACGCGTTTGTAACGATAGCCCACCGGCGCTTGAAAGCACCAGTAGCCGTTGGCGGTCCTTGCCCGCATCCGATTGATCGTTTGCTCGGCATTCTTCTGGCGTTGATGCTGCGACACGCTGGCCAGCAGGTTTTCGACTAGGAGCGAGTCTGAATCCTCACCAAACTCAATGGACGGGCTTTCCAGCTTGCCACCCGCTTTGGCCAGCGATGTGCGCAGCTCCAGATGCGCCTCCAGCCCGCGAGCAAGGCGACTGATGTCATCGATGATGACCACAGTGGGTTTGATCTTCTGCTGCTTCAGAAAGGCGAGCATGGCCAGCATGCCAGGGCGGGATGTGTTCCCGCCGGTCATGTCATCGGTGAAGACCTTGAGGACCTCATAGCCCTTGTAGCTCGCATATTCTTTGCAGCGCGTTTCTTGAGAGCCCAGTCCATCGCCCTGGCTCACTTGCTTTTTTCCAGAGACGCGGCAGTAAATAACCGCTGTTGATAGCTCTAAGCTGTTGTCAAATTCTTTCATGGAGTCCTCCCGCGCGGTTTCGCGCCGGATTGCTCGAAACTGCCGTTCTTCTTTGTTGTTTTGGTTTGTGCGGCCTTATCCCAATCGCCGACAATCGAGTGTACCATATCACCCTTTGAGGGTGCATCCGCTTCTGCCTCTTGTCCACAGGGGCGTTCGGGCGAGCGAACAGAGAAGCCCAGATCAACAAATCCAACAACTATCGACCAGATCGTCTCGATAAACTCGCGTTTTTCGTCGTCTGTTAGATCGCTTTCATCCAAGAAATGGCCATACGCCTCCCAATCCACGGTCAGCGTCGGCATGGCTTTGCCGCTGTTTGGTTTCTCCTCTTTGTCCAACATGCTCGATCTCCTTGGCGCGTGTTCGCACCCCGCATCACGTCGCGTGATGCGCTTGTTCCTTCCGTTGATTTCCAACTAAGGACAGTTACTCCCTAGCTTCAGAATATCAGTTTGCTCAGTGCGTTCGCAAATTTACTTGTGCTGCGCTGCATGGTTCTGAGAGCTGATTACAGCAGGCTCCGGCTCAATTGTTGATGGTCTCTTTGCTCATGAGAGACGCATCCCCAACATGAACCCAAGCGCCGAGATGGCCCCAACCAGCGATAGGCTGATCAGATCGATCCGTGATCCGTGGATGGCGAGCGCTGCAATCAGCGGAGCCCACAATCCCAGCACCAGAAACGCCACACCAGCGGTGATGGGGTTCTGGAACGCATAAGCCGCAAACAGATTGCCGATCCCAGACAGCGGGATGATGACGATCAACATCCGCTGCCATTGCTGGGGAAAGGCATCGTAGAAGCCTCCCAGAAAGTCCTTGGCAATGTGTCCGCCTATGACAAGCGTCGCTGTTTGGAAGAGGCATACAGACAGCCCCACAGCTCCTACGGTAATAATGGTCTGCATCGATCATCCGCCTCGATTGAATATGCCGGGTGATGCGCCCGCCCGAAGATGGGCGCATCCAGGCAAGTGTTACTTGCCGTTCTTTCCGTCATTTACGGCGTTGATGATGGCTTGAGCTTGCTGATGCGGCAGGCCGGTGGTGCTTTCAGTCCCACCTTGCTGGCCGATCTGCTTTAGCCGATCATATGTCGCTTGGCTCATGTTTGCGTCTTTTGCCATGTCCGAACTCCTTTCTTTTTGTCGTTGGCAAGAATCGTTTTAGCAGGCTAAATGGACGCAAGGTGGACACGGATGTCCGGCGGTGTCTGGTCGATTGCACGTTGCGATTTTGAGGAGAAGAAATGCCGTTGTCGGTCAACGAAGCTAATAGGCTCAAGTCCTTTCTAAACGACTTATCCGAAGAAACGGAAGGTCTATCTCGACTAAGGAGCGCGATGAACGATGAGAAGACAGAGCAACCCTCGCGTCCCGAGCCGCCAGCCGCGAAATCCATTAAACGGATAGCTACGCATTACTCGGTTGAGGACATCGCCAATGGCCGCGCCCCAACGGCAATCCTCATCTATAGGTTTTTGGAGCGGACCAAGTGGCGTTTATACGGAGCGCCCGTAACGCTGACCGAACAAGCGGCAGAGTTCTTGCGCACCGATGATATGTCTTATTCCGATGATGATATTCGGCGGCTCGAAGGGGATTACTTTATGTACCGGCGGTACTGGTTGGACCCGGGACAAGACCTCTTCATGCGCAGTTTTCTTCGTATAAAGAAGTTTCACGAAGGCGATGTTTTTCTGATCCGCGAGTATCAGAATTGGCCAGACATAGATTTCCAGGAAACTGCGCAAGGCTATCTCTTCCCGTCTGGGAAGGCCATTCTTGGCTTGATGAAGTCGGTACAAAGAACAACAGTTAAGTTCTATTCGATCACAAATCTTTCGCCCAACCATAAGAGTTCGCGGGCGCTTTTCTCGTCGTTTTCTGGAAACGGAATTGCGGCGTCAGATGTTCCACCACACACTGGCTACGGCTTTCATTGCAAGCGTATCGAGAAAGACCGCGTTCCTATGTCGGAGAGGGTGAAGTCCATGCGGTACACGTTTGTCGAAATGCAGAACGAGCACCTACAAATCTTCAAGGAGATCATTCGTTACGAGAACTTTCGCGGCATCGATTTCGGCACGAAGCCTCCAGAGGTTCAAGGCTGACCGACCGGTTAGTTATCATGATCAAATCCCGCTGAACGCCTGAAAATGCGACTTTGATCGGCAAGGTGTATTCGCAAGCCGTATCCCGTTGTTAGGTCACAACCAGAGCGTTACCGTGGCTCCTGGATGGCGCAGAGCGTTACTTTGACAGCGGGCTACTTCCCATTTTTCTGCATACATACTCCGTTTGTTGCCCAACGTGTCAGCCTAGGTATCATATCATACTCTGATTGATATACTCTACGCCAGTACTCCGTCTCGTGATTGGGGGCGTTTCCTTCAAAAAAATCGCCGTCCACGCCACGAACGAAGCGGACAAGCTTTAAGGCATCACTCCTTTTGATTGAAGCTGCACAAACACTATCTCGCAGTGTCCTATTCAAATCGCCTTTAAGAGCACCCAAGCCCCTGAGTAAATCCGAGACTTTATCCAGGGTCCTATCCGAAAAATGGAGGCGTTTCATTGCGTCGATAGCAAAGACTTCATCATCCACCGACAAAACACCAGTCCGTTTTAAACTTCGGAAAAAAAATCTCAGGTCTATCATCGCTATAGAGAGCGGCAAGAACCCCAAATGGCCCGGCGCATGCACCACACAAACTTCATCTTCGTCCAATATGCTACCACGTCTATAAAGTCGAAAGACGGCCCCAACCCCCATCATGCCAAAAGTCTCTAATTCTACGGCTCTCAATGCGCCTATGCTGGAGGACCCAACAACCCTCACACCCAACTTCATTAAATGAAGTATCTCCTTGTGCCAAACAGCAGGTACAGAACCGAAAAAACCGTCAACCAGCCCTATGACGCGGTACCCCTTCTCATAGGCCAAATAAAGTGACCCCAGAGACGCTGGCGCAAAAAAATCAACACCACGAGCAGATGAAACGCCCGATAAACTTGGGCCTGCAAAAACACATCGTCTATTGTCCATTCAATTTCCTTAGGAACGTGGACATTCGTGCCCCTGCAAGATATCTTCCGTCAAGTTCAAATTGCTCCATTCGAGGTACAACAGTGAATGTTACTGGGACTTTGAATTCGCTTGAAGTAAGATCAACATAATTCACATTTTCAATCCCCGCTTTGGAAAGTTCTGAAGTTGTCCATGACAATGACGCCTCTACCGTCTTGGTGCCATCCATTTCGCGAATATTGTTGTAACTCAATATCCCAGTGTGGCGATGCTCGCTTTCCGGCTGGCGATGCGTCAAGGATGACCATTTATCTTTTTCTTTCAAATAGTATTGCCAGGATAGATCATCGCGAACTCCCCAATAAGCAGTTAGGCGACTCTGTGCAGCCTCAAGAAGGGCTCTGCACAGAGCGACTGATTTCGAGACATGGCAGCCGAATCCGTTACACTCTTTCGGAAACCCACTTGACACACTTTGGTCAGAAATCGTCGCCATGAAGCAAGGAATCTCATGGTAGTCAGAGATATACCAAACGCTCAAATCTAAACCTGCCCGAGCAATGAGGCTGATTAGAGATTGGGAATCATGGTCGGAGACTGAGCACAAGTTCAGCTTTCGGCAATGAGTATCTTCATCGATGAGTCTTCTAACCTGCCAGAAAGACACACAATCGGATTCCACCACCTCCAACAGTCCATGAAGTACTGACTCTCCTAATGTATTTCCTGCTGCCAGTCCGACGGTTGAGCTCCTGAATATTCGATCCCTGCGGGAGCCCGAAGTTGTGTCGAGGTCGATTAGTTCACGGGGAACGAAACGAAGGGCCTGAGTCGTTAGCTCTCTAGCAGGTAAGCACTCAATTTCATGATCGGCAGAAACTCTTGATGAAGCGCGGATTGATAAATCCAGAAGGTTCGGTATGGCTTCACTCTTCCCGAAGTCACACGCCCTAATAAGTTGACCTGAGGGTAAGTTCTCTGCATGAAAAAGCTCAATCGCCTCCATCAGACCAGATACCTTAGCGGCTTTCCAAGTTCTCCCCTTGCCCTGCGAAACCGAAAGAGATTTTGACCCCGGGCGCACCACCATGCAGGTTGGTATTCCGATCCTATCGAGTCCTGTTACATTCGCAATTCGGGTTACGCCAATGTCGTGCGCAGTCTTCTCGACCGTTTGCAACGTCTGATCCACGCAAAGCGCACGCAAGCTACAAGGAATCTCTATTAGCTCTGTGGTGTTCGACCAAACACCAACTTCCGCTTCCAGAGATTCCTCTGTCATTCAATTACATGATGTCGAAAAAGCATCTCTAAGACCCCTTGGATGGCTTCGCGATGAAGCGATCTGAGCACAAGTTCCAGTTCACGCGCACATCCGGTCCATCCGGAGTTAAACAACTCAAAGATACAACATATTTCTCTCATATGCGCTTGAGGCATCTCTGACGAAATTCGAACAACATGCCCCCGCATAAAAATCAACAGATCATCGAACGCTTCATAAAAAATCGAGAACGGTTGTACTAAGGAATACGGTTTATCTGGATCAAAGCTCAATGGATTCGCAGGCACAGATAATTTCGACTTTAGACCCGCTTTACTATTTCGCAATAGAAAGTTAAATCGTTCCAAGTCGCCAATTACCTCAGGGAAGTACTTTTTCGAGGCTAACCGATTGGACCTCCAGTCATTTCCATAACAACAATTTAAATACGGTTCAATGGCGTCGGTTGGCTTTGATATAATCTTCGGGGTAAAAGTTAAAACAAGAGTAGCGGAAAATTTTTCATTATAACCCACGTGAAAATGCCCTGGTGGCAAATGAAAGCAATCCCCAACGCCGTAACAAAAACGCTCCGCCAAACCAACTAAGTGTTCGGGTGAATAGCAGCGTTGCTCACCGCCTGTTGCGTTAATGAAAACTTCGTCAGCCCAAGCGTACATGGTCTTCACGGAACCCGATATTGGTATGTGAACAATCTGCGTATCGTCGTCATCTTTATGGGCTCCGAAAGGAGTGAAACCATAGTCACCCGCTAATAATACCGCCTCAACGTCCATCACCCTATCTAGCGATAGCTCCGCGGAAAGTTCAGCAACGAAATTGGAGACCGGGACTGACCATCTTTCCAACTGATTCAAAAATATTGCAGTCCCCTCATTGCCGAAAATCCTAAAAAACCAAGATTCCATGTCAGGAAACGCGTCGGGCCTTGACTGAAGCAACCGATACTCAAGTTCCTCCCTTTGTCCTCCTCTAAAGACCCTTAGCGAAGGGCTAACTATTCCACTCTGGAAATCAATAAACTCTCCTATTGCGCTCAAAAGATCCGCGTCTGTCAATTCCAAGTTTGAAAAATGACCTTCAAAAACACTTGGGTGCGAAGCATAAATGTTCATATGCAACCGTTCGACAAGCATTCTAATAACGAGATTGTAAATTATTTAAAACAGCCCACTCCCTGTTCCAACTTCTGGCTCCACTACCCAGTCCCAAGCAAAGTACATCAGGGTCTTCGTAGTTCGTAGAATAGCGTGTCCTAAATGGATTCTCACAGCCTCGGTCCCTCAACGTAAATCGGTTGTACTCGTTGACACCCATGCCCCCATTTAGAGAAAATCTATCTATGACTGCCGCGGCCAGTTTGCGAACCATTGCTTTCGCCTCGCAAATCTCTTGTGTTTTAGTTCGATCTCGATACACCCTCATTTCGATATACACCATGATAGATGTGCAGCCCCAGTCGGCCAACCGATTGAAATCCTTCAGGAGGTTTTCATAATTCCGTCCTCGAATTGAAACCATCAGGTCAGCGTTTATATCCCTGAAAGGAAGGCCCCTCATCGTAGTGAACATCCGCTCCAAGTACGTTAATGACTTAATCGGCCTGTTCATTGCCGTCAGGAGTTCGTTCTCCAACGACTGTATTCCAATAGTGACTCGGTTGGCTTTCTGTGACGCAATAGTCTCCAACTTCTTCTCTGATAAGCCATGAGGCGCCAGCTCGACTGTGAACTCTCCATCCCCTAAATCTAAGCTGAAACTGTTCCTGATAGCCCTCAATAATCTGAGTAACTGCTTGTCGGAAAGTATCGTTACAGTGCCGCCACCGATAAAAATTGAATTAAACAAAAATCCTCTGAAAGAGGCCGAGAGTTCTTCAGCCTCTAAGGCCAGTTCTTCGACAAAGCAGTTGATCCGGTCGGGGGGCGGAAGCAATTGTCCGCGATACACGCAAAACGAGCAATGAAACATACAGAACGGCACATTCACATATATTTGCCTATTTGTGTACTCTGATGGAGCTGACTTTGCTAAAATTTTCCGCTTTATGATTGCTATTTGCTCAGCTCCTGTCACTGGCAACTTGTGTTCAACACCTCTTAGTTTATCAATTACAACAAGGCTCATGCAGTTCTTGATCCTGAAGATAGGGCGTCGAATCCAAGTATGGAAGCAGGGCTGCTCCTTCTGAAGCCACAAAGTCTAATAGAAGAGAAAAAGCCGAAAAATAATACTCACAGTGTGGAGTTCTTGTCCGAAAGCTCGCTTCTAGATCACTATCGGCGGCAAAGTAGGAAGTTGAATAACAGCCACCTTGGCAGAACATTTGAAAGTCGCACTGTTCGCAACCCACGTTGTCACCAGGTTTCCTCTGCTTGAGCCGCTGCACAACTTCATTGCTCTCAATTTGTGCTTGAGGATTAGGGTCAGTTGCGTCGCAAATCCGGAAATTGCGCTCTTTTATTAGGTCCTGGCAAGCGTAAATATCTCCGGTAGTATCGTAGGTAATCATATTTATGCCCGCCCCGCACGGCGTCCGCAGACACATATAGTTTGGATCGTGGGGTGAAATTAGATTTCGGACGAGTATTACACCGTCCATGACCTTCGGGGCAAACTCTCTTTTCTTGAATTTCCTAACGCTGTCTCGAAAAACCTTTACGAGCTCCTTTGCTATTTCCGAATAATCACATTGCCTTAATGGCGACCGATCTGAATGCCGCCTTATTGCAAATGAAACGTACGGGACTTCCAATGAGGACAAATATGCATAAGCCCGAGAAATTTGTCCCGGCTCGGAAATGACAGAAATACTACTGAACTCAATGCCCTCTCTCGTGAGGCGCTCCATATTCTTAACGACTCTTGCGTGTGTGCCCTTACCTGCGCCAGTTATCCTGTGTTTATCATGATCATCTTCAACACCATCAATACTCACTGATATCCCGACATTATTCGATTTTATGAATTCAATTGCGGCCTGGGGAAGTAACGTTAGGTTTGACGTCATTCCATAGGAAATACTGTGCTCTTTTAGCAGGCCTGAAGCCTCGACGCATTTGACGATATGCCTCAGTATGGGGAGGTTAGCAAAGGATTCGCCTCCATTGAATTCGATCACAAAACTCTTCGCGAGATTGAGTTTTTTTACCGACTCAATGATTGCCTCTGCGGTTTCAAAGCTCATCTTCTTGCCTCGCAGGGGCACATCTTCAAAGCAATAGGTACACGCAAGATTACAGAAATTCAGCGCTTCAATTATCACTAGTGTTACTTGGTGGCGTTCTAGAGATACTTTTTTTTCGATGTCCTTAGACGCCGGTTCAAATGCGCCTGATGTTGCCAGTTTCTTAATCGCGCATAGTTTGCTGGGTTCCAGCCCAGCCAGTTTATCTACGGGCAAACCGTCAATGAGGTCATCAGTTAGATCCCTGTTTTCACTATCAAGAACAAACCAATCGCCAGAGTACTTATCTAGGAATACCGCCTGGCCATTTTTTGAGTATTCCGTAGCGACAAACCGATGATGCAAACGTACAACGCTGTGAGTCATGAGCTAGAATGGTCGCCAATGGCTTTGACGCCGCTAGAATGGAATGCGTATATGTTTAAATTCTCTTGTGTTTCCATGAGGCGCTCTAGTTCCTCTCGGGTCAATATCAGCTCGTCGTTCTGATTAGCTTGATATTCTTCCAGCCCTTGGGACAGTGTTTTCCTGGCTTGGATGCTGAGATCAGATACTTCTGCGAGCAAACTTATTAATTCTTGCCTAGAAACTTCTTGACTCATCAGCTTCACCTTTCGTCGTTCTCGCCAACGTATAATGGTGTTCTCGACTATAAATGGGTAGTTTCATGGTTGAGAATTCCACATCCAACGCTACCCAGAAATTTGGTATTGAGGGGTTCACCATCTTGCTAGCTCAGTTGAGCGGAAGGAGGTGTCAATAGTCAAGCGGATTGTTCGTGTGCAGTTTGGTTGCATCTGTAGTCTTCCGGTGAGACCGCCCTTGCCAGGGGCAGGCGTTCGATAGTGTCCATCTAACGGTAGTGGACACTACCGCCTTTACGGTGGTGTTGACACAAGCTCAGGTAGAGTTTGGCAAGAACGCCAACACCGGGCGCATACGCACTAAACGGGCTTTACACATCAGGCCTGCGCTTAGCGCTGACCGCAAGATGTGTGTGGTAGTACCACACCTCTTGGCAAGGGGACCCGCTGCGCGCCCCCGTTGCATCCCCCCGGCCATGGCTCGGCATGGGCGTTGAACCCAAACCAAGCCAGCAAGACGTATCGCCGTTTCACCACTCGCAAGGAGATTTCACTCTCCCTGCACCCATCGACTTGGGCGGCGTTCCTGCCCCCAAGACCCCAGACCATTTCATGGAGACGCTTTCAGCGCGACCAGGAAGGGAGCAGTCATAGCTGCCCGTCCTTGGATCCATCCCATCGATCCAAGAGCCTTCGTGCCCTTGGAGAACCTGACCAACCGTCCGC
>JBCDFS010000002.1:0-406947 GCA_039177645.1 Pseudomonadota bacterium | reverse complement strand
GGAGAGCGGAAGAGCGCGCAAAAAATTCCCAATGGAGCTGGATGTCGCTTCCTCGATCAGCACTAAACTGCCCGGTGCACGCTTCCAGGCCGTTAACGCCGCAAGGATCTCCGCCGCGAGCAGGTGCGAGACACTTTCTCCGGAACGGTGGGCCCTTTCGCGGAGCAGTACAAGCAGCTCTCTCCCGATGCTCTGCCCAATCGGTGCTTCGTTGGCGTCATCTGGTTGCTCTTTCTCCAATGGATGCAGATCAGACGGCAGTTGCTGTCGCGGCGACTTCAGCCAACCGAGATATCCGTCGTCTTCGGCGCTTTCCATCACGCGGCCCGAGAGCGCGGCTACTAGATCGGCGGTGAGCCGCGCGATTGATGAGCCATCGACTAGCGATGCATTGCACCTCACTCGGAGAGATCGACCATCAATCTGGGCATGCAATGCGCGCGTTCCGCGGTTCTCGACCCAAACCTCACCTTCTCGAACAAACCTTAGCCCGGGATGGACTGACTGGACTGCATCCATTGCACGGTCCAGTTCGACTTTTGGATCGTCAGGCAGGAGAACTCTCAAACACCAGGCTCTCCGGTCGGACTGGACTGAGCCAACCTGCCAGGGGCTCAATGGCCAATTGCGGTCCCGCTCTATCCAGTGCGCAGCCAATGCTTGTGTTGCAATTGTCTGATGTTCGAACATTTGGGCCGGTGTCAGCGTCAAACCCTCAGACTTGGCTCTTGACGCGATTTGAATGGCGCTTATCGAAGCCCCGCCGAGGTCGAAGAAGTTCTCATCCAACCCGATGTCCTTGCGATCCAAGACTTCTGACCAGAGCCGTTGCAAAATACTCTCCTCATCGGATCGAGGCCCTCTTCCCACTGTGTTGGAGCTAAGATCCGGTATGGGCAACCGAGATCGATCAACCTTTCCGTTGGTATTGAGCGGGAATGCGTCTAGCCAGATGAAGCGGGACGGCAGCATGTAAGTTGGAAGTTGCTGCGACAGAAAGTCCAAGAGCTGATCTCTCTCTAGACTTACCGCAGTGCCGCGAACAAACGCAACCAGTTGCTCGCCGAACAGCATGACAAGAGCCTCGGCAATCTCAGAATGCCCAAGGAGCGCTGCCTCAATCTCTGCAGGTTCAATGCGAAAACCATTCAGCTTTATCTGGTAGTCGCTTCGCCCAAGAAAACGGAAGGTTTCATCGTGCGAAAGAACGGCGATGTCACCGGTCCGATAGAAGCGCTCCCCCCTTAAGGTGATAAAACGCTCGCCCGTTAAGTCGGGGCGCTGCCAGTATCCAGAGCTCAGTCCTGCTCCACCAATGCAGAGATCACCCGGAAGACCACTTGGGAGCGGCTGGCCATATCGGTCAACAATCGCGAGCGACGTGTTGGCAACCACACCTCCGATTGGAATGGTCGATTGTTCCAGGTGTTCAGGCTGCACGTTCAGGGCTGCGGACCAGATTGTGGTTTCCGTCGGACCATACATGTTCCACAGCGCCCCGACCCTGTGAAGGAGTCGCCGCGCCAGATCTGAACTCAGGGCTTCGCCGCCGGACAGCGCCGTCAGGGTACCGCGACCAGACCATCCGCTCTCGATCAGTATCCGCCACAGAGCGGGCGTTGCCTGCATATGCGTTATCTCATGCAGCTCCAACGCACGCGCAAGCTCCACGGGATCCTGAGTGACCCGTTTGTCGGCCAAAACAAGCGTTGCCCCGCTCGCAAAAGGTAAGAGGAGCTCAAGCGCAGCAATGTCAAAGGCGATGGTCGTCACGGCAAGAAACCTATCACCCCTGGAGAGCCCAGGTCGCTCGCGCATAGAAGCGATCAAGTTCGAAAATGCCGAGTGCGATATGCTCACACCCTTGGGACGCCCAGTACTCCCGGAGGTGAATATGAGATATGCGAGCCTCTCCGGATACCTTGCCGGGAGCGCCTCCTCCTCCGATTGCGCCAGTAGGTCGTCGATACTGACAGCCGGGACGGCAAAACTGTCTTCGTAATCGTCTGCAATCAGGAGGCCGACCTGCGCATCATCTAGAATTCCCGCAAGTCTCGCCTCCGGATGGTCCGGATCAAGCGGAACATAAGCGATTCCGGCACGCAGCGCCGCGAGAATGGCAATGACCATGTTCGGACCACGATCCAGGCAGATCCCAACACGTGCCGTGGCACCTTTGAGTTCAGGACGTGCGCAGAGCCTTCGGGCCAAACGGCCCGCAGATGACCAGACGTCCCTAAAGCTCAGTGCTTCCCCGTCCATCGTGGAAACCAACGCAGTTTCGTCCGACCCGCTCTGCGCCTGTATAAGGTTCAAGAGATCTGGAATGTCTCGTCTCTCGCCTGAGACAACACACTCCCGAGACCGCCCGTTGGGCACAAACTTCAACGCCTCTATCGGTGCGTCAGGAGTGCGTTCCGCCGCTTCCAACAGCGTCTGAAAATGTTCAATTAGATGAGTAATTCGCCGGTGCGAGAACAATGCTTCTCGATACTCGACAATGACACCGTAATCGTCGTCGCGCGCGACGACATGCCACGTCAGGTCAAACTTGGCCTCAGGCAAAGGAATGAGCCTCTGACGCACAAGAAGATCAGGAACGCCGAGATCAATCTCGTCAGCGTTCTGTTGCGAGTATCCTGTTTGCACCTGGAAAAGCGTTTGAAACAGCGGCGTTTGGTCCGCCCGTCGCTTGACCCCAGTGACCTCGACAACGCGGGCAAAAGGAAGCCCCTGATGTTCAAATGCCTTCGAGAAGCCTTCGCCAACGCGCGAGACCCATGCCCGAAACGCCTCACCGGGGACCGGTTGGTTGCGCAACACGAGCGTGTTCACGAACAACCCGATTAAACCGCCTTCCCGATCGATGTTTCGACCGGCCACTGGTGTGCCGACTGCGATATCGTCGCTCCCTGTCTGGCGATGAAGCAACAACTGAAAGACCGCCAACAGCAAGACAAACGGCGAAACACCCAGATTGCGCGCGAATGGCTCGATCTTGCGAGCCAAAGCGGCGGGAAACTGTTCTTGGATCGTGCAGGCCGACCGGTCAGAAGTAGATGCTTCAATCGACACGTTCTGCGCGGACAGACCACACAGCGTTTCCTTCCAAAAGGCCGCATCAGCCCCAGCCTCGGGTGTCTCAAGCCAGTTCCGTCGCTCAAGGAGAGCGTCTACGAAGGTCCACTCGATTGGCGGATCACTGGGGACATCGCCCGCAATGCAGGTACGATAAGCGAGAGAAAGCTCGCGCAGAAAGACCCCGCGCGACCAACCATCCGCAATCATGTGGTGAAATGCAAACAGCAGCCGATGTTTGTGCAATCCATCAGTCTGCAACTGAATGCGCCAAAGCGGCGGACGGCTTAGATCAAACGGCCTTCCTACAAATTCTCGTTCTGCTTTGTCCGGATCGTCAGGAAGAGGCGTCTTCTCCAGCGGAACATGCCCGTGCGCGCTCACCACATGCCACGGCTGTCCATCTTCGCTCGGAAAAGCAGAGCGCAGAGGGTCGTGGCGGGCGACGACGTGCTCAAGCGCGGCCTGCAAGGCTTCTACGTCTAGGGGGCCATCGCAGTCCCAAGCGAACGCGATAGTGAACGCGCAGCTTGAAGGATAAACGCTCTGTGTCAGCCAGAATTGCAACTGCGCTGGCGATAGTGGGCAGCGTTCCGGACGCGGGGTGCGTTCGCTTGCCGGAGCAATCCGTTCCCAAGGCAAACCAGAGGCTTCAACTTTGCGCCTGAACGCCTCTCTCTGGTCCGGGTCGAGCCGAGCGACCCGTTCACGCAAAGCCGCGATGCGGTCATCCATCGCTTATATTTCTGCTACCTCGGGTTTTCGCACATATGATGAGGCAAGCTCACTGATATAGGGAAGGCTCCCCATCACAAGATCGTAGTCCTGCACAAAATCGATCAAACACGCGACCTCATCCACGCCCGCCGCTTCGAGTGCCTCAACGAAGGGCTGACAGGTCTCAGGACTCCCGATAAGCGAACGACCATTCATGAACCCTTCAACCCCGAAGCTCAGTAGCGTGTCGAGATCCTCATCGGAAAAATCGCTCAGCTTCAGGTCCATGCGCATGCTCTTCGCGAGACTCTCAAGCAAATGGTAGTGCGTTCGAAGATACTCGCTAAAGGGCTCAATCACTTGAGCTTTCGCGCGTTCTGGGTCATCACTCATGAAGGTATGGACCATCATCGTGACCTTGCCCTGGTCAGGTTCATAACCGTTCTTGTCGAGCGCTTCGCGGTAGGCTTTGATCTTTGGCTCGACCTCCTCGAGCGTCTCGCCGAGCAAAGAGCAAAGCACGTTAATCCCTCTCCGACCCGCTTCGATAAATGTCTCGGTGGACTGGCACGCGACCCAAAAAGGGATCCGCGGTTGAAGTGGGCGCGGCAAGGTATGCGCTTCGATGAGGTTGCCGTCCGCGTCCTCGAACTCGACCGTCTCGCCAGCAAGGAGACGCGTAACCTGCTCGTAGTTCTGCCAAAGGAGGCTTCTCCGAAAACCGTAAGGTTCTCTGGAAAGAACAAATTCCTCCATCGTCCATCCCGACGCGATCGCGATCCCTGCGCGGCCACCGGACAGGTTATCAATGACTGACCATTCCTCGGCCACGCGTACCGGATGATGCAATGGCAGAACGACCGAACCCGAGCGAAGCTGAACGTTCTCCGTAATCATAGACAGCGCCGAATGAATGACCGCCGGGCTGGGATAGAGCCCTCCGAAGGCATGGAAATGCCGCTCGGGCACCCAAAGCGCGTGGAGCCCGTGACTGTCCGCATATCGCGCGCTGTCCGTTAGAAGACGGTATGCCGAGGGATTACGTCGGGACCCGTCACCGTCAAAATAGAACAGGCTGAACTTCATTCTTCACTCCATTCCCGTCGCTGCTTTGCGTGAGCCCAAGTCTTGCTCAACCTCGGCACTGACCTCATCCAGCAAGTCCTCTAGCGCTTCAACTTCCAGCTCCGCAGCGTCACGCGCCGAACGGATGACGCTCGCAATTCCAGCGACGGTCGGTGCTTCATAAAGCAGAGCACGAACAGGAAGCTCAATTTCAAACTTCTGGCGGAGCTTCCCAATGATCTGGATCGCGATCAGAGAGTGCCCCCCCATCTCAAAGAAGTTGTCGTCAGCTCCAACCTGCTCGACCCCAAGCATCTCAGCCATCACGGCAGCAACAGCGATCTCATACTCGTCGCGCGGCGCGATATAGGGACGACTGGGGGTCTTCTGCGCAACCTGGATCGGCTGTGACGGCTCCGCGGCCTTCGCGGCTAACGCAAGGCGCTGTTCCAATGCGACAGGCGTCACAACGGCGCGATCCAAACTGGACACGCTCAAGATGGCGCGGCTCCGCTCCCAGACTTCATTTGCCGTCAGTACACGCGTATGCGAGATCGCCTGCGCTGCATCACCGATTGAGCTTGTTTCTGCCACGTCCCATTGAACGGCATGCCATTGTGTCGTGCCGTCGCGTTGCGCGAGACCACAGAACGCATCAATCCAGGCGTTCGCTGCGGCATAAGGTCCAAACCCAAGCCCTCCCGCCAAGACAGATAGTGAGGATTGCACAAAGCAAAAATCGGCCGGTCGCTTTGACAAAACCTGGCGAAGAGCGCGCAGAGCCGAGAGTCTTCCATCGAGGATTTCATCAAAGGTTTCTCTGCTTACTTCCGCAAGCGGCTGGAAGAATGCATCCCCCATCGCCGACGTATAGAACACGCCTCCTACTGGGGCAAAGCGTGCCTCTACCTGCTGAAAAACGTGATCGAGCCAATCTTGGTCCCCGCAATCGCCTTGGAAGATCAGGATGTCCCGACCGATTTCTCCCAGATCCGCGAGACGTGACATCATCTCGCCAGCCTCATCATCACCTGAACTTCCTTCGTCCGCCGCAAAGTCTAGTCTGGATGGGAGTCCACTTCCGGCGAGAACAATCGGAGATTGCCAGTCACATCTTACCCCTCGCGCATAAGCGAGGGCCAATCCATGGAGCAAATCCCCAGCGATAAGGATGGGACGTTGCGAACCCGTATCAGCCATCGGCGACTCGACCGGGGTCTGAACATGGTCGAGCACCCATTGGCGACCGCCTCGAAGCGCGCGCCGCGGACAGCCCTTTTGAGCCGCTTCGAGAGCCTCCCGAAGACCTCGAACCGGTCGGTCCAACTCAGCAGGATCCAAGTCCAGAGACCCTACGTTCAGCCCTGGAACCTCTTGCTCAAGGACGCGCAGCAATCCAACAGACATGGCCGCACCAGGATCCAACGCCTCTCCGCCGGTGACGTCCTCCATACCCGCACCGACCAGCGTTAGACGTGGTCGCAGCTCGGTTGCCATCAGCGATTGCGCGAGGGCGACAACCCCTCGGGTCAGATCCGAGGATCGCAATTGGCGCGATTGGCCGAGCCCCCATGCGACGACAACATGGCTCGGAAAAACACCGGACCCAGCAATTGAATCGAAAACACGGGAGTAATGCGAGGTGTCAAACGGGTCTATCCTGAAGCCGTGTCCGACTTGCTCAAAACTCCCGTCGCTTGAAGCGACTACAGAGACCGGTTCTGGATCGAAACGATCCCTCGGAATTAGATCCTCGATAGCATCCATTCCGAAAACGATCTGAGCAGGTTCGGCTACGGTTGGCGTGAGGGGAAGGCGTTTCCAAACTGGCTGGTAGACCCAGTTTGCGGGTAGAATTGCGGCTTCCGAGTGGAGAGTTGCTCCATGCGTTGCTGGCGGAAGCCAATGGGTCTGCCGCTGAAAGGGATAGCCCGGCAATGGGACGCGTCGCCGGGGTGATTTATGAAGCACATCCCACTTAATCGGCACTCCCGCCGACCAGACGGACCCAATCGCGGTCAGAAACTCTGAAGCGGCATCGTTACTGCCCGCGCTTGGCACCGACGCGACTTCGCGCCCAGTGCCTCGCATTTGCTGCCGTGCAAATCGCGCCAAACCTGATCCTGGCCCGATTTCGACGAAGAGTGGGTGGTCTAAGGCGGCAGCTTCCTTCACACCCTCACCGAAGCGCACCGGCTGGCGAATATGCCGAACCCAGTAACTGGGGTCCGTTGCTTCGATCGCCGTGAGCCAAGTTCCCGTGACGTTCGAAAGAATTGGGATCAGGGGTTCGCTCAACGCCACGTCTGCAAGCGCTGAGCGGAATGGGTCTAGTGCGGGCTCCATCATCGAGCTGTGAAACGCGTGCGACGTTGGAATGCGCTTGCAGCCAATTCCGCTGCGGTCGAACCATTCTGAGAGCTGTTCGATCTCTCGCTCCGGGCCTGCGAGAACCACACTGCGGGGCCCGTTGATCGCGGCTACTTCCACACCGTCGGGCAGGCTTCCAGACGCCTCGGCTTCGGAGAGAAGCGCTGCCAACATGGCACCAGGAGTGCAATCCTGCATTGCTACGCCCCTGGCCTCGACCAATCGGCACGCATCCGCGAGTTGGAACACACCCGCAATTGCACCGGCCGTAATCTCCCCAATGCTATGACCGATTAGCACAGCAGGCGCGAGACCGAGCGACATCCATTGTCTGGCAAGAGCGAATCCGAACGCAAACAACGCTGGTTGCGTATAGCGTGTCTGATGGATGGCGGCCGCGTCAGGAAGATCTGGATTGAGCAGCAATTCGCGCAACACATCCCGACTTTCAAACTGCTGCAAACACGCCTCAAGAGACTCCTGGAAAACGCCAAAAGTCTCATTCAGACCACTTGCCATCCCAGGGAATTGGCTGCCCTGACCAGAAAACAGAAAGATGGGGCTCGGCGAGCCTTCCATGGGCGATACAGCGTCGTCCAACTTTCCCTTAAGAAGGTCAGCAGCCGTCGCGCTAGGTTTTGCGGCTACAGCGATGCGACGGTCATGCGACCGCCGACCAACCTGTAAAGTGAAGGCAGTATCTGCAAGTCCCACCTTCCCCGACTCCAGGCTGTCAGCCACAGATCCACAGATCTCTTTCAAAGCTTCGTCAGTCGCAGCCGAGATTGGCAAAAGCTGCAGATCGTTGGGAGAATCCAGGGGTTCGCTCAGTGGCGGTTCTTCAAGGATGAGATGCGTATTCGTTCCGCCAATCCCAAAGGAACTCAGACCCGCTCGACGCGGTCGCTCAGGGTTTCGCGACCAAGGCCAACCATCTCCCACGACATCGAACGCGCCAAAATCACATCTCTTGCTGGGGCTGGAAAAATGAGCCGTTCCCGGGAGATACTCATGCTCAAAAGCCAGCAGGACCTTGATCAGCCCCGCCATACCCGCAGCAGCATCAAGATGACCCGTATTTCCCTTGACGGCTCCAAGGCCACAGCGCCGGTTCGCGCCTCTCAATCCGGGACCGTAGACGCGGTTGAGCGCTTTCACTTCAATTGGGTCGCCGAGCGCTGTCCCCGTTCCATGCGCCTCGATGTAGTCAATGTCTTCCGCTCCAACACACGCTTCACGTAGCGCCGCCTCAAGGACAGTCGCTTGACCTTTCACGCTTGGAGCCGTGATGCTTACTTTCTGGCTGCCGTCATTGTTGACGGAGAGCCCAAGTAGCACACCGCGAATACTGTCTTTGTCAGCAATCGCGTCGGAAAGGCGCTTCAGAACGACAACGCCAGCGCCGTTGCAAAAGACGGTGCCCGCAGCGGCGGCGTCAAACGGGCGGCATGTTCCGTCAGGGGATAAAATCCCTTCCTTCTTGTGGAAATAGCCCTCCGGTCGAGGCTGGTTTACTGCTACGGCTCCCGCGAGCGCTAAATCACAGTCCCCGCTTCTCAGGCCATGCATCGCCTGCTGCAGGGCGACGAGTGAACTGGAGCACGTGGTCTGGATCCCAATGCTTGGACCCGTCAAATTCAGATGAAACGAGGTGCGCGCGGCCACCATTCCACCGATATTGGCAAGGCCGGCATCAAATTCTTCTGCGCGACCGGCTGCCCTCAGAAGGTAGCTCGACAGAGACGATCCGGCATAGACACCAATAGATGCTGAAGGATCCTCCGAAGCGTAGCCCGCATCTTCGAGCGCGTGCCAAGCGCACTCCAAGAATAGGCGTTGTTGTGGATCCAAGAGGTCGGCATCCCTGGGCGAGTAGCCAAAGAAAGTGGAGTCAAACCCATCCAGGTCTGGCGGCCCACCCCAGAAAGGAACATAATCTGGTTCATCCAGAAGATCAGATTTCAGACCAGCGTGGACGAGATCATCGGCGTCCACTGACGTAAGGCCACTCCTGCGGCGCACCAGTAAGTCCCAAAATGAAGCGATGTCTGGTGAGCCGGGAAAACGTCCCGCCATCCCGATTACAGCGATCTTATCTGACGACTTTTGCTGGGCGACAGTCCGACCCAAATCTTGCCTCGACAGGCCCATCACTCCAGCATGTCTTCGTTCCAAACCAGTAACTCTGTTCGTTTTGGAGGCTTGCGTTTCGGTCAAGGATCGGGATCGCCCGTCAGCGCGGCCTTTGGCGACACTGGATCACCATGGATCTCTTCGGCTTGCGCGGAGCGGCGATCGCTAGCCTGATAAGACAGAGCGCTTTCGATCGCGCCTAAGAGGTAGTCGCACAAAGACGCAAGGTCAGGATATTCGTAGAGAACTGTCTCATCGATCTCAATTCCCAGATCGTGCTCCAAACTCGCAACAAGTGCCATGCCTTTTGCGGAGTCGAGGCCTAGCTCAAAGAACTTTTGACTCTCGCTAAGCGTTTCATCCTCACCGATTGCCTGCCTAAGCTTCTTGCGCAAGTGCTCCATCAACGCCTTGCGTTGCAGAGGTTTCGGCAAGGGCTTGAGGTGTTCCGCGAGTGAACCGCGTGGTGTCCTGCTCGGTAGAATGGGACTATCCGTATCTTGCCACCTCGCAATAACAGCATCCAAGTCCCGGCGGCAGGCAAGACGCTGCAGTTTCCCACTCGGCGTTACCGGAAGCCCTCCAGGTCCGACGAGAACAATGGAGCTTGGCGAGACATCATATTGCTCAACCAATGCTGACCGAATTGAAGAGAGAATTTCATCGGTTTGAGGATTGCGGGAGGCACGCCGCTCCAGTTCACAGGCCAGTCCGTATCCGCTATCGTCTCTGTCTGATAAAGGAAATGCGGCGACCCTCTCAGGCATCACGTGCGGATGGGATCCCGCCACCGTAGCTTCGATATCCTGGGGATACATGTTTCTTCCTCGAGAGACGATAAGTTCCTTCTCGCGACCAGTCACATAGAGATGTCCATCTCGCAAGGCACCTAGATCCCCTGTCCGCATCCAGCCGCTTTGGCCATCAAGAGCTTGGTCAAACACATCCCTAGTCGCAGTCGGATTGGACCAGTAGCCCGGCGAAATGTTTGGCCCTCTAACCCAGATCTCACCTATTTCGTTATCCGGTAGTGGCCTGGCGTCATTCTTTCTGACAATCGCGACCTCAACACCACGGGCAGGGATACCGCTTTCGACCAAAGTTCGATCCTCGCCTGTCTCAAGACGATTGCGAGACAGCGCTTCTTCCTTCACACCCAGTTCGTTCACACCGGATCCAAGCGGCGAAGACGTCAGACAGAGAGTGGCTTCGGCCATGCCGTAGCAGCCGACATACAGCTGCGGCCTGAAGCCACTCGGTTCAAACATTCGCGCAAAACGCGCCAGCGTCTCGGAGCGGATAATTTCCGCTCCACAAAACGCAACGCGGAGAGATGACAAATCTATGCGTTCGATCGCATCCGCGCTGACCCTTTGGACACAGTGTTCGTAGGCAAAGTTCGGTCCACCGAAGCCGCTTACCCGGAGCAACCCCACAAGCTCAAGAAAGCGGGTTGGATCGCGCAAGAATGCCGCTGGGCTGAGAAGCGTCGTTTCAAAGCGCATCCGAATTGGCAGCAAGACGCTCGTGATCAGACCCATATCATGATAATTCGGCAGCCAGCTCAGGAGCTGATCGCCGGGTCGATACCCGAAGCCCTCAGCGATCTGAGCCACGTTCACCTGAATCATAAGGTGTGTGACGATCACGCCTTTCGGCAATCCGGTAGACCCAGACGTGTATTGCAAGAACGCGATGTCATTCTGTGTGAGAGACGGCAGCGTCGCAGCGGGTTTGTCCGTTAGAGTGTTCGTCGGATCAGATGCCGCGAGCATGAGGCAAGGCCCCAAATCTCGCGCGCGCGACAGCTCGTTCAGTTTCGAGTGGACACTGGGCGCGACAAACGCTCCCCATGCCCCCGAATTGCGGATGATTTCGATCCACCTTTCAGTGTCACCTTTTCGCGGCGCAGACACCGGAACGGCTATGACGCGTGCATAAAAGCAACCCAAAAGGGCGACGATGAAGTCGAGGCCGGATGGGTAGGTCAGCACCACCCGATCACCCGGCGACAAACCTGCTTCGACCATTTCGTCTGCAGCCGCACGCGCTCGGAGACTAACCTCTCGCCACGTCCAAACGTTTGCCTCGGACAGGTCTACTCCGCGAACACTATCGGGGACAAAACGATAGGCTGGTAGATCGCCCAACTCCCGAGCGCAGCGTTCAAGCTCATCCAATACGCTGACGAACGGAGCCACGTTAGCGGTCAACGTGGCGGCAGCGTTCTGGCCGAGTGACTCGATAGGCACTCCTGCCGATTGCATGCAACGACCTCTTTACAATTGAAAGCCAGACATCCGGTCTAGAACGAAGGGGTTTCGGCAAGATGGCTCGCATGCGCTGGCAGAACCGAAAACTCAGGTTGCCTACTTATAAAGATTAATCTAGTCAACTTCATCGCGTAGTGACGAGCGGTAAATCTCCGCTCCCGGCATCGAGTAAACCTAACGCTGCGCGCCTTTACTCACTCAAGCCGCAAGGTCAGCGTTGATCACTAAGTCTCTCGAACGAAGTGATACTGTTGTCCGAGACCCGATCTCTGACGGAGAGCACGGAGTCGAGACAATCGAGGTGTTTCTTTCGAAACTGGCGAATGTCGGGATTCGGATCAGCACGGTTGGGGGAAACCTGAAGTGTTACGGTCCTCAGGATATCTTGAGCGGTGAGCTTGGTCGAACCATCAAGGCGCGAAAGCAGGAAATCCTCACCTTCCTGAATACAGGTAACTCAAAGAACACTCTGATCACCACGAGATCGGAAGCAGATGCCCCGTTGAGCGCGGCGCAGACCCGACTGTGGGTTGAAGAGACGCTGAATCAGGCAACGACACACTCTATTCCATTTGCGATCAGAGCTTTAGGGGAGCTTGATGTCCTGGCGCTCGATGTAGCCTTCAGACATTTGTTGCAACGACACTCCGTCCTGCGCATGCGGATCTCCCTAGTAAACGGCCGTCCGATCCAACGAGTTGCGGAAGAATTCTTGGCCCCATTGGTCGCCGAGCCGTCCGCCCGATTGTCGGAAGAAGGGCTACAAGGGCTGACTAACGCAGAGGCATCTCGGCGCTTTGACCTGACAAGAGAAGGCCCAATCCGCCTACGCCTCCTTAGAAGGTCCCCGACCGACCACGTCATTCTCCTGACGATACACCATATTGCCGTTGATGGAACTTCAATCGAGATCCTCTTGCGCGATCTTGCCGCCTTCTACAGCGAAGAGGCCGCAGGATTTCGCACCATATTGCCGGAGCTTCCGATCCAGTATGGCGATTATGCGGCATGGCAGGCGTCCGAGATCGAAGTCGCTCGCCAGGATCGGCAGATCGAATTCTGGGAAAAACACCTCGGCGAAAGTCCGCCGATCACTGCACTGCGCACGGATCATCCTCGCCCTTCTCTGCAGAGCCGTTCCGGCGCAAGATGCCCGATAAGGATCTCGGCGGGTCTTACGGACAGACTTAGAGAGATCGCGACGAATGAAGGGGCATCGCTTTTTGCGCTTCTTTTCGCAGCTTTCAATGCGCTGATCAGCCGCTACACGGGTCAGGATGAGCTTGTTGTCGGAACACCTTCGGCGAACAGAGGACATCCAGAAGTAGAGGCCCTTATCGGGCTGTTCGTGAACCCTCTCCCGATACGCACATGCATTCGACCGGGCCTAGCATTTGATGACCTCTTAAGGCAGACCCAGCAAAATCTCCTCGATGCGCAAGATCACCAGGACGTTCCATTCGAGCGCATCGTCGATCGAATCCAACCCTTCCGCGACGCAAGTGCCAGCCCGCTATTTCGACTCAAATTCCAGCTCGACCGGGCACCAAAAGAGCGGATCGATCTCCCCGGCCTTGTTCTTCGCAGATTGCCGCAAGATTTCGCGACAGCACATCACGATCTAAGCCTCGATCTCGTCGAGACAGAAGACGTGGCGGGGGTCGTGACTTACGCGGCTGCTCTGTTCGACAGTGAGACCGTCGCGCAGATTGTTCGGCATTTTGTCCAGTTGTTAGAGGCGATTGCCGAAGCCCCTAAAGAACAAGTCGGCGAGCTTGATTACTTGAGCAAAGCCGAGACGGCCGATCTTCTTTTCAACTGGAATTGTTCGGACCGTCAGATCGATCCGAATTTGCGGTTTGCGCAACTGTTTGAGACACGCGCAGAAGCGCAACCTGATGCGATTGCGGTCCAGCATGTCGAGGTCGGAGCGGAGGTTTCCGAAACATATGCGCAACTGAACGGACGCGCGAACCGGCTCGCTCATGCGCTACGCGCCAACGGGGTTGGACCGAACTCGGTGGTCGCGATCGCTATGGATCGCGGCCCCGATCAGGTGGCAGCGTGGCTCGGGGTCTTGAAATCGGGTGCGGCCTACCTGCCACTCGATCCGACCTATCCCCAAGAGCGCCTCGACTACATGCTCCATGATTCCGGCGCGGCGCTTTTGCTTGCAGAGGCGAAGATGTCCATCCAAGAGTCAGTCGTTCGGTGGGACATCGACCAGTCTTGGCCAGATGGTTCCGACCTCAATCCGACCGGCTTCACCGATCCTACCGATCTTGCCTACGTTATCTACACATCTGGCTCTACTGGAATCCCAAAAGGCGTTGAGGTTACGCATGAAGGCTTGGCAAACCTAGCGCTTGATAAGATCCGCGTCTGCCAGGTCGACGAGAATAGCCGCGTCTTTGGCTTTTTCAGCTTTTCTTTCGACGCATCGATACCCGATCTGGTGATGAGCCTGGGTGCCGGTGCCACGCTGCTCACCGCGAGCGCAGAGGATGTTTTGCCCGGCCCAAGAATGGCACGGCTTCTGCAAGAGTGGTCGGCGACGCATCTGACCATCACACCATCTGCATTGGCCCACCTTCCGGCGGTCGAGTACCGGGACCTCCGAATGGTTTTGGTTGGGGGAGAGCCGCCTTCGGAAGAAATCATCAATAGATGGAGCTCCGGGCGCACGTTCGTGAATGCCTATGGTCCAACAGAGACAACAGTGAATGCGTCGATGACCTACCACAAAGCAGGCCATCCCGAAGAACCTTATCTCCGCCCCTCGGCAAACAAAAAGCTTCACGTCCTCGACGCCAATCTGAATCTTCTTCCGGTCGGCTGCGAGGGAGAGTTGTGCATTGGCGGAACCGGGCTAGCGAAAGGATACAGAAACCTACCCGAAAAGACGGCCTCAGCCTTCGTAAAAGATCCTTATGGCAGCCCATCGGATAGACTCTATCGCTCAGGCGACAGAGCAGTTCGGCACCGAGACGGACGTATCCAGGTTCTCGGTCGGCTTGATGACCAAGTAAAGATCCGCGGATACCTCATAGAGCCCAACGAAGTTTCGCAAACGCTGCGCACATTGAGCGGAGTTGCAGATGCGGTGGTGGCCCCAAAAAGGCTCAACGGTGATCTGAGGCTCGTGGCCTACTTGGTTGCACAAGACCACACCGCCTCACGCGATGCTCCAATGAACGAGGTCAGGGAAAAACTACCGCGTCATCTTATCCCTGACGCCACGGTTTGGCTGGAAAGCCTGCCGCTCACGGCCAACGGAAAGTTGGATGCCCGTGCGCTGCCGATACCGGACTTGAGCAAGAGAGCGGGCCGCCCACTTGAAGGAGAGGTCGAAACACAAATCGCAGCGATCGTTGGCGAGATTGTCGGGAAGAGTGACCTCACAGCGGAAGACGACTTTTTCGAGCTTGGCGGTACATCGCTGATGGCGACGCGCCTGATCGTCGCAATTGAGGACCGATTCGGCCAACAGCTTCGTGCAGGCGACCTTTTCCAAGCCTCAAGCGTCGCTGCAATTGCCAAGCGTATCTCAGAGGGCGCAACAGCTCAGGAAAAGTCGGAAGCGCCATGGCGCGACGACTTGGTTCTGCCCGCCGAAATCGCCTTCTCAGGCGCAGCCGATCAACGGAGCGGCATCCCAGAATGCGTGTTGCTGACAGGAGCAACCGGCTTCGTGGGATCGCATTTGTTGCGGGAACTGCTTCGTGATCCGGACCGCACAGTCGTTTGCCTGGTTCGGAAAGATCCAGGCTCCATCGAGACGGCACTTCGGCGGTTTCGCCTTTGGACCGCAGGACTGTCACATCGGATCATATGCGTCCGTGGCGATCTCTCCTCGCGCGGTCTCGGTCTATCCGACAAGGACGCGGAATTTGTGCAAGAGCATGTCGGAGCCGTGTTTCACTGCGCCGCCGAGGTTCATCACCTCAAGCCCTACAAGACGCTTCGGGACGCAAATGTGGGCGGCACAATCGAGATCCTGCGGCTCTCTGCGCGCCTCGGGTTCCCGCTGAACTACATCGGAACACTGAGCGCGATTACAGCTGGTAACGAACCGCTTGATGAAACTGCGAAGGCGCAGGGGAGGGCCGCACCACGGAGCGGTTACGACCAATCCAAATGGGTGGCCGAGCAACTGGTGGATCAAGCAGAAGCACGAGGGCTGCCGGCGAGGATCTTCCGGCTCGGGTCCATTGTGAACGATCGGCACTCTGGGGCTTTCAACCCATCCGACATTCTGTCCCGCCAGCTCCAGGGATACCTCGCAACCGGTAAGGCGCCCGGTGGAGTTGCTCTCCTGAACGTCTTGCCAGCCGACTATTTGGCAACGGCGATTTGCAATTTGGCGGGGCGACCGGACACCTTGGGGCACACTTTTCACATGTGCCACTCGAAGGCGATCTCCTCCGACCTCTTGTTTGACGCCGTATCGCAAGAAGGACATCAGATCACACGCATCGAAACGTCTGAGTGGCAACAGCTGCTTTCGGAGGTTTCGCGGGGAGATAGCAGCCATCCGCTCTTCTCTTTGGCGGCAATCGGGACACCGCAGGGCTTCACCGGCGAAACGTGGCCCTATACCTGCGAAACGACACGATCCTACCTCAGCGCGTTGCCAGAACCCGAGATTGATCTCGCCTTTTTGCGTCATTCTGTCGCCGCAATCGTCGCAGACCTGAAAGAGCGTGGGCAGTTTACGGAGACCACCACCTCAGGAGAAACCGATCGCGAATATAACGATTGGGCCTGGTTCTACGATCGCACACTCGGTC
The DNA here is from genome assembly GCA_039177645.1 of Pseudomonadota bacterium. GTDB lineage: Bacteria > Pseudomonadota > Alphaproteobacteria > Rhodobacterales > Rhodobacteraceae > Amaricoccus. The sequence continues at coordinate 390,521 of JBCDFS010000002.1, read as the reverse complement.
CAGCATACCGAGATCGGAAAATGGACTTCCTCGATAGGGTAGCACTTCAGAAATTAGGGTCGGGAGATCGGGTTCTGGACCTGTGTTGTGGCACCGGCCAGATGATGAGACCGCTGCTTGAGCGTGGCCTTCGCGTGACGGGACTCGACCTGTCGGACAAGATGCTCGGCTTTGCTGCAGTCAACGCCCCAGACGCAAAACTTATCAAGGGTGATGCCCGGGACTTTGATCTCGACGAACCGGTCGACGCGGTCATTTGCGCCAGCGCATCCCTCAACCACATGGAGTCACTATTCGACCTGGGCCGGGTATTTCACAGCGTCTATCGCAACTTGTCCAGGGGCGGCGTGTTCGTGTTCGATATGAACCACCCGGACCAGATGAAGAAACACTGGAGCGGAGCGCCCGCTGCCGGGGATATCCGCGACTCCTTCGCGTGGATGATTACACCAAGTTACGAAACTGTGCGCCGAGAAGGCGATTTCTTCGTCGACATGTATCGAAAACCAGAAACCGGTGGCAGTCACGCTGGTTCAAGCATTTCGCGTGCCTTTCTGCGCAGGCCGCTCTTGCGGAGGCGGCTAATGGCTCGGCTTTGTCGCTTTGGGAAAAAGCACCCGGACTGGGCACATGCTGGCGTTCGCTTTCCGGTCTACGGGCATGCGATCGAGGACATTCTACATTTGCTTCGAGATTGCGGGTTTGAGGCGCGGGTGGAAACCCTTTCCGGACATGGAGACGTCGACGAGGACCAAGCCGCTTGCTTCATCGCACGCAAGCCCGACGAGAATCTGACCAAGCGGGCAGTCCAATGAACGCGTTGCCACCGGATCGCACTTCAGAAAACCTCGTAGATCGCACGATCAAAACGTTTTGCGCGCGGACCGCGACGTCGAAGGTGCATGCTTCGAGGAATCGTCGGGCTCTTGCTGATAAGACGCCTCTAGCGATGCCGTTTTCGCAACGCTTCAAAGAGGCCTACTACCCCATCGTATCGGACAAGTCCGAAGGCGCATATCTTTGGGATGTCGACGGCAACAGTTATGTCGATATTCTTATGGGTCTGGGGTGCAACATCCTTGGTCACAACCCGGCGCCTATTCGGGAGGCCATCGAAGAACGGCTCGAGAAGGGCATACAGCTGGGCCCACAGTCCGAGATCGCAGGTGAGGCGGCGACGCTCTGGGCAGAACTCACCGGGCACGACCGGATCACCTTCACAAATTCTGGAACAGAAGCGGTCATGACCGCTGTCCGCATTGCAAGGGCTGCGACGGGTCGGCGCAAGATTGCTGTTTTCACCAACTCGTATCATGGACATTCCGATACGTGGCTCTTCAAGGCGAAGCGGCTCGAATACCTGCGGCGCGGTGCCCTCCAACGCTCTGAAAGTGGGCCGCTGAAGTTACTACGCCCATTCTTGAAACGCACGATGCTGACAGGCGCCAAGCCGAGCTTTAGCGGCATATCGGCCTCACTGGGGCGAGATGTCCTTGTGCTTGAATATGGAAATCCTCGCTCGCTGGACATTGTTCGGCGCAATAAGAACCGTCTGGCTGCGGTCTTGGTTGAGCCTGTGCAGAGCCGAATGCTGGAGCTTCAACCCCGCGAATTTCTCCACGAGCTTCGGAAGATCACATCGGAGGCTGGTTCAGCTCTGATTTTCGACGAAATGATCTCTGGTTTCCGGGTCGCCCAAGGTGGCGCCCAAGCTCATTTTGACGTGCGTGCCGATATCGCCACCTATGGCAAGATCGCTGGCGGCGGGTTGCCATTGTCGCTCATCGCCGGAACGCCACGCTTTATGGACCACGTGGATGGCGGAGATTGGCGCTTCGGGGACACCTCTGCCCCGGCGGTGCCGACGACTTTTTTTGCAGGTACTTATTGCCGTCATCCGCTCTGTCTGACGGCATCCCTGGCGATGGCAAAAGAGTTGAAGTCGCGAGGACCGAAACTCCAAGAGCAGCTTAACTCTGAAACGAACGCTCTGGTTAGAAACATGAATTCGGCGCTTTCAAACGGAGGAATTCCGGTGAAGTTTACGTCGTTCGGATCCTTCTTCGCCGTTTCAGGCAGTGAAAGCCGAATGGATCCGAATGCGAGCGTGCTCTTGTCGCTCATGCTTTTGGCGCAAGGTGTGCATATGAGACCCGGAGACAGGGGTGGGTTTCTTTCTGCCTCACATGGGCAACGCGAGCGCGATTTCATCGAAGGCAGCTTCACCAGCGCCTTGGCCGAAATTAATGCCGCCGGTCTTTTGTCTAGAGTTCCTGAGTAGGGCACAAAGAATATGGCTAGCCTTGCAGAGACCCGTTTTCTAGTTGTCGTCAGTGAGGACAATCGCTTTTCGGTATGGCCGAGCGACCGCCAGTTGCCATGGGGTTGGCGCGTCGAGGGGTTTGAGGGGCCACGTGCAGAATGCCTCGCGCATATTGAAGCCGTCTGGACCGAACTCGGATCAGCGGAACAACAGGAGATCGGCCATGCGTGACGGCGATCTCCTAAACCAACGAAATCAGGCGAAACGTCAAGCAACCGACACAGAAACGCTCGACCTTCTCTTGCCTACGAAACTGCAAGTCGACCTCATCTTAGCGCCGAGTGAAAGGACTTGCCTGCAAGGCCTACTCGAGCGGTTTGTGGCATCTCTTCAGATTGAGCCTCCGAGAGAGCGAATACGCGCAATCCGTTCGCTCGTTGAGAGCGTCAAACCGGCTATGCAAGAAGCCCGCACATCGCGGAGGACCGAGATACCGGCCAGCGCCGACGAGGTCGAAGATTTCGACATGTATTTTCAAGTCCGCCGCGTAGAAAGCGAGGATGCGGCTTGGGTACTGGTGAAAGGGCTGTTTCAAACGACGGTTGGCGTTCTAAGTCTCGTGGAGCGTGCGCCTCGTTTGTCGAAGGATGAACTGGATCAGCAAATCGCTGGTTTCATAGCCTACGCAAATCTGCTTCTGCGTATGAGCGAGGCAGCCCCTGCACGATGAGCCGCCTTCCCCCGAGCGCAAGAGAAATCTGGAAAGAGTTCCACTGGGCATTCTTCATTGATACCCAAGGGCTTATTCTTTGTATGAAGCGCTTCGAACGTGCACTGAATCAGGGTGATCTCGAAGCTGCATGCGTTGAATTGAATGCGGCGTCGGACCTTATGGAAGCGTCTGCGGCGGCGATGGTTCTGGCGGGTATGTTTACCCGAGAAGAGTATGAGACCGATATCCGCGTCTCGATGGCTCCACCGAATGTCTCCTCTGAAGGGTTCAGCGGATTGATGAGTTGGGAGCACGGAGTTCTGGTAGGGATCTGGCGGGATCTGAGATCAAAGTTCTCTAGCCTCCCCGACGTCTTGGAACAGCCGCACGCGCGATTTTGCGACGCGTATCGGAAGATGGCCGACGGGCATGTGCATGTTTGTGCGAAGTTCGTCGGCGATGAGGCTCAATCCTTAAGGTATCAAGATCGCGATGCCATTGAGAACCTGAGACGGTTCGGAAAGAGCCGCCTCGCCATGATTGATCCGCCTAAGTCTGGAAAGAGGGTCGTAACTTGAGTGATCGTATCGAGAGTGCCTACCCGCTCACACCTGGACAGGGCGGTATCCTCTTTCACGCTGTCTCCGGCGACAAACCCGGCGCCTACATCGTTCAGATCGTTATCGAGATCTCAGGGCCCTTTGACCACGAAAAAAGCAATCTTGCCTGGGATCAGCTTGTCGCGCGACACGAGGCTTTGCGCACAGCTTTCGTATGGAGGGGGCAGCGAAAGCCAATCCAAGTTGTAGGGCGCCGAGCGAAGCTGGCCCGGAGCCGCGCAGATTTGTCTTCAATGGACCCAGATGCACAAAAGGACCATATCTCGGCTTGGCTAGTCCAAGATCGCCAGGAAGGCTTCGACCTGAATAGCGCTCCTCTTGCCCGCGTGACACATTTCGAATTGGGAAATGGACGGCATCAGCTTGTCTTTACGTTCCATCACTTGATCTTGGATGGATGGTCGATCCCAATTCTCTTGAAGGACTGGATGGCGCTTTACGCGAGCGCACGCCTTTTGGATCCGGTTAGTCTGCGCGGCCATCTGGCTTGGCTGCACAACCAGGATGATGACGCGGCAAAGGCATTCTGGCGCGAGGAGATCGGCACCCATTCATTTGGTATCATGGATCGACTTCCAGCACCGCAGACGCCACCTACCTCGCGCAGGGGCGATTTGTCTGTTTCGCTCGATACGGAGGAAACCCATGCTTTGGGCCAAAGCCTGCGTCCCTATGGGATCACTTTGGCAACGGCGGTTCAGGGCGCCTGGTCCATCGCGCTGGGCAAGTTGAGCGGCCAGACCGACGTTGTCTACGGATTGGCGAGGTCCGGGCGCCCTCCTGCACTTCCCGGTGCGGAGCAGCGCGTGGGTATGTTCCTCAACACCTTACCAGTGCTTGCGCATTTAGATCTGGAAGACAGCGCTAGTGGCTTGCTGGCAAAGTTGCAGAAGAGTGTGCAAAGTCAAAATCACTTCGAACATGTGCCGCTTGCTGAAGTTCAGTCCATGCATGTTTCTCGAGGCCGCGCCATGTTCGACAGTGCCGTGGTTTTTGAGAACTACCCGACGGCTAAAGGGATACTCTATCAGCTGCCTGGCCTGAGAATTGATGCGCTTGAAGTCTACGAACAAACCAGTCTGCCGCTCACTCTGTTCGCCTCCGGCACATCCGAGCTCCGGTTGAGGCTGCTCTTCGATGCGGAGAGCATCGCAGAGACTGCCGCCCAAACCCTCCTTATAGATCTGCGTTCGATCCTCTTGTCGATCTCGACAGCACCCGGAACTCAACTCAAAGAGTTTGGCCTCTCACCCCAGGTTATTTCCGCCACGGGAGCAACCTCGGTTAAAGGGTTAAAGGAGCCATCCTTTGGACCCGCAGAAACGGCAAAGCTGGGTGAGATTTGGGCAGATATTCTCGGGCTGTCCGAAATGCCCTCCGCACAAGAGAGCTTCTTCGACCTCGGAGGTCATTCGATACTCGTTATTTCTCTACAAGACCGAGTTCGAACCGATTTCGGCCATGAGGTCGAGATTGCTGACCTCTTCCGCTTCGCGACTCTGTCGCAACAAGCCTCAATGATCGCGGCGAATGCACGCGGGGAAAGTAACGCGCTCAGTTCTTCCGTAGAAGAGAGGATCCAAAAGCGCGCGAGCGGCCGCGATCGCCTGGTTCAACGCCGAAATCGGAGGCAAGGACAAGGAGCCGTGGCGCATGTCTGAAGGCCGTTACAACGACACGCGTCCCAGGAATGGCCTCGAAATTGCCGTGATTGGAATGGCTGGCCGGTTTCCGGGCGCTCAAGATGTCGCCGAGTTCTGGCGAAACCTGCAAGATGCCAAAGAATCCATTAGACCACTCGAGCCCGATGAATTGCGAGAACGTGGTGTTGCGGAAGCTGAGCTCAACTCTCCTGACTTCGTAGCGGTCGGCGCAGATATTGAAGGCTCGGACCTCTTCGACGCAGAATTCTTTGGGTATTCCCCAAGTGAAGCGGAACTCCTGGATCCTCAGCAACGCGTGTTTCTCGAATGCGCGTGGCATGCCCTGGAAGATGCCGGCTACACGCCAGGGACGGAAGCCAAGCCCGGCGCTGTTGGGGTCTATGCTGCGGCGGGGATGAACGGTTACCTGCGCAACATTGCCGCAAGCCAACGCATACGATCGACCGTCACGCCCTACGAGGTGTTCACCGCGAATGACAAGGATTTCTTGGCAACCCGTGTCGCCTTCAAATTGGATCTTCGCGGGCCGGCCATCACGGTCCAAACCGCCTGCTCCTCTTCGCTCGTTGCCCTACATTTGGCGAGCCAGGCTCTCTTGTCTGGCGAATGCGACATAGCTCTCGCAGGGGGCGTCGCCCTTTCCTCCCAGAATGGCTACCGTGCACTGAGTGGTAGTATCTTGTCGCCAACGGGGCAGTGTCGTGCGTTTTCAAGTGATGCGGATGGCACGGTCACCGGCAACGGTGTCGCCATTGTCGCATTGAAACGCCTTGAAGACGCCCTGCGCGACGGCGACCGCATCGACGCCGTCATCAAAGGGTCGGCGATCAACAACGACGGCGGAGGTAAAGCGAGCTACACCGCGCCTGATGTCGGAGCACAATCCGATGTCATCGCCGAGGCACTTGCCGCAGCCGAGGTTGACGCGAAGACAATCAGCTACGTCGAAGCCCACGGGACCGGCACAAACCTCGGCGATCCCGTCGAGTTCACGGCGCTGACACGGGCTTTCCAACGAGATACGCTGGACGTGAAATTCTGCAGTCTAGGCTCAGTCAAAACGAACATCGGCCATCTCGATACAGCGGCCGGGATTGCCGGGCTTATCAAGACGGTCTTGATGCTCCGTGATCGGACGCTTGTTCCAAGCCTCAATTTCTCAGGGCCCAATTCGCGGATCGATCTTGCCTCGAGCCCCTTCGAAATCGTGACGGAGAAACGTGTCTGGGAGTCTCACGGGCCATTGAGGGCGGGCGTCAGTTCGTTTGGGATTGGCGGTACGAATGCCCATGTCATCTTGGAAGAACCACCTTCCGAGCATCTTGCCGAGGCAGTCAATCCGCAACCGCAGCTGCTTACGCTTTCCGCTAAGAGCGCCTCCGCATTGAGCGCCCTCGCTTTACGCCTTGCCGAGCGTCTGGAGGAAGAGCCCACAGATCTGGCAAGCACAGCCGTAACGCTTGAACAAGCGCGCGCGAGCTTTGCGTGGCGCGGTAGGGTCGTCGCCCAGTCCTCTGAGCAGGCGGCGGCAGCCCTTCGAAACATCGAGAGCAAGAGAGAGTTCGCACCCGGAGAACAGAAGCAAGCTGTCTTCCTGTTTCCCGGCCAAGGCGCACAGATGCCTGGAATGGGCGCTGCTCTAATTGGCACTGTCACTGAGGCTAGGGATGTCTGGGACCGAGCAAAAGCCCATTTGGGTGAAGAGGCGGTGGCTCGGCTTTTGGATCCCGATACCGATATCAACCAAACGCAAAATGCGCAGCTTGCTCTGTTTCTCAACGAATACGCTCTGGCGAAAGTCTGGATGTCGCGGGGCGTCCCGCCTTCGGCGCTCCTCGGTCACTCAGTAGGTGAGCTCACAGCAGCCTGCATTGCGGGCGTCTTCACGTTCGAAGACGGTCTCGACCTCGTCGAGGCGCGCGCGCGCCTCATGCAATCTGCAGAGCCGGGAGCGATGCTCTCAGTTCTCCATACCGACCAGCCAATTGAAGATCTGCTTGCCGAGGGAGCTGAAATTGCGGCGGTTAACGGGCCTTGGCTGACGACAGTGGCAGGTTCTTTCGAAGGCATCGCGGCGACGGAGGCGCGCCTCGCAGCCGCAGGGCTTTCCTCCAAACGCCTCAGCACGTCGCATGCGTTTCACTCCGCCTCGATGGAAGATGCGGCAACGGCCTTCGAAGCCGAAGTTGCTCGCAAACCGCTATCCGCACCAAACATCCCAATCCTTTCAAATGTGACTGGGAAATGGCTGAAAGAGGGCGAAGCCAAAAGTCCCCGGTATTGGGGGCGTCAACTGAGGCAACCGGTTCAGTTCGGCAGCTGTCTTACCGTAGCACGCGGCCTGCCAAACCCCGTGTTTATTGAAGTTGGACATGGCGGCACCCTGAGTAGACTCGTCGAGTTCCAAGGCGAAGCGAGAACCGTGCCTGGTCTCAAAGGGGGAGCAGAGGAGGCTGCGCAACTCCTGGACGCCATGGGAGAGGCGTGGTGCGCTGGGATCAATGTGGGCCGTAGAGCGTTTGGGACACACAAGTCGTATCGTATCTCGCTACCCGGCTACCCCTTTGAAAGGCGGAGGTTCTGGATCGAACCGGATCGGGACGCCGCAGATCAACAAACACTTATCAAAACGACAGAGGCAAAACTTTACGCTCCTGTATGGGAGCGCACAGCGCTTCCCAAAGCCGCCAAAAAGAGCGGCAGAACTTGGATCGTGATCGGCGGAGATCGAAAGGGAGCCTCCCTTGCAGAGGCGCTTGAGCGTGGCGGCGACGACGCCTATCGGGTCACGTTTGCGGAGACATTCTCGGAGCCAGGCTACCGACAGTTTACAATCGGTGCCGGACAGAAAGTCGATTCAACTGCCCTACTCACGACCTTGAAAGATCGAGGGTCCCAGCCGAGCGATTTGGTCTTCTTCGTTGAGGGGCTGCCGGAGGCGCGCCATGCCGACCAAGACCCACTCCTGTCCCTGATTTCCGCACTTTCAGAAGACGAAAAACCGTGTCGTCTGACGGTTGTGACATGCGGAGCGGCGGACGTGACTGGAATCGAAGAGCTGAAGCCTCTTCAGGCGGTCTTTCACGGCATGGCGCAGGTTGCTGGTCAGGAATACCCCTGGCTGGGTTCCCGCGTTATCGACCTCGACCCTAGCGACAATGGACGGCCAAGAGATCTCGCGGACGACCTCCGAACCGCACTTCTGAAGAGCGAAGCGCCCTCGGTCGCAAGGCGTGGTGGGCATTTTTGGGTTCTCCATCACCGCGAGCAGCCCTCATCACCAGATCCCGAGGCTTTACGACGCTCGGGCGTCTATGTTGTTCTGGGCCATGTCGCAGAGGGACTTGGCCGCGTCTGGGCGCACCGGCTCGCAGACAATGGCTCCTTCCGTCTCGCTCTGATCGAACATGAAGATGCAAAGCCGTTAGCACTGCCATCGAACAATAAGGTCCTGCAAATCAAGGCAGATTGCACGGACGCTAACGCTGTTGGAAATGCGCTAGACGAAATTGTGAGCCAGTGGGGCCGGATCGACGGTCTGTTTCTCAGCACTCCACTGAGCGACCAAAGGTCTGCGTCCCCGCTTTCGATTTTGGGCTCGGAGCAGTTCGACCGCGTCTCGATGACGTGCGTTAAACCAGTCATGGCCGTTGCCTCAGCCGTGGAAAAACGTCGAATTGGGTTTGTTTTTTTGCAATCCTCTTTGGCACGCGCGATTGGCGGCGTCGGCCTCGCTGTCTATGCCGGAGGTCACTATCATTCTGAGGCCGTCGCCGCCGCGCAAAACAAGAACCGATCAACCGACTGGTTCGCCCTAGGCTGTGACGTTCTGTCTGGTGACGACACATCGAATGCGGAGGACACCGCGCTGACCGCCGAACAGGTCTGGGCGGCAACATGCCAAATGCTCGGATTGAGGTTTGTTGGCGTCTCCGCATTGTCGCGCGGCGACCTTGATGCGCGCCGCGCTCACTGGCTCAACCCAAGTCCACGAGATGCAGTCGAGACCAACAGCGGAACGGCTCGAAAGCGCCCCGATCTGGATACTCCCTTTGCCGCGCCGAAAACGGGACTTGAAGCCGAAGTTGCTGTGATCCTGCAGGACCTTTTGGGTCTGGATCGCATTGGCGCGAATGACGGCTTCTTCGAGCTTGGCGGTCACTCGCTGCTGGCAATTCGGGCGATCGCCCGTCTGCGCCAAGCATATCCGGTAGATATCGAAATGCGCGAGTTGCTTGTCGACAATCCGAGTGCCTCAAGCATAGCCCGTCTCATCGAGACTAAGCTTGAGGAAGATGCAGAGCTCGCCGCCCTGGTCGATGAAGTCAGTAACGTTTCAGAAACTGAGCTGGCCTCACTTCTCAGAGAGGATGCGACGTCATGACGAGCGTCGCCGAGAAGCTCGCGGGACTGAGCGCAGATCAGCGTCAGCTGCTCTTGAAGCGGATGCGAGAGCGGCAGCAAGATGGCCAGCAGATTCCGAGACGGACAGGCGACGGCCCGGCGCCGCTGTCGTTTACCCAGCGTCGATTGTGGTTTGTGCAGGCACTCTCTCCCCAAGACACAGCCTACAACATGGCAACCGTGTTGCGCTTGAACGGGCCTCTTCACGAAGCTGTAATGCGTGAGGCGTTTTCTGCTCTTGTTGCGCGGCACCAAACCCTGCGGACCCGTTTCGAGACTAGCTCGGACGGCGAGCCAGTTCAGTTGCCCGGCAATCCCCCAATTCTTGAGACTGTAGACGTCTCGGGTTTGGCAGAACCAGAATCTGAGGCGAGAGGTATCGTTCGAGATTTGACGCTCGAGCCTTACGATTTGCGCCGCGTCCCCGTCCGAGCAAAGTTGTTGCGCCTTTCAGATGACGACCACATCTTTGCCTTCGGCCTGCATCACATATCGGGAGATCGTCAGTCGACAGGAATTCTCGCCCACGAACTCGCCTTGCTTTACGGCAGTTTCGATCAAGGAGAGACGTCACCGCTTCCTCCCCTTCCAATCCAGATGGTCGACTTCGCCACCTGGCAAAGAACCTCCCCGGAAACGCGGCTCGAAAACCAGGTCTCGTATTGGTGCGATAAGCTGGCTGACGCACCGCTCTTGGATGTACCGCGCCTTCCGAACCGTTCTGCGGATCGGGAGAAAGGCGGCGGTGTTTACGCTTTTGAATTTGATCCCAGAACGGTCGAGGCGGCGCGGCTCTCAGCGAGACGCTATGGCGTGAGCCTCTACACACTCCTCCTCGCTGCATTCAAACTCCTCCTAATGCGCTACTGCAACACCGCCGATATCGTGGTCGGCAGTGATGTCTCGCATCGGGACAGGCCGGAGACCCAGAGGCTCGTGGGACCGCTCGTCAAGACACTGGCGCTCAGGACCAATCTATCCAACGCCGAGAATTTTGTAGGCATTCTGCGCGCGACAGAAACGAGCTTTCACGAAGCGCTAAGAAATCAAGATGTCCCGCTCGAACAAATCATAGAAGCTTTGTCGCCTGACAGGCGGCCCGATGAAATCATCCCCATCTTCCGCGCGAAGTTCGACCTGCAACAAGCGGAGCGCCTTCCTGGCAGCATGGCTGGGCTTCGCCTCAGCCGGATCCCGATGGACGAGAGTACCGCGAAGTATGAGCTTCGGTTGAACCTTGAAGACGATGGTGAACGGATCACAGGGCGCGTCGAATACCGAGCAGATTTTTACGATCAAGCGCTCACGGCGCGCTTCGCAGCCCATTATCTGACGCTCCTTCAGTCTGCGCTTGCTCAGGATAAGGCGCCGCCGGCCAACCTCAAAATGCTGTCGGAAGACGAGCGAAGCGCATTGCTTGATCTCTCAGAGGGCCCGCCCCTTCCCCGGCATTCCGAAACGCTTCACGAAAGCTTCGAAGCTCAAGTCGATCGCACGCCGAATGCGGCGGCGCTCACCCATCAAGGCCACACGCTCACCTATGCGCAACTCGATGGCCGGGCAAATGCGGTGGCGCAAAAGCTCATCTCGATGGACCTCCCCCAGGAGTCGCTGATCGGCATTTGCATGTCGCGCGCACCTGATCTTGTGGCGGCAATTCTGGGCGTCCTGAAAGCGGGTCACGCCTACGTCCCGCTTGATCCGGCCTATCCGCGCGCGCGGTTGGACATGATCTCCGATGACGCGTCGCTCAAACTCATCATCGGCGACGAGACAACAGCGGCTCGCGTTTCGCCAGAAGTCGAATTTCTGACCTTCTCCAACCTGGATCATGCGCCGCGTCCAGGCAAACGCGCGCGCGGCTCTTCCCTCGCGGTCGTGATTTACACCTCCGGGACAACGGGTATCCCCAAAGGTGTGATGCTCGAACATCGCAACATTCTCGCGCGCGTCGCCTGGGCAAGAGAGAGCTTTGAGCCCGCAGATCTCAGCAAGATGCTATTTGGAACATCGGTTTCCTTCGACCTCTCGCTTTTCGAGATCTTCGTGACGCTCGGCCTCGGCGGAGAACTCGTTCACGTCGATACCGTGCTCGATCTCCCGCATTTGCCGGAGGGCGGAGGCGTGACCTTCCTCAACACCGTTCCAAGCCTGCTCCGAGAACTCCTCAGACATGCCGACCTGCCCACAAGTCTTCGGGCCGTGAACCTCGCAGGAGAGTTTTTCCCGGCAAGCCTGCTCGATGACTTGCTGAAGTTCCCCCAGATCCGGTTGATCAACAATCTATACGGACCCACTGAGGACGCGATCTACGATGCAGGCAATGCGGTGCAGGACGAACCTGAAAGACCATTGCCAATTGGGCGGCCGTTTCCTGGCGCGCAGATCCATATTCTCGACCGGAACGGAGCCCTTTTGCCTCGAGGCGTCACCGGCGAAATCTGGGTCGGCGGTGCCGGTTTGGCGCGGGGATATCTGAATCGCGACACGTTGACGCGCGAGAAGTTTCGCACTGACGTTGCAGAGTTCGGCGAAGGGACACGATTGTATCGGACCGGTGATCTCGGCCGCTGGCGCGAAGATGGTCGGCTCGATATCCTTGGGCGGATCGACACGCAGGTCAAAATCCGGGGCCAACGGATCGAGATCGGTGAGATCGAGGCAACGCTGGAATCCCATGAATGCGTCTCAGAAGCGGCGGTTGTCGTCACTGGAAGCCCATCGGATCCGGACCGAAAAGTTGCGGCCTTTGTAGCGATGCAGTCAGGACGGACCCTTGCCTCAGGCGAACTGCGCGATTGGGCAAAGGGCCAGTTGCCGCCTCACATGTTGCCCGGTCTCTGGGACATCCAGGATAAGCTCCCGCGCATGCCCAACGGGAAGATCGACAGGCGCGCGCTCAACCCCGAAGACGCTGCGGCAGGTTCGACCTATGTCGCTCCAGGAACAGAGACGGAGCGAGCCGTTCTGGCACTTTGGAGTGAGCTCCTCGGACGGGAAAACATTGGTGTCGAAGACGATTTCTTCGCAAGCGGCGGCCATTCACTGCTGGGCATGCGGCTGGTCATCCGGATGCAGCAGACGTTTGATGTCGACATAAATCTCGGCGCGCTCTTTGACGCGCTCACTCCGAGAAAGCAGGGAGCGCTAATTGATGACCTCCGCGCGTCGCGTAAGCCGTCGCCAGTGGACGACTTCGATCCTACGGCTGGCCTGACGGACGCTGAAGTCGACGCTCTCCTGAGCAAGATGGCAGATTGAGCGCTGGAACGATCTTCGATGGCAAGCAAACACACCAGTCTAGCCGCTGAGCAAAAGCGTGCACTCCTTGCCGAGAAGTTGCGCCGTGCGGCAAAAGGCCCGAGCGAAGGACCAAGGAGCGCCCCCCTCAGCCTTGCGCAGCAACGTCTGTGGTTCATCGACCAGATGCAACCGGGACAATCGGCCTACACCATCGCAGCCGCACTGAGCCTTGACGGCACTATTGATGCGGGGCGGCTCACACAGGCCCTTACGAAAGTCCGCGAAAGACATGAAAGCCTCCGGACACGTTTCGTCGATGACGCAGGTACGCCGGTGCAAGTTGTCGATCCATCGAGTCCGTTAGAATTGGCGCAGGCGAACCTCAGCGGATCACCGGAGCTGGTCTCTGACTACCTCGCTGATTTTGCCAAAAAGCATTTTGATCTCGCGACCGGGCCATTGCTGAGGTCAACGCTCGTCAGCCTCGGTCCGAGGTCCCACATCCTCGCATTCGCAGTGCACCACACGGTCGCCGATTATCAATCGCTGCAGATACTGATCGAGGACTGTGTCGCCTTCTATGAAAGGCGGGGAGAGCTGCTGCCTCATCTGGGTAAGCAGTATGCGGATTACGCGATCCATCAGCGGGGCCGTCTTGCGGAATTCGAGAATCAACTCGGTTACTGGCGCGAGTCTCTCAGCGGGCTCCCTGAGCGGATCGACCTGCCGACCGACCGACCGCGGCCGCCCCGACAGGTTTTCTCGGGCGCGCGCCACCGTTTCGAAATGGATGAAGCGATCAGCGAACGTATTCGAAGTCTTGCCAGCGAGACCGGAACGACCTCATTTGCGCTGACGCTCGGAGCGTTCTACGTCCTGCTCGCAAGATATGCGGGCGCGGACGATATCTGCATCGGCACAACCGTCTCAGAACGCGATCGTGCCGAATGGCAGAGGCAAGTTGGCTATTTCGTGAACACCTTGGCTTTGCGTGAACGCGTCGATCTAACCGAGCCCTTCAAAGCGCTTCTGGCTCGGCTCCGCGAAACCGTGAAAGAGGCGCTCAAGCACAGTGCAGTGCCCTTCGAGCAGGTTGTCGACGCCACGGTTTCGTCTCGAAGCCTTGCGCACAGCCCGTTGTTTCAGGTGATGTTCAATCTTCACCAGAAACAGCGCGACAGGATCGAACTCCCAAATCTGGTCGCCAAACCCTATCCTTTGGAAGGCCAGCTCTCACGTTTTGATCTGTCTCTCGACCTGTTCCAGGGGAATAGGCTGACAGGCGTGCTGGAATACAGCACCGCACTTTTTGACAAGGAAACTGCGGCCCGCCTCGTTTCCGACTACCAGCGTATTCTGGAAGCCGCGGTAACCGCTCCAGATGCCCCCCTGTCTGAAACAAGCCTTGCAACCACGGCAGACAGCCTCGCATGGTCCCGCATCAATGCCACCGTGCGTGATATTCCGCGCGGTGGTCTCGCCGCACTGATTTCCAAGACTGCGCTCCGCGACCCACAAGCGATTGCACTCATCCACGAAGAGGCTCGGCTCACCCATGGCGAGTTGGAAGACGCGGCGGGGCGCCTCGCAGGTATCATCTCGGAGTTCGTCGATCCTGGCGCGCGCGTGGCGATCTGCCTGCCACGAGGCCCAGAGATGGTCATTGCGTTGCTCGCAGTGCTTCGGCTTGGCGCCACGTATATTCCGCTCGACCCAGACCACCCACCAAAACGGCTTCAGTTAATCTTGGAAGATGCCGAACCCTCGCTCTTGATTGCAAGTCGGACGGGCGGCCTGAACGCGTCTTGCCAGATCGTAGATCCTTTCGAAGAGCGCTCGGAGATCGATGCTTCGGCCCCTGTTTCGCCGTGCCGGGCAGCCCCCGAAGACCTCGCGTATATCATCTTTACCTCCGGCACGACGGGGAGACCCAAGGGCGTCCAGATCCGTCAAGACAGCCTTGTTAACCTTCTGTCTTCCATGGCTGTTTGCCCTGGCTTTGGATCGGACGACCGCCTGCTGGCTGTGACCACGCTCGCCTTCGACATCGCGGCTCTTGAGATCTTTCTGCCGCTCTTGGTCGGCGGGACCCTCGTACTCGCCGGGCGACACGATGTCATTGATGGAGAGGCCCTCTCTGGTCTGATCGACAAGCACAACGTTAGTGTCATGCAAGCGACACCAGCGAGTTGGCGGCTTCTTATTGATGAGGGCTGGCACGCGCCCAAAGGCTTCAAAATGCTCTGCGGTGGCGAGGCATTGGATCTTCCCCTGGCAGAACAGCTCCTTGAGGGAAGAGGTCAACTTTGGAACATGTATGGACCAACGGAGACGACCATTTGGTCCGCATGCGCCGAAGTCACCGCCGAGACTGTTAGGCACGGTCGGATCCCGCTTGGCGACCCGGTTGCGAACACAACCTTGCATGTGCGCGATGCGGCCGGACATCCGGCGCCTCCGGGCGTCGTGGGGGAACTCCTGATCGGGGGAACTGGATTGAGCCCCGGATATCTAAACCGTGAGGAGCTGACCGGCGAGCGTTTTATTTCTGAGACGACCGTGGATGGCGCGCGGCTTTATAGGACCGGCGACCTCGTCCGGCGCGACCGCGAGGGTTCGATCAGTTATATCGGAAGAAAAGACTTCCAGATCAAACTCCGAGGTTTTCGCATTGAACTGGCGGAAATCGAAGCGACGGTTTCGTCAGATCCCTCGGTATCGCAAGCTGTCGTGGCGCTCGTTGGCGAAGGCAATGACGCGTCCCTGGTCGCTTATTGTGTCGCGCCAAACGCGCCGCCGGGGCTCGAACAACGGCTTAGGTCCGGTGCGATGAATGCACTGCCAGCGTATATGGTTCCGTCTGGTTTTGTGTTCTTGGACAGCTTCCCGCTCAACACGAACGGCAAAGTGGATCGTCAGAAGCTACCGAAGCCTGAGAAAGTCCGGACGTTCGGCGCTTCCGAAAACAATCTTCCCCAAACGGATACAGAAATGCGTGTATCTCAGATTTGGGGCGAAATCCTGGGCATGGCTCCGCCGGGTCGCAAGACGAACTTCTTCGCGCTGGGCGGTCATTCGCTGTTGGCGATGCGTGTCGTCGCGCGTCTGCCGCTGAGTGGATCGCGAGCCATTCCATTGCGCCTACTACTCGAGCATCCGCAACTCGACAACTTCGCCGCCGCGCTAGACAGGGAGAGTGTATTGAGCACGTCGTCCGCATGGCAGGGAAACAGCCTCCCCCGCACCGAAGAAGCGCAGCTCTCCTACGCGCAGGAGCGGCAGTGGACCCTCGCAAGACTAGATCCAGGGCGGGCAGCCTACAACATTCCAGCGATCATACGCCTTGTCGGACCGGTTTCTATTGAAAGGCTTGGTCGGGCCTTCGCCCTTCTGTGCGCACGCCACAAGGTGCTTCGCTCAGCCTACCCAGATCGCGGAGGGCGGCCCTACATTACGTTAGCCCCGTCGATTCCAGAGAAGATCGAGGTTCTGGCGCTCGCAGAGGACCAGATTGAGCTTACGCTTGAAGACGAAATCTCAAAACCGTTCGATCTCGCACGCGGACCGCTCATCAAGCTAAGAATGTATCGCGTCACTGAGGAGATGCATCTTCTTCTCGTGGTTCTTGATCATATGGTGGGAGACGCGCAGTCGCTCGAGATCCTCCTAAGTGAGCTGCTAGCGACATATGACGCACTAGGCTCAGATGCGGATTACGAGCCGTCACCTCTTGCTTTTCAATACACCGACTTCGCCGCATGGCAGCGCAGCCAAGACACCTCAAAGAGCATCGACTACTGGGTGGAAAGGCTCAAGGATGCGCCTCCGTTGCTGGAGATGCCCTCGGATTTCCAGAGGCCAACGCGCCAGAGTTTCAGAGGAGATTCAGTCGACTTTTCGCTGACACGAGACGCCGCTCAACGCCTTCGATCTCTCGCATCAGAAAACGATGCGACGCCGTACATGGTTTTTCTGGCGCTCTTCGCCACGTTCCTAGGGCGATACTCGGAGAGCGATGATGTTGTGATAGGCACCGTCGTCAATCAGCGCATGCATACCGAACTCGAAAGCACGGCTGGCATGTTCCTGAACACCCTAGCCTTGCGGCTGCACTCCAGCGCTCGGAAGAGCTTCGGTCAGATCCTGGCAGATTGCCGCCGGGATTGGCTCGAAGGTTGCGCGCACCAAGACGCGCCATTCGAGAAGGTGGTCGAAGCGTTGTCGCCGGAAAGGAGTTGGAGCCATAACCCAGTCTTTCAGGCGCTCTTTACTTGGAAGACCCGTGAGGTGAGCAGCGGAGAACTCAGCGACGGTCTCACCTGGCAAACACAGAACATCTCCTCGACCAGCTCTAAAATGGACCTCGCTCTTTCGGTCCTTGACCGGGGAACGGACTTTGACGTGCGTCTTGAATACAGCACGGATCTGTTTCAGCGCGAAACCGCAGAGAATTTTGCCAGGTCGTTCGAAGCCCTCGCCTCCTCCACAAGAACCGCGCCAAATACACCTGTATGCGAGCTGTCGCTCCTTCATCCTGAACAGAGCATGATGATCAGCCGCTGGAACGAGACCGGGTGCGTCTCGCTCCGAGGTCCTGTCACACTGCATGAGAAGTTCTCCGCCCAGGCAGCCAAACATGGGGTGCGACTTGCCGTGCGGGATTCCCATCGCGATCTGACCTACGAGGAGCTAGAGATCCGCAGCGAAGCCTTGGCGCGGGAGCTTCGGAGAAGAGGCGTGGGCGCCGGAGATCGAGTTGGAATCGCCCTGCCGCGAGACTGCGACCTGGTCAGCGGAATGCTCGGCGTTCTCAAGACCGGCGCCGCTTATGTGCCCCTTGATCTGAAGTATCCGCACGAACGCATTGCATACATCGCGAAAGATGCGGGCTTGACGCTCACATTGGGCAGCATTGATTCGGATATCGCATTTCTGGACCCAAAACCATTCTTCGAGGAAACCGCCCACGAGGAGGACACGAATACATCTGGCGCCCCTTTAGCCTCAGCAAGCGACACCGCCTACCTGATCTATACTTCCGGATCGACAGGTCAGCCGAAGGGTGTCGAGCTGACCCACGCAAACGCGCACGCGCTCATAGATTGGGTTCAATCGAGCTTCGCGCCCGATGAAATGGCCGGGGTCCTGGCGAGCACGTCAATCTGCTTTGATCTGTCCGTCTTCGAGATCTTTGCGACACTCGCTATGGGTGGCACGATCCTGATGGTTCAGGATCTCATTGGCTTCCCCGAGTCACGCTTCAAGGAAAACGTGACCCTCGTAAATACAGTTCCGACGCCAATGGCGGAGTTGCTGAGACTTGAAACTCTACCGGCATCCGTGCGCACTGTTTGTCTGGCGGGCGAGCCGTTACCGCCAGCGCTGGCGCGTCGTCTCTACGACAACGGTACGGTCAAACGCGTTTGGAATCTCTACGGTCCGTCAGAGGACACCACCTACTCGACGGCCTTCCTCGTGCCGCGAGATGGAAGGCAGGTGAAGATCGGCAATCCGATTACTGGAACAAGAGCGTATGTTCTGGACGAAGGAATGCTGCAACTGCCGCCAGGTTTGCCTGGAGAACTGTTTTTGTCCGGTGCGGGCGTCGGCAAAGGCTACTGGAATCGCCCTGACCAAACGGACATGAAGTTTGTCGCCAATCAGTTCGACATGGATGGGTCAGCGCCCGTTATGTATCGCACTGGGGATCGCGTCCGGCGGACGTGGGACGGTTCTCTCGAGTATCTGGGACGCGAAGACAGACAGGTAAAGATCCGTGGTTTTCGCATCGAACCGGGCGAAGTCGAGACGGCGTTGACGGAAATCCAGGGCGTGACGGCAGCGGTCGTTGACGGTTGGCGGGACGGAACCGGTCCACTCCGCCTTACAGCTTGGGTAGAGACTACACTGACCTCCAAGGATGTTCGCGCGGCATTGTCCGCCCAGCTTCCCAATCACTGTGTTCCAACGCTCTTCGTGATCGTGGACACACTTCCAAGGTTGCCGAACGGAAAACTTGATCGGAAATCGCTGCCGCCCCCCGATATCTCAGGTGTTGACGAGACCCCGAGCGGCGCCTTCCACCCTCCCGAACCTGGCATCGAAACACAGATTGCCGCGATTTGGACGACTGTTCTCGGTCGGACGAGTCTCGGTCGTTTCGAGAATTTCTTTACTGTCGGTGGGGATTCAATCCTCGCGATCCAAGTGGCCGCGCGTGCCCGAGATGGCGGTCTTGCTCTGTCTCCTCGTGATTTGTTTCAGCATCCAACAATTGCGGCGCTTGCTGAAGCAGCGGCAGGCAGAGAGCCCGAACCTCAAGCTTCTGCCGCGAAAGGTCCCGTGACAGGCCCTCAGACCCTCACGGCTGCGCAAGCTCGTTTCTTCAGCAGAGACCTCCCCAAACCGGACCACTGGAACCAAGCGATTGTCCTTACCCCGTCAGAGGAGTTGGACCCAGAGCATTTGCAGCAAGCGCTCGATGTCTTGGCCTCGAACCACGACGCGTTGCGGGCGCGTTTTCACAAGCGTGACTGGGGATGGGAGCAGATCTATGCGGACCCGTCGGGCGCTCCGCCCCTCTTGACGGTCGAGGGCGACGTGACCGAGGCAACAGCTCAAATGCAGAGCCAATTCGACCTGACTTCGGGGCCCATCTGGGGGGTCGTGCTTTGCACGATGCCGGATGGAACAAAGAGACTTGGTGTCGCGGTGCATCACCTTGTGATTGATGGCGTTTCTTGGCGCATTCTCCTCGATGATCTTCAGTCCGCATACCGCTCGATTCGCGCGGGCGAGAAGATCTACCCCCTTCGCAGAAGCGACAGTCCAGCGGTTTGGACCGAGCAGCTTCTCCACTCTGAGACGGTTGAGGCCGAGCAAAACTACTGGAACACCATCTTGGCAAAGCCAGTTGCGTCCCTCCCGGTTGCTGATCCCTCTCGGAGGCCGGGCGCCTCTGACACACACACCATCAACACGTGGCTAAGCGCTGACCTGACGGGAAAGCTCTTGGAAGAGGTGCCGTCATCCTTCCCGGCCACCGCAGAAGACATCCTCGTCACAGCGCTCTACATCACCCTACGCGATTGGACGGGAGAGACATCTCACCTGATCGAGCTTGAGAGCCATGGTCGATCCGAGCACGAGACGAAGATTGATCTCAGCTTCACGGTCGGATGGCTCACGAGCCTCTTCCCTGTTCACTTGACAGCGAAAGCGAGTGCTCTCCCTGCAGAAGCGCTCCGCGACGTGAAGGAAAGCCTCAGGAGTGTTCCCAACCTTGGCGTAGGATACGGCGTTTTGCGCCACCTGAAAGGCTTGCTTTCGGCAGAAGCGGAACCCCAGGTTCGTTTCAACTATTTCGGTCGCGCAGGCGCGCTGAATGCCGAAGAAAGCCTGTTCTCGCCAGCCGAAGAAAGTCCAGGACCGACGATTGACAGCGCCAACCCTCGGGACACTGCCCTAGAAATCAATGCCATAGCGGCGGAAGATCGCCTCCGCGTGATTTGGAATTTCTCAGTCCGAGATTTTGAGACTAGAACTGTCGAAGACGCGAGCGAAGCGTTTGCCCGCAACGTTCAAATCTTGGTCGATCACTGTCTTGCAGGAGAAGACTCTGGCTTCACGCCAGCAGATTTCCCCGACATGGAATTCGATCAGGAAGACCTGGACGATCTATTGCAGAGTCTCTGAGATGCCTCAACAAGATGCCAATGCGCGGCGAAGGAACATCGAGACGATAACGCCGCTTGCCCCGTTGCAAGAAGGCATTCTCTTCCACACGCTCTTGAGTGACGACAAGAGCATCTACATGCCGCAAATGGCCTACTTCTTGGCTGGTCCGGTCGATGCAGAACGTCTTAGATTGGCCTGGAAGGAGGTGCTTGCACGTCATTCTGCCTTGCGGAGTGGCATCCATTGGGAGGAGCGCGACGAACCCTTCCAGGTGGTGTATCGGCAGTTGCCCCTCACATGGGAAGCGCTTGATTGGTCGGAAGGGGATAGCGAAACTCAGCTCAGGGCGCAGTTTGCAGAGAACCGGGCGCATCCGTTCGATTTACGGCGGCCGCCTCTCCTCCGGCTTCAACTCGCGCATCTCGTTGCGGACCGCCATGTGCTGATCCTATGCTTCCACCACATCATTCTCGACGGCTGGTCGACGGCACGCATGCTGCAGGACGTCATGGCCTTTTATCACGGACATGGCGACAAGCTGCCCCCATCTCCGCCATATGCCGCGTATATCCGCTGGATGAAGCGTCAAGATCAGGACAAGGGCAGGGAGTTCTGGAAGCGGCAGATCGATGGCACGCCGGGACCCAGCCTCGCCTTTGGTCAAGACAGCGACCGCCCAGTCTTCGAACGTGGGGAGTGGAGTTTCCCCGATCCCCTGGCGGACAGTGTCACCACCTTTTGCGCCGAACGCGGCGTGACACTGAGCACGTTGCTACACGCAGTGCTCGGCCTCTTTATCGCGGAGCACCTGGGACGCAGCGACGTCTTCTTCGGCAGTGCAACAGCAGGGCGTCCAGCCTCGCTTGAAGGAGCCACAGATATTGTGGGCCTGTTTTTGAATGCGCTTCCTGTACGCATCAAGCTCGATCCGAACGAGACGCTCATTCAATGGCTTAATCGGCTGCAGGTCCAACAGGCTGCGACAACGGAGCATGAATACATCGCGTTGCGCGATATCCAGGGCAATTTGGGAACGTTGTTCGACTGCCTGCTCGTGGTCGAGAACTACCCTGTCACGGTGGGCCCGACGCAAAGCGACATAACGCTAGAACGCGTGGAGTTCGACGAGTGGACACACTTCCCGCTCACGATCCTCGTGGCCCCCGCTCAAGCCGGAATGAAGCTGATCCTCCGCCGGGACAAGACGGTCATCGATGACGGCATGCTCCAACAATTCCTGGAACGCTTCAAGGCAATCCTGGAGCAGACGATCAATGCACCGGATACCTTGGTCGGGACTTGCGTGGGCGAGCTCACTGTCCTGCCACCTGCGACGCAAGAACCGAAAGCAGTCGGCCCGATCCGGGACACGTCAACGGAGACAGAGGCAACCGTCGCGGAGATTTGGGCAGATGTCTTGCGCTCATCGCGACCGAAAGCCTCGGACAACTTCTTTGCAATCGGTGGCCACTCACTCTTAGCGGCAAAGGTCGTAACACGTATCCGCAAACGTTTCGACATCGGGCTCCCAGTCCGCGTCATGTTTGACAAACCAGTTCTAGCTGATTTGGCACTGCACATCGACGCATTGCGGGTGACGTCAGAACCCCAGCCCGGTGACGCCATGGTGGAGTTCTGATGTCAACGAGTGCACCGCTGATCTGTCTGCCGCCCGCGGGCGCTGGCCCGAGCGTGTTTCGGTCCTGGCAGCGCCAGGACAAGGCGATCATCGCCCCGCAAATCCCTGGCCGCGAAGCGCGCTTCCGAGACTCTCTTCCCAGCAGCTTGGAAGAACTCGCAGACGGGCTAGCCGCCGAACTCTATCCAAACCTACCGACAGACTACGCGCTTTTCGGATACTCGATGGGAGGCACCCTCGCGCTTCTTCTGGCGCAACGCTTTATCGAGATGGGTGGACCATCGCCGCTGAGGCTGTTCGTTCTGGGCGCTCAGGGGCCTGATCGCCTTCACGAAGGCACGTCGGAAATCGCGACCCTGGATGAAAACGCGTTTTGGTCAGAAATCGCTAGGATTGGAGGCACACCAATCGAGGTGATTTCCGATCCCGATCTGCGGCAACTCTTCGAGACGCCGTTGCGGGCAGACTTTCGGATCTGCAGCACCTATCGCCACAATCCAGAGCTGCCAGCGCTCCCGTGTGAGATACACGCCTTCGTGGCACAGGATGACCACCTTGTCGAACCAGACAGCATTGAGAGCTGGGCCAAACAGAGCCGAACGAAGGCCCAACTCCACCGCATTCCAGGGCGGCATATGCTAACAGAAGATGAGTTCATGGCCCTCCACCGGCAAGTTCGGAGCCTTATGCTCCCGAACCGTCATGCGGCAAGTTTGGCCCCTTTAAGCACGCTTTAATTTGAAAGGTTTCGTCGGGAATGCTCGAAGTTGAAGGCGTATCCAAGACCTATTCAGGGGGTGTAGCCGCGCTCCAAGATATCGCGTTGACGGTGGAAAAAGGTGTGTTCGGGCTACTCGGCGCGAATGGGGCGGGAAAATCGACGCTGATGCGCACGCTCGCCACCTTGCAAGAGCCCGACCAAGGCGAGATCCGGCTGGATGGTCGCGATCTGCTCTCCGATCCGCAGGTCGCCCGTCGGCGTATTGGCTACTTGCCGCAGGATATGGGTGTTTATCCGCGCGTGACTGCGTTTGAGATGTTGGATTTCCTTGCTGGCCTGAAGGGTCTCAAGCGCAAAGAACGCCGCCGACAAGTGGCTGACCTCTTGGAGCAAGTGAACCTCGTCGCAGTCGCTGACCGGCGCCTCGATACGTATTCGGGCGGCATGCGCCGACGGTTTGGGATCGCCGCTGCGTTTCTTGGCGCGCCAGAGCTGGTGATCGTGGATGAACCTACCGCTGGATTGGACCCTTCGGAGAGACGGCGCTTCCAACTCCTCCTTGCTGAAGCGTCGCAAGACTGCATTCTCATTCTGTCGTCTCACATCGTCGAAGACTTGGCCGGGCTCTGCAACAACCTCGCCCTCATGAAGGAAGGCAGGATCGTGGCTTCCGGGGCACCTTCCACCCTTGTCGACGCCCTTTCAGGCAAGATCTGGCACAAGAATGTGAGCTTCAACGAGCTTCCGAGATTTCAAAACGAATACAATACCCTGTCATGGCGCCCGCAAGACGGTTCCCTGACTGTTCGCGTCTTTTCAGAGCAACCGCCAGGAGATGCATTCGAACCAGCGGTCGCTGACCTCGAAGACCTCTACGCAGCACACGTCACGCAAACGATCCAATGAGCGCCTTTCTCGCCGAGATGCGGATGGAGTGGCGCCTTCAAAGGGCACGTCCATTCGTTTGGTTCTGCCTCGCGGCCTCTTTTGCATTGGCCTTTGGCGCGACCGTCGAAAATGGGTTGGGTGCACGTGGGTTCTCATGGGTGAATGGCGCTGACGCGATTGCAACGCGCGCCCTTATCCTAAGCGTTCTCAGCATCATCGCGGCCGCCGGGATCATCGGTGACGCGATGGGACGCGATCGAGCGTCGGCAACAGAAGAAACGGTGCTCAGCACCGGCGTTCAGCCAACTACGGTTGCGATGGCACGGTTTTTGGTCGCGTTCAGCATAACGCTCGCCGTAGGCGTTATGTTTGTTCCAGGAATGATGCTCGGCACTCTGTTTCCTGGGATCCCTGAGGAAAGGATCGGGCCGCACGAATTGAGCCACTACCTATGCGCGTTCGGAGTGTATGTCTTCCCCAACCTCTTGCTCGTCTCAGCCCTCATTTTCGCAGTCAGTTCGAGATTTCAGAGCCAAACCGCCGGGTTCGTCGTCTCTCTTGGCCTCATTGCACTCTACGTCAGCGCGTTGATGTCCTTGGGACAAACGGCGTATCGCCATGAGGTTTTCGCGTTGGCCGCACTGCTTGATCCCTACGGAAACATCGCGGGCGCAGAGTTTGCGATGGGATGGACAGTTGCGGAAAACAACGTGCGGTTCAGACCGCTCGACGGTCTCTTATTCTGGAACCGTGCAATCTGGATGACGGTCGCCCTCGGCCTCATTGCAGCTGGGACGCTTTGGAGACCAAAATATCTCCAGCAACCGCGACAAAGCAAAAAACGCACAAAGTCGCGGGGTGGCCTGCGCGCCCCGATCTCAATCGACAATGCCCTGTTGCGAATGACAATTTGGGAATTGAAGACACTGTGGCGTCAACCTGGCGTGCTGTTGCTGCTGGGATTCGCAGCGATCTCGCTTTGGTGGGCGGCGTCAAGCGCCGTGACCTTCAGCTTCTCCCTGCCGACAACCGATCTCCTAGTTCACAATTCTGGATTCTATTTCGATAAGGTTTTGGTTCTCCTACTTGTTTGGTATGCAGGAGACATCATTTGGCGTGAGCGGCAACATCATGTTCACGAACTGATCGAGGCGACACCGGCCGCGGATTTTACCCGCCTCTTGTCCAAAACGCTCGCCCTCGTTTTGATGGCAATTGCCTTCTGGGCTTTGTCAATTGCGGTCAACGTCAGTTATCAAATTGCGAACGGTTTCTACGACTTCGAGTTTTGGCTCTACCTGACCGACACATTCCTCGTGAAGGCCCCCTATTACGTCTGGATCGCGATACTGGCGATCTCGGCCCAGGTCATTCTAAGGCAGAGATACATCGCGGTTGCTGCAGTGCTCTTCGTGTATCTGTCCAGCACGCTATTTGACGCGCTCGGCCTCTACCACCCGCTCATGCGTTTCGGTGAGGTCAGCTTCGCGTGGTATTCGATGATGGATGGATACGGACATTTCTGGGAGGCGCATCTCTGGTTCCTCGCATATTGGACCCTCGGCGCTGCTCTGATCTGGACAGTCGCTTGGTCGACTTACGGTCGTGGAACCATTGTCCCGCTCCGTCGAAGCCTCATGAAACAAAGGCTTGCCCGGGGTCCGGGCAAGTGGAGTTTTGCGGCTGTCTCGGTCGGGTTCCTAGCGACAGGCGGCGTGATATTTGTAAACTCAACCATCATGCATCGCTGGCCACTCTTCGACGAAGCGGCATATCTGGCGTGGATCGAAAAGACCTATCGCGAAGACTGGAGCGATGTCGCCCAACCGAAAGTGGTCGCGATCTCCGGGGAAATCGACTTCTTCCCTGACGCCCGCCGGGTGGAAATGGATGGCGTGCTGGTTGTCGAAAATCGCGATGACGATCCGATCAACGATCTCCTGGTCTTCTTTCACCCTCTTATGAGCACTGCGGAAGTCGCTCTGAACGAAATCGCCCGCGAAGACACGGACAAGACATCCTCGCATGTCCAGGTTTGGCGCTTAAACCAACCGCTTGAGCCGGGCGGACGGATGGAACTTCCGTTCAGGACAGTGAGTGCGCCGGATCCGGGCTTTGCCGCGCATAGCCAACACGATCATATACCCGAAGTCCAATCCGTAGAGGTGATTGGGAACGGAACGTCACTTCTCAATCTCAACCTCATGCCGGCTTTGGGCTACAGCGAGCGGCTAGAGCACCGGCCTGCGTGGTTGCGGAAACTCTATGGCCTTCCCCCCGACTGGCACCCACCCGAGAGCAGCTTGGGCGTCGATGTCGCCCACGACACAACGCATTTGGGTTGGGTCGAGCAAGTAAATGTCACCGTCAGCACGATCGAAGACCAAATCCCGCTCCATTCAGGAGAGATCGTCGAAGACTATGGCATCGTTGATGGGCGCCGCAGTATCCGGTATCGGCTCCATTCTCCATCCCGCGGCTGGGCCGAGGTCATGTCCGGTCGCTACGAAGTGTTCAGAGCCGCACGTGAAGGATTGCCCCCGGTGGAATTGTTCTTCCACCCGGAGCATGATTACGTGCTGGAACCGATGTCTGAGAAACTCCTGGATGCCTTGGACTACTTCCAGGAGAGATACGGCACAGCCCCTTTCGAGACGTTTCGCATGGCTGAAGCCTCCCTCCATTATGAAGGGCTCGGCGCACGTGGTGGCCTCGCATTCGTCAACGAGGTCCTAGGGTGGAAATCAGATCTCGAGCGCTCCGGAGGCGAGGACCTAAGGGGCTATGCAGGGAACTTCATGGCGCAGTGTTGGTGGCTTGATCAGATCATGCCCGCAAACCTTCCGGGCGCGAAGTCTGTTCTCACTGGCCTGCCCTACTGGACGGCGGCTCTCTATCTGCATGCAGCGCGCGGCCCCGAGACGAGCAGAAAGATGCGGCTTCAAGACATGTTGGAGAGTTTCCGGCACCGCGCTCAGCTCGATGACGCCGAACGTCCATTCATCGAGGAGATGAAGGACAGCACGATGATCCGGCTAAAGGGGTCGCTGCATATTATCCATTTGGCGGAGTTGGCCGGACAGGAACGGCTTGAAGCCGCACTGGGTGGTTTTCTGGAAACCTGGCGCTATCGGCCCGCGCCATACCCCACGGCGGAAGACTTGTTTTCTCATTTGGAGAGAGAACTCCCCGCAGAGGCCCTGCCCGCTCTAGAAGACTTTTTCCGCCATGTCACAACCTGGGATGTTGGGGTGACCGAAGCGGAGGTTTGGCCACGGCCCGATGGTGGCTGGCAACTGGAAGCAAAGATCGAAGCCGCCAAACATGTGACTACCGGGCTCGGCGAGCAAACGGAAGCGCCGCTGACCTCGCCAATTCCTATTACCGTCTTCCGGGGCGATGGGTTTGACGAAGACGCGATCGTTACTCAGGAATGGCAAATGCTGCCTTCAGGGGCCAGCACGATCAGCATGCGCCTCGATGAAAAACCCACACGGATAGGCCTCGATGCCTATCTTACACTTCCTGACGCGAACCCCTACGACAACGTGTCTGTGGTTCGGGAGATCGATGCGCCGTAATCGACGATCATCTCTTGGCATCCGGCGGACACAATCCCCATCCGTTCAGATGAGCTGCGCCCGGGCTGTCTAATTTTGAACTGTGGAGGCCTGTGTGACGCTCCGCACTCGCGCGTTGCTGACACAAGGCCCGATGGATGCGACGTTGCGGGATTTGGCACCGACCACTCGCTTTTAGCAGAGCCAAACGACCGATCTGAGGTTCGTTGTCCTATGAGTTGGCTCGGACTCAGGTATGGGAGGAACGCTTTGATCGGTAAGTATCAAATATGACGAACACCATCCCAGCCAGAAAAAGAGCCGCCATCGCATACCAAGTCAGCGCGTAAGAGAGATGATCGTTCCGAAAAGCGATGATGGTCAAACCGCCTCGAGGCCATCCGTCGGCCGCACCGGAATGATCGGCATCGATGAAGAAGGGCGCGTGGTCCACAATACCGACAGCCTCGGAAAGACCTTGAACATCCCGAGAAACCCAGCGGCCCGCCTCGGGTTGGTTCGACTCCAAGAACGTGCCGCCCGGCTCCGTCATCCTTAGAAGCCCCGTGACCACAACAGGCTCAGAGGGCGTGGAAATCGTGTCCGCTGAAAACCCGGCGGGAATGAAACCCCGGTTGACCCAAATCGTCCGAGTGTCTGTGACAAGCGGCGTCATCACCCAATTTCCGAGGCCAAGTTCGGTGACGGCCTTCACGCGCAGCGCGGACTCATGGCTAAACCGCCCCGGAGCATAGACGCGAAGATAGGCGTGGTCGGCCTCACTGACAGTGTCTTTTGGGGGCGAGACAGCATCGGCATGCACCCGAGCTTCCACCGCCTCGATCAAATTAACCTTCCAATCGAGGCGGCGCATCTGCCAGTTACCCAGCATCAGCAGAGACACGAAAATGCCGAAACCGACGGCGAGGATGAGGGCATTCACCCACCTCGGCCGCTGGGCGCCGCTAGGACCGTCTGTCACGGCAAATTGCGCACACGCTCAATCTGTTCGTGTGCCGGCATCATGTTCTCTTCTAGATGGAACATCACCCAAATCGATCCAACCAGACAGATGACGATCAAGACAGCGGTAAAGCCAAGCGACATAGCTTGCCATCCATCCTCAGCCGCAAACGTCACGTGCAAGAAATAGACCACATGAACAATGATCTGAATGGCCCCCAGACCGAAGATGATCGTCAACGCGAGATATAGATTTATGTCGACATCACCGAGAACGATCCAGAACGGAATGATCGTCAACACGACCGAAAGCAAAAAGCCAGTAATGTATGAGCGGTAGCTGCCATGGGCAGCATGGTCGTGACCGTGTTCGCTCATAGCAACACTCCTGCAAGGTAGACGAACGAGAAGACGCCGATCCAGATAAGGTCGAGAAAGTGCCAAAAGAGACTGAGGCACAACACGCGGCGGCAGTTCTCTTCTCGCAATCCGTGCATTTGGATCTGCACGAGCAAGACCACAAGCCATATGCAGCCCGCCGTCACATGGAGGCCGTGCGTGCCCACCAAGAAGTAAAACGAGGACAAGAACGCGCTGGCCATGGGCGTTGCGCCAAGATGCCACAGATGAAGAAACTCACGCATCTCAAGTGCGAGGAACGCGAGACCGAATACGCCCGTCACGACCAGCCAAAGGATCAGACCGCGTTGGCTCCCTGCGTTCATGTTCAAAACGGCGAACCCGTAGGTGATCGACGAGAAAAGGAGCATGAACGTCGAGACCAAGATCATATCGATCTCAAAAAGGTCCACCGGTGCGGGTCCGGCCGCGTAGTTCTGACCGAGCACAGCATAAACGGCGAAGAGAACCCCGAAGATAAGACTATCGCTCATCAAATAAATCCAGAAACCGAGCATAGTGCCGGTTTCATGACCATGGTCATCGGCGTCTTCGTGCGGATCCTCGACCACATCGAACGCATAGGCTTGCTGGCGCGGAGAAACGTCCTCTCCTGGCACATAGCCAGTGGGAAGAGTGATATCGCTGGATGAGGTCACTGTCTTATTCCGCGGCTTTCATCGCTGGTTGGCCCGCAAGTAAATGCGTCCGTTCAGCTTCCGTCGACCGGACCTTGTTCGCAGGGATGTAGTAATCCCGGTCGTAGTTGAACGTATGCGCGATGCCATATGCGACCGCCGCCACAAACGAAATCGCGGCAAGCCAATGGACATGCCATACAAGGGCGAAGCCCATGACTGTCAGGATACCGGACACAACGATGCCTGTTGCCGTGTAGCGCGGCATATGGATTGGAACGAAGCCATCCGTCCTGCGTTGGTAGCCATTGCGCTTCATGTGGTCCCAAGCATCAAGCTCATAGACCCTCGGAGTAAACGCGAAATTGTAGGCTGGCGGTGGGGAGGAGGTCGACCATTCCAACGTGCGCCCACCCCATGGGTCACCCGTGGTGTCTCGAAGCTCCTCGCGGCGCATGATCGAGACGCCGATCTGGACAAGGAATGCGACGATGCCTGCAGCCACAAAGAGCGCACCGACAAAGGCCACGTTGAAATACATCGAATAGGCCGTGTCTTCGAATTGGCTGAGCCGCCTCGTAACTCCCATCAATCCAAGCACATAGAGCGGCATGAAGGCGAGATAGAAACCGATGAACCAGCACCAGAAACTGACCTTCCCCCAAAACGGCACCAGATTGAATCCAAAGGCCTTTGGGAACCAATAGGTCATCGCCGCAAACAGCCCAAATACGACACCTCCGATAATCGCGTTGTGGAAATGTGCCACCAGGAACAACGAATTGTGGAGGACATAGTCGGCCGGCGGAACCGCCAAGAGCACACCTGTCATGCCACCAATCGTAAAGGTGACCATAAATCCAAGCGTCCAGAGCATAGGCACGTCAAATCTGATCCGACCCTTATACATGGTGAACAGCCAGTTAAACAGCTTCGCACCCGTTGGGATCGAAATGATCATCGTCGTTATTCCAAAGAACGAATTCACACTCGCTCCGGCACCCATTGTGAAGAAATGGTGAAGCCAAACGATGTAGGACAAGATCATGATCACGCAGGTTGCGTAGATCATAGACGTATAGCCAAATAACCGCTTCCCGGTGAAAACCGGCACGATCTCGGAATAGACCCCAAAAACCGGCAGAATGAGGATGTAAACTTCTGGGTGGCCCCATATCCAAATCAGGTTCACATACATCATCGGGTTGCCGCCGAGATCGTTTGTGAAGAAGTTCGTGCCGAGATAACGGTCCGCCGTGAGCAACGCGAGCGTCGCCGAAAGCACAGGGAACGTCGCAACGATCAGGACATTCGCGCAGAGCGTCGTCCAAGTGAAAACCGGCATCTTCATCCAGGTCATGCCTGGCGCGCGCATCTTCGCGATCGTCACGATCATGTTGATGCCAGATAGCGTCGTCCCGATCCCGGCGATATTCAGCGCCCAAAGGTAGTAATCCATCCCGACAGTCGGACTGTATTCCAGCCCTGAGAGCGGGGGATAGGCGAGCCAGCCGGTCGTGGAAAACTCCCCGACAAACAGAGAGATCATCACGAGAACTGCGCCAGATGTCGTGAGCCAGAAACTGAAGTTGTTCAGAAACGGAAACGCAACATCTCGTGCTCCGATCTGCAGAGGCATGACGAAGTTCATCAGCCCGACGACCAGCGGCATCGCGACAAAGAAGATCATGATCGTCCCGTGCGCGGTAAAGATCTGATCGTAATGGTGCGGGGTTAGATATCCGTCGCCCCCGGCCGCAGCCATCACCTGCTGGATACGCATCAACAGAGCGTCCGCAAATCCGCGGACCAGCATCACAACGCCCAGAACCATATACATGATTCCGATCTTCTTGTGATCGATGGACGTAAACCACTCATCCCAGAGGTAACGCCACAGACGGAAGTAGGTTATCGCCGCGAGGACCGCGAGCCCGACAATCGCAACAACGATGAATGTGTATAAGATGACTGGCTCGTAAAATGGGAAAATCTGCCAGCTTAGCTTCCCCCAGATAGGGCTTATCTCGGGCAGCAGTGCCGCCGATCCGTGTCCATCGAGAGCTGAGGCCATGTCGGTTTACTGCGCTGTTGAAACTGATTTCGGAGTAGTGTCAGGCAGCAAATTGAATGCTGTCTGCAGGATCTGGTCGCCCTTGTCGCGCATATCGGGGCGCACGAGTGCGAGAAACAACTCGGGATCATCGGCAGCACAGATCCCCAGGAAGGCCTCCCTGTTCCAGAGACCGTCTAGTCCGCCTCCGCCCAGAGCATCGACCATCATCATATCGTTCTGACACAACGCGTCTTCCCCAATGCACATGTTGAGGATCCTGTCCCAGACACCATCCGCAACCGGGCTGTAATACGTCACCGGATGGTCGATCGTCGGTTTGTCCAGCTCTTGCACGGCCTCTCGGGTTAGTTCACCGGTGGACTCGGACTGAACCTTGGCGACCCATTCGTCAAAGCCAGCCTCCTCGAAGCTGTGCAGTTTGAACGTCATGTACGAAAATCCGGCACCGCTATATGTTCCCGAGATGCCGTCAAAGGTTCCCGTCTCGTTCATCACCGCGTTCAATTCGGTTTCCATGCCCGCCATTCCGTAGATCATTCCGGCCATAGCGGGCACGTAGAAAGAGTTCATGACCGTCGTTGAGGTGATCTTCCATTCGATAGGACGGTCCTTGATCACCGCGGCTTCGTTCACCGTTGCAATCCCCTGTTCGGGATAAATGAACATCCACTTCCAATCCATGGCGGTCACATAAACCGTCATCGGTTCGACAGTGGGGTCGATCGGTTGGGTTTCCGAGATGCGGCGCAGAGGATCATACGGGTTGAGCCTGTGCGTCGCGACCCAGGTCAGTCCTGCGAGGCAGATGATGATTGCGAGCGGCACAGCCCAAATGACGATCTCCAGGCTTATGGAGTGATCCCAGTCTGGTTCGTAGCGCGCCTTCGTGTTCGACGACCGGTAGTAGAACGCAAAGAAGATCGTGAGCAAAATGACCGGCACAATCACGATCAGCATCAGGACTGTAGCGTAGACGATCAAGTCTGCCTGCTGCGCTGCAACATCGCCGGAAGGACGCATCACAACGAGATCGCAGCCCCCCAGAATGACCGCTCCTGCGATCAATGAGACAGAGCTTATGAGCTTCATATCGGACCTCGCCACATCGGGAATGCGCTTTGTATTCCCTTGTGTGCAGGATTATGTCCGAACCCCAACACACATTTCAAGTATATTCCCATGGCGCAGCATGCTAATGCTCACAAAGTGCGATGCAGAGACCGGGCGTCCACAAACGCGCGTGTTCTCTGTTCGGGCCATGAAAAAGACCGAGAGAGCTCATGAGCATTGCAGACGCCGCAAGGCCCGAAACAGTATCGATAGACGAAGTCGTCACCACCGTCATCATGGCAAGAGTGACTGATTTCTTTGGATTTTTCGTCTACGCCTTTGCATCCGCTTTGGTCTTCCCGCAGCTTTTCTTTCCAACGCTCGATCCAGTGTCGGGAACGATGGCTGCTTTTGCGCTCTTTGCACTCGCCTTTATCGTGCGACCGTTCGCGAGTGTGGGCGGTCGTTGGGTTCAGACTAAGATCGGTAAGGCCGGAAAGATTACGATCGCCCTCCTGATTCTTGGCACCGCGACGATGGCGATCGGCCTCCTGCCCGGCTACGAGCAGATCGGCTGGGTGGCGCCGGCACTGCTAGCACTGTTCCGGATCCTGCAAGGCATTGGTCTCGGGGGAGCGTGGGACGGGATTACGCTGCAACTGCAAAATGCCGCGCCAGAGGGCCGGAAGGGTCTCTACGCAATGGTTCCGCAGCTCGGCGGACCGATAGGTTTCATCGTGGCTGGCGCACTCTTTTACGTTTTGACGGGATTTCTCACAGAAGAAGAGTTCCTGACCCACGGTTGGCGGTTTGCGTTTTTCGCGGTCTTGGCAGTCAACGTTGTATCGCTCTTTGCACGCCTGCGCCTGTTGCGAACAGACTTTGGAGCAGACGAGGTGACGTTTAAGTCGGCGCCTTATTTGCAGATGATCCGCACCCAATGGGAGCCTATTCTCCTTTCAACGATGATGCCCCTGGCAAGCTATGCCCTGTTCCACATGGTCACGGTGTTCCCATTGGCGTACACCGTCCTCTATACCGACATCAACATTGACCGCATCATCCTGTTGCAGCTCACGGGTGGCACGCTCGCTATTCTCACCGTCATCGCGTCGGGTGTCCTGGCGGATCGATATCAAAAGCGTACTGTCCTTTGGGCAAGCATTGCTCTCATTCCGCTGCTTTGCTTGACCCTCCCCACCTTAGGGAGTGTGCCCTCGGTCTACATCATATTCGGTTTTGTCGTTCTGGGCCTTGCCTATGGCCAGGCAAGCGCAATCGTTCCAAACCGCTTTCCCCCTGAATACAGTTATTCCGGTACTGCGCTCTCAACCAATTTGTCATGGATTGTGGGTGCCGCATTCGCTCCGCTTGTCGGATTGGCACTGACCGCCTGGTTCGGGATCTGGGCTGCGGGTCTCTACATGATGTCCGGCGTTGCCGTGACCGCGATAGCTCTAAAACTGCTCGGGAAATCGAAGTAGCAAAACCGCTGCCCAGAGAGGTGCTTTCCCCCTCGGCTGCGAGGAAGAACTCGCTTTGGTCCTTTCGGCGAAGGGAACGTGCGTTTTACGCGTCTACGCGGATCTCAAGGGCCTCAATGAGACGTTGCGCTTCATCCGCACAGGGTGTGAGGGTCGAGTTATCCTCTGTCGGAAAAAACCGTGCGCGCAGTGCTGTCGGCATAGGCTTCGGCTCGAAGAGGATCACCTCTGGCGGCAGCCGCCGTGTCTCTTCAGCCCAACTCCGCACAAAGGCATCCGCTGCAGCTTTTGTGGACCCGTAGGTCCCGTAGAAAGACCGCCCCGCACGATTGTCCGTGACTTGAACGAAGCGTCCATCAGGCCTTACAGTCAAGAGCGGATGAAGGTATGCCACGAGCCGCCGCACAGAGGTGAAGTTCACTTCCAGGGAACGTTCGAAGTCCTTATCTGCAATGTGCTGTACCGGTGAAAGCGGTGGAGCATGCGCAGCACAGTTCACCGCAAGATCGAGCGCGGCCCACCTTTCATGAATTGCCAGGCACAACCGCTGCAGCCCAGCGTCATCTCCGACGGAGAGCGGCACGAGCGTCGGAGGCAATCCACCCCCAGCCTCGATTGCGTCGGCCAAATCCTCCAACCCCCCAACGGTCCGGGCGAGCGCTATGACTTGCCAACCAGCTTGCCCAAGGGCGAAAGCTGTAGCGTATCCAAGTCCCCGGCTCGCGCCTGTAACCAGCGCCGTTCTTGGGAGTGCCTCGTTCAAGCCGAAACTTTGAGCTGAAAGCCAGAGGCAATCCGGTCTGCAGGCTGCACGGGATAGTCCCCAGAAAAACATGCGTCACAGAATTGAGGCGCCAGGGTGTTCCGGCCAGCATCTTGGCCGCAAGCCTTATACAAACCATCGAGGCTGACGAACCGAAGGCTGTTCACACCTAAATACTCACAGATTTCCTCTTCGGACATCGATGCCGCAATCAGCTTCTCCCGCTCAGGCGTGTCAACACCGTAGAAGCAGGGCCAGACCGTCGGCGGCGAAGCGATCCGAAAATGCACTTCTGCCGCGCCCGCATCATGCACCATTTGGCGTATTTTCATGCTGGTGGTGCCACGAACAACCGAGTCATCGACCAGGATCACGCGTTTGCCTTCGATGACGGCTCGATTAACGTTCAGCTTCAGGCGAACACCCATATTTCGGATTTGCTCGGTCGGCTCGATAAAAGTGCGGCCCATATACTGGTTTCGCACAATTCCCATGGAGTAAGGGATACCGGATTCCTGGGAGAACCCGATCGCAGCCGGTGTGCCGCTGTCCGGGATCGGGCAAACGATGTCTGCTTCGACAGGCGCTTCCCGCGCGAGCTCGACCCCAATCCTCCGCCGCGTCTCGTAAACAGACTGCCCACCGACAACACTGTCAGGGCGCGAAAAATACACATGCTCGAAGACGCAAAAGCGCGGGCGCTGCGGAATGAACGGAAAAACACTCTCGATGCCGTCGGCCCTGCAGATAATCATCTCGCCGGGCTCGACCTCACGAACGAATTCTGCGCCGATGATATCGAGCGCACAGGTCTCAGACGCCAAAATCCAGCCATCGCCAATGCGCCCAAGCATAAGTGGCCTGACACCGAGAGGATCGCGAATACCGATCAGTTTCGACCGGGTCATCGCAACGATGGAGAACGCACCCTCAACACGACGAAGCGCGTCTTTCATTCGCTCAGGTATCGAGCGCTGGATCGACCTGGCCATCAGATGGATTATGCATTCTGTGTCGGAACCAGATTGGAAAATCGATCCCCTGCCAATCAATTCCTCGCGCAGACCCTGGGCGTTGGTCAGATTGCCATTATGCGCAATGGCACAACCGCCCATTTGGAACTCCGCAAAGAGCGGCTGGACATCCCGGATCTGCGCCTGTCCCTTCGACCCTGCGGTGGAGTATCGGACATGACCGATTGCAAGACGACCGGGCAGCGTCTCCATAAGACGGGCTGAGGTAAAGTTGTCCCTCACATAGCCGAAGCGGCGTGCAGAGTTGAAACCGGTCTCGGAGTCGAACGACACGATCCCCCCGGCTTCCTGCCCACGATGCTGCAATGCATGCAGGCCGAGTGCCACAAAGTTTGAAGCGTCCTTGACGTTGAAAACACCGAACACCCCGCACTCTTCACGGAGTTTGTCATCGTCAAAGGGAGTGGCACGAAACGACATTCGGGAATCGCCTTTGTGATGACCTTGACGTGGATATAGTGCGATGCGTTGGGATTGTCACGCATACGTCATGGTGCGGTTGCAGCATATCAAACCGACCCTTTCGAGCGTGTATCGGTCCGCGTCAGAACAATCCTCGCGATCTCGGGACGGCGCCAACCGGCGACCAAGAAAACCAATCCGATAAGAGCGCATGCAGCGCTTATATAGAAAGGTAGATGGACATCGAGAGACATCACAGCGCCCCCGACCAGGGAGAAAAATCCGCCTGCGAGGGTGAAGACGGCGGTCGCGATGCCCATGACCCAACCTTGTTCGCCTGAGCTGACACTGGCCGAGAAAACCCCAATCAACGTCGGATAGGCTATTCCGAAAGCTGTGAAGAAAACAAATACCGCGACAAGAGTTAGGATGCCGTTGGGTGCTACGCTCATCAAGAGGCTACAAAGAGCCATTGTTGCGAGGAGGACGGCCACAATCATCTTCTTTGTTAAACGCTCCTGAGCCGGCGCCACGAGAAAGACACCAGATGATCCAACAGCGAGGCCGACAACGAGCATCGTTAGACTGCTGCCGATTATCCCGTAGCCGAATGCCAGCGTCATGTAATTTGTGATGAAAATGTAAACCGGTAGATTTGCCGCCATAAACAGCGCGAAGACTGGGATCAGTCGCGCCACAATTGGGAACTCCCGCAGCCGAAGCAGTGCTGCGATCACATCGAACGGTCTTATTTTGACGTTCTCTGACGCTCGAGAACTTGGCCCGCGTGCATCATCAAAGAACGTCAGCACCATCCACATCGTGAGCGCAACAAGGGCGAGCGCCGAGTAAAATGGCGTGACGAGGCTGACCGCGTCGCCGAACAACGCTGTGCTGGAAAAAAGCGCGCCCAAGATTGGCCCACCGACAAGACCGATGCTCATAGCCGCAGAAATGAAACCAAGGTTTCTGTCACGCTCTGCGGCGCTCTCGCTCGCGTCAATCATTGCAGCTTGGGCAATCGGCTTGTTTCCGGCCGTGAACCCCGTGATGACGCGGCCGAGGATCAATAGCCAGAGGCTTCCGATGTAGAGCGACCAGATGACGAGCGCGTATCCTATGAGCGCGCCGCCCAGACAGACGAGCAGCGCCGATTTTCGCCCAATCGCATCGGAGAGTTTCGAAATGAATGTGACGCCAAGGAACCAGGCGAAGAAATACGATGCGATAACAAGCCCATAGGAGAAGCTGCGCGCACCGCTCGACAGATCCTTTGGTAAGAACCCACCGTCGGGATCCATAAACAGCGTGTCCAGGATGGGAAAAACCAGCCCCTGCCCAATCATATCGACGAAGACGACAAGAACGAGCGTAAGCCGCGCAAGCCTCGACATCACGTCACGCAGAGCTCATGACCAAATGCGGCATGGTCCGCTCAACACAGCCATGATCGACCGATATCAAGCTTCGGCCTGCCGGCAGCTTTCGGTCAGCTCGTTAAACTTCCCGGCAATCCACTGCGGCGC
This sequence comes from Pseudomonadota bacterium, assembly GCA_039177645.1. Classification (GTDB taxonomy): domain Bacteria; phylum Pseudomonadota; class Alphaproteobacteria; order Rhodobacterales; family Rhodobacteraceae; genus Amaricoccus. The sequence goes on along the minus strand of JBCDFS010000002.1, from coordinate 352,794 downwards.
ATCTTCCGGGAGCAAGGCCGCAACCTGTGCTTGGGCATTTTCGAGCACAGAACGTGTATAGCTTTCGTCGACCTGTACAACGCCTCCGTCCGTTCCCATCACCGTGTCGTAGACAACAAGTGCAATGATCGCGAGTAAGAGCCCGCGGGCTACACCAAAAAGGAAGCCCAGGCCCTGATCGACGGGACCGAGCGCTGAGTTCTGGACAGCCCCTGCGAGGAGCGGTGTGAAGACCGAGACGATCACCAATGCAATTGCAAAGATAACCGCAAACGCGGCCAGCATACTTAGCTCGCATGTCGTTCCGACGATATCGCGCAGAATGGGAACCTCGCGCACGAGCGGCTCCACCGCTGGCGCAAAGATGAAACCGCAAATTGCGGCGATCACCCAAGCCGCAATCGAAAGAACCTCGCGCAGGAGACCACGTGAAAAGGCGAGCACCGCGGACAGGATGATAACCGCCGCGACCACTGCATCAACGACTGTGAATCCGTCCATCCCGTCCTACCTACCGGTCTCTCGTCCGAATTCCTTCTCTATGAACGCGCCAAGATCCGCAACCATCTCTAGTGAGAGGGCATCAACGCCTGTGACTTGCGCGCCGCAGGGCAGAACCGCCGCCCTAAATCCCATCTTTTGCGCTTCCTTGAGGCGCGTTGAGGCCTGAACAGGCGGGCGCAAGCTCCCCGAAAGGCTGACCTCTCCAAAATAGACAGTCTGCTCCGGCAGTGCGATATTCTGACGGGCGGATACAAGCGCCGCTGCCATAGCGAGATCGGCTGCGGGCTCGACAATCCGGAGCCCGCCTGCCACGTTGAGGTAGACGTCGCGGTCCGCAAAACGGATACCGAAGCGCGCCTCGAGCACGGCCAGCAACATCGACAGACGACCACTATCCCATCCCACAACGTTACGGCGAGCAGTCCCTAGACTCGAGGGGGCAACGAGCGCCTGAACTTCCGCAAGCAGCGGTCGCGTTCCTCCGATCCCGGCGAAGACGGCAGATCCAGGCGCACCGCCTCTCTCTGACAGGAAAAGCGAAGAAGGATTCGTCACCTCGCTCAGGCCACGCCCGGTCATCTCGAAGACGCCGATTTGATCCACGGGTCCAAAGCGGTTCTTCACTGCGCGCAGGACACGAAAATGGTGGCCACGCTCGCCCTCGAAGTAGAGAACAGTATCAACCATGTGCTCAACCACGCGGGGCCCAGCGATCTGGCCCTCCTTTGTGACATGGCCAACGAGCACGATCGCGACACCTGACTGCTTCGCGAATGAAACAAGCTCATGGGATGCCGCGCGCACTTGAGAGACCGCGCCGGGAGCGCTCTCGACATTCTCGGCCCACATCGTCTGAATGGAGTCAATCACCGCGAGGCCGGGGCGTTCCGCATCGAGGGTCGCGAGGATGCTCTGGAGATTGGTCTCGGCCGCGAGTTTCAACGGCGCTGCAGCAAGTCCGAGCCGTACGGCGCGCATCCTGATCTGCGCGGCAGCCTCTTCACCAGAGACATATATCGCTTTCTCCCCAGCCCGCGAAAAAGCGGCCGCCGCCTGCAACAGAAGGGTCGATTTTCCGATGCCCGGATCCCCGCCGACCAAAATAGCAGATCCCGGGACGATGCCCCCCCCGAAGACACGGTCAAGTTCAGCTATGCCGGTTTCGCGGCTGGCGGGAATCTCATCCCGCGTGGATAAGTCGGTGAGCTCGACGCGCCGGGCGCTGACCTGTCTTGTGCGGCGGCCGGCAGGGCGTGAGGTGTAAGAGACGTCCTCCACAAGCGTGTTCCAAGCCCCGCATGCACTGCAACGCCCGGACCACTTTGCGGATACGTGGCCGCACTCGGAGCAAACAAAACCCGCGCTCCGGCTCATTGTCTGCGCGGCCTATCGAGCATCGGGTCGGGTGCGACAGTTTCCGCACGAGACCACGCAAAGTGTGCAACAGCGCCCGCTCTGTCCCTTTCCAGCGTTGACCCCTTAACGTTGCGAGACAATCGGCGCCGCGTCCATGAGGCGAGCATGTCGGTTCATGTCTTTATAGAGGAGATAGCGAAACTGTCCGGGCCCGCCCGCGTAACAAGCCTGAGGGCAGAACGCGCGCAGCCACAAGAAATCTCCAGCTTCCACCTCGACCCAGTCGCTGTTCAACCTGTAGACGCCCTTCCCCTCAAGAATGTAGAGGCCATGCTCCATCACATGCGTCTCCATAAAAGGAATATGCGCCCCGGGTTCCATGTTGACGATCGTGACATGCATGTCATGCCGCATGTCGGTCCAGTGGACGAAACGCGTCGTTGACCAAGCGCCATCGGTTCCGGGCATCGTTTCCGGAATCACATCGTTATCGTTTGCGAGGATTACCTCCGGCAGTTCGATACCCGCAACCGGTTCGTAGCGCTTTCGGATCCAGTGAAACCGGGCTGATGCATCGCCCACCGCCGCAATCGTCCATCGACACCCCGGCGGCAAATACACATAGCCGCCCGTCTCTACGCGATGCGCAGCACCTTCGATGTTGAGTTCGAGCTCGCCCTCCATCAGGAACAAGGCAGCTTCGGCCGACGGGTCCGGTTCCGGGGTTTCACTCCCGCCGCCGGGCTCGACCTCCATTAGATATTGCGAGAATGTCTCGGCGAACCCCGAGAGAGGGCGTGCCAGAATCCACGCGAGTGTCCCGCGCCAATGGGGCAGGCGACTGCCCGTAATGTAGCTCAGAACCCCTTTCGGTATGACGGTGTAGGCCTCGGAGAAGACGGCACGATCGGATAGCAATTGTGACTGTGGTGGCAAGCCACCCATAGAAGGATAGTAATGGTGCCTTGGCATCTTCCCGACTTCCTGCAGCGCTGGTGCACCCGTTGGCCTTAGACCACCGACCGCGGCAGGATCAACCGGTGGGCGCCCAACTCCCGAAAAGGACGGATCAACGATTGGAGTAAGGGTAAGACAGCGGAGACTCATCCTGTCACAACAGATACGGTATCAATTGTCCGATGCCGAGCGCTTCAACGTGCAGTCCGAAGTTTGAAACCGAGGGGAGGACCCGGCCTGGGCCATTTCAAAGAATTCGAACTGGAGCGTGTGTCGCTTACCCTCAGACGAGAACACTGCTGTTTCCAACCCATTCTCCCGCTGAGTGAAAATTGAAAGCACACGCCCCGCAACACTCCGCCTGCCATGGGCACGAGCTATTCCAACGTCTGAATTCCCCGATCCAAGCCTCGGCGCTTGTCTCACATTGTGTAGTAGAATTCCTCGCGCATGATCTTGCCGTGATCATCCACCGTGTAGATGCCGATCTCCTTCATCTCAAAGCGCTTGCCGCTCTCCCGCTCCGTCGCGTCAAACTCAAAGATCATGGCAAAACGATCGTCTCCATGCATGAATGGACCCTCTAAGTTCGCAGAATGGATCTCCATGGCCCCGTCCCACCATTCATGCTTTCCACGGATCGCATCGAGTCCTTGATACTCTCGACTATGCCCCGGCCCTTCCATCGCTTCGATAGAAATTGCGTCGGCATGATAGATAGTGTCGAGCCCCTCACTCTCCCGGTTCTCGCGACATAACTGCGCAAGCTTTTCGGCCGTCGCCCGTGTCGTTTCAGCTGTCATAGCGCACGTCCTAATGCTGAAAATGTTCTCTTAATGTTCCTACCACATGATGAGCGATTCGGATAGGGTTGGATCAACCGAGTTTCCGTTGAAATTCTCGCCAGGTCGCCTTTTCTCCGTTCCACCGCTTCCTTTGGCGAGCTGACAACCCTGGAAAGACCTTGGCTAGCCGCGAGACAGCCGTTTCGGCTCATGTGATGTTTGGCGGATCGCAGGCGATGCACTAACTTGGCGACGCGAAATCAGTATTGCCTATCTCGTGGCTCAGTTTACCCAGTGGACCTTCACAACGGACCAAGCTCGTTACAGATAAGGCCAGGCCAATCATGATGCCCCCTCTGTTCTCATATTCCCGCTATTCGACACTCGCCCTTGTTTTTCTGCTGACGATCGTTTCGCTCATCCTGATACCGCTTTGGTCGCCATGGATGTTGATTGCGCTCATTGCCTTCGCAAGCCTCACAATCGTGGGCGTTCGCGACCTGGTTCAGCCAAAACACTCAATCCTGCGAAACTATCCGATACTTGGACATCTGCGCTTCTTCTTCGAAGATATTCGGCCTGAACTACGCCAGTACTTCTTTGAGGCTGACAAGGACGAAGAGCCCTTTAGTCGTGAAACCCGAAGCCTAGTCTATCAACGCGCGAAAGGTGTGGAAGACAAGCGTCCCTTCGGCACGACCGAGAGCGTTTATGAAGCGGGATACTCATGGCTCACGCATTCTGTCGTGCCGAAGCATATCGAGGACACAGATTTTCGCGTGCCGGTTGGCGGAAAGGACTGCAAGCAGCCCTACAACATCTCCCTTCTCAACATCTCAGCCATGAGCTTCGGGTCCCTCTCAGGGAATGCCATCTTGGCGCTCAATACCGGAGCAAAACGCGGTGGGTTTGCGCATGACACGGGCGAAGGTGGGATCAGCCGCTACCACCGCCAGGCAGGCGGGGATCTGATCTATCAGGTCGCGTCGGGCTATTTCGGGTGCCGAGCCGATGATGGGGGGTTCGACCCTGAGAAGTTTCAAAAGCAGTCCCAAGATCCCCAAGTGAAAATGATTGAGATCAAGCTGAGCCAAGGCGCGAAGCCAGGGCATGGCGGGATGCTGCCTGCCGCTAAAATCTCACCAGAAATTGCCGAGGCGCGGGGTATTCCGATGGACCGCGACTGCATCTCGCCATCTGCGCATTCGACATTTTCAACGCCACTGGAACTCGTTGATTTCATCGCACGCCTGCGCGAGCTTTCCGGCGGCAAGCCTGTCGGCTTCAAACTCTGCATAGGTCACCGGCGCGAGTTCATGTGCATCGTGAAGGCGATGCTCCAAACCGGGATCACGCCCGACTTCATCGTGGTCGATGGCAAAGAAGGCGGAACCGGTTCTGCGCCGCTTGAATTCGCGAACCGTGTCGGAATGCCTATGCTCGAGGGGCTTCACTTCGTCCACAACACGTTGCGCGGTGCCGGACTGCGTGACGAAATCCGGATCGGTGCCGCGGGGAAAATCACCAGCGCTTATGATATCGCGCGCGCCCTCGCACTGGGGGCGGATTGGTGCAACGCGGCACGGGCGTATATGTTTGCGATCGGGTGTATCCAGGCCCAGGCCTGCCATACCAACAAATGTCCGGTGGGGATCACGACGCAGGATAAACAGCGCCAACGCGCCTTGGATGTCCCAGACAAGAGCGAACGGGTCTACCGTTTTCATCGAAACACGATACACGCGCTCGGTGAGATTGCGGGAGCCGCCGGTCTCGATCACCCGATCGACTTTATGCCATACCACTTCATGTTCCGAAACAAGGGGTCGGAATTCTTGGACGGCAACGAAGCGTTTCCCTACTTGCCGGAAGGCTTCCTGGTTGCCTCGCACGAAATCGAAGAACTACGGGAATGGCACAGGCGCTGGGACCGGGCCTCGCCGGAAACGTTCAAGACGATCACGATCCCGCACGGCCCGTTTTTGACGCAGATCGCCCGGGAAGTGCAACCGGAGGTCGATGTCGCAGCCCAAGCCTGAAACCCGTAAGGGACATATGTGCTCTACTGTGGAAGGGGACGCGGAAACGACCGTTTTCGGTCCAGAACGACCGTTGCTTCGCGGAATTCGAATACCGGGCCGCTCTAAGCGGCCGCCTCAAGCCCTATCGCTACGGGGATACTGGACGACAGAAAACAAGGAGACGCGACGTCATGACTTGGACGGGATCATCGTTCTGATTCAGCGTCTCACTCTTCATGAAGACCATACCACGATCGGGCTTTGAACGCGATTTCCGAACCTCCATGACCGTGCTCACAACGCGCAAAGTGTCCCCCGGTCGCACCGGCATCGGCCAATTCACATCGACACCTGCCCCAATGACGCCTCCGGCGACAGGCGCCGCGCCATCTACCATGAGCCGCATGGTGATCGCAGCCGTATGCCATCCGCTCGCGGCCAGTCCGCCAAAAAACGACCCCTCGGCTGCTGTCTCGTCAAGGTGGAATGGCTGCGGGTCAAACTGAGTTGCGAAGGATTTGATCGCCTCAACTGACACAAACGCCGTCGCGCTCTCGAAGCCCATTCCGACTTCGAAATCCTCTAGATACAGCATACGATTTGGGTAAGGCGATTTCCGAGTCACTGGCAGACCCTGCTTGCCCTATCAGTGCTGGTTCAAAGCCCGCGCGCTCTTTCGACAGCCGCAAGGCACGCTGCCTCATCACCGGCGTCGAGGGCAGTACGCGCTTCCTGCAGTGCGGCTGACCGGTCTTGAGCGGCGACCGAATTCGCGATGGATGGTGCGGCATCCTCGGTCTTCATTTCCTGAAGTTGTGCTTCATTGGCGGCTTGAATTTCGCCCAGTTCCGCCTCGAAACTACCTGGTTCCTCTAGCGTGTCCTCCGCGCTTGGAGCATCCGTTGCCTCGGCGTCGTCCTCGCGGACGGCATCGATCGTTTGCATTTTCGCAGTGTCCGTTTGCTCGACGGAAGCAATAAGCTCGTCCAACTCGGCCCGGCAGTCAGCGCTGGCCGCGGATGCCATGACCAAACCAGTGGCGCCAGCACCCAGGTATCGGGTAATCACGTTCATCTTGCATACTCCTCATTCATGACAATCCCAGACGCAGCGCTTCACCCGCTACGGATATATCGGCTCGGCAAGTGTCGATCGTCGGATTTCTGTGAGCGACCTTTTTTGGCCGCCGTTCTCAAGAAAATTTTGCGGGTCAAGCCACGCTTCAAACGCGGCTTTCGTTGACGGCCACTCGGTGTCGAGGATCGAATGCCAAGCTGTGTCACGGTTGCGTTGCTTATAAACCGTCGCCTGGCGGAAGATACCTTCAAACCGAAACCCCAACCGTTCCGCCGCTTTGCGTGACGGCGCATTCAGGGCGTCACATTTCCACTCGTAGCGCCGGTATCCCAACTCATCGAAGACCCGGCGCATCATCAAATACATAGCTTCCGTGGACGCCGCCGTGCCTTGTAGTTTCGGCGCGTAGCAAATGTAACCGACTTCGATCACACCATCATTGGGAGACAGGCGTAGGAAACTTGCGACACCTTTCGCCTCTCCGTTTTCCGCGTCCAAGATCGCGTGAAACATTGGGTCAGAGCTCTGCTCGGCCTCCAGGAGCCAAGCCCGAAAGACATCGAATGTCGGGAAGGGTCCAACAGGCATATACGTCCAATTGCGTCCCACGGCATCTTCCGAATACGCATCGAACAGAGTCGCCCCGTGCCGCTCCGCGCTGATAGGCTCAACAACAACGCGTTTGCCGCGCATTGGCGACCTCGGCGGGAGAACTACAGGCGTCCAATTGGGTAAACTCGCACCGATAGGCTGGCCAAGTTCGTTTCGGTCGGACATGGGCGGAGACGACTCGACTCTGTTATTGCGACAAGGGATCGCTCTGAACCAGTGTTCTCGACCTATACTTGCCAGTTGGCAAGTGTCGGTTTGCGGCCTCGTCAATAGCCCAGGTCCCCATTAGGCGCGACGGTTGAGCACTATCACAATACCGCTTGCGACGATCAGGCTCGCGCCAAGATACGTGAGGCTGTCAGGAAGTTCGCCCCAGAAAATCCAACCGAGTGCCGTCGCCCAAATGAGGGCGCTATAGTCAAGCGGCGCTATCAGCGGAGCCGCAGCCAGTCTGAAGGCCTGAGTGATCATCGCGAAACCAATTGTCCCAAAGACCGCGACCCCAAAGAACAGCTGGAGATCGGCAGCCACCGGATTGACCCAAACGAACGGGACGAGGATCCCCGTAAGGAACGCCCCCGTCGCCGTGAGATAGAGGGCAAGTGTCCAAACGCTCTCTCGCGGGTCAAGCAGTCGGGTGCTGATCATCAGGATGGCGTAAACGAGTGCTGTTGCGATCGGCAGAAGCGAGGCCGGTTGAAAAGCGCCGATACCCGGGCGCACAATGATCAGGACGCCGACAAATCCGGTCAGAACGGCAAGCCACACGCGGAAGCCTGCAGCCTCGCGCAGGAAAACGGCCGAAAGGACGATGATGAAGACGGGCGCGACAAACGTAAGCGCCGTGGCCTCAGCCAACTCTAGAAACTTGAGACTCGTGAAAAAGAGTATGGCCGCCAGAATCCAAAGCGCGCCACGTAAGAGGTGCACGCCTGGGCGCTTCGACAGAATTGCAGGGCGGCCCGCGAAGCGTATTGTGATTGCCAAGGCAAAGGGGAGAGCAACGATGTTTCGAATGAACAGAATCTGAACTGGCGAGTATCGTTCGGTGAGCGATTTGGCCATGGCGTCATTGAGGCAAAGAAAAAAGATCCCGGCGGACATACAAAGAATACCCGCGAGGTTCCGCCGTTCTGGATCTGAGAAAATCACACGCATGCCTCTCATCCACGGGTAAAACCGAGCCCCTGCACCTTATAGGCGCGCGCTGGCCTTTGATCCCCGTTGTCTGAAGTTAGTGAGCCCTAAATCCGGGTCAGCAACGCCGCGACCGCAACATACCGAAACGGATAGCGATCCGGATGGCTACGAACCAAACGTTCGGCCCGGTCGTATACATCTGTGACGAACCCGTCGGGATCTGGAAGCTCAGGGAACGACAGACGCAACACGGCCTCCGTGAACGCGCGGTAGAAGTTCGTGTACTCACGGGCATACGCATGAACATCACCCGTGCGCTGAAAGTCCTCGTTGAAAGGAACCGGAGCAGTGTAGCTCTCCGAGATTTCAATCCGAAACGGAACGCGGCCAGCCACGACCGGCGCCAGGATCTCCTCAAGCGTCCGGAAGTAAACCGGCTGATAATAGGCCTCATACGCGTCGCGCGTAATGACACCCTCTTCAACCGTTTCGAGTACCGCATCATTCAGCGCATCATAAATCCCATCGCAGGTCCGCTGGTCTCCATCGGCCCCAAAAACCTGCAAGAGGACTTTGCCGCCTGGCACCAATTCATTGGCGCGCGCCTCAAGAAACGACGCAATGTCATCCTCCGCTTGGCGGGCGAAAATTGCTCTCTCGTCTTCTGTGACAGAGCCGTTTGCACGGACATGACTGGGCCCGTTTGGCAAGATATAACCGGGCAAACGGGCGACAGGGCGGCAGCTCAGAAACCCGATGGCATTGAAAGTCGTCGCCAAGTGCAGCGAGGAAGGAGGCAGGAGTTGGTCGAACATTGACCCACCCACTGCGCAAGACGAAATCTGATCATCTCCGAAGACCGATTGGCCATCGGGCCGGAGGTCCCGGAAGAGAGCCGAGAAGTCATTTGTCGGCAGATCACTGTGAACCGTGAGTATTGGATCCGACGTCCTGCGGCGTAGATCCTGCGTGACACGCTGCATCACGGCGATGGAGTTTCTCCCCTCGGAGCATCCAAAATCCGCAATGCCGATTGTCTGCGCGCCAGTCGCCAACGGCAATTCGGCGACTGCACGATCCAACCACGGCAGGACATAATCTATCGCAGCCATCTGTGGCGCCGAGTTCCGATTGTAGAACCCGTGACCCACCATCCCAGTCGTCACGTCCATGTCGCAGACCTCCAGACAAACAGCGCGTCTGCCTATCACCTGTGGCTAGCAACGAAAAGACGCGAGCCAAGCCCGCGTCTGGAGAGAATGAACTGATTTGCCCCGTCAACCGCGCGATCAGCGCCAAGCGCTATGGGAGTCCTTGGTGAGCCTAGCCGCCAAAATCGTCCAACATGATGTCTTCGCGGTCAACGCCGAGATCGAGCAGCATGTTGATGACAGACTGGTTCATGATAGGCGGCCCACACATGTAGTATTCACAATCCTCTGGCGCGGGATGGTTCTTCAGATACTCCTCAAAGAGAACATTGTGGATGAAGCCAGTATAGCCCGTCCAGTTGTCTTCCGGCAAAGCGTCAGACAGCGCCACGTGCCAGTCAAAATTGGGGTTTTCCGCAGCGAGCCCGTCGAAGTCCTCGACGTAGAACATCTCCCGCTTCGATCTCGCGCCATACCAGAAAGTGATCTTTCGGTCCGTATGGATGCGCTTAAGCTGATCGAAGATGTGGCTGCGCATCGGCGCCATGCCAGCACCACCGCCCACGAAGATCATCTCCTTTTTGGTCTCGCGCGCGAAGAACTCTCCGAACGGACCAGAGATCGTCACCTCATCGCCCGGTTTCAGGTTGAAGATGAACGACGACATCTTCCCTGCGGGAATTCCCGAAGACCCCGGAGGCGGGCTCGCGATCCGGACATTGAGCATGATCAGCCCTTTTTCCTCCGGGTAATTCGCCATGGAATAGGCGCGCTCTACCGCCTCTTCGACCTTGGAGGATACCTCCCAGATCTTGAACCGATCCCAATCCGGATGGTACTCTTCCTCGACATCGAAGTCTTTATAAGACAGCTCGTATGGCGGACACTCGATCTGAATGTAGCCTCCAGCCCTGAAGTTCACGTCCTCGCCCTCGGGCAGCTCCAGAACCAGCTCCTTGATGAACGTGGCCACGTTGTGATTGGAGCGCACTTTACAGCGCCACTTCTTAACCCCGAACACTTCCTCTGGAACTTCGATCTTCATGTCCTGCTTGACGGCCACCTGGCAGGAAAGTCGGTCACCATCGCGCGCCTCGCGCTTGGTGATATGTCCCTCTTCGGTCGGCAGGATCGAGCCTCCACCTTCGTGGATCTTGACGCGGCATTGGGCGCAGGTCCCGCCTCCGCCGCAAGCCGAAGGCACGAAGAGCTTGGCTTCAGCCAGTGTCTGAAGGAGCTTGCCTCCAACGGGAACAGAGATCGTCTTTTCCCCGTTTATCTCGATATTGACATTGCCTTCAGGAACCAACTGCCGCTTCGCGAGCATGATCACCGTGACAAGAGCGATCACAATCAGTGTGAATAGGGCAACCCCAAGCATAAACGTATCCACGCCGCGCCTCCCTTACAGCTTTACACCAGAAAAAGACATGAACCCCATCGCCATCAGCCCTGCAGTGATAAAGGTGATCCCAAGTCCCTGCAGCCCATCCGGTATGTCTGAGTATTTGAGCTTCTCGCGCACCCCGGCCATCGCCGTAATCGCCAGCGCCCAACCAACACCAGACGCGAGCCCATAAGTCGCCGCCTCCGGAAAGGTATAGTCGCGCTCCACCATGAACAACGAACCGCCCAGGATCGCGCAGTTCACCGTGATCAGTGGCAAGAAGATGCCCAACGCATTGTAAAGAGGGGGGAAATACTTATCGAGCGTCATCTCGAGGATCTGCACCATCGCGGCGATCACGCCGATATACGAAATCAGTCCGAGAAATGTCAGATCCACGTTGGGAAAACCCGCCCAGGCACGCGCGCCCGGCTTGAGGAGCCCATTAAGGATCAAATTGTTCGCGGGAACCGTGATCGCTTGGACGATCGTCACGGAAATCCCGAGACCGATCGCCGTTTCGATTTTCTTAGAAACCGCGATGAAGGTGCACATGCCAAGGAAGAAGGCGAGCGCGAGGTTCTCGACAAAGATCGCCTTTACGGCAAGAGAAATGAGACCTTCCATGCCTAGTGAGCCTCTGCCGTTTGGATCTTGAACTCGCGCGCTTCAACCTGCTTCGGCTTCCAAGTCCGGAACGCCCAGATCAGGAGACCAATCACAAAAAAGGCCGAGGGCGGCAGCAGGAGCATACCGTTAGGGACATACCAGCCGCCATTGTTGACCGTTGGCAGGACCGTGATCCCAAAGAGCGACCCGGCCCCGAAAAGCTCGCGAATAAAGCCCACCAGCATCAGGATCAGGGAATACCCCAAGCCATTCCCGATGCCATCAATTAACGAAGCGACAGGCGGGTTCTTCATCGCGAAGGCTTCCGCCCGGCCCATGACGATGCAATTCGTGATAATCAGGCCGACGAACACGGAGAGCGTCTTTGATATGTCGTATGCAAATGCCTTCAGGAGCTGATCCACAACGATCACCAGGCTGGCGATAATCGTCATCTGCACGATGATACGGATTGCGGACGGGATGTAGTTCCGAAGCAGCGAGATAAAGAAACTCGAACACCCTGTCACAGCGATAACGGCGAGCGACATCACAGCGGCAACTTGCAGAGACGAGGTCACGGCAAGCGCCGAGCAGATCCCCAAGACCTGTAGCGTGATGGGATTGTTGTCGACCAGCGGATCGACGAGCAGCGTCTTGCTCGATTGCGCCATTACACCTCTCCCGATTTAAGGTTTTCGAGATATGGGCCGAAACCCTCTTGCCCCATCCAGAAACGGACAAGACTATCGACACCCCGTGAAGTCAGGGTCGCTCCAGCCAACGCATCGACATGGTATTCAGGGCCAGCAGGCGGGATCGTCTTTGCGACAGTAATCTCTAGGTCACCCTCATCGTCGCGGAGCTTCTTGCCCTGCCAGAGCGCGCGCCAGCGTGGATTATCCACCTCACCACCCAGACCTGGGGTCTCGGCATGCTCGTAGAACTGAAGTCCGTAGATATCGTTGCCATTGGCATCCAGGGCGATGAACCCCCAAAGCGTTGACCAGAGGCCGTAGCCATGGATAGGCATGATCACGCGCTCAAGGTTGCCCGAGGCATCTTCCATTAGATAGACGACTTCATATTTCACCTTGCGCCCGATCCCAGCCGGATCATTCGTCAAGGCGACAGACAGATCAGGATCCTGCGCCGCGGCTCTCTCGTCGTAGGTCAGAGGGTCCACCGCGTCGGTGTATTGCCCAGTCGCAAGATCGACAGCCCTCGGCACGAATGATTGGCTGAACGCCTCAGTGACATTCATGCCCGGCTCGTAGAGCCCAGCAACCTGAAGGATGTTGATCTGCTTGTCGCGAAGCCGATTGGCATCCTGAACCGGCCGAAGCGACACAGCTGCCATGGCCACAACCATCGAGCAGAAGAGGCAAAGCGTCACCGCAACGAAAATGGTCTTCGGCGCAGAATCCACCGGCATCGCCTTAAAGCGCGCCCACCAGCCCTTCGCCGCTTCGTCTGGCTGCTGATCGGGAGTTTCGTCGTCAAGCATGACGCTTGGCCCTCCGTGCAATGTTGGCCTTGACGACAAAGTGGTCGATGAGCGGTGCGAAGATGTTCGCGAAGAGGATGGCGAGCATCATACCTTCCGGGAAAGCCGGATTAACGACGCGGATCATGACTACCATGACCCCGATGAGCGCTCCGTAAATGTATCGCCCCATATTTGTATGGCTGCCAGAGACTGGCTCTGTGACCATGAAGGCGAGACCAAAGGCGTAACCGCCGATCACGACATGCCAATACCACGGCATCGCAAACATTGGATTCGTGTCGCTACCGATCAGGTTGAGCAACAGCGTAAAGCCGATCGTCCCGCCGAGACAGCCAACGATCAGTCGCCAATTCGCGATACGTGTCGACAAGAGAAACGCCAGACCGAGCATGGCAGCAAGAGTTGACGTCTCACCCAGGCAGCCTTGGATCGCGCCGAAGAAGGCTTGCCACCAAGTTACATCGTAGTTCGCTAAGGCCGTGTAGCCTTCCGAGGCGGAAACAGACAAGGCAGTCGCGCCAGAGAAGCCATCGACAGGGGTCCAGACGGTATCGCCGGACATGTTTGCCGGATAAGCGAAATAAAGGAAGGCGCGCCCGACCAAGGCTGGGTTTAGGAAGTTCTTCCCGGTTCCGCCAAAAACTTCCTTTCCGACAACGACGCCGAACGAGATACCCAGCGCCACCTGCCACAAAGGCGTAGATGCGGGGAGGATCAAGACGTAAAGCATTGATGTTACGAGAAAGCCCTCGTTAACTTCGTGCCGGCGTATGGTCGCGAACAGAACCTCCCAAAACCCGCCGACCGCGAGCGTCACGACATAAATTGGCAGAAAATACAGGAACCCGTGGAAGAAACACGCGAGAGGGTTGGTTGGGCTGAGCCCGATCCCAGAGGCTTGCATGATCCAAACACGCCAGCCCGTCGCACTTTCCGGCCCCAGCGCGGCAATCGCCGCATTGGTTTGGTATCCCGTGTTCCAGAGCCCGATCATAATGCAGGGGATCGTCGAGATAACGACATACGTCATGATCCGCTTCATATCGACATAGCTGCGCGCATGCGGCGCGGCCGTCGTTACGGTGCGGGGTGTGTAGAGCAAAGACTCGACCATCTCGTAGACCGGAAAATACCGCTCATAACGACCGCCCCGATGAAACTGCGGCTCGATACGGTCGAAGAAGTCACGTAGCGACATGCTTCAGCCCTCCTTCTCGATCTTGTCCAAGCTGGCCCTCAGAGCCATACCATACTCGTATTTCGCCGGGCATGCGAAAGTGCAAAGTGCCAGGTCCTCTTCATCCAGCTCCAGCGCACCCAGCGCCTGAGCCATGTCGGTATCCTTGACGAGCAGCGCCCGGAGGAGCTGCGTCGGGAGCAGATCCTGCGGCATCAGCTCCTCGAATATACCCGTCGGGACCATGGCGCGCCGACCGCCATTGAGGTTGGTCGTCAGGTTGAACAACATTCCCTTTCGCCGCGAGGAGGCCAGAACGGGATGCACTGCGTATTTCTCGCGCTGTGGTGAGATCCAACCGAAGACTTCCTGGTCCCTGTTCTCCGTGATGAGCGTGATCTGGCGCGCGTAGCGTCCAAGGTAAGCGAAAGGACCATCCGCCTCCCGCCCGGACAGCACGGAGCCGGAAATGATCCGTATCGGTTGATGATCGGAGTAATCGTCCTCGACCAATTCCGGGATCGACGCACCCAAGACCGTGCGCACAAGGCGCGGATTCAGAGCGCGCGGTCCGGCCACCGAAACAACCCGTGTCGGATCGAGATGGCCCGTGAGGAACAGCTTTCCGAATGCGATCACATCTTGATACCCGATGCTCCACATCGTTCGCGCGGCCGATGGTGGCTCAAGAAAGTGCATGTGCGTGCCGGGCAGACCGGCAGGGTGTGGGCCTTTGAATTCGTGGATTTCAACGCCGTGAACACCTGCATGCGGAAGTGTTGTTCCACTCGCCTTGCAAAGATAAACCTTGCCATCGGTAAGGCGCGTCAGAGCGACGAGACCAGCCTCGAAGGCATCGACCTCACCCTCAACAACGGGGAGCGGGTCCGGCGCATGAGGCTCCGTGTCGATGGCTGAGACGTAGATCGCTGCTGGCTCAGTATCCTCGAAGGGGATCTTTGAATACGGGCGCGTCTTGAATGCGGTCCAGAGGCCCGACGCATAGAGCCGCGCCTGAATGTCTTCGCGTGGCGCATCGGCCAAACCGCTGAGCTGAATTGCTCCATAATCGACGCCCTCATCTGAAGGGTCGTCGACATCAATCACAACGCTCTGCAAGACCCGCCGCGCCCCGCGATTGATGGCGCGAATCCGGCCTGTCATGGGCGCGACGAATTGCACCTTAGGCGAATCCTTGTTGCAAAAGAGAGGATCGCCGCGACGCACCGTATCGCCTTCTGAGATCAGCATCTTCGGCTTCAAACCCAGATAATCCGAGCCGACCAGCGCCACCGACGCGGAAGGTTTTCCCGAATGGATTGTCTGGTCAGGTGCACCCGTTATGGGAAGGTTGAGGCCGCGCTTGAGTACGAATTCCGACATTGCTGTTTCTGGCTCATTGTCAGGATGACTGGGCTAAAGTGTAAACAATGTCGGGGCGCAGTGTGCAACTCCTTCGCACGCCTGAACCCCTAGAACGCTACCCAAAATCTAAGCGAATTGTTGCCAAATAATCTTTCGCAATGCCCAATTGCCATCGTGGAAGACTTTCGCAAATCGGATCATCGATATCCTGGGCGGAGCTGCGCCCCGATTGAACGGGCACCGAATACCACGTGATTATGCGAGTTGACATGCGGGTCCGCAGATGGTGCGGTCGAATGACACTCTCCTGCAACCGAGTGAAATCCATGCGATCTGTATACGCTGTCGTTTTTGGGTGCGTGTTGCTCAGCGCTTGCGAGCGTGCGCCCGAAGTCATTCGAATATCCGGCGAAACAATGGGGACGACATATCATATTACTGTCGTCGACCCTCCATCCGAGACAGATGCGGAGGCATTGGGATCGGCGATCGAAGCGACCCTTGCGGCCGTGAACGCGAGTATGTCGAACTGGGACCCGAACTCCGAAATTTCGGTGTTCAACGACCTGGAGACAATGGATCCGATACCGATCTCCGAGGATTTGGCCGGGGTGATCCGCGCCGCGAATGCAATCAACGCGCTGTCAGCAGGGAAATTCGACGTCACACTCGCGCCTCTGATTGAAATCTGGGGATTTGGGCCAATTCGGCCTGGCGACGAAGTCCCGTCGGAGGAAGCGATCCAGGCAGCCTTGGAAACGGTCGGCCAGCGTCGCCTCTTTGACCTCTTGCCCGGACCCAGACTGGTTAAGCGTCACCCTGGGGTCAGTATCAATTTATCGGCCATTGCAAAAGGATACGGCATCGACCAAGTCGCAGAAACTCTGCAAAAAGCCGATATCGATCGCTACCTTGTCGAGGTTGGCGGCGATTTGGTCACCGCGGGGAAAAACCCGGTTGGTGAAGATTGGGTTATCGGCATAGAGAAGCCGGACGCGCGCAGCCGCAACGTTGAGGCTGTCATTCCGATCAGCGATCTCGGAGCGGCGACGTCAGGCGATTACCGCAACTTTTTTGAAGCCGATGGGAAAGTCTATTCGCACATCATCGATCCCACGACAGGCCGACCAATCACCCATCGAACAACGTCGGTAACAGTCATCGCAAAGAGCGCAATGCTTGCCGACGGGCTCGCGACGGCACTCCTTGCCACTGGAGAGACTGAGGGCATTGATCTGGCGGAGGAGAACAATATCGCGGCCCTCTTCATCCAGCACGACGGACAGAACTTTGTGACACACTCCACAAGCGCATTTGAAAAACTTGCCGACCTGCCGTAGGTTCGGCTTGTCGAGGAACAACAGGTCGGATTCACGTGGAAACCTTCATACTCGCTTTCATCCTGCTCCTGCTCGTGGTCGCCGCCATGTCGCTCGGCGTCATGCTCATGGGTAAACGTATTACCGGAAGCTGCGGTGGTTTGAATGCGGTGTCCGGCGCCGACAAATGCCTCGTATGCAGTAAACCCGTGGATCCTGACAGCCCGCTGCGCGACAGAATACACTGCAAGAGAGCTCAGCGCTCCTAAGCACCCGATACCGCAGCTTAGCGGCTCAATGCACTCGTGCACTGAGACGGACACAAAGTCAGCAACCTGGCTCGGTGAGTGACGAAGGCCTAAAGGTCCGAGACCTTTTCCTTGAGGGACTGTTGCATTAGGTCCTGGGGTTTGGGGGGCCTTGGCAGTTTGCTGAGACCTAGAAAGCTCGGACGGCAGCCGAGGATGCGCTTCATGGCAGAGCGGTAATTCACCTTGGCCGATTCACCGCATGGTCTCGATTCCGCATAAGCCATGGAACCACCCACAGCCATCGCAATGAAGGAAATTGCTGGTGGAGGACCTTAACAACTCATTAGGATGAAATCGACTGGAGACTTGAACGTATCACTCCTTGCTCAGATCGATGGTGGCAGCTTTCAAGGCTTTCGCTAGCCAGCGCTCCGGTCGAAAGCGCGACTTTCGGGACCTTTGGATTTTGTTCGATGCATGAAGACTCGTTGGCTGCGATGCGCCTTTGCAAGGAAAGGTACAGCAAGGACCTACCGCAAAGCGGGCGCGTCTCAATTCTAGATGTCGGTGCGATGGACGTGAACGGATCCTACCGGAAGCTGTTCTCTGAGCCCCGCTTCGCCTACACTGGGGTTGACTTGGGCGCCGGGCCAGGGGTCGATATCGTTCTCGAAAACGCCTACGCGCTGCCGTTCGATGATCTCAGTTTTGACCTCGTCGTGTCCGGGCAAATGCTCGAGCATAACGAGTTCTTCTGGCTGACCTTTCAGGAAATGGTTCGCGTATTGAAGCCAGACGGATTGTGTTTCATGATTGCCCCGAGCCGTGGGGAGATACATCGGTATCCTGCTGATTGTTATCGCTTCTATCCGGATGGATTTCGCGCTTTGGCCAAGTATACAAGCTGCCAGCTCATTGATTGTTGGATCGACAGACAGAATCCTTGGGGCGATCTCACTGGTGTCTTTCGAAAACGCCGAGTAGCGGACACGGAGCATTTCGACACCGGAACGATAGAGACGATCGGCGGACCAGCCACAGAGGCCATTAATCTGGCTGTGAAGCTTGAGAGAGTCAAAAAACGTCTTCGGAAGACGCAGGCTGTACTCGCCGAAACGGAAGCCAAACACAACGCAGCCGAACGAGGCTAGTCGAGCCACGCCTAAAACGCGCCAACTCTGGTCTAAAGTCTTCTTTTGGTCGCGATCTAGCTCGATATAGCGTTCTCCAACGTGCAGCGAGACGGTAAGTAGCGTTACGAAAGACATGGAACGAGTTGCGGATAGGATCGCAAGGGATGAAAGAAACAAATACTAGCGACAGAAAGGGTGTGCTGGGCTGAGGAAATGAGATGTATTCTGCATGCAGGTGCGCATAAAACGGGAAGTACGGCGATACAGGAAGCGTTGTCAGGCTTCGACGATGGTGTAACTTGCTATGCTGATCTTGGGCATCCTAATCACAGTTTCGCGTTACAGGGAGCTTTTTCAGAGGATGATGAGTTTAGCGATCATCTCATCCGCGCGGGAGTTCAGATCGATTTAAAAACACATGTTAAGGGCGACATAAACAGAATACTAAAGTTAGATCGAGATCGCATTATATTTAGCGCTGAAAATTTATCAATTATAGATTATAATACACTTGAACGATTGCGCGATTATATTTTGAAGAGATGTACAGATATAAACGTCATTTATTTTGTCAGAGATCCTTTGGATTGGACATGCAGTTTTATCCAAGCACACGTGAATCTTGGATCAAAGATGTGCGATATAAGAGTTCCAAATTTTTCGGAGCAGATCGTCAAAATTCAAGATATATTCGGTGAAAAGAACGTCAAAGTCTTAAGTTATGAAGCAGAAAAAAAGTGCTATAACGATATTGTTCCTGCCTACTGCGATCTCGTTGGAATTGATCCTGGACGGATCAAAAGACCCAGATCCTATGTCAACAAAGCTCTCTCTGCGGATGCGTTTGCTACCATAAGTCGGCTGAATGAGCTCGAAATGGCGATCCTAAATGAACCGCAGCTTCAGCCCACTTACCGTCGATTTATCAGAATAATCAAACGGCTTTCTCGAGATAGAAAAGCGCTTGATCCCATTTCTTTTAGTGCCTATTGTAATTTTGAAGACTATGAATTTCTAAGCGATACCTTTGATATACAATATTCTAACTTAGTATCTGATGAGATTATCGATAATTCGAATCACGCCAAGGTATCGCAGGAATTTACAGATATTATGTTTGGTTTTATTGAAGGAAAAGGCATAAATCTAACACGCGCAAATACTGATAGTATTATTAAGTCAATTTATCTATACTCGTTTTGCAGAGAATTTAATCACTAGTGGGCTCATGAAATATTTTGTGGATCTGAAAGCATCGAGGTCCGACTTTAAAACACTTCAATAATATCGGTTCGGCAACCTCTAGGAATCTGCATTTCGCCAAGCAGGCTGCCATAATGGCCAAATACTTTGCACTAAGCGGTGAGTTTTGGGCATCCCACTGAAATTCAACGAATAAGCTGCTTCAGCTCTTGAGGTGTCACCGGAACCGGAATTCGGCTCCGGTGATGCTCGTCAGCTTTGCTTTGGCTCGACAGGCAGATACAGATCACCGCCTTCCCTGAACTTGGCGGCCATTGCCTCCATACCTTCCTTCTGCGCCTCTGCCCGAATGTCGTGGCTGATCCGCATGGAACAGAACTTCGGTCCGCACATCGAACAGAAATGTGCCACTTTATGCGCTTGCTTCGGCAAGGTCTGATCGTGGAAGTCCCGCGCTGTATCCGGGTCCAGCGATAGGTTGAACTGGTCTTCCCAGCGGAATTCGAACCGGGCACGGGACAGGGCGTCGTCGCGGCGTTGCGCGCCCGGCAATCCTTTGGCCAAATCGGCGGCATGGGCAGCGATCTTGTAGGTGATCACACCAGTTTTGACGTCATCCCTGTCCGGCAAGCCGAGATGTTCCTTTGGTGTGACATAACAAAGCATAGCGCAACCAAACCAACCGATCATCGCCGCACCAATCCCGCTGGTGATGTGATCATACCCCGGCGCGATGTCGGTGGTCAGGGGCCCAAGCGTATAGAATGGCGCCTCATGACAGCACTCCAGTTGCTTATCCATATTCTCCTTGATCTTGTGCATGGCTACATGGCCAGGACCCTCGATCATCACCTGACAGTCCTTGGCCCAGGCGATCTTTGTCAGCTCGCCCAGTGTCTCCAGTTCGGCAAACTGCGCCTCGTCATTGGCATCAGCGATGGAACCCGGACGCAAGCCGTCCCCAAGACTGAAGGACACGTCATAGGCGCGGCAGATATCGCAGATCTCATCGAAATGCTCGTAGAGGAAGCTTTCGCGGTGGTGATGCAAGCACCACTTGGCCATGATCGACCCCCCGCGTGACACGATGCCTGTCACCCGGTTCACGGTCATCGGGACCATGTGCAGCCGCACACCTGCATGGATCGTGAAATAGTCCACGCCTTGCTCGGCTTGCTCGATCAGTGTGTCGCGGAACACCTCCCAAGTCAGATCCTCAGCAATGCCATTGACCTTTTCCAGAGCTTGATAGAGCGGCACTGTACCGATCGGAACCGGCGCGTTCCGAATGATCCATTCACGTGTGTTGTGGATGTTTCTGCCGGTCGAGAGATCCATGACCGTATCGGCACCCCAACGGATCGACCAGACCATCTTATCCACTTCCTCTTCCATCGAGGAAGTCACGGCCGAGGTGCCCATGTTGGCGTTGATCTTAACCAAGAAGTTGCGCCCGATGACCATCGGCTCGCTTTCCGGGTGGTTGATATTGACGGGGATGATCGCGCGGCCCGCGGCGACCTCATCGCGAACAAACTCCGGGGTGACATAGTCCGGGATGTTGGCCCCCCAGTCGTTGCCGTCACGGTGCTGGGCCGCGGCTTCACGCAGCTGATTCTCGCGGATTGCGATGAATTCCATCTCCGGCGTCACAATCCCCGCACGGGCATAGGCCAGTTGGGTAACCGCCTTGTCTGCCTTGGCGCGGAGCGGGCGCGGACGGACGGGGAATTGTGGGGTCAGTCGGTCACCTTCGACAAAACCGTTATCCTCGGGCTTGATCTCGCGCCCGTCATATTCCTCGACGTCTGCGCGTGCCTCGATCCATCTGCGGCGCAGCGGGCTCAATCCCTGCCGGATATCGGTGATGACATTCGGATCTGTGTAGGGCCCGGAACTGTCATAGACCGGTAATGGCGGCTCGCCGGCGGTCGGGTGCACAGAGATCTCGCGCATCGGCACGCGGATATCGGGGTGCAGCTCGCCATTCACGTATATCTTGCGCGATGCGGGCAATTCGTCTGCGGTAATCTTGGGATTTGGTATGTTCACGTTGGTGCTCCTCAAGCCGTGCAACTCAAAAAAGACACCAGATGAGTTTTGGCTTGGGGAAACGGGAGGGGTCTCTTGCCTCCTGTTCGGAGTGCGCCCGTCCGGATCGTTGGCCAGCGCACCCTAGCTTCCTACGCCAGTATCAACTGGTTCAGGTTCAAAGGGTCGCGTCACCGGGCATTGCCCCGTCAGCCTCTCAGTCCCCTGGGTGGGACTCCCCTGCGGGTATGAGAACTACCGCAAGCTCGACTGGGTTACAACTCATAGGTCTTCCGATGAGCCGTATTTCCGAACCACCGATATCAGCCTCAACACAGGCTTCTATTCCAGACCGAATGATCTGCTGCCGTTCAGAGGTCCTGGATCTGTCGAGCCCCAATAAGCAATCATGGATTCAGGGGACATGCAGTTCTGAGTCAGACGGCCCTTGAGATCTGAGTCAGACGGCCCTTGAGAAACTCAGCCAAATGCCGAAGATGCGATAGGTCGCAAAGAGGCCATTCATACTTTGAAAGAAAAAGAGGCTTACGGGCGCCGACAGCTACGTGGAAGCTTTGTGACGCTACCCCATGGAGACTGAGACAAAGCGAGCCGTGATCTGATCGAATCGTTTTTCGTCCCTCAGTTTGGGTCGGAAAGCTCTGAGGATCAGGCGCGAATGACGCTTGAGAGCGAAAACCACAATGGCGGCGCCTCGCCTCAAATGGAACGTGCTTATGAAAGCAGGAAGGCTCGTGGAATCGAACCAGTCGCCAGTTGCCCCGTCGCGCACAATGTCAGCCTTGACCTGACGCACGTCGGGGTCAAGCGGATCGAGCCGCAAGAGGTACTGAATCAATTGCGCAGCCCAGGCATTTTCCCTGCATTCGAATGCGTCTTCTGACGCCGCCGAGACAGTATCGCGACCACCGATTAGTACGACTCGGCGCTCGGCCTCGTCGGTTGGATGAATGCTGAACAGCTTTGTGACGTCCCCGTCGAACCAGCCGATCGCATACTGGTAGATGGCGGCTGGGAAGTGAATGTTCTCGCCGTAAACCTCCGCGTTCTCAGGGATCTCCGACCAGTGAGGCGGGTAGAAGATTTCATGGCGAATTTCGTCAGGGCCCAATCCACCCAAAACTCCGCGCAGTGTCTGATCGAACGTTAGTGTTATCATATCCATGTAACCGTTGAGCCGCCTTAGAGCCTCCTCTTGGCCGACGACTGGACGCGCATGGGTGCTCAGAATGATCACCGGTTCCAAATCCCGCATCATGGAAAGACCATCACGCCAGCTTGTCGGCTCGCGATATTCGGAGCCGCGCAGCGTGTAAAGATTTGGTGTTCCCGGCCAGAAGAAGTTGTTCAGAACAATGGCCTTTTCGGGAATCCAGACAGTCAGGTTGTCGTCATCCGAGAAGAACTTGGTCATGAACTGCATCTCAACGCCGAGCACGTCCATGGTGTCCCCATGCTCCGGGGTTACGATGGCGGGCAGATGGGCAAGGGGTTTGCCAAGCGGGATGACCCCGCCGAACCTTGCGTCCGGCCCGTCCTCCGGCATTAGACTGTTCATTTGCACCACAGTCCGACCCGTCAAGATCGGTCCGATTTCACCATAAATAGAAGGTGCCCCGCCGGCTCGGATGTTGGACTGGACCTGCGCATTGACCTTTGGGTGTCCAATCACCAAGACATCTGCGGGATCGTCCACCATGGCACCCGCACCACGGGCATAGTGCGAGTGGCTTTAGATGATGACCTTGATGGGTTTTTCGCTGATAGTCTCGCTGATCACCTCAAGGAAGTGTTCGCCTTCTTCCTCGTTGTCACCTGTGTCCTACACGATCAGCCCGTCTTCTGCCTCGATGACTATGCAGTTGCCGACAGAGTATCCACCGATAAACCAGACGCCGTCAGCCAGCTGTTCAATTTTGGGGGCCATGTAGGCGATGCGCGGGAACACTTCGAGAACTTTTGCGATGGCGATAGCCCCGTACGGCGCTGTGACAAGATCCGCTGGTGCGCCCATTTAGACAGAGTCAGTCACTCGCGAGCCGGGCGCTGCGGTTTGTGCCCGAGCTGATGTGGAGTTCAGGGGGTGGCCGGTGTTAGGGCGAGGGCGGTTTCAAAAACACGAAGACCCTGCACGACAGAGCGGCGTGCCACCATGGTGTTTTCTCACCTTCTAAGCGTTGAAATGCGGTATTTTTTCATTCAGCGGCTTCGAGGAAGGACGACTTGTGCCTGTAAACGAAAGCGAAGACCTTCCGCTCCCGCGTCCGGCGATGCGGCCCAGTAACCTATACCAGCTTGGAGGTTCACCGGCGTCTTACCCGCGACAATCAACTTCGAAATCGCTGCGTTGATCGGGACGGACCACGCCTCGGCTTCCCAATCATACGTCGACTCGCTCTGGATTGAGTAGGTCCACGCGTCTTCCGTGGTGTAGGCGGCAAAGGGCTGGATGAACGTCGCGTTCGTTGGTGTTTCTGGATTTGATTCCACGTCCCAGAGGTGGTTAGCGAGTGCCCCGACAGTCCAATTGCCGGATTGCTGAAGTGCGATCCCCGTTACGCCAACCGCCCAAGTCTCAGATGAAACATCCGAGAAGGTTGGAAATCGGATTGCGGGGCCAACACCCCAAGTCAGCGATCCAGAGTTGATGGGCGAATACCATGCACTGAACAAAACATCGCCGAAACCGCTTTGGCTCGACCCAGGCACCACATCGTCTTGCCAGACATATGGAATGATTGTTCGGGTAATCAGGTTAGCGTTCTGGCCCAGCTCAAAGGGCACAACAGGTTGAAAGTTGAGTGTTGTGCGCTCACCCTTATCGTCCTCACCCAGATTCTGGTCGTAGTTGAACTGAAACGGAATAGAGACAATCGCCGCGATAGGATTAGCGAGTTCTTGGGCAAGATCAGCGGCTTCGTCGGCTATGGCGGACTGAGGGAGCACGACAACTGCGAATAGAACCGCAAAGCGGTAGTTCTTGGGGGGCATAGGAAGTCTTTCTGCCGTAGGTGCGGGGGAAGATATGGGCGCCCGGAACGGGCCAATCGGACCCTTTCTCTCTAGCCGCGAGGCTCAATGGCAGGGAAATTCCAATCCCCTTCGATTATCATTGGGTCGGGCTCATACATGCGGATGGCATAGTTCCAGCCTTGGGAGATCGGCAGACAGTTTACACGCCCGTCATCGCAACCCCCGAAATTGATCGTGATGGTATCATCGGCGTTCCGCGCGGCGGTAACGTTGTTGAAGCTGTTCCGGCCAAGCTCCGTCTCTTCCAGATACCCATCGGCATTATAGACTGTGACGGACCAGAAAGCGCCGACAGGCACTTCGCCTACGGTAACCGAGTGAGGCGTTTCACCATCGTTCGCATCCACGCTATCTAAGAGATAAAACGCTGCCTGAGCTGGAAGCCCGCCCCAGCCAGACGCCGCGCCGAGGAGGTGATCAATTGGCCTCGTCTCGCCGCGTCTGCCAAAAGCAAAGCGCGATTCGGTCCCGAGCGACGCGAGTGTATTGAACGCCTCGCGTGCGGTAGCCAGCGCCTCCAGATCCCAATCTGGCGCCTCGAAAGGTCCGGGAGCCCCACCTGTGAGCGCAAGACCGTCTTGGGCCGCATGAGCCGCCGCGACGTCTTCGGGATCGTTTACATCCGCAAAAGTGCGCACCAAGATAAACGCAAATCGCGACCCTACCTTTTCTTCTGTCAGCGGATAGTCTCCAGGGGCGCTCTCGACGAACATGTAGTGATCCTGATTGATCACATGCATCGACATGTAGCGTCCCCCTGCTTCGGGGAGCGTGAAGACAGCAGGCTCAGACAGATCGACTACGGCAAGAGAATAGAGCGTATCCTGGTTGCTGCGGATCACCGTCTGGTTTTCGGCCGTTATCGGTTCTCGCTCGTGGCCAATCTCGCCGACATCTAGGTCAGCGGCCGCCAGATTGGCTCGGAACATATGGTCTGTTTCTGCGCGCACGAAGTTGGCCACATTCACGTCTTCAGCAACGACCGTGGTCGGCACGCAAAGCGCCAGAGTGAGCAAGAGTCTCTTCATCTGTTAGTCGTCCTTCACTTCACAAGCTGCACTTCGGGGAAGCTCCAACTGCCATCGAGAATCGCAGGTTCTGGTTGGTAAAGCCGGATGGTATAGTTCCACCCCTCCATCAGGGGCAGGCCATTCACTCGACCGTCGTCACAGGCGCCGAAATGCACTGACATGCTTCCGTCTTTGTTCCGCGCGCCCGAGACCGAATTGACCACGTAGGCGCCCATATCATTCGGCTCGAAGAAGCCGTCAGAGTTGTAGAGGCTGACGGACCAAAACGCGT
Organism: Pseudomonadota bacterium; assembly: GCA_039177645.1. Taxonomy (GTDB): domain Bacteria; phylum Pseudomonadota; class Alphaproteobacteria; order Rhodobacterales; family Rhodobacteraceae; genus Amaricoccus. The sequence continues at coordinate 326,850 of JBCDFS010000002.1, read as the reverse complement.
TCACCGGAACGTCTGCGGGAACCTCAATTCGATAGGAGCCGACGGGCAGGCGCGGCTCGATATTGAGGTAGTAAGCTTCTTCTTCCGGTAGCCCACCCCATCCAACTGCGGTCCCGAGAAAGTGGCGCAGAGGTAGTACGTCTTCTGACGTTCCGAACGTGCCGAGACTGGATGTGGCAAACCGACCGATCTCAATGATCGCGCTGAGCAATGCCTTGAAGCTATCGGGATCGTAGGCTGGCAGGCTAAATGGGATTTCAGAACCCGCCGTGACGCTCATCGCATCTTGAAGCGCATTCACAGCGGACACATCCACAGGGTCGTCTGCGTCCACCAGAATGCGCACGAATACAAGAACGTAAGGGGTGTCGAAACGGCCTTTATCGAGGTCGAAGGTCCCGCCGCCAAAGAAGACCTCGTTCACGAAATGGTCCTGATTGACCACCATCGCCGTCATATAGCGATCGCCCGCGTCAGGCAGGCTCAGCGTCGCACCCGCGCTGATATCCACCACACTGGTGCTGTAAAGCGTGTCGCGGTTCATTCGGATCGTAGGCTGGTTGTCGATCGGGGTGGGTGTGCGAAAATGAAAGAAGCGGTTCACGCCGCCAGCGAGAGCCGCATACTTGTCGAATTCTATGTCGCTTGCTGCACGAACGAAGTTGTCGATCGTTATGGGGATAACATGCGCGTCTGATGGGCTCTCAAGCGTGTCATCACTCGATTGCGAGACGCCGATGTCCGGCAGGCCGAACGCGATCAGTCCTGCCAGACAAAGCAAGGATACAATCGATCTTAGCTTCTTGAATGTGGCCACCTAAACCACTCCATATCTTAACAAAAATCCCGCCAACACGCACAACACGTGCCTTCCTAGAAAACAAAAGTGGCCCCGAGCAGCGGTCCAGACTGCCGGACATCGTATAGCGTATCTCCTGAATCGTAATCGACTTGGAGGTGGCGCCAGCCAAAGGAGATGCCGAACCATTCGGTGACCTCGTAGGTGGCTGCGGCCAAGGCCGAGAACTCGCTGTCCGCGCCTATGCCGAAGCCTCCCACTTCCAACGCGCCGCTCAATGTCCATCTTTCAGTTGGTTCGAATTGGCCTGTGACCCCAACCAAAGGATCGACCCAGGACTCAGACGACGACTGCCGACTCGATCCGCCGCCCACGCCGCGCAATTCGAAAGTGTTGTCGATCCACCAGGCCCTCGCCCCGACATAGGCCGTAGCCGTCATTCGATCCGTTCTGGCAAAGGCCCGCCCGACGGCCAGAGCAAGCGTCGTCGTCTCGCTTTCTACATTGGCCTCATCAAGCAAGATCCCACCGAGCGCTTCTGTTGAAGACGACCTGGTATGGGTGAAATCGACGTAAGACACCCACGGATCGTTTGTAGCGCTCGCATAGATCATGCCTGCAGCATCGAGATCCTCCAGGACATCTTGGAAAGACAAATCGACGTCGACCGGAGATCCGTCCGGCAAGCGTCCCACATCGCCCTGTAGCCCCGTCATCCAAAGGTAAGGAGTTACCTTAAACTGCCAACCTGGTGACCGATTTGAATCGGCACTAGCGCTGACGGAACAGATACACAGTGCAACGCAACAAAAAAAACCAATCTTCATCCCGAATCCCCATTCTGCTAAACGCGATACCATAGACCATGCAATCATTTTGCGACATGTTGCGGTATGTCCATTCATTTGGTGAACATCTTGGAAGCGCGGCAAGCTGTTGAGATTCTTGACTCGATGGCGCCCAGATATCTCGTCGATCGCGCCTTGCATGACGCCGAGATAAACCGCGATCTTCTTAGATCTGGTCCCAGCTTCATACCTTACATGGTCGAAGCCCGCCTGGTCGAGTCCCTGGCGCGGTCGCTAGGAGAGCGCAGTCTCGGCGCTCTCGTTGGACAGCGCTTCGATTACAATGGCTTTCAAGGGTTTGCCAAATATGTTCTGGCGGCTCCTGACCTCGCTGGAGCACTTGTTCGATCCCGCCGCGCTATTCCGTTTATACACCCTGGTGCAGAATTCGGTCTCCGCTTGGACGGCGACAATCTCATTTTTCACTACAGATCTGGGTTGGAGACGGCGGTCGGTCACCATCATCTGAGTGAGGGAGCAATCTTTCTTATCGCGCATGTATTTCGGCACTATCTGGGTCAGGAATGGCGGCCCGAATGGATCGAAATGAGCATATCAGGTCGCCGAGAAGAGGCCCGCTTGCAAGACCTCACTGGGATTGAGGTCCGCGGTGGGGCCGAGATCCTAGGGATGTGTGTGTCGATAGACGACCTCGTAGCGACCAACCCGACGTTGCCAGACGCGAGTGATCTGGTGACGCTGAGCGATCTACCTGTGCACATGGGCGTCCGTCCACCGAAGACGATGACAGACAAGGTCTTTGAAGTGATGCGCTTACAGCTGGCACTTGGCGATTTATCGGAGGAGAGCGTGGCCCACCGCCTCTCGATTGGGACCCGTACCCTGCAAAGGGCGCTGCAAGCGGAAGGCATCTCATTTCGAGAAATTCGGAGCCGTTTCGTCGAAGACCGAGCACGCGCACTACTAACTGAGAGCGACCTTGGTATCGACGAGATTGCGTTATCCCTCGGCTATTCTGAACCGAACAGTTTCAGGCGAGCATTCCGCCAATGGACGAGCCGCACGCCAAACCAATTTAGGAAATCATCAAAGAAACAGAGTTCAGCGACGTAGCGGTCTAGAGCTGGGACTATAGAAATATTCCATTGAACAGAGGCTTCGCCCCGCACACTGTCTCTCCGCGCGACGCAAATGACCTGGCGCCGGCGGTTTGAAGGTTAAACAAGCGGAGTTCTCAAAGGACCTAAAGAGAGAAAAAATTCGCCGGAAGCGGCCTTTGGCCGACGCAGAACTTGCCGTATCTCAGGCCATCCCCAACAGAGCCCCTAGTATCTTGGGCTTCTCCAGGAAAGCCGACTTCGCCTCGCTTTGAGCAGGCGCTTAAACCAGGACGAAGTCGATGTCGGAGAAGGATGCTGATTCGATCCCGACGAGCACAGCCAAGGTCTGTTCGCCGAACATGATGTTGGAATCTTCGAGCGTCAGGTCGTTGTCGCTGATCCCGCCGCCAAGCCCAATTAAGTCCTCGCCGATTGTAAAGTCCAAGATTATGTCCGTCCCCTCGCCTTGCGCGAGGACAAAAGTATCGATGCCATGGCCGCCTTCCAGCATGTCAGACCCAAAACCCCCGATGACCGTATCGTTGCCGCGCCCACCAAGGATCGCGTCGTCCCCGGCACCGCCCAACCCATAATCATCGCCGTGGCCGGCCCAGACGGTGTCTTTACCGTCGCCGCTATCGATCCAGTCGTTTTCCCGGCCGCCTTTGATCCGGTCATCGCCACCTTCGCCCTTCACCGTATCACGACCGTATCCACCGACGACCCAATCGCCTCCGGCGCCGGCATCGACAAAGTCGTTGCCCCTCCCGGCAAGAACAAAATCGTCGCCCTCTTCGCCGCGTAGATGATCGCCTCCCGCGCCGCCCCAGATCACATCGTTGCCGCCATTTCCGTCCAGAGTGTCATCGCCCATGCCGCCGAATAGGACATCCGCCTCTCTTGAGCCGTGCACCTGATCGTTGCCGCGGCTGGTGGCACCACCATCCAGGATCTGCTCTGTGGCCACCGGCGTCTGCAGCGAGATATGCGTGTCACCGCCGATATGGGTCGTCTTCAGATGACCGAGTTCGCTGGCAGAAAAATCACCTTCGATCTTGATCCGTGCAACTGGGGCGAAGCCACCGTCGGCAGCAATGGTAGCTGTCACAACACCATGTTCGTCCATATGCAGATCGACGGCGCCGCTGTGGCCCTCGATGATCAAACGCTCGCCGTCGGAGAGATCGCCGATGAATCCGCCGTTGGCGAAGTCGGCATGATCTCCAACGAAAGTGTCTGTGCCGTCTCCGCCGAATTTTGTATCCGTGCCGCCCCCGCCACGGATCACATCGTCTCCTGCACCGCCGTGAATGGTATCGTCCTTCGAGCCGCCACGGAGAACGTCGTCACCATCGCCACCATGGAACGTATAGCGTCCGTCCCCAGCCCGGATGATTGACCCTACTCCGCCGACCAGTCCGGAAAAGTCTACGCTGTGATCCCCATCGGCCATGTTGACCCGAACCGTTTCCTGGCTGACACCGGCTTCCGAGAGGTTGCCCGCGCCAGAAACGGTGCCCGCATCGTTGATCACCAGCTCTTCGACCTGCTCCATGACGATGTTGTCATTGGAGACGAGGAAGAAGACCTCTTGATCGCCAGCCGTCGTGATCTCCAGGTTCTCACCTGCCAAATTCAGGATCGTCGTATCAATGCCGCCACCGCCGATGATCCTGTCGGCGCCGTCTCCCGCTGACCATATGAAGATATCCACGGCGCCATCCTCACCGATCATACCCTGCAACACGTCGTCGCCAGGTCCGCCGATCAGAATGTTCCCAGGGCCATTCGATCCGTAGACGGCCTCCACACCTCCAAAGGGATCGTTGGGATCGGTGATGTAGCTGATGTCACCTCCACCGGACCCGCCGGTGAGGGTCTCACTACCATCCGTCCCGACCTGCAACGCAAAGTCACCTTTTCCGTCTGCGGTATTGAGGGAATCAGACTGGCCCCAGCCGAAGGTCAGGATTTCGACATTGGAGATCGTATCGGTCCCGCTGCCTGAAGCAGACTGGATTTGAATCGTATTGGGATCGGTGGTGTCGTAAACGGGGTTTTGGACCAGTTCGCGGAAGAGCGCTTGATCTGTGCCCTCTCCCCCGTCGACCGAGTCGTCCCCGGCATCGCCCCGCAACGTATCGTCGCCACTGCCTCCCGCAAGACTGTCATTACCGTCCCCACCGACGAGCCCATCGTTCTCGGCCTGACCCAGCAACGTGTCGTTGCCTTCGTTGCCAAAGAGCCAATCGCTGGCCAAGCTCGTGATTGTGTCGTTGCCTGACCGTCCGAACGTGATCGAATTGCCGTCGGGCCTGCTTGCGATACTGTCGTTCAGAATGTCGCCTGAGCGTTGCAGGAACACCTGATCTCCGAATTGCAACAGCTCGACACCGTTGCCGACTGTATCAGTCCCTTCGCCAGTAACCACCAGCCTGCCCGACGCGTCCCAGCTGAAGGTATAGGTGTCGATCGCGTTGGAGAACACAGCCACATCCATGCCGCCGCCATCCTCCAGGAGATCATTGCCATCTCCACCCTTTAGGATGTCGTCGCCCAGCCCGCCATTGAGCGTATCATCGCCACCGAACCCGAGCATGAAGTCCGACGCATCATTGCTCCCGACCAAATTGTTCGCGCCATCGTCGCCGAAGACGGGGGCAAGTGTGCGATCCGCGAACTGGAGAAACTCGATATTGGAAAGGGTATCGGTTCCCTCGTCGAGCCCGTCCTCGGTGTTGGTATCCGTCACGACGATAGTTGAGCCGCTACTGGAAAACGTGAAATCAGCGAGGAGACCACCATAGATTGCGACATCCGCGCCGTCTTGACCATCGAGGCTGTCATCGCCAGCGCCGCCATTGAGCGTGTCGTCGCCCGTGGGGCCGCCCTCTGACCCGCCGGACAGGCTGTCGCTTCCAGCACCACCTTGCAGGAGGTCACCCGCCTCGCTCCCCTGTAATGTGTCGTTGTGGTCTGACCCGAGGACGGCCTCGAAGCCTGAGATTTCATCGGACCCAAAGTCCCCGTCGTTGCCGTTGCCCGTTTCCAGGTCGACGAAGACACCATTGCTGGCGGTGCTGTAGTCGACGGTGTCAAAGCCGCCGCCGCCATCAAGTGTGTCAAAACCCTGGCCGCCGCGGATTACGTTGTCGTTGTCATCGCCGTAAATGGCGTCGCCGCCGCTGGAGCCAATGACGTTCTCGAAACCATTAATGGTTGCCGAGCCATCGTCGAAGGTGAAGCCACCGCTACCGAGATAGACATTAAGATACTCAAGAGATCCGAATTGATCCGCGATCGTGCTGAAGTCGAGCGTGTCGGTGCCATCGCCTCCGTCGAGCGTATCGGTGCCTTCGGAGGCGTAAACCGTATCGTTGCCCGAACCGGCATCGATCATGTCGTTACCGCTGCCCGGCCTTACACTATCGTCGCCCGCACCTGTCTCGATTAAATCGCCTGAACTGCTGCCGAAAAGCGTATCGGCATAGGCCGTCCCGACGATGCTGTGGATGGCTTCAAGCCTATCGATGCCGCCCCAGCCATCCGTGACCGTCAGCCCATCCAAGAAGCTACCCTGGTCAGACTGCAGTGTATCATCGTTGAGATTTGCGATAATGCCGCCCGGGTCGCGGCTGTAGTCGACCGTAACCTGCTGGCCGCTGGAGCCCTCGATGCTGTCGTCCCCCGCGCCTGCAAAGAACCGCGTCCCAGGCGTGACACCGACCAGCGTGTCATCGAAGGGCGTCGCGACGACCTGCTCGATATTGCGCAGCGTAACTTGGTCGCCGAGCCCATCGTCTGGCACGATCGTGCTTGTCGGGTCATCTGGGTCGGTCGCGCGGAAATCGACGGTGATGCCGCTGGTGCCCGCACCGAAGTCGACCGTGTCAACACCGTCCCCGCCATCGATCGTGTCGGCGCCGCTGCCGCCGACAAGGCTGTCATCGCCACCCCAGCCAAAGATCAGATCGGGGATGGCCCCACCGATCAGCGTATCCGCAGCGTCCGTCCCAAGCAAAACGCCCAGCGCCGTATCCGCAAACTGAAGTGTCTCGATGCCCTCAATCTCGTCGGTGCCCTCGTCGAGGCCATCGGCCGTATTGGTGTCGGTAAGCGTGATCCGATATGTCCCGCTCGCGCTATCGAACCCTGTCGAAAGGGTGAAATCGCTGAGGTTGCCCTGATATCTGGCCCTATCCGCGCCGTCACCGCCGAGCAGAGTATCATCACCTTCCGCACCAGACAGCGTATCGTCGCCCGCCAAACCTTCGAGCGTGTCGTTCCCGTCAAAACCGAAGAAAATGTCGTCGCCGTCGGTCCCTGTCAGGCTGTCCGAGGCGGATGTTCCTGGGCGAAAGCCGTAGTCGGTCGTCCCGAACCGGAGAACCTCGATATCCAGCAGCGTATCAACGCCATCGTCGCCGTCGCTTGCATCTGTGTCGGTGATCTTCATGTAGTCGCTTTGAAACAGCGCGAAATCATAACCCTCGATGTCACCGGAATAGACGGCCGTATCGGTGCCCAAACCACCACTGTTCCAGTCGTCGCCGGCGCCGCCCTCCAGCGTCTCGTCTTCGTCGAAACCGAACAAGAGATCCGGCCCGCTGGTCCCGATGAGGGGTGTTGTCCCGTCGAAATTGGCGATGATCGAACTGACGGTTTGATCCGCAAACTGAAGCACCTCAATGCCTTGCATGAAGTCGCTGCCTTCATCTCCGTCGCCGGCGTTAATATCCGTGACAGTGAGGGCGCCGAAGCCGCTGGCCGCCACGAAGCTCGAAGAGAATGTGAAGCCGGCATAATTGCCTGAATAAATGGCGGTATCTGTCTCGGGACTGGCAACGGCATACCAGCTGCCGTAGAGGATGTCGTTCCCGGCGCCGCCGGTCAGTGTGTCCTCGCCGCCGCTTGCGCCAGCCAGCGTATCATTTCCGTCACCACCTTCGATCAGGTTCGCGTCGCCGCTGCCATAGAGCGTGTCGCCAAGGCCGGACCCGACAACGTTCTCGAAACCCTCAAGCGTGTCCTGATCCCCGTAGCCGTCTGTGGCTTGCTGGTTGCCGAGCCAAACATACACCGCCGCGATCTGATCGTCGTAGCCGACCGTATCGTTGCCGAAGCCACCCACGAGCGAGTCAGCCCCGCTGCCGCCCCTGACAAAATCATCGTCCGCACCACCGTCGAGCGTGTCGTCACCGTCGCGGCCATCCAGCGCGTCATCGCCATCACCGCCCAGAAGGGAGTCGTCGCCACCCAAGACGGTCACATCTGTGCCAGAGTTGCTTTCGTCCGGCGTGATGAGGGTGGCTCCGCCATCGAGGTAGTCGTTGCCGTCGCCGCCGTCGAGCGTATCGTCCCCCACCCCGCCATTGAGCGTATCGGCATCGCCTCGACCCAACAGACTGTCATCCCCGGCAAGGCCATGGATCTGGTTCGCGGAGTCATCACCAGCAAGCGTGTCGCCCCGGAGGCCACTTTCGGAGGTTAAGTCGTAGGTGCTGGGCTGGTTCGTGCCGATCAGGTTTTCGACAGCTTCGAAGATGACTTCGCCAAGATCTCCGCTGGTGATGGACAGATTCGCCGAGATACTGACGTATGAATACTCAAATGACGCTGTGTCGCTTCCTGCGCCCCCGACGAAGTGAGCATAGATGCTTCCGTTGCTCGTCCGTGCTGCGAAGAGTTCATCATCGCCGTCCCCGCCATCGAGGTAATCGCGGCCGGTCGTCGAGTTGTTCTGCCAGCCGTAAATCAGGTCGTCGCCGTCACCACCATAGATGTAGTCCTCGCCGTCGGACCCATTGAGGATGTCGTCGCCTTCAAACCCAAAGACCTGACTAGGCAACGTGATCTGTTGCGCGTTTCCAGGTCCGTCCAACGCCCAGTCATCCGGCGCGAACCCCCTGGTAGTAACAAAAATAATATCGCCGAACTGTGTTCCACTCGCATAGACGACGCTTGTTTCAAGGGAAGGTCCAAGCAACGCAACGGGCGCAAAAGCCCCATAGATATGGGTCGTCGTTCCTTGCGGTGTGTTGGCGACGACGGTTGCGCCGATCCCGGTCGGGACCTCACCATCGACGAAATTCGCCGGATCCTCGTACATTGAGAACGGATCGGTGGCCGAGGACGTCACCAGCCCATTTTGGTCGTAGGACAGCGACGTTCGATAAATGCTCTCAATGATGCCCTCGAACGCCGCATTCGATCGGTCGAGCCCCAGATCAGCCAGATACGCGTCGGCAAAAAAGACCTCGGCGTAGATATGGTTGTCGTCTCCATCCGTGAACTTGAGGGCATACCCGTCGTAAGACTTGTCATCCGCGAAGGCGTAGCTGTCGTAGTAGATTGCGTCTGCCGTGAGCGTGACGTCGCTCGAGACCGGCAGCGCCAGAACGTCGTAGCGGGGATCGAAATCCTGGACCACCATGACGTTCTCATTGCCCGAGGGCGTTGGCGCGGCTGAGGTCTCGCCCAAGAGACTGGCAAATCCGAGTTTTGCCCCCTCGCCCGCAATCCCCCCAAAGGCGCTGGCGATAACGCTTCCCGGAAGGTCTGCAAAAAAGGTGGATGCGGAAGACTTGAGCAGGCGTGTGGTGAAGTCCTTGACCGCCGCATCGGCGCCGCCAACGAATGCCTCACTGCCCCATTGCGACCACCAAGACGCATTCGCCGGATCGGCCGGCTGTGCCGCGTAGCTCAGATAGAAGATATCCGATCCGTCGCCACCGACGAGCAGGTCAAGGTCGCCATCGTTGCGTGGGCCGCCATGTAGCTCGTCATTGCCGTCTCCAGCAAAGAGCTGATCGGAGCCGTCCCCGCCGCGCAGCACATCGTCCCCGGGCCCGGCGTGTACGGTATCGTCGCCGTCCCCACCCTCGAGCGTGTCATCACCCGTGATATCGGTGTATTCCTGAGGCAGATCGAGCCGATAGTTCGGCATGTTCCAGTCATTCTGGTTCCAGGACTCGTCCGCCGTGTCGTCGTAGCCAAGAAACGTATAGATGGGCAGATCGGCCCAATCGCCGTAGAGCTGGTCGTTGCCATCCTCACCGCGAAGCTCATCGTTGCCCCAGCCGCCCACGACCGTATCGTCGCCGCTCCACGCCCGGACGACATCGTCGCCCTCGGCGGAATAGATCGCCTCATTTCCGGAATCGGTGATGAAGTAATCATCTGTATCGAGGGACGTGACAGCGTTTAGATTTGGATCTGAGGAGTTGATACCCGTCAAATCCGGCTGGAGCGCGATGTTGAGAACATTTCCCTCAGAGGAGAAGTTGTTTCCAGTATAGTTGACGCTGTAGCCGTCGAAGTCGGCTCCATATAGGCTGTCCCAGCCATATCCGATATAAGCAGTCGTTATGCGATCTGATGGCAGGTAAGTATAATCAATATACATATAATGGGGAGCATCATTGAGATCTTTATACGTGGTCATTTTGAACTCTTATTTTGATCCGTGTTTTGACTGCTTTTGAGGGCTGCTAGCCGGCGCGGCTTGGAGCTTGGGCAAAGCGCTAAATGTTGCTTGGTTGGTGTGACGGTCAGGGTGCGTCGGTGCAGGCGCATAACCGCGACGCCAGGCGTCTCGGCCACGTTTTGCCTCGGCCCATGCCTTCAAGGCGCGGCGGCGCGCCGGCTTGCCTGAAACAGCGGTGGATCGCGTTGGAGACCCACCGATACCAACCCACGAGCGCCCCGCGCGCACCTCCCATGGCCATTCGCCCGAACTGCTTGGCCCTTCATTTCGATCCGCTCCATCGACACCCTACGCTCGACTATCTCGATTTGTCGCAGAGCCCGTGAGACAGGCCGAAGTTACGGGCAGGCAGACCTGCCACATTCGCCCTCCCCCCATCTTTGAGGCTGTGTTTATCCTGGTCCCGGCTCAAAAACTAGGCCGCGGCCGTTGGCGTTGCTGCCACGTTTGGCGCTCCAGCACGGGCGGATCGTCGAGAAGGAAGAGCATCCGAGCGAGTGCCGAGCCAAACTAACGACCAGAGGCCCTGAAGGGCCCTCCAGGCTCGAGCCCGGCGACAACAAACGTCAGGGTTGCTTTTTCGCATACATATGTATACACTACTGATAGCCAACGCCAAAACTGAGGCCGAAAGGGTCTCCAATGACAAGAACCAACTGGTCAATCCGCTCTCGCCGAGCGCTGACACTCTCTATCGCCGCACTGGGCACAGCTTTGTTCTGGTGGATCAGTGTCCCCCTTCCGTTTCTATTCGGTCCAATGGCTGCATGCTTGCTCGCGGCCTTGATGCGGGCGCCACTGGAAGGCTTCGGCCAAGTTTCATTGGCCGCCCGGACCGTGCTCGGTGTCGCGGTCGGCGCAACGATCACGCCTGCGCTGTTTGCCGAACTCCCGAGAATGATCGGCTCAGTCGCGCTGATCCCAATGTATCTCGTCGCGGCCGGGCTGATTGGCGTCCCATTCTTCCACCGCATCTTCGGCTTTGATCGTGCAACTGCATACTACGCGGCGATGCCCGGCGGTTTGCAGGACATGATCCTGTTCGGACAAGAAGCGGGAGGTGACATACGCGCGCTTTCTCTGCTCCATGCGACGCGGGTCCTGATCATCGTCACCCTTGCGCCCGTCTTTCTCGTTTTGCTCTACGGTGTCGACCTGACGAACCCCATCGGCGCCCCGGCCAGCGAGATCCCGACCATAGAACTCTTGCTCATGGTTCTGGCGGCGGTAATCGGCTGGAAAGGCGGCGAGCGGATTGGGCTTTTCGGAGCCGCAATTCTGGGGCCCATGATCGTGACAGCTGCGCTTTCGCTGGGGGACTTCATTCATATCCGTCCGCCAAGCGAGGCGATCCTCGCCGCACAGTTCCTGATTGGAACCGGGTTAGGAGTCAGCTTCGTTGGCGTCACTTTGCGCGAATTGCGTCGCGTGGTCATTGCCGGAGCCAGCTATGTCGTACTCCTTGGTGCGCTAACCGCGGCCTGCGCGTCAATCGTGGTCTGGATGGGACTGGCCAATCCGGTCGACGCGACGCTCGCTTTCTCCCCTGGCGGTCAAGCGGAGATGGTGGTTCTTGCCATCGTGAGCGGTGCTGATCTGGGATACGTCGTCACGCACCACGTTGTGCGCATGCTTCTTGTCATCACCGGCGCGCCCTTGGCGGGGCGCCTTCTGCGGACCAAGATCTGACCTTTCGTGCGACCGCGGCGCTATTCAACGTCTAGTCCTGAACGACGCGGCGGGCTTTGCCCTCGTCGTCGAGCGCCACGAAAGTGAAATCGGCTTCTGTCACCTGGACGGACGTCTCTTCGTGGCGCGCTCGACGCCACGCTTCGACATGGATGAGCATCGAGCTTCTCCCAATCCGAACCATGCGGGCGTATAGCGAAACCTCGTCACCGACCTTGACGGGCCGGTGAAACTTCATCCCTTCCACGGCAACCGTCGAGGAACGTCCGCGCGCGGCCAATGCGGCCACGGTGCCGGCAGCAAGGTCCATCTGGCTCATTAGCCAACCGCCGAAAATGTCACCTGCGGGGTTGGTGTCGCTCGGCATGGCGATTGTGCGAAGCGTTGGTGCGCTCTCTGGGCGTGTCTCAGCCATCAGCGTCACACCACATAGCCGCATCTGGACGCAGGGGTCCTGGTATCCATGTTTCGCCCGCGGTTGAGATGGTCGTCGATTTCGGCGGCAGAGCCGATCATGCGACCGAAGAGAAACACCGTGAACGCGGCGGTTTCCAGATCCCTATCCGTGAGATGGCCATCCCGATAGTCCTCCCAAAGCAAAGCGAGGAGGAGCGCGGCGATGACCGCATCAACGTTGACGCAGAAAACATAGGGCGAAGCGCCGACATCATGGAGCGCCTGAACAAGTTCGAGATAGAAGGCATGGAAGATGTTGTATTGCCCGCGCTCCTCTAGGAACTCGGCAATGAAACGTTCGCGCGGATCGTAGTTCACGGCATTGCCACGAAAAACCGGGTGATGCACACCGGGCAAGGACCGCACGCCGGTTCCGAACTCCTTGGCTTGCCTTTTCTCTTTGAGATACGCCTCGGCAAACTGGCGTGCCATCGCCTTCAGGTCGAGCCCATGGTTGGGGTCCCGCGGGTCCCTCAATCCGGTGTCTCGGAACTGATCGAGCAGGAGGGCCATGCCTTCAAACCCGTTCCCGCCATGGCTGTAGCCCGTATGGGTCAGGAAGCCGACCATTGCCTTGTTGATCTGCACCCGTTCGGGCGTCTGTGGCCCATCCGCTGCAACAGCGCCTTTCGCGCCCTGGCCCGAGATCGACCCGGGACCATTCGAAATCAGCAGCCCCACGAGGATCTGAATTGGCAATGCTTCCGCTTGCGAAGGTTTCTTGCCGGTAATCGCCAAGAAGCATAGATCCGCCATCGTCCAGTTGGCGAAGCGATCAGCCCGTGGAATGTCATAGAGCATCCCGGATTTGTGGTGTTGCCCCGGGATGGCCGCACCGACCATGACGCCATAGAGACGCAGATACCACGGCAGTGTCTCCGCCGTCAGGCGGGTGATCCGCTTGCGCATAAGCGGCCCCCACGCAATGGTCGTGGCAATTGCCGCGAGGATGGCGTCACGCGAGAGATTATCCACGCGTTCCGTTAGGTAGCGCAGAAAAACAGAGCTGGCGCCGCGCGCTTCGATAGCGTCGAGCATCGCCTTCGGCCTTGGGTCATCCGCGTCACGGTGATCTGCCTTAAAGAGCGCCAATGTCTCGGCGTTCAGCTCAATCCCGGTCGCATCAAATCCCACGCCGCGCCCGTCACTCAGGCCCGAATGCGCAAAGGCCTCGATCAAAGCGCGGGTGCAAGCGAGCGTGCGCTCGATCCTGTTGGGACCGAGGATCGCTGCTGCGGTCGCCATCACGACGTTGGGCGCGTTGCCTGCCTCCCGCGCAGCATCCGCGGCGGCGAGGATCGGATCGCCGACGAGATTGACCTCAGCGGCGACGGCGACATCGAGCAACGCGCGATCATTCTCCGTGGCGATCTCGTGCACGAGCGGCAAGGCAAACGTCGCCTCCAGGGGCTGAAGCGCCACATCGAGCACCGCATGGCCATGCACGCTGGTCACTTGGGTCTTGGGATCCATGACGGACGCGCCAGAGCAATCCTTCATCGTCTGACGCGGAACTTGCGCCCCGATCTGCTTCGAGAGGGCTGCGATCTGAGTGGAATAGGGTTCGGGCGCCTTGACGGGCGGCCTTGCCAGATTGGCCGGTAAGGACAATCTCTGGTCATTCGCGATCCAGGGCTTCAGCGAGAGATCCCCCGACGGAGGAAAATCCGGGGCGATGGTGTTGAGTGCCATGACCGCGCTGAGGGCTGCCGGAATATCCGCAATGTTGGTGACGACGGCTCCCTTTGCTGTCGCCGCCGGATTGTCCGATGTAAAGATCGCGTCGGTGCCAACGGCATCCATGAACCAGCGCTCTTTCGCCTCGGCGCTGTCGCCAGACCCTGCCATCGCGCCCGCATGGCCCACCGCCCGGGTCAGCTTGGATTTCCATCGTCCGACCACACAAGCCACGATGGGTTTGTTGAAGTTGAGCCCGTATTCGTAGTAGCCGCCAGGCTCGCAATAAAGAACCGCCGCCTTGGAGCGGTCATCGTTTGCAAGGCCGATGGCGAAATCGGCGGCGGAATAGTGGATGTAGACATCCTTGCCGCTGGAGATCAGCGTCGTCGTGCCCCATCCTTCAGTCGCGAGATACTGGGCGATGGTCGTCGTGAATCCTCCTGAGTTGGACATCACCGCAATCGAGCCCTTCCTGAGCGACTCTTCCGGCTGGTCGCCGCCCAGCGCGCCACCGATCCGAACGCGGTTCCAGGAATCTGCCACGCCAAGACAATTGCCACCGATGATGTCGATCCCGTTGGCTTGAGCAATTGCACGAATTTCCCGGGCATCGTGCACAGCGACCTTCTCAGTGATGATGACGATCTTCTCCAATCCGCGATTGACCCGGATCAGTTCCGCAACGCCATCACGCACACCCGATGGCGGCAGGTAGACCACGCCGGTATTGAACGCGTGGCCGGCATCAAGCCCCTCGCGGACATTGTTGAAAATCGGTATCGCGCCGGACGCCGTCTTCAAAACCTGACCGGCACGTCCTGGCGACGTTCCAAAGACCACGTTGCCGCCAGAGAAGGCGTGACTGACCGGCGTGACGGTGCGGGACTCGCCTCCGGCGATATTCAACACACAGACGCGGTCCGCGCGTGTCGCGATCTGGTCGAGCGATGAGAGCCCGAGAAAGTAGGGTAAATCCGGGATGCTTTGGCGGTTCATGATCTGCACATCCTCAAGCGGCTTCGGTTATGTTGAGGTTTCGGGCGATCTCCGCGCGCCCACCAGACGTCATCCAGTCGTCCACTTGCCGCGCGTAGTTCACGACTTCGGAGATCGCGCTGTCGAACCCGAAGAAGCGGTAGGGCACGCCTAGGCTGTCGAGCGTTTCGGCGAGGTTGCCCATGCCGCGCACGAGGTTGGGTCCGCCGCGACCGACAACGACATAAAGCGGCGTCGGACCGTGCTCGGAGAAATGCTCGCGCAGCGCATCGCCCATCCCCCGGAACGTCTCGAAGATGTCGGTGTTGTTGGATTTGCCGCCAATGATGAAGAGCACATTGGTCTGTTTAAGGAAGTGACGGTAGCAGATCGAAGCAACCGATTTCATCTTCTCGTAGGGCGGGTTGCCGCCGAAATCCGACGAGATAATCGCCGCATCGCCCAGCACCTCGGTGACCAGCGAGTTCGCCCCGCCGCCGAAGGTCGGGGCAAGGATGGTGCCCTCGGCGTTAATCACGAACACATCCGATTGGCCTTGATGGGTGCGAAGCTGGTTCACTTCCTGCTCAAAGGCAGAAATGTCGGCGGCGAAGAGTTGGTTGGGCAAATCAAGCCGCCCGACCCGAGCATCGTCCCGGTCAAAGCCACACTTGAAGTCGCACGCCACTGGCGTCAGGCGCCCATTCCGCCCCGGCCGCATGCGGATCGGATTCAATTCGAGCGTCGTCATCCCATAATGGTGGACCAGTTCCCAAAGCTTGGGGAGCTGCTGAACGAGAGGGGAAATGATCTCTTTGGGCGCGCCGATATCTGTCAGCGCATTTGCCACGACGAATGCTTTCAGTCCGGTGAGTGCATCGAACGGAACGGTCGCGATCTCGGTTTTGTCGAGCTCTTCGATATCCACTCCGCCCCGGTGGGTCAGCGTCATCGCAGGTGCGCGGAACCGTGTATCATCGGAAATGGAGAAGTAGACTTCATGCGCCGCCGGGACACCCGCCTCGAAGGTCACGCCATTGGCCTTTGCCGTGGCATTGCCGTGGCGGTGCTCAACGAAGTAGAGGCGCTCTTTTTCGGAAAGGGCCGTACGAAGATCGGTCGCTTTGCCCACGAGCCCGGCTTTGCCCTTCTTGCCAACCGCGCCGCGGAACACCGGCTTGATGAAGACCAGCCCATGCCGGTCGATCATCGTTTGGACCTCATCATCCGTGGCACCGGGTCCCAGAACCTCGGTCGTTGGAAAATCCACATGCGCGAGCAGTTTCGCCCCATGCAGCATTCCGCTGAGTTGCATCGTGCTTCCCCCAAGTTGGTTTGCGTTTTCGGGGGAGAGTGGCGGGCTAAGCTTGCATTACCCTGTCAGGCCTGCACGAAATTCGTCCGTTTGGGAAGTTTTAGGGGTTCGCGCCCACCGCCTTGGACGTCACCTGAACTGGCCGCTTGGCGGCGGCGTCCTTGGTGAGCGCAGCGATGCGATAGAACCCATGCGCCATTTTTGAATACGGTGTGAGCAGGAAGAAAGTTAGGACCGTTCCGAGATGTATCGCGAGCAGAATGGCGACAGCCCCGGTCCCGGTCGCGGCGTAGAGGAGAAGCCCCGTTGCGCTCACCGCGAACAGGAGCAGGACGAAGGCCATCTCTCCACCCCAGACTTTCGCAGCGCCGAGTTCGGGATCCGCCTTGGTCTTCATCCAGGCGAGGCCTGCTGTCCCGGCACACAGCAACAGTCCGCCCGTCACTCCGAAGATCTTCGGCAAGCTGAAGAAGCCGTATGGGGCTTCGAGACCCAACCCGTAGTGCATCACGGTGCCGACGGATGTCGCGGCGAAACACAGCAGAAAACCGTAAAGCGTTGCCTGGTGGAAATGCCGTCTCGCATTCGAATAGCGGGCTTCGTCTTCAAAATTGCACCCATCGCCGTGCCCGCCACTGAGGTTCTTCATCCGACTTGCCGAGGCCATGGCCTCCCACACATCCGAAAGCAGGACCGGCCCACCCCCAACGGTGCGCCAGTAGGAGCGCAAGGACACAGCGAGAGTGGCGAGAGGCGCAAGGAAGGCCGGTGCAAAGATGGCGACCATGAGCCCGTGGGACATATAGGCATAGAAGCCCTCGCCACTATCCGGGCGGAGCGCTTGGGCGAGTGCGAAGATGATCGCAAAGGCCAAAACAAACCCGGTCGCTATTGCGACACCAGAGCGATCAAAGAGATGCGCGAACCCTCTTGGCCAGGCATGATCCTTCCAGCTCTCATGGCGAACCTCCGCGAGCGCCTTAGGCAAGTTTAGTGCGAATTCGTGCGGCTCGGTGTATTGGCACGCGTAGTAACAACCCCGGCAATTGTGGCAAAGGTTCGCGAGCTGCGTAATATCCCCGTCTGAGAACATCCGTTCGCGGGTGATGGCGGGAAAGACGGAGCAGTATCCCTCGCAGTAGCGACAGGCATTGCAGATCTCGATCTGGCGGCGGGCTTCCTGCGTGACTTCACTGAACATAGGCTGCGGCCTCCTTGCCTGCGATACGCCCGAAGACGGTGCCGATTGTCATGCCGAACCCGGCCAGGTAGCCTTGGCCAAGGATCGATCCGGCCATGATCTCGCCCGCGGCCCAGAGGTTCTCGACGGGCCCCTCCAGTCCTTGAACCTGCGCGCCATGGTCGACGCGAAGGCCAAGATAGGTGAACGTCACACCGGGGCGTAGCTCATAGCCGTAAAATGGGGGCTCAATGATCGGGCGGGCCCAATTGGTCTTCGGCGGTGTGATCGCACGCGTCGCCAGTCCATCGAGTTCTGTGGGGTGGAAGACGCCGGGCTGGCAAGCCGCGTTGAACGTGTCGATTGTTTCGCGGACTTTGTGCGTGGGTAAGCCCATCTGCTGCGCCAGCCCCTCCAGCGTGTCGGCCTTGGTGGGTGGGAAGACCGAGGGCATGAACAGGTTCAAGCTGCGACTGTCGATAATGGCATAGCCGACTTGATCCGGTTGCGCGGCGACAAGGCGGCCCCAAATCGCATAGCGTTTTGGCCAGACATCCTCACCCTCGTCGTAAAAGCGCTCGCCATCGCGATTGACCACCACGGAGAACGGGACGCAGTCGAGACGGGTGACGATGCCACCATCGTATTTCGGGGCGCGTCCGTCGATGGCCACCGCATGGCACTGCGTGGGATCGCCGACGGAGTCGACGCCTTGGTCCAGGAGATCCTTGAGGACGACGCCGCGATTGTACGGTGTCCCGCGGATCAAGAAATTTCGCGCAGCGGGCCCCCAAGCGTCGGCGAGCCAGTCGATATCTGCTTGGAAACCGCCGGAGGCAACGACCACGGCTTTTGGCGTGAAGGTCTCTGACTGCCCGCCAATTTCTGCGTCGACCTGGCTTACGCGTCGACCGTCAAACTCGATATGGGTGACCTTCGCATCATAGGCGATATCGATCCCTTGATCTTGCGCCGTCAGATAGTAGGCGTTGACCAATGCCTTGCCCCCGCCGAGGAAAAACGCGTTGGTCCGCGAGAGCGACAATGTGCCGGATAGGGACGGCTGGAACCTGACGCCGTGATCCTGCATCCAGCCGTAACACTCTTCCGATGAACGGATCGCCAAGCGGGCGAGGCCCGGATCGGTCCTGCCTTTGGTCACCTTCAGCAGATCGTCGTAGTATTCCTCCTCGCCATAGCCCCCGGTGAGAACACCCTGCGGGCCATGATGCATGCAGCGAAAGTTGCGGGTGTGGCGGCTGTTACCGCCGCGATAGGGCTTTGGGGCCGCTTCCAGGATCAGCACCCGGGCCCCAGCTTCTGCAGCGGTGATCGCGGCGCACAGCGCGGCATTTCCACCGCCAATAACAGCGATATCGTAGGGACGTGGCATCGGCTTCGCTCCTCTCTCCGGCCGAACCCTACGCAGACCTCTTTGATTTGACTAATGATAGGTTCTAGAAGATTAATACGATATGCGCATCAATTACGATTTCGGCGATCTCGAAGCCTTCGTTGCGGTGATGGAGACGGGCTCCTTCCACCAGGCGGCGGAGCGGACAAACCTCTCACAACCAGCCATCACGCGGCGGGTACGCAAGCTGGAACAAGAGTTAGGCTCCGAACTCTTCGAACGCACGACGCGGCTCGTCCGGCCAACACTGGCAGGGAAACGTCTGCTCGCGCGAGCCCAGGCGCTGTTGGCCGACGCCGAAGAGACGGTGATGGCAATGCGCGACGAGAGCCTGCGATTTTCCCATCAACGCAACGCAGTGGTCAGTGTCGCCGCTGTCCCGACTGTGCTCGCCACGCTCTTGGTGCCAGCCTTGGAGCAGTTCCGGGCGGCCGGAAACGCAGCCCGTGTGCGCATCCTGGACTTGGCCGCCAATGAGGTTGCCGAAGCGGTTTCGGAAGGTGATGCGGATTTCGGGCTCTGCGCCATGCCTATGGTGGCGCCCGCGCTCAGCTTCCAGACCCTGTTTGATGAAGCGTTGGAAGTAGTCTTGGCGGAGAACGACCCCCTCGGCGCGCGCAAGAGTGTGACCTGGGAGGAGCTTGCTGCCACATCGTTGATCCTTCCGGCCAAGGGCACGGGAAACCGGCTCTTGATCGACGACGCCCTGGCAAGCGCGCGGGTCCCGCTCACGTGGTCCTACGAGACACGCCGCTCGACCACCGCTCTGGAACTGGCGCGCTCTGGATTGGGCGTGGCGATCTTGCCGCGTGGCTCTTTGGCCTTGTCCGTCGGCGGCGGCCTCAAAGGCATTGAACTGACGGAGCCGCGCATCATCCGTCCGGTGGGCCTTGTGACCCGCTCAACCGCAACGCTATCCCACCCCGCGGAGGGACTTAAGAGCACAGTGCTGTCGCTGGCAGCGCGCTAACGGCTCCAGGCCTCAGGATTGATCATGTGGATCGGCGCATCCTGGGCATACGCGTTGATCTGATCGAAGATGTCCGAGAATTGCAGGTCGAACTCGTCTTCTGTGACATAGCCGATATGGGGTGTCGCAATGACTTTGGGGTGCGCGAGGAGTGGATCCTTAGGGTCGGTCAAAGGTTCGGTGTCAAACACATCGATTGCCGCTCCGCCGGGCCGACCTGCTTCGAGTGCGGCGAGCAGACTACCCTCTGCCAGAAGCCCCGCACGAGAGGTATTCACAAACAACGCGTCCGCGCGCATCGCCGCAAGATCTTCGGGGCCGATTGCGCCCCGGGTCGTCGGTTTGAGCCGCACATGGACGCTAACGACGTCGCAGGACGCAAAGAAGTCTTCCCGCGAGGCTGCGATGATGGCGCCGTCGGCGGCGGCACGGGCGCGGCCCTCTTCTGATGCCCACCAGAGCACCTCCATGCCGAAGGCCTCGGCATAGATCGCGACCGCGCGGGCGATGCGCCCGTAACCGTAGAGCCCCAGCCGCCGGCCACGGAGCGTCCGACCCACGCCCATTTGCCAATTCCCCGCCTTAACTGAGGCCGCTTGCTGCGGGATCTGTCGCATCGAGGCGAGTATCAAGGCCCAGGTGAGCTCGGCGGCGGTATAGGACGGCGTTCCGGCATGCATGTTTGAGCACAAAAGCACGCCATTCTTGGTACAGGCGGCTACATCCACATGGGGGTAGACGCTACGTTGGCTGATCAGTCTCAGGTTCGGCAGGCGGTCGAGAAGCGCTGCAGTGATTGCCGTGCGCTCGCGAAAGAGCACCAAGGCTTCAGCCTCATTCAGCCTATGCGCCAGTCGATAAGGATCGGGTTCGTGATCGGTCCAAACTGTGACCTCATGTGCGTTGAGTTTCGAGAAGCACGGGAGCCCTTTGAGCGTATCGAACCAGTCATCGAGGATATGAACACGCATCAATGGGACATCAGAACGGGCAGCGCGGCGCGGCGCAGCACTTCCAGTGTCGGCCCTCCGACCAGACCAACTTGAAACTTGCTGTGTTCATAAGCCCCCATGACCAGCAGGTCCGGGTTTGCCTCCGCGCAATAGTCGATGAGCACATCGGCGACCTTTCCCTTTTGGTCCTTGGCGACAGCCTCGGCCTCCAGCCGATGGCCCGCCAGATGTTCGATCACTTCGTCCACAGGGCGCGTCAACGTATCGCTGCCAATCGTAAGAAGCGTCATCCGCGAGCCGGGCGGCATGAGAGGCAAAGCATCCGCCAGCGCCCGTGCCGCCGCGCGCTTACCGTCCCAAGCCACTACGGCATGCACTGGCCCGGTGCGTGGCGGCACACCAGTAGGCACGATCAGCAGAGGCCGACCGCCGCGCAGCGCGATTTGATCGGGATGCTGAAGGGCGTGCATATCAACGTCGCTGTCGACACGTGCCGTGACCAAGAGATCCGCCGCGCGCGACCTCCGCGCGAGCACATCATCCACCCGGCCCTCGATGGACTCAAAGCTCAGCTTCACCGAGGTATCATGCGCTTTCGCCGCCAGTTCGAAATTTGCACGGACCTCGTCACCCAACCGTGCGTTGGACTGCGAGATGATCGCCCTGGCCTCATGTGGGATCCAATTGCCCTGAGCCACATAGACCTCTGCCGAAGCGTGCGCGAAAACTGCGATCACCCTGCCGTCGTCGCGTGCCGACAGGGCGACCGCATGCTCCAGGGCGGTGGCGGCACCCGGGGTCCCGTCGAAAGCTACGATAATCGTCTTCATCGTTCAGGGTCCCTCTTCATCGGGTCTCGACTCCCGCACCACGGAAGAGCGTGCGCGGCGTCGGTATGAAGGGCGCCGCGCCCAGCGCGGAAAGCGCGGCCCGCACTTTGCGCTGGTCGCTCAAGAGCTGTGTGTATTGCACGTCGCAGCCCGCAACAGGCGTTGGATAGGTTCGAAGCTCCTCAGCGATTACATGCAGAGCGCGCTTCAGGTCCTCGCGTGCGGCTTCAATGGCATCATCGTAGTTTTCGGGCATGGCTCTGGGCTTCGTCATCGGGTCAGCTGGAAACAAGTTCAGTGTCGGGGATGAAGACCATACCCGACGCGAGCTTTCGCGCCGTGCGGATCACCCCAGCGGAGCGAATGTCGAGACCAAGCTCTGCGGGTTCGTAGTCGAGGATGACCTCCATCTTTCCCGATGGGTGCTCCAAGACAACGTGCGCGGGCGAGCCTTCAGGTCGGAGAGCAAGCCCGTCCGCAACGGTGCCAGGGGTCATTGCGCAGCTCGCCAGACACTGGCCACCGGTCACGGCCATCGTCGGGTGGCAGGCCCAGGGCATAAGATACCGGGTGGCAATTGTGCCGCCCTTGCATGGTGGGGCCAACAGGGCAAATTTCGGAGTGACGGACTTTGAGACGTCCCCCATGCCCATTTTGATCGCAGCAGCGCGGCGAACCGTTTCCATCCTGTCCATGAACTCGCTGTTGGAATCGATCGCTTCGCAACCCTCATAGCCGCTCAGTCCGAAATCTGCGGCCCGCGCGATGACGATGGGCATCGCCACATCCATGCAGGTGACCTCTACCCCTTCGACCTCATCGATGAGATGACCGGTCGGCAGGAACGCCCCCGTTGAGGATCCCGCGACGTCCATGAACGCCAGCTCGATTGCTGCCGCCGTGCCCGGAACGCCATCGATATGCACCCCGCCCTGATACTCCACCCCGCCTCCAGGCGTCGCCACCTTGGCGATCACGCGGGCACCAGTATTGACGGCGCGGATGCGCACTTCGGTCACGTCGCCCGAAGCTTCCATGATCCCCATCTCCAGCGCCGCAGGTCCAACCCCGGAGAGGATGTTGCCGCAGGTCGGCTTGAAGTCCACGAGCCCGTCCTCGACGCTGACTTGCGCAAAGAAATAGTCGACGTCCGCCCAGTTCTCGTTCGATTTTGAGAGCATCGCGACCTTTGTGGTGACCGCCGCGCCGCCACCGATCCCATCAATGTTGAGCGGGTGGCCGGAACCCACAACTGAGACGAGGACGCGCGACAATTCCTCCGGGCTCTCTGGCAAATCCGCACGGTTGAAATAGGGGCCGCGGGACGTGCCCCCGCGCATGAAGAGAAATGGGATGCCGGTCTGGCTCATGGGGCAGTCTCCCTGATGATCCGGCAGAGCGTGTCGGCAAAGGCACGGGTGCCGAGTTGGCCTTTGAGGTCTTTGGTGCGGGTTTCGGGCTGGGCCAGCGCAGTGCGGATCGCGGCTTGGATGATCTCGGCCGGACCGGACGCTTGGAGATGCTCCAGGAGCATTGCCGCGGACCCGATCAGCGAGACCGGGTTTGCGCGATCCTGCCCGGCAATATCGGGAGCGGACCCATGTTGGGCCTGGGCCACGGCGTGGTCTGGTCCGCGATTGAGCGAGGCCGCGAGGCCGAGCCCACCGGCGAGTTCGGAGCAAAGATCCGACAGGATATCGCCGAACATGTTCGTGGTGAGGATGACGTCAAAGCGCGATGGGTCGCGGACCAAGAGTGCCGCCGCTGCATCGACCAGGATCTCTTCGGTTTCGATCCCATTGAACGCCCGCGCGACGTCGCGCACAGTCTCCAGGAAGAGACCGTCCGAGACCCGCATCACGTTGGCCTTGTGAACGACCGCAACTTTGCGGGCCTTGCGCTTGGCCGCGATCCTGTAGCCCGCTTGCGCGATGCGTTCCGAGACATTCGCTGTAATCCGGCGCGTCGCGAGCGCAACCCCTGGCACCGGCATGATTTCACCCGGCCCTTTGAAAAGGTTGCGGTCAGCATAGAAGCCTTCGAGGTTCTCGCGCACGACCACGACGTCGATGGGCTGGCCCGTCGGTGTGGGCACACCCGCAAAGCTGATCGCCGGGCGGATATTGGCAAAGAGGTCGAGCTCCCTGCGCAGACCGCCAGAGGGATTGCGCCCGCCCTCGGCGACGGGCGGATAGGCGTTGTGCGAGACGGGTCCGAGGATGACACCATCCGCGGCCTTGGCCGCATCGATCACCCGCTGGGGCAATGTCGTGCCGTCGCGCTTAAGCGCAGCGAAACCGATAGCCGCGTCTTCTAGCTTGATGGTCAGACCGTGGGTCTCAGCCGCCGCCTGAACGACAGTGCGTGTCGCCGCGGTGATCTCCGGGCCAATCCCATCTCCGGGGAGGCACAGAAGATTAAGGGGCGGCCTGTCCATCTCGCTCAACCCAGTGGCCAGGGGAGGTTGATCACCGACTGCAGAAGCCCCGGTGGGAAGTCGCGGTTGAGCGTGCCAGCCAAGACACAAAGGAACACGATCCCAGCGCCGCCCATAATGGCGATCCGCTTCCATTCGAGGCCAGCGCGGAAGCGCAGGAAGGCCGCGAAGAAGATCGCCAGAGCCAGGATGAACCCGAGCAGGGCGCTCAGACCCAAGAGCAAGGCAAACCAGCCGAGCGTCGCCCACAGCCCGTGCGGTGCCTCCGCATCCTCGCCCCGTGCCTCGCGGTCGGCAAAGACCGCGTCGGTTTCCGGCGACCGGATCATTCGGATCAGCAGCGTCAGACAGCAGACGACCGCGACGAAGGAGATCGTCATCGGGAAGAGCTTGTCGGTGACCATCCCAATGCTCTGGGCCTGGAAGAAACTGACCAGGAAGTAGACGGTCAGGGCGATAAGAAAGACCAGCGGCGCGCGCTTGCTGCCGGTCGGGACATCGCCTTCCGGCATGATTTGCTTGGATTGCTTGATGCCGAAATAGACCGACAGGGCCGTGACCACGATGAGCACGAGCACGATCGGCGTGAAGATGTATTCAATCCCATCGATGAATTCCCGACGGAAGCGGCTCGCCGCAATTTGGTAGGCCTGGAAGCTGTAATTCTCGGCCTGGGTGGACAGCACAAAGCCGATGAGGAAAGCAGGCCGGGACCAGTCGAAACGGCGCAGCAAAATGCCCAAGACGCCGATGCAGAAGAGCGCCACAAGATCGCCCAGCGACTGCCCCGATTGGAAAGCCGCGAAACTGATCATCATAAAGAGAAACGGCGCAAGCAGCGTAAACCGGATCGTTGTCAGCCTTGCGATGCCGCCCGAGAGCATAATGCAGAGCCCCGCGCCGAAGACATTCGCCAGCGCAAGCGACCAAACGATGGTGTAGGTGATGTCGAGGTTGTTGGTGATAAGCTGCGGGCCCGCATCGTAGCCCAGAAGAGCCATGCCGCCGATGAACACAGCCATCGAACCCGAGCCTGGGATGCCGAAGATGAGCGTGGGGACAAGCCCGCCGCCCTCCTTCGCGTTGTTGGAGCTTTCCGGCCCGATAACACCGCGCACATCGCCCTTGCCAAATTGGGTTTTGTCCTTCGCGGTCTGAACGGCGTGACCATAAGCAATCCAGTCGACCACCGAGCCGCCAAGACCGGGAATGACCCCGACAAGCACACCGATGATCGAACACCGGATGGACAAGAAGATGTTGCGCGCCCAGTCGCGGATCCCATCGAACCAGCCCGCGCCGAGCTGCGCATC
Source organism: Pseudomonadota bacterium (assembly GCA_039177645.1). GTDB lineage: Bacteria > Pseudomonadota > Alphaproteobacteria > Rhodobacterales > Rhodobacteraceae > Amaricoccus. Next base: position 301,444 of record JBCDFS010000002.1, on the reverse strand, counting down.
CTTGGCAATCGCCCGGTCCTGACGAAGCAGTGCGATGATCTCTGGGACGGCGAAAATCCCGAGGCCGACGATGACGAGTTTCAGCCCATCCGTTAGATAAGGCACGTCGTAAGTCGCCATTCGGAGGCTGCCGCCCGCATCCCCTTCGCCAATGGTGCCAACCATCAGTCCCAGACAAGCCGCAGCGACGCCCTTGAGCGGTAGCCGGCCAGCCAAGATCGCCACCATCGAGAGGCCGAGAATGGTGATCATCAGCATCTCGGGCAAACCGAAAGCGAGCACGATGGGTCGCGCCACGAGGATGAAGAAAGTCAGGACACTGGCGCCCAGAAGACCGCCAAACAGTGATGAAATGAAAGCGGCCGACAGCGCGCGCGCGGCCTGCCCCCGCTTTGCCATCGGGAATCCATCCAAAACGGTCGCCTGGCTCGCGGAAGAGCCCGGTATCCCCATCAGCACCGATGCAAACGTGTCTGAGGTCGGGATCACCGCCACGAGACCGACCATCAGCGCGAGACCCGAGACCGGATCCATGCCGAAGACGAACGGCAGAACCAGGCTCAGCCCAGCGATACCGCCGAGCCCCGGGAAGACCCCGACCGAGAGCCCCAGGAGCACCCCAGCGATCAGGAAGACGACCTGCTGTGGCTGGAGAATGAGGGCAAAAGCCTCCTGCAGCGCGGGAAGCGCCGTGGCGAGAAGATCCATCTTACTGGCCTTCCGAAGTCTTTGGGGAAATGGGGCGTTGAGGCCGCCGGCCCGCTTTAGAGGAGGGACCGGCGGCGCGCGGCGCTCAGTTCAGCGTCACGCCGTAGCGATCGGACAGCCAGGTCGTGATGAAGGTCTTTGCATCATCCGAAACCGTGGTCGCATCCGCCATAGCGGCGATCGCTTCTTCCCGGGTCATCTGCGGATAAACACCCAAGACAGCCGCGGACATCTCTGCGAAATCGTCGCGCTCCTTGATGGCCTCGAAGGCGGCTGAGTAAGCGTCCACGATCTCTTGGTCGGTAGAGCCGGGGAGGAACACCATCTTCTGCGCGGGGAACCCGGCGACAAAGAAGGCTTTCCAGGCGTCCCAAGCTTCACCCGCAGTCTCGCAGCCATCGGTCGCATCACAGACTTCTTTGAAGGTGGGGATGTCCGGGAAAGTCGGATCGCGCACGATGTTGCCGTCCGCATCAAGTGCGCCCCAGGTCATCATCGGAACGGCCTTGCCCTCATCCACGAGCGGCGTCACGCCCTTGAGGAAAGAAGACGACGTTTGGTAGTCGATATTGGCTTCCCCGCGCTCGAACATCAGACGCCCGTCGCCACGCCCCTTGATGCCGAACACCGGTTCGACGTTAAGGCCGAGCATTTCCCAGGCCAAGAGCGGCACGAGATCGAGGCGCGTGGCGCCCTGCGAGCCGTATATGAAATCGATGTCCTGGATGTTGGAGACATCGCCATCGTATTGCGCCGCGAGGTCTGGCGGCAGATAGGCCACACCGCCCGTGCCGGAGGCGAGCACAACCTGCCAGTCGTTGTATTCATAGCGGACGCGCGGATCGCCGAGCAGGTATGGAAACTGCGTCGAACCAGACGTGCCGAAGATCACCGTGCCATCGTCGGTGCGGTTGTTCTGAAACCAATTGGCGCCCTTGGTCGATCCAGCGCCTGGCATGAACTTCACCACGACGGTCGGCTCACCCGGCAGGGCTTCGGACAAGAGTGGCGCGTAAAAGCTCGCCCACTTCGCGGAGCCACCGGACTCCGAAAACGGAATCACGAACTCGATGGTCTCGCCTGAAAAGTCCGCTTCTGCCTGCGCGGCCAGCGGAAACGCCGCCGCGGACGCGCACAACGCACACGCCAAGGTCTGGGTGAACAGCGGATGCTGCATGGTTTTTCCTCCCGTTGGTGGCGCGGCGTTTCATTCCCCGGCCAATCTGTCAAACTTTTCCGGCGCTCTCCAACACCGGTTGTAATTGCGAGTTTCGTTCGCCAACCTTGCATCAAGCTTTCAGGAGTGCCGAAGAATTGCGCATTGCGTTGATCGAGGACAACGAAGCTCTGGCGAAGGGTATTGCCTATCGCCTCCGGGATTGCGGCCACGCGGTGGATCACCTCGCCGATGGCGCATCAGGCCTCAGCTATCTCCAGCATGAGGGGGCCGACCTCGTGATCCTCGATATCCGGCTTCCCGAAATGGATGGACTCTCTGTGCTCAAGGCGTTGCGCGAGCGTGGTGACGCGACACCGGTCTTGCTGTTGACCGCCAAGAGTTCGACCGAGGATCGGGTGTCGGGGCTGGACATGGGGGCCGACGACTACTTGGTGAAACCTTTCGAGATGGAAGAGCTGGAGGCCCGCGTCCGGGCGCTCTCGCGGCGGCGCGCCTCGGCCCTGAGAGAGACCGAAAGCATCGGAGCCCTGACGTTCGACCATACCGCTCGGCAGGTCTTCGTCGCCGGAGAAGCGATGGATTTGCCCCGGCGCGAGCTCTCCGTTCTGGAATGCCTTATGGAAAGCCGGGGGCGCATCGTTTCCAAGTCGGCGCTTTTGGACCGCGTTTACGGCGTCGGATCTGAAACCGAGGAGCGGGTCATCGAGGTCTACGTGTCGCGGCTGCGCAAGCGACTTTCTGGGCTCGGAATTGAGATCCGGACCGCCCGTGGGCTGGGCTACATCCTCGACGTCAAGGTTGCCCAATGACCGTCCTCAGCCTGCGCAAGCGGCTTATCCTCATCATCTTGATCCCACTGATCACGATCTCCGCTCTGGCGGGGTATTGGCGTTTCAGTGCGGCAAAGACAACGGCCGAGGAATTGTATGACCGATCTCTGTTGGCCGTCGCACTTGCGATTTCGCGCGATGTGACGGTGTCCGGCGGTGACGCTCTATCGGCGGTCACTCGTGATCTTATGCGCGACGCCGCGGAAGGCGAGGTTTTCTATCACGTTCATGGCCCCGATGGGGTCTATGTCACTGGTTACGCGACACCGCCTGTTCTGCCGCCAGCGGGCCAGGATGAAGTGACCAATCCTGTGATCTTCAGTGCAGTCTATAGAGGTCAGGATGTGCGCGCTGTCCGGTTGCAAGAGCTTTCGACGCTTGAGGGATTGACCGGACTCGCGACGGTAACGGTGTGGCAGACGCGCGAAAACCGTGAACGCCTCGCAGCGGCGCTGGGCTTTCGCGCGACGATACTGATTGTCGTTCTAATCCTGACGGTGGCCTCGGTCGTTTGGTTTGGAGTGCAATGGGGTCTGCGTCCGCTCACCGATCTTGAAGCTGCGATTTCACGGCGGGATTCGCGCGATCTCCACCCCATCAAGCGCCCCCTCCCAAGCGAATTGTCGGGGCTGGTCTCAACTTTGAACTCGCTTTTCGATCGGCTCCAGCGGTCTATTGCGTCCAAGGATGTCTTCATCTCAAACGCGGCGCACCAGTTGCGGAATCCGGTGGCGGGCGTTCTGTCCTTGGCGCAGTCGCTGGAAACGGCCCCGAACGTTTCAGACCGGGAGACGCGGGTGGGAGACCTCGTGGCCGCCGCGCGCCACGCGAGCCGATTGACCACGCAGCTCCTCAACTACGAGCGTGCGCAGGCAGAAGCCGAAACGCGGCAAGCGCGGCCGTTTGACAGCGTGGCAACGGCCCGGCAGGTGGTCGACCGGCTCGCGCCAGCTGTCCTTCGCGCGGGGATCGATCTGAGTTTTGAAGCGGACGCCAAATCGGCGGAGGTCTCCGGCGACGAGCTCCTGCTAAGCGAGGCCATCGACAACCTCATTGACAATGCCTGCCGCCATGGAGGGCGCGATATGACCCGGATCGACGTGCGGGTGGGGCGTGTTGGGCCTTTCGTGCAGATCATCGTGCGCGACGACGGCGAAGGGATACCCGCCTCGGAGCATGCCAAGGCCCTCTCCCGGTTTGCACAAGTCAAGGCCGGGTCAGGAAGTGGTTTGGGGCTGCCGATCGCTGCAAGCGCCGCGAAATCCATGGGGGGGAGCCTCGAACTGGGAGATGCCGGGCCGGGCCTGATCGTGTCAATAACCCTCCCGATGAGAGACGCACGCGCCAAATGCGAGTTGGTTGAAGCGTCCTTGTAAGGGACAGGAAAAGCGGCGCATTCCGGCGCGGATATTGTGGCGATGCGCCGAGTGCTTAAACACGGCAGCAGGCGCTATTGCGCCTTCCCAGGCAGGCACCGCTCTCACCTCCCGAAGTCTCAGCACTCTCCTGGGAGACACCACCTCAGCCCATGCGCCCAGCGCGGGCAACGCCTGCTTGCACCGTCATGCCGAAGGCGTGCCGGAACACGATACCAAGCGCTATTGCGGCTCCCCAGGCAGGCACCGGCCTCACCTCCTGGAACCTCATCGCTCTCTCTGCCTGGAGCCCTCCATCTTTGCCCGTGCGGCCAGCACGGGCAGCGCCTGCCTGCCCCCCAGCAGGCGCTACTGCGCCTCCTCAGGCAGGCACCGCCCTCAGCGCCATGACCTCCGAGCCCAAGCGACTAGCTTGGGCCGCGCCCGCCCCTCCCCAAGGGCGGGCGCCATGGTGAGGCCAGGCACATCACAACCCATCAGATCCAAGACACCATAAACCGCGCCGCACAACCGCCTTGCCGCGCCCACCCAGGGGCCGACGCGCCCGCAACACCCTTCCTGCATCGCCCGCCCCATGCTAGCGTCGTGCGATTGCCCCAAAATCCATTCACCCGTGCGCCCCATGGAAACCGACCCCAAGATCGCCCGCATCAACGAGATCTCCACCCTCGCGCGCACCGCGTGGTTCACGCTGATGGCCTATCTCGTCTTCGCCGGCATCACGCTCCTCGGCGTCAATGACGCGGACTTCTTCGTCCCCTCCCGCCAGACCGAGCTTCCCCTGGTCGGCGTCCAGATCCCCACAGCCTCATTCTTCTGGACAGCACCCATCCTCGGCGCCGCGCTCTACACCTACCTCCACCTCTTCCTGATCAAACTCTGGGAGGCCCATGCCGAGGCAAGCGACCTGCCGACGACCGGCCTGCACAACTGGCTCGTCAACGACTTCGCCTTGCGACTGCGCCAGGACCCAAAAGCCCTGAAGCGCCCGCTGGGCTGGCTCACCGGCTTCGTCACCCGCGCGCTCGTCTGGGCCGCGGGACCGATCATGCTGGCCTATTTCTGGTGGCGCTCGATGCCCGCCCATTCGGAATGGATGACATTGCTGGCCGCGGTCTGCCTCGGCATCATGCTCATCGCGGGCTTCACGAGCTGGTGGACCGCCTGGGCGCTCCTGCGCCGCGGCGAGCCTGTGGGCTGCTCTCCTTGGCGCGCGTGGTGGCGCCCAACGCTCGCCCTGCTCGTCGCAAGCATCCTGATCCTCACCAGTTGGCTGCGCACCGAAGGTGGGCTTGTGCGCACCGCCGCTTGGACCATTGACCAGGCTGATATCATCCTGAGCACCGCTACTCCTGACCCAGACCCCTCCGACTTCGAAGTTCCACCCGAAACCCGGATTTTGCGTCGATGCGATGCATGGGATTTTCGTGCGACAGGACAAGGACCACCTGTTCCAGATTGTTTCGATTCCTGGAATGAACGCCTCCCAACTGAAATAGTCCGGGAATTGCGCCTCGCCCGCATCGTCCCCGGCGAAGAGAACCTCATTGTCCGCAAGATCCGAACATACCTCGCCCGCTGGCTCCGATACGATTGGTTGCCCCTCGCCCGCACCGATCTCGCCAGCGAAGAGCTCGTGGCATTGCCAGGAAACTGGCGCACACCGGAAACCGCGCGCAAGGTTTTCCGAGTAAGGTGGTGCCGCCAAGAGGCGCTGCCGCTGGCCGCCTGCGACCATCTGCCCGAGGCCGACCGGCCAAACCCGCCGCATGTGGAGCGTGCGCGGAACAAATGGTGCGAGACCGAAAATGTCGGCGAAGGCATCGACTGCGACGCGCTCTTCGCGGATTACGACACGCGCTTTGAGACCGATTGGTCAGAAGAGCGCGGCAGCACCATTGCCAATCTTCCCGCCCTCGACCTTGCACGGCGGGATCTGCGGCGAATCAATGCGCAGGGCGCCTTCTTGGCAGGGGCGGACCTCCAGGGGGCGCGGATGGAAGGAGCGGACCTCTGGAATGCGCGGATGGAAGGGGCGAACCTCCAGGGGGCGCGGATGGAAGGGGCGGAGCTCTGGAACGCGCGGATGGAAGGGGCGAACCTCCAGGGGGCGCGGATGGAAGGGGCGGACCTCTGGAACGCGCGGATGGAAGGGGCAGAGCTCCAGGGGGCGAGGATGGAAAGGGCGGCCCTCAGCTACGCGCGGTTGGAAGGGGCGGAGCTCCAGGGGGCGCGGATGGAAGGGGCGATCCTCAGCCGGGCGCGGATGGAAGGGGCGGAGCTCCAGGGGGCGCGGATGGAAGGGGCGATCCTCCGGGAAGCGCGGATGGAAGGGGCGAACCTCCAGCGGGCGCGGATGGTAGGGGCGGACCTCAGGGACGCGCGGATGGAAGGGGCGAACCTCTTCAGTGCGCGGATGGAAGGGGCGAACCTCCAGCGGGCGCGGATGGAAGGGGCGAACCTATGGAGGGCGCGGATGGAAGGGGCGAACCTCTGGGAAGCGCGGATGGAAGGGGCGAACCTCAGGGACGCGCGGATAGTAGGGGCGGACCTCAGGGACGCGCGGATGGAAGGGGCGGACCTCTGGAACGCGCGGATGGAAGGGGCGATCCTATGGAGGGCCGATCTCAGATCAGCATATTGGGCGGCTGCACATGTGCCGTCAGCCGCCCAGGATTCAGATTTTCGCGGTGGTCAAGATTTGTTGCAAGAGCAGCTCGATCAGATGATCGGCAATGCGGAGACCCTGCTGCCGGAAACCCTCGATGCCGAGACCGGGCGGCCCTTCTCCATCCCCACCTGCTGGCCCGAGCCGCCCGAAGCATTCGTATCACTTATGTCGTCGCGCTACGACTACGATTGGGAAGCGGACCGCATCGGTTTCCGCTGCCCCTATGGGCCGCCCTCCCGCACCGGCACCCCCTGCGCGCTGGATCTTACGCGCGCGGCATGCCTCAATCCCGCCCGGAACCCGCATCATCCGCAAGCCATCGGCCCGTTCTTTCCCGACACCGGTCGGTTCTGAGGGCCTCCGAGCAACACCATCTTCCGTGGGTCTATCCTGCGCCGTTCTTCAGATTCGCGGCTCCAGCGTTGCCTGAGGGGTGGACGGCGCGCGCGCAGTGTCAAACGGCCCTACCGGACCCATACCGGTTCCCTACCGTTTCCATACCGGCCAAAATCGGGGTAAGCCATTGGAAGCACGAGGTTAAATCCGACTTCCGACCCCGCGGACCCAAGATTCAAGCCAAACCCCGCAAATCTTAACCTTTTCAAGTCCCGGCCAGCTCGTCCTGCCACGGCGGATTGGCCCCCGCCCGCGAAACGGTAATCGCCGCCACCTGCGCCCCATGCGCCAGAGCGGCCTCCGCCACCTCCGGGCTGATCTCCGGGATCGACCCTTTGGAGAGAAAGCCAAGCTCCGAAAGCTTCGCCAAAACGCCCGCATTGAACGTGTCCCCCGCCCCGACCGTGTCAACGACCGTGACTTTTTGAGACATAACATCGACTTGCACACCGCCTCTCAGATATGCGGTCGCGCCCTGCCCGCCGCGCGTGACGATCACCATCGCGGGCCCAGACCCCGAAATCCGCGCAACCTTCTCCGTCATCGGCTCCCCACCGGGATAGATCCAATTGAGATCTTCGTCCGAAACCTTGGCGATATCGGCGCATCCGAGCACGCGGCGCATCCTCTCGCGATACGCCGGAACATCTCGAATGAACGAGGGCCGGATATTGGGATCAACGAAAACGGCCCGATCCTGGCCCGCAGCTTCGGCCAACGCCGCATAAGCCTGCGCGCCGGGTTCGCTCACCAGGCTGATCCCGCCGAAATAGAGCGCGACAATATCGCCCGGAAGCGACGGCAGGTCCTCGGCCGCAATCATCCGGCCAGCCGAGTTTTCGTCGTAGAACGTATAGGTTGCATGACCATCGACCAGCCGAACGAAGGCCAATGTGGTGGGCCGGTCCGACTTGATGACGAGGGACGTATCAACGCGGCTGGACTTGAGGTCCGTTTCGAGCTGCTGGCCAAACATGTCCGTCGAAAGCCCGGTGAGCATGCCTGTATGCGCGCCGAGACGGCCCAGTGCGATGGCCGTATTGAAAATCGCTCCGCCACTCACCGGCGCGAAACAAGCCTGTCCCTGCACATCAACGGCTGGAAGCATGTCGATCAGCGCTTCTCCGCAGCATAGGATCATTCGCCTATCCCCGTTTGATTTGCGGCACTTTAAGCCGCTATTGGATGCCACGTATCGCCGGATAGGCCGCCCGGAACGCCTCATAGCCCTCATCGAACGCGGTTTGCAGCGCTCTGTTTGGCTCGACCCTTCCGGCCACCCGCGGCGGCGTCATCACCTCTTCCGGCGACGCCCCGGTCGCCGCGACCAAGCCAAGCCGTGCCGCACCGAGGGCGGCACCAAACTCGCTCCCATCCGGCAGGCTCAGCGGCACGCGCATCGTGGTTGCCAGCAGCTCAACCCAATAGGGCGAGGCCGTTCCACCCCCGATCGCATAGAGGGTTTCGGCTCGGACACCGGTCGCCGACAGCGCTTCGTAGGAGTCCCGCATTCCGTAGGCAACGCCCTCAAACACCGCTTGCGTGAGATCCGTAACACCGGTTTCCCGCCCAAGGCCGGTGAAACTTCCACGGATGACACTGTCGTTGTGCGGCGTCCTTTCGCCCGACAAATAGGGCAGAAACCGAACGGTGTTTGGCGCGCGGAGCGTTCCGGTCAGGGGTCTAGACAGATCTGAGGGGGACTGACCGGTGAGACCGGACAGCCAGTTTAGGCTGTCAGTCGCCGAGAGCATGACCCCCATCTGGTACCAGCGCTCTGGGACCGCATGACAGAACGTATGCACAGCGGTGTCGGGCGCGGGGTGGAAGCCATCTCGCGCCGTCAAGACAACTCCTGAGGTCCCCAAAGATACGAAACCTACGCCTTCCTGGAGTGCCCCGATCCCGCAGGCCGCCGCGGCGTTGTCGCCCGCACCGCCAGCTACGACGACCTCTCCGTTGAGGCCCCATTCGGCCACAAGCTCTGGCCGCAGCGTCCCCGCTTGTGCAGACCCTTCGACCAGCCTCGGCATCTGATCACGGCGCATATGCCCTGCAGTGAGAAGTTTCTCGGACCAATCTCGAGCGCCGACATCGAGCCAAGACGTGCCCGCACTGTCGGAAAGGTCTGCCACATGATCGCCGGTCAGGTGAAAGTTCAGGAAGCCCGCCGGGAGAAGAACTTTGGCCACACGTGCGAAGGCAGAAGGCTCATGGCTCTCGACCCAAAGCAGCTTCGGTGCAGTAAAGCCCGGGAAGACAATCGTGCCGGAAAGTGCTCGCTCTTCGGGTATCGCGTCGAGTGCGGCTGCCTCGGCATGGCTCCGCGTGTCGTTCCAAAGAATGCATGGCCGGATGACGCGGTCTTCGCTGTCGAGAAGGGTTGCTCCATGCATATGTCCCGAGACACCGATCCCGCGGACATCCTGAAAGCGCGGCTGCGTCGCTCTCAGCTCGGCGACGACAGCATCAACGGCCGCTATCCAACTCACTGGATCCTGCTCAGACCAACCGGGATGGCGATGCTCTACACTGAGCGGATGGGATGCCGACGCGAGCGGGACGCCACCATCATCGACCAGAAGCCCCCGCAGCCCAGATGTGCCGAGATCCAAACCCAGATAGGTGGCCATTGCTCTTAGCTCCGCTGCCCCTGCAGATACGAACGAAGCGTTGCTTCGACCCCTACGTCATAGAGCATTCGAAGCCAGTCTGAGAAGGGTGTTGCGAAGTCCGGGGCGTCTGCCAGCGCGCCGTAGAATTGCCGCATGCCTAGCCATGCGTACGGTTCAAGCCGTGCCTCCTGCGCCACCGCGCGGAGCATCTCCCATTGCGGGTCATTGGGCATGACCTCGCTCCCGTCCTCCCGGTGTCCGTAGCAATACCGTGCCCAAATCGCTGAAACGAGCGCGAGCCCTTTGACAGAAAGTCCGGCCTTCAGACCGTCGCGAACAGATAAAAGGATAAAGCCCGGCTGGCGAGAAGATCCATCGAAGGCCACGCGACGGGCGGTATCGCGGATGGACGGATTGGAAAACCGGCTCTCAATTAAGGCCATGTAGGCCTGCGGTGTGTATTCCGGCACCGGGTCAATATGGGGAGTGACCTCTTCTGAGATGACTTTGCGAAAGAACGCGGAGATCTGCGGATGCGACATGCATTCCGAGATTGTTTCTATTCCAAGCAGATCTCCCGCCGGGGCGATCACCTGATGCCCACCATTGAGAATGCGGATCTTCATGGTCTCGTAGTCATGAACGCGGTCCGAGATTGTCACACCTGCGGCTTCCCATTCGGGCCGTCCAGCACAGAAGCGGTCTTCAAGCACCCATTGCCGGAAGTTCTCATGGGTTACCGGAACCTCATCCTCAATGCCGATGTCGCGCACCAAGGTGAGTTCAGACGGGCCTGTTGCCGGCACGATGCAGTCGACCATTGCATTTGGAAACGTGCAATTCGCGTCAATCCAGGCTGCCAAATCCGGGTCCGACAATTGCGCCAGAGACACGATCGTCTGGCGCAAGATCTCACCGTTGCCCTGCAGGTTATCGCAGCTTTGGCAGGTAAATGGACCTCCCCCTTGGCCGCGGCGCCGCTTAAGCGCCGCAACCATCGCACCAAAGGCCGTTATCGGGCGGTCAGGATTGGCCGCGTCATGTCGGATGTCCGCATGATCGGCATCGAAACCCTTGGTTGCCAGGTCGAGGTAGTAGCCTCCCTCTGTCACGGTCAGCGCCACGATACGAATATCGGGCGCGGCCATCCGCTCTATAAGCGCCTTGTTTCCCGCCTCGATCGGAACGTAATCAATCATCGATCCGCATACCTCAGCGGATCGACCCGTGGGGTCGAGCTGGACCAGTGTTGTCAGGCAGTCTTGGTTCAGGAACTTTTCCCGCATCGCCGCATCGTAGCGGCGCACCCCGGCCCCAACGATCGCCCAATCGTGGCTTTTCCCCAAGTCGAAGACCCGGTGCAAATACCAGGCTTGGTGGGCGCGGTGGAAATTGCCAAGGCCGATATGCAGGATACCAGGCGACAGGCGAGAACGGTCATAGGCGGGAACCCTGACCTCGCGCGGGAGGCAACCGAGCGTCTCGCCGTTGAGCCTCATTTCTCCTTCGCCTCAGCTCGCATGGCGGACCAAGCCGCGCATCCCCCGACTGTCCTAGCGCTTGGCATCACGCACGCATCCCGTCCTGTCCGAAGCGATGGATCTTTTCAGGGTCAGGCGTCAAGTAGACTTTGTCGCCGTGCCGGACATCGAACTCGCCATCCACTCGCACTGTGAGCGTATCCGCCAAGCCAGACCCGTGAACATGCAGGAATGTATCCGAGCCAAGATGCTCGGACACGCTGATCTCTCCTTGCCAAGTTCCTTCGGTCTTGGAGGCCTGAATGTGCTCCGGCCGGACGCCTATCGTATGCGCGCTGTGTTTTGCGGCCTCAGGGCCGCTGACGAAATTCATCTTCGGGCTCCCGATGAAGCCTGCAACGAAGAGGTTCCGGGGCGCACGATAGAGTTCCAGCGGCGAGCCCACCTGCTCGATACGACCGGCGCGCAACACGACGATCTTGTCGGCCATCGTCATCGCTTCGACCTGGTCGTGGGTCACGTAGATCATTGTCGTTTGCAGACGTTCGTGCAGTTCGGAGATTTCCAGGCGCATGCCGACGCGCAAAGCCGCATCCAGGTTCGACAATGGCTCATCGAACAGGAATGCCGCCGGTTCGCGAACAATCGCACGGCCAATGGCCACGCGCTGGCGCTGGCCACCCGAAAGCTGCCCAGGGCGACGCTCCAGATAGTCCGTAAGATTAAGCGCGGCGGCTGCCGCGTCGATCCGGCGTTTCTGCTCATCTTCCGGGATCCCCGCCATTTTCATCGGAAACGCGATGTTCTTGCGCACCGACATATGCGGATAGAGCGCGTAGGACTGGAACACCATGGCAAGGCCACGCTTGGATGGCGGCGCCTCGGTTGCATCCTCCCCATCGATACGGATCTGGCCAGCGGACACGTCCTCCAGTCCGGCGATCAGGCGCAAGAGTGTCGACTTTCCGCAACCCGAAGGACCGACGAAGACCGCAAATTCTCCGTCTTCGATGGTGAGGTCGAGGGGCGGAATGACCTCGACGTCGCCAAAGGTCTTCTGCACTTGATCAAGTGTTATGCGTCCCATTGGATTCCCCCCTTATTTCACTGCGCCGAAGGTCAAACCGCGGACGAGTTGTTTCTGGCTGAACCATCCGAGGACCAGGATGGGAGCGATGGCCATGGTTGAGGCGGCCGAGAGCTTAGCAAAGAACAGGCCTTCTGGGCTCGAATAACTCGCGATGAACGCGGTGAGCGGCGCGGCGTTGACCGCCGTCAGGTTGAGCGTCCAGAATGCCTCGTTCCACGCCAAGATGAAGTTGAGCAGCATCGTGGAGGCGATGCCTGGAATTGCCATCGGCGTAAGGACATAGATGATTTCGTTTTTGAGCGAGGCCCCGTCCATGCGTGCTGCCTCAAGGATCTCTCCGGGGATCTCCTTGAAATAGGTATAGAGCATCCAGACGATGATCGGCAGGTTGATCAACATCATCACGATGACCAGTCCGGCGCGCGTGTCGAGCAGACCAAATTGGATGAAGATGAGGTAGATCGGATAGAGCACGCCAACCGCGGGGAGCATCTTGGTCGACAGCATCCACAGGAGGATGTCCTTGGTGCGCTTTCCCGGCACGAAGGCCATGGACCAGGCCGCCGGGACGGCGACAATCACGCCGAGGATGGTGGAGCCTCCCGCGATGATCACCGAGTTCCAAAGAAAGCGCATGTAGTCAGAGCGCTCCTGGACAACCGCATAGTTTTCAAGCGTCCAGTCGAAACCGAAGAACAGAGGCGGGTCGGCGATGGCCTGGGCTTCCGTTTTGAAGCTGGTGAGGATCGTCCAAAGGATTGGGAAGAAGATGAGCAGACCGATCAACCACGCGACGGCTGTGTTGATGATCTTGCGTTGCTGGGTAACGGCGCGAGCCATGGTCGTTCCTCCTCACGCGTCCAGGTTCTTGCCGACGATCCGCATCAGGAAGATCGCGACGATATTGGCAAGGATGATTGCATAGACGCCTCCCGCCGAGCCGAGCCCCACATTCTGGCTCTCCAAAACACGCTGGTAGATCAGATAGGTGAGTGTGCGCGTCCCGAACGAGCCACCGGTCGTCACGAAGATCTCGGCAAAGATCGACAGAAGAAAGATCGTCTGGATCAATACCACGATCGTGATTGCGCGGCTCAGGTGAGGCAGGATGATATAGCCGAAGCGGGACAAGATGGGCGCTCCATCCATCTCGGCGGCTTCGAGTTGTTCGCTATCGAGCGACTGGATCGCCGTCAGCAAAATCAGCGTCGCGAATGGCAGCCACTGCCAAGACACAATCAAGATGATCGAAAACAACGGCGCGTCGCTGAGCCAGACCACGGGTTCAGCGCCGAACGCTCGCCAAAGATGCGCGAGCAGGCCATTGACCGGATCCATGAACATGTTTTTCCAGACGAGCGCCGAGACGGTAGGCATTACGAAAAAGGGCGCGATCACCAGGATGCGCACCACTCCTTGGCCCCACATCGGTTGGTCGAGCAGCATAGCGAGCAACACGCCCAAGACGACGGTGATCAGGAGCACACCACCCACGATGATGAGCGTCGTGATGACACTCGGCCAAAAGGCGCTGGAGGTGACGAAGCGGACATAGTTGTCAAAGCCAGTCCAACCCAGGTCGCCCCCCCGAAGCGGTAGATATCGCTTGAAAGAGAAGTAGAGCGTCATGATGAGCGGGATCAGCATCCATCCCAGAAGCAGGACGACTGCAGGGGTCATCATCAAACGGGCGGCAGATCGGGAATGCTGGGTGGCCATGGACAAGCCTCCTCTACGCTCGGCGCTGACTGGCGCCGCGATGCTAGGCGGTCACGTTGGTGAGGGATGATACCGGAGAGCAGGCGAATGCCAGCCCTCCGGCCTATTCTAGGCTTTGGTCAGTAGCCGGCGGCTTCCATCTCGTCGGTGACGAGCGCCTGCGCCTTGGCGAGCGCTTCTTCAGGGCTCTGTTGGCCCGCGACCATGGCGGAGAACTCCTGACCTGCCGCAGTACCGATGCCTGCCCATTCGGGGATGGCAACGAACTGGATACCGACATACGGCACGGGCTCGACCGTCGGAGCGTCAGGGTCTGCCGCATTGATCGACCGAAGGGTCATATCCGCGAACGGAACCTCAGCATATTCCGGGTTCTCGTAGAGCGAGATCCGGCTCCCTGGCGGGACGTTTGCCCAACCTTCGTTCTCGGCCACAAGCGCGAGGTAGTCCTTAGAAGTAGCCCAGTTCACAAACGCCTTTGCGGCTTCTTCCTGCTGTGTTCCCGCCGGAATTGCGAGAGCCCAGGCCCAAAGCCAATTGGCGCGTTTGTCGACACCCTCTTTGTTGGGCGCCAGCGCAAAGCCAACTTGATCGGCGACAGTGCTGTCGGTTGGGTTGGTGACGAACGAAGCTGCAACAGTCGCGTCGATCCACATCCCGCACTTGCCCTGCTGAAACAGCGACAGGTTTTCATTAAAGCCGTTCGTGGAAGCGCCTGGAGGTCCGTAGTTTTGCAGTAAGTCGTTGTAGAACGTCACCGCCTCTGCCCACTCGGGGCTCTCAAGCTGCGCCTGCCAGTTCTCATCGAACCAACGCGCGCCAAATGAATTGGCCACGGTGGTGATGAAGGCCATATTCTCGCCCCACCCGGCCTTGCCGCGCAGGCAAATGCCGTAAATGTCCGCATCGCGGTCGGTCATTGCCGCAGCGGCCTCGTTGATGAATTCCCAGGTGGGCGCTTCGGGCATTTCCATGCCTGCCGCCTCCATGAGATCCGTGCGATACATGATCATCGAGCTCTCGCCATAGAACGGCGCCGCATAGAGCGTTCCGTCATAGGAGAGACCGGCGCGCATTGCCGGAAGAATGTCATCGATATCATAGTCGGCGGGGAGATCATTGAGGGACACAAGCCAGTCCTGAGCGGCCCAAATCGGCGCCTCATACATTCCGATGGTCATGACATCGAATTGGCCACCGCGTGTCGCGATATCCTGTGTCACGCGTTGGCGTAGAACATTTTCCTCAAGGGTAACCCATTCGACCTCGTGGCCAGTTTTGGCCGTAAAGTCGTCGGTCAGCGCCTGCATACGGATCATGTCGCCGTTGTTGACCGTCGCTACGGTGATGCTGGATTGCGCATACCCTGCCGTCGCAAGTGCAGATACAGCGCATGCCCCCAGGAGCACCTTGGGCAACTTCATCATATTTTCCTCCCAACCGAGACGATTATTTGCTCGTCACATGAGCAAATGATCGGCGCTTAGTGGAGAATAGTCAAGTGGATTTTCGCATTCCCAACACACTTGGGGCGAACAGAACCCTAACCAGAGCCTAACAGACGACGCGCTGTGTCCTCGTCGGTTATAAGTTGGTGGATCAGGCCACCGGACAGTGCTGCTCGGAGCGGCGCGACTTTCGCTTTGCCTGCCCCGATGCACAGAACCGGCACGTCGTTGACGGGGACGCGGACGCCGACAATGCGCTGGTTCATCGGATGATCGACGAACTCACCTTTCGCATTGAACGTATGTCCGCTGAGTTCGCCGATCGCTCCTGCGGCAACCAGATCTTGTCGCTCCTCTTCTGTGATGAAACCGTCCACGAAGAGGGGCGCGTCTTTGGTCATCTGGCCGATACCCACAATCGCAAGGTCAGCCGACTCTGCGAGCTGCCGCGCTTTTCGTACATGTGGCAAAGACCGATAGAGCCCCGACACTTCAAGGCTCGGGGAGATGAGCGGGATCGACAGGGGGAAATGCGGCGCGGCGAGTTTCTCGGCCAGCCGAACGATCACTTCGTAGAGCGAAGCAGAGCCGTCTGGCGCGACGTTGCCAATCAAAGAGACGAGGCGATGCCTCGCGCCATCCATTGTAGAGATCGACTCGACAACCTGTTGGAGGGTTCGTCCCGTCCCAAGTGCGAAAACCTGTCCCTGCCCATTTCGGAAGACCTGCTCCAGGATCGAAGCTGCAAATGGCGCAAGCCCCGTCAAGACATCTACGGAGGGACCAAGCGACGGGCTGACCCATGCGCTCTCCAGACCGTACTCGGCCTTGAGTGCCTGCTCTCGTTCCAGACATTCGGCTATCGGATGGTCGATCCGGACACGCACGAGTTTTTCGGCATAGGCGCGTGCGACGAGGCGCTGCGCCCGTTGCCGCGAGATTCCAAGTTCGAAGGCGATCTGGTCTTGTGTCAGACCTCCGACCAAGGAAAGCCATGCCGCCCGGGCCGCCAGGTCGCGCGTGTCAGCGATCTGGCCTCCATTTCTTGCCACGTCATTATTTCCCGAGCTTCAAGTTCGGGATAAGATGGAAGAATTGATCGTAATTGGCAAACTGACCGTGCCAAATACCGGTTTCGAGACGATCTGCAGCAGAAATGTGGCTGCCGCCGACATACCGCCAAACCTCCATCCCTGCCGCCACACCGGCTTCGATGCCCACAATCGAGTCTTCTATCACAAGACAGCGCTCCGGGCGCACACCACAGCGCTCGGCCACGTGAAGGTAGAGATCCGGCGCGGGTTTGCCGCGAGGGACCATCCAAGCGGAAGCCGTTCGACCTCCGAAGAAGTGTTCGAGGCCAACCACTTCGAGTGAGCGCGCGATCCGAACCGGCGAGGAGCTCGAGGCCAAGAAGAATGGAACGGCAAGGTTCTCCAACACGTGCTCAATGCCGGGCATAGCTTTGAGTTCGCGCGAATACGCAGAAAGCAGCATCTCCCTGTATGTCGCCTCGAAGTCCTCTGGCAAGCTTACGCCGAAGTCCCGCTGGAGCACCTTCCCCACGACCGGAAAACTGTGTCCGGTAAAATGAAGTGCAACGTAGTCCCGGTTAATCTCAATGCCAAGCGTGCTTGCGGCCTCAACCAAACAGCGGCCTGCGATGACCTCGCTGTCGACCAGGACACCGTCGCAATCAAAGATGACCAGATCGTGTCGACGTTCTTCAGACACCGTCCCTATTCCGTCCAACCTCATCGGTTCGACGGAACAGTTCTCCATACTGCAGGTCAACCAATGATGCTGTTGAGCGTCGGCGATGGGCGCATGACAGACGATGTCTTGGTCGGATCTGTGTGATAGTAGCCGCCTAGATCAGCGTTGCCGCCTTGGGCTGCCGCGAGTTCTGCTAGGATTGCAGCTTCGTGCTCGGCCAGTGATTTGGCAATCGGCGCAAAGTGGCCCTTGAGTTCTGCGTCGTCGTCTTGCGCTGCGAGCGCTTCCGCCCAATAGCGCGCAAACCAGTAGTGGCTGTCGCGATTGTCCGGCTCCCCGACTTTGCGGGACGGGGAGCGGTCGTCATCGAGGATACCCTGAGTGGCTGTATCGACAGCCTGACCAAGAACCTTGGCCTTCGCATTTCCCGTGGCATCGGCAAGAAACTTCAGGCTCTCGCCTAAAGCACAGAATTCCCCGAGTGAGTCCCAGCGAAGGTGGTTTTCCTTTTCAAGCTGCTGAACGTGTTTCGGGGCGGAACCGCCAGCGCCCGTTTCAAACAGTCCGCCGCCGTTCATCAGTTTCACGATCGAGAGCATCTTTGCTGAGGTGCCCAATTCAAGGATTGGGAAAAGGTCGGTGAGATAGTCTCGCAGCACGTTGCCGGTGATCGCGATCGAGTTTTCGCCCTTGCGGATTGTCTCAAGGGTCTGTCGCGTCGCTTCTTTCGGCGGCAAAATCTGAAACAGATCTGAAACACCGGCTTCCGAAAGCATCGGTGTCACGATCTCAATCAGTTCGGCATCATGCCCACGCTCGGAGTCGAGCCAGAAAATCGCCTCACACCCCTCTGCCTTCTGACGATCAATAGCGAGGCGCACCCAGTCCTCAATCGGGGCAAGCCGGGCCGAAGCCGAACGCCAGATATCGCCTTTTTCGACTTGGTGTTGGTGAAGCTCAACGCCATCATCGGTCACCATTCGAACAATGCCGTCCTCGGGAATCTCGAACGTGGTCGGATGGGACCCGTATTCCTGTGCCTTCTGCGCCATAAGACCGATATTCTGCACGGCGCCGGCTGTCGCCGGATCGAGTGCACCGGTTTCCTTGAAGTATTTGATCGTCTCATCATAGACCGGTGCATATGAGTGGTCGGGGATGACGCAAACACAATCGTGTTCTTGGCCATCCGGTCCCCAACCTTTGCCGCCTGCTCGGATCAGCGCTGGCATTGAGGCATCGATGATTACGTCAGACGGCACATGCAAATTGGTGATCCCTTTGTCGGAATTCACCATATACATCGGCGGGTTATCGGCCATGACGCTTTCAATTTCCGCCATCACTTCAGGCAAATCCTGAACCCGGGAAAGGAGGTCCCCAAGCCCGGAATTCGGGTTTACCCCAGCCGCCGCCATCTGATCGCCAAACTTATCGAACACAGGAGCAAGCCAGGCTTTCACGGCGTGGCCAAATATGATTGGGTCCGAGACCTTCATCATCGTCGCTTTCATATGAAGCGACCACAGAATGCCCTCTTCCTTTGTCTTTTCGATCTCGTTCGAGAGAAATGCGCCCAGCGCTTTCGCCGACATGAATGTCGCATCCACAATCGTACCGGCTGGATACTGGATGCCGTCTTTCAGCACCTTCACGCTGCCATCGGCAGTCTCTAACTCAATCCGAACCGTCGCAGCGTTTGGAAGGCGGGTAGACTTCTCATTCGCGAAAAAGTCGTCACGCACCATTGCGGCAACGCGCGTCTTGCTGTCGGGAGACCATTTGCCCATGCGGTGAGGATTGGACTGGGCAAACTTCTTCACCGCGATTGCCGCGCGGCGATCGGAATTCCCTTCGCGCAGAACTGGATTCACGGCCGAGCCCTTAATCGCGTCATACCGAGCGCGCGCATCTTTCTCCGTCTCGGTTGACGGTTCTTCGGGGTAGTCCGGCAGGTCGTAGCCTTGCGCTTTTAACTCCGTGATTGCCGCAACCAACTGAGGGACGGATGCCGAGATATTGGGAAGCTTTATAACGTTGGCTTCGGGCTTCTTCACCAAATCGCCGAGCCAGGCGAGATCATCGCTCTGCTTTTGCGCTTCTGTGAGACGTTCGGGGAAGGCGGAAATTATGCGACCTGCCAGAGAGATATCCCGGGTTCCGACCTGAACCCCAGCCGCCGCAGCGAATGTCCGAATGATCGGCAGGAGGGAGGCCGAGGCCAGTTCGGGCGCCTCGTCAACCTTCGTGTAAACGATATCTGGTGTCTCTGATCCGGCCATTTTTGCCCCCGCTTTTGTCCGCGATGACCTTTATCGAACGCAACGCGGGAGGTCTACAGGGGGTTCGAAACAATCCAAAAGATTGAGCCCCTTTCTCGGCAAGAAGCGGCAATGCCATCAGCTCTCTCAGGGTCGTCGCCCGATAACGCCGGGTTCCACAAGCGTTCGCCCTCTACGAACCCCGCATCCCCCCAAGCAGATCTCGCAGGACCCCAAAACAACCCCAAATATCGCCAAACGCCGGCTTTCCGGCGCGAACTGGAGTGTACTCATGACATCCGGCATTCATCATGTCACTCTGATCACGAGCAACGTGCAGCGCAATGTTGACTTCTATGCGGGATTTCTCGGCCTGAGGCTCGTCAAACAGACAGCGGGGTTCGAGGATGCCCGACAACTGCATCTCTTCTACGGCGACGCAGAAGGATCGCCAGGCTCGCTCGTATCGTTTCTCGTTTGGGAAGACGGAAACCCAGGAAGGGTCGGGCATGGACAGGTCACGGAAATCGCTTTGTCGATCCCAGGCGACGAAGTGGGCGCTTGGATTACGAAGGCGCTGCGCCACCAGATCCAGACAGAAGGACCGGTTCGGGAGTTCGGCGAGCCCGTCTTACGAATGCGCGACCCCGATGGTGTGACCGTCAAGCTCGTTGCCAGTAATTTGCCACCCAACGCGCCTTGGAAGGATGCGCCAGCCCGCCTGCATTCCGTCACGATCTGGTCCGAACGTCCAGGCGAGACGGCGCAGTTCCTAGACCAGTTTGGATACTCGGCTGGACCAGCGGAAGGCGCCTTGCAACGTCTCACCTCGGACCGAGACGCAATCGATATCCGCGATGCGTCCGGGTTTGTCCCCGGTGCATCAGGAACCGGTATCGCCGACCACGTGGCACTCCGGGTGCCTGACCAGTCTTCGTTGGAAGCACACGCGTCTGCTCTTCAGGCTGCCGGGATTGGCCCGGTCAATCTGCACGACCGCGCCTACTTCCGGTCTCTCTATGTGCGTGAACCGGCAGGCACGCTGATCGAGCTTGCTACGGATGGACCCGGGTTCCGCGTCGATGAACCAGCTGAAACCCTTGGCGAGAGCCTAAAAATTCCACCTCACAACGCAGATCGCGCCGATGATCTCGTCGCGACGCTGCCTCAGTTCGCCTTACCCGGCGAGGAAAGGTTCCCCATGCGTGACCTTCATTTCGTTCACCGTTTCAACCGCCCCAAAGATCCGGACGGTTCGGTCTTGCTCTTGCTGCACGGAACAGGCGGCGACGAAGCGGATTTAATGCCGCTCGCCAGAAAGCTTGCTCCCAACGCCACGCTTCTCGGCGTAAGAGGCAGGTCAACGGAGGAAGGCATCAACCGCTGGTTCCGGCGCCTCTCTACGACGCATTTCGATCAAGACGATATCCGCGCTGAGGCGGACGCCTTTGCTGCCTTCCTCCAGGACGTCGGCACTGTCTATGGCATAGATCCAACCAAGATCACGGTAATCGGCTACTCCAACGGCGCAAATTTTGCCGCGGCTTTGTTGGCACTCAATCCTGGTCTGATCCGCCGGGCCGTTCTTCTCCGGCCTATGGCTGCCCTGGAACACCTTCCACAGGTCGATTTGCACAACACAGAGGTGTTGACTGTGACCGGCGCTCACGATCCATATGGTGCTCACGCCCCTCGGCTTATCGACTGGCTCAGGGCATCAGGCGCCAAACTAGACGCGCACGATTTGAATGAAGGCCACGCCTTGAGCTCCGTAGATCCGCAGCTCACTGCTGACTGGGTGAACCGGCAAACGGTTGAAGCTCACTAGGATCACGTTCTCTACCGGCCCAAAACAACAAACTGCGGTGGGCAAATCCAGCCGATGAGCATAGAAACTGCTCATCGGCCTTTTTTTTGATGGCGAGGACGACAGGGAGCGAAACTGCTACAGGCTGGCCGCGTACCCTGACACGAATTCCGCAACCATCTTGCGCGTCGCTTCGTCCTTCAATTCGCTGTCCGCAAAGATCGACATGGCACCCGACACTGTCAGGCGACCTCCGAACCAAGGCTTGGTTCCAAGGTTCCGTAGGATCGGGAGAAGGTGGGTCTGCGAGAGAATTGTTCCCAATCCTCCCGGCGTCGCTCCGACAAGCGCAACCGGTTTGCCGCGAAACCCAGCACCGCCCGGCCCACGCGACATCCAATCGAGCGCATTCTTTAGGACACCAGGAATACCACCGTTGTATTCCGGTGTCGCAATGAGCAGTCCGTTCGTTTCGCCCAACTGGGTCTGGAGCCGTTGAACCGATGTCGGAAGCCCATCCTTATCTTCGTCATCGCCGTTGTAGAGCGGAACATCGAGCAGCGACGCAATCTCTATCGTCACACCAGACGGTGCCTCTGCCTTCGCGGCCTCCAAGAGTGCGGTGTTGAAGGAGTGTTTTCGCAGACTGCCACTCAGGGCGAGGATATGGGTCATGGACGTCTCACTGTTTCTTAAGGTGATTGAATGTCGCCTGCAGGACACTTGGCGTTAGAGGATTTCGCGTCAATTCCGTTTTGCAGGGAGACCCGTTTTCCACAATGCTCTAGGGAGCTGCTTGGGCTGCCTGAGCGTGGTGTTCGGTTGCGAGTTGAAAGCATGAACGGATTGGGCATCTGGTGCCCGATCCGTCCGCAATTACAATTCGGCACAGATATGAGGGACATCGCGAAGGCGCCCCCCGTCAATTTCAGTCGATCGGCTTGAGACCCGCTTCGATCTGCGCCCGCTGTGGCTCCAAGAAGGGCGGCAGAGAGAGGCTCTCGCCCATGGTTTCGCGCGGTTCGTCCACGGCGAAACCGGGACCGTCGGTCGCAAGCTCAAACAGGCTTCCGCCGGGCTCACGAAAGTAGAGCGATCTGAAGTAGTAGCGCTCAACTTCACCTGAATTTGGTATCCGGAATTCCTTCAGTCGATTGGCCCAACCCTGCAAGGCTTCCTGGTCCGGCGTGCGGAAAGCGACATGGTGCACTGCACCCGCTCCTTGCCGGGCCACCGGAAGTCGTGGCTCAACAGCTACGTGCAGCTCTGCTGCCGGCCCTCCCTCGCCCATCTCAAAGACGTGGACCGTCGCATCATTTTCCGGCGCCTCATACTCGCCCCTCTGTGTCATATTCATAACTTGGGTCAGCACTGCGGCCGTCGGCTCAATGCTGGGAACAGAGAGCGTGATCGGACCTAAGCCGCGGATCTGATGACCTTCAGGCACCGAACTTTTTTCCCACGGATGCGATCCGCCGGGTTCATCAGCGGTCAAGCGGAACCTTTGGCCCTCTGGGTCTTCGAAGTCGATTGTCGCTCGACCATTCAGGGTTCTCGGTTCTTCAACCCGGATCTCATTGTCGCGGAGGCGCGCCATCCAGAAATCGAAGCTCGCTTCGCTCACCCTCAGACCGGTCCGACTGATCGAGTGGGTGCCGCGATGCTCCCGGGGAGCGGGCCAATCGAAAAAAGTCAGGTCCGTCCCTGGGCTTCCTGCACCATCCGCGAAGAAGAGATGATACGCTGAGGTGTCGTCTTGGTTCACCGTCTTCTTCACTCGGCGCAGACCGAGCGTATCGGTGTAGAACCGATTGTTGCCGCGTGCATCTGCAGTGACGGCCGTCAGATGGTGTATGCCTATGAGTTCCATAGATGGCCCTCCTTTCTCTGCATGGAAGATCGTCATCTCTGACTGAATTCGAAGGTGGCAGGGGCTCAACCCGGTGTTCGGGATTTGCGAACGCATTCGTCCGCGATAGAGTTAGGGCATGAAGTGGACCTTGGCTGAAATCGAGACATTCCTTGAGGTCATTGAGGCAGGTAGCATCTCCGGCGCGGCGGCACGCGCCAACCTGTCTAAGTCGGTGGTCAGCAAACGAATCAGCGATTTTGAGCTTGCGCTCGGCGCGCCCCTCTTCGTGCGGCATGCTGGGCGGATTACCGCGACAGGTGCAGCGACTACACTTGCCGAACGCCTGCGGCCTGCATTGGCCGACATGCGGACAGCGGCAGAAGCTGTTGCCTGGGGCGATACAGGCCTACGCGGCAGGCTCGCAATCGCCGCGCCGATGAGCTTCGGAATCAAGCATTTGGGTCCAGTGATCGCACAGTTCGCGAAAGCCCATCCAGACTTGGAAATCTTGCTCGACTACGACGACCAAATTGTAAATCTCGCCCCAGCACGCTACGATTTAGCCATCCGGATCGGGGTCCTGGAAGACACCACTCTTGTCGCTCGCAAGCTCTGCGAAGATCCCCGCGCCATGGTTGCAAGCCCCGACTATCTCCGCCGCCACGGGCCACTCGACCGCGTGGAGGATCTCCAGAACCATACAGCCATCAATTACAGCCGCGCCCGCCTTGGGATGGTCTGGCAATTCGACCAAAGCGCGTCGCCTCCAACATCTGGCCGCATTTCGACGAACAATGGCGAGGCGGTCCGGGATATGGCAGAGGCAGGAATTGGGCTTGCGCTTCTGCCGATGTTTATCCTTCACGAAGCGATCGAGGCAGGGCGTCTCGTCAGGGTGCTGCCTAAACTCAAACCGAAGCCCCTGCCAATCAGCGTTGTTTGGCCGCCGGTCAAGCCCATGCCGCAGAAACTCCGCCTTTTCGTAGACCACATTGCAGAGGCATTCGGCGAGCATCCCCCATGGTTGGCAGATCTAGACTTGGCGCCTTCAACAGCAGAGTAGTTGCCTGCCATCGATCGTATACGTTTGAAACCGATGCCTAGTCATCCTCGCGCTTCGGAAGTATTGGATAGTCTTATTGGGGAATTCTCAAAGAAAGGATGCGAGCCGGGATGGCCGACAGCGTAAGTGTCTTAGAGCCTGAGATTACCGAAGAGTTGGTCGCGTCCCACGGTCTGAAGCCCGAGGAGTATCAGCGGATCCTCGACCTCATCGGGCGCGTGCCAACACTCACGGAACTCGGCATCTTCTCGGCAATGTGGAACGAGCACTGCTCGTATAAATCCTCGAAGAAGTGGCTCCGCACGCTGCCAACCAGCGGGCCGCAAGTGATCTGCGGGCCCGGAGAAAATGCAGGCGTCGTCGATATCGGCGACGGGCAGGCTCTCGTCTTCAAGATGGAGAGCCACAATCATCCTTCATACATCGAGCCCTACCAAGGAGCGGCAACGGGTGTTGGCGGGATCCTGCGGGACGTCTTCACGATGGGGGCAAGACCCATTGCAGCGATGAACGCGCTCTCCTTCGGTGAGCCCACACACCCAAAGACCCGCGCGTTGGTGAATGGCGTCGTCGCCGGCATCGGCGGATACGGCAACTGTTTCGGTGTTCCGACGGTCGGCGGGGAACTCCGATTTCATGCCGCCTACAATGGCAACTGCCTCGTAAACGCATTCGCAGCGGGTCTCGCAGACGCCGACAGCATTTTCTACTCTGCAGCGTCTGGGGTCGGTATGCCTGTCGTTTACTTGGGCGCTAAGACGGGTCGGGACGGCGTCGGCGGTGCGACAATGGCCTCTGCGGAATTCGACGACAGCATCGATGAAAAACGGCCCACGGTCCAAGTAGGCGACCCCTTTACAGAGAAACGCCTGATGGAGGCATGCCTCGAACTCATGGCAACAGGCGCGGTTATTTCGATCCAGGATATGGGCGCGGCCGGGCTTACGTGTTCCGCGGTAGAAATGGGCGACAAGGGCGGCCTTGGAATTCGCCTCGACCTCGACCGCGTGCCGGTGCGCGAAGCCCGGATGACAGCCTATGAGATGATGCTCTCAGAGAGCCAAGAGCGCATGCTTATGGTTCTGCGCCCAGAAAAAGAAGACATTGCGCGCGCCGTGTTTGAAAAGTGGGATCTCGATTTTGCTGTCGTAGGCGAGACGATCCCAGAGGATCGGTTTGTCGTCGTCCATGGCGCAGAGACGAAAGCAGATCTGCCCCTAAAGGCGCTCTCCGGCGAGGCGCCTGAATACGATCGCCCTTGGGTTTCCCCAACACCACCCCCACCGCTTCAGCCTGTCCCCGACGTTGACCCGATTGAAGCTCTCGTCACACTCGTTTCACGACCAAACCTTTGCAGTCGGGAATGGGTTTGGACGCAATACGACACATCCGTCATGGCGGACACTCTCCGCTCTCCCGGATCCGATGCTGGTGTTGTGCGTGTGCACGGTACAGAGAAGGCAATCGCTTTCACATCGGATGTCACGCCAAGATACTGCTACGCGAACGCCCTGCAGGGCGGCATGCAAGCCGTCGCAGAGGCTTATCGAAATCTGACGGCCACCGGCGCTCAACCCCTTGCTGCCACCGACAATCTCAACTTTGGTAGCCCTGAGAAACCCGAGATAATGGGACAGCTCGTCGGCTGTATTCAAGGCATCGGTGCAGCCTGTGCTGCGCTCGGCCTTCCTATAGTCTCGGGCAACGTCAGTCTCTACAATGAAACAGACGGCGCTGCCATTCTGCCAACTCCAACGATTGGGGCTGTCGGGCTGCTTCGCTCCGTTCGCGATGTGATCGAGATTGCGCCAAAGCCAGGAGATCTGCTGTATCTCCTTGGACTGACGCAAGGGCATCTTGGACAGTCGGCACTGGTCGCGGAATTCTTCGACCGAGAAGAAGGTGACGCTCCTAAGGTTGACCTAATGGCGGAGCGCGCTGCTGGAAGCTTTGTCAGGCGCGCAAATGAGGCTGGGCTCATTTCGGCTTGCCATGATCTGGCAGATGGTGGATTGGCGGTTGCGGCAGCCGAAATGGCCTTAGCTGGGCAAACCGGTGTGACAATTCGCGGGGAGGCGAGTATGAGCCCGGCCGCTTGGTTCTTCGGCGAGGATCAGGCTCGCTACCTCATTGCCTGTCGCCCTCATCTTTGCACTGAGTTGGAGGGGGCGGCGCAGGCTGCGGATGTCCCGGTGACGTCCATAGGTACGGCCGGAGGCAGTTTCCTGCAGCTCGGAAAGGGGAAAATCCCGCTTGTCGATTTGGAGCGAGCGCATAGAGGATCGCTTCCGAAACTGTTTGAGTAAGGCTTGCAGCGCACCCTGCCCAGAATTAGTTTCATTCTAATATCGAGAGAAACAGGGGTGACCGCATGGCGATGGAAGCTTCGGAAATTGAGCATCTGATCCGCGAGGCTTTCCCGACCGCAACGGTTGAGATCAGAGATCTGGCGGGCGACGGGGACCACTATGCGGCCACTGTGACCGCTGAAGAGTTCCGCGGCCTCAATCGAGTAAAGCAGCATCAGATGGTCTATGCTGCGCTCAAGGGAAAAATGGATGGGTCGCAGGGCGAATTACATGCGCTTGCTTTGACGACCAAAGCACCGGAGTAGAGACGTATGAGCGAAGAAGCACATTCGGCAATCAAAGCTGATATTGACGCGAATGATGTTGTTCTTTTCATGAAGGGCACCAAGACAATGCCGCAATGCGGGTTTTCTCACCGCGTCGCGGGTGTTTTGCGGTATCTGGAGATCGACTTCAAGGATGTGAACGTTCTTGACGACGAAGCGGTCAGGACCGGTATCAAATCGTTTTCCGACTGGCCTACGATCCCACAACTCTATGTGAAGGGAGAATTTGTCGGGGGATGCGACATCATCACCGAAATGACGATGTCGGGTGAGCTTGATTCGCTCTTGGCGGATAAGGGCATCGAGTTCAACAAAGAAGCTGCAGACAAAATTCGCGACGCGAATTCAGGCGACTGAACGCACTCTGAGCTGCTCAAGCGAGGCTTTGAGTTGCTCTCAAAGCTTCGTCTTTGCACCAGATATGATGTCTTAGGCTTTTCCAGTCTCAACTTGCTTCGCGAGTGTGTGAATGTCGTTTAAGACCTTCGACAACAGTTCGACGGCCATCGCATTCTCGGCTCGCAGTTGTTCGGCATCTTGGGAGACCTCAGCCAATTCGGCTTCACTTTCAGGGCTCGCGACCTTCGCCGCAAGCATAGCGGCTTTGGCCTCCGCGATTCGGGCACGCTCTTCCATATCGCGGAACGCCTGCTCGGATCGCGTAATTGCGTTGCGCGACGATAGAGTAACATCTGCCATCATCAATCCGGCGAGCAGAAGCATGCGCTTTTCCGTTGTGGCCGATGCCTCCTCGGGGATCTTCTGAGCCTCGGAGTCAAGGAGCTTCGCGGCCGCCTCTAGAGAAGCTTCTTGCCCAGGCTCGCACGCGACTTCGTAAAGGCGGCCGCCGATTTCGATAGTGAGTTCAGGCATTTCACGCCTCCTCAATCAGCGGCTTCAACTGAGAGATCAACTGATCGAGTGCCGCAACATCTTTGTCGCGGCGCGCACGAATGCTTACGAGCTCATCAAAAAGCTTGGCCTTGTCGTTTTCCAAAGCCGCGATCCGCTCCTGGAGTTGCTTCGTGTCAGGCGCGACCTCTGCTGTCGGCCGATCTGCGAGGGCTTTTCTGAGACGGTCCAAAGCCTGCGCAAATTGAAGCTCAAGTTGGTTTATCTGACCCATTGCGCCCTATTCCAGAAGACCAGCCCTTGTATTATTTGGCTTTATCAGACTTTGCAATTGGCCCAAACGCGCATTCGAGGCTGCAAACATAATGGGCGATGCACAGGATGATACGAGCAGCTTCCGCTCTCTTATCTGGGGCGCTCCCTAGTATCTCAGGGCGCTAAATCGCCTTGACCAACGGCATGCGGGTGCTATCAGTCGGGTGATCGTGGCTGGAGCATCGCCGGAGTGGCGATTTTCCGCAAATTCAAATAGGTGCTAGCGTTGAATATCTCCGAACTGCGCAGTCTTCATCCCGCGCATTGGGAGAAGGCAGCGGCTTTACGAGTCCTCGCTATGGACGCGGTCCAGAAAGCGAATTCAGGTCACCCCGGAATGCCGATGGGCATGGCGGACGTAGCAACTGTTCTTCTTCAGAAACACATGAAGTTCGATGCCTCTGATCCGAGTTGGCCGGATCGGGACCGTTTCATTTTGTCTGCGGGCCACGGGTCGATGTTGCTCTACGGGTTGCTCTACCTGTGCGGATACCCGGACATTACGCTCGAAGACTTGAAGAACTTTCGCCAATTATCTTCGAAATGCGCGGGCCACCCCGAATTTGGTGAAGCGGCTGGCATCGAGACGACGACAGGCCCGTTGGGACAGGGACTCGCAACCGCGGTAGGTTTTGCGATGGCGGAGGAGCAGCTCGCCGCGCGTTTCGGACGGAAGGCCGTCGATCACCGGACCTATGTGCTTGCCGGTGATGGCTGTCTCATGGAAGGGATCAGCCAAGAGGCGATTGGTCTAGCCGGGCGACAGAAGCTTTCCCGACTTATTGTTCTTTGGGACAACAATGGCATCTCCATCGACGGAAAGGTTTCGCTTTCCGACGTTACAGTTCAAGCGGAGCGCTTCGCGGCGTCCGGTTGGTCTGTCCACGCATGCGATGGCCATGATCCCGAAGACATTGATCGAGCTATCTCCGAAGCAAACGCGTCTGATCTGCCAGCCCTCGTTGACTGTAGGACGCATATCGGTTTCGGCGCGCCCAACAAGCAGGATACGAAGGGCGCACATGGCTCGCCCCTTGGACCGGATGAGATCACGCTGGTCCGTCAAAACTATGGCTGGCCGCATGACGCCTTCGACATTCCCGCTCCTGTGCTGTCGGCTTGGCGCGCTATCGGATCGCGGGGCACTACAGAACGAACCAAGTGGGCAGAGCGACTTGAAAGGATGCCGACCAGAAAACGGTCGGAATTCATGCGCTGTAATGATGGGCATTCATTGCCGAAATTGGGTAAAGCGCTGATTGATTTCCGCAAGGAGTTCGTGGCGACCGCGCCCAAGCTCGCGACCCGCGCTGCATCAGAGAAGGTGCTTGAGGTCGTCAACGGAATCCTGCCTGAGACAATCGGCGGGTCAGCGGACCTGACCGGGTCGAACAATACCCTTACTAAGGATTTAGGAGTATTCGATCCGGAAAACCGGACGGGACGGTATGTTCACTACGGCATTCGCGAACATGGCATGGCAGCTGCCATGAACGGTATCGCGCTTCACGGCGGCTGCATACCCTACGGCGGCACATTCTTGGTGTTTAGTGACTATGCACGCGGAGCGATCCGGATCTCAGCGTTGATGAAGCAGCGCGTCATCTACGTTTTGACCCATGACTCGATTGGCCTAGGAGAAGATGGGCCGACCCACCAGCCCGTCGAACACTTGGCGGCTCTTCGTGCCATGCCAAACTTTAATGTCTTCCGCCCCGCGGACGTGGTTGAGACCGCCGATTGTTGGGAAATCGCGCTTTCGGGCCCAAAGCTGCCTTCAGCCATCGTGCTGACACGCCAGGGGCTCCCCACCTTGAGATCGCAGCATGGCCGCGCCAACCTCTCTGCGAGGGGAGCTTACGTGGTTGCGGATGCGACCGATAAACGCCGCGCAGTCCTGCTCGCGACGGGATCAGAGGTCTCACTGGCCATGACAGCGCGGGACATCCTAGAAGCCGAAGGAATCGGAACACGCGTGGTCTCGATGCCGTGTTGGGAGTTGTTTGCGGCCCAAGACGAGAAGTATCGAAGAAGCGTTCTGCCCTCCGGACCGGTCCGAGTTGGAGTAGAAGCTGCTGTGCGGATGGGTTGGGATCAGTGGCTTCTTGGTGAGCGTGGCAGCGAAAAGAAAGCCGCCTTTGTCGGCATGGATGGTTTCGGTGCATCAGCACCCGCTGCCGATTTGTTTCGGCATTTCGGCATCACCCCCGAAGCCGTCGCGGAAAAGGTGCGGGGTCTGCTGTAATCCTAGCCAAAACTTGATACCGGTTCGTCAGACCTGTGAGGACACTCATGACCTGGAAAACTCTCGACGATTTGGAGATCCGCGGGAAGGTCGTGCTGACCCGTGTCGACATCAACGTACCGGTTGAGGGTGGGAGAGTAACGGACACGACACGTATTGAGCGGATCGTGCCCACTGTCAAAGACATCCTCAAGAAGGGCGGAAAACCTGTCCTCCTGGCGCATTTCGGACGGCCAAAAGGCAAGGTCGTTCCTGAGATGAGCCTGAAACTGACGATACCTGCCCTCCACGAGGCGTTCGGGACTCCGGTTGTCTTCGGTGACGATTGCGTCGGTGAGGCTGCCAGTGCAGCAGTCTCCACGCTTCCAGACGGATCGGTTCTCTTACTTGAAAACACTCGGTTTCACGCTGAAGAAGAGAAGAACGAACCCGAATTTGCTAAGAAGATGGCTTCATTGGGAGACATCTATTGCAATGACGCGTTCTCTGCGGCGCACCGCGCGCACGCATCCACGGAGGGCATTGCTCGGCTTCTGCCCTCCTGCGCTGGCCGATTGATGCAGGCAGAACTCGAAGCGCTTGAAAAGGCGCTCGGATCTCCGCAGCGGCCTGTGGTTGCCGTCGTCGGCGGGGCGAAGGTTTCTACAAAACTCGAACTCCTCGGCAATCTTATTGATCGCGTCGACACAATCGTCATTGGCGGGGGTATGGCGAACACGTTCCTTGCGGCAAAGGGTATTGATGTGGGGAAATCCCTTTGCGAGCACGATATGGCGGAAACGGCTAAGGAAATCATGGACAAGAGCGTGGCAGCAAACTGCGTGCTTGCTCTACCGACGGATGTTGTGGTGGCCGAGGAGTTCAAAGCCAATGCACCACATGAGATTGTCGCCGCGGATGCCTGCCCGCCAGATGCGATGATCTTGGACGCGGGACCGGCAAGCATTGCGGAGATCGCCGTAATCTTTGAGGCAGCCAAAACGATCGTATGGAACGGCCCCCTCGGGGCCTTTGAGATTACACCTTTTAACGCTGCCACGGATGCTGCGGCAAAGCGCGCAGCCGCCCTTACTAAGTCAGGCCACGTTCTCTCCGTTGCAGGCGGAGGCGATACGGTAGCGGCACTTAATGCAAGCGGCGCGGCCGAGGACTTTACCTACGTCTCCACTGCCGGTGGCGCCTTTCTGGAATGGCTTGAAGGAAAGGTACTGCCGGGCGTGGCTGCGCTTGACCAAACCTGATCCCATCGTGTCGTTGCCCAAATAAAGGAAAGAGCATGCAGGCCACCGCTGAAGTTAAGAAGATCCTAAGTTACTACGAGGGCGAAAACCCGGGTGTGAAGGGCAAGCTCTGCCAGATGCTGATGAACGGCAAACTTGGCGGCACAGGCAAGATGATCATTCTTCCCGTCGATCAGGGGTTTGAGCATGGACCTGCGCGCAGTTTTGCGCCTAATCCGGCTGGTTATGATCCTCACTATCATTACCAACTCGCTATCGACGCAGGCCTCAATGCCTACGCCGCTCCGATCGGTCCGCTGGAAGCCGGCGCGGATACGTTTGCAGGTCAGATTCCAACCATCCTGAAGGTCAATTCGGCCAACTCCTTGATGTCCGGGACCGCTGGCAAGAACCAGGCGATTACATCGACCGTTGATGACGCCCTCCGCCTTGGCTGTTCGGCAATTGGATTCACGATATATCCCGGTTCTGACTGCGCACTCGACATGTTCGAGGAAATTGTCGAAATGCGCCGCGAAGCCGCATCTGTTGGCATTGCAACCGTGATCTGGTCCTATCCGCGCGGCGAAGCGATCACCAAAGACGGCGAAACCGCGGTCGATGTTGCCGCATATGCCGCGCATATCGCAGCACTTCTCGGCGCACATATCATTAAGATCAAGCTCTCGACCGATCACCTGATGCAGCCCGAGTGCCAGAAGGTCTATGCCGAGCAGAAGATTGATATCTCGACCCTGGCAGCACGGGTCGAGCATTGTGTAAAAGCATCGTTCAATGGTCGGCGGGTGATCGTGTTCTCGGGCGGAGCTTCCAAGGGGTCGGACGCAGTGTTCGACGATGCGCGCGCGATACTTGCCGGTGGCGGCAACGGCTCGATCATTGGCCGCAACAGCTTCCAACGCTCACGCGAGGATGCGCTCGACCTGCTCGGCAAGCTAGTTGACATCTATCTCGGCAAGAGCTGACAGAGTAACTGCCCTGTTAAACGGAATGACGGCGTTCTCCGTAGCGCCGTCAGACAGTGTTTGATTGGCTGGGAGACATCACCTGGGTTGCCCAAAAGTCGCAGCCGGCCCCTAGCGCTAAGACAAATCTAGGTAACTAGCGCGTCATCACTTGAGCTTTGGCTTTGGGCTTTCGTCGCACCAACCCACGCTTTTTTCATTCCCATGCACCTACGACAAGGGATTCCTTTTTCGTCGCGAGTATGCAACGGTTTGGCTAATGAGTTTGGATAGTATCTCGCCATGCAGAACTCACGTGAGCCCAGTATCTTGAATGCGAGCGGCGCGCTTTTCGCAATCGTGTTCGTCGCTTCGATTTGTTACCTGGCGTTTACAGCGCTGCAGGGATCACACGGGCTAGTGCGCCTTGTGGAAGTCCGAGAGCAAGAGAGCGAGTTGTCTGCGCAGCTCAGCGCTCTGGTGAGTGAACGCGCGGAACTTGAGAACAAGGTTCGTCTTTTGTCGAATGACAGCTTGGATCTCGACCTGCTTGATGAACGCGCGCGCAAGGTCCTTACACTTGGCAGCACGAATGAAATTATGGTTCCTTAGCGTCTGATTTGAACCGGGTTCCGCTCCTCCGTTGGGCTCTGCCATTCTCGGGACTTGCCGGTTTGCGAGGCCCCGGACCTATGTAAGCAATGGCCGGTCTCTCAATCTCTCTTGATGTGGATCTTAAGCTGTTCACAGCCTTGAAGAACTTTTTCTCGATATCTCTTCTGCTTAGCGTGGCCCTGGCTCCATGAACTACCGGTCGCAGTGTGTCGGCAAGGGGTTCAAATGCGAAGTGTTTTCGCTATAATGATTATTAGTTTAATGTTGAACTACTTTAGGATGGCTTATGGCTCCTTCGAAGCAGGCGGCAAAGGCAGCAGCCACAAAAGCCGAACTCATGGCGTTTTATCGTGAGATGCTTTTGATTCGGCGCTTCGAGGAGAAAGCCGGGCAACTCTACGGAATGGGCCTGATAGGCGGGTTTTGCCATCTCTATATCGGCCAGGAAGCGGTCGTCGTAGGGCTTGAAGCGACAGCGAAGCCAGGCGATCAGCGGATCACGACGTATCGTGACCACGGCCATATGCTCGCCTGTGGAATGGACCCCAACGGAGTGATGGCCGAACTAACGGGCCGCGCGGGTGGCTACTCCCGCGGCAAAGGCGGCTCTATGCATATGTTCTCAAAGGAAAAGGACTTCTACGGTGGCCACGGTATTGTTGGGGCAAGTGTTCCTATTGGAGCGGGCCTCGCCTTTGCTAACAAGTATCGCGACAACGACAACGTCACGTTCAATTACTTCGGAGATGGCGCCGCAAACCAAGGTCAGGTTTATGAAACCTTCAACATGGCTTCTCTGTGGAAGCTGCCTTGCATCTTTGTGATCGAGAACAACCAGTATGCTATGGGCACATCGTTGTCGCGCGCGTCATCCACGCCGGCATTGTATACACGGGGCACCGCGTTCAAAATTCCAGGGGAAGCTGTGGATGGCATGGATGTTCTGGCTGTCCGCGATGCTGGACAAAAGGCAGTGCGGCACTGCCGAAGTGGGAAAGGTCCCTACATCCTGGAAATGAATACCTATCGATACCGGGGTCACTCAATGTCCGACCCCGCAAAGTATCGAACGCGTGAGGAAGTCCAAAGGATGCGAGACGAACGCGATCCCATAGACCATGTGCGGGACCTCATTTTGAAAGCAAACTTTGCGGCGGAAGAGGAGCTTAAGTCGATCGATAAAGAGCTTAAGGCGATCGTGAACGCAGCAGCAAAATTCGCACAAGAAAGCCCAGAACCTGAGATTTCAGAGCTTTGGACGGACGTCTACCTTTGAGCGGGAGTGGAGTATGGCAACGAAGATTCTGATGCCCGCTCTCTCACCTACGATGGAAGAGGGAACGCTCGCCAGTTGGCTCAAGAAAGAGGGCGATCCGATCTCATCGGGCGATATCATTGCAGAGATCGAAACTGATAAGGCGACGATGGAGTTCGAAGCTGTTGACGAAGGAATCTTGGGAAAGATCCTGGTTCCGCAAGGCACGGCTGGTGTGAAGGTTAACACTCCGATTGCTGTTCTTTTCGACCAAGGCGAGGAAAACTCAGTTCTCGAAAATGAAGCCCCGGCCGCAACAGCCATCTCGAATGCCTCGGCTGAAAGAGGTGGCGCATCAGGCAGTCGCCGGTCTTCGGCACCCAGTAGCGCTCACCTAGTCAAAACGCCCAGTCCGGTCTCCGAGTTTCCTGTTGGCACCACCTTTCGCAGTCAAACCGTACGTGAAGCGCTCCGGGATGCGATGGCCGAAGAAATGAGCCGTGACGATGATGTGCTTCTCATGGGCGAAGAAGTCGCGGAGTACCAGGGAGCATACAAGATCAGCCAAGGGCTGCTCGACGCCTATGGTACCCGTCGGGTTATCGACACGCCAATCACTGAACACGGATTTGCGGGGCTGGGTGTTGGAATGGCGTTCGCCGGGCTCAAACCAATTGTTGAATTCATGACGTTCAACTTTGCGCTCCAAGCAATCGACCAGATCATCAACTCGGCCGCCAAGACGCTCTACATGTCTGGTGGGCAATTGGGGGCACAGATCGTGTTTCGCGGGCCGAATGGAGCGGCGGCCCGGGTCGCGGCCCAACATAGCCATGATTTTGCAGCGACCTATGCGCAGGTTCCGGGGTTGAAGGTGATTCAGCCCTACTCGGCGGCCGACGCTAAGGGGCTCCTGAAGGCCGCCATCCGAGATCCCAATCCGGTGATCTTCCTGGAAAACGAAATCCTCTACGGAAGAACTTTCGATGTCCCAGAGATCGAGGACTTCGT
Organism: Pseudomonadota bacterium; assembly: GCA_039177645.1. Classification (GTDB taxonomy): domain Bacteria; phylum Pseudomonadota; class Alphaproteobacteria; order Rhodobacterales; family Rhodobacteraceae; genus Amaricoccus. The sequence continues at coordinate 266,118 of JBCDFS010000002.1, read as the reverse complement.
CTTGCCAATAGGCAAAGCTCGGATCGCGAGAGAAGGAACGGATGTTACGATTGTGAGCTTTGGTATTGGGATGTCACACGCGATGGCAGCGGCCGAGGACTTGGCGAAAGAGGATATCTCAGCAGAGGTTGTCGATCTCAGGAGCTTACGGCCCCTGGATATCGAAACGGTGATAGAATCGGTAAAGAAGACCAACCGGTGTTTGACCGTGGAAGAGGGCTTTCCGGTCTGCTCTATAGGAAACCACATATCAGCGATGCTTATGGAGCACGCGTTCGATTGGCTCGACGCGCCCGTCCTCAATTGCACAGGAAAAGATGTACCGATGCCATACGCAGCCAATTTGGAAAGGCTCGCGCTGGTTACAGTTCCAGAGGTGATTGCGGCGGCCAAATCAATTACCTACCGCTAAGGAAACGCAAATGCCGGTGAACATTCTTATGCCAGCTCTTTCACCGACGATGGAGGAAGGCACACTCGCGCGCTGGCTTAAGAAGGAAGGCGATTCCATCTCTTCTGGTGACGTTATTGCTGAAATCGAGACCGACAAGGCGACGATGGAGTTCGAAGCGGTCGGTGACGGCAAGCTCGGCAAGATCATCGTGCCAGACGGGACCGAAGGGGTGAGGGTAAACCAGCCGATTGCTATCCTGCTCGAGGACGGCGAAAGCGCAACCGATATCCAAATCGGACTGGCAGCCGTCGCAGATCCGATTGCCAAGCCCTCAAACAAGGATCTTCCAAACGGCACAAGTGCAGGGTCGGCGGCAGCGCGAGACCTGTCGGAGGTTCGAGCGTCAACTAATGGGGAGAAGGGTGCTCGGCGCGTATTCGCGTCACCATTGGCCCGGAGGATTGCAGCGGATAGGGGGATTGACCTGGAGACGATCATCGGGTCCGGGCCGCACGGGCGCATCGTCAAAGCAGATCTCGATAACGTGCGGACAGCCGCAGAGGTAAAACCCCTTCAGGACGTAAACACCTCGCAATGCTTACCTCCGGCGCTCGAGGCAGATGCCATCAAGAAAATCTACGCAGACCGGTCTTTCGCAGATGTTTCACTGGATGGGATGCGTAAAACAATCGCGGCACGATTAACCGAAGCCAAAAGAGACATTCCGCATTTTTATCTAAGAAGAGAGATCCGGCTGGATGCCCTTCTCGAGTTCAGGGCTCAATTGAATGCCGACCTTGCGTCGCGCGGGATCAAGCTTTCAGTCAATGACTTCATAATCAAGGCGTCTGCGCTCGCGCTGGTCGAAGTGGCAGACTGCAATGCGGTCTTCGCCGGCGATCGGATTTTGAAGTTCGAAAGGGCGGATATCGCAGTCGCCGTTGCGATCGACGGCGGGCTCTACACACCGGTTATTCGGGACGCGGATCAGAAAACGATTTCAGCAATCTCCCAGGAGATGAAAGACTTAGCCACCCGCGCCAGAAGCAGACAGCTGAAGCCGCATGAGTATCAGGGCGGGAGTTTCGCTATCTCGAATCTTGGGATGTATGGTATTGAAAGCTTTGATGCCGTTATCAATCCGCCCCACGGCTCGATCCTTGCCGTCGGGGCTGGAATCGAGAAGCCCATTGTGAACGAGGCTGGCGACATCGAGAGTGCAACGATGATGATGGTCACACTGTCGGTGGATCACCGTGTCATCGACGGTGCGCTGGGTGCTCAATGGTTGGAGCGGTTGAAACGGGGTCTCGAGAACCCTTTGGCTCTTCTCGCCTGACGCCCTAGACCGCTCTCACGTCAGTCGCTCTCTTCTGATGTGTTTCTTCCAGAAGGCCATAGCGCGTTAAGGCGATTGAAAGGACAGTTTGCGTCGTTTGAGAGCGAACGCTTGGCGATTGTTGTACGCACGCACCAAACAACCATCCTGAGAAAAAGGTTTTTGCAAATCACGGGTCGAAAGGTAAGTTCCGGCTGAGTTGGTGTTGGGTTGTGGCGGAGCGTGATCCTGCGAAGCCTTTGAGCACTATAAGGCTGTGACAATGAACGAGAGCTTCTTGATATCCCATCACATTGAGGGTCGGCTGTTCAGAAGCAAGTCAGCGTTCTGCGAGTAGATTAAGGAGTGGTGTAGATGGCCCAGACGATCATCCCTGTGATACTGTGTGGGGGGTCTGGAACGAGGCTCTGGCCCGTGTCTCGCAAGACGTATCCTAAACAATTTGGCCGGATACTCGGCGAAAAGAGCTTATTCCAGGAGACGGTCGCGCGCTTTCCCGAACCCGAATTCGCCGCTCCAATCATCGTCACCAACTCCGAATTTCGCTTTATCGCGACGGAGCAACTCTCGGGGATCAGTCGTGCGCCAGGCGCGATGCTGATTGAGCCCGATGGTCGAAACACGGCGCCTGCGGTCCTGGCAGCGGCATTCCGGGCGGCGGAAATCCACCGCGACGGGATCCTGCTTGTTTGCCCATCCGACCACGCAATCCCTGACGGAGAAGCGTTCCACGAAGCCGCGACGGCGGGGGTCGCCGCAGCCGAAAAGGGCAATCTCGTTACCTTCGGAATTGCACCTGATAGGCCCGAAACAGGGTATGGCTATCTGGAGTTGACCGAAGCTCTGGAGAGCGACGCCGCGCCGATCGCCGTGCCGCTCAAAGACTTCGTTGAGAAACCCGATCTTGCGACCGCTGAGAAGATGATCGCGGGGGGCAAGCATCTGTGGAATAGCGGGATCTTTCTGTTTTCCATCAAGGCTGTCTTGGAAGCCTTCGAGACATTGCAGCCCGACATGTTCGAGGCCGTGCGCACGGCGGTGAATGAGGCGAAAACCGATCTGAGTTTCCTGCGGCTTGACCCCGATGCATGGTCCAAGGCCGCTTCCGACTCGATTGATTATGCGATCATGGAGAAGTCCAAGAACTTGTCGGTCGTGCCGTTTAAGGATCACTGGTCGGATCTCGGTTCCTGGGACGCGATTGCCCGCGAAATCGGTCCAGACGCGAATGGCGTCACCGTGGCAGGCGACGCCTACGCTATCGATTGCGAGCATACGCTGCTTCGCTCGGAGACCGAGGAGTTGGCGGTTGTCGGCATCGGGCTGAAGAACATCGTCGCGGTTGCCATGCACGATGCCGTCCTAGTGGCGGACATAACGGAGGGTCAGCGCGTCAAAGAAGCCGTCGAGGTCCTAAAGAAAAAGGGTAAGAAGCAGGCAACGGAATTCCCGCGCTATCATCGGCCTTGGGGCTGGTACGAGACTTTGGCCCTTGGTACTCGGTTTCAAGTAAAACGCATTATGGTGCACCCCGGGGGGCGGCTCTCGCTGCAATCTCATGTGCATCGGTCGGAGCATTGGGTTGTCGTTCAGGGTGCGGCGCGGGTCACGAACGGTGACGACATCAAGCTGCTTACGGAAAATCAGTCGGTCTACATCCCGGTGGGCAACGTCCATCGGCTGGAGAACCCCGGCAAGGTTGACTTGCATTTGATCGAAGTCCAATCCGGACCCTATCTCGGGGAAGATGATATCGTACGTTACGAGGATGTTTACGCCCGAGCCTGAACTCCACTACGCACCCGCGGCGCGCCTTGGCTGGCAAAGACGCGTGTAAAGCTGGTTGAAGCCTCAGAAAGAGAGCCGCTACGCTTGGCGCTCTTCCTTAGCGCGCTTATAAAGAGGAGACAGCTCAGCGTAGACGCGCTTTCGAGTGTGGTTCGAATTGATCACTCTCCATTCTATTCGCAGAGGATGGCGGCGCTTTCAGAAATCGTAGCAAGAGGCTAAGGCGGCGCGTATGCTTACTGTTGAACCTGCCAGCGAGATGAGGACCGGCTCTTCGATCTCAAAACGAAGCGTCGTGCTTGTATAGGGTCCGGCTAGGCGCGCAGCCAGACGCGTTGGTGCTAGATCAATGACGTATGCGCCGCCAGCGGTCTCTTCGAAGAGAGCGGGGACCGAGATGGGACCGGAAGCAAACTCAAATGTCACTTCCAACTGATCAGTGTTTGGGGGCTCATGAAACCGGAGGACCAGAAACGGCATGCTCTGGAGGCAGAAGATGCCCAAACTCCGAATGACTCCGGTTCCACGCCCGAGAGCGACCGGGCTCCCATCCGCTGACTGTCTGAGGGTCCACCCGGCTTCAGATGGATCCAATGGCGGTGGCACGTGCGCCGGACGCGCCTCTGGTCGGAGCGGTGGTGGCGCTGTGAAAGACGTGGAAATGGGTGTATCACCAACGAAACGCCATGTCCGGCTGCATACGGATGTGTCGAGACCGGCGTCTGTGCAAACTACCTTCGGATGGAGCGATTGCAGCCGGGGCAGTCCCATACCGCCGGGCGGCGGAAGCATCTGATAACCCAGGCTCGCGCCGAGATCGACCCGCCGATAGCTCCCGGCTGGTGCAGAGAGCCAAACAACAATCGGACATCCCTCGATCTCGCAAACAGCGACGTCTGCGTCCCCGCAAATTATACGAGAAAAATCAGCGATATAGTCGTCGAGCCCATCACCGTTCAAGTCTTGGATGTTGTCATAACCTTCGAGGATCCGCGCATCCTCACCTCGCTCCGCGCAGTTTGAAAACGCCAACTCGGTCGCTTCGAAAAGGGCCGGGGGTGGATCGGCTAACCCAGTCGAGGCGAAAACTGTCGTCAGCGTCGCGACATTGAAGAGAAAGATTGCGTTGCCTAGGCAGGTTCGGCTTGCCGGGATCCGAAATGCCAACATTCAGTTTGTGGCGTAAAAGACAAAGGCGACCCCTGCCGCCAAGATGCATGCCACGACGATCGCTATCGCTATTTTAACTGGGGACCATGGGCGCTGCCCTTCCACGATACCAGTTCGGCCATTGACCGCAAATCTGTAGCTCGTGCCACGGTACCGGTAGGCTGCAATCCAAACAGGCAAAAGAATATGTTTGAAACTAACTCGCCCAAGATCTGTATCCATATTTACAACCCGCTGCCTATCCCCGCCAATGTCGCATCTAATATCCTGTGTGATCACTGCTTTCATGATCTCCTGAGCATCGCCAAAGGCCTCCGATACCGGGACCGTATATGCTTCCGATCTGAACCCGGCCAGGTAGCGTGAATCATACCCAATGAGAGCCGATAGATCCCATGGTCCGATCCCATCGGAGAAACGTCTTGGCAGGCTCTTAGTGCCAGGCACGAGGACATTCTGGAAAGCGCGCGACACGCGCCCTCTGACGGACCGCCATCGCACTTTGGTAGAACTCACCGTCCGCATGCGTCGCTTGCCCTTGGCTAGGACCGGGATCCTTCGCGTCTGCTGGTGCAAAGTGCCTCGCTGGCCGCGGTAAGTCGTGCGAGTATCTGCATTGTAGGTCCAATAAGGAACGTAAACACCCTCTAGGACGCGTTCCGTATTTGCCTGTCTCCGGATATCCGAGGGCGCGAACCAAAGACGACCAAGCCATTCGCGAAGTGCTGCACGAGCAGTTTCTTCTGAGACGAGAAACGGTAGTTGCCCTTGCGGCTTTACATGACGATTGAGGCCGGTCTCAACGACAATGGCTGATGCGCAGAACGGACATCTGTCCGAGTGGATGCCGACCTCAAACTCCACCTCGGCGCCGCAAGACCCGCAGCGCGCGGTTTGGGTTTCTTCCATAATGGTTTCGTCGGTCGTTTCGCTCTGGTAGGCCCGGAAGTCATGTTCCAAGAGGCGATCCGTCGATACTTTGATCGGCTTCGTGTTTCCACAATGGCCACAAACGAGACTGCCAGTAGCGGGCGCAAATTTGAGGTCGCTCCCGCAAGCATCACATGGGAACCGGCGAGAATTGCTGACGACGTAGCTCGGCTCAAGCATTGCTCAAACGCCAGCTCTCGGAAGACTATCATCGGGGAGCACTCTGGGCCTCATGATGCGGGCGGAACCGGTGGCGGGATCTGAGCAAAAACCTCAGTCAGATCATCGACCTGACCAGCAGGTGTCCAGCCTGGGCTACCCGGCGTCCAAACGAGGGTTTCGCGGGTGAACGAGCTGTCCGAGACCATCCGTTCCAATTGGAGCTGGCTGAAGGGGCCTTCAGAAACACCTCCCTTCGCGATGTGCCAGCGGGGTTCTGCTGCCGGAGGCGGGGGTGGCGCGGGCATGCCGGTTTGTGCAGCGCGCGCAGGTGGGGCGCCCCAGGGCCCGTGCCTGGTCGTGGCCATCCGTTCGGCCATCGCCATTCCTAGCCCTGCTCCGAGACCGGCACCGATCTGTCCTCCATCTCCAGAAGCATCCCCGGATTTGGCTAGAGCCTCAGCGGCACTGAATTCAGTGTAGCGGTCAAGGTTTCCCGCAAGAGAGGCGGAACTGCGCCTGTCGAGTGCCGCTTCGACCTCCGAAGGCAAAGAGATATTCTCGACTAAGAACACTGGGAGTTCCAATCCATAAGCTTCGACCATGGGCGCAATCTGTGAATGGACGATTTTCCCGAGATCAATAGTATTCGCTGCCATATCCAGCACTGGAATGCCCGACGCGGCAACAATCTGGCTGAAGTGCGTTGTGATGATGTTTCTGATCTGAAACGAGATTTCGGCTGTCGTAAACTCGCCATCTGTGCCGACAATCTCTGTCATGAAGCGCTTAGGATCTCCGACACGCATAGTATAACTCCCGAATGCGCGCAGGCGAACGGGTCCGAATTCGGGGTCTCGGCAGATCACGGGATTGCGGGTGCCCCATTTCAGATCTGTAAACCGACGGAGATTTATGAAGTAGATCTCAGACTTAAACGGACTCGAAAACCCATGATCCCAATGCTGCAATGTGGTCAGGAGCGGCATGTTGTTGGTCTCCAACCTGTAGAGACCTGGCGTAAAGTGATCCGCTAGCTGCCCTTCATGCACGAGGACGGCGGCTTGCCCCTGCCGGACCGTAAGTTTGGCACCGTATTTGATGGCATTGTCTCGACGTGAGAACCGCCAGACGATTGTATCACGCGTATTGTCGGTCCAATCGATCGTATCGATGAATTCACCGCGGAAGAAACTAAAAAGCCCCATGAAATCTCCAATCGGAATTCATCGAATGTGGTCGGTCAAGCGGCTTGCTCACGTTGACTGAAATAGAGAGTCTAATCGCACAAGCTCCAGCGCTCTGCTTTCACATACGTTGAAGAAGCACTGCCCTTAAAGGTCCGCGATAATCCAACCTGGTCCTGTCTTCAACTCTCTACGGTCTGAACTTGGGTGCGTTCCACCTCCGCTGCGTCCTGTGCAACCTCGTGCAAAAGCGGGCGTGCCTGCTCCGCAGTCATTCCGGCTTCGAGCCTTGGATCATACAGCATTCGCAAAAGGATTTCGTCATGTTCCGTCAGAAGTGCGAATTCAAGGCTGTCGTTGAAGAGAGAAGGTCTCGCATCGGGGCTGTCGTTCGGCAACCCCATAGCTTGCGCCATTTCTTCGTGAACGCATGAGAGCTTTGTGAGCGGTGGGGGCTCCGCACGTATGATGATCATCACCGCGGAATAGTGGAAGCGATCCTCAGGATCGCTAAAAGCGTATGCCGTGCAAAATGTCTGGAAAGTTGCGTCTGCGATTGCTCCGTTGGCCGCAGGTGCAAATGTCGGAAACCGCTTGGCCACCGCATCAGCGAATGCAAGGCGCTCGGTGGTATTCATGAAGAGAACCAGAAAGTTTACGTCGGCGCCGTCCGCCATCTGCATATCAACGCCAGTGATTCGGGCGAGACGATTGGTGAAGGCCGCAACGTTGGCTTGGTCTCTAGCAGCGGTTTCGGAAGGCACAGATCGGCCCGTCATCACAGCGACGCGAACGGGTCCATCCCACCGTCTCAGATAGGCCGGTGTTTCTGAGCGGATGAACCGGCCATCTACGTCAACAAACTCATCGTACAACGCTACGCGTTCGAAGTTCCGGACGAGGTCGTCAACCGTATATTGAGCGTCTTCAGGTGCCGTTTCGCGGCGCATCCTGCCCGTTGCTTTAAGCTCGGCTTCCATTTCGGCAAACAACTCTTCGAGCGCTTCCACGCCGTCCTCGTCCGGCGAAGGGGATACCATGGGGACCGGGGCCGCCGCGGGTTCAAATGAAAAACCACGCGAACTGTTCTGGCTACACGCACCGACGGTGAGTGCGAGAGCGAGTGCTGCGAAAACCCTGTAGGCTTGGAAGGATTGTGATGTGCAGTCGTGCTGCGACGAACAAGAATCGATCCCAGATACTGCTCCAAGTTTCCTCATGCAGTTCCAATCCTTGAAACCGACTCAGTTTTGCGTGCCTCCGCTAACAGAGCCATCAGATCCGCTCGCCTGAGATCTTGCAGAGGAAAGCGCCTGCTTGAGTTCACCTTCCATCTTTATCAATGACTGCTCTGCCTCTGCTCGCTTCGTCCGACCTTCATCGGCGATCTTCAGCGAGTCCTCAATAGTCGCGATGAGATCAGCGTTTGCCTTTTCCACAGCTGTGATGTCGAAGACACCTCGCTCGAGTTCCGTCCGAATCTCAGCATTTGCCTGCCGCAGGTTGGCAGCATTGGCCGTCAACAATTCGTTGGTAAGGTCATTCGCAGCCCGCACGTCCTTCGCGGCTTGGCGCGACCGATGGATCGTCACCGACTGTGCGAGCTGGGTTTCCCAGAGCGGCACGGTGTTGACCAGAGTCGAGTGGATCTTATTGACGAGGCTCTTGTCGTTTTCCTGAACGAGACGAATGGAAGGCAAAGATTGCATCGTCACCTGCCGCGTTAGCCTGAGGTCGTGCACGCGGCGTTCAAGATCGTCTCGAGCCGAGCGCAAATCCCTAAGTTCCTGCGCCCTTAGGACGCTTTCAGCCTTTGGCGCACCATCCACCTCCACTTCCTTTTGTGGAATGGATGTCTCGTCGAGTTCTGCGATCTTTTGCTCACCGGCCACGATATAAAGGGCCAGCGCATTATAGAAATCGAGAGTTTTCTCGTAGAGTTTGTCCAGGGCTTTCACGTCTTTCAGGAGCGTATGCTCGTGGGCCAATAGATCCTCGGTGATCTTGTCGATCTGCACCTGCACACTTTCATAGCGAGCCATGAACTCCGCCATCGGCTTTGCTTTACCGGTCAGTCGCTCCCACCAACTTTGTTTCCGGTTCGGATCAAGTTCCTTCACTGAAAAGCCGCGAAGCGAGGTCACCATCTCGCGAAGAGACTCGCCTGCTGGCCCGACATCCTTGTTGCGGACGCCACTAAGCATGTCTTGGCTAATCGCTTGAAGATCTGCCTGTGCCGCAGAACCGAATCTGATGATGGATTGTGTATTCGACAGGTCGATCTCTTCTTTCAGTACATCGATTTTCGATTGCATTACAGGGTCGAGACGACCGCCTGAACTGATCTCGGCCGGAGTTTCCGCCAGCACAGCAGCGCCAAGCGCGGCGACTTCTTGATCAGTGGCCGCCGCTTTGACACGAATTTCCTCAGTCATTGCCGGGTCTCCTCACCTGTTCTAGTTCGGCGCTAGGCCATCTTGCCGCAATCTCTCCCTGAGCACCTCGATTTCAATGTCAAGTTCGTCACGGTCGTTTTGCAAAAGCTCAACGCGGTGCTCGGCGAAACTGGTCTCCAGATCTGAAAGGAGCGCCTCATACTTCAGGCGACTGACGATGGATGTGGACCGACGGCTTATGTCCGCATACTTCTCAGTCGCATCACGCAATCCGGCCAGATACACCGTCAGGAACTTGCGGGCCCGAGCAAGATCTCTTGGATCTTCTTCAACGGCGCGAAATACCCCTCGAGCTTCAGCGCAGACCCTCTCGATACGCAGTTTCAACTCGCGATCCGACAACTTAGAGGCAAGATCAATGGTCTCGGTCAAGACAGCTTCCGCACGATCAATTGCGCGCGAAACCCGGTCAGACTCTAGCTGAGTAGACGGCTCCGTTCCTTTATTGCGGAAAGGATCCAACCCAAATGCCACCAATAGAGCAGCGGCAGAAGCACTGCCGAACAACAGCGAGCTGAGGAGCGGCTGACCGAGACTGAACGCACACACGAATGCGACGCTTATGCCAGTGAGCACCGCGGAGAACACTTTCCGGGGGATGCTGGGAGCGCGTGCGATTTTTCGTTCGTTGAATGCGATCTCCGCCTTGAGACCCTCGTTCAGCAGAAACGCCGCGAGTAGAAGCCCGACAAAACCGGTGATCTCTACGACCATTTCGAACGGATTGCCCGCGAAAATGGACCCAATAGCCGCGAAGAACAGCGGCATGGGGAGCGCATACATAAGCCGAGCGCGAATGCTCACGCGGCTTGCTCGACTATGCTGGAACGGCTTGGAGTGGGCGGGATCGTCTCGCTGAGTCTTCTTGTCCGGCGAAAAACTACCCCCGAAACGTTGCGCCCTCATAAGAAAGAGCCTGTTGTTTGCCCGATCGCGCTTACACCGACCATAAGGATGATCGAAGATAATACAACGAACGCAAGGAGACGCATTTTCGGTTAGCCTGATTTGAACTGACACTAGCCACTTGTGTCAAACCAACATAATCGCTCTTTTTGGACTAGACTACCCTGTGCGCGCCGCACACTTCATCAACTGATATGATTTCGAGCAATCACTCGAAAATACGCCAACACCGTGAACTCGTCTCCCAAATCTGGTTGTGTAGCCGCTTTTTTTGCGTGTCGATTCGGGCTACATGTAGGGCGAGTTTACGTTGGCGCGGCAAGGACTTTGTCGCCAGGTATTTCTTTGGCGTAAGCTCGAAGAAGCCATGGCACGGGGTCAGGGCTCGCAGTGACTTAAGGACTTTCGAATGGCCAAGGGCACGGTGAAATGGTTCAACACCGAAAAGGGCTATGGGTTTATCCAGCCCTCTGATGGGGGCAAGGACGTCTTCGTTCACATAACGGCTGTCCAAAAGGCCGGTCTGCAGACCCTGACAGATAATCAGCCAATCGAGTATGAGCTCATTGACGGCAGGGACGGACGGAAGAGCGCGGGCGACCTGAAGGTCTGAGGAAGAACCAACTACTCTCAATATTGAATGGCTGAGAGTAGCCCGTTGTTCTGTTTCGAGAGAAATCTGGTCTCTTGGACCCAACTTCCGAGAGCCTAAGACTTCCTTCGCTTTCCTGGCGGGGATGATTGTTCGCTATGGCTTGCCGACGATCCTATCTGATCGCGCAGAACCTTTTGCCGGACTTCTTCGACATCACCTTCGTTCAGATCTCCTAGTTGGAATGGGCCGTAGGAAATCCGGATTAAGCGGTTTACGCTCAGACCCACCTGATTCAAAGCTCGGCGGACTTCCCGGTTTCGCCCTTCCCTGAGGCCAACTGTCAGCCAGGCATTTGATCCCTGTTGACGATCAATAGTGACACTCATCGGTTGGAACTTTTCGCCATCTAAGGTTATGCCTTCCCGCAAGGCCTCTAGTTTTTCGTCTGACGCCATCCCGTTGGCTCTGACCCGATACTTTCGAAGCCAACCTGTTGAAGGCAGTTCAAGACGACGTTTGAGATCGCCATCATTTGTGAGCAGAAGGAGGCCCTCTGAATTCAGATCGAGACGACCAACCGTCATGAGCCGAGGCAGATCTTTCGGCAGGCGATCAAAAACCGTCGGTCGGCCCTTCTCATCATTTGTCGTCGTTACAAGACCTGACGGCTTGTGGTAGCGCCAGAGCCGGGTCGCATCCGCGTCCGCTACAGCTCTTCCGTCTACGAAGACTGCGTCATCCGCACTCACGTTGATGGCTGGCGTTAACATGACCTGCCCGTTTACGGAGACGCGGCCGTCCAGGATCATCGCTTCCGCACCGCGACGCGAGGCGACACCTGACCTAGAGAGACGTTTGGCTAAGCGCTCCAATCCTTGTCCCACCGCTACTCAGCGAAAGAAATGTGTCCGTCTGCGTTGGGCCACCAGTTCTTAGGCGTGTTTGTACCCCTGCTCGCGCATTCCGCAGCACATATCGCGGAAGGGCCACTCGCGGGCTCATGCGGCAGAAGGATATAGCGCCTCGTAGATCGGTTCGAGTGTCTCGGAGCCGAACAAAGACGACACGCTTGTCCCCATTGCGATATTTAGGATCGCTTGTCCGAATAGGGGTGCGACAGGGACGACACGTATGTTTGGGGTGGCCCTAATTTCCGAAGTGGCCTCAATCGAGTCAGTCACCACGAGGGATTTCATGCAGGAATCCTTGACCCTCTGCACAGCAGGACCGGAAAGAACACCGTGTGTTATGTAAGCGTGAACCTCTGCTGCGCCCTGCGATGCCAGGAGATCAGCGGCCTTTACGAGTGTGCCAGCAGTGTCGCAGATATCATCCACGATGATGCACACCCGGTCGGTAACATCGCCAATAATTGTCATTGACGCGACCTCACCGGGCTTGGATCGCCGCTTGTCGACGATTGCAAGGTCTGCGCCGATCCGCTCGGCCAATTCTCGGGCACGTGCCACGCCCCCGACATCGGGCGAGACAACGGTCACCTTGGACAGATCGGGGAAATTATGCCTGATATCCAGGGCGAATACAGGTGCCGCATAAAGGTTGTCGACAGGTACATCAAAGAAACCCTGTATCTGTGCTGCATGCAGATCCATTGTAAGCACGCGCGCGATTCCGGCTTGCGCCAAAAGGTTTGCAACAAGCTTTGCGCTGATAGGCGTCCGCGCCTTTGAGCGACGATCCTGGCGCGCATAACCGAAATACGGCATCACGGCAGTGATCCTATGAGCAGATGACCTGCGGAGTGCATCGCACATGATGAGCAGTTCCATCAAGTTATCGTTCGCAGGGTTCGACGTAGACTGGATAATGAACATGTCCTCGCCGCGGACATTGTCGAAAACTTCGACGAAAATCTCCTGGTCGTTGAAGCGCTCTACCCGGGCATCGACCAGCTCAACCCGCTCACCACGATGGATTGAGATGCGGCGCGTTATAGCACGCGCCAAGGTCTGGTTCGAATTTCCTGCTATAAGCTTTGGCCTGAATATCGTGTTCATCGCCATCTATGCTTCGAGCCGATGTGTCTTGCTGATAGTCGGGTTAGCATCGCAGTTCTCTCTTGCAAAGCCCTCGATTCACCTTCAGCACTCTGGACCTCGCAGAAGGAGCAAGAACCATGGCGCTCATCTCGTATTATTACTTTCCAATCTCTCCATATTGTTACTTGGCAGGTCTCGAACTCGAAGAAATTGCCAAGCGCCACTCCGCGGACATCGCCTACAAGCCTGTTGAACTTATGCGGATCTATGCGGAGACCGGGACGAAGCCCCTTGCTGAGCGGCACGATTCACGAAAGGCGTATAGGTTGCAGGATCTGGCCAGGGTCTCCAAGTTCAAGAGCTTTCCGCTGAACCTGCAACCCACATACTTCCCGACCAACACCGTTCCCGCGTCAACCGCGCTGATCGCGGCTACGAAGGCGGGCGGTGGGGATTTGGGTCAATTGGCTCACGCGTTCTGCAGAGCAGTCTGGTCGGAGAACAAGGATATCGCCGATGACGCCGTTATCCGTGACTGCTTGTCAGAAGCCGGCTTCGACACGGGCATAGCAGAAAGTGGAATGCTTGAAGGCGTGGAGACGCTTCAGAAAAATACGGACGAAGCGATACGCGTCGGCGCTTTCGGAGCGCCCTTCTACGCAATTGGCGAAGAACTCTTCTGGGGACAGGACAGACTGCCGCATTTAGAGGCGCATCTGATCAGACTCGCGAAAGGATGATTTTTTCGGTGTCCCAATCGCACCCCGGACTTTGCTCAAGCAGTTCAGGCGCGCAATGAAGATTGCCTCATTCAACATCAATGGCATCAAAGCCCGGTTGCCTGCCTTGCTGGACTGGCTTGCGGATGCCAAGCCAGACGTGGCCGTGCTCCAGGAGATAAAGAGCATTGATGCGAACTTCCCGAGGACCGAGTTTGAGGATGCTGGGTATTCGATCGAGACAAACGGTCAAAGGAGTTTCAACGGCGTCGCGATTTTGTCGAAGCTTCCGCTCGAAGACGTCACGCGCGGCCTGCCGGGAGACACTGCAGACGAGCAGGCGCGTTGGATTGAAGCAACTGTGGTTGGAGAGGAAGCCATCCGTATCTGCGGGCTCTATCTACCGAACGGCAACCCGGCGCCCGGCCCGAAATATGACTACAAGCTCGGCTGGATGGACCGGCTTCGCGCACGAGCCAACGCGCTGATCAAGTCAGAGACATGCGCGCTCCTTGCGGGGGACTATAACGTGATCCCGCAAGGCATTGATTGCCACGACCCAAGCGTTTGGGCTGCCGATGCGCTCTTTCTCCCTCAGACAAGATCTGCGTATCAAAGGATCACAAACCTGGGCTTCACCGACGCATTGAGAGCCTCAACACCAACCGATCGGATCTACACCTTTTGGGACTACCAAGCCGGTGCTTGGCAGAAAGACGCAGGGATCCGCATCGACCATATTCTTTTGACGCCCGATGCAGCGGATAAGTTGGCGGCATGCGGCATCGACAAGGCTGTCAGAGCTCGTGAAAAACCGTCCGACCATGTCCCGATCTGGGTTGAACTCGAAATCTGACTGCTTGTTCCGGTTCTAGACGCGGCGTCTCCCACCAACATTCAGATGGCGGCTCACCATTGGGCGGACCACCGTTTTTTCCGACGCATTCACCCTTGTGGTAGCGATGTGTTTCGCGGCGCTTCTGACACCGTCTCAGGAGCAGCACTCGACGACGATCGCGAGAGTTGTCGGCAAACCAGAAAGACGGGCAAGAGGCCGACGGCAACAATGACGAGACTCGGAACCGCGGCTTGATGAAGGCGTTCGTCAGCAGCAAGCCGATGCGCCTGCACCGCGAGCGTGTCGAAATTGAACGGGCGCATAATCATCGTTGCAGGGAGTTCTTTCATCGTATCGACGAAGACGATCAGGATCGCGGTGAGAATGCTACCTTTGAGGATTGGCAAGTGAACACGGATTAAGAGCCCCAACTGGCTCTGACCGAGTGTGCGCGCAACGGCATCCAGACTTGGGCTCACCGTGGCATAACCGGCTTCGAGCGTGTTGAGCCCTGCCGCCATGAAGCGAGACATGTATGCAAGGACAAGCACCCAGATCGACCCGGTAAAAATAAGGCCCGGGTTTACGCCAAACGCAGCGCGGATCCACTCTGCTAAGACATTGTCCAGGGATGCCAGAGGCACGAGAATCCCCACGGCAATAACACCGCCGGGAACAGCGTACCCGAGCCCTGCCCCAAGCGTCATCAGCCGCGCCGAGGGACCCGGAGACGTCCTAGACCGAAAGCTGATCAAGACGGCGCCGCAAATCGTCACTAGCGCAGCAACACCTGCAAGCGTCAGTGAATTCATCACCAGATCAACGTATCGCGGCTCAAACGGATTCTGCCCGGACCCAATCGCCATCTCCAACAGGATCACCAATGGGAGAAGAAAGCCCATGAGAACCGGCATAAAGCAAAACGCAAAAGCGAACAGCCCCGACGGGCCACGTAAGGGATGAGGTGCGTAAACGTCTTTTTGGCTGTTCCGCATATAGACTTTCGCCCTGCCCCTTTGCACGCGTTCGGCAATAGCGAGCAGCAGCGCGAATGAGAGCAAGCACAATGCGAGTTGGGCGGCCGCCCCTCTGTCCCCCATTGAGAACCAAGCCTGATAGATGCCCGTAGAGAACGTCTGCACAGCGAAGTACGAAACTGTGCCGTAGTCCGCGATCGTTTCCATGACGCAAAGGAGCGCTCCTCCGGCGATCGCGGGGCGTGCCATTGGCAAGCTTACGGACGAAAAGGCGCCCCAAGAGGATTGTCCAAGTGTCCGCGCTGCGTAGTAAGCATTGCGCGATTGCTCTGAAAAGGCCGTCCGTACAAGAAGGTAGACATACGGGTAGAGAACGAAGATCAGCATGAGGGCTGCTCCCGGCAAAGACTGTACGTCAGGGAACCAGTAGTCTCGCGGCCCAAGCCCCGTCAGATCGCGCAACCCCGTCTGAACAGGTCCGGAATGCTGAAGGAAATACGTGTAGGCGTAGGCCAAGACGTAGGCAGGAAATGCGAGAGGCAAGACCAGTAGAACATCCAGGATGCGAGAGCCGGGGAAACGATACATCGTGACGAGCCACGCCGCGCCAGTGCCAATTGCTGCTGTCCCCAGGCCAACCAATACCACCAAGAGGAGCGTATTGAGCGCGTAGCCCGGGAGCACGCTGCGTATCAGTCCCGTCCAGGTATTGAGGTCGCCCGTGAGTGCTGCGAGCGCAGCTGCGAGAATAGGCCCGACGCAGATGAGAGCGGCGAGCCAAGCAAGTCGCCCGAGAATTCCAGTGGCCAAGTGCTTTCCTCGTCAAGTGTCGCCGAAAATCGCGCCTCAAACGAGGTAGCGACAAAAATGCGCACCTAGCAAACCACGCTGGCCTTTGTATTGAAAGGGACTGTTCAGGTTCAGGCTAATCGAGTTGGCAGCTCAATTGTCTTCGCCGGTTCCCAGAGACCAGGCGGGTCTCAAGCCCTGTAAAGACGTGGAGGGTTTGCAAATCCCGGTCTATGACCGCGTGATCTGAGACCCATCCCCCCATCATGAGATATGTGCGTAGGAGTGGTGGCATTCTTTGCATTGCGGCGCGCAGGTTCAGCGTTCCGCGTTTGAGCTTCATCTCAAAGCGGAAAACAGAAGGTGCCTTAACGCATGGAAGCCAGCATCTGGGTGCCAGATACCTCTCCTTCAGAAGAGCAAACGCATCTTCATAATCTCCCGTGTCGATGCCCTTGAAGCTGGAGCAGCCAAAGAGCAACTCGACATTCTCGCTTTCAACAAGATCGACGAGAAACCCCCAGGCCAATCGCAAGACGTCCGGATCCTTCGCCTCGGGAGCAATACAGAACCTACCAAGTTCGAGCATTCTCCCTTGATAGGCTTGAAATTTCCGCAGATCGTAGAATCCTGCAGAATACGATCCCAATATTTGCGAACCGTCTTCCAAGACATTGATCCGACAGCAACATACGAGATCGCCGGTGCGTAGATCTTCTATCAGCACATGTCTTGCACATGCATCGTAATCATCAGCGTCTGGCGGCCCGCCAACCGCTTCGCGCAGATTGAGCTTTTGTTTGAAGACAAGAGATCTCAGAACCTGCGCACGATTCAAGTCCAGCTGTGTCTCGGCGAAGCGAACTCGATACTTTCTGTCGCGTCGCGGGTCGCGTGGTTTCCCTGTCATAGCGTCGGACCTCCGGAATCAACCGGTCCAGACGCTGCAATATTTGTGTGACTGATACTTGACGTTTCAGAAACAAAACCAAGTTGCCATTCGTATTAGGGGACAGCAGTAAGTGGAGGTTTTATGGCTGATCTTGTTGACCGGAAGATCAAGAAAAGTGACAGCGAATGGCAGCGCCAGCTTTCGGACTTGGCCTACAAGGTCACGAGAAAGAAGGGTACTGAACGCGCGTTTACCCATGACAATTTCCCGAAGACACCGGGTGTCTTTAGTTGTGTGTGCTGCGACGCAAAGCTTTTTGATGCTTCGACAAAGTTCGAGAGCGGCACAGGATGGCCAAGCTTCTATGCTCCCATCAACGACGCCGCTGTGGAGGAGCATGCGGACAACAGTTTCTTCATGCGGCGCACGGAAATCGTCTGCGCTCAGTGTGATGCCCATCTCGGACATGTCTTTCCGGACGGACCCGCGCCGACAGGTCAGCGTTACTGCATGAACGGAGTTGCGCTGACCTTTGAGCCCTCCTCAGAGGGAAGCTGAGGTCTGAAGGCCGCGCGTATCCTTTGATCGCAGACGAGAGCCATCTCTTTGCGCCCGGTTACGGTGTCCGCGCTCACGGTGTCGAGAAAGACGATCTTCACGACACCGCCTCTGGACCTGGCCAATACATCCTTTAGGTGCATAGCGAAACCCATGTTCCCCCACCAGGAGTAAAAGTCTTCCGGCATCCCGAGTGCTGGAACATACGAGATGGAAACCGGCTGAACTTGGACATGCTCAAGCGTCGATGAGAAGAAAACGGAGAACAGTGAGGACTTGAACGGGAGCAGTCGCAGTCCGTCCGTGCTCGTGCCTTCTGGGAAAAGGGCCATTTGATCGCCTGCAGCGATTCTGTCCCTGAGTTCGTTCTCTTGTGCCTTGGCTGCGGTCACTTTTCTGTCGATGAAGAGCGTGCCGATCGCTCTGCCGATCAATCCTATTCCTGGCCAAGATCGGACCTCAGATTTGGAGACCAAGAAAGGTGCCGACGCACGTTGCAGCACCACCACATCTATCCAGCTGGAATGGTTGGCCACCAAGGCTCCCGCGAATGGCGAAGGGACTCCTTTCTGAACGTAGCGAAGGCCGAGGGTTGGGAGCGCGAGCCGGGCCCAGAATTTCACAACCTGCGCGCTCGTGCGCACGAACCGCCGCCCCGTTAGCTTGCCAAGCAACCATTCGACCGACCGAACTATCAGGAAAATCGAAAACAAGAAAACCAACGACGTCGCGGCCCAGACCCCGCGATAGATGAGCCGCGCGCGCTGCATGCCAGTTAATGGCCGCAGAGCAGGCGGGTCAGAACCATCCCATCTGACGGTCAAACCGAACCACTCCGGCCACGTTCATAGAAGCGTCTATAGGTCTGCTTCATACGTTTGGTATCCATGACAACACACACATCGATCGTGTTGAAACCCCTATCGATGAACGCACCATCGCCGACGAAACCACCTAGTCTGAGATAGGACTTGAGCAGTGGAGGAATCTGAGAAGACGCGCGCGACGTGTTAAACGAGCCATCGGGCAAGAGGTTCATATCTAGATGGTGTCCTTCTAGGGCCCGCACGCGCAAGTCTCTCGGAGCGAGAAAATTGTGGTAGAGGTAGGCGAGGGCGTCCGCGATGAGCCCAGGGTCCGTGCCATGAAAGCTGGCAACACCAAAGAGGATCTCGATATCGCGCTCAAGGACGTAAGCTGCGAGCTCCGACCACAATAGATGCATGCCCAAGCCGCCACGATGGTCTCTTGAGATACACGATCTGCCAAGTTCTACCAATCGGCGGCCGGATTGCTGAAGCAATTCTAGATCGTATTCGCTGGCGCTGTAGAACCCCACGCCGTTTTTCGCCGCGTCGCCACGCATCAACCGATACGCACCTACTACCCGATCGAGAGGATCCGAGATGGACGGATCGTCTGCAATCAGAACGAGATGGTCGAAATGTGGATCGAATTGGTCCCACTCCTGGCGAAGCGCGTGCTCCTCCTGCCTGGCGGATGCACCTTTTTCCTCGACAAACACGCGATATCGTAGCCGTCGGGCACCCAAGATTTCCTCTTCGGTCTCCGCGAGCTTAACTCGATATGATCCTGGGTTGGATTTCATTCCCAAACCGTGGACAACGCGTTCGATCTTTCTTTCAGTGCACGAGGTCGCATCCATATCAACCCTGTTGGGCAATAGACCAGAGACGTTCGGGTGCATTTACTTCCGATTAAGACTTGTATGTGAGTGCTCGCGCCAGCCTATGATCAAGCCAAATTGGCGCCAAGAGACACCTCAGGAAGTCTAGATGTCGACATATCTGACGAGCAAGATACTCGGTATCAACTCTCGAGGGCCCAAACTCTTCAGACTTGAAAACTCTCAGGATCTTTTTTTTGCTCGCCAAGCGAGTATTCCTCTCTAGATTTCCAGTAGATCCCGGAGCCCTGACTAAGGACACTACCGCATGAATTCACCTGATCTCAGTTCACTCGTGAGCGCGCGGTTTTGCCACGACCTTATCAGTCCACTCGGTGCGATCGGAAACGGATTAGAATTGCTGGAGATGTCTGGCGGTGGGGCCGCTGAGCTAGACCTAATCAATGACAGCCTATCTAACGCGTTGGCGAAGCTGCGGTTCTTTAGGGTCGCGTTTGGCCCGTCGGACCCTGAGACCAGCCTGACCTTTGAAGAAGCCAACGAGATCACAGGCGCTATGTTCAGCGGACGGTTAACCGTAACTTGGACGCAAACATCAGGAAGCGTAGGCCGAACGACCGCTCAACTCCTCTTTCTTGCGGTTCTTTGCTTAGAGAAGAGTTTGCCAATGGGTGGACGCATTAGCGTTTCTGCATCCGGTGAAGACGCGTCGCTCGGGGTTGACGCTCCTAGACTTTCGGCGCCGAGTGCGCTTTGGTCGCATGTAACCGATGGCACGGAAATCGCGACCCCGAAATCCGACAGCGTCCAGTTTCCCATGCTCCGTCAGCGACTACTCGCTACGGAGCATAAGTTGGAAGCGGAGTTCAGAGACCAGACGGCAGATCTTGGGTTGCGCCGTTCGTTTCGCAAGAATGCCGCGTAGACGGGACTCCCCGTTCCCGTAACCGCGTCCTGCAACGGATGTTCTTATCCTCGAGAACGCCCGGTTGTTGCCTGAACAGAGTTCCCAAATCCCACCGAGTGGTCCTTCCATGTGCGAAGATCCGCCAAACGCAGTGCAATCCCCGTTTCACGCCGGTCCCGAGCAGCCTAGACAGAAAATGTCGGGTTGCCCTGCTTATTTCAGGCTGACATATACAACGAAACTAGTCAGGAATCAGGTCTGGTGAGACGTTTCGCGTTTGCAACCATGGCTTTGTTCGTCGCGATGACTTCACAAGTTGTCGGGCAGGACACGGATGAAGCACAAAATCTCTCTCTCGAGCTCGATAGTCTCACACAAGTGGAGACCTCATGTCGGCTCACTTTTGTCGCGCGGAGTTCCATTGATGTTGACCTAACATCTTTGGTCCTCGAGGCCGTAGCCTTCAACGTCGACGGAGGCGTCGCGCGGATAGCCCTTTTCGATTTCGGGGCGTTGCCTGCGAGTGGGCTCCGAGTAAGGCAGTTTGACCTTCCGGACATGGAATGCGCCGCTGTTGAAACGATACTGATCAACGGGATTGATACGTGCGAAGGCGCCGATGACTGTGCAGACCGCCTCGCGGTCAGTTCTCGTGCAACGGCAGATCTTATCCAATGATAGATGTCGGTCAGAATGCGTTCACGGCGCTAAGCTCGGTCTTCGAGCTCGGTGGGCCCGTGGTCATGCTATTGCTGGCTCTTTCAGTCACTACGATTGCCGTCACACTCTACAAGATCTGGCAGTATAGCGCTGCACGGGTCGGAAAGCACACACGGCTACGGGACTCGCTCAACGCTTGGGATGCCGGGCAAAACGACATGGCACTCCGGGCCGCCCGTGGTAGCCAGTCGCATCTTGG
Organism: Pseudomonadota bacterium; assembly: GCA_039177645.1. Classification (GTDB taxonomy): domain Bacteria; phylum Pseudomonadota; class Alphaproteobacteria; order Rhodobacterales; family Rhodobacteraceae; genus Amaricoccus. The sequence goes on along the minus strand of JBCDFS010000002.1, from coordinate 244,947 downwards.
CCCGTTGGTGGTCGAGGCAATGCGCGCGCCCGAGGATCCCGCGCTTCGTGACCGGCTCAGGGCAGAAGCAGAATCGAACCTGTCTCGATTGGAAGGGGGGTTTCGTCTTCTGGACAGTATCGCGCAGATCGCACCACTCTTGGGTTTGTTCGGAACCGTGCTAGGGATGATTGAAGCGTTCAGAGCACTCCAAGCCGCGGGCGCCGCCGTTGACCCCTCCTTACTTGCCGGCGGCATTTGGGTTGCGCTTTTGACCACGGCTGCAGGGCTTGCTGTAGCAATGCCGACGTCTCTGATTCTCACCTGGTTCGAGAGCCGGATGGCCCGAGAGCGTGACTTCGCAGAGTTGGCGCTCGCCAGGATCCAGTCCCCCATCCAGCCTTCCCGGCCAGAAGCGGCACAGAGCTTTCACCCCGCCCATGCCTAGTAAGGGGTTCCGTCGCCGGGCCCTTTCTCTCACGCCCCTGGTGGATGTGATCTTCCTGCTTCTGCTGTTTTTTATGCTCACGTCGACCTTTGCTCGGTATGGCGAAATTGAGATTTCAGCTGCGGCGGCAGGTGGACAATCGACATCTACCGAAGACATCAGGTTCTTGCGTCTTGGTGAGGAAAGCTTGCTGCTGGGTGGACGAGAAATCGGCTTAGAGATGCTATACGAAGAGCTTGAAGATCAGACCGTTCTGGTATCGCTGCAGCCTGATGTCAGCTCCCAGAGACTCGTCGACTTGCTCGGTGCACTCAGGAAAATCCCTGGTCTGACTGTCTCGGTAATCAGATGAGACGCGCAAGGCCAAGCCGGAAGCCGGAACCGACAATCGGATTGATCAATATCGTCTTCCTGATGCTGATCTTTTTCCTTGTTGCGGGAACAGTTTCACCACCGATGGATCCCGATCTAGAACTGGCTCGGGCCAGCGAGCTAGAGGGCCGCGCACCGCCGGACGCCTTGATCATTGATGCTGAAGGGACCCTGACCTACCGTGGAGAGGAATTGGAACCGTCGACATACATGAGCGAGATGGATGACACGGTAGCCCGAATAGTGCCCGATCGTGACGCCCCGGCCGCCAGTCTTCTAGAGATCACGTTAGAGTTGCGCGCCGCCGGAGCAGAACAGGTCATGGTCGTTACGGAACGGGCTCTGGAGTGATGGCAAGTGTGCACGCCATAGCCACGTTGGGGAACCGAGTTCCATCCTCAATGCGCCTCGCTGCACTTGCGCTTGGTGTTTCGCTTGCCGTGCATTTCGGCGGTCTTGCCTTGCGTGGGGCTCCGGTCCCCATTCAGGTTGCAGGCGGGGGCACCGGTGCAATCGCGATGCAGGGCAACTCGTTTTCAGACATGACGGCTGGCGTAACGGAGCCGACCGAATCCGAGACCGCCGAGAAACCCACTGCGCCCCCAGAAACACCTGAAAGCCCTACCGAAACGGCTGAAAGACCTCCGCCTATCGAACGAACGGTCGATCCTGAAACACCCACAAGTTCGCCCATCACAACACCCAGTCTCACGAGAGTTCCAACCGAGAGCCTTATGCCAGTGAGCACGGTTCCCGAACCGAGCGAAACGGTATCCGCAAGCGACGCTCCGAGACCACCTACAGAAACACTGGAGCCTGTGCCGGAAGAGGAGGTCGTCGATACGCTCACGACAAAACGCCCCCGCACGCGCCCACCAGAAATCGCCCAGAAGGCGCGCGAGACGCAACCAGACCCTCCAGTTCAGCATGAAGGAAACTCGAATGCGACCGCAAGGCGTGGATCGGCGGGGGGCGCGCAGAATGCACAAGCCGTGTCAGCAGGGCCGGGTGCAAGTTCTGCCGCGGGAAACGCGGCAGCATCGAACTATCCAGGGATTGTGCAACAGAAAATTGCGAGGCAGCGGCTTCCGCGAATTGCTGCCGCACAAACCCTTTGGCTTCGGTTTACCGTATCTTCGACAGGTAGGCTTGAGCAAATTTCAGTTAGGGCTTCCTCTGGGGATCCCCGTTTTGATCGAGCCGGACTAGAACTTGTCAAGCGGGCGTCGCCTTTTCCTCCGCCACCTCCTGGAGCAAACCGGACGTTCAACATTCCTCTTCGATGGCAACCGACAAAATAGCTGGCCTAGACATGGTGAGGCGCGCTGCACCCTTCCCACCACCCCCACCGGGAGCGAAGCGCACATTTCGCCTGCCTCTCCACTCGCGGTAGTTGGGGCGCACTATTGCGAAACGCTAAGCAGTACCTCCACGACGGAGAAGTTACCAGTTTAACAAATCACTTCAGTGACTCAATCTTGCTTGTCGGTATCTCCACCAAGTGCGACGCTCTCTATTTTTGAGATGGCAACCTGGGATTTCGGATAAGGAAAGAATGAGTTTCCGCTCTCGCGCGGATCCTGGCAACCTGAGCCGTAGCACGACAAGTTTTGTGCTGAGCCAGTCTAGGTCTGGTCTTTTTGGTGGCGAACTGCATGCGCAAACCGCGTGCCAACCCACCGCGGGATCTTGCCAACGATAATCCTGCCCATTGCCTCAACGCAATCACGGACCCAAACTGCGTGAGTTGCAACGTAGCCAGTGCTTGCGTCCCCCTACCTTTAGAGCACGAGCGATCCGGAATCACGTTTCAGCCGAACCTTTTCATTGAAGAAATTGGCCAAAACGTCGAGTCGGAAAGCCGACAAAACGGTTCATGGAACCCATTTCAACAAGCATGATTACCCGCCTGCGATGGTCCAATGGATGCGTTTTGCACATACCGACAAAGCTTGCCCAATCTCCCGGAACAAACCGTGCTCTAGGTTCTGGCGAGACTTTCAAAACCTGCAAGCGCAGGGCGTTTCAAACGGCCCCTCCGAGCCAGAATCCTCTATGCTGAAGGTACGGGCTGAGATACCAGCAAGCAAACTTTGATTTCCTCCACGAACCCGGCAACTGACCTGTCTGGACTTAAGGCCGCAGCTATCTGTGTCGGCAGAAAGCGCGTCAAGTGCTTCATTGTCTTTCCCGCCATTGTAGCCATTTCGTTCCGTGCGGCGGCACGCGTTCGTTGGTTTCTTGCCGGATCCTGTTTAAAAACAAGCCGCACTGGTAAGGTTATGGGATGAAGATAAAGACCATGGTCTTAAGGAGGGATTGTATGCGGCACCCTACGCGACGGCATTTTCTCCGATTTACCTACCCGGCAACAAAACTTTGGCGGGTCTTTCACCAGACCCGCTCACTATTATTTGGCCAAGTCAGGCGTTGATCATAGACTTGAGCTGTTTGGCGATCGTGACCTTCGCGACCCGATCCGCTGGCTTGGGGATCATCTCGCCTGTCGACGGGTTCCGCACCACCCGCTCTGGGCGCGTGCGACACGAAAACTTGCCGACCCCCGGCAGGGTCACTGCACCTCCGGCGGCCATTTCCTTCGAAATTACGTTGGTAAGGGCTTCCAGTGTCCGGTTGGCTGTCGCTTTGTCCAGCGAGGCTTCTTCGGCTACGGCTGCAATCAACTGTGACTTTGTCATCGATTTGTCTGGCATGTTTCGGTCTCCCTTGGAGGTATCAGGTGGCTATTGGCGGCGAAACCGCGCTTGATGTTCGCGAGATAACCGAGCCTTTCCACAAAAAACAATCAGAGATTGCATCACTGCGCGCAGAAAACTCAATTTTTGCGAGCAATTGTTGTATTGGCATCAAGGCAAGCGCCGCATACACACGCCAATCAGAGGAACGCAGTCTCGTCGAAACTCCGCAGCTTTCGTGAATGCAGCTTTTCTAGTGGCATGTCACGAAGGCTTTCCAAGGCAAGTACGCCGATCTTTAGGTGTTGGCTGACCTGTTTCTTATAGAAACTTGTGGCCATGCCAGGCAATTTGAGTTCGCCGTGGAGCGGCTTGTCGGAGATGCATAAGAGCGTCCCGTAGGGCACACGGAACCGGAAGCCATTCGCCGCGATTGTCGCACTTTCCATGTCCAAGGCGATGGCACGCGCCTGGCTTAGCCGCTGTACAGGACCTGACTGATCACGCAACTCCCAGTTGCGATTGTCGATGGTGGCCACAGTGCCGGTACGCATGACTTTCTTGAGCTCGTAGCCTTCAAGCCCGGTGATATGTGCCACCGCGCCTTCGAGCGCCAATTGCACCTCCGATAGTGCCGGGATTGGCACCCAAATCGGCAAATCATCATCGAGCACATGGTCTTCACGCATATAGGCATGCGCCAAAACGTAGTCGCCTAGGCTTTGGGAGTTCCGTAAACCGGCGCAATGGCCGAGCATCAGCCAGACATGGGGGCGCAGCACAGCGACATGGTCGGTGATCGTCTTAGCGTTCGACGGGCCGACACCAATATTGACTATGGAAATGCCTGAATGGTCCGGCCGAACCAAATGATAGGTGGGCATTTGCGGCGTCCGGCGTGCACGCTCCCCTGTGACGCCACTCCTTGTTGTCACAACATCGCCCGGACCGACAAAAGCCTCGTAACCGGAGTGTGGATCCGCGAGACAAGCGTGGGCGAGGTCCACAAACTCTTCCATATAGAACTGGTAGTTCGTGAACATGATATGGTTCTGGAACCAGGTCGGGCTGGTGGAAGTATAATGGGCGAGCCGGGCTAACGAGTAGTCGATCCGCTGCGCGGTGAATGGCGCGAGCGGCCTCGGTTTCTCAGGATCATTCTCAATGAAACCGTTGACTATCCGGTCATTGGTTATGTTGAGGTCGGGCACATCGAAAATGTCGCGCAGCGGGCGAAGGAGCACATCTTCAATGGCGCGATCGACGGTCGCATCTTCCTGCACCGCGAAATGCAGCGGGATCGGCGTGTCAGAGGTGCTGATCCGCACTGGCACACCGTGGTTCTGGATGATGAGCGCGATCTGCTGGGTCAGGTAGCCTTCGAAGAAGTCGGGCTGGGTAATGGTCGTCTGGTAGTTGCCGGGTTCGGCGACATGGCCAAATGAGAGACGGCTATCGACGGTGGCGTAGCTGTTGGTGGTGATGGAGATCGCAGGGTAATAGGCCCGGTAATGCCCTTCGGGCTGAATGCCGTTCATCACCCGGAGAAAACGGTCTCGGAGGAAACTTGTGGCCTCGGCGTAGCGCTGCTTGAGTTCTGCGACGGCCTCTTCAGCATCCACCATTAGGATGGCCGGTTCGATTGGCGGGCAGATTAGCGTGAGTTCGGACAGCGGGACGTTTTTGTTCATAATTGTATTCGTCTTGCGCCTGGCCAGTGCTTGGCGATTGAGGCCTCTTCGGTAACTGCTATTCCGTGAGCAAGAGTTCGGTCTTAGCGAAGCGCGTCACGTCGATGAGCCCGAGATCGGAAATCCGAAGCTCCGGGATCACCACCAACGCCAACAGCGAGTGCTGCATGTAAGCGTTGTTGAGCATGCAGCCGCAAGCCCGCATCGCCGCCACCATTCCGTCCGCAGCGGCGGCGACCTCCTCGGCGGGCGCATCAGACATCAGGCCCGCTATCGGGAGCGGCACCCGCGCCAATTCGACGCCCTCCTTCCATACGCTGATCCCACCACCCATTTCACCCAAAGCATTGGCCGCGCGCGCCATATCGTCATGCGAGGTCCCTACGACGATCATGTGGTGGCTGTCATGAGCTACACTCGAGGCCATCGCGCAAGGCACGCTATACCCGAAGCCGGAAACGAAGCCATTGACAACTGCACCTGTTCCGCGATGGCGCTCGACCAACGCGATCTGGCAGATGTCCGCGTCTGGATTCATCTCAACCTGTCCGTCTACCACAGGGAGTTGGGCCTCCAGTGCGCGCGTTGGTGCCTGGTTCTCAACGACACCGATAACCCGTGCGCGCACCTGTACCGCGCTTGAGGGGGCGGAGATACGGAAATCCCTGCCATTCAAGACACGGCCCATTTGGACGGTTTCTCTCGCCTTAGCTGGCCAAATGAATTCCGGAACTGCAGCCCGACAGACACTATTCTCTGCGACAACCTCGCCACGCGCGATGACCGCTTCGATGGGCAAAGTGGTAAGGTCGGAGGTGAGGATGCAATCGGCGATGCGACCGGGTGCGACAGATCCCAATTCGCGCTCAAAACCGAAATGGGTGGCCGTGTTGATCGTTGCCATCTGAATCGCGATCAAAGGATCGAGACCGCAAGCGATTGCATGGCGGACGACCCGATCCATATGCCCATCATTCACCAAGGTCCCGGAATGGCAATCGTCGGTGCAGAGAATGAAATTGCGCGGATCTAAACCCTTCTCGGTCACCGCCGTGATCTGGGATTCAACATCATACCAGGCTGAGCCGAGCCGAAGCATGGCACGCATTCCTTGGCGGACCCGCATGATGGCATCCTCTTCGCGGGTGCCTTCATGGTCATCGGCCGGTCCGCCTGCCGCGTAAGCCGGGAAATCGGTAAGGTCGGGGCTGGCATAATGTCCGCCCACCGTCTTGCAAGCTGCCTGGGTCACGGCAATCTCGGCGAGCATTTTCGGATCGCTTGCGATGACACCAGGGTAATTCATCATTTCGCCGAGACCGACAATATTTGGCCATTGCATAGCCTCGGCGACATCCTCCGGCGTGATCTCAGAACCAGGCGTCTCCAGCCCCGGCGCCGAGGGACAACAGGACGGCATCTGGACAAACACGTTGATCGGTTGCGCCAACGCCTCGTCATGCATCAACCGGACGCCAGCGAGGCCCAAAACATTCGCCACTTCATGGGGATCGACAAACATAGTCGTCGTTCCGTGAGGCATCACCGCGCGAGCGAATTGGCTTACGGTCAGCATGCCAGACTCGATATGCATATGGCCGTCGCACAGACCAGGGATCAGAAACCGGCCATGTGCATCGATCACCTTCGTGTCAGGGCCGACCATCGGGCCCGCATCACTACCACAATAGGCAAACCGCCCGGCTTTGACAGCAATGTCCGTGGCTTCGATAACCTCCCGGCTATGCACATTGACCCAGCGACAATCCTTGATGACCAGGTCGGCCGCCGCACGCCTTGCAGCCACAGCGACGAGCTGTGCGGCAACAGCAGACCAGGGCTCGACGGGATTAGCCATACTTTAACTTTGACGGACATCTCTCCATATTCAAGCCCTGGGTGGTGTGACAAAAAAAGTTCTTGTTTCGATCCACCGATTGGCGAGTTCGTGGACCAGCCGCCGCCAGAGTCCAGAACACATCTTTTTGGACTAGGACTGGGAATGACAGTGCAGACGCCATCTGGCACGCCGCGATCCACGGAAGGCATGGTCGACTACGACCGAAACTCAACCGCGCAACAGATGATGATCCGGCACCACACTGAACGGATCGCATGCCTCGCGCGGAGACTCGGGCGCATTGAGCCCGAGATGCGGATCGTCGACTACGGATGCGGCCCGGGTCAGAGCACGGTCCGCGCGGTCTGGCCTGCGATCGATGCGTACCGAACCCACTTTGCCGAAGTGCCTATCGCCGTTTGCCACGCTGACCAGCCGGGTAATGACTGGAACTCGCTCTTCTTATTGGCACATGGGGAGGCCGGCTACTTACTGGGACGGACGAGGATCCGAAGCGAGGCATCTGTCGGTAGCTTTTACGAACAAGTTGCACCCGCCCGTTCGGTGGCAATTGGATTGTCGTTCGCGGCGAGCCACTGGCTTCATCGGCCAGTGCAGCTCTTCACCCCTGGGACGGTCTGGTTTGCCGACACAACTGGGGCCGCCCGCTCGGAACTGGCGGCCATCGCACAGCGCGACTGGACCCGTTTTCTGCGGCTACGGGCTATGGAGCTTCGACGAGACGGGTTTCTCTTGGTTTCCACCCTCGGCGCCGTGCCCGATGCGCGCGAAGCCAACGGTATCGCAGCTGCAGGCCGGGGCGTCTATCGGGCGCTCCAAACCGCTGCACAGGGTATGGCAGACGAAAAACTCCTGGATCCAGTCATACTCGACAGATTTCTTTTTGGGCTATGGTTTCTTACGGAAGCCGAAGCGCGTCTGCCATTTGAGAATGACTCGGTTGTATCGGAAGCCTTCGAGATCGAGGAGATGAATGTTGAGCCAGCACCGGTAAACCCGACAGATGCATTTGCCGACCTGATTAACGATCCCAACGCCTATGCCGATCAGTATGTAGGCTATATCAGAGCTTTTTCCGACTCGACACTTCGGACCCAACTCTTCGGTCCTTCGGTTGGGGGGGACCCAGAGGAGACCAATCAACTAGCCGAAGAATTTTACCGCAGGCTCCAGCAACTCTATAGGGATTGCGGAAAAACCTATGCTTTGGAGATCTGGCATCTCACTGCAGTGCTGCGTCGAACATCGCGTGGATAGCACACGCGTCAAAAAAACGGCCCGGATCACAAGGACCCGGGCCAGTTAACCGACCGAGACCGTAGTCCCGGCTCGGGGGGTCGTTTAGGCTTTGGACGCGATGAACTCAGGATATGCTTCCATACCGAGTTCATCGAGGTCGAGGCCATCAATCTCGGATTCCTCGCTTACCCGAATTCCGACTGCAGCCTTCAGGATTAGCCAGATCACCAGGGACACGACGAAGACGAAGACACCGACGATTACGATCGAGATGATCTGACCGCCCCAAGTAGCATCTGAGTTCGTCAGGCAAACCGCCAGCGTGCCCCAAATTCCCGCGAACAGGTGAACCGGTATCGCACCGACAACGTCGTCGATCTTGGCCTTGTCGAGAAGCGGAACGGCCAGCACAACAATAGCGCCGCCCACCATGCCGATTAGCGTGGCTTCGCCGAGTGTCGGTGTCAGCGGTTCGGCTGTGATGGAGACGAGGCCGGCCAGTGCACCGTTCAGAACCATCGTCAGATCGGGCTTGCGGTAGAGGATCTGGGTAAGGATCAGCGCCGCGACAGCGCCACCAGCAGCCGCCGTATTGGTGTTAGCAAAAATCCGGCTGACATCTGCTGCATCGCCGATGGAGCCCATAGCCAACTGAGAGCCGCCGTTGAACCCAAACCAACCAAGCCAGAGGATAAACGTCCCGAGCGTTGCGAGAGCGAGGTTGGAACCCGGATAGGGATGAACGCCGCCACCCTTGGGGTATTTACCGAGGCGCGGCCCGAGGACCAGAGCGCCTGCTAGCGCGGCCCAGCCGCCAACGGAGTGGACGACCGTCGAGCCCGCGAAGTCGAGGAAGCCGTATTGGCTATCCAGGAAGCCACCGCCCCATTTCCAGGATGCCTGGATCGGGTAGATGAAGGCCGTTAGGATGACAATGAAGAGCAGGAATGGCCAGAGTTTGATGCGCTCGGCAAGCGTACCTGACACGATTGAGGCGGTCGTAGCGCAGAACATCAACTGGAAGAAAAAGTCCGACCCGGTAGACGCATATGCAATGTCGTCAGCGCTATCAGAGCCCACACCGACAGCTTCCAGGATTGCGACTCCGAAAGCGCCGAGATAACCGCCGGTTTCATCTGAGCCGATGCTCCAGCTCCCCAACGGATACATCAAGTTGTAACCGATAAGGTAATAGAAGATTGCTGCGAGCGAGAACAGCGAGATATTTTTCAGAAGCTGCATTGTCACGTTCTTCGAACGCACGAGGCCAGCTTCGAGCATTGCAAAGCCCGCCGCCATCCACATCACCAGGAAACCGGCAACGAGGAAGAGGAAAGTATTGAGAATCCAGACCGTATGCTCGGCCGGATCAAGGCTTGCCACCACTTCGACGACTTCCTCGGCCTCCTGGGCTAGACCCGTTTGCGTCGCTGCTGCGAGCGCAAGCGCCGTGAGCGCCGAATACTTCAAAAACTTGGACATGTGTCTTTAGTTCCTTTCCTGTTTTGTCTGTCGCTCACAGAGCTTCTTCGCCGGTTTCCCCGGTTCGCACGCGCATCGCCTGCTCAACGTCGAGAACGAAGAGTTTGCCGTCGCCGATCTTTCCGGTCTTGGCTGTCGCAGAGAGAGTCTCGAGCACTTGCGGCGCAACTGCGTCCGATACGACGAGTTCGAGCTTCACTTTCGGCACAAAGTTTACGACGTATTCCGCGCCGCGGTAGATCTCAGTATGGCCGGATTGCCGACCATAGCCTTTCACCTCGGAGACCATCAGACCCTGGACGCCGATGGATGTAAGCGCCTCGCGCACCTCCTCCAGCTTAAAGGGTTTGATGACGGCAATTATGAGTTTCATAGGGTTTTCTCACCTCTCGCACGAGGCCGCGTAACCTGCGGCGCTCTAGGTTGTATCCGCACCGCGAAAGCGGATCGGATGATGCTGCCGCGCCAGCCACTGGGCTCGGACCTGCCGCAGCAGACGGGGATGGGACGGCCGCGGAGGGACGTCTTCGAATAGACGATGCGAAATGGGGAAGGTCGTGGGGAAAACAGGCGCAGACCACCCATCACAGTTCGACACAGAATTGGACCAAGCCGGAATGATGGGAGAGATGCCTTCGCGCTGATCACAGCGCACCCTCCCCGGTTTCCCCGGTGCGCACGCGCAGGGCCTGCTCCACCGGAAGCACGAAGATCTTACCGTCTCCGATCTTGCTCGTGCGCGCCGATGAAATCAGGGTCTCTACTGCTTGAGAGACAAGGGTCTCGGGAACCACCAGCTCGAGTTTGATCTTTGGTACGAAATTGACGACGTATTCCGCCCCACGATAGATCTCCGTGTGTCCCGCTTGTCGGCCATAACCCTTCACTTCGGAAACCATCAGGCCTTGCACACCTATGGCCGTCAGTGCCTCTCGAACCTCTTCCAGTTTGAATGGTTTGATCACGGCGATGATTAGTCTCATGCGCTCCCTCTCCCTGTGTTGTCCCTACATGGCGCGCGGTTACACTCATGCGGGATCCCGACCGTTCTGGCCTTTGGATCCAAACCTCCGCCGGAGTCCTGTCTGCTTAGGCATGGTCACCCCTTGCCGAGCTCGACTTTCAGCAGCGCGTCCCTTCGACGCTCCTAGTTCCCAGCAATCCCGCCGTCCCGACGAAGCGGTAGGATTGACAAGCACTCCGGGCCGGGGCCGTATCAGAGAGGGAGGAAGCGGAGAAAGCTGCCGCCGGTTTGCAGGAGGTGCGATACGTGCAGATTCCCAATATTTGCCACTATTTTTAGCATATCTGCTCATAAAGTTGCGCCCTTGAGAAGCACTTCACGGGCCTCTGATCGAACTAACGGCGTCTTTCCCGAAAGACTCGATTGCCGCAGAGATCCGCATAAACCGGACTCAACATGAGGGGCTGGAATGGACAGATCAGAGGGCGTCATCGTCCACTTCTCCGGTGCGAATACGCATGGCCTGCTGGACATCCAGGACAAAGACCTTGCCGTCGCCGATGGCTTCCGTGCGCGCAGTTTCGGCCAAAGCGTCTAAGACTGTCTCGAGCTTCTCATCCAAAACGACTGTTTCGATCTCCACTTTCGAAACAAAATCGACGGTGTATTCTGATCCGCGATACATTTCTGTATGACCAGACTGCCGACCGTACCCTTTGATCTCAGTGGTCATGAGACCCAAGACACCCTTTTCGGACAGGGCGTCCCGAACCTCATCAAGTTTAGACGGCCGAATAACGGCCTTGATCAGTTTCATTTCATCCCTCGCGTGTTCTTCGCCACAGCATTCTCGTTCCTTAGAGACATGCAGGAAGTATGCCAGAGCAACAGAGGCGCCGTAAGATTTTGATAAATATAGTTTTTTATCCTAGCAGTGAAATGAAAATCCCAGACGCAGAAGCGTTTGCAGGACGTTGCTCAACTTCGCGCCGCAATTTGCGTAGAAAATCCGCACTGCCAGACTGCTCGGTGGCATGCACGCGCCAACCGGACTGGAAGCGACGCCGAAAAGCGACTACAGTCGGGCAAAACAAGCGAGCAGGTGGCCGAAAAAATGGCCAAGACGACCAAGAAATCGAAGAGGTCTGCCAAACGCCGAGCCAAATCACGGCCAAGCGGTCTGGAACGCCTTCTGCGTGGCTTTTTTTCGAGCATTTTTGGCATCTTGTGGTGGATTGGGATACGCGCGACAATCGTAATCTTGGTCGCTGTCGGAATAGCCACAGCCTACTACCACTCGATACTGCCAGATTTTAACGAGCTGCTAGACGGGCGGGACCGCGGGTCCGTGACCTTTCTCGATCGCAATGGTGCTGTTTTTGCGTGGCGCGGCAATCAGCAGGGCGTGGCCCGGGCTGACGACGTTTCGCCACATCTGGTTCACGCAATCATCGCAACAGAAGACCGCCGCTTCTATCGGCATTTCGGGTTGGATGTTCGCGGTCTGGCCAGAGCGATGGTCGTAAACTATCGTGCGGGAGAGACAGTGCAGGGCGGCTCATCGCTGACCCAGCAAGTCGCCAAGCTAATTTTCTTCGACAATTCCCGGACATTGGAACGGAAGATCAAAGAAGTCCCCGCAGCTCTGGCCCTGGAGTTGAAGTTCACCAAGAACGAGATCCTCTCGATCTATCTCAATCGGGCCTATCTCGGTGCCGGCGCCACCGGATTTGCGGCAGCCTCCGAGCGCTACTTCGGCAAGAGCGCAGCCGAAGTAAATCCTGCTGAGGCTGCAATGTTGGCGGGCCTTCTCCGCGCGCCATCACGCTTTGCCCCGACCAACAACCTTGCACTGGCGCAAGACCGAGCAGAAACGATCATCGGGCTGATGGAGGATCAGGGGTACCTAACGCCACAGCAGGCTGCGGTTGCGCAGGCACGACCTGCTGTGCTCTCCAAGGCCGCCGCAGAGAAGGCCGGGGGCGATTTTGCTGATTGGGTAATGTCAAGCGGGCCAGACTTTTTGACACGGAAGACCACGGAAGACATCTCCGTCCTAACCACCTTCGACGGCCGGATTCAGCGCGCCGCGGAGGAGGCGCTCACACAAGTCTTCGAGACCAAAGTTCGGCCCGGTTCGAAGGCTCAGGCAGCAATCGTTGTCATGTCCCCCGATGGTGCAGTGCGTGCTATGGTTGGCGGGCGCCATCTCGGAGGTACTGAGGGGCAGTTCAACCGTGCGACGCAGGCCAAACGCCAGACAGGCTCGCTGTTCAAAACGTTCGTGTTTGCGGCCGCGCTGCAGGCCGGCGCAAGCCCCCTCGATCCCGTGCTTGACGCGCCGCTCACGCTGAACGTGCCTGGCTCCGGCGCCTGGTCGCCGCGCAACTACTCCCGCGACTATCGCGGCGAAATCACCTACGCTGATGCGCTCACCTACTCGATCAACACAGCCACGGTTCGCGTGTCCGAGGCGACGGGCCGAGCCCGCGTCGCGGCTTTGGCGCAAGATCTCGGTGTCACATCACCAATCGCGGAGGGGCCCTCACTCGCACTTGGGGTTTCCGAAGCGACACTGCTTGAAATGACAGGGGCCTATGCTGGGCTCGTCAACGGCGGTGTCGCCTCGATCCCGTTCGGGATGCAGGAGATCCAACTCAAGTCCGACGGCACCTCCCTTATGGGCTCCAGCCGCGGTCGACCGGTGCGGGTCTTAGACGAGCGTGCAGCGGGCGAGATCGTATGGATGCTATCCCAAGTCGTAGGCAAGGGCACCGGCTCCCGCGCACAGCTTCCTGACAGACCTGTCGCTGGCAAGACCGGCACAACGCAAGCGGCACGCGATGCCTGGTTCATTGGCTTCACCGGAAACTACATCACCGGCGTCTGGATGGGGTATGATGACAACACCCCGCTCTCAGGAGTAACCGGAGGTGGCCTGCCGGCCGAGATTTGGCACGAAGCCATGGTGCGGATCACAGACGGCGTTCCGGCACGGCCCCTTCCCTCGCGCGCCCCCGAACGCGCCCCGTCGCCACTGATCGCGGCACCGCAGATCAATCCAGGACAGGTGGCGCAGAACGTGGGAAGCACGGTCCAGAATGTGGTCGAGAGCGTGATACAAGGCATTTTTGGGCGCAATTGAGTAGGGAATCGCGACGTTTTCCGTCCGACCATGGCAAGGACAAAGGTGAGCGATCGTTTCCCATATCGTAACTCAACAGCGATTTGAGCTTCTTTATCTCCGATTGGAGGCCTTGGACGATTGATCCGATGGCGGGAGTATGGGACACTTCAGACAGGCTCGCTGCACTGATTTGTGATGGCCACATTCCAGGCTTTCGATTCGACAAGATTACTTTCCGCGCCGCCAAGCGCAAAAAATGATTGGAGATTTTCTATGTGGGACTGGTTTTCCGTACGAGATCTTATCTTCGGCACTACACTCTATACGCCTGATCTACCGGGCGGTGTTGGCGATTACGAGAGCATCGAGATCTTCACGGAGGATGGCGGTTACAGCTTTTTCTCTAGCGGCAGCATCACCGCACTTTTCGTGGGATCTGGCGGCACGATCAATCCTGGGAGCGCCGACAAGGTCGTTGTCACGGGCGACGAGGGTGACATTCTGTTCTTTGCCGGTGGGGTGAACCAGGCGATTGCGAGCGGGGGCCGGGATTACGTCGCCTTGCTGAGCGGGGCCTTAACCTTTGCAAACGGTGGCGATGGACACGACACCCTGAGTTTCGAAGGCTTCACTGAAGCCGTATTTTTGTCATTCACGCGAGGCGAGTATAGCGCCGCCGACCAAACCAACCGGATCATCGATTTTGAAGAGATCCGCGGCTCAGTTCAGGCCGATATCCTGCTCGGCGGCAGCGAAGGCAATGTCATCGATGGTGGGGGCGGTAACGACTTCGTCGCCGGCGGGGGCGGTCTCGACGTGCTGACCGGCCGCGCAGGCACCAACTCGGCGCTTGGCGGCGCCGACTACGACTATTTCTTCGCAGAGGCTTCCAGCGATACGCTCAATAGTGGAACGGGTAGAGAAGATCAGCTCGATTACAGCGAAGTCGAAACCTACGTGCCGGTGGAGGTTTCTGGGGACCTGGATTTTGCCAACCAGGGCGTCACGACTAGCCTTCTTCAGACCCCGCGTGCGTTGAACCGAGCGACTGCCAGCTTTACGATCCCAGGCATTGAAGAAGACGCGACGGAAGACCGTTTGTTCAACTTTGAGGTCTTCCGCGGCAGCGGTCGCGATGATGAGATGATAGGCAATGGGACCTCCCGAGCCTATGTCGGCGGTGGTAGTGACGACATCCTCGACAATGGCGCCTCCTCCTTCGCCACGTCTTCGTTAATTGTTGCGGGGAGCGGAAATGACAGTGTTCGGGCGCATTCCGACGACAGCTTGATTTTTCTGGGCATCGGCGCCGACACGCTTGAGATTTCCGGAGCCCGAAATGGCGGAATGGATGTCGTTTTCGATTTCGATCCCTCAGAAGACCTGATTAGGCTGGGCGCGGTCGACGCCGAGCTCCCCCGCACTTTCAATGAAATCACAACCGATGCGCTGATCTCGGACTCAAGCTACCAATCGGCATTGGAATTGGCCCCGAAGGTTATTAGCATCCCCGGCCTTCTCAAGCGTTGATGAGCGTATGGCTATAGCTGCGAGAAAATCCAGAGACTTTCGGCGATAATCCTGGGGCGATCTTCTTCGTTGATAGCGGACTGGGCTTCACAGCTTCTAGTATCGAGGACAGTCTCTTCATTGCGTGACACGCATTTACCAAAGGGTGGTTGCAGGAGCTTTGGCTGACCACCCACATAGGCAAGCTTCAAGTGATTAGGGGGACGACCAGATGCTTTCGAACATCACCGATTTTTTTCGAGACCGTTTCGGATTCCTTTTTTGAACCACTGGAGATCTTCGGCGATGACGGGCAGGACTCCCCTTTGGGGCGATTCGGCAACGACACCATCAGCACGGGTGCCGGTAATGACCTCATCGTGACAGCCGCCAGCGACGACGAGATCACAGCCGAAGCCGATGATGTTGTGCCTTCGGTCAATCGGGAATTTGATCTGGTTGGGACATTCAATGACGGCGATGTGCCTATCGAGTTGAACGCAACTACTCTAGCGACCGAAACTGTAGCAGAGTTTGGCGATTTCGCGATCCTCGCGGTAAGCGGAGGGGCAGACTTCTCTGATCCTTGATTCTTTGCGGGCGCTCCGCATGCACTCCCCGATGGCGAACTGCTTCTGACGCTGCTGTTCGAGACACGATCTGATGTGGTGGGGCTCATTGAA
Organism: Pseudomonadota bacterium; assembly: GCA_039177645.1. Taxonomy (GTDB): domain Bacteria; phylum Pseudomonadota; class Alphaproteobacteria; order Rhodobacterales; family Rhodobacteraceae; genus Amaricoccus. The sequence continues at coordinate 228,896 of JBCDFS010000002.1, read as the reverse complement.
CCTTGTTTGGTATCGGTGGCAGGCGGGAGGCTGGTTCTGTTTGAGCCAGAACCGGGAGTGTTCATTCAGGAAGAGAGTCTTTTCCTTGATGGGATCGAAGCGGGCGAATTCTCGCAGGACACTTTTGTCTGAGCTTCTGATCGCGCTGGCAAGGCACACATCTACGCGTCAAGCGCGGTGGTAGGGAGAGCCCGACAAGATAGAAGCCGCCCGATAGAGCTGTTCGGCGAGCATCACGCGCACAAGCTTGTGCGGCCAGACCATCGGCCCAAATGAAACCAGCAGATCGGCACGGCTACGGATCTCTTCGGTGAGCCCATCCGCGCCGCCAATCAAGATTGCTAGCTCACGCGCACCCTGCTCTGCTTCAGCTTTGAGACGCTCCGCAAACTGAGGGGACGAAAGCGTTTTTCCGCGCTCATCCAGGGCGAAAACTTTAGCGTTCGGCGGCAATGCCGAAAGCAAAAGCTGGGCCTCCGCCTTCGCTCCGCCGCCTTTTCGATCCTCGACCTCGACAATCGAAGCAGGCCCCAAAGACCGCACACGACCAGCTCTTGCAAAACGGGTGAGGTAATCCTCGCTCAAATCGCGTTCGGGACCCGAGCGGAGCTTTCCTACCGCAACGATCGAAATCCGCAAAAGCGGGCGGCTCTAACTAGCGGTCTTTGCGGACGTATTCGTCGGCTGCCACATCTTCTCAAGCTGATAGAATTCGCGGACTTCCGGGCGGAAAAGATGCACGATCACGTCCCCGGCATCAATCAGAACCCAGTCGCCGTGCTCTTTGCCTTCCACGCGCACGATCACGCCATGACCCTGCTTGAGTCGGTCGGCAAGTTTCTCAGCGATTGAAGAGACTTGGCGCGAAGAACGACCGGACGCGATCACCATGTGATCGGCCAGTTCCGATTTTCCTGCCAGGGGGATGGTTGAGACATCCTCGGCCTTGTCGTCATCGAGCGAAGCCAGGATGGTTGCAAGCAGATCATCTCTGCGAGAATGGCCCGGAACAGGCGGAAATGCCGTTTCCGAGCCGGCAGCGGAAGCCGCCGTAACGTGCTGAGACAGCGCGGATACCTCCAATAGTCGCGCCGACCCCGCCCGGCGCTGGCAAAAACAGGTTAGGTCAAACAAGCGTTTTTTTCAAGCGGGCTGAAGCTTGCGTTCGGCGCAGCAACCGGCTGCCGACCTTCTCGCTGCAATGGTCACGCGGGGCGGCGACCAGCCATCAGCACATTGCGGATCGAGAAGCTCGACTGGATGCGCATCACCCCAGGGAGGCGCGATAGGATTTCCTTGTGGACACGTTCGAAGTCGCCCGCCGTTTCGATCTCGACACGTAGAAGATAGTCCGACCCACCGGTCATCAGGTAGCATTCTTGAATCTCTGGATGGCGGCGGATCGCCGCTTCGAAACGATCGAAGACGTCCTGGGTCTGACGCTCAAGGGTGATATTGACGATCACCGAAATCATCGGCTCGCCGGACGCGGTTGAGACGAGCGCCGTGTAACCCTGGATCATGCCTGAGGCCTCTAGGAGCCGGACACGACGCAAACAGGCCGAAGCGGAAAGGCCTACCTCAGAGGACAGTTGGGCATTCGTGATCCTGGCGTTTCGCCGAAGCAGGCGCATGATCTTGCGATCAAATGCATCTATGCCAGCCATGCAGATTATGTCTCATCCGATGCAGTTTCTGCACTTCATGCCTCATTTTTCGATTAAAGTGCGGAGAAATCGAGGCATGTTCGAATTTTTCTGCGCTAAAATCCCGAGATGTGATGCCTGAGCACACGCCCTTTCGCTGCGTGGTTTTCATCTTCACACGACCCGTATCTGCCCCTACCTGCGATCTGACGAGACAAAAATATGAGAGTGGTAGTCCTCGGTGCCGGAGTGATCGGCGCAACATCTGCCTATTATCTCGCGCGCGCCGGTCATGAAGTGATCGTACTCGACCGTCAGCCCGGTCCCGCGTTGGAGACGAGTTTCGCAAATGCAGGCCAGATCTCTCCGGGCTATTCCGCGCCTTGGGCTGCCCCCGGCATCCCCCAGAAGGCCCTCAAATGGATGCTTATGAAGCATGCGCCCCTGATCCTGCATCCGCTCGCTGATCTGGAAACGCTTCGTTGGATCGGAGGGCTTATGCGGAATTGCACATCGGCCCGATATGCTCTCAACAAGAGCCGGATGGTGCGCATTGCGACGTATAGCCTGCGGACCATGAAAGCGCTCCGGGAAGAAACCGGGGTTTCCTATGACGGACAGAGCCGCGGCACATTGCAGCTCTTTCGAACCCAGAAACAGCTTGATTCTATTGGCAAGGATGTGGAGGTTCTGCGCCAAGACGGCGTCTCCTTCGAAGTGCTTGATGCAGGCGGGTGCATCGCTGCGGAGCCCGGACTAGCACCGTCCCGCGCCAAGTTCGTCGGTGGGTTGCGGCTGCCGGGCGACGAGACCGGCGATTGCTACAAATTTACCAATGCGATTTGCGCTCGGGCGGAGGCACTTGGGGTGCAGTTCCGCTACGGCACGCGCATTCAGGGGCTGACGAGAGAGGGAAACCGAGTGCGGGGCGTGGTGACGCAAACGGCGGAGGAGATCCCGATGGACGCTGTGCTTGTCGCAATAGGAAGCTTCACGCCCGCGCTTCTCAAGCCGCTCGGGCTTAAGGCACCGATCTATCCAGTGAAGGGCTATTCAATCACCATGCCAATCCGCGACGAGGCTAGGGCGCCAGTTTCGACAATCATGGACGAGAGCTATAAGGTTGCAATCACCCGGCTGGGGGGCCGGATCCGGGTCGGCGGCATGGCCGAAATTGCCGGGTTCGATTCCGCGCTCAACGAACGGCGTCGCGCAACTTTGGTCCATTCCATGGAGGATCTCTTCGGCGGATCTGGCGATTTCGCTGAGGCACACTTCTGGACCGGATTGCGGCCCATGACGCCTGACGGCACCCCGATCATTGGTCCAACGCAGCTTGCAAACCTCTACGTCAACTCCGGTCACGGAACGTTGGGCTGGACCATGGCCTGCGGCTCTGCGCAGGTGATCGCAGACATGATCAGCGGGCGTGCCCCAGATATCGAAACCCACGATCTTGGATTAGATCGATACTAAACGAGATCGCGACGCACCTAGACCTTCAGCCCTCAGGGTCATCGCTGGGCCAGACCTTCGGTCGCGCAACGGCAAGCATGGAGAGAGAAAAATGGCATCAATGATCGAAGCGCGGCTTGATGAGCTTGGTCTGAGCCTGCCGGACACGCCTGCGCCCGTGGGCAACTACGTGCCATTCGTCCGAAGCGGTTCACTCGTCTTTGTTTCGGGTCAGGTCAGCAATGATGGTGCGGGTGGGATCAAGGGGAAGGTTGGAGCTGGGCTCTCCAATGCGGATGGATATCGTGCAGCACGCATCTGTGGCCTGTTTCTTCTCGCGCAGGTGAGAGCGGCTTGCGGAGGCGACCTTTCTCGGGTTGAGCGCGTGGTTCGGTTGGGCGGGTTCGTGGCGTCATCGTCAGACTTCATAGAGCATCCGCAGGTGATCAACGGAGTGTCCGACCTTATGGTGGAGGTATTCGCCGACAAGGGTCGCCATGCCCGCGCCGCGGTCGGGGTCCCTGCCCTGCCCGGCGATCACGCCGTCGAGGTGGACGGTATCTTCGAGATTTGCTGATTGAGCGCCAACCAAGGGTCGGTCTAGAGGCCATTTGCTGTCCCCGACAAGTTGGCGCGATCTTTGCTGTGAATTGCTTGTGTCGCCGAGGAAGTTCACACGCGACCGGTGGGAGCTGATTTTTGACAAATCGCTTCCGTCGCGCGATGGGAGTAACAACCCCGACGGTCTGTAGTGCTTCATAGCGCTCTAGGGACGCGGGAGCGAAATCGGGAAGGGGCAAGAGATGGATGATGCAGCATTGAGGCCCCCACGATACGATGAGGCGGTGACCGAATTCGCGACGGACCCGGTCTGCGGTATGCGCGTCGATCTCAACGCCGGCAAACCAAATACAGACTACAAGGGTAAGACCTATCACTTTTGCTGTGCGCGCTGCTGCGAGAAGTTTGAGGCCGACCCGGAACGTTATCTCGGCGAGCGGCCAAAACCTGAGGTCATGCCCGAGGGTACGGAGTATACGTGCCCGATGCACCCCGAGATCGTCCAGGTAGGCCCGGGTGATTGTCCGCTATGCGGGATGGCGCTCGAACCAATGACCCCCTCGGCCGAAGATGGACCCAACCCTGAGTTGGTTGATTTTCAGCGGCGGCTCAAGTTTGTTGCACCGCTCGCAGCCGCAGTGTTCTTGCTGGAGATGAGCGCCCATCTTGGACTACGAATCCAAGACTGGATGGGCGCGCGCGGCTTCGTTTTCCTACAATTTCTTCTGGCAACACCAGTTCTCGTTCTCACTTTGCCCTTCTTCAAGCGGGGTTGGGCCTCAATAGAGAACCGCGCCCCAAATATGTGGACGTTGATCGCCATCGGGACATCCGCAGCCTATGCGTTCAGCGTGGTCTCGATGCTCTCGCCTGGGATCTTCCCAGAGACACTGCAAGGCATGGGAGGGCAGCCACCTGTCTATTTCGAGGCGGCTGCGGTCATTCTCGCGCTAGTTCTCATCGGGCAAATCATGGAGCTTGCTGCGCGGGAAAAGACCGGAGACGCGATCCGAGCGCTCATGAATCTTGCCCCAAAGACGGCGCGGCGGGTCAATGGCGAGACCGAGGAGGATGTTACACTTGAGGACGTAGTGGCAGGTGATCTGTTGCGGGTACGCCCGGGCGAAACGTTGCCGGTTGATGGCCGTGTCTGGGAGGGGCGTTCCGCGGTCGATGAAAGCATGATGACCGGGGAGCCTTTGCCAGTAGAGAAGGCGAAGGGCGATCCGGTGATTGGCGGCACCCTAAATACCTCTGGTAGCTTCGTGATGAAGGCCGAGGCCGTCGGCTCAGACACCATGCTCTCGCAAATCGTTGCCATGGTGGCGAACGCGCAACGCAGCCGCGCACCCATCCAGGGCCTTGCCGATCGGGTTGCAGGAATCTTCGTGCCCGCGGTAGTCGCGGTGGCTCTAGTTGCATTTATCGTATGGCTTGCTCTCGGCCCTTCGCCTGCACTCGGCTTTGCCGTGGTCGCCTCCGTTAGCGTCTTGATTATTGCCTGCCCGTGCGCGCTTGGACTTGCCACACCGATGTCGATCATGGTGGCAACAGGGCGCGGGGCTCAGGCGGGCGTCTTGGTCCGCGATGCGGAGACGCTGGAGCGTTTTTCGGCAACCGATGTGCTAGTTCTCGACAAAACCGGGACACTAACCGAAGGCCGCCCCACCCTGACAGATACGATCCCAGCCGATGGGTTCGACGCGCCGCGCGTTCTTACTCTCGCGGCCGCACTCGAGCGCGGCTCGGAGCATCCATTGGCCCACGCCATCGTCTCCTCCGCATCTGAATTACCCAAGTTGGCGGCTGAGGATTTCGAGGCCGTTACCGGTCTAGGCGTGCGCGGCCAAATCGAAGGGCAAAGCGTTTTGCTAGGAAGCCCAATAATGATGTCGCTCGAAGGACACGGCTTGGGCTCGCTCGGGCCGACCTCGGATACGCTCCAGGGCGAAGGCAAGACCGTTATGGCACTCGCTGTCGATGGCAGGATTGCCGGCCTCTTGGCTGTTGCGGATCAGATCAAGCCAGGAGCCGAAGCCGCTATTGAAGGGCTCAGCGGTTCCGGGCTCAGGATTATCATGGCGACCGGAGACAGTGAGCGCACTGCAAGGGTCGTCGCAGAGTCGCTCGGTCTGAACGAGATACGGGCAGGCCTTAGCCCACAGGAGAAAGGCAGTTTGATAGAGAAGCTCCAGGCGGAAGGCCACATCGTCGCCATGGCAGGAGACGGCATCAACGATGCCTTGGCTCTGGCTCAGGCGGATGTCGGGATTGCCATGGGCACGGGCGCTGATGTGGCGGTCGAGAGCGCTGGTATCACACTCTTGAGAGGCGATATCTCCGGGATTTCGCGAGCGAGAAGTCTTTCGAAGGCGACGATGGCGAACATCCGGCAAAACCTCGCTTTTGCCTTTGGATACAATACACTGGGTGTACCAATTGCCGCCGGTATTCTTTATCCCCTCTTTGGCGTTCTTCTATCGCCGATGATCGCAGCCTTGGCGATGAGCCTTTCGTCCGTTTCGGTCATTGGAAACTCGCTCCGACTCCGGTCATTGAAACTGAGATAGACTCGCAAAAGCAGCGTTGTTGCGTTCCTCATTGAGTGCACAATCCGTGCTGAATGATCAAAATTGCACCGGGGCTCAATACAACTGCTGAACCACCCGCCTCTATTATGTGAAAGAGTAAATTCGTCATCATTTTATTTTATCAATCATTCGATTGGTTATGCGTAGCCTTGTATTCGCAATTACTGAGGCAGACACATAACCCGGTCTCAACTTTTGCTTAAGCAGTGCCGCCTACTCCTCTTTAGACTCAATCGGAGGATGAAATGCGGTCAAATATACTGGTTGCCACTCTGGCTCTGTCATTGTCAGTAACAACACTTGAGGCGCAACAAGCCGAACTTCTGCCCTCCGTATCTGATCCTGGCATAAGTCCCGGCTCGGTCGAGTTCGTCCAGATCGCGGCCCTCGAAGGTCCAGCCGCAGCGCTTGGGCGTGGCATGCGACTCGGGATCGGGGCAGCATTCAACGAGATCAACGCTAGCGGCGGCGTGCATGGCCGCAAGCTCGTTCTTGACAGCCGCGATGATGGCTATTCACCGCAGAAGTCAGTCCAAATCCTCGACGATGTGATCGCAGGCAACGCGCATTTCGGTCTGATCGGCAGCGTTGGAACTCCAACTGCGGCAGCGATGCAGCCAAAGGTAAAAGCTGCGGACCTTCCGATGATCGGTCCTTTTACTGGAGCTTCCTTCCTTCGGGATACGTCAAACGGACCAATCATGAATGTCCGTGCAACCTATGCGGCCGAGACCGAAGCCTGGATGGCTTACCTGGTTGACCAGAAGGGCTACAACCAGATCGCGATCCTCTATCAAGATGACGGTTTCGGCCGTGTTGGTTTGGCAGGCGCCCGCGCTGCTTTGGAAAAGCGCGGCATGGAACTTGTGGCCGAAGGCACCTACACGCGCAACTCCCGTGCGGTCAAGGAAGCGCTTCTAGAGTTGCGCGACGCTGAGCCCCAGGCAGTTGTGATGGTCGGAGCCTACAAGCCGATTGCCGAGTTCATTCGCTGGGCGCGCAAGCTCGAATTCGAGCCTGACTTCGTCAACATATCCTTTGTAGGCTCCGCCTCGCTCGCGGCCGAACTGGGGCAGGACGGGGAAGGCGTGATTGTCTCCCAAGTTGTGCCATTCCCTTGGGATGAAACCATTCCTCTCGTAGCACGCTACCAGCGTGCTCTTGCCTCATTCGACTCCGCTGCCGAGCCGGGTTTCGTCAGCCTTGAAGGCTATCTCGTCGGCCGCCTCGCGATAGAAGCCCTAGACGCCGCAGGCCGCAACCTGACCCGAGACGGTTTCATGGACGCTTTCTTTGGCCTCGGCGCCCACGATTTCGGGGGCGTTGGCATGACATTCTCGGAAGGTGACAACCAAGGCATGGACGACGTCTTCCTCACCCATATCACCGCCTCCGGCGACTACGCGAAGATCGAGTAACGCGCCTCCCCCGCGCCGCACTCGCAGAAGGAATACAGCATGAAAGCGCTCGGTCCCCTCTCCATAAAACTCGCCTGCATCACGTTGCTTCTCGGCGGCCTGGTGGGTGTCACAACTCTGGTAGCCCTGAATGTCTTTGGGCGGGTTGAAACCCTGACGGCAACCCTCACCGAGGACCGACTGCCGGACCTGGACGCAGGATTTGCCTCCGCTGAGGGAGCTAACGCGGTTCGGGGTGGTCTCTTGGAAATGCTGCTCGCGCAAGACCAGACTCAGCTTTCAAAGGCAACTTCAGACGCATTGGGACAATTGGAGACGTTGCGGCGGCAGCCCAACCTGCCCGTCTCTCCGGATCGGTTGAACAGACTTGAAAATTTGCTGCGCGACCTCGATGCGAGACGCTCAGCAGAATTCGCGGCGTCCGAGCATTTCATTCTCCTCGATCACGAGCTAATCGAAGCAGTCCACCAGCTTGTTCGTGAAATCACAACGTTGGGTGACACCACTGTCGGTAACATCCGAAGCATCTCCACAGGTCTTGCCGAGACGCTTTCAGAGGATATCGACACGCTCGTTGGCACTGACTCTGCCGCGATGCGCTTGGTTCTGCAGACAAAGGCCGAATTCAATCGCGCGGCAGGCTTTGCCTTGGCTTATCGAAACACCGAAGACGCAGGTCAGGCAACGATCTTTGCCGATCTCGCCAAGACCAGCCTCCGAAGGCTGGAACGTCTGCTTCCAAGGCTGGAATCGTATGGACTCACGGCAGACGCGCACATCGCAGTCCAAAGCGCGGTCGGGGAGATCAACTCAGTGATGGAGGATGGCGGTTCAAATAGCATTTCGAGCTTTGACGCAACCGATATCGTGCTTGCCAACGTGATCGACGACGCGCTCTACAAGGTGACAATCTTTGGTGAAGAACTGATCCGAGACACGTCTGACCTTCTCGGAAGCCAGCTCCCAGACCAGATGACGACTTTGCAGCAACTGTCCAATCTGAACGGCGCAATGGAAGACTACCTCGTTGCGGCTATCGATGTGTCGGCAGCGACCACGGAGGCGATGGCTCGGGACGGCCAGACCGCAATGTTGAATGCTATCAATAGTCTAAATGCAGCGGCCGCGGAGCTTCCGGATGCGGATTTTAGCGCGCTCGACACAGCGATGGCGGCCGCTCAACCTGAAACAGGACTGGCCGCCGCGCAACTGGCGACGTTCGAGGCCAAGGCTGCCGCGAGCGAAGCGGCCCGAACCGCCTTCGCAGCAGTGGCGGAGTTGACCCAGGAGACCTCTGTGTCTGGCATGCAGATCCTTCAGGATACCAGCGCAGAGGCGGGGAGTTTGAAGGACCAGATCGAACGGGCCGGATGGACGATGATCACTCTGGCTGTGATCTGTGCGATCGTCTTCGGACTGACGCAATTCCTCATCAGTATCTTCATCACAAGGCCAATTCGGACAATTACCGCCGAAACGGAGCGACTGGCGAAGGGCGACAATAGTGAGATTTCCGACCTCAGTATGCATGGAGGCGAAATCGCCCAGCTCAATACTGCGTTGCGCGTATTCCGGGATGGACAGATCGAGCGCATCCGCATGGAAAAGGCCTCGCGCGAGCAAGAGGAACGCCAACGCAAGTCCGAGCGAGAGGCAGAAGAAAAGCGGTTGCAGCTTGAGAAGGAAAACCGGGAGCAGGCCGAGCAGGCCGCCCAGGAGAAGCAGCGGCGTGAAGCGGAAGAGGCCGCTGAACGCGAAGCGATGAAAGAGGCGATGCGCGAATCCGCCGAAGAGGAACGCCGCGAGCTCATGAACGAGCAGAAGCGGATCGTCGATCTCTTGGCCGGAGGGTTGCGTTCGCTGGCAAAGGGCGATCTGAAAGTACAAATCGATGCCCGCTTTGCAGAAGAACACGAAGACCTGCGCGCCGACTTCAACGATGCAGTGAATTCACTCGCCGATGCAATGTCGACAATCATGTCAGTATCTCACGATGTCGAAGCCCGCGGGAAGGCAATTTCCGGCTCGACCGATGACGTGGCCCACCAGACCGAGAATGCTGCCGCAACACTCGAACAAACGGCAGCGGCACTTGAGGAGCTAACATCCTCTGTGCGGCAAGCAACATCGAACGTGCAATCGGCAGACAAGCTTGTATCAACCACGTCGAAGCGCGCCGAACAGAGTGGAGACGTCGTACGCCAGGCCGTCGAAGCGATGGGTCAGATTGAGCAATCCTCCGAACAGATCTCGAAGATCATCCACGTCATTGACGACATTGCGTTCCAGACCAATCTCCTTGCATTGAATGCGGGGGTCGAGGCGGCTCGCGCCGGTGATGCGGGACGCGGGTTCGCGGTTGTGGCCTCGGAAGTGCGGGCTCTGGCGCAGCGGGCATCGGATGCTGCGAAGGAAATCAACAACCTGATCGCTGGAAGCGGTGAGCATGTGCAGCGCGGCGTAGAGCTGGTCGGGGAGGCTGGAAGGTCGCTGGAGCGCATCGTGAGCGACGTGCAGGAGATTTCCAGCAACATGTCACAGATTGCAGCTTCCGCCGTGGAGCAGTCATCCGGTCTGTCGGAACTCAACGCGTCGGTTGCGAGCCTCGATCAGGTGACGCAGCGAAATGCCTCGAAGATCCGTGATACAACAGAAGCCGGGCGCGCGCTCGTGCAGACAGCCGGAAACCTGAACGAGGCAGTCTCGCGTTTCCACCTCGGATCAACCGCAGCAAAGGGCGTTGTTCCCAAACCCATGCAGCGAAGTGTTGGCGCAGAACCGAAGTCCGCGACACCATCGAAACCTACGTCTACACCCACGCGGCCCGCAGCGGTAGCGCCCCCGAAAAAGGTCGCCAACGCATCGAATGCACCTGCAGAGATCGACGACGATGATTGGACAGAGTTCTGATCGAGGCTGGGCAGAGTTGGTTTAAGCCTATTGCGTTGATCTCGCCTTCCATTCTGGAAACTTGCTCTATCGACCTTATCGGTCGCGAAGCAGCCAGGCTCCCAGCGCCAGTGCTCCTAGAACCGTGATCAGGGCAACGACGCCCTCAGCCCCGTGAGGATGTAGATGAACACCCTCATGGGCAAACGCTGTTCCCACGCCTGCAATGGCTGCGACGCATGTGGCAGGGATCCAGTTCATGCCTCGATTTCCTTCTTCCTTTGCAGCAGAAAATCCCGGATGTCCCAAACGGATTGCTCCTCAATCGAGACATAGACCAACGACATATTCGTGCGCTCGCTGACCATCTCGCCCGGAAACGGCAGATAGCTCAACTCGCGCGTCCCGAACCCAGGCGACGCGGTGCCAACTTGCCACTCTGTCGTCATCTTCACATCCACCAGTTTCAGCGCACGCGACCCTGCAAACCCGGGACGCTCAAATGGAACGCCAGCAACGCGGAGATAGGCGCATTTGTCCCGCGCGCTCACAAACCCATCGATAAACTGTTCAGTCAGGACCTGCAGGTCCTGGGCGGCGTTGTCCGGCTTCAATTGGCTTTGGAGGTGGTCTTGGGCGTGATTGTGTGAGGAAGCGTGGTGATACGATTTCGGGTCGGGCTGGCCACCAATGTCATGCGGCATTTTCCTTACCCTCCTGTGCAAAGGCGCCGAGCGCGCTGTTCAAGCTGTTGTCCACCAACAGAATTCCTCCACGACTCCCCCTTCGCCAACTGGTCCCACTCTTGCGCGCGAGGGTCAGCCTTGCCTTGAGCAGTTCGGCAGCATTGACCGCGAACTTCTGACCTTTCCGCGCACCCAATGCCGTCAAGACCAAAATGGTCGCCGGATAGCAGCCAAAGAGGCTCAGGCCAGGGCGGAAACACTGATGTTGATCAGTGGAGTAGTTCGCGGGTGCCACCGTGCCGAGCCAATGTGGACCATACTTGCAATCCAACATAGCCTCCACGCCCGGATTGGGCGCTTCGGTGAAGCGCCTATCCTCTTCAAGCGTCGTCATTGCGCCACCGAGCCCCTTCGAACTCACCGCGGGGAAAGGAGACTGGCTTGTCGATATGCGACTTATGTGCACCGAGCTTGCCGGAAGCAACCAGCGACCCCAGCACATCGACAATCACCCGCGTTCCCATGAGCGCCGTGATGTCAGACGTGTCATAGGGCGGCGAGACCTCGACCAGTTCCATGCCGCAGATGCCCTCTGCAGCCACTTTTGAGGCCAAAGCCAGAGCCTCTCGGGGGAGAAAACCACCCGGTTCTGGCCAGCCAGTTCCCGGCACAAAGCCGCAATCGATAGAGTCGATGTCGAAAGACATGTAGACCATGTCCACACCATCCCACGCCATTTCGAGCGCCATATCAGCGGTCTTGTCGATTCCCATTCTTTCCATGTCGCTCATGGTGATGATGTTGGTCTCACGCTCACGCGCGACCTTCACGGCTTCGCGCGGCACCTGCCATCCGCCGATGCCGACCTGCACGAGGTTCTTTGCCGGAACATTGGGCAGGTTCGTGGCGTGAAACCACGGTGTTGTGTGCATGCGCTCGTCGAGATCTTTCTCCTGGATATCCGCGTGCCTATCGAAATGGACAATGCCGATTTTCTTGGAGGTGCATTCTGCGAGGCCGCGTACGGTCGGATATCCAATCGAATGGTCACCGCCGATGATGATCGGCAGCGAGCCACTGGAAAAGACATGTGCGCACGCTCGGCTGATCTGATCGAAGGTCTTTTCGATGTTGCCCGGAATCGTGAAGATATCTCCCGCATCGCAGAGCGTCATCTGCTCGCGTAGATCTACTGCCATCTCATAGTTGTAGGGCGTGTAGAGTGCGGAGATCTTACGCACGCCCTGCGGACCAAAGCGCGTGCCGGGTCGGTAGGTCGTGCCCCCATCGAACGGAGCCCCAAGAATGGTCGCATCGTAGTGGCCGACATCAGCGACGTCTTCCGCGTAAGGTGCCTTTAAGAAGGTGTTGATCCCTGCATAATGCGGCAACTCGCCGCGCGCGAAGGTGGGGATCGATCGATCTTCGACGGAGTCTGCCGCGGTGAGGCCCATTTCGAGCGCCCAGGCGCGTTCCTTCTCCCATTCGCTACCGGGAATGTCTGCCTCAGCCTGCATCGACTTCCAACCCTGCAAGCGGGTGAGATCTGGATGGTGATACCGGCGCTCATCGCGGTGCAGGTCTGCCGGGTGGTGAGAGCGAAACCGGTCACGCAAGTGCGGGATCATATCTGGTCTCCTCGATGGTCTGAAACGGGATGCCTCCATTGCGGGCATCGAAATCGTAGGTGATGGTTGCGCCGAATGCGGCCGGGTCTTGGGGGTCCCAGCGTGGCTTGTCGAATACAAGGACTCGGTCGCCGAGCTTGAAGCCCTCTGCCAGATCGTGTGTCACCATGAAAACCGTCATGCCCGTTTCGCGGCGTAGCTCCATGAGAAAGTCGTGCATTGACAGGCGAGTTCCCGGATCGAGCGCACCGAACGGCTCGTCAAGCATCAGGATACGAGGCTTAGCAGTCAGCGCCTGCCCGATCGCGAGGCGTTGCTGCATTCCGCCTGAAAGCGTTGCGGGATAATTGTCGGCTACATGGGACAGGCCAATCCGGTCGAGCATGGCATCGGCGCGTGCCTCGGCCGCGCGCCGCGCCTTTCCCCCAAGCCAGCCCCAGCGTGTCCCGAATGCTTCGCCTGCAACGATGTTCTGCCGCACGGTCATATGCGGAAACACTGAATAGCGCTGAAACACGACGCCGCGCTCGCGGCCCGGTTCGCGAGCAATCGGTCCGTCATCGATACGGATTTCGCCCCGGCTCGGAACCTCTTCGGCCAGGAGCAAGCGCAAGAAAGTCGACTTTCCGCACCCAGAGGCGCCGACGATTGAGATGAAATCACCCTCGTCGATATCGATGTTCACACGCTCAAGGATTGGACGTTGGTCGTAGGACTGCCACACATTGCGCACCGAGACAAAACTCACAGGCTTGCTCCCATCCAGGGAAAGGCGCGCCGCGAAAAGGCTTTGAGCGCGAGGTCGATCAGAAACGCCAAGAGGGTAATCCAGATCACGTATGTCAGGATCACATCCATAGCGAGATAGCGGCGCACGAGAAAGATCCGGTATCCGAGGCCGACATCGGATGCCACAGCTTCGGCCGCGATCAGAAAGAGCCAGGCCGAACCAAGGGATAGGCGTATAGAGCTGATGAGTCGGGGCAGGATCTGCGGCAAGACGACGCGGGAGGCGATAACGTTCGTCGAGCCACCGAGGGTCTGAGCCTTGATTATCTCCTCATGTGGGATGTCCTGAACGCGTTGGCTCAGATCGCGGATCATAAAGGGCGTAATCCCGATGGTAATCAGCGCAACCTTCGACACCTCTCCCAAGCCGAAGACGATAAAAAGGATCGGCAGAAGCGCGAGGGGCGGCACCATAGAGACAACCGCAACGAAGCTCGAAAGGGTTGCTCTTGCATAGGGAAGCATACCGATTGCTATTCCCAGCCCAAGCGCCACAACGGAGGCAAGTCCAACGCCCAGAAACAGCCGCTGCAAGCTGACCAACGTATCCTGCCAAAGTAAAATATCTCCGCTTCTTCGATCCGGCTGCGTGAACAGATCTACCGCTGTATTGCCGATCGTCGAGAGCGCGGGCAGCAACCTGTCAGAGGGATTGGCGGCGAGCCGGAGTTCAGAGCCCACCGTATAAGCCAAGAGCACCAGCCCGAAGGGAACAGCCGCCAGCAGGATCGCCGCCGGGCGTTTCGGAACCAAGTTTAGCAAGCGCATCGCGAATGTCCCTTTAGCTGTGGAACATCAACCACGCCCTGAATGGCGTCGCAACCAGAAGCCCTCAGAGAGCTCCCTCAGCGGCCATCTGCATGTAGTCGGCGTTGAAGCGGAACATTACGTTGTTTGGATCGCCAGTGATACTTCCATCTGGGTAGGCCACGCCGACGAAATCCGCAGAGGGAGCGCCCACTCCAAGGATGCCTTTGTCAAAGAGGAATTCCGCCACATTGACCATCGTCGCAGGCAGATCGGGACTCTCGGCCTGGGCGACGCCATTTGCTGGGTCGTAGAACATCTCGGTTGCCCCGAGTTGCGCCTTGTAGCCGTCCAGGTCAGTTCCGGAGGCTTCAGCCATCGCAGTGAGCGCATCCTCATTGCCGGCGGCCATCAACCCCATAACCTCATACCACGCCCCGACGAGCGCCTTCCCAAAATCGGGATTTGCTTCCAGCGTCTCGGTATTGACCACCATCAGGTCGAGGATCTCGCCGGGGATGCTCGAGCTGTCGAAGATGTTGTTGGCAGCCGCATCTTCGAGAATGGTCGACACAAGCGGGTTCCATGTCACCACAGCTTCGACATCGTCGGTCGCGAAAGCCGCAATCATATCCGCATCGGACGTGTTGACGACACCCTCAAGGTCGGCCTCCGAGAGGCCAACACTGTCAAGGCCGCGGGCGAGTAGGTAGTGGGAGACGGAGAGTTCCACGAGGTTAACTGTCTTGCCACTCAGGTCCTCAAGGCTGCCTTCGCCTTTCAATATAACAGCGTCGTTGCCGTTGGAGTAATCCCCGATGATTAGCGCGGTCGTGTCCACGCCTCCGCCCGCAGGGATTGAGAGCGTGTCCATGTTCGTCGCCGAAACACCGTCGAATGCGCCAGCTGTGTATTGGTTGATCGACTCGACGTAGTCATTGATTTGAACAATCTCGACAGAGATGCCGTATTTGTCGGCCCATTTGTCCATAACGCCGCTGTCTTCGAGATATCCCCAAGGCATCCAGCCCACGTAAATCGACCAAGCGACGCGAAAGTCCGTCTTTTCCTGGGCTACGACGGAAGCACCTGTCGCGATCAATGCCGCAAGGGCGAGAGCAGATGTGGAAAACAGTCTTGGCATGGTCTCGGTGACCCCCGGTTCCTTAACGCTCCGCCACTGTGTGGATCTCGGTTCGCGGGCGGAGCTTCAGAGATTGGGCGCCGCAAACCGACGCAGTACTCTCCCGGGATTTTGGCCCGCCGTGTGCCTCAGCGGAATTTGCCGCTGGGGTGGTGTTTCTTGGACCAGACTTCGCTTGCAGCAAACGGAACCCTAAACACCCTGCAGGGAGAGTGTTTCGCATTGGTCGCGTTTGCCCAAGCCATTTGCAAACCTTGGAGGCGACAAAATAAGGATCGCTCAATTTTTTGGCATGCGGCGCCGCATTTGAGCGCGACAGAGGCGAAACCAGTTCCCGCATGGCGTGAATTGCCGTGCGGCGCCCGCGATCATTGGTGCTACTCGATTTTTCGGTAAACGCAAACTGGAGACCCAAGGCCCGCTTTGACTATTGTCGAAATGGCACGATTGCGCGTTGGCAAGATCTACATAAAGAGTGAAACAACGCACTGCGCACGAGAGTGATCCCGAACAGGCGGGACCCGCCAAAGGCAAATCCACACATGGCGCTAGTTGATTAAGCCAATCTCGCGTGAGAGCCCTTCGATCTGGGAAATCGAGTTGCTGACATACACCTGGAATTCGGGGCCCGTCATGTCGAGTTGTGCCAAACCGTTGACCTCCATAACCTGTTTCCAAGCATTACTTTCGTAAAGTTCAGCAATGGTCGTGGACCAGTAGTCGTAAGCCTCATCGCTCATGCCACCCGGAGCGTAGAACCCGCGCCAATTCGCGCCTACTGCATCGATGCCCTGCTCAATGGCCGTAGGGATTGACGCAAACTCGCCGCCCAGACGTTCGGGCGCGAGGACCGCCAGCACACGGACATCAGCGGTGTCGATAAAGCTCTTCGCTTCTGAGAGATCACCAGAGTAGGCTTGGATAGATCCAGCCAGCAGCTGGGAAATAGCCTCACCACCTCCGGCGAAAGCGATGTATTTGACGCTCCGTAAGTCATTGATGCCGGCTTTGTCTGCGACGACAAGGGCCTTTAAATGGTCCCATCCGCCGACAGCCGAGCCACCACCTATCGAAACGGAGCGCGGATCGATCGTGATTGACTGAAGCAACTCGGGGAGCGTTTCAATTTCGCTGTCCGCGGCCACCGCAATTACGCCGTAGTCGGCACCGACGGCTCCAAGCCAACGTACCTGATCCGCCGTATTCCCAGGATAGGCGTTCTGGGCCAGACGAGTCGCCGTGGCGGTCGAGGCCGCAACGATCAGCTCGTTGTCGCTACTGCGACTGTTTACAACCTCTGCAAATGCCACACCGCCACCGCCACCGGAAAGGTTGGTCACCTGCATCGTGTCAGGGATTAGCCTGAGATGCAGCGCGACCGTGCCGAACTGACGGCATGTAAAGTCCCAACCGCCGCCCGGATTGGCTGGAGCGATGCATTCGGTTCGTTCGGGCTCAAAGGCAATGGCGGGTGCCGTCGCTATCGTTGCAACGATGCCCAAGGCCCCCAATCCAAGGCTACTCGCGATCTGGTTGGTCATGTGTAGTCCTTACAGTTTCTTTCACTGCTTGGGCGTTCCATCGTGTGGCATGCCGGTTCGCCACAATGACGCCGCTCGGTCCGTCCGTGAAGCACAAAATTCCGACGAATTCCGGGGTTTCCTTCCGCTAGTACCGAGACTGACTGCATCCGGTTCGTTCAGTTTTCGCAACATGTCATCTGGCTGCAAACCTCATTCGCTCGCAGTGCATACCGAAAACCCGTAGGTAAGTTGGACAGCCGCGGGGAATCGGCGCCGCACCCGGTGCGACAGGAGTCGAAGCATGACAAGCAACGAAGATCTTGGCCTGTGGGACCGAGAGAACCTCTTTCACCCCTCGACGCATCTGGCGCAGCATGCGCGTGGCGACATCCCCGGTCGGATCATCACGGGCGGAAAGGGCGTCTACATCTATGACAACGAGGGTCGCACACTGCTCGATGGCTTCGGCGGCCTCTATTGCGTCAATGTCGGTTACGGACGAACCGAAATCGCGGATGCGATTGCAGCGCAAGCGAACAAACTTGCCTACTATCACGCCTACACGGGCCATGGCACCGAAGCCTCGATAACCCTTGCCAAGATGGTGATCGACAGGGCGCCGGAAGGTATGAGCCGGGTTTACTTCGGTCTGTCCGGTTCAGACGCCAATGAGACAAACATCAAACTTGTCTGGTATTACAACAACACCCTTGGTCGACCTGAGAAAAAGAAAATCATCTCGCGCTGGCGTGCCTACCACGGTTCGGGTCTCATTAGTGGCTCTCTGAGCGGGCTCGACTTGTTTCACAAAGCTTTCGACTTGCCGCTCCCACAATTCTTGCACACTCAAGCCCCATACTATTTCCGGCGGCCAGACCCTGATATGAGCGAGGCAGATTTCGTCGCGTTCTGTGCAGCGGAACTAGAGGCACTGATCGACCGAGAGGGACCGGAAACGATCGCAGCATTCGTCGGGGAGCCCGCCCTTGGCACGGGAGGCCTTGTGCCACCGCCCGAAGGCTATTGGGATGCCATCCAATCGGTCCTGGCAAAGTATGACATTCTTCTGATCGTCGACGAGGTTGTATCGGGGTTTGGGCGGCTCGGGACAATGTTTGGATGCGAGCGATACAGTATCCGGCCCGATTTGATAAGCATCGCCAAGGGATTGACCTCTGCCTATGCGCCTCTCTCCGGCGCAATTGTCAGCGAGCAGGTTTGGAAGGTGCTGGAGGAGGGGACGGACAAGCTCGGCCCGTTTGGGCACGGCTGGACGTATTCAGCGCATCCGGTGAGTGCAGCGGCTGGCATCGCAAACCTCAACCTCGTCGACAGACTCAATCTTGCTCGGAACGCAGAGGAAACCGGCGCGCATCTCAAGGCTGCTCTGCAGGACGCCATTGGGGATCATCGACATGTCGGCGACATCCGTGGGGATGGACTGCTCTGTGCCGTCGAATTCGTCGCAGACCGCGAAAGCCGGAGATTCTTTCCGGCCGAGGCGGGGGTGGGCCAGAAGATCGCGCAGGCGATGCTATCGGAAAGCGTAATCGCCCGCCCAATGCCACAAGGAGACATCATCGGTTTCGCGCCGCCACTCTGCCTTCGAACAGCGGAAGCGGACACAATCGTAGCAGCCTTGCGAAAGGCAGTTAAGACGGTCTTCGACTAAAACGGGGTCGCAAGCCCATGAACATGAGTTACTCACGACCAACCTGCTTGAACCACCGCGAAAGGCGGACACTCTTCCAATGTAAAGAGAGCACCTTCTCAACGCGCAAACGACAGAGGGACTTAGATGACAGATCAAACAACGGGCAATTGGATGCCATCCAGTGCGCCTGCGGCAGGTTGTGGCATGACAATTGGCAATACGGGCACGGCCGGGCTCATAGAAACTCCCATAGCCTACGAAAACCCATGATCGCGTCGCAGGACATGGTGGAGCGGTCGCAATGACCCCGGTGGCAGTCATCACAGGCGCAACGCGGGGGCTCGGCCTGGAAACGGCGCGGCAGCTTTCCGAACTTGGGTACTCAGTTGTTCTCACGGGCAGAGACGAAGCAGCACTCCACGATGCGGCGCGTACGATCGGACCGGATATACATTTCCATTTTCTCGACGCGTCAGACGACGAGTCAGTTGCCGAGTTTTTCGGCTGGCTCCTGCGAAGTCAGGGTCGGATCGATGTGTTGGTGAACAATGCTGGCCGGATCTACGGTGCGCACAGCGACACTGTCTCCGAAACCGAGGCCTCAAAATTGGCGGAGGCGGTGAACAACAATGCGCTCAGTGCATATCGGATGATGCGGCGCGCGCTTCCGATGATGCTGGCGGAAGGCTCTGGACGGATGGTGAATGTCTCCTCCGGAATGGGCGCTCTAACCGATATGGGATCGGGCGCCCTGCCCTACCGGCTCTCGAAAACCGCGATGAACACACTCACGATCCTCGTGGCGCATTCCGCGCCAGACAATGTGAAGGTCAATGCGGTCTGCCCCGGTTGGGTGCGGACGGATATGGGCGGGCCGAGCGCATCGCGCAGCGTAGAGGAAGGCGCGAAAGGGATCATCTGGGCCGCGACTCTGCCCGAAGATGGGCCAACTGGCGGCTTCTTCCGCGACGGCAAACCGATTCCCTGGTGAGGGAGCCATAAAACAGCACCGCGCGGGCGCAGTTGCATTGACCAAATCCAGCCTCTTGTCGGACGCTATGCTGCAGATGACCTGGGCATTGCTGCGTCCTAAGGAAGCTTGGCACAGCTAGCGGACGCAAGTCCGCCCTCCCGTCAGATACCGCTGTCGCTTTTTTTTGCTGAAAGCCCGCTTGGGCAGGGGCACTTGAGGGCATAGATCGAACACACCGGCAAAAGTCTTACGTTAATCCGAGTGCAAAAACCCGACTAACTGGCAAGCACGAAGCAGAACCGCTGTGGTCATGAAGAAGGAAACACGATGGCTGACGAGGCAAAAGACGCGGCACGCAATCTGCGGACCGGAAGCCCAGCAATCGTCGCAACCTTTGCTGTGGTCTTGCTGGGAGCGGCTTGGTGGCGCGGTGCCCTCGATGCGGGGATCGGGCTGTTTCTCCTTAATACGACGGTTTGGATGCTGATCCGAGCCCGCTTCGAAGGCGGAACGCCTTTGCCGGTTGCGCAGACGCGACGCGAAGGGCGTGAAGCTCTACTCGTCCGGGTGGTTTGGGTGGGAATGTTCCTGCTCCCGATTTTGGCGATCGCGACACCTCTGCTCGATTTCGCAGCCTACAGCCTTCCAATTGTCTCAATCGTGCTGGGGCTCTTGCTAGCACCGCTTGGCATCTGGCTGTTTTGGCGATCGCACGCGGATCTGGGCCGCAATTGGTCGCCGATCCTTCAGCTGCGAAAGGGACATAAGCTAGTCGCTCACGGCGTGTATGCCCGTATCCGCCACCCGATGTATCTGGCGCTGTTTGTCATAACGGCGGTCCAGGCTGCCTTCCTTGGCAATTGGATAGCGGGTCCCGCGGGATTTCTCACCTTTCTCTTTCTGTTTCTCGACCGCATCCAGCCGGAGGAAGCGATGATGGCCGACAAATTTGGCGCAAAGTGGCAAGCCTACACAGAGCGGAGTTGGGCGCTCTTTCCCAAGATCTACAAGCTGAGCAAGGCCCCCAAGTCGAAACCCGGAAACCGCATCCTCACGGTAAAAGAAGCTCGGCACTTGACCCCGCATATGATCCGCGTGACCTTCGAGGGCGACGGGCTGGCGGACCTGCCCGAGGGTCGCGAAGGCTCAAACTGCAAGATCCAGATCCCGGAACCCGGTGAAAGCCGCGATGACTTCAAGCGGCGCCTGCGGACGGGTCCGACTCCAACCCGCCGGACATATACCGTCCGGCATTATCGCAAGGAAGCGAAGGAGCTCGACATCGACTTCGTCGACCACGGGGATACCGGGCCAGCCTCAAATTGGGCAAGAGAGGCGCGTCCGGGCAGCTTCCTCGGGTTTGCGGGACCCGGCCAAACGAAACTGCAAAGCCATTATGCCGACTTCTATTTGATTGCGGCCGATATGTCGGCGCTTCCGCTCGCGTCAGCAACCCTGGAGGCCAAGCCCGAGGATGCCAAAGGCCTGGCGCTCTTCGAGGTCACCAGCGAAGCTGACATACAGGAGATCAAGGCACCAGCCGGGATTGAGATGCGCTGGATGATCCATTCCGAACCGCAAGTGCATTCAACGGCACTTATCGATGAGATCAAAGGGCTGGATTGGCCATCTGGGCGGGTCCAAACCTGTATCGCGGGGGAGCATTCGGCGATCAAGGCTTTGCGCGCTTATCTTGTCGGTGAGAAGGGCCTGAAAAAGGCAGACGCTTACATCTCAGGGTATTGGAAAATCGGCTTGGTTGAAGACGAACATCAAGCCCTGAAACGCACTGAGGCTGGGTGATGCAGCATCACGCAATTCGGCGGGTTAACTTGCAGCCAAGCCCTTCAAAACGCTCTACGAGGTATGTTAAGCGTCGCGGGAAGTGCTTGAAGGTCCGGCACACCATCGAGCGTTGACCCGGAATTCTTTGGGCCGCCTGTCACCGATCCGACAGACTTCATCTCAATCCACAAAGCCAGTAGCGAGACCGGCCCGACTAGAAGGCCAACGAGCATCGGCGCGACCGCGTTCACAGCGTCCCCCGAAGCGCTCGAAGTTCCTTGGATTGCCCATCGGAAACAGCAGCCTGCTGCTGTCCCGCGAGCGTTTCGGAGAGGTCGCACAGAGCGGCCAAGACCTGATCGACGCCGTTCCCTTCACAGAGCATGATCACTTCCATGCGCGCGCGACCCATGTTTCCGCGTCGGATTGATGCGAGGCTCGACACCAATCTCCGCTCATGCTCCGTAGCGACTGCGGCACACCGGATGCAGCAAGGGTTATTAAAGAGGAAAGTCGATCGCCTGGCACGCCGGATCGTCTTAAGGACAGAGAGCACGCGCGATGCGACGCATGGTCCCTCGACCGGACCAAAGCGCGTTTCTGCTTCCTCGATCGCCCTGATCCAGGCTTCGCTTTCGGGGGCGCAGAAGCTGCGGAAGTAGTGCCGCGCGATGGTTAGCGCGATCTGCTCCTCAAGAATAAGATCGAGGTCGCCGAGCAGTCTATCCTTCGGGTTGGGCTTACGGTGCCCATGATCGGTATGGTTACTCATAACGGCACTCCGGGCTGAAAAGCGGGCATCACCAACACCAGAGAGTGCGAGAGGTCAATTCTCAACTGCATCATCGGGTCCTCTCCTCAGTGGCGCCGCCATTGCGGTCTTTCGCTGCTATTGAGCGAGTTGTCATTGACCGCTCTTTCCGACACACAATGTTTTTCTGACTGTTTCAGTCGGGAATTGCAAGATTCGATTTCCGATCTCTATGTCTTTGCCAAAACTTCCAATGTGATCACATATTCGTTCCAACCGTCGGACCGTAGCTTTCAAACCGAAGTCAACTCGAAGCGTTCAGAGTAAACCGAACCGAAATCGTAACTTTCTAATTTCATTCAATATTTGGAGGTATGTCGGACCCACAGATCTGGCCTTGCAAGACCAAACTCTTCGTCTCGGCCTTGGCACCTGGTTATTAAAGTCGAGTGCACACGCCTTCCGATAGGGTTGCCTCAAACGATGTGATCACGAAAATTCCTTGCGAACCTCGAATATCGAGCGCGTTTTCACCCAATCCACTGCACGACAATTGGGCATTCATGCGCCGTTTCTCGCCAGTCGAGAGACTCCACACTGAGAAACAGGACAATACAGTGCGACCCTCGGCAGTGTCGCCCTGTCTGGCTACGCCTACAGCGCTACTTCAAACTTCCAGGACAGGCGCACCTGCACCAACCTTGGGGGAAGAAAGAATCGGATGGTCGCCTCGCGCAGACATAATGGCTTAAGGCTGGATAGCGTTGCCTTCTTGGGAGGACGCACCGAGGATCATAGTCGCATGTGGCCGGGTGCCAATAGACCTCGATACAAAGAAAGCCTCAAAGCACCGCTCGCGACATTCCTGGAAACGTTGTGACCGCGCCTCGAAGACGCGGCCATTCCAATGGCTGGAGGGAAAAAGACCATATTTCGACTGAACCGCGATGTGCGGTTAAGCAATGACAAGAGCACCTACAACACAAATTTAGGCAGCGTTCTCACCCGATCTGAGGCGAAGTCCGAAGGCAATGGCGTGGTCCCCCCCCATACAGATTCCTCAGCCTGTATCGCGGCTGCTGGCTACGAAAGTCTCAGTCCAAACGCTCTCGGCCCCATCCGAGACGCGATGCTGCTCTTCGCGTACGTGTTAGAAACAAAATGAGCCCGTCACGGCTGGAGAGAACAACAACGGGTACCGTAGACACCGAAACGGGCCTCCAACCTGAGCTCTTAGACTGGTTTCGCGCGGCTTTAGGCGCTCCGAACGAGATGCAGAAACGCGCTTGGCGGGCCATATCTGACGGCGGTCATACCCTGGTTGCGGCGCCGACTGGGACGGGAAAGACGCTTGCTGGATTCTTGCCGGGCATTAACGCGCTGATCCAAGAAGGAGCCGCAAGGCCGCTGCCAAATCAAACCCGGATAGTCTACGTCTCGCCACTTAAGGCGCTTGGCCGCGACATAGAGAAGAACCTCGCGGAACCCTTGGCCGGGCTTGCCGACCGCTTCGGCGTGGAAATCACGACGGCGGTCCGAACCGGGGACACCTCAGCCAATGCACGAGCAAGGATGCTGCGCCTGCCACCGCACATTCTGGTGACAACGCCCGAGGGTCTCTACGCCCTTGTTACGGGCCAGGGCGGTCGCAAGATGCTCTCCACTGTCAAGACCGTCATTGTCGATGAAATCCATGCTCTGGTGCCGGATCGTCGCGGCGCCCACCTCGCCTTGACGCTCGAACGGCTGGAAGCGCTCGCTGGACCATTTCAAAGGATCGGGCTCTCCGCCACCGTGAACCCGACGGACCGTGTGGCGTCCTTCCTGGCAGGGGCGGAACGAGATTGCACGATTGTCGATACCGTCCGGCCCCGAGAGTTCGACATACAGATCGAAACTCCCGGTTCCCCACTCCTCGCAATCACCGAGGGCGAGGCGATGGAGGAGGTCTATGACCGGATCTGCGAGCTTGCCGCTGAACATCGCACGACACTGGTGTTCGTCAATTCGCGCCGCCAGTGCGAACGGGTATCTCACAATCTAGCGCAGCGGTTGGGGTCAGAGAATGTTGCGGCGCATCACGGCTCCCTGGCCCCACCACTGCGGCTACATGCCGAAGAACGACTGAAGACGGGCAAGCTAAGATGCCTTGTCGCGACCGCCTCACTGGAACTCGGGCTAGATATCGGGAATGTCGATCTCGTGGTTCAGCTCGGAGCAACGAAGCGTATCTCAACCTTTCTGCAGCGTGTGGGGCGCTCGAACCATAGAGCGGGTGGTGTGCCGAAGGCAAAGTTGTTTGCGCTGACCCGGGACGAGTTGGCCGAATGCGTCGCATTGATTCGCTGCGCCCAACGAGGCGATCTCGACGCAATACACATTCCTGATGCCCCGCTCGATGTGCTCGCCCAGCAGATTGTGGCAGAGACGGCTACCGGCGAAGTCTCGCTAGACGCGCTCTACCGCCGCACGGTCAGAGCTTGGCCATGGCGCAACCTACTGCGATCCCGTTTCGATGCTGTCGTTGAAATGGTCGCAAAGGGTTTCCCGACCGAACGGGGACGTCGCGGGATCCTCATCGGTTTGAACCGGAGCGAACGGACCGCGGCGGCGCGCAAAGGGGCAAAGCTACTGGCTATCGCTTCAGGCGGGTCGATCCCAGATACCGGCGATTACAAGGTGCGCCTAGAACCGCAAGGTGTCGTCGTCGGCGCGATTGCCGAAGACTTTGCAATCCACCAGATGCCCGGGCATGTGCTCCAACTCGGCTCGAACACATGGCGCGTGTTGCAGGTTTCTTCTGGCGAGGTCCGCGTCGAAGGCGCACCGGGTGAGGCGCCCTACATGCCGGTTTGGTTTGGCGAAAGCCCAGCGCGCTCCACGGAGCTCTCAGAAGAAGTCACGCGCATTCGAGAAGAGATCGCCGCTGCGCCCGACGCCGACTTTGCCGTCGCGTCCCTTAGCTGTGACTGGCTTAATGACTCGGCGGCGCGCCAACTCGTCGCTTACCTTAGGGCGGGTCAAGAGGCGATCGGGCGGATGCCGTCTGCGCGCTGTGTCGTCACGGAGCGCTTCACCGATCTGACCGGAAACGAGCAAATCGTCGTCCACGCGCCGTTTGGCCAACGCATCAACCGCGCTTGGGCCCTATGCCTCAGGCATCTTCTTGGATCCGAACACGGTGTCGAGATCCAGGCGGCGGCAACGGATGACGGCTTCTTGCTCTCGCTTCCGGGCGACGTGCGCTTTGCTGCGAGCGAGACGCTTGGGCGCGTTAGCGCAGCGACGGTTACAGACCTGCTGACACAGGCGGTGCTGGATGTACCGATGTTTGCGATCCGGTGGCGATGGGCAGCGGCCCGGGCGCTGATGGTGCCACGAATGCGCGGGGGCAAGCGCGTTCCCCCTCATATTCAACGCACCAACGCCGATGAGTTGCTGCTGTCGGCCTTTCCAGGATTGAGAACCGGGCAACCGATGCGCGTCGAGGCGAAGATGGGCGGCGCGCGGGCAGCCCGCGCCGCTGCAGCGGATCATGCGGTGCCAGACACCCCGCTCGTGCAGCAATCCTTGGATGATTGTCTGCACGATGCAATGAATCTTGACGGTCTCATCCTACTCTTAGAGCGGATCGAGGCGGGCGATCTCGAACTACACCATATCGATCGCCCCTCCCCCTCTCCGATGGCGTTCAATGTCCTCACTGCGAAACCGCCCGCTTTCCTCGACAATGGCGCGCTGATGGACCGGCGCGCCCGCAATGTCAGCTCTGGCCCCAAGCATCTGGATGTCGCTGCCGATGTCGCCGTGCTCCCGGAGGCGGTCGCGCGCGTGCGACAAGAAGTAACACCCGAGATCGAATCCGAGGATGACCTCTCCCTGCACCTGTCCTTGGCCGGTGTCTTGAGCGAAGCGGACGATCCTCATTTCAAGGCCACGCTTGAAACGCTTGCTGAGGCAGGCCGCGCGGTCAGTTTCAGGGCGCCGAATGGTGCATCGCTTTGGGCAGCACCAGAGCGTGTAGGGGAACTTGCCGCCGCGTTTCCCGAGCTTGGGGAAAGTGGAGAGGACCCGGTCAGCTCGCTCGCGAGCGTATTGCGAGGGCGTCTAGAGACATCAGGGCCCATCTCGCTAACGGAAATCGCAACGCCTCTCGGGCTCGACACCGCCGCAGCGCAGGCGGCCCTTGGGCGACTGACCGAGGAAGGACATGTGCTCGCCGGTCAGTTCGACCCAGATAAGCCGGGCGAAACGGTTTGGTGCGATCGCCGCGTTCTGTCTCGCATCGAGCGGCTGACCCGAAATCACCTCCGGGCGGAGGTTGAGCCGGTAAGCCTGCGCGATTTCTATCGCTTCTTGCTGCGCTGGCACGGACTGACGCCTGAGACGCGCCGACAGGGGCGCACAGCGCTGGCGGAAGCGCTTGACCAATTGGATGGGACGGTTGCGCCAGCAGGTGCATGGGAGCCGGATGTTCTCGCACCCCGGGTTGCGCGGTATGAGACGGACGACCTCGACGCGCTTTGCCTCAACGGGCAGTTTGGCTGGGGTCGTCTCTCGGCTATTGAAGGCAAGGCAAAGCTCGCACGCACGACGCCGATTTCGATCTTTCGGGCCGAACATGCACCACTTTGGCGTGCGCTTGGAACAGAGGGCGCAGAGGTCACGCTGTCCCACCGAGCCAAAAAGGTTTTGGCAGCGTTTGAAGCGGAAGGCGCAGCCTTTGCTCCGCAGATCGAGCGCTCGATACGGATGATGCGGTCCGATTTCGAAGCCGGTTTGGCGGAACTGGTCGCCCTGGGACTTATGACCGCCGACAGCTTTGCCGGTTTGCGCGCTCTGCTCGCAAATCCCACGAAGATGCGCGTCTCCCGCCTTGATCTAATCGCCAACACGAATGCGGGGCGCTGGTCTCTTCTTCCTGCGCCGGACCCTCTCACTGATCCCGTGGCTTATGAAGAGGCCGTAGAACGCTATGCGCGGACGCTGCTTCGCCGCTATGGCGTGGTCGTCCGAACCGTTGTTGCGCGGGAGGCAACGCGCGTGCGCTGGCTCGATCTGCTCAGGGTTCTACGGCGGATGGAAGCGAGGGGCGAAGTCCGTGGCGGCTACTTCGTCGCTGGGGCCGGTGGTGAACACTTCGCCCTGCCCGAGGCTCTTCCAATGCTGCGCAAAGTCCGCGCC
Source organism: Pseudomonadota bacterium (assembly GCA_039177645.1). Taxonomy (GTDB): domain Bacteria; phylum Pseudomonadota; class Alphaproteobacteria; order Rhodobacterales; family Rhodobacteraceae; genus Amaricoccus. The sequence continues at coordinate 201,472 of JBCDFS010000002.1, read as the reverse complement.
TCGGAAGCTGAAGGAGAACTTGCAGTTCTGGCCGCGACCGATCCGATCAACTTGACAGGCATACTTGAAGGCACAACCCGTGTCCCGGCGCGCCCAGAGACGTTCATACTGGTTCGCGACGGTCAGGCAGTCGCGGCTCGCGTCCGGGACAAAGTGCAGATGCTGGAACTGCCGTTGGAGGAAGCGCCTCTTGCGCCCGCGGATATCGCAGTGCTCCGCGCACCAAGACTGAGCGGCTCCCTAGCGGTCTGGTCAAGGTAGCGCTCTTCCCAGACCACGAAGAGCGCAGATGCGCCGCGTCATGGAGCTGAGATGACCAATCCAGAGGCAAACGCCAATTTCGGCAATATCCATTGAGGCAAAATGATTTTCCGCAATGTTTGCGACTAGGCGAATTCTGATCCTAACTGCAGCGTCCAGAATTGATCATAAGGAACATACGTTCTAACTCTGCACTCAAGTAAGGCTGCGAACAGCCGTTTCTATCGGCTAGAACCGAGCGAAAGCAGTCAGGTGAATACGGCGCACTTTAGCGGACACGGGGCCAGAAGCGTCCACCTCAACAGAGTGAGGGTCCTGAGAGGGGCGCGACGGGGCAGAGGCCCTCGCGGTATGAAAGGAAATGGAATGGGCCTACGCATCAACGATACGATCCCAAACCTGACGGTTACCACCGATCAAGGCACTTTCAGCCTGCATGACTGGATCGGGGAGAGCTGGGCGATCTTGTTTAGCCACCCGAAGGATTTCACGCCGGTCTGCACAACGGAGTTTTCCGCAGTGGCGCAATTGGCCGCTGAGTGGGAAAAGCGCGGCACGAAGGTGATCGGCGTATCAGTCGATAACGTCGAAGACCACAAGAAGTGGAAGGGCGACATCGAAACCTATGGCGGCGCGTCGCCAGGATTTCCGATTATCGCCGATGACGGGCTGGAAGTCTCCAAAGCCTTCGACATGCTTCCGGCGGAGGCCTACCTCCCCGATGGCCGGACCCCCGCCGACAGTGCAACGGTGCGTTCGGTCTTCATCATCGGTCCGGACAAGCAGTTGAAACTGTCAATGACCTACCCGATGACAGTCGGGCGCAACTTTGGCGAGATCTTGCGCGCCCTGGACGGTCTTCAGACCTCGACGGGTAAAGGTGTCGCGACACCTGCGGATTGGGTGCCGGGCGAGGACGTCATAATTCCCGCTACGGTTAGTGACGAGGATGCCAAAACGAAGTTCGGCAGTTTCGACAAAATCCTCCCCTACCTCCGCAAGACGAAAGATCCGGCCTGAAGCGTAAGGCAGACCTAAGAATCTGAACGAAGCATCGGACCAAGAAATTCGATGGTGCACGTCGTTGCCGAAGTGTGCTGATCCAGGACAGATTGCAATGCAGACAGCGCGTAAACTCGATACGGTTACTCCTCTGCCTAAGGTGGACCATAAGGCCCGCAGGGAAACCGTCTCCGGCGGACCGAAGGTGTTCACTGCGGCGAATGAGTGGCTTGAGGGTCAATCCGCCGAAACACGGGTTGCCTGGGCGCTTGAAAACTTGCCGCGGGATCACGTGCTGTCTTCGAGCTTCGGGATCCAATCGGCGGTCATGCTCCATTTGATGACGGCCCAAGTTCCGGATGTTCCGGTGCTTCTGTTCGACACTGGATACCTATTCCCGGAAACCTATCGGTTCATTGATGAGATGAGCGAGCGGCTCTCGCTCAATCTGCATGTCTTTCGGGCAAGCATGACCCCGGCTTGGCAAGAAGCGCGGTTTGGCCAGCTCTGGGAGCAGGGCGAAGAGGGGCTGAAGAAATATAACTCGCTCAACAAGGTCGAGCCGATGCAACGGGCCATGTCCAGCCTCGGGGCCGGGACGTGGCACAGCGGTCTGCGCCGCGCGCAGTCCGACAGCCGGTCGGAACGCAAGATCCTCGAGTTCCAGGCTGGCCGTGTGAAATTTCATCCAATTGTCGACTGGTCGAACCGCGACGTGCATCTCTATCTGAAGGAGCACGATCTGCCTTATCACCCGCTTTGGGAGGAGGGCTACGTCAGCGTCGGTGACACCCACACATCTCGCAAGCTGGAAGACGGCATGCGTGAAGAGGATACGCGGTTCTTCGGGATGGGCCGTGAATGCGGCATCCACCTAGATCAGGGATAGGTCGAACGATCTCCTCAATGCGGTTTCGCAGGCACGCAACAGCTTAGAAGCCCCCGCATGCCTCGTTTCTCGGCAGAAAGCTGGGATGAGTGCGCCCGCAGCGCGAACAACGCCGATCATACGCTTCGGTTTCTTTGCCGCTTTCCTCCGATGCGCTAGCTCACTGAGATATAGCTGGATCGAGGTGTGGAATGGGACGTTGGCTCTGGCAGCTTTTCGCCGTCTTCTCAATGACAATGGCGCCTGCATTTGCGCAGGACACGCTCCCGACCAGACCTCCCTCGCATTGTATCGCCTTCGTGGAGAACACACCCGGGGTCGAGGTCATCCGAGTGGCACAAACAGAGGCCGCGCCCGTCGCAGATTACCGGGCGTCGGTGCCCCCGGATACGGTGCGGATCAGCTATGTCGATCACGCGATGTTCCTGATCCAAACGCGTGGCGGCCTCTCCGCGGTTACAGACTATAACGGTTACATCGGTCCCAGCGATCTTGTGCCGGACGTGGTGACGATGAATCACGCCCATGGGACGCACTGGACCGCATCACCAGACCCTCGGATCCCACATGTCCTGCGAGGATGGAATCCCGACGGGGATGGCCCCGCCCAACATAGTCTCGACCTGGGCGAGATGCTTGTGCGAAACATACCCACCGATATCAGGGGCAGGTTTGGCGGACCGCCGGAGCCCTACGGGAACTCGATCTTCGTCTTTGAGGTCGAGGGGCTTTGTATCGGCCATCTCGGCCATCTTCACCACACGCCGACACCGGAACAGTTTGCCGCGATCGGACGGCTCGATGTGGTCATGGCACCGGTGGATGGCGGCCTGACACTGCCCCTTCCCGAGATGATCGCGTTGCTCAGGCATGTTCGATCCGCCGTGATCATCCCAATGCATTGGTTCACAATGGGCTCGCTGGAAGCCTTTCTGGCCAACATGGAAAACGAATTCTTGATCGAGGTGCGCGACCAGCCGGTCATCGACGTGACGTTGCGCGGGCTGCCCCGGCAACCCACAATTGTTGTCTTGCCGCCGCAATTCCTCGGTGGCGAAGCTGACTGAGGCGCCACTGATAAACACCCCAGTTCACAGAAGACTGTCTGGCAGAGCCGTTTCTGCAGCAGTGTTTGCGCGCCGGAAAATGAGGGTGACCACTGTCGATGTGATCACAATGAAGAGGGAATAAAGTGCGCCAACAGCTAGGATCGATTGCTGCTCATCGGCAGGAAATGTCAGTGCAATAATCGCGATGGCAAGCGGTGCATTCTGGATACCGGTTTCGAGCGCCACGGTGCGGACGTTTCGGGGGTGAAGCCGGACCGCTCTAGCAAAGAGGTAACCCACCAAGATGCCGAACACACCGAGCATGATCGCCGCGAAATAGGTCGTCGGCGCGGTTGTCATCAGAAACTGCCAATTTCGCGGTATCCAGGAGATCGCAATAAACGCGATGAAAAAAAGGGCCAAGGCCGAGCCGAAAAACTCCGTGACGGCCCCAGCATTCGCGTTGAGCCTTCGTAGTGTCATGCCGATCACCACGGGGATCAGCAAAATCACCAGCGTGGCAATGATGTTCTCCCGAGGGATCTGGAGGTCGAGCGCGGCGGCGTAGATCAAAAGAACCAGAGGGATCAGGACAACGCCAAAGACGGTGGAGGTGACCGTCATGAGCACGGACAAGGCGAGATTCCCTTTGGAGAAATAGGTGAAGATGTTCGACGTGGTTCCGCCGGGCATGCAGGACACAATGAGCAGGCCGATTGCGATGGGTTCCGGGAGTCCTAGCGCCAAAGTCATCAAAAAGCCGATGAACGGCATGAAGCCATACTGAGAGACAACGCCAATCGCTAATCCGTAGGGCCGCCGAAGCGCTAGATAGAAATCGCGTGGAGTGAGCGAGGCTCCCATCCCGAGCATGATGACAAAAATCATCGCTGCAAGGAGCGCTTGCTCTAAGGCACCGATCATTTCTTTACTCCAATGCCCTTGGCGGCGTTGGCTCCATGCGAAGATCCTTTCTCAGGATCTTGCCCACATTCGACTTAGGCAAATCGTCCCGAAATTCGACGCGTTTTGGCACCTTGTAGGCCGGGAGATGTTGCTTGCAATGCGCACTAATATCGTTCGCCGTCAGTGACTTATCCTTCCGCACAACAAAGGCCTTCACGGCCTCACCGGTGCTGGTATCGGGTTCGCCGACGACAGCACATTCAAGGACACCCGGATGCGCGGCCAGACAATCCTCGACCTCATTCGGATATACGTTGAACCCGGAAACATTGATCATGTCCTTTTTTCGGTCGACGATTGAAAAATAGCCTTCGGCGTCCATCACACCGATATCGCCTGTCAGAAACCAACCATCGCGCAGGACCTCCGCCGTTTCCTCTGGCTTGTTCCAGTATCCGACCATCACCTGAGGGCCTTTGACAGCGACCTCGCCGCGCTCGCCTTGGGCGACGGGAACGCCCTCATCGTCGACGCATGTCACGTCGGTGGAGGGCACGGGCACGCCGATTGAGCCGTCCCTGCTCTTGCCCATCGGATTGAAACTCACGACCGGGGACGTCTCAGTAAGCCCGTAACCTTGCAGCAAGGGCTTGCCGGTCACTTCCTCCCAACGATGGGCTACCGCGGATTGCAGCGCCATACCGCCTGCGGTGGCCAGTTTCAGATACTTCGGTGGCGTGGCGAGGAACCAAGTCTGGTCGTTCAATCCGTTGAAGAGCGTGTTCACCCCGCTCATCCAAGTGATCCGGTAATTCTCAAATGCCCGCTTTAGATTGGTCAGAGGCCGCGGGCTGGGGATCAGGATGTTGCGCCCCCCGATTGAATAGACGGCAAGCAAGTTCACTGTGAAAGCGAAGATGTGATACATCGGCAAAGCCGTGAGCGCGGTCTCCTCGCCGCGTTTGAGCGCGGGGAGCATCTCCAACGACTGCTCCATATTCATTATGAGATTTGAATGGGTTAGCATTGCCCCCTTGGCCAAGCCGGTCGTGCCGCCAGTATACTGCAAGCAGGCAAGATCGTCCGCGCCAAAGGTCTGGCTGTAGGATTCCACCTCGACATGATCCTGGTGCCGATGCGCGCGGCCCGCGTCCACGGCGTCGGGCAGACGGATATGCGGGACCTCGATGGGTCGGACCGAACGATCCCAATATCTTTGCACCAGCCCGATGATACCACGCGGCAGGGACGGCAGAAATTCGGCCACCTGGGTTACGATGATGTTGGGGATCGGGTGACCCCGCGTGGCCGCCGGAATCTTGCCCGCAAACATATCGGCGATGACAAGCGCGCGCGGCTCGGAATCCTGGAACTGCCGCGCCATATCGTCGGAGGTGTAGAGCGGATTGACGTTCACCAGAACGCAGCCCGCCTTGAGAATCCCAAAGGCCGCAACGGGAAGCGAAAGCCCGTTCGGGACCTGAAGCGCCACGCGATCGCCCTGCGAAAGCCCCGCGACCTCGCGCAAGTAGATCGCAAAAGCGTCTGACATTTCATTGACTTGCTGGAAACTCAACGTGCCGTTCATACCGTTTGGCATGCAGGCCGTGAAGGCGGGCGCCCGCCCATAGGTGCTGGCGATGGATCTCACCATATCGCCGACGGTGCGATGGGAAGCGGCCTCGATTTCCGGTCGGGTTTCGGGCTCGTAATAGGCCGTCCAGGGACGGTCGGTCGGCTTCATGACCCCTCCAGGCTCCACCCTTTGTGCATAGACGATTACAACTTTCTCCGTTTAGGCTAGATCACAAAAGCCGCCGCTCTGCGATAGCAATCGGGCAATCGGATGGCGATCTCCAACAAGAAGATCCCCCTCGCCACGAGCCCGAAATCCGGTCTGAAACGAGGTATGGAATCGATACCGAACCGGTAGTGTTTTGGTAGTGTCAGAATCGCGAAATCGCGCGGTTTGGTACGCTTTCGAATGCCCAAAGCAAGCTTGGCATACGATCGTGCGCCAAAGAATCAGGGTTCAGAGTGGCTCAACCGCGCGCGACCATGACGCCAGCCTGTTTCAGTTCAAGGTGCAAGACCCATGACAAATGCCCTTCCGCTCCCCTGCACGGCCAGTGCGCATGATGGGTCGGCGCGCCGCGGAGATTGCGACGACAAGCGGGGCACTTTGATCGCGACAATTCTCGGGTCGAGCCTCGCCTTCATCGTCGGCTCGATCATCAATGTGGCCCTGCCTCAGATGCAGGCGGCGTTCGGCGTTGGCCCGACGGGCGCGCAATGGATCATCAACGCCTACCTGCTGCCGCTCGGAGCGCTCGTTTTGATCGGCGGGTCGCTCGGCGATCGCTACGGGCGGCGGAAGATTTTTCTCCTCGGGCTCGCGATCTTTACGGCTGCGTGCTTTCTCTGTGCCATCGCCTGGAGCTTCCCGGTGCTGATGGTCGGGCGCGCGCTTGAAGGCCTTGGCGCCGCCTTGCTCGCCCCAACATCGCTCGCGATCATCGCCGATGGCTTTTCGGGAAAGGAACGCGGCGTTGCAATCGGCACATGGGCGGCAGCCGGCGCGATTGCCGGAGCGCTCGCGCCAGTTGCGGGCGGCGTGATCGTCGATCTTGCGGGGTGGCGCTGGGCGTTTGTCGCGGTGTGCCCGGTCGCTGTCGTTGCGATACTCGTGGCCTACCGCTCCGTGCGGGAAAGCACCGCCGACCCCGGAAGCGTGGCTCCGCTGGACTGGGCCGGAGCGGCCCTGTCGGGTGTTGGACTGTTTGCGCTGATCTGGGCGCTTGTGGCGGTGCCCGACCAAGGCATGACCGGCATGGTGTTCTTCGCTGTTTTCGGCGGCACCGCGCTGATGCTTTCATTCCTCATGGTCGAATGGAAGCGCGGGGACACGGCAATGATGCCGCTGGCGCTCTTTCGCAACCAGACGTTTTCCGGCCTCTCGCTGCTCACCCTCTTTCTCTACATGGCGCTTGGGGGATTGCTCGTTCTCTTGCCTTACGTCCTGATCGAAGAACTCGGCTACAGTGCTACCGCGGCAGGTGCCGCCATTCTCCCCTTCCCGCTGATCTTGGGCCTCTTGTCGCGCAGCGTTGGCGGCACGCTGACCGAAAGGTTCGGCCCGCGCACATTGCTCGTCACGGGTTCGGTGCTGGTCGCCTGCGGGTTCTGGCTGTTCTCGCTCACGCCGAGCGAAGACGTGAGCTATGCTTTCAACCTCCTGCCCGCGCTTATCGTCCTGGCGCTTGGTATGGCGGCCTCCGTCGCGCCGCTGACCGCGACCGTTCTGGACAGTGCGGGCGCGCGCTATGCGGGCGTGGCATCGGGCGTGAACAACGCGATCTCCCGGATCGCGGGGCTCATTGCGACGGCCCTCCTGGGCCTTGTACTGATCAACTCAGCCGACAATCTCCTGGTCGGATTTGCGGAAGCGGCGTGGGCCGGTATGGTTCTATCGCTTCTCAGCGCTGCGGCCGCATGGCGATTGGTTGCCCCCAAAGCGGTGACGCCCGGCGCGTAATCTGGCAAGAGCCACGTTCGGCCTAACGCACGCATGCTGTTCCGCATGGAAGGAGGACGCGATTTTGGCGCCCGGAGGCTCGGATTATTCAGCCGAGCACCGCGAGCCAGAGATGGCTTTGATCCGTTCGCGACCCAACGGGAGATGAGTGGCGCAATCCCGAAGGCTATGAAACCAGGAGCTTTCGGCGTTGACCGGGCGGGCAGTCTGGAGTATACGTAAAGTATTGTGATCTATATCGTTTCAGAAGAATTCGCGAAGCAAGTCTATTACATCTAAATCAGGAAAGCGCCTCCAACATCTCAGCTTGTAAAGCGATGCGTGCTTGCGCAGCATTGGTCTGAGGCTGATATGGCTCACATTCTCACGTCGTTTTTCAATAATTGGGTCTTTCTATGAGTATATTTTTTGAATTCCGCGCAACAAATGCGGTCTTGATTGACAAGTCCGAGCTGTCTGAGGCTACAGCCAAGAGTTACGTCGAGATCGTAACAGTTGAGGCCATGATGGCCGCATTGATCGAAACCTTTGGGCATGACGCCGTGCTGGACGCGATCGCGACCGCCGGTTTTGAAGACCTCTATTCATTCTTCGGATCACAAAATCCTTTGGGCGCCGACACTGCATTGACGGACATGCTGGCCTCGCTCGGGCTTGGCGGACTCTCTTTACCCTCCGCTAAAACGGAGACCTCGACAGGGGCCAATTGGGGAATTGGTGTCCCAGATTTCGCCTCTCTCGACCCCAACAAGAACGGATCGCTCTTCGATGGTGGCCCGCCCAACGAAGGCTTTGATTTCAGCGACCCAACCGGCTCAGAAACGACGAAACAAACGAAGGGCGGCAAGGTTACCAGCGAACGGACTGAGTGGAGCGAGTTGGGCACCTGGATGGAGGCCGAATACGAATACAAGAACGGAAAACTAGATAAATCACATCATAAACGCTCTGATGGCCAAGAATTTACGAAGAAATATTATCAAGATGGGAATGGGAATATTGGAAAGGTCGACATCTTCGATAAAGATGGAAAGAAAATCGGAACAGTAGATGTTGAGCAGCATTCATCGGATTATGGGGATGTCACAAAGAAAACCTACACCTGGGATGGAGAGGTCACGAAGACGGAAACAACCGTTACCTACAAGGACGGCTCATCTCTCACGCACACCTATGACAAAGACGGCAAGCTCCAGAGCCTCGACTACCGGGATAAAGACGGCAAGCTCGTTGAGAGGACGGAGGTCGAATATGACGAGAATGGCAATGAGAAGGAGATCACCCGATACGACAAAGATGGAAATGTCATAGGGGATGATGAAGACGATGACGATGACGATGAAGACGTTGAGGCTTGGCTGACCGATCCCGATGGCGATGGTGCGCCCAACCGGGATAAGCCTCTGAAGGACCTGGACGCGAAGGATCCGCTTGAGCCCGATCCAGAAACGACGCAGCCCGACAGCCCTTTCGGTCCGGATGCCGGGTCCGGTTCGGATGGCACGGCGCCTCCAGATGTCGACCCAAACGAGGGCACAACCCAGCCCGGCTCAGAAGACACGTTCATCTTCGCCGAGATTCCAGAGTATCGGCTCGACCCGACCTATGGGCTGATCAATCCAGAGGGGCCTGACAACCCGGAGGGCGCCGGAGGGCATGTCGATGATGTGCCGAAACCCGATGGGCCTGGAACCCAGTTTGCGGTGTCCGCCGACAGCGCTCTGAACACGGTGTTTTCGGCCCCTGATCTCGACACATTCCTGCTTTGAGCCGATGCGAGACCGCCGTCGACGGTCTGAGCTCCGTCGGCGGCCGGGGTGCGATGCTTATGCTCTTGGCGCTTTGAGGCGCCGATGGTCTTTCGTCACCCGGGCAGCGGCGCTGTGGTTCTTTGAGGCTGCCAGCCTGACCCCCTTGCCGCGGCCTGTGCGGATCGTTGGCGGCTTTGCGCGCATGCCCGAGATCCTTAACAAACTGTAAAACTTTCTTCATACGATTGTCGCATCGCGCACATATCTGGCGGGCGTTCCATATCAGAAACAGGGATCCGCTTTTATGACCGTGAACCGGCTTCTCGTCGCTACTGCGTTGTCTGCCGTCCTCGCTACGCCAGCATTCTCCCAGGAAGGGAATGCACGCAATGTGATCTTGATGATCTCCGATGGGATCGGCTTCAACGGCTGGCTCGCCTCCGACTATTACCAGGGCAAACTGAACACGCAGTCCTACCAGGTTGCCCGTCCCGACGGCACGACACCCGTCGTCTACGGCCTTGAGCATGACAGCCTCAACCTGATCAACGCAGAGGGCGCGCCGCTCCCGAACGCGTCCGACGTGGCACTGGCCTCCGGCGCCGTGCCGCAGGGCTACGATCCGCGCACGCGCTGGGACATGTTCGAGGGCGCGTTCAGCAACGATTATCCGCCGGTGAGCGAGCGCTACACGTCCTACACCGATTCCGCCGCTGCCGGGACCACGATGCATACCGGCCGCAAGACCGCCAATGGCCGTCTGAACATGGACTGGACCGGCACGGAAGAGTTCCGCACCATCGCGCAGATCGCCATGGATCAGGGCCGCGCCGCCGGGGCTGTCACGACCGTGCAGGTCTCCCACGCGACGCCGGCTTCGACCATCGCCCACAACATCTCGCGCCAGAACTACGCCGAGATCTTCAACGAGATGGTGGCCAGCGATCTCGACGTGATGATGGGCGCCGGGCATCCGATGTTTGACGACAGCGGCAACCAGGTCGAGCCCGCAGCCTACGACGCGGAAGACGACGATCCGTTCCGCTTCCTCGGCGGCGTTGAGACGGTCACGGCGCTGACGAGCGAAGAGGGCCTGAACGGCTTCACCTTCATCGATGCGCAGGCAGACTTCCAGGCGCTGGCCGACGGCGAGAACGTGCCACAGCGCGTGGTGGGCATTGCCCAAGCCCGCAACACGCTGAACGCCTCGCGCGAAGATCTGGCCGATGCGGATACTCCGTCCGGCATGGCCCTCAACCCGGCAGTGCCGACCCTTGCCACCATGAGCCTCGGCGCGATCAATGTGCTGAACCAGAACCCGCAGGGCTTTTTCCTGATGGTCGAAGGCGGTGCAGTGGATTGGATGGGACACTCCAACGACATGCCGCGCTTCATCGAGGAGCAGATCGACTTCGATCAGGCCGTTGACGCGGTGATCGAGTGGGTTGAGGCCAATTCAAGCTGGGACGAAACCCTGCTGATCGTCACCTCCGACCACGAGACGGGCGGCATTTGGGGCGAAGGCACCTACACCAACAGCGAGGGCGGCCCTGTGGCGGCGGATCGCTCCGACGAGGCCGTGTTGGCGGCGCGCTTCGATCCGGCTGAGGATGTCTTCAACGAGTTCCTCGCAGTCCAAGATCGCGGCACGGGCAACATGCCCGGCTATCAGTTTGCCTCGCGCAACCACACCAACGAACTGGTGCCGCTCTGGGCCATGGGTCCGGGCGCCGAGAACTTCGCCGAGTTCACCCGCACCGATTTGGAAGCCCAGAAGCTTTGGGGCGAGCAATATGGCTGGGATGGCTCTTACGTGGACAACACCTCGGTGTTCCACGTCATGAACGAAGCACTGGCCCCGAGCGCGCGCGTCAACTGAACCGCGACGCTCAACCTCAAGAAAAAGGGGAAGGCCCATGCATCACGCATGGGCCTTTCAAGTTTTTTGCTGCCTGTCGGCGCGCGTGTGCTGCGCCTAAAGGAAGGTGATGTCGTCGAACTCCGCGACGCCGCGCATGACCACGATGTCGCGGTCTTCCCCGGCCCAGAGCAAGACGCTGTGACCCTTCTCTTTGTAGCGCACAAGCTCCGATCCGCTGAGGTCGATGGCATCTTCCGCAACGTCGAAGTCCTTGATCTTGTTCCGCTCCTGCAGCCCGTTATGCAGCTCGATGCCGAAGTAGAACGTGTCCTCGCCACATCCGCCATTCATGATGTCGAGATCCCCGGCGCCGGACATGATGAAATCATCGCCGCCGCGACCATTGATCTTGTCGCTGCCGTCATAGCCGAGAATGAGATTGTCGCCGCGCCCGCCGATTAGCTTGTCGTTTTGGGCTGTTCCTTCCAGCGAATAGTCCACATCCGCGAGAATGAAGTCGTCCGCGCTCCAGTCATACGCGCCTTGGGTCTGCATGGTGAGCGTGGCCGCACCGGTGCTCGATTCCAGATAGATCGAGTAGGTATAGGTCGAGCCGCTGATCTCCGGCCCGGAAATCGTAAGCTGGCCGAAAGTGTTGTAGTCGACCCAGTTCTCGCTGAGGTCGATCAGGTCCCCGGAAGCGAAATCGGTGATCGTGTCGGAATCGGTCGATGCGATGAAGATGTCGTCGCCACCGCGGCCGGTGAGCGTATCATCCCCCAGCCCGCCGCTTAGCACGTTTGCATTGCCATCGCCGCGCAGCGCATCGGCGTAATCCGAACCAGTCAGGTTCTCGATGCTGGTCAGCACATCGCCATCCGCCGAGCCGCCCGACTGCGCCTGGTCATTCAAATCGATGATGATCGCCTCGGTGCTGTCGGAATAGTCAGCGGTATCGTTGCCGCCCTGGCCGTCGATCGCGTCTGCGCCGAGACCGCCGGTGATGACATTGTCGACATCGCTGCCTGTCAGCGTGTCATCATAATCGGAGCCGATCAGGTTCTCGATGCCGTAGAGCTTGTCCGGCGCTTGGCGGCCGGTCAGCGTCTGGCTGTCGCCATCCTTGGAGAGCGCTAGGTAATTGACCTGTTCGTTGCCATGGGTGGTTTCGCCATCCCATTGCTCGGCAAGCTTCAGTTCGAGGTCGATCCCCGAGGCGTCTCGGCTTTCATATTCGAGGAAGACGGCATCGTCGTCATTGACCGAGGCTACGTTGGCAAAGAACGCGGGATCGCTGCTGAAGCTGCTGTCATAAGTCACCTCGCTGGTGGAGCTACTGACGATACCGGCAGTGGTTTTCGCCTCATATTGGCCGTTCGATCCTGCATCTACCGCGACATAGCCGATGGTTTCCGTGTCCTGGCCGATATCATCGTTTCCGTCCGCGTATTGGAGTGCGACATCGAAGCTCACTGTATCCGTGTTTGCAGTGTTGTGGCGGGTTGTCAGGGAAGGATCTGAGCTCCAAACTAACTGCTGCGAGACGACGACCGGCGTTTGGTCAAAGACCGTAGGATAGTAGTTCGTGGAGAACTGCTCGATCGTGCTCGTCGATGTTGGCTTTCCGAGCGCGCTTGACGTGCTCGTGGTTCCGGCGGCCAGAACGGTGCCGTCTTCCATCTCCCACGCTCCGGCCTCAACCACGAGATAGTCTACTGTATAGTCGTCCTCTGCACTGAGGTCGGGAAAGCCGAATGCGCCGATCGTTGCACTTGATCCATCAAGAGCGATCGGCTTGAAGACGACAGGACTGAACTCATCCGCATAGTCAATCGCGAGCCCGAGGATGAGGACCGGGTTTTCGTAAGTCTGTGAGAAGGTAATGATTGTCGGATTGTCTACGGTGTCTGCGCCTGTAAAGGTAACCGACCCATATTCGCCGAACTGGGCATATGTCAGATCACCGTCATAGCCATCGCCGGTGGTGAGGTTGATGTTCACGCCTTGGGCCGCATCGGCATAGGTGGCGGTGTCGGTCCCCTCGCCGCCATCCATCACGTCGGTGCCGGTGCCGCCATCAAGGAATTGTTCGCCATCGAGGCCGATCATGCGGTCATTGCCGTCGCCGCCGAAGATCTGTTCCGGCAGGGAGCCGCCCGCATCCGAGCCGGATTCGAAGCTCCAGATCAGGTCATCGCCTTCATCGCCATAGATCTCATCCGATCCGGCGCCGCCGAAGATGACATCATCGCCCGCAAAGCCCCGGATGTAGCCGCGATCCGTGGCGACATCGCCCGAGGCTTTGTAGGTGTCGTAGAAGTTTGGCGGGAAGGCCACGTCGTTGACGGTCTGCACATCGCCCATGATCGTCCCGCCGATATGGATGCCGTTGCTGGAGGCAGGCTGGACCATGGAGACCGGCAGATAGGCGCCCAGAACATGGGTGTAGCTGCCAGAGGGCGCCGCCAAGGCCACCGGATCGGGATCTTCATTGCCGAAGGGATCGATCGTGGTGGTGTCGGCATAACCACTGGGGGTGATGTTGATGCCGGTCGAGAGCGTATTGTTGATGGCGGTTTCGGTCAGGGCAGAACTTGAGTTCGGGATGCCAAGATCGTTCAGCCAAGCCTCATCCAGGAACACTTCGGCATAGGTGGTGTTGTCGGCGCCGGACGCGAACGAGATGCCCCATCCCGACAGATCGAGCGACGAGACCGGCGAGGTGACATAGTAGGTTGCCGTCGCGGTCAGGGTCGTGTCGTCGTCGAGATCGAAGGACAGAAAGAGCGTATCTTCGCTCGGATTGAAGTCGCGCACCACCATGACGTCTTCATTGGTCGGCGCGGCCTGCGCGCTGGCATTCATCGACAGCAGATATTCGATGCCGCCGGTGACGAGGGCGCCTGCCATTCCGCCCACGACGCCGCCGAGCATCCCCGCACCGACCGCGCCCAAGGATTCCTGTGTGCCTGCTTTGACCAGGCCGGTGGTGACGTTTTTCGTGACGCTGCCCGCCTGGGTGGCGATCATCGTGCCGGCATAGGCGGACCAGTAGGAGGCGGAGGGGTCGTCCGTGGCGGTTTCCTGGTAGGACAGGACGAAGGCGTCCGATCCCGAGCCGCCGTTCAGGTCATCCGTGAACGGGTTCGACGATCCGCCACGCGGTCCGCCGGACAGAAAATCATTGCCGGGCCCCGCGACGATCACATCGCTGCCATCCCCGCCATAGAGCAGATCATCGCCTGTGAGCGTCAGGTCCTGTTGGCTGTAGGTTGACCAGTCGGAGTCGTTGAAATCGCCATTTGAGTCGTAGATGTCTTCGCGGGTCGGATTTCCATCGCTGTCCAGAACCACCGAAACCGGGATCCAGGTGTCGACTTTGACCTCATCGGAGATGTTGTTGTAATTGACCGTCGCCACGGGCGAGGTGCCATTGACTTCCGGGACCGAACTCCAATCGCCGAAGATGCGATCGTCGCCATGACCACCATAGATCGTGTCGTCGTTGTCGCCGCCGACGAGAATGTCGTTGTCCGAGTTTCCGTGAAGCTCGTCATCGCCATTGCCCCCGTAGAGGTAGTCATAATGGTTGTCGCTGCCGTGGATGATGTCGTCCGATGTGGTGACAAGCAACGGTGTGATGAAGTAGTGATGATTGTCGCCAAAGGGCTTGTTGACATCGTAGCCGTCATAGCTTCCCGACGCGCCGTAGTAATCCTGCTGCAGGTGATAGACGGCGTAGTAGGTGTCTACGGTGCCCTGGTTGGTGTCCTGGCTCGTATGCCATTCGCGAACGGCCTCGCTGTCCTTTACCGTATATAGCGTCATTCTGGCGCTCCCCCCTCCCGTGAAAAGCCTGCCGCTCTCAGCCCAATGAAATGCTTGGCCCGCGACTTGCCGAGTATTGCGGTATCACAATGCCCGGTCGCGACAAGGGCCGGGGCACCGTCTGGCGGGTTTTGGCGCGCGCCTCACGCCGTCGGCATGCGTTCAGCGCGGCTTGGGAAAGCCTCAGCTTGCGTGTTGTTGCTGCACTCCGGACGAGGAAGCACAGAGAGATAGCAGCCGGCAACGGCCGCCAGCGGGTGTAAGACGAAAGTAAAGGCGACGTGGGCCATTCGCCGTGGTATTCTGCAAAAAACGGAGGACTTCACATGCGAAGACTGCTTCTGACCGCTTCCGTGATTGCCTTCGCGGGCGCAGCCCTGGCTGAACCACCCCCCACAGTCGAGGACGAGCTTGGTATCCTCAACCCTCAGGATACGGGTCGCGAAATGCTGACCCGCAAGATCGAGATGGGAGTGATCGACTCCGTAACCTGCTCGCTGGGGATCAACGTCACCAAGAACGATAATTTCGAGCTGGCGCGAGACCTGACACGGCGCTGCGCCGAAGCAGGCTACGCTAAGGCCATGACCTGGATGAGCCAGCTTGAGAACAATGGTTTGGGCGGCCCCTATGACCCAGACGCGTCCGCCGAATGGGACCGGCGCGCGGCGGAGACCGGCGACCCTGTCGGGCGCTTCAATCACGGGCTGAACCTGATGCGCGGCCACGGCATCGCCCAAGACGAGGCGCTGGGGCGCAGCTATGTCGATCAGGCGGCCAATGACGGGCTGGCGATTGCCAAGCGGCTTCAGGAGTCGGGCTATGATCTCGACGCGGTGACGCCGGACGCCGACAACTGGAAATACGGGCCTTTCTTCTAAGCTGGTCAGCTCTTGAGGCCGTGCAAAGCGGGATTGCGGTTCTGACACAGCGGGACCGGCGCACGCAGCCACGGTGCTGCAGGGCGAAAGCATGCCGTATTTGACGACGTGCGAGCTGGTTATAGTTGTCAGACCACCTGAGACGTGATCGGATGGCGGAGATTGGGTCAAGCTGTTCCGAGCACCGGATGCCAGCCTGCAAGCGTAGATTTGAGAGTTCCGATGAAGAGTTTTCTGCAGGCCGCCGCGAAGAGCCTCGACGACGGCATTGAAGCCCGGATGCTGTTTCAAGCCAATGCTAAAGCGCGGATCGCGTTTGACGGCCAGATCCTCGGCAAGTTCGTTCGCAACGGGCCAAACCCCTGGGATACCTACCGTTTCACGGATGAGCCGGGCGGAACGATCCGCGTGTTTCCCACCCTCAAGATCCAAATTGCGCCCAAGGGGCCGATCTTCCGGATGCGGGCCCAAGGCGGGGTGTTGCGCGTGGCCTGGGTACCACCCGAGGATTTGACCGGAGGCGACCCGGCGGCGTTGCGGGCCGCGTTTCTCGAACACTGTGTGACGGGGTATAGCAACGCCCACGGGATCGGGGCCACGGCCTTTATCGTCAAGACGCTCGAAACCGGGCGCCGCCCCGGCTCCTGATCCACAGCTTCACCGCGGCAAACTTGTGGCGCCTCTAGCGCGTTCGCCCACTTGCCGAACGCGCCGCGAATTGCACGAGGCGCTTGAACTTGGGGCATTCCATATGCGTCTCTGCCGGGCAATCGGCCACGTGCCGCAGCGCGTCGCGCAACCGGGTCAGGCCCTTGATCTGCTCATCGAGCGCATCGGCGCGCTCGTGTAGCTCCGCGCGCGGCAGATCTGGCGAGCCATCCTTCGCGAACATCCTCTTGATGTCCTCAAGCGAAAACCCCGCCAGTTTTCCCAATGAAATCAGCGCAAGCTGCGTGGCGACAGGCGGATCGAACTGCCGCCGCAACCCGTTCCGCGCAACCGATTGGATGAGCCCGATTTCCTCGTAGTAGCGCAGGGTCGAGGGCGGGACGCCGCTTTGTTTCGACAAGACGCCGATATCCAGCAACTTCATTGTTGACCTCAAGTTGACTTGAAGTGGCAGGCTAGCGCTCTCCTGCCAGCCAAGCAACAGGCTCACCCATGTCAGACACGCCGAAGACCAGAGCGCCGCTTCCCATCCTGATCGCGCTTTCTGCCGCAACGCTCACCGGATCGCTGGGCATCAGCATCGCCACCGTCTTGCTGCCTGCGCTGACGCGAAGCTTCGATGCAACAGTCTCGGAGGTTCAATGGGTCCTTCTCGCCTATCTCATGGCTCTCACCATCGCCATTGTCTCCGCCGGGCGGCTCGGAGACCTCTTGGGCCATCGGCGCGTGCTGATCGCAGGGCTCGCGATCTTCATCGCTGCATCCGTCTTGTGCGCGGCGGCACCAAGCCTTGGCGCCCTCATAGCGGGGCGCGGTTTGCAAGGTCTGGGCGGCGCGATCCTTCTGGCACTTTCGATGTCTTTGGCGCGAGACCTTGTGCCCGCCGCACGGCTCGGCTCCGCCATGGGACTGATCGCCGCCACGACTGCGATCGGCACGGCATTGGGGCCGTCCTTGGGCGGCGTGCTCTTGGCCTGGTGCGGATGGCGGATGGCCTTCTGGCTGCTTGCCGGTGTTGGCGCTTTCACATTTGGTATCGCCGCAGCGGCCCTCCCGCGCGAGACGGGGCGCGCGAGCACCGTCTCGCTCGCGGATCTGGATGTGCCGGGAAGCCTGGTTCTGGGTGTCGCGCTGGCGGCTTACGCGCTTGCCACCAGCCACGGCATTTTGGACCTGCCGATCCCGACGACTGGACTGATCGCAATCGCTGCGGTTGCCGCCGTCATGTTTGCGATTGTCGAGAGCCGCGTGGCCACGCCTCTGGTGCCGCTCGCTCTGCTGCGCGACGCAACCATTGGCCTCGGTTTCCTAATGAACCTAATTGTTGGCGCCATCATGATGTCCACCTTGGTGGTCGGCCCGTTCTTCCTGGCCTTTTCGCTGGGGCTGAACGAGGCGCTGGTCGGTCTGGTCATGGCGGTTGGACCCGCCATTGCCGCGATCTCCGGCATTCCCGCAGGCCGCCTGACCGACCGGTTCGGCACACAAAGGGTATGCGTCTTCGGCCTGTTGCAGATGATCCTCGCGCTCGTATGCCTCGCCGCGCTGCCGCGATTTTTCGGTGTGGGCGGATATGTGGCCGCGCTCTTCGCGTTGACACCGTCGTTTCAGCTCTTTCTCGCCGCCAATACCACAGCGGTGCTGGCCGACGCTTCAAGGGAGGAGCGCGGCCGCGTGGCGGGTTTGCTGGGCCTGTCGCGAAACCTCGGGCTCATGACCGGCGCGTCCGCGATCCCGGCGGTGTTTGTCGGCATTCTCGGGACCGGAGATGTGGCGCGGGCGCCCATCCAAGGCATTGCGCACGCCTTCTCGATGACATTTGCGGCTACGGCGGGCCTCGCCGCGATCACGCTGGGGATCGCGATCCTTCGCCAAATGGGCGGGCGGAGCCCGCAGCCGCTTCGGAAAAACCGTGCTGCGGAAAGCGAGAGGGTGCCGCATCTTGCCGAAGAGCGACGGAGGCCGAAAAGGCTTTGACACATCCGCGTGATCGCCGTCACTCTGCGGGCATGCGCAGGAGGGGGATGGCCGCGAGTATGATCACCGGGACGTGCGAATGAGCGGCGCATCTGCGCGGATCGATCTTCAGGCAATCATGCTCGGCGTTTTGGCCGCGTTTTTCTCAGGCACACACAGCGTCATTGTGCGCTATCTCGCCGACGAGGTTCACGGCACGACGATTGCCGTTTTGCGCCTTTATTGTGCGGCGATCATGATCTTCGTGTTGCTGCGCGCCAAAGGCCAGCCCTTGCCCGCCAACTGGTTCAGTCCGTGGCTTCTGCTGACCGTTCTGGGGTTCAGCGCAAACTACGTCGTCTTTCATCAGGGTCTTGAATATACCGGCGCCTCGAGCGCCATGGTGCTGGAGAACACCGCGCCGGTTTTCGTTCTGATCCTGACCGTTTTGATCCTCCGCGAGCGTATTCGCCTTATCGAGGTGGTTGCGGCCCTGATCGCGTTGATCGGTGTGATCTTCACGGTTCGAAGCGATATCGAACTCGGCGGCGAGAGCCTGTTGGGGGACGAGCTCGAACTGCTGGCCGGTCTGACCTGGGCGGTCTTCCTGATGGGGAGCGCGCGTCTTGTGGTCGGGAGCGAGAACACATTCGAACGGCTGGCCGTTCTGTTCGTCGTTCTCGGCCTCTCGGCGGTGCTGCTGACGCCGTTTCTTTTTCTCTATCCGCTCACCATGAGTTGGGAAGCCTTCGCCTGGATCCTGATCCTCGGGATCTTTCCGACCACAATCGCCTACTACCTATGGTATGAGACCGCCGCGCGCGTGTCGGGGTTCACGACGTCGCTCTTGTTCACGCTCACGGTGATCTTCACCTTTGTGAATGCGCGCATCTTCCTCGACGAGCCGTTCACGATCGATATGGCAATCGGGACCTTCCTGATCATTGCCAGCGTGCTCCTCTCCAAATGGCCGAAGCGCCCGGAACAGCGCGCCCCGTCTTCCGAGGGCGCGTAAGGTTCCGCCGCGAACAACTCCCGCAGCGGCTGTTGATCGAGGTTGCGGCGCGCTCCGCTCTTGGGCGCCCGCGCTACCCCCGCGCCCGGTGGACCTTGGCAAACTCGTGGGTGACGAGATGCCCGGACGCCTCCCGCCGACTTGTGCGGTGATCTATGAGCCGCTCCGTCCAGACCCGCACCGCGCCGAGGATGAACATCCAGATCAGGTTGTAGGCCCAAACGATAGCGATCACATCCCAGCCGATCACCGGCACGAGCCAGCCGAAGCCGCACATCAGGACCGCCAGCGCCTGGGTTGCGATAATGGCCCAGAAGAGCGGCGCGGCGGGATAGGGCTTGCTCCAGAACCAGCCTTCGGTGCGGGTGATGAACAGGAGCAAATGCCCGCCCGCCACCAATTGCAGGAACATCACCGTCTGGAGATGGTCCTCGTCGGAGATCCCGAGCCAACTTGCCCCGCCGCTTGAGAGGGCCTCCATGCCGATCAGGAGCAGGCCGAAGGATTGCAGGACGCAGAAGAAGCCCAGGATTGCCGAGACGGCGAGGATGCGGGGCATGCGCCACCGGATCGGCTGCGGGCTCACCGGCGTTCTGTCATAGGCGATGGTCATGATCGGGATATCGTCGAGCAGCGACATCACCACGATCATCACCGCTGTGAGCGGCTGGAATTGGAGAAACACCGTCGAGAGGACGACCAGGAGCATGATGTCGATGGTGAGCGACACGCGATAGATCGTGTAGCTCGTGATCCGGCCGAAGATGCGCCGCGCCTCGTCAATCGCGCTGCTGATGACGGAGAGGCCGGGGGCTGTCAGGATCAGGGCCGCCGCACTGCGCGCCGCATCCGTAGCACCTGACACCGCTGTGCCGCAATCGGCCTGCTTGAGCGCGGGCGCGTCGTTCACGCCGTCGCCTGTCATGGCCACGAGATGGCCGCGCGCCTGCAGCGCCTTGACGATTGCATATTTGTGCTCGGGGAACACGCGAGCGAAGCCGTCGGCCTTCTCGATTGTGTCCGCGATCGCATCGGGGACGTGCGAAGGGTCCATGTCCTTGGGGAACACATCCGCCGCGGGCACGATATTCGTGCCCATGCCAAGCTGACGCGCGGTCTCGATGGCAATCGCCGTGTCGTCGCCGGTGATCATTTTGACGGAGACGCCTTTGACCCCGACCGCCTCGATGGTGGCTTGAGAATCGTCGCGCGGGGGATCGAACATCGGCAGAACGCCCAGAACGCTCCAGGTCGCGCCGCCATCGGTCGAGCGGCCCACGGCCAAGGCGCGGCTCCCTTTCGCCGCAAGATCGGCAACGATCCCCGCGATGCGGTCTGCGATGTCCGGGCTCGGCGCGCTGAGATCCACAATCGCCTGCGGGGCGCCTTTCACAACGACGATGCTCTCTCCCTCCGGTGTTTGCACCTCGGCGCGTGTGTGTTTCGAGACCGGATCGAACGGCGTGAAGCTTGTCTGGCTGTAGCGGTCGATCACGGCAGGATCGTCGAGGCCCGCGATGACGCAATCGTCGATGGCGTCGTGATCCTCGGCATGGGACGCAAGCGCGCCCGCGAGGATGACGTCCTGCGGATCGGAGCTTTCGAGGAGGATCGGCTCACCGAGCTTGAGCTGGTTTTTGGTGAGCGTGCCCGTCTTGTCGGTGCAGAGGATATCGACGCCGGCCATTTCCTCGATGGCTTCCAGGCGCGAGACGATGGCTTTCTCTTTCGACAGGCTCAACGCGCCCAGCGCCATGGTGATGGAGAAAACGGCAGGCATCGCCACCGGGATCGAGGCCACGAGCAGGATGAGCACGAATTGCATGATCCCGAGCGCGTCGTCCCATGTCCAGGAATCGGCGAGGACAATGTCGCGATAGACCTGCGTGGCGACCATGATCGAGGCGAAGACCAGCGCGGCGAGGATCAGGAAATTCCCGATCTGGAACATCGCCTTCTGGGCATGGCTGGTCGCGCCCGCGCCCGCCACGAGCTTCGCAGTGCGCCCGAAGAAGGTGTTGGAGCCCGTGGCGATCACGACCGCTTCCATTTCGCCCTGTTTGACGATGCTGCCCGAATAGGCGCTGTCGCCCACGGCCTTGGCCACAGGCACGGACTCACCGGTCAGTGCAGACTGGTCGATGGTGGCGAACTGCCCCGCCGCGAGCCGCAGATCCGCAGGCACGACGTCGCCCAGGCGGATCTTGACGACATCGCCGGGGACGAGGCTTGCGGCTTCGACGCTCGTCCAGTCCCCGTCGCGGCGCGCCGTGGCATTCGGAGCGAGCCCCTTCTTGAGGGCCGCCAGCGCGTTCGAGGCTTTGGAATCCTGCCAAAGATCGAGCGCCACATTGAAGAGCAGTAGGGCCGTGATGATGATGAAATCGTCCCAATGGCCCAGAAGCGCGGAGATGATCGCCGCAGCCTCAATGATGAGGGCAATCGGGCCAGTGAAATAGCCGATGATCTTGTGAAACAGGCTCTCTTCATGGACCACAATCGCATTGGGCCCATAGGTCTTGAGACGCTCCGATGCGGTGTCCGCCCCCAAGCCCGCGCTCGGATCGACCTCCAGCGCTTTGATAACCTCGGCCAAATCGGCCTTTTCGAGATCCAGGCCAAAATCCTCAGCGCCCTGAACGGGCTTGTTGGAAGGTTTCGTCATGCAAACACATCCCCGCGCAAAACAGTTGCGCCTAATCTGCGCCGGATTGCGCCTCAGCGGAACCGGCAAGATGCTATTCTGTGGGGGGCATACCGATTGTGAGCGGAGCTTGGCCGCCGGGCGCGGCCCTATTCCGGGTCTGCGCGGCGGGTGAGACCAAGGAAGCGAGGAGCGCTCCGGGTGCGCGCGGCTTATTCCGCGTCGATCCGGATGGGCATGCCCTCCTCCAGCGACTTTGCCGCGGCATCCGCGATGAGCTGCGCTCGCAACCCATCCTGAGCCCCGGGGGAGGGCGGCTTGCCTTCCGACAGAGCGGTTACGAAATGATCGAGCTCTCGGATATAGGCCTGCTCGTAGCGCTCTAGGAAGAAATGCATGTTGGGGGCGCGGGTGAAGCCGCCTGGCCCGGCCCGCTCCACGGTGTTCTCCAGCATATTGGCGGCGGAGAGCATGCCAGTCGCGCCGTGCACCTCGATGCGCTGGTCATAGCCATAGCTCGCGCGCCGCGAATTGCTGATCTGGCAGATCTTGCCAGTTTCCGTGCGCAGGATCGCAGCTGCGGTGTCGACATCGCCCGCCGCGCCGATCTCGGGATCCACGAGCGCTGAGCCGCTGGCAAAGACCTCAACGGGTTCTTCACCAAGAAGGAACCGCGCCATATCGAAATCGTGGATCATCATGTCGCGAAAGATGCCGCCCGAAGTGCGGATATAGCCGATGGGGGGTGGCGCAGGATCGCGGGAGGTGATGAGGACGGTTTCGACCTCCCCAATCTCTCTCGCGCGCAGGCGCTGCTCCAGGGCCGCGAAATTGGGGTCGAAGCGGCGGTTGAAGGCGGTGAGAAACGGCACGCCCGCCTTCTCCACCGCGTCGATACAAGCCCGCACCCGCGCGCTGGAGAGATCGATGGGCTTTTCGCAGAAGATTGCTTTCCCGGCGGCGGCGGCGGCGTGGATCTGGTCGTAATGCAGGGTCGTCGGCGTGCCGATGATGACGGCATCGACATCGGGTGAGGCGATCAGAGCGCTTGCCTCAAGCACTTGGGCATTGTGGGCGGCGGCAAGGGCTTGCGCGGCCTCAGGGACCGCATCCGCGACCACGGTGAGCACGGCACCTGGAAAGCGGCTGAGGCTGCGCGCATGGACCTGGCCGATCCGGCCGCATCCAAGAAGACCGAAACGGATCATGCCGCTGTCTCCTTTGCCGGGCCAATGGCGCGCAGGACAGCCCGCGCCGCCTCTTCCAACGGTGTCTCGATTTCGCCCAGGATCTGGACACGGTCGAAGCGGTCGGGATCGGCGGCAAGCGCTGCACGCAGAGATTTGCCGAAGGCCATGCGCAGCTCGGTTCCAATGTTGAATTTGCAGATCGATGACGTCCGGGCCAGCGCGGCGCGTTGCGCCACGGGCACGCCGGAGCCGCCATGGATCACCAAGGGAATGTCGGTGACCGCCTCGATGGCGGCGATCCGGGTAGTGTCGAGCCCGCCTTCGCGGTTTTGCTGGAGATGGACGTTGCCGACTGAAATTGCCATGGCGTCGACGCCGCTTTCGCGGGCAAAGCGCGCGGCCTCCTGCGGATCCGTGCCTTGCGATGCAGCCCCATCCGAGTAGCCGACGAAGCCGATCTCGCCTTCGCAGGAGATCCCCGCTCCATGCGCCATTTGCGCGATGGCGGCGGTTTCTTCGATGTTTTGCGCGAGCGGCTTGCGGGAGCCATCGAACATCAAGGACGTATAGCCGCTTTCCAGCGCGATCCGGCATTCCTCATGGGTGTAGCCGTGGTCGAGATGGGCCACGACCGGCACGGACACGCTCTCAGCGAGGCTGCGCAACATCGCGCCCAGCACGGGCAGCGGCGTATGCGCCCGACAGGACGGGCCGGTTTGCAAGATGACCGGGAGCCCTTCGGCCTCCGCGGCGTGAGCATAGGCGCGCATGTCCTCCCAACCGAGGCAGACCAAGCCGCCCACGGCATAGCCGTCGCGCCGCGCGGGCTCCAGGACCTCCGAAAGCGTCGCCAGGGTCATTTGAACTTCGCCACCATGTCCATGATGCCCGGAATGGTGTGGAGCTGGTCGGCATGGGTGGGCTCGAAATACTGGACCAGCGGGCGCTGCGACAGACCGCCGAGGATGGTGAAGTAATACATCTCGTAGCCGGGCATGACGACGCAGGGATGATAGCCTTTGTCGATACAGAACGTGGAGCGATCGACGACATGGAATGCCTGGCCCGGACCGGCTTCGCCATTTTGCAGGACCTGCACCCCGGAGCCATGGTTGGGGCGGAATCGGAAATTATAGGTCTCGTCGTGGCGGGTCTCATCCGGCAGCCGGTCGGTATCGTGCTTATGCGCGGGAAAGCCCGACCAGCCGCCCTGCCCGACCGTGTAGAGCTCGCTGACAAGGAGCCGCCCGACCTTACCGTTCTGCTTCTGGCCCAGGATGTGTTTGATTTTACGATGGGTTTTGGTGTCGTCGGAGCCGTATTGCACGAGGTCGAGGTCTTCTGCCCGCACTGCAAAGGGCTCCAGCACATCGTCAAACTTCGCCCCGGCGATGAACACTTCCGCTGTGTCCGACGTGCAGGTGATCTCCGCTTCGCGCCCGCTTGGCACGTAGACGCCCTCCGGCTCGCCATCCCAGACATCAACGCCGCGGCCGCCGATGCCCGTCGCGCTGAAATCACCAATAGCGACATCGACCCGCCCCGTTGCCGGAACGATACAGGTCTCGTAGCCGGGCACGGCATAGGCGAAGCGCTCGCCCGCCTTCAGATTGACGATGTTGAAGTAGTTGAGCGGGACGGTTTCGCTGCCCGCCGCGACGATCGGCTCGTTGAGATTGTCATAGGGGGGAATGTGCATGGGAGGTTCTCACGCTGCGAGAGGCCCGGGATGGGCGTCCAAAAACCGGTTGAGATCGGCCTCGTCCGGCAAGGCCGGGGCGCATCCGGGGCGGGACACGGTGATGGCGGCACAGGCTGAGCCACGAAGGACCGCATCGCGCAGATCCTGGCCCGCAGCGATCCCGGAGAGGAGACCGGCCATGAAGCTGTCCCCGGCGCCATTGGGCTTGAGCGCTGTCACCGGGTAGATGCCCGTCTGGATCTCCCGGCCTTCGGCCAAGGTGATCGCGCCGCGCTCGCCCATCTTGTAGACGATCATCTCCGCGCCTGAGGCGGCTAGGTCCTGGGCCTTTTGCAGACCTCGCTCCATCGCGCCTGCCATGAACCCGAATTCCTCATCGTTTCCGACTATGGCATCAGACAGGGCCCCAGCGCGGGACAAGGCGTCGGCAGCGACATCCGCCGAGGGCCAGGAATAGGGCCGGTAATCGATATCGAGGATCACTGGGAGGCCTGCGGCGCGCGCCAGACCGAGCGCCTCGAAATGCGCGCTGCGCGACGGCTCGGCGGCGAATGCCGTGCCGGTGACAACAAGCGCGCCAAACGCCGCATAGGGGATATGGGCGACATCCTCGGTCGTGACGGCGAAGTCGGCGGCATTGTTGCGGTAGATGACGTTTTGGAAGTTTTCCAAGACGCTTTCATAGACGGCAAGCGATGTGCGCACCTCGCCGCCTTCGGCCCGAATGTATTGCGTATCAACGCCGTAGGCGCGCAACTGGTTCACACAAAACCGGCCCACGGCATCGTCGGAGACCGTGGTGGCCAGGGCCGCTTCGGCCCCGAACTTACAGAGCCCGACCGCAATGTTGGCCGATGAGCCGCCGAGCCCCGCGGAGAAATGCTCCGCATGTTCGCTCTTCACGCCCGGGGGGTCGGCGAAGACATCCATTCCCGCCCGCCCGAAGATAACAAAGCGGTTCTTGGCGATGCCATCGCGCAAACTGCTCACGACCGGCCCTCGGTATTGCCAGCGGCGGCCCCGTCCAGCACCTCCGGATAGGGGTAGTTGAGCCCGAGGAGCTGGCGCAGATCGGGGCTCGCCTTTGCCAAGACCTCCGCGGGAAGAGCTGCGGGCATATCCTCCATCGGCTTCACCCATTTCGGCAGGTATTGGATCAGCACGGCGTTGCGGTCGTGGTTGGCTTTGTTGGGCATGGCGCAATGCCAGACCGCCCCGAAGAACAGCGCAACGTCGCCGGGATCTCCGATCATGCGGGCGCAGCGATTGAAGAACCCGTCTGCCTCTGTCGGGTAGCGAAGCTTGGTCTGCGTGCCGGGCGCGAAGGCCGTGGCGCCGCTTTCCTCGGTGAAGGGATCGAGGATCACCGAGACCTGGGCGTTCATCGGGAAGCTCGCATTGAGACCAAGCGGGTGCGTCTGCGTCTGGTGAAAATCCCAATAGGGATAGTCGATATGGGGCTCCTGACCCGGCCCGCCCGGCAAGAGCCGGTTGGCTGCGATGGAGCCCATGATGAACTCTGTGCCGAGAAACCGGCGCAGGATCGCCATGAGCACAGGATGCGCGGCCATATCGGCAAAGACATCGCCCTTCGCGAGCAGGTTCCAGACCCGGCGTTGTAGCGACAGGGTTCCGGCCTCTTCGGCGGCGCCCTGAAAGTGAGTGACTTTCTCCGCCGCCTTGTCGGAATGGGCCATGATGATCGCCCGGGCCTCGGCGACCTGCTCTTGGGTGAACAAGCCCGCAATGCGCACCGCCCCGGCCCCCTGCATGAGTTCAAACACGATTGCGTCGGGATCGGCGTTTTGCGCGGTGAAGCTCTTCATTGCCGGGAGTTGATGCCCCTCCGCCTGATGTCCGTCTGCCATAGCTTCGCCCCCCTTAGACGCCGCGCCGCTGCCGAGCGCGCCCGGCTTCGGTTTGTTCGTGGGCGGCGCGCACCTTTTCATGGTCTGAAACCGAAGGGGTCCCGACCTCCCACCAAGTGTGGCCCTGGGTGGTCCATCCCTCATAAGCATCGACACTCATCACGATGACGCTGGTGCGGTCGGCGACCTTGGCGCGCTTGAACGCTTCGCCCAGCGCCGCCGGGGTTTCGACATGCTCGGCAATGGCGCCCATGGCGGCGGCATGGGCGGCGAAGTCCACCGCGAAGGCTTCGGGGATCGTCGGGGCATCGGCGAGGAGGTTGTTGAAGCTCTCATTGCCGGTGCCGTTCTGAAGCTTGTTGATGACGGCGAAACCGCCATTGTCCAAGACCAGGACGATCATCTTCTTGCGCGTGAGCACCGAGGAATAGATGTCTGAGTTGAGCAGGAGATACGAACCGTCGCCCACGAAAACGATTGTGTCCGCTTCTGGCTCCACCTCGGACTGCGCGATGCGCGCGCCCCAGCCGCCAGCGATCTCATACCCCATGCAGGAAAACCCGAACTCGACATCGACGGTTCCGATATCCAGCGTGCGCCAATTGGCCGTCACCTCTGCGGGCAAACCACCTGCCGCTGCGACCACCCGGTCCCGCGGGCCGCACAGCTCATTCACCACGCCGATCGCCTGCGCATACGACGCACGCCTGTTCCCGTGGCGGACGTTCTCCGCGACATAGGCATCCCATTTGCGGCACTCATCCTTGGCGAAGGACACCCAATTGGCGGGCGCGCAATAATTGCCCAGCGCGTGGCCAAGCGCGTCGAGGCCGAGCTTCGCATCCCCGACAATGGGCAGCGAGAGATGCTTTCCCGCGTCATGCCGCGCGGCATTCAGCGAGATGAGGCGCGCCTCCTGGGCGAAGGCTGTCCATGAGCCGGTGGTGAAATCCTGAAGCCGCGAGCCCACCGAGAGGATCACGTCCGCCGCTTCGGCGACCGCGTTGGCGCTGTCGGACCCGGTGACGCCGACCGGGCCGATATTGAGCGGGTGGGTCGCCACGAGGTTGGCGCGGCCCGCGATTGTCTCGATGACGGGGATGTCGTGGGTCTCGGCGAACTCGGTCAGTTCCGGGACGGCGCGCGCATATTGCACACCGCCGCCCGCGATGATGACCGGCCTCTCGGCGCTCCGCAGGAGTGACGCCGCGTCGGTGACCTCGTGCGCGTCGGGCATTTGCCGCCGGATGCGATGGGTGCGCTCCTCGAAGAACACGAGGGGGAAGTCGTAGCTCCAGCCCTGGACGTCTTGGGGGAGCCCGATGAAGGCAGGCCCGCAATCGGCCGGATCGAGCATCACAGCGAGTGCGGCGGGCAACGACTGGATGACCTGGGCGGGGTGGGTGATTCGGTCCCAGTAGCGCGACACGGCCTGGAAGGCATCGTTGAGCCCGAAGGCCGGATTGCCGAAATGCTCGATCTGCTGGAGCACCGGATCGGGCAGCCGTGTCACATACGTATCGCCGCAGAGCATGAGCACCGGCAGACGGTTTGCATGGGCAAGCGCGCATGAGGTCAAGAGGTTTGCGGTGCCCGGCCCGGCGGAGGCGGTGCAGAACATGAAGCGCTGCCGGAGGTGATATTTGGCATAGGCCGCAGCGGCAAAACCCATGCTTTGCTCGTTCTGCCCGCGATAGAGCGGCAGCGTCTCCCTATGATCGTAGAGCGCTTCGCCGAGGCAGGTGACGTTGCCGTGGCCGAAGATACCGAACCCGCCACCGCAGACCCGCATGCGCGTTCCGTCGATCTCGATGAACTGGGCGTTCAGCCAGCGGATAATGGCCTGAGCCGTTGTCAGGCGTATCGTCTGTGCACTCATGAAAGCGCGTCCTCCCCAACCCCGTTGTTGTCTTACGGCCCTCGCTCGAAGACCCCGCGCGGCTCTTCTCACTTCGGAGTTGCCACGTTCCTGAAATAAGGATACGCGATTTGCAACCGGTTGCAAAACGTTTCTGGGAGGGAGCGCGTGAGGGAAATCGGCATCGGGATTGTCGGCGGCGGCTATATGGGGAAAGCCCATGCCGTGGCCATGGCAGCCGTCGGCGCGGTGTTCGAGACAGCGCTTCGCCCCAGGCTCGAAATGGTCGCGGCCTCCACGCCCGCGAGCGGTGAGCGCTATGCCCGCGCATTTGGGTTTGCGCGCGCCGCAGTGGACTGGCGCGCCCTGGTCGAGGATCCAAAGGTCGAGGCCGTGGTGATCGCCTCCCCCCAAGAGACGCATCTGGCCATTGCCGCGCGGGCCTTCGACTTGGGCAAACCGGTCTTCTGCGAGAAGCCCTTGGGTGCATCCATTGAGGATTCCCGCGCGATGGTCGCTGCGGCGGAGGCCTCGGGCATGGCCAATATGGTGGGGTTCAACTACGTCCGCACTCCGGCCACGCAGTATGCGCGTGCGCTGATTGCCGATGGCGCCATCGGCGATGTCGTTTGGCTTCGGGGCGAGCACACCGAGGATTTCTATGCAGATGCGTCGGTCCCCGCCACATGGCGCGCCGAGGGTGAGGCCAATGGCACGATGGGCGATCTTGCGCCGCATATGATCAATGCCGCCCTTGCGCTGGCCGGCCCGATTGCCTCGGTGATGGCCGATATCGAAACGGTGCATGCCAAGCGGGGCGGCGCGCCAGTTTCGAACGACGATCAGGCGCAGATGATGTGCCGCTTCGCGAACGGCGCAATGGGGCATCTCTTCTTCAGCCGCGTCGCCCATGGGCGCAAGATGGGCTATGCCTATGAAGTCACTGGCACCAAGGGCGCGATCCGCTTCGACCAGGAAGATCAGAACGCGCTTTGGCTTTATCAGGCGGATGGAAAGGAGGCGAACCGGGGCTTTGTAAAGATCCTCACCGGCCCGGCGCATCCCGACTATGCGGCGTTTTGCCAGGGGCCGGGGCACGGCACCGGATATCAGGATCAGATTATCATCGAAGCGCGCGACTTTTTGCACGCCATCGAGACCGGCGCAGCGATCTGGCCGACGTTTCGCGACGGGCTTGCCGTCTCCGAAGTGGTCGCAGCCGCCCGTGCGTCGCATGCCGCGAAGGCTTGGGCCGACGTCACTCAGGTTGAGGGGAGCACATGAGCATCAAGATCGGAAACGCACCGTGTTCCTGGGGGGTCGAGTTCGCAGACGATCCGCGCAACCCCCACTGGCGGGATGTGCTGCGCGAGAATGCCGAAGCCGGCTATACGGGGATCGAACTCGGTCCGGTGGGATATCAGCCCGAAGACCCGGCTGAGCTGGCGGATGCGCTGGTGGAACACGGCCAGGAGCTGATCGGCGGTGTGGTGTTTCGCGCGTTCCACGACCCCGATCAATGGGACGATGTGATGGATGGCTCGGTCCGCACCTGCAAGGCGTTGGCCGCCCACGGCGCCCAGCATCTTGTCTTGATCGATTCGATCTCGCCGCGCCGGGCGCCCACCGCTGGCCGCGCGGATGCCGCCGAACAGATGGACAAGGCGGAATGGGCCGCTTTCCGCGACCGGCTTGCGACCGTCGCCAAGATGGGCACCGAAGAGTATGGGCTGACGGTCGGGATGCACGCCCATGCCGCCGGGTTCATGGATTTCGAGCCGGAACTGGAGCGGCTTCTCGACGAGGTGGATGAGGCGATCCTGAAGATCTGCTTCGACACCGGGCACCATTCCTATGCGGGTTTCGACCCGGTTGCGTTCATCGAGCGCCATATCTCGCGGATTTCCTACATGCATTTCAAGGATATCGATCCTGGCGTGAAGGCGGATGTGATCGCGAAAGGAACCGGCTTCTATGAAGCCTGCGGCCAGGGGATCTTCTGCAATCTCGGGGATGGCGACGTCGATTTCCAGCGGGTGCGGCAGCTTCTCCTCGATCATGGGTTCACGGGCTGGTGCACGGTCGAGCAGGATTGCGACCCGACGCTGCCCGACACTGATCCGCTTCGCGATGCGAAGATCAATCGCGCCTATCTGGCATCCATCGGGTTCTAACGGCTTCGAAACGGGGGGCGTGACAATGGCAAAGCTCAAATGGGGCATGGTCGGCGGCGGCGAAGGCAGCCAGATCGGTCCAGCGCACAGGCTCGGGGCCCAAGCGGATGGCCATTTCGCCATGACAGCGGCGGCGCCGGACATCGATCCGGGACGGGGGCGCGCCTACGCGCAATCGCTCGGTATCGCGCCCGACCGGGCTTATGGCAATTGGCAGGAGATGCTGGCGGGGGAAAAGGATCGCGAGGACCGCATCGACCTTGTCACCGTCGCGACCCCGAATGCCACGCATTTCGAGATCACCAAGGCATTCCTGGAAGCGGGGTTTCACGTCCTGTGCGAGAAGCCGATGACCATGACGGTGGAGGAAGGCGAGGAGATCGTCCGGCTCGCCGAGAGGAGCGGTCGGATCTGCGCGGTCAATTACTGCTACTCGGCCTATCCGATGATCCGCCACATGCGCGCGATGATCGCGGCTGGCGAGATCGGGAAGATCCGGCTTGTCGTGGCGAGTTTCTCCCACGGGCATCATGCGGACGCCGCCGATCAGAACAATCCGCGGGTGCGGTGGCGCTACGATCCGGCGCAGGCGGGCGTCTCTGGCCAGGTTGCCGATTGCGGCATCCATGCGCTTCACCTCGCCTCATTCGTCGTGGGCGATGAGATCAAGACGCTTTCTGCGGATTTCGCCTCGCTCGTGCCAGGCCGCGAGCTCGAAGACGATGCGATGGTCAATTTCCGCATGGAGGCCGGGACAGTGGGGCGGCTTTGGACGTCCACCATCGCCATTGGCCGCCAGCATGGGCTCGACATCCAGATCTATGGGGAGACCGGCAGCTTCCGCTGGGCCCAAGAACAGCCCAACCAGGTGTATTTTCAACGCCTTGGCGGGCGCACGGAAATCCTGGAGAAGGGCGATGCCGCGCTGAGCCCGGACGCCGCACGGTTAAGCCGCGTTGTGATCGGGTCTCCCGAAGGCTTTCCGATGGCTGTGGCGAATATCTATGTCGATCTTGCCGAGGCCATTGCGGCGGGGAAGGCAGGCCGCGCTCCGGAACCCGCGGCGACACTCTACCCGAAAGCGGCGGATGGATTGCGATCGATGGCCGCGGTCTATGCCGCGGTGGCGTCGGCCATAGCCCAGGGCGCCTGGACAGACGCGCGCCCGCCGATGTTCCGGTAGGGGCGCACCAGTCTTTCGGTGGCCGGTGCTACGCGATCGCCTCGTGTGGCTTAAGACCGAAGGCAGCTAGCGCCCGTTCGGCAACGGCGCCCCCGTGTTCCTGAACGAAATGCCCGGCTTGCGGGACTTCCATCGGTTCCGGGCACCCCCGAATGAGGGTGCGCATCTTGGTCATCACTTCCGGCCCGAGCATCCGGTCTTGCATGCCGATGGCCATGAAGCTCTTGCCTTGCCACTCCTTCGACCAGAACCCTGCAGCGCGCTGCGAGATGGCGACGCCCGGCGCATCGGCGGATCGGGCGATGAGTTTGGGAAACTTCCGAACACCAGCCTTGTAACGCTCATCGGGGAAAGGCGCGGCATACGCCGCGGCCTCGGCATCCGAGATGCTTGGCTCGTATTTCTGCATCACGAATTCTAGCGGGACGTCGGGGTTCGTGGTGATGTCGTCTTTCCATTCCTCGAAGGCGCGGCTGTCGACCGGCCCGAGCATCAGCCCGGTATTCATAATGAGGAGCCGCGAGAAGCGCTCCGGCAACTCCATCGGGATGGTGAGACCGAGCACACCGCCCCAATCCTGGCAAACCAGCGTGATATTCCGCAGATCCAGGCGTTCGATCAGGGCCAGCATATAGTTGCGGTGAAAATCGAATGTGTAGACAGAATCCTCGATCGGCTTGTCGGATCGGCCGAAGCCTAACCAATCCGGAGCGATCATCCGCGCGCCGCTGGATGCAAACACCGGGATCATCTTTCGGTAAAGATAGCTCCAGGTCGGCTCCCCATGGAGGCAGAGGAAGACCTCTTTGGCGCCCGGGTCGCCCTCGTCGAGATAGTGGCCTCTCAAGCCCTCATAGCCAGGCAAATCTTCGATGTAGTGCGGCGCGAATGGATAGCCGGGCAGATTCGTGAAGCGATCGTTAGGTGTGCGGAGCGCATCGATCATGTTTGGCCTGTCTGAATAGGATTAGGTCAACTGACCTAAATTGAATAGGTCAAGTGACCTAGGCAGTCAATCCTCCATAATGCAGGCAGGCATAGACCTAGTGTTCATCCGAGTGATAGCGGTGCGTGACCCAATGAGAGACGTTCCGGTGACCAATTCCACGCAGCGCAACGACAAAGAGCGGCGCGTGCTCGACTGCGCGCTCCGGCTCTTGCGCGAGAACGGCGACGCGGGGCTCACGATGCGCAAGATCGCCGATTGCGCCGGGATGCGGCTCAGCAATCTACAGTATTACTTCACCGCGCGAGACGACGTGCTGAAGGCCATGGTCGAAATGTATGTCTCGGACTGCACCGACGAGCTGAGGCGTCTGGGCCAGGACGTGTCCGGTGCGGCGCCGCGTGAGCGGGCTCACCGTTTGATCCTGGCAGGGCTGCACCACGGCGTCGAGCTTTCCGATATGTGCCGCATCTTTCGCGAGCTTTGGGCGATTTCCTCTCGGAATGACGCGGTCCAGGCGCACATGACCGCCTATTATCAGCAGTTTGCCGTCTTGATTTCCGACGCAATTCTTGGCGCGGCGGTGGATGATGCGGCGGCGGATCGTCTGGGAAGCCTGCTTGTGCCGTACTTCGAAGGCTACTCGATCACAGCCGCCGCTATGCCCTTGCCGATGGAGGAGGTGGCAGAGATGCTTACCGAACTTGCGATGTTGACCATTGGGGAGGCGCAAGACGACGCGCGCCGCCCGCGACCTTCCTTCAAGGATTGAAGCTCAAGCCATGCCAGCAAAAACAAAATCGGAGTTGCTTGCCATCACCCACAAGGAGTTTGGCAAGCTGATGAAGCTCGTCGATACCGTTGACGACGCCGGAGCCTTGGAAAAACGCGATGAGGATACGTCTATCAAGGACGTCGTCGCGCATCGTGCCCACTGGATCGAGCTGTTTCTGGGCTGGCATGCCGATGGCCTCGCCGGCAAGACAGTCCATTTCCCCGCGGAGGGCTACAAGTGGAACGACCTCAAGCGCTACAATGCGGATCTGAGGGCGCGCCAATCGGATCTTGGCTGGCCTGGAGCTGTCGAGATGCTCCGTGAGAACCAGGAGCGCCTTGTCGCATTTATCGAGGGCTGCTCCGAGGCGGAGCTCTATGGCGGGCCGATGAAAGGCGCGAAGAACGATTGGACGCCGGGGCGTTGGGCGGAAGCCGCAGGCGCGAGCCACTTTCGCTCCGCCGCGAAGTTCGTCCGCTCGGTGCTCAAGAGCCAGGCGTGAGCCTCAATCCTGTGGCTCGTTGGTGGGCGGACCGCCCCCCGAGGGCTTGCGGCAGGATACGCGCAAGACCGATGAAGCGGGCACTGTCTTCCGCCCGGAGCGTTGTGACGATGAGCGTATCCCGGACGATCACCTGCAGGAGGCGCGTCTCGACCCTCTTTTCCAACCGAAAGACACGCGCTGGAACGATATGGCGCGGCATGACCACAATGCTTGCAACTCAAGTCGTTTGACCACTAGTCGATTGATGGCTCTCAGCTGAAAGGATCGGATATGCGGAACCTGGTGATTCTGAGCGCGTTGATCGCCATCGGGAGCGCAAGCCATGCCGCACCGCCCGAAGTGCCGTCCGAGGCGCCGTATATCGTTTTGAGCGACAACCTCGACGAGCCGAACGGCTATGGGTTCTGCCTGGACACTTCGGGGCCGGGTCGGAGCGATTTGATGCAGACCCATTCCTGCAAACCGGCGGCGGAGGGAGAGCCGCGCGACTATGCGGGCAACGACACGCGGTTTCTGTATGACGCGGCGACCGGACGCATCGCCTCCTATGCGTTCGAGGGCATGTGCCTGCAGGTCCTGCGGGCGCGGGACGAGACGGCTTTCGGGTTGCTTGAGTGCAGCGACCATCCGCGGCAAGAGATCATTTACGAGAGCGGGGATCAAACGCTGCGCTTGGGGGAAGACCCAGATCTTTGCCTCGGCGTTGCGCCGGAAACCGTGCCGGCCGGGCCGTGGGTAAAGCGGTCGCTGGTGCTGGAGCGCTGCGATCGTCTGGAAGATGCGCTGAAACAGTGGACGGTCGTCTCTCAATAGGTGGCGACAGCCGAGCCCGCACCGCCCGCGACTGTTGCACCCGATGCGGTTGCAGGATTGGAAACTAGGAGGTCGATCCGATGCGCTATGCCATGCTCGCAGCCTGCCTTGTCGCGCTCGCAGCCTTCCCAGTCCGTGCGGAGATGTTATCCGCCGATGTTTGGGCGGACAATTGGTTTGAGATGCGCATCGACGGGAATTTGGTCGCGGAAGACAGCGTGCCGATCACGACGGAGCGCTCGTTCAACGCGGAGCAGTTTCAGTTCGAGGCGGAACGGCCTTTCGTGATCGGTGTCGTCGGCCGGGACTTTATCGAGAACGACACTGGCCTCGAATATATCGGCAGCCGCCGTCAACAGATGGGCGATGGGGGCATGATCATGCAGATCCGGGACAGCGCAGGCCGCACCGTCGCAGTGAGCGACGAATCCTGGCAATGCCTCCCGGTTCATATAGCGCCACTCGACAAGACATGCGAAGCCGAGGCTCGGCCCGTTGCGGGCGAAGGGCCCTGCGGCTTCCGCATCTCAGAGGCACCTGCCGGGTGGGATCTGCCCGGTTTCGATGCGACTGGCTGGGCGCAAGCGGATGTGTATTCCGCGCGGCAGGTAGATCCGAAGGGCGGCTACGACGCGATTGGCTGGTCGCCCGAGGCGCGGTTTATCTGGGGGCCCGACCTTGAGCAGGTCAACACGGTGTTGTGCCGCCTGGCTGTGGATTAGGCACCCAAACCTCGCCAAAAGGGCCGGGCAGTGCGGGCTTCACACCCCTTCGCCCAATTGAGCGCGCGCAAGTTCAAACGGTGCCGCCGAGCGAGCCCTCGAGTTCGACCATTTCCTGGCCGCCCGCCATCAGGTCCTGCAGCTCCTCCGGGGTAATCTGGCCACGTTGGGCGGTGCCCAGGGTCTTGCCGCGATTGAGCACGGTGAAGCGATCTCCGACTGCGAGGGCGTGCCGGACATTATGGGTGATGAACACCACGGCGATATCCTGCTTGCGGACCTTGTCGATGGTCGCGAGCACATTGGCGGTTTGGCGCACACCGAGCGCGGAGGTCGGCTCGTCCAGGATCAGGACCTTGGCGCCGAAATAGACCGCCCGCGCAATGGCCACGGTCTGACGTTCGCCCCCCGAGAGGGTGCCCACCGCTTGGTCCGGCCCGCGAAGATTGATGCCCATTTTGCGCATCTCTTCCATGGTGACGGTGTCGGCATGTTCGTGATCGAAGAATGGGATGCCCAACCGCTTGCTGACCGGCTCGTTGCCCATGAAGAAGTTGCGGCTCACGGACATGAGCGGGATCATGGCGAGATGCTGGTGCACTGTGGCTATGCCTGCCGCGATTGCATCTCGCGGGTCTTCGAAGAACATCGGCTGTCCTTCGAAGAGGATTTCGCCCGCGGTCGGCTTATGGACGCCGGACATCGTCTTAATGAAGGTGGACTTCCCCGCGCCATTGTCGCCGAGGAGGCAATGGCATTCGCCGGGGAACACATCAACCGACACGCCCGCCAGCGCGATGACGCTGCCGAAATGCTTCTCGATGTTCTTCATCTCGATGATCGGGCCATGGGTGCTGCGCGTGTTCATCTCACCGTTCTCCCGTGATCATGCGGCGGATATAGGTGTTGAGGATCACAGCGCCGAGCAGGATCACACCGAGGAACACCCGGAAGAGCGAGCTTTCCACCCCGGCGAAGAACAGGCCCTGCTGCACCACCCCGAAGATCAGCGCGCCGAGCGCGGCGCCGATCACCGAGCCATAGCCGCCTGTGAGCAGCGCACCTCCGATCACCACCGCGATGATCGCTTCGAACTCCTTTAGAAGCCCGCGATCTGCGCCAGCCGAGCCGAATTCCATCACTTGGCAGGTGGCGAAGACCGTGGCGCAAAAGGCGGTGAACATGAACATCAGGATCTTCACGCGGTTGACCGGGACACCCGAATTCCGCGCGGCCTCCGCATCGCCTCCGGACGCAAAGATCCAGTTGCCGAAACGCGTTCGTGTCAGGAGGAGGTGGCCGAAGATCACCAGGATGATCGCCCAGACGATCAGCATCGGGATCCCATCGACCACCGGTTCGCCCGCGCGGGTGCCGCGCTCGAAGGTCGCGATCAGTTGGTTGTCGCCGAGCCAGGTGAAGAAGCCGGTGAGGATCTTGCCGCCGAAGAGCGGTGCAAGCCAGTCACCCTCCGCGACATCCTTGATGCCGCCGATGATGGTTTTGTTCTCGATGGTCTGGGGGAGATAGATCGTGAAGCCCCGCAGGATGAACAAGAACGCCAGCGTGACAATAAAACTCGGAAGGCCGGTTCGGATCACGATGAAGCCGTTGAGCGCGCCGATTGCCGTGGCCAAGACGAACGCCGCGAGGATCGCGGCCCAGACCGGCCAGCTCATGGTCACGCTGAGAATGGCGATGATCATCCCCGAAAAGCCGATCATCGATCCGACCGAGAGGTCGAACTCGCCCGCGATCATCAACAGGCAGGCGCCCACCGCGATGATCATGAACTGAGCCGAAACGGTCGACCAGTTCATCACGCCTTGGGAATTGAACATGCCGCTGTCGAAGGCAGTCAGAAGGAAGAAAACAAACACGGCCACCGATCCGACGATCCCGCCCAATTCGGGTCGGATCAGGGCCTTTCTCAGTCCGCCAATGTCCTTGACGCGTTCGTCGGTCGCAACTTTGGCCTGCGCTGCCTCAGACATCGCTCCCCCTCCCGTGGATCAGCCAGTTTGATGCAAGAGAGGCGGCCTTTTGGGCCGCCTCTGCTAGACTTCAGCGATACTCGCCCGCGAATTGTTCGACTTTCTCAAGTCCGTCCGCGGTGACGAAACCGGGACCGGAATTGATGTTGTTGCCGGGGAGCACGCCGTATCTGTGGTAGTTGGCCATCACGACGACGGGCAGATAGGCCTGCAGGAAGGGCTGTTGGTCGATGCCCCATTGGATGACGCCAGA
This sequence comes from Pseudomonadota bacterium, assembly GCA_039177645.1. Lineage (GTDB taxonomy): Bacteria > Pseudomonadota > Alphaproteobacteria > Rhodobacterales > Rhodobacteraceae > Amaricoccus. Next base: position 163,242 of record JBCDFS010000002.1, on the reverse strand, counting down.
CTTGATCCCATCGACGATCTCATCGCCCAGATCGAAGGTGCCGAAATAGATCTCGCCGGCCATGCCGTTCTCTTCCAGCGCCGCGATGGTCGGGTTTGCGGAAACCGGGCCGAGGGCGAGGATGCCGTCGGTATCGGGATTGGCGGAGAGATAGGCGAGCACCTTGTTCTTGATTTCCGACGGGTCCGTGCCGCTGTCGAGCATGGAATCGCCCAGATCGACGCCGAGCCCATCGGCGAAACCGCGGCAGCGCTCGCCGACGGTTGGCTGTTGGATCGCGTGGTTCACGCAGAGGAAGGACGTAACTCCATCGTCCTTGGCGCGCTGTCCTGCCGCGACACCAGCATCGTATTCCGGCTGACCGACATACATCAGAGCACCAATTTCGCGTGCCTGATCCGGAGTGCCGGTATTCATGATGATCACGTCAATGCCCGACGCCACAGCTTCCTGGATCGGATCGCGCAGGACGTCATAATCCGCCAGGGTGGTGATGATGCCATTGGGCCCAGCGGCCGTCGCCTGCTCGATGATCCGCGCCATATCCGCGATGTCTCCGGTCGGCGGATTGCGATACTCCACGGAGACGTCCACATGATCGCCGGCAAGCGCGATGCCGTTCTTGATCGTGTTCCACCAACTATCGCTGTCCGGTGCGTGGCTGACGAGCACGTAGCTCAGATTGTCCTGTGCCACGACGGCCCCAGGCGCGGTCAGCAGCGCGGCGCCCACAGCAATAGATTTCAAGACTGCTTTCATGCGATCCTCCCAATCGGTCTTAGGTATCGGTGTGTGCGGTTCTCCCGCCTCTCCATGGTGCACGAGAACACAGAACCGAGAATTTTGCAACCGGTTGCAAATGGTGGATGGTGCGAATTGAAGTATCTCGCGTAAGGTAGTGCGATGAGAGTGACGCTGAAGCATGTGGCCGAACTGGCGGGTGTCTCGACCTCAGCCGTTTCGCGGGCCTTCACAGAAGGCGCGTCTGTTTCGGATGCGACGCGCCAAAAGGTGCATCTGGCCGCGGAGCGGCTCGGCTACCAACCCAATGCCCTTGCCTCCGGACTGACAACCGGCCGGACGAAACTGATCGGTCTGATTTCCAACAATTTTCACAACCCGATTTTTCTGGAAGTCTTCGATCGTTTCACCCGAGGCTTGCAGGAAAAGCGCTTGCGGCCACTGGTCTTGAACCTCACGGAAGACATCGGGCGGCAAAGCTCGGTGCAGATGCTGCGGCAATACTCGGTGGACGGAGTGATCGTCGCGTCCTCAACGCTTGCACCCGACTTTGCGCTGGCGTTTCGAGATGCGGGTCTGCCGGTCGTGCACGCTTTTGGGCGCTGGCGCGCGGAGCCCGAGATCGATGTCGTGGGAATCGACAACGTCGCTTGCGGGGCGCTGGCCGCGCGCACGCTGATCGCGCGCGGATACCGGCGCATTGCCTTTCTCGGAGGGCCAAGGGAGGCAACCTCGACGCAAGACCGGTTGCTGGGGTTCTTGCTTGAGGCGGAAAAGAACTCCGATATCGAGATCTCCCACAGTTTTGCCCATGCCTACGCCTTTGAGGCGGGGCGGCAGGAGATGAAGCGGATCCTCACCGGCGGACCGGCGGAGGCCTATTTCTGCGGCGACGATGTGCTCTCGATCGGGGCGATCAGCGCCTTGCATGATGCAGGGTATCGGGTCCCCGAGGATGTGGGTGTTGTCGGGTTGAATGACATGGAGATGGCCCGCTGGGGAAGCATCGATCTCACGACGATCCACCAGCCACTCGGCCCCATTATCGAAGCTTCAATTGACCGCGTGAGCGCACTTGTGGACGGTGTGGTGAGGCCGCCCGTCTCGCAACTATTCACCTGCCATCTGGTGGAACGCGGCACGCTTCGCCGCAGCAAACCCTCTTAGAATTCTCAATCAGCCAGCTATTTCCTTTCGCCTCGCGGTTGGTGCCGCTTTGCGTGGCGCGGAGCCCGCGCTTTGGAAACGGTGACAGCAAAACTCGACGCGGGCGATCCTGCCGCTAGCTCAATGCCCAAGCAGCCGGAGCGAGCGCACAATGACATTCCATGAAAGACAGTTGGTTTTTCCATCGCCAACGCGGATAGCGGGCGAAGAGGCGATGGCCCGCTTCATCCCGAAAATGGGCGCGCGCTATGCCCGGCACCGTAATTTCGACCATGGACCGGGACGACATCGCGACGTGTCGATGCTTTCCCCCTTCGTGCGGCGGCGCCTCGTCTTGGAACAGGATCTTGTGGCGGCCGCAGTCGAGGCGCATGGAGCAGGCGGCGCAGAGAAATTCGTGCAGGAAGTCGTATGGCGCGGCTATTTCAAAGGCTGGCTGGAACGGCGGCCGCAGGTTTGGGCCAGCTACAGAGACGGCCTTCGGGATGACCGGGCCCACCTGGAGACGGATCGGAAGCTGGCGCGGCGTGTTGCGAAGGCCGAAGCTGGCGAAACGGGCATTGATTGTTTCGACGCCTGGGCGCGGGAGCTTTGCGATACCGGCTACGTCCACAATCACGCGCGGATGTGGTTTGCCTCTATTTGGATCTTCACGCTCGATCTGCCCTGGCGGCTTGGGGCGGATTTCTTCTTGCGCAACTTGTTGGACGGGGATCCGGCGTCGAACACGCTTGGCTGGCGGTGGGTCGCTGGGCTGCACACGCGCGGCAAGGTCTATCGCGCCCAGGCCTGGAACATCTCGAAGTTCACCGGCCAACGCTTTTCGCCGCGCCCTTCCGATCTCGCGGAGGATATCGAAGGGCTCGATGCGGAAGAACCGGACGGATTGCCGCCGCTGCAGCCGTTGCGGACGCCGGTTGCGCCAGACCGCGCCCGGCCCAGCGCGCTGCTCATCACCGAAGAGGATTGTCGCTGCGAGGATTTTGGACTTGAGGCCTATCCCATCAGGGCCGTCGCGACACTGACGGCGAGCCACCTCAGGTCCGACGCGACGGTGTCCGATGCTGTTCAAGCCTTTGAGGCTGGCGCGCTGGCGGACGCTGCGGAACGGGTAGGAAAGCCTTACGAGGCCCATCGCGCCGGTGTCCCGCGCGATCTTGCGCGCTGGGCGAAATCTGCTGGCGCAGCTCAGATCGTCACACCCTATATCCCCGAAGGTCCGCTTCGCGACTGGATTGTGGCGGCAAAGCCCGCCCTAGAGGCCGAGGGCATCACCCTGGCGGAGTGGCGGCGTGACTGGGATGCCGCTATCTGGCCCCATGCGTCCGGCGGGTTTTTCAAGGTGAAGAAACAGATCCCGGCACTGCTTGGCAAGTTCGGGATCGCCTGAGGAAGAACCGGCCGACGAGCTAGCCGAGTTCAAGGGTGCTCACGGCAAAGACCATGCTCTCACCCTGCGGCGCGGCCCCCCGATACATCCGCGCCGTCTCGAAGGCAGACGCAAAACCATAGTCCAGGCAAAGCTGCTCCAGCGTTTGCGACGTCGCGGGCACGTCGATGATGACGCCGCCGTCGAAGAGGGTTGCAGCGTGCTGGATCAAGGCGTCGGCGACCTCAATGGTTTCGGCCACGAGCGGTCCGATCTTCGCCCCATTGCGGCACTTACGCACGGTGGCGAAGCCCGCAATTTCCCCATTCTGAGTGGCGACCAACGTGCGACGATTGGCCGTATTGCTCAACCACGCCGATAGAAATGCCGGTTTTCGGCACCAAGACCCGCGAAACTCCATCTCCATTAGGCGCGTATGGTCCGCGCCCTCGGCTTCGCGCACGGCATCACTGGTCGTGCCGCCGAGGGGTCCGGCATACCGTTTTGTCTTCCCGGCCCACACGAAGCCCGATTTGACGTAGTTTGCCTGCTGTGCGGGAACGCCGTCGAGCCCGACCACCCGCGGTCCGGCATGCGCGAAGGCGTGGTTCCACAGCGACAAACCGAGCCCCCGCCCGCGATATTGCGGCTTTACAATGTAGAGCCCGAGAAACGCGGCCTCATCGTTGTGATTGACCACTGAGATGGCGCCAAAAGGCTTATCCCCCTCAGTGGACACGAAGAAGCCTTGTGGATCAGCCGCATAAAAAGCCTCGGCGTCGTCTAGCCCAGGATTCCAGCCCTCCTCCGCGGCCCATCCAAGGATGTCCCGCAACTCCGGCAGGGTCGCCAGACGGTTTTCGATCATGGCTCCAGTGCCTCACGCAGGGAGGTCTGCACCTTAGGTTTGTCGGTCAGATCGAGTTGCGACAGAAGATCCACCAAATGGCCCGCCATCAAATCTCTTGCGGTCTGTGGTTCATTGCGCCGCAAGGCATCAATGAGTGCATGGTGTGAATGGCTCTCGCAAAGTGCGGCGCGCCGTTTCCAATAAAGCGCGATCACCAGCGAGGATCGGGATATGAGCTGGCGGATGATTTCTTCGATGGTTTGGTGATCGGCGATCCGGGCGATCTCGAGGTGAAAATCCCCGGAGAGTTTGAGAGCCTGCCCGCTTTCACCCGCCGCCACCGCTGCATGCTCCCGATCGATATGTTCTTCGAGACGCACGATGTCATCGGCTGTGGCCCGTTCCGCCGCCGCCCGTGCCGTTTGTGGCTCGAGCAGCGCGCGAGCCTCGAACACCTCCCGCGCTTCTTTGATGGTGGGCTTTGCCACGAAGGCGCCGCGGTTCCGCTCGATCCGAACAAGGCCTGTATGACCGAGCGTTCGCAATGCCTGGCGCACCACGGTGCGGCCGACGCCAAAGACATCGCCGACCTCGTCTTCGTTGAGCTTCATCCCCGGCGCGATACGATGCTCATGAACAGCCTCGGTCAGCCGCAAGACGATATCTTCGGCGGAAGAGACGGCAGCAGGTTCGAGATCTCTCATTGGTTGCTCCAGGTGTCCGCCTAGCGCGAAGCGTGGTGCAGACGCAAGGTGACGGCGCAGCGCCGGACCGGTGAGGCCAGGATCGTGTACAATCTTCGCCTACTTCTTGAACAATATTGGAGCGAGTGCCGTTCTGCTTTGCAGATACCCAGAGATCGTTGGCTCAGATCGACGAATTTTGTTGGCCAACGCTCCTGAGGAGGCCAATTAACGCACAGCAATCGCGGGGGATGCGTGCGAAGCGAACTTGATCTTGAATTGGTGAGCGTGACAAAGCGCTATGGCGATACGGTCGCCGTCGATGCCGTAACGCATTTGTTCCAGAAAGGGACTTACGCTTGTTTGCTCGGGCCATCAGGCTGCGGCAAGTCCTCGACACTTCGCATGATCGCTGGCCACGAATCTGTTTCGGATGGCGCGATCCTGCTGAGCGGGCGTGATATCTCCCATCTGCCGCCCGCGCGGCGCGGCACCGCAATGATGTTTCAGAACTACGCACTGTTTCCACATCTCACGGTCGCGGAGAATGTCGCCTTCAGCTTGAAAATGAAGGGTGTCGATCCCGCCGAGCGGCGCCAGCGCGCCGGCGAGATGCTTGAGCTTGTCGATATGTCGGCCTATGCGGACCGGGTCCCGGCGCAGCTTTCCGGCGGGCAGCAGCAGCGCGTTGCGCTGGCGCGGGCGCTGATTACCAAGCCCCTGGTGCTGTTGCTCGACGAGCCTCTTTCCGCGCTTGATCCGTTCTTGAGGGTCCGGATGCGCGCCGAGCTGAAACGCTTGCAGCGCGAGTTGGGGATCACCTTCATCCACGTCACGCACAGCCAGGAGGAAGCGCTGGCTCTGTCCGACGAGATCGTGGTGATGAACAACGCCCGCATTGAGCAGGCTGGCAGCGCACGGGATGTCTTCGAAACGCCAACCACCGCCTTCGTCGCGAAGTTCCTGGGCGCGCATAATGTGATCTCGCTGCCGGAGGGAAAGATTGCCCTCCGCTCGGACGATCTAAAGCTCTCCGCGCCCGATACTGCCCGGCTGAGCGGGCATGTCACAAACATCGAATACCAGGGAACGCATGTGGTCCTGACCGCGACGATTTTGGGAGATCAGGAGGTCACAGCGTTACTGAGCGACAAAGACTTCTTCGGCGCGCCGAAGGATTTGGGGGAGGCCGTGGGCCTCGACTGGGACAGTCAGGTCGCGCACGCGCTGAGCGCCTGACTGCAACCACTAGACAGGGAAGACACTATGACGACGATACCGAAGGTTCGCTATTCACGGCGCTCGATCCTCAAAACCGGCGGCGCTGCCGTTGCAGCCGCTGCGTTCCCAGCACCGATGGTCTGGGGTCAAGAGATCAAGGACGTGACCCTGCGCCAATTCGGCACCGGCGTTTCGAACCTCAATGAAGTCGGGCAGCAAGTGAAGGAAGACCTTGGCTTCACATTGGAAATGACCGCGCTCGACTCCGATAGCGTGACCCAGCGGGCCGCGACCCAGCCCGACAGCTTCGACATCGCCGATATCGAGTATTGGATCTGCAAGAAGGTTTGGCCCACGGGCAATCTCCAGGCGATGGATGTCGGCAAGATCGCCAATTACGACGAGATCGTGGGCATTTTCCGCAACGGCAAGCTCACACCGGAAAGCGTGATCGCCCAGGGGACAGCGCCGCACACGGTGGGCTTCGTAGATGGACCGAACGGCACCGAATTCGTCGATAGCGAGAGCGGTTGGATGACGCTCATCCCGACAATCTACAATGCCGACACACTGGGCATTCGCCCCGATCTGATCGGCCGTCCGATCAACAATTGGTCGGAGCTGCTCAACCCGGAATTCCGCGGCAAGGCCTCGATCCTCGACATCTCCTCCATCGGGATCATGGACATGGCGATGGTCGTAGAATCGATGGGTGAATACAAATATCCCGACAAGGGCAACATGACCCGCGAAGAGATTGACCTGACACTGGGCATCTTCACCGAGGCCAAGCAGAACGGTCAATTCCGCGCCTTCTGGAAGACGTTTGACGAGAGCGTCAATCTCATGGCCTCGGGAGAGGTCGTGATCCAGTCGATGTGGTCCCCGGCGATCACGGCGGTCCGCTCGCAGGGCATCCCTTGCGTCTATCAGCCGCTTGAAGAAGGTTATCGCTCCTGGGGCGGCGGCATCGGCCTGTCGAAATCCCTCTCCGGTTTGGAGCTCGATGCGGCCTACGAATACATCAACTGGTATCTGTCGGGCTGGGTTGGCGGCTTCCTGATGCGTCAGGGTTATTACTCGGCTGTGCCCGAGACCTCGAAGAACTTCATGACCGATAACGAGTGGGGGTATTGGTTCGAAGGGCTTCCGGCCACCGAGGACATCGTGAACCCATTCGGCGAGGTGATGGAGACCGCAGGCGCGGTCCGCGACGGCGGCTCGTTCTACGACCGTATGGGCCGTGTTGCCTGCTGGAACGCTGTGATGGACGAGAACCAATACATGGTCCGCAAGTGGAATGAGTTCATCGCGGCTTAGTCCGCACATCCCCAAGGCGTCCCGCTCACCCTATCGCGGGGCGCGCTCTTACCGCTGGACCAGATGACAGATCAAACGCTTCCCGACACCCGCATGGGACCGGAGACGACGACGCGCGCGACTTCGGCGAAACCGCAGTTGACGCTCTCGCGGCATCTGTCGGGCTGGCTGCTGGCTGCGCCGCTTGCGGTGGTACTGGCGGTTTTCCTGGTCGCGCCGATCTTCATGATCGTTGTCGTGAGTTTCTGGGGCGCGACCGAGTTTTCGATTTACCCCGCGTTCCTGTTTGACAACTACGAGTTTCTCTTCGGGTCGAGCGTCACCTACCAGGTGTTCTTCAATACTTTGAAATACGCAGTGATTACCTGGGCCTTCACGCTCACGATCGGCTTTACGGTTGCGTATTTCCTCGCCTTCCATGTGCGCTCGCTCAAGTGGCAGGTGGCGCTGTTCCTGCTCTGCACGATCCCGTTCTGGACCTCGAACATCATCCGCATGATCTCTTGGATCCCGTTCCTGGGTCGGAACGGATTGGCGAACTCCACGCTGATCTCCTGGGGCGTGATCGACGAACCGGTCGAATGGCTGCTCTTCAGCGACTTCAGCGTGATCTTGGCTTTCGTCCACCTCTACACGCTCTTCATGGTGGTGCCGATCTTCAATTCGATGATGCGGATTGACCGCTCGCTGATCGAGGCAGCGGCCGATGCGGGCGCGACGGGCTGGCAGACGCTGGTCCATGTCATCATTCCGCTCACCAAGCCCGGGATCATGATCGGAACGATTTTTGTCGTGACGCTGGTGATGGGGGATTTCATCACGGTGCGGTTTATGTCCGGCAGTCAGTCGGCGAATGTCGGGCGCCTCATTTCCAATGATATCGCGCTGTTGCAGTATCCCTCCGCCTCGGCGACGGCGGTCGTTTTGCTCATCACCGTTTTGATGGTGATCGGCATCCTGCTGCGGTTTGTCGATGTCCGGAAGGAGCTGTGATGGAGCGGCGGCCCCGATCCTTCTATTTCCTTGCGGCGTTCTTCGTGCTGTTTCTGGTGTTCCTCTATGGGCCGACGCTTACCATCGCGATCCTTTCGTTTCAGGGGCCCGGCGGCGGCCTGACATTCCCGATGCGCGGCGTATCCTTCCATTGGTTTCGCGATCTGTTCGAACAGCAGGCGGTCGGAGACATCTGGGGCTCTTTCCACCGCTCGTTTGTTTTGGGCCTGATGGTGATGGTCACGACCGTCATCGTGTCGGTGATGGGTGGGCTGGCTTTCCGTAAGCGTTTCGCGGGATCTTCGGTCCTCTTCTACATAATCATCACGTCACTGGTGATCCCCTCCATCCTCGTCTCGCTGGGGGTTGGGCTGATCTGGTCCCAATCGGGGCTGAATGTGCATTGGTCGACCTCCGGCTACGGGGCGCAACTCACCTGGACCCTGCCCTTTGGCTTGTTGATCATGTTTGCGGTCTTCAACCGTTTTGACCGCAGCTACGAAGAGGCGGCGCGGGACCTGGGCGCATCGCCCTGGCAGACCATTCGCTACGTCGTCCTGCCTATTATCGCGCCGTCGCTGATAGGTGTGGCGCTTTTCGGTTTCACGTTGAGCTACGACGAATTCGCACGCACGCTCCTGACATCGGGGAGCCACAACACGTTGCCGCTCGAAGTGTTTGGCATGACGACGAATGTGACAACCCCGGTGATCTTTGCGCTCGGCACGCTCACGACCGCGTTTTCCTTCCTTGTCATTGGGGTGTTCCTCCTCGTCGTCTGGCTGGCGGAACGCCGCCGGAACCGTCATGGCTCCGATTCCGGGAAGGGCATGGTCTGAGACCATGGATCTCCTCGTCATCAATCCAAACAGCACGGTTGCGATGACCGAGGCGATGGTCGATGTCGCGCGGCGGTCGGCGCCGGGCTTTTCCATCGAGGGTTGGACATCGCATGACGGCCCCGCCTCGATCCAGGGTCGGGCGGATGGTGAGCGCGCCACGAAACCGCTCTTGACGCTTGTCGATCAGGTCAAGGGCAGCGGCGCCCATGGTGTCATTATCGGCTGCTTCGACGACACCGCGCTGGAAGAGGCGGCCGCGCGGCTGACGGTTCCCGTCATTGGGATCGGTCAAGCGGCCTTTCACTATTGTGCCATGCGAAACTGGCGCTTTAGCGTCGTGACAACTCTTCAGGTCTCGGTCCCGGTGATTGAAGGCAATCTGAGGACTTACGGATTGTGGGACCATGTGGGGCGCGTTCGGGCTTCGGATGTTCCGGTCCTGACGCTCGACGCGTCTCCCGAGCTCTCCACCGAGCCGATCCTACGCGAGACTTTGGCCGCGGCATCGGAGGATCGGGTCGATGCCGTTGTGCTTGGATGCGCCGGGATGGGGCGCGTGACGCCAGCGATCAGAGGTGCGGCGCCGCTTCCCATCATCGACCCGGTCGAGGCTGCAGCGACATGCATGGCGTGGATGATCGCCCAGTCCGACGCCTTGGCGCTCTCCGCCTGAGCCCCGCCAAGCCCTTCGGCGGGGCCATAATTCCACCCACGTCGCCCCAATTTCTTGGACTGCGACAGCGAGCGCCCGCGCCTTCACTACACTCTTTTGTGTCCATCTGAATGCTGCTCGCCCGTTGCGTCGAACGGGGATCATGCACTAGCACGATGCGATTGTTTTGATCCTGCAACGCGAATTTTTGAAATCAGATGACACTTGTTCTTAGTGGATGGCGGATCGACCCTGGATCGCGCCAAGCGTCCAAATCCGGCACGACCCGGATTCTGTCGCCCCGTGCCGTCAAACTCATTGAAGCCCTTAAGGCTGCCGATGGCGCCGTGTTGAGCCGATCGTATCTTTTGGACAAGATCTGGCCCGACGTTTTCGTCAGCGATGAAAGCTTGACGCAAGTGGTGGCCGAAGTGCGCCGCGTTCTTGGCGACAAAGGCGTCATCGCGACCGTGCCAAAGGGCGGCTACCGACTTGCCAAAGCCGCTGCAAGCGAAGCGCCGGCTCCGCAAGCGCTGTGGGGTTGCGGGATTGCTGACCTGGAGGCGCATGCGTTTTGTCTGGAGGCGCGCCTCGAATTGGCGCGGTGCGGACCTGGCTCGATCCAACGCGCCGTGCAACTCACGGAAGAAGCGGTGAGCCTGGCGCCCGATTGTGCCGTCGCTCTGACCGAGAACGCCTTGGCCCTCGTGCGCGCGCATCTTTACTGGTCCGAGGGGCGCGACATGATTGACGCGGCGATCCAGTCCGCTGAACGCGCTGTCTCCCGCGCGCCGTGGCTCGCCACGGGCCATTCCGTCTTGGGCTATGCGTTGAGCGGGGCGGGACAGCGAAAGGCCGCAGATGCGGCGCATAGCTGTGCGATCGCGAAAGAAGGGCTCACTTATTCCACCTACCACCTCGCGGGCTGGCATCTGATGTCCTGCGGTCGTACGCGGTCAGCCATCACGTTTTTCGAGCAGGCCGGGAAGCTGGAAGTCGACAATATCAAAAGCTCGCTCCATGCCGCATTGCTTTGTGCGGGGTCGGATCCGGTCCGTTCCCGACGCAATGCGAGAACGGCGCTACGCCGCTGCGGCACGCGGCTTGAGACTGATCCCAACGATCTGCGCGCAAAGACGGCCATGCCGCTCTCGATGCTGTTGCTCGGGCAGCCCGATGCTGCATGGGATTTGATGGAGGATACGGATGTGCGCGACAGCGCCCAGGCGATCTATGCGGCTTCGGCGCTCACACTGATCGGCGAGACAGATCGCGCGGTCTCGATGCTCGAAGAGCTGTTCGACCATGGGTGGCGAGACATGCCCTGGCTCCAGGCGGACCCGTCCTTCGCGCGCATTTCAGGGCATAAGCGGTTTGAGAAAATGCGGCGGTGTTTCGCATCGGCCTGAGCGCAATTCAGGCATCTTTAAGTTTTCCTTCAGGAACGCGACCGGTCGCCTGAGATAGGTCGGCCGGGCCGCACGAAACGGCGTTCCAGACGTCCAACAGAAGGAAGCACCCAATGCCTCTCGCCATCAACAGCGTTGCCCCAGATTTCACCGCCGACAGCACCGAGGGACCGATCCGATTCCACGAATGGCTCGGCGATGCTTGGGGCGTTCTTTTTTCGCACCCCAAGGATTTCACCCCGGTCTGCACCACCGAACTCGGCGTTTTGGCTATGATGAAACGCGAGTTCGATCATCGCGGCGTCAAGCTGATCGGGCTTTCGCTCGATCCGGTTGAGGCACACGCGCGTTGGGCGCGGGATATCGCGCTGGCCTCGGGGTCTGCCCCGAATTATCCGCTGATCGGCGATAGCGATCTGCGCGTCGCCAAACTCTATGGGATGCTGCCTGCCGAAGCCGATGCGGCTTCGGGGCCCCGGACGGCGATGGACAACGCGACGGCGCGTACGCTGTTCGTCATCGGCCCGGATAAGAAGATCCGGCTGACGATCTCCTACCCGATGACAACGGGTCGCGATTTCCACGAGGTCTTGCGCGTAATCGACAGCTTGCAGCTGACGGCGCAGCATCAGCTCGCGACGCCAGCCAATTGGTCGCAAGGCGATGACGTCGTGATCGTCCCGGCGGTTTCGGACGAGGAGGCAATCAAGCGCTTCCCCGCGGGATGGGAGAGCCCGGTTCCATACCTGCGTTTTGTTGCCGAACCGGCATGAGCGCTGCAGTCTAGGTGGCTCACACAATCGGCGGCGCGTAGTTCGACACACCTTGCCGCGCAAACTGGGTTTGGCGCGACACCTCGCCGAACCCGTTTCTGGCGCGCGCCAGAGGCAAGCGCCAAGTTGAGATGAGCGGGGAGCCTACCAGGAATTGAAGGCCAGGTATTTGCCGGTCATCTCGACTTTGACCCGGTCACCCTTGGGGTGCTCCACGCGCGTCACTTGCATGTCGAAATCGATGGCCGACATGATCCCGTCGCCAAACTTTTCGTGGATCAGCGCCTTGAGCGTCGGACCATAGACGCCGACGATTTCATAGAAGCGATAGATGCATGGATCGGTCGGGACGGTTTGCTCCCAGACCTTGGTGGGGCTTTCTTGCAGGATCGAGGCGGCCTCTTGCGGGAGTCCCAACGCTTTGACCAGCGCTTCCGCTTTGTCGGCTGGCATCGCGTTCATGCCCATCGAGGCGGAATGCGTCCAGACTGGGGACATGCCGATCGTCTCGGCAATGCCTTCCCAGGTCAGTCCGCCTTGCCTTTTGGCGGAGAGGATCATCGCGGTGACGTCTTCGCGGGTCATTTCCGTCGGTCTCAGGTCCATGGAGCTCCCTTTCCTTTGGGGTGTGAGATGGTTTCAGCGCGTAGCCAGCAGAATGACACAGATTGCGGCGAGGAGCGCCGTCGTCGCCTGCCAAAAGCTCACCGGGTAGCGCTCGGTGAGCGGCATCATGCGCGTGAACGGCCTGCGTCCTGATGGGTTGCGCAGGGCCGTGTCGAATTCCGACAAAGCTGCGAAGCGGCGCGTCGGGTCCGGGTGGACCGCGCGGCGCAAAACTTCATCGATCCAGTCGGGGACATTGTTGGTCTGGAATTGCGCGGTTCGAAAGGTCAGCCGGGCCGCATCGCGCCGACTGCGCACCCGCGCGGCTTCTGCGCCGTAGGGCAGATGCCCGGTCAGCATTTCGTAGACGATGACCCCCAGCGAGAACTGGTCAGAGCGCGGCCCGATGGGATCCCCGGAGAAATACTCCGGCGCAGAATACTGCAACGTGCCGAGGATCTCGTTGTCCGGATCGCGCAGGGCTTCTTGCACGCCTTCGACCCGGGTCGATCCCAAATCGATGATCTTCACGGTCCCTTCGCGGTCGATCATGATGTTTTCCGGCCGCAGATCCTGGTGGAGCATCTGCTTTCGGTGAAATGCGCGGACACCGCGGATGATTTGGGAGACCAGATCCCTCACTTGGGTGAGCGACGGCGCGGGATTGTCGATCATCCATTGGCGCAGGGTCTGACCCTCGACGAACTCCGTCACGACGTAATGCCCGGAGCGTTTCTCTGGCGCGGCGGCAGCTCGCAGGACATGGGGGGAGGCAAGGCGGCGCGCGATCCACTCTTCCATCAAGAATCGCCGCATATAGGCGGGGTCCTCTTTGGTTTCCGTGGCCGGAACCTTCAGCGCGACGCAGGCATCATCCGGTCCGACGGCGAGAAAGATGTGGCTGCGATTGTTGGCGTGGACGCGGCGCAGGATCCGAAATCCGTCGACGATTTCGCCCTCTTTGGGCAGGGGTAGGACCGGCAGCACCGCCGCCTGGCCAAGGATATCAGCACTTTCGGGGTCCGGCAGGGTCTCCACGCGGACAATCTGGACCGTGAGGTTGTCCGGGCTGCCTGCGGCGAGAGCCTGACCCGCAATCTCCTGCGCTGCGGCGTCGAGGGTCTCGCCTTGTTCGAGTGCGGTGAGCACCTCGCGGGGCTGCCAATGCTCGTGCACGCCATCGGTTGTGAGGATGAACGTATCCCCCGGAGACAGCGAGATTTTCGCGTAATCAACCTCGACCTCTGGCTCGGCGCCGAGCGCACGGATCAAGAAGCTCTCTTCAGGCGAGAGGGTCGTGGTGTGATCCTTGGTCAGTTGCTCAAGCGAGCGGCCAGCGACGCGCCAGATGCGGCTGTCCCCCACGTGCAGGATATGGGCGTTTCGCCCTTTCAGGATCAGTGCAGAGAGGGTGCAGACATATCCACGATTGGCATCATCGATAATCGCAGTGCGGTTCATCCCGTAGAGCCACGCGTTCGTCGCCGCGATCACCCGCGTCGCTGACACCCTCACCGTCCAGGCGTCCGAGGTGCAGTAGTAATCGTCCAGGAGGCTCTTGATTGCCGTCTCTGCCGCCTGGCGACTGACCGGGCTCGTCGAGATGCCGTCGGCAATGGCGACGGCAATCCCCTTCAGCGTGCGGACACGACGCTCCGGGATGACCGCGCCGTGGAAGTCCTGATTCAACGGCTTTCGCCCGGCCTCCGAATGTTGGCCGAGCGAGACAGTTAGGCTCTGCGATGGCGAGGCGTCTTTAGGCATGGCGCGGGTCGGTCATCCTTCGCAGCCACATGGTCGGTCCGCCGACTGGTCGCCGGCGGGTCCTTTGCACGACGGGCCGCTTACTCGGCGGCCACGCCCACGCCGTCACCTTCGACCGCGCGCGAGGGCGAGGTCTTGTAGTGCGTCGCGTAGATCATGGCGCCCACGAATGTGAGACCACCCACGAGGTTGCCGATCACGGTCGGGATTTCGTTATACATCAGGTAGTCACCCCAGGTGAAATCTGCACCCAACAGAATGCCGATCGGGAAGAGGAACATGTTCACGATCGAATGCTCGAAGCCCATGTAGAAGAAGATGAGGATCGGCATCCACATCGCCATGACCTTGCCCGAAACGGAGGTCGACATCATCGCGGCGACAACCCCGGTAGAGACCATCCAGTTGCACATCACAGCGCGAACGAAGAGGGTGAGCATTCCGCCTCCGCCAGCTTCGGCATAACCAACCGTCCGCGAGTGTCCGATGGCCATAAGCCGTTCACCGACGGCGTTCGGCTCCTGGGTGAAGCCCATCGTGAATATGATCGACATGAACACAGCCGTCGTCATCGCACCGGCAAAGTTGCCAACGAAGACAAGGCCCCAGTTGCGGAGCATCGCGCGCGTGTCTACGCCCGGACGCTTGTCCCAGAGCGCCAGTGGCACGAGAGTAAAGACGCCGGTCAGCAGGTCGAAGCCGAGCAGATAGAGCGTGCAGAAGCCGACGGGGAAGAGCAGCGCGCCGATCAGGAAGTTGCCGGTATTCACGGCAACCGTGACGGCGAAGGCGGCGGCGAGCGCGAGGATTGCGCCAGCCATGTAGGCGCGAATAAGCGTGTCCTTGGTCGACATCAACGCCTTCTGGGCGCCCGCATCGACCATTTTTGCCGAGTATTCGGCTGGGCTTACGTATGACATTCAGGTGTCCCTTTCCTGGGTTACTTCGCGGTTTCCGGGTGTCCAAATTTGGACGTGCTGGACTTGGGCAGAGGACGCATGGGGGCCGTGGCTGCGCGAGCAGCTGAGCGGCAACAGCGGTCGAGAGAGGGGAAGTGCGAGCCGTTAAACGGCGTCGTGAGTCGTTTGCTGGGTCATCGGAACGTCCTTTCGACAGATGATGCGCGTGCGATACGCTTCGCATCTGCAACAAAGCTGCGGCGGAGAATGCCCTGGCGGGCAAACAGGTCTTGGTCAGATCACGCGACACGTATGCCGCTTACCAACAGCGCCGTTGCTGCCGAAATTCCTCAGGAATTGCCGCCAACATCAACCTTGGGTGGCAACGCCTTTGTAGGAGTGCGAGGGGGACCACCTTGTCCCGAACGCGTGGTCAGGTTGATGGAATTCACCCACTCAATGTCAATGTTGCGATGCAAGAATTTCTAGAAAGCTGAAAATTGCGAGGATTTTTTGGGCAAACGCATGAAGCTTACGCAGAATTCGGCTTTCTCAAGGATGAAGCATGCCACTTCCGCGAGCAAGAGAAGGCGAATCACCCGAATCAGTCACCAGATTGATTCGCGAAGGTCCTTTCGCAGCGGCGAAGGCCTGTTTTTCGCACCCTTGCCGTTCGCCGATTAAAAATTCACCGTTTTCGCAGGAATTCCTTCGTAGCGCCGATTTACAAACGGCGAGGTATTGACCCATGAGGTGTGAAACCTTAGCAACTTCAATGAACCGAGGAGATCTCGGCTCCACAGCGCGGCCAGGCAAAGCTGTCTGGACACTGCTTCGATTGAACGAAACAGCGCAGCGCGACCAACGGACAACGGCGTCCCAGCACAGCTAATTTCGATTGCCCGCTTCCCAGATGCGGTTGATCGCCTCCGATGCGCGGACCGCTTCCAAGCGTGTTTGGCGTGTCAAGAAGCCAACGCCCACCCACGCCCCTCGCCAGTCAGTTCCGGAGTCGTCGCAATATGTCACAGCAAGGCACAGGTTTTTCGGCGGAACAGCAGCAATACCTCGTTGATGTTCTGACCCGCTTGAACCTTCACCGCGCTTTTCAAGGTGAAGGGACGGCAGAAGCAGAGCCTGAAACCGTCTACGGCACGCCGCTTGAGGATCTCTGCAAGGAAGAGGTCGCAAAGCACAAGCTTCATCCACTGGATATGTGGCGGCAACTCGAGGAGTGGGAAGCGACAGGGCATCTTGCCGCCGGACTTGACCAGTTTCTCCTGCGACATCTTGGCTTCTTCAACGTCGAACCAAACAGTCCGGGCTACATGATGCGGCTGCGCACGCCGGGCAACATTCTCCGCGGCGATCAGTTGACCACACTTGGCGAGATTGCAGAAGACCTCGCGGGCGGATACGCGCATGTGACGACCCGCGGCAGTTTGCAGATGCGCGAGATCCAGCCCGGGAGTGTGATCCCGATCATGGAACGGCTGCAGGAGGTCGGGCTGACCTCGCAAGGAACCGGCGCGGACTCGGCGCGGAACCTGACCTGTGCCCCGACCGCCGGTGTTGATCCGCTGGAACTGATCGATCTCCGCCCCTTCGTGAAGCGCTTGAGCCTCCGCATCCTACGCACGCGCGAGCTCCAGGGCATTCCGCGGAAGTTCAATATTTCGCTCGACGGCGCGGGGTCCATCTCCTGCGTGTCAGACACCAACGATATCGGCTTTCTCGCCGTGGATGTTCAGGAGAACGACCAAGGCATCGAGCCTGGGATCTGGTGCCGCATCCATTTGGGCGGCATTACCGGACACAAGGATTTCGCCCGCGACACGGGGCTCATCTGCCGCCCAGAAGAAACGGTCGACGTGGCGGAAGCTATGTTGCGGGTTTTCGTCGAGCACGGCGATCGGACCAATCGTGGCAAGGCGCGGCTCAAGTATCTGCTCGACCGGCAGGGCTTCGAGTGGTTCTGCATGATGACCCAGGAGATACTCGACGGGTTTGGGACCGGAATTACACTTCAAAAACTCGATCCCAAGTTCGATGCGCCCCGCCCGCCCGTAGCAAGACAGGCGCATATCGGCGTGCACCCTCAGCGCCAACCCGGCCTCAACTATATAGGTGTCGCGCTCGAACTGGTCCGCCTTTCCGCCGATCAGATGCGCGAATTGGGCCGCATCGCAGCGGAATACGGCAGCAACGACGTCCGCTTGACCGTGTGGCAGAACCCACTTCTTCTCGGTGTTCCGGACGAAAAGGTCGATGCGGCGGTTGCGGAGATCGAGGCACTGGGGCTTACCACGCGGGCGACAGCTTTTGCTGCTGGTGCGGTGGCCTGCACGGGGAAATGGGGCTGCAAACTCGCCCTCGCCTATACAAAGCAAGACGCGCTGCGGTTGGTGCGGCACCTGGAGAGCCAATTCAGTCTCGACAGCCCGATCAATATCCACCTGACCGGATGCCCGAATTCCTGCGCCCAGCACTATATTGGCGATATCGGATTGGTCGGCACCACGGCACCCAGCGGAGGTGAAGGCTATAACATCGTGCTCGGCGGTGGGTCGGATCAAGATCAAGGCCTGGCGCGGCCGCTTTGCGGACCGGTGGCTGCCGACGAGATCGAGCCGATCCTGGAACATGTGGTTGGCACCTACATGTCCTCGCGCGAACCCGGTGAGACTTTCCTTGAATTCACCCGCCGTCTTGACGACCAGGAGCTTCTCAATCTGCTCCCGCCCCATCTTTCCGTCGCGGCCTGAACCGCACGTCCGAGGACCGGAGACCCTACTCGATGAAAGCCGAAGATCCGAACATTCTGAAAAACCTCGCGACGGCGATTGGCCAGGCCCATAGCGTGAAGCCCGCGGAATTCATTCCTGAGACCGCCCCGTTCGACTCCGATCAGCGCCATTGGCTGAACGGCCTTCTGAGCGGCTTGCATGCGATTGCCAGTTCCGCATCTGCCGGTGGTGCCGAGGCAGAGGTCAAGACAGCGCTGACAATCCTTTATGGATCGCAATCGGGCAATGCCGAGGCGCTTTCCAAGGACCTGCGGAAATTCGCGAAGACCCGGGGGTTTGAAGCAAAGGTTGCGGCTTTGGACGACGTGCCGCTGGCAGAGCTTGCCTCGGTCAACCACCTCTTGATCGTCGCCTCGACCTTTGGCGAAGGCGAACCCACGGACAATGCCGCAAACTTCTACGCGGAGTTGATGGCAGAAGGCGCACCGCAATTGCCGCCCACGCTCAATTTCAGCGTCTGCGGTTTGGGCGATTCAAGCTATGCCGAGTTCAACAAGGCCGCGCGCGATATCGATGCACGCCTGGCGGAACTGGGTGCGACGCGTGCGGCCGATCTCGTGACCTGCGATGTGGATTTCGAAGACGATTACGGGACCTGGAAGCTCGCGGCGTTTGACAGCGCGCCATTCGCCGCCGCAGCCGGTGCGGCCTCTGCTCCGGAACCGGTTGCGGCCGGACCGGCCTTCGACAAGAACCATCCCTTCATGGCTTCATTGATCGTTGCGGATCGCCTGAGCGGCGCGGATTCGGCGAAATGCGTCAATCACATTGAGCTGTCGCTCGCGGGCGGCGGCGAGGATCTCGATTACAAGGTCGGCGATGCTTTGGGCGTCTGGCCGGTCAATGACCCTCTCGAAGTCTCGGCAATCCTGGAGGCCACCGGGCTCAACGGCAGCGAAACCGTGAAGCTGAAATCCGGGCCTGCCCGTCTCCGCGCCGCATTGCAGACCCGCCTCGACCTCACCACGATCACGCCCAAGACCGTCGAGGCCTGGGCGTTGGGCGAATACCCTGAGACGGCACAGGTGATCGATCTTCTGCGCGACGGGCATGCAAGCCCCGACGCACAGCAGCTGGTCGATGGTCTTCGCGCCTTGCAGCCTCGGCTTTATTCGATCTCCTCCAGCCCGCTGGCACATCCTGGCGAGGTGCATCTGACGGTGGGCGAAGTGCGCTACGATCTCCACGGCATGCCGCGCCAAGGAGTGGCCTCAACCTATCTCGGGGCACGGCTCGGATTGGGCAGCATGGTGGGTGTTTATGTCCAGAAGTCAGCGCATTTTCACATTCCCGACGATGATACGTGCCCGCTGATCATGATCGGACCCGGAACGGGGATCGCGCCGTTTCGGGCCTTCCTGGAAGAACGGGAGGCACGCGGGGCGGCAGGGAAGAATTGGCTCTTCTTTGGAGATCAGCACGAAGCCTGCGACTACCTCTACCGCGATCAGATCACGGCTTGGGAAGAGAGCGGTCTGCTTGCGGAGACCAGCCTCGCCTGGTCGCGTGACGGCGCGGAGAAGGTTTATGTCCAGACCCTGATCCGCGAACGTGGCGCCGAGGTGTTCCAGTGGCTTGAAGACGGTGCGGCGATCTACATCTGCGGCGATGCGAGCCGGATGGCGGCGGATGTGGAGCGGGCGCTTCTTGATGTGATCGCCGAGCACGGCGGCCTGGATGAAACGGCAGCAGCGGCGTATCTCGCGAAACTCAGCGGTGATCATCGCTATCAGCGCGACGTCTACTAAAGCGCGCGGGCACTGCACGCTTCGCAGATCGGGGGGAACTTCAATCCTGGAAAGCGGCCGGATCCGAAGAGCCGCCCAGGATTTTAACGCTGAGCGCGCGCGCCTGACGTTTTGATTGCTGCAAGAAGTTTCCTTAGCGCCGCTTTGCGTTGCCCGGACTTGGAGAGAGCCAGAGACGCGTCTGCAGGGTTTTCCTCAGGCCATCGAGAGCGGAAGTCGGAACCCGTGCTGGATGGCGAGCAAACGGCCGTTAGGTTGCGGCTAGGTCGATCCACCGTGAAGTATGCGGAAGGGGCGGTTAGACTGAGGTCCAATGGAACCGTCAGCCCCCGACCCGAATAGCCTCATCATCCGAAACTGCTCGCTGCTTCGAGATGCGCAGCAGACTGCGTCGGAAGGACCTGTCGATATCTATGTCGAAGACGGCGCCATCCGCGATATTGAGCCGAACACCGATCGTAAGGCCGAGACGGAAATCGATGGGCGCGGCCTGCTTGCCATTCCCGGATTGGTGAACGCCCATTTGCATTCACCGGCAGCCTTTCTGAAGGGCGCGCTTGCCGACGCGCCGCTGGAAATTTTCATGCTCCGCGAAACGCCACCGACGATCGGCGGATCGGAAAGCCCCGCCATCTGCCGTGCGCGGGCGCTTCTCTCGGCGATGGAGATGTTAAAGCGCGGTGTTACGTCGGTGCACGATGATGCGTTCTTCAACCCTGAGCCGCGCATGGATTGCATCGACGCGATCATGGGCGCTTATCGCGATGCCGGAATCCGGGCCACGGTTTCCATCGACCAGCCTGAGGTCTCTGAGGTGGAGAAATATCCGTTTCTCTCGGATCTGCTCCCCGAGGATCTTCGGCGCGACCTCTCCCGCCGCCCCCGATTGGCAGGCCCCGATCTGATCGAGCTTTATCATGCCTTCTTCGAGCGATGGCATGGTGCAGAACAAGACCGGCTGCGCTGCTCTGTTTCGTGCTCAGCGCCGCAACGGGTAACGCCTTCTTACTTGCAAGCGCTGACGGATTTGTCCGCGCGCCACGATGTGCCCTTCAACGTGCATGTCTTGGAGACGCGGCTTCAGCGTGTGCTGGGCAAAGAGAAATTCGGCATGTCGCTTGTGGCCTACCTCAACGATCTTGGTTGCCTCGATGAGCGCAAGCAGATCATCCACGCGATTTGGATCGACAGCGCGGATATCGATCTCTTGGCAGAGGCCGGCTGCCTCGTTGCCCATAATCCGATTTCAAATCTCAAGCTCGGCTCAGGCGTCATGCCATTCCGCGCCCTCAGGGATGCCTATGTGCCGATCTGCATCGGAACGGACGAGGCTGCCTGCGACGATACTGCCAATCTGTGGGGCGCGCTTAAGACAGGCGGTCTCATTCACAAGATCTCTGATCCCGATTGGACCCGCTGGCCGAGTGCGGCGGAGCTCCTCGAATGCGCGTGGTCCGGGGGCGCCCGATCCATGCGCCGGGACGATCTGGGCCGTATCGAACCGGGCGCGCGGGCCGACATTGCCCTGCTCGATCTATCGACGCTGACCTTTCTGCCGATGAACGACCTGCGTCGGCAATTGGTCTTTTGCGAGGACGGCTCCTCGGTCCGCCACGTCATTGTCGATGGCTCGTTCGTCGTCAGAGACGGGCGGCTGACGCTGATCGATGAGAAGAGCGCACGGGATGAGATCCAAGCGGCCTTTGAGGAATTCGCGCCGAGGCTTGCCCAGATCCAGGCCCATGCCGCGCGGCTCGAACCCTACTATACCGAGATGTATCGCAAGGCATTGTCTCGCGATGTCGCCATGTCACGCTGGGTGCAACCTTTCCCAGAATAGCCTCCAAGGGAGTGTTCAACCCTCCAGTCCACCGGAAGCTACGCGCGCGATCTGGCCCGCCGTGGTGAGACAGATGTCCTCTCGCAACTCCGAGAGCCGTCGCAGGACATCTCGGAAATCGCGCAGCCGATGGGCGTGACCCATGATGTGAGGATGTAGCGCAATCGCGCAGACAAGCGGGCCGTCTTCCGCTTGCCGCGCCATTTCCTCGATTTGGGCAAGACACAGATCGCGAAAGCGGCCGGAGTTCATGCGCCGGACGGCGATGGCGTTGGCGTCATTGGCCTCTTGGGGATAGGGGACGGCCAAGAGCTGCCCCGCGGTCGTCGAAAGTGCGAATGGCCGGTCATCGGCGCCCCAATCCAGCACGTAGTGATAGCCCGCTTCCTTGAGCAGATCAGGCGTGGCGCGGGTTTCAGCAATCCAGGGGCTCAGCCAGCCTGAGGGCGCGCGGCCTTCGCGGCGCGTAATTTCCTCCGTCGCCTCGGCAATGAGCGCCCGCTCTGCCTCGATGGACAGTCCGGCTTGGCTCTCGCCGTTCGTGCGCCCATGGGCTGCGATTTCCGCACCGCCCTCGCGCCAGGCCTCGATCAGACCGGGAGCCGCAGCATAAAGGTGGCTGTTGACGAGGGCCGTCGCCGGGACACCGGCCGCGCCCATAGCCTCCAAGAGCCGCCACGCTCCGACGCGATTGCCCCAATCAAGCCAGCAATAGTTGATCAGATCCGGGCGCGCCGGATTGCTGACGAGTTCGTCGAGATGGCTGGCGTCAAAATCGTAGCATTCGAGGTTTACGGCGATATAAACCGCCAGCCCTTTGCCAGAGGGCCAACGGTAAGATACAGGCTCCGTTACAGGCCGGTAAGGGTAGCGGCCATGACCTGCCGGTCGGGCGCTACTCACTCGTTCACCTTGTCGAGGCCGATACTCATCGAGACCGCCACCAGCGCCACGATGGCCAGGACGATCTGCACGCCAGAGACCGCCGCAACCAAGGGCGTGCTGGTGTATTGCACCAAGGCCAGCAGTTCGACCGGAAGTGGCCGGTCGCGAAAGCCATGGGTGAAGATCGCAACCGACAAGTTGTCGAAACCCTCCACGAAGGTGAACACCGCGCCCGCCATGATTGCGGGCATCAGGAGCGGAAACGTCACTGTGCGCAGGCTTTGAAATGGGGTCGCTCCCAGATTGGCTGCGGCCTCTTCCAGCGATGGATCCAGCCGCTGCAGGCGGCTCATGACCGTGCGGACCATTACCGCCAGAATGAACACCGTGATCGAGATGGATTGCAGCCAGATCGAGGGCGAAATCCCGATCAACGCTCCGGAAAACAGCACAGCAACGCCGAGCACGATCCCGGGCACCATGTGCGGCACAAGGACAAAGACGGAAAGCGCCGTCGTCCCTCGGAATTGGCCCCGCGCGCAGGCGAGCGCCGTTGGAACCCCAAGGATGATGCAGAGGAGCGTGACCGTTACGCCCACTTTCAGGCTGTTCCACATTGCCTCGATGAGGTTGCCCTGCTGCAAGAGTTCGCCATACCAACGCAGTGTGAAGCCCTCGGGCGGGAAGCTGACGAAGGCTCGCGTGTCGAAAGAAATCATCAGAACGATGATCGAGGGGGCTACGAGGAGCACCAGCGAAAACACCGCGATCAGGAGCACAAGCCCGATACCGATCGCGTCGAGGAACCCGCTGAGCCCGAGCCGTCTCATCCCGCCCTCCCCTTCGTCCAGCGGGTGAACCGGTTGGTGATGAGCGCGATGAGCACGAGGACGATGAGGCATGTCACCATCAGGATCAGCGACGTGACCGAGCCTTTGCTCCAATCGAGGGAGAACACGACCTGCTCATAGATCATCGTCGCCGCATTCAGGTAATTCCCGCCGCCCAAGAGCTGCGGCACCACAAACGTCGTGTAACTGAGGGTAAAAACGAGCGCGGCGCCGGTTCCGATGCCCGGTGCACTGAGCGGCAGAATGATCGTCGCAAGCGTTCCGAGCCGGGACGCGCCGAGATTCGCCGATGCCTCAACGAGGCGGCTGTCGTGCCGGCTCATGACAGCGATCAGAGGCAGGATCATCACAGGCAGATGGATCTGGACCATACCGATCAGCACCGCCCAGTGCGTGTTCATGATCCGGAGCGGCTGGTCGATCAAGCCGAGATCCATGAGCGTTGAGTTCACCACACCACGCCCACCGAGGATCACGAGCCACGCGTATGTGCGCACGATGCCGCTGGTCAGGAGCGGCGCTATCGTGACGATGAGGATCAGGCGCCGCACCCAGGGTCCACCAATCAGGAACAGATAGGCGACCGGATAGCCGAAAAGGACACAAAGCAGCGTGGTGTTGATCGCAAGCGCGAGTGAGCGCTGGAAGGTGATCCAGTAAAGCGGGTCGGCCAGGGCCGACCGGAGATGCTCAAGCGAAAACGTCTGCGAAACAATCGCGCCGCGCGCCACCTCGATATCCGAAAAACCGAGCGAGAGCAGGATCGCGAACGGGACGACAGCCACCACGGCGAGCACGATGATGGCTGGAACTGCTGGCCAGATGCCACGCCCTGAAACGAGCTTATCGAGGATCGCTTCGCCGAATCCCGGGCTTGGCGGGCGCGTGGGGATGGAAGCGCTGAGCGTCACGCGGGATACACGGAACAGAGCGAGGGGTTGATGATCGAGAGGCCTACGCGCGCGCCGTCAGGGACTGGGCGTGCACGGTCCTGGCGGATGGCCACGACCTGAATAGTCTCACCATTATCCGTGTGGATGCGATACTCCAGCAGAGCACCCACTGTCCGGTGGAAGACGACCGATCCGCGCCAGTTGCTCTCTTCCTCGGGTCCAAGCCGGAGGTTGTGCGGACGCGCCATGACCTGCACGGGCCCTTCACATTCTGTGGCGACGCTTTGGCCATCGGGCAGTGTCACGTTCCGTTCTGAGGCCAGACCCTCCCAAAAGTTCGAGGAGCCGAGGAAGTCAGCGACATAGGCGGTGGCGGGCCGATCAAAAATCTCGTCAGGCGGTGCGATTTGCTCGATCTGGCCCGCCCGCATGACGGCAATTCGGTCGCTCATCGTCAGGGCCTCTTCCTGATCGTGGGTGACGAAGATCGCCGTGAGCCTCAGGCGCTTGATGAGTTGGCGCAACTCCACCTGCATGCCGCCCCGGAGCTTTGCATCGAGCGCATTGAACGGCTCGTCGAGCAGCAAGACACGTGGCTCCATCACCAAGACACGGGCAATCGCAACGCGCTGCTGTTGGCCGCCTGACAATTGCGCCGGATAGCGATCCTCGAATCCCGTGAGCGACACGGTTTCCAGCGCGGCGGCAACCCGTGGTTTGCGCGCGGCCTCCTTCATGCCCCGCATGCGCAGCGCGTAGGCCACATTACCCGCGACGGTGAGATGGGGGAACAAAGCATAGCTTTGGAAGACGACGCCAACGGGTCGGCGATTGACCGGGACGGGCAGCATGTCCTGCCCATCTATCGCGATGGAGCCACCGTCGCAGCCCCAGAAGCCCGCGACGCACCGGAGCAGGGTCGTCTTTCCACATCCCGATGGTCCTAGCAAAGTGACGATCTCGCCATCGGCGACATCGAGCGAGCAGCCATCGAGGACAGTTGTCGCGCCGAAGCGCTTGGAAACAGCCCCGATGCTGAGCACCGGAGCTGCGACCTGAGCCATGGAGGCGGAAGCGGTCGAGGGACCCGGAGGTCCCTGCATCATGCAGCGAACATTCGGTCGAACGTCTCCACGGTCTCGCCACGCAGCGGGGCAAAAGACGGCCAATCGAGCGAGGTGGTGCTGTCGAGTTCCGCTGGTGTCGATGGCACATAGGGCGCAGCTTCCGGCGAGACCGGAACGCCCTCAACGACCGTCCCGAAGTAGATCGGCGCGCTTCCGGCCATCTCCTGGATGTCGGGCTGCAGAAGGATATCGGCAAATTCGTAGACCAGATCGCCGGTGCCATCGGCTGTATTGACGAAGTGGACGATGTTGGTGGGCAGCATGAGCGGGCCGGGGCCGGTGATCTTGGTGTAGCCGATGGGAAGTCCGGATTGTGCTGCCAGAGCGCTGTTCACATGCCATAGCGGCGCCAGGTCGACCTCGCCGCGCTCGATCATCTGCTGCAGGAGCGGCGGGCTGCGTCCAACCAGCGGGTCGAGTTCTTCCCATTTGGTAAGCGCGAATGTCATATCGTCCTGAGGCATCCCGAAAGCCTCGCAGGTTGCCGCCAAAACGCCCAACCCGAGATTCGATTGCGGACGGCACATACCGATGCGTCCATTGTAAGCGCCGCTCCACAATTCTTCCCAAGTGGTCGGTGGTGTCTCGATCTTGGAAGTGTCGTAGGCGACGCCGATCCCTTCGAACCAGATAGGCTGGCCGACATCGTAGCCGTAGGGCATGAACCGAGGGTCCACGTTTTGCGAATTCGGGATCTTGGAAAAGTCGAGGGGGACGATAACGTCCTCGGCAAGTGCGTTGATGATCGCAGGCGATCCCATGACGGCAAGGTCATAAGGCGAGTTTCCGCGCGCGGCTTTGATCTGCGCGAGAGCTTCGGCTGATAGGCCACCGATTACGCGGAGAGAGACGCCCGGATTGCGGCGCCCAAGTTCCTCGCCAGCCGCGATAAGCGGCGCATCGGACTCGTTGCCATACCCCACCATTACGAGTTCACGGGTCTGCGCGCGCAATACCGCCGGTGACGAAATATCCGTCGCTGCAGCAAGTCCACCGAGAACGGTCCGTCGGGTCAGTTTCATATCAAGCTCCCTGTTTCCTGCCGCACCCAAACCTGCACCCGCGCGGCACGTCGATCATGGTTTCAAAGATAGCAACTTCGCAATTTTTCGCAAATCAAGGTGGTCACGAAATAGCCTTTTTGGCCCATCTGACTAAGGAAGCGCACCAATCGCCCTAAAATCTAGCAACTATCAGCTACGCGAGGACGACCTGAAGGCCGGACGACTCAAGCGCTTGGATATCGGCTGGTTCCGCATCTCTATCGGTCACGAGCGTTGCGATCTCGTCGAGGCCAGCGATTCGAGCGCCTGCGACATGCCCCATCTTGCCATGATCCCCCAGCACAACCGCGCGCCGCGCCGCCGAAAGCATCGCCCGTTTGGTCTCCACTTCTTCGAAATGCGCGTTGGTGAAACCCCGCTGTGCGTCGATACCCGCACAGCAGAGATAAGCGCAATCCGCGTTGATCTGGGCCAGAACAAGGGCTGCAAGGGGCGGGATCAGGGATCGGGAGCGTGGATTTCGCCCAGTCTTCTTCACGGTGCCGCCGGTGACCATGACTGTGAGACCGGAATGCGCCTCCAAAGCGATAGCAATATCGAGACTGCTGGTGATGACAACAACGTCGCGAAGTTCTTGCGGCAAGGCAAGCGCCATGGCGAGCGTTGTGGTGCCTGCATCAAGGATGATGGTTTCTCCGTCGCGCACCAAACCGGCCGCCATCGCTCCAATGCGCTCCTTTTCCGCAGTGAAGCTCTGACTGGGCAACTCCAGGGGCCGAACGAACCGCGCGGGCTGCACCGCCATAGCGCCTCCGCGAATTCGTCTGAGCAGCATGCGGCGCTCCAGCACATCGAGATCGGAACGGATCGTCACGGCAGAAACACCGAGCGTTCCGGACAACCCAGCGACTTCGACAACGCGCTCGCGCTGCAGGATTTCAATGATCCTTTCGTGGCGATAGCTTAGGCTTGACGACTGGGCAGCTTCCGACATCACACGAAATCCAGGATACTCTCTTGCGTTTTGGCCACGACTGACGAATATCGAAAGAGGATTAGATTTTCCAGGTCTGGTTTGAACACTTGGCAGATTTCGAGCTGATAGATGAGGGGGTACTGTGAGTTTCGAACAGCGATTGTATGAGATCCGGCGAGAAACCTCTACCGACGCGCCCGGCGACCCGGAACGGTTTAGGCGGGTTGCGCTGACAAAGACGGAAATGATGTCGCAGGGCGCAGCGATCCGCGACACGCTGGAAGCCAATGCGGCGCCTCTTGCGGCCATCGCGTCCGATCTCGCTGCTCGCTCGATCCGTCGCGTCGCGATGGTGGGCTGCGGAGATAGCTGGATCTCTGGCTACGGCGTTCGCTACACAATGGAGCGGATGCTTGGCGCGGTCTGTGAACCCTATGAGGCGTTCGATTTCGCGGCTTATGGACTTGGCACGGTCGATCACGAGACAGTCGTGATTGGTTTGAGTTCCAGCGGCAAGACAGAACCAGTGATCGACAGCCTCAAAGGCGCTGCCGCGCGGGGCGCCTACACGATTGGCCTGTCAAACTCGCTGGGGTCGCCGCTAGTGGAGGAGTTCCCCGGTGCGCTGCATATCCGGGCCACGCGCGGCGGCTGGCCGACGCAATCGAGCACCGCTGCAATGGCGCTGAAACTTGCATTGACTGTGTCGGTGGCCGAAGCAAAAGGCGGAAATGTGGAAGTTCTGCGCCAGGCTTTGCAGGGACTTGCGGATCAAGTCGACGCGGTCGCGCATGCTTTCTACGAGCCGGCGAAGGCGCTGGCCGAGAGGCTCGCGCGCACCGATCTCATCATGCTCGCAGGCGCCGGCCCGTATTTTGCGCCCGCCGCGTTTGGCGCTGCAAAGCTGAAAGAGCTGGCGCCAATCCACGCCTATGCCTTTCCGCTCGAAGAGTATCACCACTATCGGACACAGAAGGCGGGCGATCCGCTTTTTCTGATTGCGCCAGATGAGCAGAGCCATTCGCGCGCGCTCGAAACCGCGATCATGAGCCGCGGCTGCAAAGGGTTCTGCGTTGCCGTTGTGCCCGAGGGCGAGACGGCGATCAGCGAGTTGGCCGATGTCTCGTGGCAATTGCCGCCCGTTCCTGAAGAAGTCGCGCCGATCGTTTACTCCGTGCCGCTCCACCTCTTCGGGTATCACGCGGCAGTCGAGCGGGACGCCTTGGGCCTCGGCGCGCCTCATCTGGGCGGCTGATATGATCAACGACCTCGTCACGGTCGGCGGCCTGACGGTCGACAATGTCATCTCGTCGGACGGGAGAGTTGCCCTCGGCCAGGCGGGAGGGAATGGGGCCTACGCTGCGGTGGGCGCGCTGATGTGGCGGCCTCGCGTCGGGCTGGTAAGCTGCGCTGTCGAGAGCTATCCGTCTGAGACGCTCACCCGGCTCAGGAATGGCGGGGTCGATCTCGACGGAGTGTCATGGTCCGACGAGCGGCTCACTCTCTGCAATTGGTTCATCTACGATGCCGTTGGGGGACGCGACGAAGACTTGGTAAGTGCACCTGAGGCGCTCGCCGAGGCTGGATTTCCAACCGATCACCTTGATCCGCCTCAGATCAGCGCATGGCAGAAGCATTTGAGGGCGCAGAGGCATCTCGACGATGTAAGCTATTCCGAGTTCAGAACGCGCCACCCCCTGACACCAGCTCAGATCCCGGCCACCTGGCGCGCCGTTCAGGGCGTGCATCTCGCGCCGAGCCAGCCAGACGTGATGATCTCGATGCTCGATTTTTTCGGGCGGGGGAACGCGGTAATCACCGCAGATCCGGGCTGGCAACTCGCGGCGCGTTCCCTCGACGAGATCTCCCCGATCCTGGCGAGGCTGGACGCGTTTCTGCCGAGCGAGGTCGAGCTTCGCGCGCTGGTCCCACATGCCGGGCTTTCGGACGCACTGGCGGCCCTTGCGTCGCGCAGTACCGGGGCCATCGCGGTTAAGCTCGGACCCAAGGGCGCGCTCGTTTGGGATCGTCTCTCGCGGACGGCCATTCCCGTGCCAACGGTTGAGGTTTCCGCGGTCGATCCGACCGGCGCAGGGGATGGCTTCTCTGGCGGTTTTCTCGCAGGACTTGTTGAGACCGGCGACCCGGTCATGGCCGCGCGTTTTGGGGCGGTCTCAGCCGCTCGGGTCGTGTCTGCATTTGGGGCAGACGGAGCTTTGCCTGCGGATCGCGCCGGAGCACGGGCGGCCATCGCGCGCGACATGGTCGCGTAGCCGCAATGAAGCGGCGCACGCCGGAAGAGCCCTTTGGGGAAGCGGGTCAATGAACACGCGCGACTTCGCTGGATACCGAGGCGCACCGCCGCAGATCTCATGGCCCAACGGTGCACGCCTCGCAGTGTCAGTCGTCGTCAACGTGGAGGAAGGCGCGGAG
This sequence comes from Pseudomonadota bacterium, assembly GCA_039177645.1. Taxonomy (GTDB): domain Bacteria; phylum Pseudomonadota; class Alphaproteobacteria; order Rhodobacterales; family Rhodobacteraceae; genus Amaricoccus. Next base: position 133,389 of record JBCDFS010000002.1, on the reverse strand, counting down.
CTCAGTCTTGCGGATGGCGATGAGCGCAACGAACATATCTACGAGGCCGTGGAGGTGGTCGAAGGCACGCGTGACCTGTGTATGGAGAGCCACTTCGAATATGGTCCACGCGCCGGGTGGCCGAGGATCAGGGATGCGCTCCGCTCTCGCGGGGTGCGGGCCACGCTGAATGCTTGCGGACGCGCGCTCCAGAAGACACCATGGATTGCCGAGCAGGCGGTGGCGGACGGGCACGAAGTTGCCGCCCATGGATGGCGTTGGGAACGGCATGTCTACATGGACGAAGGCGTCGAGCGGGAGGCAATCGCACGCGCTGTGGCTGAGATTGAGCGGGCCGCCGGATACCCGCCGCTCGGCTGGCATACGCGATCGGCGACATCTTTGCGGACGCGCGATCTTCTCATAGAGCATGGCGGGTTCCTCTACGACAGCAACGCCTATAACGACGATCTGCCTTATATTGTTGAGACCGCCGTGGCGCCGCATGTCGTGCTGCCTTACGCGTTCGATACAAACGATATGCGCTTTTACAACGGCGGGGGTTTCGTTTTCGGCGGCGATTTTGCGCGATATGTGATCGATGCCTTCGACAGGCTCTATGCAGAAGGTGCAACCGCGCCCCGCATGCTCTCCATCGGGCTGCACACGCGGATCATCGGACGCCCCGGCCGCATTGCAGGTCTCGACGCCGTTCTCGATCACGCGCTCGCCCACGACGATGTTTGGTTCGCGACCCGAGCCGAAATCGCGCATGCCTGGAGGCGGGGCCTTGGCCTCCCGGAATGGCGCCCGCGCGCGACACCAGACGATTTCGCCCCTGGCGTGGCGCGATGAGCCGCGATCTCATCGGATACGGGGGGCGATGGCCGGACTTCACCTGGCCGAATGGCACGCGCCTCGCCGTCTCGGTGGTCCTCAATGTCGAGGAAGGCGCGGAACTGCAAGTCATCGACGGCGACCCGGTGACCGAACGGATCGGCGAAGTCGTATCGGTCGTCCGAGAGGGGCAGCCAGATCCTGGGCAGGCGCAGATCTTTGCCTATGGCACGCGCGCGGGGGCGTGGCGCATGGCCCGCGCGTTGAAGCAGCGCGAGATCCCAGCGACGCTCTTCGCCTGCGGCCGCGCAGCCGAACGCGCAGGCCCCGTGCTCGCGATGTTGGCGGCGGACGGGCATGAGACGGCGTGCCACGGCTGGCTGTGGCGCCCCCATGCCGACTACGCTTCTGCTGAGGAAGAGGCCCGGGACCTAGAAAAGGCTGCAGCGGCACTCCAGCGCGCAACGGGAAGCATGCCTCTCGGTTTTTTCTGCCGCGGAGCAGAGAGCCCGTGGACACGCACGCTTCTGGCCGAGCGCGGCTACGTCTATACGTCCAACGGTTTCGACGATGATTTGCCCTATCGCGACGCGTCTGGCCTCTTGGTCGTCCCGTATGCGCTCGACACAAACGATATGAAGTTCTTCCATCCTAACGGTTTTGTTCGATCCGATGAGATGGTCGAATACGTCACCGACGCGCTCGACGTCCTCGCGGCTGAAGCGGAAACCGGGCTCACGCGGCTCCTCAATGTGGGATTTCATCTGCGGATCGTCGGGCGACCAGGGCGTTTTCGGGCCTTCGAGAAAATCCTAGATGAACTGGACCGACGCCGCGACCAACTCTGGCTCGCGCGCCGCATCGACATTGCCCGCGCATTCGCGAAGGCCGTGCCGTGAAACTGGCGCTGGTCAATCCAAACACATCCCAAGAGACGACCGCCGAAATGGTCGAAATCGCGAAAGTCGCTTCTGGCCGGGCGGAGCTGGTTGGTTTTACGGCGAGGTTTGGAGCACCGCTCATCACAGATCCCGCACGCCTCCGGACGGCCGAAGGGGCCGTGGTCGCTCTTGCGCCGGTTTTACGCGGCTTCGACGGCGTAGTCGTCGGGGCGTTCGGGGACCCCGGAGCGGCCTTGCTTCGTGCGGCCTTGGACGTTCCGGTGACCGGACTTGCAGAGGCGGGCATGGCCGAAGCGGCATCATTCGGGCGCCCCTTCGCTGTTGTCACGACAACCCCTGCACTCACCACTGAAATCGCCGACATGGCCCGTCGCTACGGCCATGAGCAGTTTGTGGGAACCTGGACACCCGACGCGGATCCGCTAGCGCTGAGCGCCGATCCCGAGGCTTTGGTTTGTGCACTTTCCGCCGCCTGCGACCAAGCTTTGAAGACTGGAGGCGCGGAGGTCATCTTAATCGGAGGCGGGCCGCTTGCCAGGGCTGCCCAAAGGCTGGCGGCGTGCTTGACTGTCCCGGTGATCGAGCCCTTGCCAGCCGCCGTTCGCCTGGCGCTGCACCGCGCAAGAGTGGGTTCATTGTCATGAGCGCGCGCGTCATCGCCGTTGCCGATCATGTGCTAACGGGATTCACACCGAGTGGCGCGCCCAACATCCAACCGGATGCCGGTGTTCTGATCGAAGGCGACCGGATCGCCGCGATTGATAGCGCGCAAGCTTTGCGCAATGCCCATCCGGACGCGAAGGAGATCGGCGGGCGCGGTCGCGTTCTGATCCCGGGCCTGATTAATGCCCATCACCATGTGGGGCTCACCCCGTTTCAACTAGGCGCCCGTGACCAGCCCCTGGAACTCTGGTTTGCCGAACGGCTGGCCATGCCAGACGTCGATCCGCGCCTAGACACGCTCTATTCTGCCTTCGAGATGATCGCGTCCGGCGTCACCTGCGTTCAGCACCTCCACAGCCGGGCACCGGGCGACACGGACGCCGTTTTGGCGCGGGCGAACACTATCATCGGTGCCTACGTCGAGATTGGCATGCGTGCGTCCTACTCCTTTGCGTTGCGCGACCAGAATCGGATGATCTATGCGGCCGATGAAGACTTCGTCGCGTCACTTCCAGAACCGCTCCAGGCTCCCGCGCTGGACTATCTCTCGGGTTTTGGCCTGCCCCTCTCCGAACAGATCGGCGTCTTCCACGCGCTCAGGCAGCAATGGGCGGATCACCCGCTGATCGGTGTTCAGATTGCGCCCTCGAACCTGCATTGGCTTTCGGACGCAGCGCTCGAAAGTGCGGCTCGAATGGCCCAAGAAACCGGTGCGCCGATGCATATGCATCTGCTGGAAACACCGTATCAGTCCGAGTATGCGCGGCGGCGAACGGGCGGCTCCGCGCTCGAATATATCGACCGTTTCGGCCTCTTGAACTCGGATCTAACGATCGGCCATGGGGTCTGGATGACCCCGGACGATGTGGCGCGCGTTGCGGAACGCGGCGCCTGCCTTTGCCACAATTGCTCGTCGAACCTACGACTGAAGAGCGGCACGGCGGATCTCAACGCGTTTTTGCAGAACGGGGTGCGTGTTGCCTTGGGGATCGATGAGGCGGGCATCAACGACGACCGCGATATGCTCCAGGAAATGCGTCTGGCGCTCACACTGCACCGACCGCCGGGTCATTCCGCCCCCTGCCCTGCGGCAAATGATATCCTCAGGATGGCAACGGAGCATGGCGCCGAGACAACACCGTTCAAGGGACGTATCGGACGTCTGGAACACGGTCGCTTTGCCGATTTCGTCCTGCTCGATTGGAAAGCCGTTACATGGCCATACCAGGACCCCGAACTGCCGCTCGTTGATGTCCTGATCCGTCGCGCCAAGGCCGGGGCGGTCGAAACCGTCGTGATCGCAGGTGAGATCGTCTACCACCGTGGACGCTTCACTCATGTCGACCGCCAGGCAACTCTCGTCGAGATCGCCAAGCGGCTCCAGGCGACGGAAACAGCGGCGCAGATATCCCAAAAGCGGCTTGCGCGGGCGATTCTGCCTTCGGTGCGAGATTTCTACCGCGATTGGCTCTGACACGTAGACTGCTAGAAGAACACTCTACGTTCGCCGATGTCTCGAAAGCCGATAGAGAATCGGGCGGATGCATCAGCGCCCCAACTGAGTTTGCTTATTCGCTGACGTGTCTCTGAGACCGAGACCTGACCAGTCGGCTTGCGAGCATTTCACGACGTTTTAACCAATACCGGACTACCGATCAAATCTGTACTAGACAGGTGAACGGAATGCTCAAAGCCCGCCTATCCAGCCTCTCGACGAAAATCTCCGCGATTGTGGCAATCGCTGTCTTCTTGATGGCCGTTCTGGCCTACACGCTGCTCTCCCAGGCTGTCTCGAACGCATACGATTTGCGCGAACATCACTTGAGCGACGTCGTCGAGACAGCCGTCAGCGTCTTAGACGATTTGCAAGATCAGGTCGCGGAAGGCTCCATGAGCCTGGAAGAGGCGCAGGCCGAAGGCGCCCGGATCCTGACCGCTCTGTCCTTCGACGGAGAAGGCTACTTCTACGCGTTCGATCACAATCTCAACATTCTCGTTCTGCCGCCGAAGCCGGAATGGGTCGGAACGAACAAAGCCTCTTTCGAAGACGCCTACGGCGTGAGGCTATACAAAGAGCTACGGGATGTTGCCGTGGAGAACGGCTCCGGGATGGTCGAGTATCACTTCATCAAGCCAAACTCGGATACGCCCGAGTTGAAGCTTGGCTTTGCCTACAACTTTGCGCCTTGGGGTTGGATCGTCGGAACCGGCTCCTACGTCTCCGACATCCAGGCCATCTTGTCGAGCCTGCGCCTGATGAGCCTGGGTTTGCTTGTGGGCAGCCTTATGGCACTCCTCATCCTCTCCACGCTCCTGGCGCGCAGCGTTACCGCCCCGATCCAAGCGCTCATCAGGCGCATGGCCGGGATGAAAGAGGGCGACATCAGCGCGGCCGTGCCGCATATCTCGGCCGGCGGGGAGATCGGCGATATGGCGCGGTCCATCGAGACCTTCCGGCTGGCGATGGAAGAGCGCGAGGCTCTGCGCGAAGAACAGGCCGCCAAAGATGCCGAGCTCGAACGGCAGCGGGAAGCCGCGCGTCAATCGCAGCGAGAGGCCGAGGAAAGAGAGGCCCAGGCGGAAACGGAACGCCACGAAGAAGCGGAACGGAGACACGCTGAGCGGGAGGAGCAGCGCGCGGCTCAGGAAGCGGAACGCGCCGCAGCGGAAGCGGAGCGCGAGGCCCGTCGCGAAGAACAAGCATCTGTTGTCAACACCCTCGCCCAATCCTTGAGTGCGGTCTCGCAGGGCAATCTGGCCACGCAGATCCAGCAAGCCTTTCCAGACGACTACGAAGGCTTGCGTACCGATTTCAACAGCGCGATTGGGCATATCGCCGACCTTGTCCGGCTCATCATCGAACGGGCCGAGACGATCCGAAGCGAGACCGGAAGCTTGAATTCCGCCGCAGCGGAATTGAGCGAGCGCACCGGCTCCCAGGCATGCTCCCTCGAAGAGACCGCAGCCGCGATCACCGAGCTGTCCGCATCCGTCAGCAGTTCGGTCGAAGTGGCCAAGGAGGCTTCTTCGAGCGTTTCCCGAACCAAAGAAAAGTCGGTCACTGGACGGGAGGTCGTGCAGCGCACGGTGGCCGCGATGTCCGAGATCGCATCAAGCTCTGAGAACATCTCGCGGATCACCAGCGTGATCGAAGATATCGCCTTTCAGACCAATCTGCTCGCGCTCAACGCAGGTGTCGAGGCCGCGCGGGCCGGGGATGCGGGCCGCGGCTTTGCCGTCGTGGCATCGGAAGTGCGGGCCCTGGCGCAGCGGTCCTCCGAAGCCGCCCGGGAGATCGCTGGGCTGATCGAGACCTCAACGCGTCAGGTCACGTCCGGCGTTTCCCTGGTGAACGAATCCGGTGAGTCCTTGCGGGAAATCGAGGAACTCGTGATGTCGCTCGACGGCCTGGTCCAGAGCATGGCCGAGACCTCTTCCCAGCAGGCGACGACCCTTACGGAAATCACCACTGCCGTGAACCACCTCGATCAGATCACCCAACAGAATGCGGAGATGTTTGAAGCGAGTAAGGAAGCGGTGTCTGCCCTGACCAGCCAGGCCGAGGACCTGGAACGGCAGGGCCAGAGCTTCACGCTATCGAGCGCGCCAAACCGCATCGGACGCGCCGCCTAAGGCCAAGGGGCGACCGGATCTAGGCTACAGATTGGGCAATCTGGGTTGGGCAGAGCCCCCGTGCCTTACACTGCCTCCAAGGCAGACCGTCTGACACGGCCCCCGGGGTCATTTCGCCGGCCTGCTTCTTGGCACCTTTCCGGTATCCCGAACGCGCGAGAACTCCATTTTCTGTTGCGCAAGTTCCTCCGGCGCTCCGTGCCATGCGTAGGCAAGCAGTGAAGGCTCACTCGTCGCCGTTGTGATCCTATGCGCCTTTCCTGGTGGATTGTAGAGCAGTGACCCAGGCGCAAGCACACCTTCATCGTTTTCGCTGATGGCGCCTGAGAGACAGATGTAGCTCTCGGAAATCCCTTGGTGGGCATGGTTCGGGTAAGTTGTGCCGGGCGCGAACAGCACCACACCGAGGATCAGATCCTTGATGACGACGGGTCCGTAGGGCCCCGCGAATTCTGCGAATGCATATTTGCCTGCGAGGCCCTTTGGAACACTCTCGTAACCGTATTGCCAGCAGAGCGTATGCTTTACAGCATCGATTGAGCGTATGAGAGACGCGAACTTCTCAAGTCGACCCTCGTCCAGCGCCCGACGAAGATGCGCGACCGCCGGTTTTTCCTCTGCTGGCCGGAAGATCATCGGCGCCCCTTCCTGGCGGACACGGCCAATCGCTTCGCGCACAGCGCGTTGATGCGAGCGAATTTTGGCGCTGCCGCCTGAAGGCAAATACCGATAGAACTCGTAGTATTCCTTCAAGAGATATGACCAATCTGGAACGTCCCTCAGTCTCACGGTTGACATGACCGCCGACCCTCCCAAGCCAGTTAAGTGTCCCGGAGAATGAAGCGCCTTGACCGCGCGTCAATAGGCTGCGGCGTTCCAACTTAGTGCTGTGGCCAAATCGGACGAGGCACCGAACGTTCGCCTATAACTCGATAGAACTCCAAAAAATAATCGGTTAGATTGTATCAAATTGGAGCAGATAAGAGAATGGCGGCCTCCCGGGAGATGTGCCGAGGACCCTGCCAATCTCAAGACGGACGACCCACATGACCTCAGACCGCAATTTCATTATCGGCATTGCCTCCTCAGCGGGGGGGCTCGAAGCGTTGACACAGCTCGTGCAGAACCTTCCCGCCGATTCTGGAGCGAGCTACGTCATCGCTCAGCACATGTCGCCCACGCATAAGAGCCTCATGTCGACGCTGATTGGACGCGAGTCCAACATGGACGTCATAGAGTTAAGCGAAGCCGTCAAGCCCGCACCGGACACGATTTACGTGACGCCGCCCAACTGGGATGTGGTGCACCAAGACGGTGAACTCACGCTCGTTCCACCACACGGGGAGGCGCGCACCCCGAAGCCATCGGGTGACCGGCTTTTTATGAGCCTCGCCCGTGACTATGGCGAGTACTGCATGGGGATCGTGCTCTCCGGCACCGGAAGCGACGGCAGCTATGGTGTGCAAGCGATCCGGGAGGCTGGCGGCATCACGATTGCGCAGGATCTTGGGAGCGCGAAGTATGATGGCATGCCCGCGTCTGCGGCAGAGACCGGCTGCATCGATCTGGTGCTTTCGCCAACCCAGATTGGGCAACACCTCGCCCGCATTCTATCAAGCCCCAGAGACTTCGAGGCACTTCGGAGCATCACCGAGAGCCATCACAAGATGTCGGACCTGCTCCACATCTTACTCGCCCGCACCCGGGTCGATTTTCGTGAATACAAGGAGAGCACCGTCCATCGGCGCATTCAGCGCAGGATGATGGCCTTGGGGATCGACGAATACGAAGACTATGTAGCCCATTGCCGATCCGACGTGAATGAGGTCGATGCGCTCTTCAAGGACCTTCTGATATCGGTGACGCGCTTCTTCCGCGACGCTTCGCAGTTCGAGTGTCTGCAGACAGGGATCGAAAACCTGATAGAGCAGGACAAGGAAGGACCTGTTCGAATATGGATTGCGGGCTGCGCGACCGGTGAGGAAGCCTACTCGATTGCTATTCTTGTGGCAGAGGCCATGGGTGGCCCGGACCACTTGTCGAAGGAAAACTTGCAGATTTTCGCCACGGATATCGACCTGGGCGCGCTAGAGCTGGCACGGGTCGGCTCCTACCCCCAATCGGCCGCCAACGATATTCCCCCCGAGTTTCTCGAAAAATACTTCGAGGTCTCAGACGGCAAACTTCACGTTAAGAACCGAGTGAAGTCGGTGATCCGCTTCACCAATCACAACGTGTTCCAAGACCCACCCTTCATCAATATCGACTTGGTGAGTCTCCGAAATCTTCTGATCTATTTTAAACCGCGCCTCCAAGAACGGGTTCTCAACCGGGTCCACTATGCGCTGAGGCAGAACGGCTTACTCTTCTTGGGCACGTCCGAGAGTATCGGCGCGTTGAACGTCGATTTCGAAGCCGTATCAGAGCCGAACAAGCTTTTTAGCAAGCGGCGGATCAGTCGAAACGTCGACACCCCGACCTACGGCGACAGGCCTACGGAAATCACGGCCTGGAGGCCGCCCATCCACCGCCAGGCTAGTTCCGGAGGCGGCTCCGACCAAAAGGAAATGTTCGATGCGCTGGCCCGCTCGATCGCGCCGAATGCCCTTCTCGTCACGGCGAACCAGGACATCATCCGTATCTACGGAGAAATGAACGACTTCATTGAGATATCTGAAAACACCCGCCTTGATCTGAAGCTGACTTTGCTGAAGTCGCCGCTCCGAGACGAGGCGCCGAGCCTCTGCGGCCTTGCCCTGCGGCGCGGGGAGCGTCGTTCCGGAATGCAGCACGATATGGCGGGCGCCGGTTATACACATGTGCGCATGGAAGCTTATCCAATCGCCATTGGTGATGAGCACGAACGCTATGTGTTGCTCGCCTTTGTCAAACTCAGCCAGGAGACGCCAGAAGTCACATACGACTCTCTTCCGCCGCAGGCACAAGACGCACTTGTCCGGCAACTCCACTCAGAAGTTCTCAGCACGCGTGAGGCGCTCCAACAATCCATCGAGGAATTGCAGACATCGAATGAGGAATTGCAGTCGGTCAATGAAGAGCTGCAATCGACCAATGAGGAGCTCCAAGCCAGCAATGAGGAGCTCGAAACGGCCAACGAGGAACTGCAGTCGACGAACGAGGAACTCGTCACCGTGAACGAGGAGCTACAGGTCAATTCGGCTGAGCTAAAGGAAGTCACTGGCGAACTCACATCTGTCCTGCAATCCGCACCCTCGGCCATTCTCGTCGTCGACAATGCCCTTCAGATTTCCCGCGCGAGCGAAACGGCGCGGTCAATGTTCAAACTGCGAGATCGGAGCGGCGCGCGGGTGCATCTCAGCCAATGCGCTCTGCCTAAGGGGTTTCCTTCGCTCACCCATATTGCCAATGAGACATTCCGTCTGCGCGAGAACCAAGAGCACCAGTTTACCGTTGGCCAGAAAGTCGTTGGTCTGAGGTCCGCACCGTTCTTCGACGAGAATCAGATCCTGCGCGGCGTCACTATGATCTTCTCCGAGTATGATCTCTACGAAGAGAACCTTCTGCGGGAGGAATTGACTTTGCGTGCGCGCCTCGTGGAAAGCGCCGACAGTGTGGCTCATTTCAAACATGACTTGCGCAATAATACGCTGACCTGGTCGGAAAAAATGCGGGGCGTTTTCGGGCTTCACGAAGATCAGCCCGTGCCGACACCGGAGCAGGCCGAAGCGTATTTCGAAGATTCCGGATCAGAACGAGTGAGACAGGCCATCGACGACGCGACACGCACCGGTTGGCCTTACCGTCTCGTCCGCAAACTCCGGCAAGCGGACGGCCCACTCATCGAGGTCGAGGTTTTTGGAGGGCCGATCAAGGATAGCCATGGCATCGTGGTCGCGATCGTCGGAGCGGTACGGGTCATTGGCGAAGTCCCAGAAGAAGTCACCCGAGCCGCAAGCGAGCCGGTGCCGAGCTAGGAGCCCCGATCGGTCTTAGTTGGGCTGGAGTTGCCCCAAACATGCGAATCGAAGCGCTTTGCTGCGACACACGAATGAAAGTTCATAGCTTGATACCAAAGGTTTACCCGTCCGATTGGCGTATTGTTAACCTTTTCGATACCTCGCGGTTCTAAGTGTTCATTTCGTCGAAAATTTTTCACAAATGATGGCGTCCTGAGTATGATCCAGCCTGTGATGACCCCGGAGACAGCAGATGTCTTTTCACTGACAATCTCCCGGGACGTCGACCAAGAATTCTCCGTTCGTTCAGTCGATATCCTTGGACGCAACATGCGCCATCGGATCTCGTTCACCAGTGCCAGTGGGATTTATGAAGTCTTCGAACGGGAGCTGGCTGACTGTATCCGCGCCGTTCTCGACCGCCTGCCGATGAAGGCGCACGTCTATTCCGATCCAGACTTCGTGATCGAGCTCCCAGGACTGACCCTGGCGCGCCTCAGGGTGCTTATCAAAGTCGTCGGCAGCGGTGCTGCCCAGATCATCATGCGGTTTCGCTACTTCATCGGGTCGCTTCAGAGTGCATTCCGGGTCGACACCCATCTGAGCCTCCCGACTGTCGAGCATCGCGAGAAAATCGCCATTGAAACACTGTCAGATATTGCCACGCCGATTTTCAGCCTGGCGCTCGCTGGGTCCAAGCAGATTGAGAAGAGCAAGGATTTGGAGCTCGTTCTGCGAAAGCTCGAAAACCTTTCGGAGCGCGCAAGCGAACTCAACTTCTATCTCTCGCTTCTTACTCGTTACGTCTCTGAATGCTCACGGATTTCGAGCGAACCGCAACCACAAGCGATCCGGATCGCGGCTTCGAACCCTCCGCAGAGGCACTCGGGCTGACGGAAGTGAAAGAAATGTAGGCAACGCAGACGTTGTCGGCTCAAAGTCCGACGGTCGAATTCCGTGACGCCAGAGCCGCAAGAAGCGGGATTCCTAAAACTCGACGCCCCTCTGCGCTTTGACACCGTCCTTGAACGGATGCTTCAAGAGCGTCATTTCGGTCACGAGATCTGCAGCTTCGATGAGTTCCGGCTTCGCATTGCGCCCGGTCAAGCAGACATGCGTCATCTCGGGCTTCTGTGTCATCAGGAAATCAACCACCTCGTTTATGTCGAGGTAGTCGTAGCGAAGCGCGATATTGATTTCGTCCAGCAGAACGAATTGGATGTTGGGGTCCAGGATCTGCTCTTTCGCGATACGCCAGCCGTTTTCTGCGGCGGTCACATCCCTCTCGCGGTCCTGTGTCTCCCAGGTAAAGCCCTCTCCCGAAACGAAGAAGCGGCATTCGTCCGAGAACCGGTCCCGCAGGAACGTCTTTTCCCCGGTCTGCCAATTGCCCTTGATGAACTGTATTACGGCGCAAGGCATCCCATGGGCGATGCAACGCATGATCATTCCGAAACCCGAGGAGGATTTGCCCTTTCCCGCACCGGTGTGGACCATGATCAAGCCCTTCTCCTCGGTCTTGGTCTTCATCATCTCGTCTCGGGCCGCCTTGATGCGCTTCATCTTCTCGTTGTGGCGCAGGGTCACATCTTCCATGGGCTCGGTTCCTAGATAGGTAACGGACGCGGGCGGTCCTGGGCATATGATCGCGGGAACACCCGCATTAGCAGGTGAAGACGACCTGCGCGAGGCCGCTTCGGCGACGGGGCGCGAAGTTTCACGGTTCCTTTCATCTGCTGCCCGCTTTGTCTTTGGTTGACGCCTTGGGCGCGGCGACCGACTGTCATGCCTCCTACAGATGACAAATAGGTCACGGCGATGCTCGACATCCTGAAGGAACGGACTTTCCGGCATCTGTTCTTGGCGCAGATCCTGGCGCTCGTGGGCACGGGTTTGGCGAGTGTCGCTTTGGGGCTGTTGGCCTACGACCTCGCGGGCGGCAGCGCTGCGCTCGTTCTCGGCGCAATCTTTGCCGTCAAGATGGTGGCAAACGTCGTGCTCGCTCCCATCGCCGCGGCCCTGGCGGCCCTGTTGCCCAGGCGTCGCATGCTGGTGACACTCGATCTGATACGGGCCGGAGCGGCGCTATGCCTCCCCTTCGCGAGCGAGCTCTGGCAGGTCTTTGGGCTCGTCATCGTTCTGCAGAGCGCGTCGGCGGGGTTCACGCCAACCTTTCAGGCGACGATCCCCGATATCTTGCCGGAGGAGGAACGCTACACCCGAGCCTTATCCTTGTCCCGGCTCGCTTACGATCTTGAAGCCATGCTGAGCCCAGCGCTCGCAGCTCTTGTGCTTCTGACCTTTGCCTACGACACGCTCTTCCTCGGCACCGCCGCAGGGTTCGTTGCCTCTGCGATGCTCATCATATCAGTCATTCTCCCGCGGCCAGCCCCAAGCCCGCGACGCGGCTTCTATGACCGGACAACACGGGGCATACGGATCTATCTCGCCACGCCGCGGCTGCGCGGCCTCCTTGCCTTTTCGTTTGCTGTATCCGCCGTTGGCGCCATGGTGTTGGTGAACACGGTGGTCCTGGTCCGTGGCGAGCTTGGGTTCGGAGAAGGTGCCGTTGCCATCGCCCTAGCGGCCTTCGGCACCGGCTCAATGGTGGCCGCACTGGCTCTCCCAAGCGTCTTGGATCGACTGACAGATCGCTGGGTCATGACAGCAGGCGGGATGCTGATGCTCGGCGCGCTCGCGGGCCTTTCGGTCTGGCAGGCGACGGTTGGGCTCGGATGGAACGTTCTCATGCTCGCGTGGTTCATTGCCGGGCTTGGATGTTCCGCAATACTGACGCCCTCCGGCCGTCTGCTGCGCCGGTCCTCGCAGCCTGACGACCGTCCGGCGATCTTCGCCGCACAGTTCGCGCTCAGCCACGCCTGCTGGCTTGTCACGTATCCTCTGGCGGGATGGCTCATGACCTTCACTGGCCTCAGCGTTGCGTTGAATGTCCTGACCCTCATGACAGCAGCGGCGCTTGTTGTGGCCGTCCGGCAATGGCCCGCGCGAGACTCAGAGACAATGGTACACAGCCACCCCGATTTGCCGAAAGACCACCCGCATCTTCGTGGGGGGCAGCCACACTCCCACGTTATCCTGATCGACGATCTGCACCCGTCCTGGCCCGGCAAAGGGTGAAGCGCTCGTCCTAGAAGACCGGGCGGCTGTCTGGTCGCGGAGCCTGGGAACGATGGCGCTGCACGTCTGCCAACAACTCGTTGATCGTCAGGAGCAACTCATCGATCGGGACAGGCTTCTCAAACAGAGCGTCCGCGCCAACATCGCGCGCCAGTTGCAAAGGGCTCGTGCCTCCAGGGATGGCGAGGCCGCCCGACATCGCGACGATCGGCAATTGATTTGGTTTCACGCGACGGATCTGACGAAGCGTTGAGATGAGCTTGATCCCGCCATCCGCGATGTGATGGCCGTCCTGCTTTACCAGGACGTCGGTCAATATGATGTCGACCTTGTTTCGGCCGAGAAACTCAAGCGAGGAATGGCCGTCCATGAAATGAAACACGATATGGCCCGCGCCGTTGAGCAGCTCGGCAAGCATCTCACCCTGGTCCAGATCATCTTCCATCAAGAGAATACGTGCCACGGGCTGTTCCGCCTCCGATCCACCAGCCACAAGATGTGGCAACTCGATGATAGAGAGCAAGACCGTTGCGGAGCCCGGTGCCGCCACCCCTCTGCGGCGAGAGTGGGCACTATCTTCTGAACATCAGAAACCCGGCAAGCGGATCGATCCGATTGCCGGGCAAGACCCTAGATACGGGCGTTAGGCGACTTCAGCCATATCAGGTTCCTTAGCGCCCGTCATGAAGGCCACCGCGTCGGACATGGAATAGTCTTTGGGATTGATGACGCAAAGGCGCTTGCCGAGCCGGTGGATGTGGATCCGGTCGGCCACCTCGAAGACATGCGGCATATTGTGGCTGATCAGGATGATTGGAATGCCCCGCGACTTCACGTCGAGGATCAGCTCCAGCACCCTTCGGCTTTCCTTCACCCCCAATGCGGCGGTCGGCTCGGCCATGAGGATGAATTTAGTCGCGAAAGCTGCCGCGCGCGCCACGGCGACCCCCTGGCGCTGCCCGCCGGAGAGGGTCTCCACCGGCTGGGTGATCGACTGCACCGTCATGAGGCCCAGCTCGGTGAGCTTTTCGCGGGCGAACTTCTCCATCGCGGCATTGTCGAGCATGTGAAAGTATTTTCCTCTCCAGCCCTCTTTCTTGATCTCGCGCCCCATGAACATGTTGTCCGAGATCGAGAGTGCCGGCGACAAGGCCAGGTTTTGGTAGACGATCTCGATACCCATTTCTCGGGCCTCGATCGGCGACGTGAAGTTGACAGGTTCGCCCTCGATCAAGATCTCGCCATCGTCGGGGATGACCGCGCCGCAGATCGCCTTCACAATCGAAGACTTGCCGGCACCGTTGTCGCCGATGACTGCCAGGATCTCGCCGGGCATGAGTGCAAAGTCGGAATGGTCGATGGCGGTGACGTGGCCGTAGCGCTTAACCAACTTACGGCCTTCGACGACAGGAATAACTTCAGACATCACGCAGACACCCTTCTGATCCATTGGTCGATAGCGACCGCGATAATGATGAGCCAGCCAATGGCGAAGACCTGCCAGAGCACATCGACACCTGCGAGCCTGAGCCCGGATTGGAAGACACCCACGATCAGGGCGCCGAACAGAGCACCAAGGATCGAACCGCGCCCGCCAAAGAGCGATATCCCCCCAATCACCACGGCTGTGATGGATTGCAGGTTCCCTTCGTAGAAGGATTGCGGCGAGATTGACCCGACCCGGCCAATCGATGCCCAGGCGGCAATGCCGCAGACGAGCCCCGCTACCATATAGACCGAGGTGAGCACCCGATCCGTCCGGATCCCCGAGAGCTCTGCCGCATCCTTATCGTCGCCGATTGCGTAGACATGCCTGCCCCAGGCGGTCTTATTGAGCATGTACCAAAGGACGACAAAGATCAGGACCATCAGGATCGAGCCTAGCGTGAAACGTGCACCGAACAGCTCGAACGACGTACCGAAGAAGAGCAGAAACGATGCGTTCTCCTCGATATCCGTGCCTCGGATTGACTGCGCTCCCGACAGCCACAGCAAGAGCGCGTAGAAGATCGACCAAGTGCCGAGCGTGGTGATGAAGGGCGGCAGCTTGATTTTCGTGATGAACAGGCCGTTCACCGCGCCAGCCGCTGCGCCGCCCGCAAGCCCGATGAGGATCGCGATGCTGCTGGGCACGCCGACATAGACGGCGAGGTTGCCCATGATCACCGACATCAGCACCATGATTGCCGCGACAGACAGATCGATGCCCGCTGTGATGATGATGAGCGATTGAGCCGCGGCGAGCATTCCGATGATCGAGACCTGCTGCATGATCAGGCTCAGGTTGAACGCGGAGAAGAACCGCCCGCCCGCGATCAGCCCGAAAATGACGAGGCTCACGGCAAGGACGATCACCGGCACCATCGTGGGGTTCTTGTGCAGCATATGCTGCACGCGTTCGAGCAAGGTGTGGTGGCTGACTTGGAACTCCGCGACCTTCGTATCACTCTTATCGAGGACTTGTTCGAAATCCTGTCCCTTCTGGGCAGGTTGGTTTGTGTCAGACATAGCTTTCCTCCCTGTCTCGAGCCCACTCGAGACGGATCATTCGATCGAAGTTATGTATGGAGCGAGCGGGTGGTCTTGGGGCGCGGTCCGCCCCAAGACACATCAGTGCGCCGAAGGGATCAGCCCCAGCACTTTTCCATGGCTTCGGCGGAGGTGATCGACGGGATGCCCTCTATCGGCGAATCCGTGACCAATTCGACGCCGGTGTTGAAGAAGTCGAGCCCCTCGGAGTTCTCAGGCGTATCCCCGGTTGCCGCGAAGGTTTCGATGGCCTCTATGCCTTTGGACGCCATCAAGAGTGGGAACTGCATCGAGGTGGCGCCGATGACACCTGCTGCCACATCCTCGACACCGGGGCAGCCGCCATCGATCGAGACAATCAAAACGCCATCCGCCATGCCAAAGTCGTCAAGCGCTGCGTGTGCACCGGCGGCGGCAGGTTCATTGATCGTGTAGACGACGTTGGTAGCGGGGTCGATTTGCAGGAGGTTCTCCATCGCCGTGCGCCCGCCATCGGCAGACCCGTCGGTCACGTCATTGCCAACAATCCGAGGGTCGTCTTCATCGCCGATGTCGGTGGGGTCCTTCACATCGATCCCGAATCCCGTGAGGAAGCCCTGGTTTCGCTGATAATCGACCGACACCTCGGATGCGTTGAGATCAAGGAGCGCAATCTTAGCGTTCTCGGCCTCACCGCCCAGCGTGCCTGCGGCCCATTGTCCAATGAGTTCCCCGGCCTTGAAATTGTCGGTCGCGAAGGTGGCGTCGGCGGCATCCGCCGGCTCGAACTGCGTATCGAGAGCGATCACCAAGACGCCGTTGTCCCGGGCCTGACTGATGATCGGTACAAGAGCGCGGCTGTCCGTTGGCGTGATCAGGATGCCGTTCGCGCCACCTGCAATGCAGGTCTCCACCGCGGCAACCTGCGTTTCCACGTCGCCATCGTATTTGCCAGCATAGGTCGAAAGAGTGATCCCCGCAGCCTCAGCTGCTGCAGATGCACCCTCCCTCATCTTTACAAAGAACGGATTGGTGTCCGTCTTGGTGATTAGGCAGGCCGATACGTCCTGGGCCCATACCGGCGTTGTGTGAGCAGCTAGTGCTACCGCGCTCACGGAAAGAAGTCTGAGCATTCATGCCTCCCCTTATTCATGTGACACCTGAGAACATGGTGTCGGGCTCATCGTTGGATCCGATGTAGCCCACTTCTTAGCCACAACCTGAGGGATGGGTCAATAAATAAATCCACTTGATTTATAAATTATCGAATGCTAGGCCAGCTTAGGAAATGGAGGCGTCGCATGGATGGCAACGCAGTTCGCAGGTTGGGCGAAGGTGCAAACCAGACCGGTGTTCGTGCCCATAACGAGCGACTCATCATGTCGGTCGTGCAACGTCATGGCGAGATGCCGGGCACAGAGATTGCGAAGGCGACTGGGTTGTCGGCGCAGACCGTGTCCAACATCCTGCGCAAGCTGCAGGATGAAGGCTTTCTCCTGCGCCGCTCGCCAAAACGCGGTCGCGTTGGCAAACCATCCGTCCCTATCGCTGTCGATCCCGACGGGGCATTGGCGTTCGGGCTGAAGATCGGTCGCCGCTCGGCAGACCTCGCATTGACGAACATGCATGGCGACATCCTCGCTCAGAGCCAGACCACATACCGCTACCCAATGCCCGAGGCGATGCTGAACTACCTCTCGGAGGGTTTCGAAAACCTCGCCTCAAGCCTTACTGCTTATCAGCGGCGGCGGATCTGCGGCATCGGAATCGCGGCACCCTCAGAGATCTGGAGCTGGGTTGACGTGCTCGGCGCCCCAGAAGAATTCACGATATGGCGCGAGATCGACTTCCCCGGGGAGGCCGCGCGGATCACCGATCTCCCTCTCTTCACCGAGAATGACGCCACTGCCGCCTGCCAAGCTGAGCATATTTTTGGCCGGGGCCGCGAGTTTTCCGACTACGCGTATTTCTTCATCGGCTCCTTCATCGGTGGTGGCATTGTGCAGAATTCCAGTGTCGTTGTTGGCGCACAGGGAAATGCCGGGGCTTTCGGCCCATTGCGGGTTTGTCCCGACGGGGGACAAACGGTTGCGCTGATGGATGCCGCGTCGCTCTACCTGCTAGAAGCCGCGATCGCGGAGACTGGCGGCGACACCGCGTCGATGTGGCAAATGCCCCAGGATTGGAGCGCATTTGAGGACCTCCTTGACCCATGGATCGCACGCGCATCACAAGCCTTGGCGCAAGCCGCCCATTCCGTGTGTTCCGTCATCGACTTCGAGGCAGTGTTGATCGACGGCGCTTTCCCGCCCAACGTGCGAGCACGGATCGTCCACCAAACGCGCCAATATATGGGCGAGCTCGATCTTCGAGGTCTTACGGCACCTCGCATCGAAGAGGGGCATGTCGGATCGAATGCTCGGGTTCTTGGCGCCGCCTGCTCACCGATCTACGCACAATACTTCTTCAAATAGGCTTAGCAGGGCGCAGGTTTTGCCTCGGGGGAAGAAGCCTAGCCGGTATCAGCCTTCGCGGGATTTTGGTCAAACCGCGCGCCCGACGTGCCAGGATCGAGGCGGACTTGCAGTTCCGATCCACCTTTCAAATAGATGTCGCGGTGGCCGAGAGGCGTGCGGATCCCGTTCGCGCGAAACTCATCCCACACTGAAAGCAAGACATCGCTGCGCACATTGATGATCCCGTTGGTCGGATCATCGATCCAAAAGCGCATTTCCAGGTTAACCGAGCTATCGCCAAACCCCATCAACCGGCACACGGGTGCAGGATCTTGCATGACGCGCGGTGTCGCGCGGGCGGCCTCGACCGCAAGATCCATCGCGAGCCTCACATCGCAATCGAAAGAGATCGCAATCGGCGTCAGGAGCCTCAATCGATTGTTGGTGTAGGACCAATTGATCACCCGCCGCGTGATGATGTCCTCGTTGGGCACAAGCCATTCGGTGCCGTCACGCGTCGTCAACGAGACATATCGCGCGTTAAGTGCGGTCACCCAGCCGAAGAGCTGTACATTTCGGTTGTCGGGATCACTCAACTCCACAACATCGCCCGGCTTGATCGACCGATCGAAGAGCAGGATCAGGCCACTGATGATATTGGCAATGGGCTTCTGCAGACCGAACCCGATGCCGACGCCCAGCGCACCGGTGAAGAGTGCAAAGGCTGTGAGGTCAATGCCCGCGCTCGTGAGGGCAACGGCGAGCGCTGCGATGATCAGTCCGAAGCGCACCATCTTTCCGGTCAAAACACGGAGCGACGGCGTCAGCTCCCTGGCCTGTTCCAGCCTTTGCTCCAGAAGACGGGCGACCGTAAGCGCCGCCCAGAGCAGAACGGCGACTTGCACGACACTGCGGAGAATGTCCAAGACCGTGAGCCGACTTTCCCCAAGCTGCACCCCGGCGTGATCGAGAAACACGATGGTCGGGCCAAGCAGCCCGAAAATGTCAAGCGTCGCGACCAAGAATGCCGAAACCGCGACAAGGCGAGAGAAAAATTCATTGCGAATGAGCCGACTCGCCAACCGAATGGTCACCCAGGCGGCAAGCAGGCTGACACTTGTCCGCAAGAGACCACCAGGCCATCCAGAACCCGCAGCGACCGACAGGGCAAACCCAAGCATAATCAGGGCGAGCAACGGAAACGCCAGGGGAATCGCAATTGCGGCCAAGGCGGGCAACACGGCATAACGCGAGCCGATGCTGGTCGCCCAAGTCAGAAGCACACGGCGAAGTGGCCGCGACGCCAGCCAGGCAAGCAGAAGCCCCGCACAGATTGCCACCGCCTGAATCAGGGTTGACCAGACCAATACTTGGGTCAGCAGCCAGTGCTCTGCCTGCATCTGATAGTTCTCAAGCGCGATCACATCGATCAGTCGCTGGTAACTCTCCATACCCACCTTCTCGCAAAGCCAATGCGGCCCCATTCACTATCCGCTCTGCATGGCGGTTGGATCAACCGGGTTTTGGTGCAGCTTGCCGTTGGTCGAAGGGACGGTGTAAACTTTGAGGAGTCGGTTACTGGACACGTGCGGAGCGGGGAGCGTCCGAGGATGCGGGACTTGCGCGGAATGGCGATCGGTTTGCTCGGGCTAGCGGCTTTTGCCATCTCAACGGGTGGGACAAATGCCGAGCCGCAAATCATTTCCATCGAGACCGGATCGAAGACTGGCGTCTACTACCTGACGGGCGGAACGCTGTGCGGCCTGATCAATGCCGAACGATGGCGCCACGGGATCCGATGTCTTTCCAGACCGACCGACGGTTCGATCGATAATCTCCGGAGCGTCCGAAGCGGGCGCGCGACATTTGGGATTGTGCAATCGGATTGGCAGCACGATGCCGTGGCTGGCCAAAGCATGTTTGAGGCCGCGGGACCGGATCGGGAGTTGCGCGCGCTATTCTCGATGTTCTCCGAACCGTTGACCATCGTCGCCGCTCGGGATGCCCCCATAGCGGAGTTCGACGATCTGCGCGGTCGCAGGGTCAGTGTCGGTCCGGAAGGATCCGGGGGCCGCGCGACCATGACGGCAGTGATGGAGGCCATCGGGTGGGAGAAGTCCGACTTCGCCTACGTATCGGATCTACCCATGGATGCGCTATCCGACGCGCTATGTGACGGAGACATCGACGCCGCGGTTTTCACCGTTGCGCATCCGAATCTTAGCGTGGACGAGATGATCACGGATTGCGGCGTCCGGCTGGTTTCCATGGACGACCCGAGGGTCCGCGCGTTGGTTGAAGAGAACATGCATTATGTCCCCGCCGAGATTCCGGTCGGGACCTATCCCGGTCAGCATTTGGAGGTTCGCGCCTTTGCGGTCCGCGCGACACTCGTCACATCCTCAAGGACATCACCCAGCCTCGTCGAAACGCTTGTTAGCGCCGTCTTCGGCAACCTCGAAAACTTGCGCGACGCCCACCCAGCCTTTGCCGAACTGTCAGCCGACGTCATGGTATCAGATGGGCTGACAGCTCCCCTCCATGCGGGCGCACAGCGCTACTACTACACCTCGGGCCTGCTTCCCGCTGGGCAGACACCCGAATGATCGCATACGTGTCTGGCCCCAGCTCCGTTTGAGCCGCAGGTCGCCAACAACGGCTCGACTGACATTAGACCTTAGGACGCTTTAGACCATGCGGCGTTTCCCACCCGAACGCATCGTTTGCCTCACTGAAGAGACCGTCGAGACCCTTTATCTCCTCGGCGAACAGGACAGGATCGTCGGCGTATCCGGCTATGCTGTCCGCCCCAAGCAAGTGCGGAAAGAAAAGACACGCGTCTCCGCCTTCACATCCGCCGACATTCCCAAGATCCTTGCGCTTGAACCCGACCTCGTCCTGACATTCTCGGATCTTCAAGCCGATATCGCCGCGAACCTGATCCGCGAAGGTGTCACCGTAACGGCCTACAACCAGCGCGACATTGCTGGCATCCTCGCGATGATCCGGCATCTCGGCGCAACTGTTGGTCAGGCGCAATGCGCAGATGACCTTGCGAAAGGCTACGAGGCACGGCTCGCGACCGTAGCTGCCGCGGCGGAAGGCAGGTCCCGACCGAGGGTCTATTTCGAGGAGTGGGATGATCCGTTGATCACTGGCATTCGCTGGGTTTCGGAATTGGTCGGCATTGCAGGAGGCCGGGACGTCTTCCCGGATCTCTCACGGCAAGAAGCGGCGGGCAATCGGATCGTGACGCCCGAGCAAGTCATCGCAGCCGCCCCAGACATGATCCTCGCCTCTTGGTGCGGCAAGAAAGTCCGTCCCGAAAGGATCGCGGGACGTCCAGGCTGGGACGGGATCCCTGCTGTTCGGAATGGGTCAATCTCCGAGATCAAGTCACCGCTGATCCTGCAGCCCGGACCAGCCGCCCTGACCGACGGGCTCGATGCGATCCTGCATGCGTTATCGCTCGATCCTGCATCCGCGGCACCCCGACGACGCCTTGGCAATCAAGCGTGACCGCGCTGAGAGATCTGTCTCCCCAAAAGCCAGGAACGGACAGTTTTAAGGTCCGATGGACTTGCCTCAGTTTCGAGAGAGTCCACAGTTCCTGGGGCCTCACTCATCCAGGCACTTGGCCAGACTGTAATGGGACGAGCGCAAGGAAGAAGAAGGCGATCGTGACGAGAACGCCATAGAGCCAAGCCCGTCTTACCCAACCGTCTTTCTGCGCTTTCCAGTTGATGCGGAAGGCCCTGCCAGCAAAAACCATAACCAGCAGTAGAAGAGTGCCGGACAGGGGGGTCAGCGAAAAATCGATACTCATTCACACATGCCTCTCATGGGGAGCGTGTCACATCCGGGCGGTTGCAGACTCAGCGCGCGCATGTCAACTGCACGGCGAAACGGTATCATCCGCCCCAGAATGTCGATGATATGCCGACATCTTGGAAGGGGAACCTTTTCTTTGCATCTGTTGAAACGGGCTCGCAATTGCGAACGTAAAGGTTATTGGGCCCATATTGGAGAGGAAGAATAAATGCGATCGTTACTCACTGCAGCACTGGTCTTGGTCATCGGAACCTCCGCATTCGGCGAGTCGATGGGAGAACGGGAAGGCTGGGTCGTGACAAAAACCAGCAAGAGCTATCCAGACCTTGTGGAAGCCGTGAAGACCGCAATCACAGAAAATGGTTTTGGTGTCGTCACGGAAGCTGGCCCGACCGAAGTCGCGCGGCAGCGCGGAGTTGAGATCCCTGGAAACCGCGTCATCGGCGCATTCAACAACGACTTCGCTGTGCGTATTCTCGCACTCTCCGTCCCCGCGATGATTGAAGCGCCTGTCCGGTTCTACGTGACAGAGGATTCGGACGGTGGTGCAACGCTCTCCTACAAGACCCCCAGTCTCGTATTCGCCCCCTACCTGGACGAGGGTGGAGATGAACTGCAGGGAATAGTGGTCGATCTCGACACGGTGTTCCTGAACATCTCTTCAAGCGCAACGCAGTAGGCAATTGGGCAGGGCAGACTGGTCTGTGTCAGACCTACGTGCGGCAGATGTCGTGGCCCGTCGCCTTTACGAGGCCGGGTGTCGATATGCATTCGGGATCCCAGGCGGTGAGGTTCTCACGCTCATAGACGCCATTGAGGCGGCAGGCATTCACTTCGTGCTGGTCAAGCACGAGAATTCCGGCGGTTTTATGGCGGAGGGCATATGGCATCTGACCGGCGCGCCTGGGATTTTGATCGCCACGGTCGGGCCAGGCGTGCTCAACACTGTGAATGTCGCTGGAAACGCCGAGCAGGACCGTGTGCCTTTGGTTATCCTCTCAGGATGCGTGGACGCTGACGACGCGCTCACCTACACGCATCAGGTTCTTGATCACCAAGCGGTCCTGGCACCTGTCACGAAAGCCACCTTTCGCCTGACCCCATCCGGCGCGGATACTGTCATTGAAAAGGCCTTATCTATCGCGACCGAGGCGAGACCCGGCCCGGTTCTTGTTGACGTTCCGATTTCAGTGGCGGATGCGCGATGTCCAGTGGATCGGCCACGTCGCATAGGGTCTTCAGGCCATGTGGCTCCCGCGCCCGGGGACGATCTGCGCCTTGCGCGCACTTGGATCGAAGAAAGCACACGTCCCGTCATGATCGCGGGCCTCGATGCTGTTCGGGACAATGCCAGCGACGAAATACGAGCGTTTGCCGAAGACCTCGGCGTGCCATTGATCACAACCTACAAAGCGAAGGGGATCCTGCCGGAGGATCATCCTATGGCTGTGGGAGGCGCGGGGCTTTCTCCCAAGGCCGATTCAAGACTGCTACCATTCCTAAGAGAAGCCGATCTCATCCTGTGCGCGGGATACGACCCGATTGAAATGCGCACGGGATGGAGGGACGCTTGGGATCCAAGGCAACAGCGGGTGATCGAAATCGCGGCGGTGGCCAACCGTCATTTCATGCACCAAGCTTCAATCAGTTTCGTGGCTGAAACACGCGCCGGACTGCGGACATTGCGTGAGGGTCTCGCCCCCAAGCAAACTTGGCCGGACGGCGAGGTTGGTGCTTTGCGCGAGGACCTGGTTCAAGACCTATTGCCGAACGGCGAATGGGGTCCGGCAGCAGTCGTCGCTGACTGCCGCGACGTCCTGCCCCGTAATACAATCGCAACGGCCGACTCGGGTGCACATCGAATACTTCTGTCCCAAGCTTGGCGCTGCTTTGAGCCTTCGACGCTCCTGCAATCCTCAGGGCTTTGCACCATGGGTTGTGCCGTTCCGCTAGCAATCGGCGCCAAAATCGCGGCG
The DNA here is from genome assembly GCA_039177645.1 of Pseudomonadota bacterium. Classification (GTDB taxonomy): domain Bacteria; phylum Pseudomonadota; class Alphaproteobacteria; order Rhodobacterales; family Rhodobacteraceae; genus Amaricoccus. The sequence goes on along the minus strand of JBCDFS010000002.1, from coordinate 109,528 downwards.
CCAGACCGGCCCGTCGTATCATTCTCAGGCGATGCGGGCTTGCTGATGGTGGCGGGGGAATTGGCGACGACGGCCGAACTGGGGCTTCCGGTTATTTTTGTCGTTTTTGTGGATCGGAGTTTGGCGCTCATCGAACTAAAGCAGCGCCAGAGGCAACTGCCGAATGTCGGGGTCGACTTCGAGAACCATGATTTCGCCGCGATTGGCCGGTCGTTTGGCGGGAACGGATTCACTGTGACAAACAGCTCTGAGTTGCGACTTGCGCTTACCGATGCGCTTTCATCAGACCGTTTTTCAGTCATTGCGGCAGTCATCGACCGCAAGGGATATGACGGGCTAATCTGACCCGTGGCACAGACGCTAGACGGAGAGAGTGACCGATGGCTGGTGCGCTAGAGGGTATCACAATCCTCGATTTGACGAGGATCCTTGCCGGTCCGACTTGCACACAGCTTTTGGGCGATCTCGGGGCGAAGGTAATCAAGATCGAAAACCCCGCCACTGGCGGGGACGATACGCGCCAATGGGGACCGCCATTTGTCACGACGGAAGATGGGAACCCGACAGATCTGAGCGCCTACTTCCTTTCGGCGAACCGCAACAAGTATTCGGTCGCGTTAGATCTCACATCAGCCGAGGGGAGGAGTATCGTTCACCGCCTGGCCTTAGAGGCAGACGTCGTTATCGAGAACTTCAAGCCGGGTGGTCTCAAGAAGTATGGTCTCGATCATGAGAGCCTGCTGAAGAACAAACCAAGCCTCGTCTATTGCTCGATATCAGGTTTTGGCCAGACAGGGCCGAATGCGGCCAAGCCAGGATACGACATAATGGCGCAGGGATTCGGCGGGATCATGAGCCTGACGGGCGTGCCAGACGGAGAACCGATGAAGGTAGGGGTCGGCATCGCGGATGTAATGTGCGGCATGTATGCGACTGTTGGAATACTCGCCGCTTTGCGTCACCGGGACCAAACCGGGCGAGGCCAACACATCGATATTGCGCTTGTCGACTCTCAAATCGCCTGGCTGATCAACGAAGGCGTGAACTACCTCACGTCAGGGAATGTCCCAACGCGGCGCGGCAACGGGCATCCCAACATCGTGCCCTACCAAGTTTTCCAAACTTTGGACGGCCACGTTATTGTTGCTGTCGGCAACGATGCTCAGTTTTCACGCTTTGCAAGATTTATCGGACGGCCAGACCTTGCCGAAGACCCAGCCTATGCCATAAATCCCGCGCGCCTCCGAAACCGCGAGGCGCTCCTGGATCAGATCGTAGAAAGACTGGCTCAAATGAGGAGTCGTGAGGTTATCGAGGGTCTAGAGGATCTCGCTGTCCCGGTTGGGCCCGTGAACAGCATCGACGACGTCTTTGATTCGGAGCAAGTTGCTGCACGCGACATGCAACTTTCGCTCGATCACCCCGCGCTTAAGGGACAAGAAGTTCCGGGCATCGGCAATCCTTTGAAGCTCTCACTGACACCGGTCAGCTACCGCAGACCTCCTCCGGTTTGCGGGCAAGACACCGAAGATGTCTTGAAGGCACTTGGACTGAGTGACGACAAATTCCGGTGACCTCAGTTTGAAGTCGGCTGGCAAAGCATCTCTATCTTGAGGTGCCAGCACTCTACGCGAATGCAGTATTCGAGAGATTAAATTTTAATCATACGCTAAAGGTGCGAAATATTAATTCGTCTAAACGATAATTTATTTTAATTATGGCGATAAAGAAATCTCCACTTTTGATGTTTTAATTTTTGATGAGCGCTGCAAGTAAGGAATCTTGATTCATACTATTCGTAATTAAATGTATGAAATAGCTTTGATTTCCTATATTTATTGACACGCAAACCTAGACTTTCGTTTGCCCAATGGGCCGCTCCATGGGCCTCAGACCGCAGTGCGGCAAAATTTCATGTTGATGTCACGTAAGCGTTTATTGCACTGCAAAATAGCTTTAAATTATCCATTCGGTCCGGAGAAGGACCAACTTTGGGCGGGACCTCGTATGGAAGACGTGTTGTGGGCAAGAGACAGCCTAGTTTGAAGGGATCACGCTGCTGGACTGTCATACCTCGGGCCGACGATCTGGCAGAACAGGGAAGGACGACGGAGCGTTGCTCTTATCGAAGCACAGCCGCTCAGCCCACTTTTGCTTCGAGAATTCTCGCTTGCTGCGTCCCGGACGCAGCGTCGCTGCCCTACCCGCTTATGGTCAAAGCTAGCTGATCGCCCCATGAAGCGAAGAACTCTCCTTTTCAGCCTTCTCAGCCTTGCGGGTCTCGGCTCATTCCCGACCTCTGCGGAAACCGTGGACCCAAGGCCGGGCCCCCAGCTTGGTCGGGACGTGACGCTGTTTTCGCTCGAAGGTCTGCACGATTTGGCAAGAGAGCTATCGGGCCGTCCGCATCAGGAAGCGCCTGAAGTTCCAGGCGCTTGGCGCGACATGGGCTATGAGCAATACCGCTCGATCTGGTTCAATTCCGATCGCGCACTTTGGCAGGGGAGCGACAAACCCGTGCGCTTGGAGCTTCTCGCTCCTGGAGCCTTTTACGAACACCCGGTGCAGGTCAATATCGTCACAAACGGCAAAGCCCGACCCATTCTTTTCAACTATGATTTGTTTAAGAGGGGCGATTTTGCCCCCGACCTCCCCATTGATGAGACTCTTGGCTATTCTGGCTTTCGCCTTAGAGGAGCGGTTGCCGACCCAGGTGAGTATCGGGAATTCTTGGTCTTCCAAGGCGCCAGCTATTTTCGGGCAATCGCCCGGGGCGAAAACTATGGCCTTTCCGCACGCGGGCTCGCCTTGGGAACGGCAGATGATGCCGGGGAGGAGTTTCCAGCCTTTACACGTTTCTGGATCATGGAACCGAACCCTTCGGATCCACACACAACAATTCACGCCCTTCTCGAATCTCAGAGCACAACCGGCATCTACACTTTTGAGGCGGAACCAGGAGACCTGACGCGCATATCGGTGCGCGCTACCCTCTATCCGCGCCGCGAATTGGGCCACGCCGGTATTGCTCCGCTGACCAGCATGTTTCTTTTCGACGAGACCAATCGGAGTCGCTTCGATGATTTCCGCCCGGCAGTCCACGACTCTGAGGGGCTTCTGATTTGGAACGGCAACAGCGAGATACTGTGGCGCCCGCTTGCCAACCACGAGACCCTTCAGATCAGTAACTTCATCGACGAAAACCCGAAGGGCTTCGGCCTCATGCAGCGAAGCCGCCGTTTCTCAGACTATGCGGATCTGGAAGCGCTTTACCACACGCGGCCCAGCCTTTGGATTGAACCCGGTTCGGATTGGGGCAAGGGCGCGGTCACTCTCGTGGAGATCCCGGCCCGCAAGGAAGTCTACGACAATATCGTCGCCTACTGGCGGCCGGAGGCCTCGGTTCCTCCCGGCGAGGGTTATAGCTTTTCCTACCGAATGTTCTGGGGCGGAGAGCCCATTCTCGGACGCAGCGTTTCTCGTGTTCTGAACACGCGTATCGGGAAAGATCATCAGGGCGAAGGGCATGTGGTCACCATTGATTATGCGCCACACGAATCGCTGCCAAAAGACATCGGCGCTTTGACGATTTCCCTTTCCGACAATCGTGGCGGTCTTGTTTCGAGCAAGGTGCTCCAACGAAACCCGGAAACAGGCGGGCCGCGGCTCGCGTTCAAGTTTCAACCTCACGAAGACGAGCCGATCGAGTTCAGAGCTCAGTTGAGTAGCATGGGCCAGGTTTTGACCGAGACCTGGCTATACAGGTGGACGGCATCATGAAGAGAGTAGCGGAGCGTCGCTCCGAACCCGAAGCAGCTTTCGATTCATCCTCCGGGACCAGGATGCCACCGGAAGCGCCTCTTCAGCGGCCAATCCAGAACCTCTCAAAGCCCTATCGCGATAAAGCAGCCCCGGGGTTTGACGCCGAACCGAAAGTCAGACTCTGGCGACTCGCCACGTTTCTCCCAGCTTTTCTGATGACCGCAGGACTAATCGCGGCCTTTGCGGACTGGTTCAGTACAGAAAGCTTAACAACCTTCGAGATGCTCCTGATCGGGTTGATAGCGCTGACCTTTTTCTGGATCGCTCTCGCCTTCAGCACCGTTGTCGTAGGGATGGCGCATCGAGTTCGTAGCTTAAACCTGAGTGACGCAGAGTTGCCCCCCGAACCGATGCACGTTGCGCTATTGGTGCCGATCTACAATGAGGTGCCATGGGAGGTCTTCGGCAACGCAGCCGCTATGCTTCGGGACTTGAAAGCGAACGACTGTGTCCACGACTATGCGCTGTTCATCCTCAGTGACACGCGCGACGAGGCGATCGCCGCACAAGAACTCCAGGCCTTAGAAGAACTCTGTCGCGACCTTCCAGATGGAAACCGGATCTTCTACCGCCGCCGTGCACAAAACACCGATAGGAAAGTCGGAAACCTCGCAGACTGGGTAGAGCGGTGGGGTGGGGCCTATGAAGCCATGCTCGTGCTGGATGCGGACAGCCTCATGGCGGGATCGGCCATCTCGGCCCTGGCCGACGAGCTTTCGCGCGATCAGTCGGCCGGTCTGATCCAGTCCTTTCCGCAACTGTTTGGCGCGCAATCGCTGTTCGGACGCGTGCAGCAGTTTTCAACGGCGATCTATGGCAGCCTTCTCTCCGAAGGGCTTGCAAAATGGTCCGATCGCGAAGGAAACTACTGGGGTCATAACGCGATCATCCGAACCGCGGCTTTCGCATCCTGTGCAGGTCTTCCCCATATTCGCACTGTCACTGGTCGAAAAGAACTGATCTTGAGCCACGACTTTGTCGAGGCGGGGCTGCTCAGGCGTGCAGGTTGGTCCGTTAGGTTCCTGCCGAGGATCCGCGGGAGTTATGAGGAGGTTCCAGCAACCCTGATCGACTACGTTTTGCGCGATAGACGCTGGTGCCAGGGGAACCTTCAACACCTCAATATTCTGCATACCCGAGGGTTCCACGCTATTTCGCGATTCCATCTCTTCCAGGGAGCGATGGCGTATCTGCTTTCTCCTGCATGGTTCGCACTTCTTGTGTTCTGGGCTGTGGTCGGCAATGGCACAGAACAGAATGTCATCACGTATTTCAGTGATACAAACCCAATGTTTCCGACGTGGCCGGAGATCTCGTCGATCAACAGCTTTTTCCTGCTCCTCTTTATGTATGGAATGCTTCTTGCACCAAAGTTCCTGGGCGCAGGCACGTTCTGGATGACAGGCGTGGACCTCAGCAAACTTGGCGGCCCAAAACAGTTCTTCATGTCGTTTCTTTTGGAACTCATCCTTTCTGTTGCTTTTGCGCCCATCCTCATGGTGCAACAAACTGTCGCTGTGCTCCGCCACTTTCTGGGCTTTAAGGAAACTTGGAAGCCACAGCGAAGGTCCAACAGCCGCTACCCGGTTAGCGAGTTGGCCAAATTCCACGCCCTTGAGACCGTCTTGGGGCTCCTCCTTGTATACGGGATGCTCCTTGGCATCGTGTCGTTCTGGTTGCTGCCAATTGCCGCGAGCCTTGCCATTGCAATACCTCTGTCGGCACTCTCCGGCGTAAACATGCGGAACATGAGCTGGAGCCGCAACCACTTGGGAACGCCTGAGGAATTCGATGAACCCCAGATCATAAGTCTGGCCCGCGACTATCGGCTTCAGTTTCGAAATCTGCTCGAATCCACGTCCATCGATGGACTGGCATTCGACCGGAACAGTTGAGTTCGGCTTCCGTTAGCAATCGGACTCCATTTGCGTCGGATCGTTTCCGTGGGCAATATGTAGCGATTGCCTTGCACGAACCACCAGATACAGGCCCATGCCCTTGACTCACCTTGCCGCAGGCCCGACGTTGCGCAAGCGGTCAAAGGATAATGGAATTTGCAGTTCACTCGCTTGCGCCTTGTCGGCTTCAAGAGCTTTGTTGACCCGGCAGAACTGGTTATCGCACCCGGGCTGACTGGCGTTGTTGGGCCGAATGGCTGCGGCAAATCGAACCTTGTCGAGGCGCTGCGCTGGGTGATGGGTGAGAATCGAGCTAAGTCCATGCGCGGCACAGGCATGGACGATGTGATCTTCGCGGGTTCCCGCACTCGACCCGCGCGGAACCATGCTGAAGTTACCCTCACAATCGACAATCGCGAGCGCTTGGCCCCCGCCGCGTTCAACGAAGCCGTTGATTGGGACATCGTGCGTCGCATTAGTCGGGACGCCGGGTCAGCATATCGCGCCAACGGGAAAGAAGCTCGGGCGCGAGATGTGCAACTTTTGTTTGCGGACGGATCCTCGGGGGCGCGATCACCGGCCCTTGTGGGGCAAGGCCGGATCACCGAACTCGTGAACGCCAAGCCGACAGCGCGTCGTCGTGTGCTTGAAGACGCGGCAGGCATTTCCGGTCTCTACCAGCGGCGGCATGAGGCGGAGCTGAAACTCAGCGCGACGGAAACAAATTTGGCGCGCGTGGCCGATTTACTTGAGACACTACGGCGCCAACTCGCATCTCTGACCCGCCAAGCGAAACAGGCGAAGCGCTACCGCGAAATCGGAGAAGCGCTTCGAGCTGCCGAAACGCGCCTCCTCTTGCGGCTCTGGCGCGACGCAGAGGCCGAGCGGATTGCAGCCGCGGCGTTGTCTATCGAGGCAACCCGAAACACGAGTGCCTGCGTTGCAGAAGCGGCAAGGCTCCAAAGGCTCTTTGGTCAGTCGGAGGAGGCGCTGCCAGCCCTACGCGAAGAGGATGCGATTGCCGGAGCGCTATTGCAGCGCCTCACCATCGAGCGGGACCGGCTACAGACAAAGACGCAGGACGCCTCACGCAACATAGAGAGATTGGAGGCCCAAAAAGCCCAGGTTGCCGCTGATCTCAAACGCGAGGCCGCATTGAACTCGGATGCTGAGATCGTGAGTACACGGCTGCTTAGCGAACAGCAGGAGTTAGAATCCTGGCGTATTGAGGAATCTGATCGGCTGACGAAAGCGCAATCAGCTGCGGAAGAGGCCGCGCACCAGTTACAGGCTGCGGAGGCAACACTGGACACAGTTTCCCGACAGACTGCGCACCTCCTCGCCGAACACCAAGCGGCCCATCGCGCTCTGAAAGATGCTCACTCACAGAAGTACAAAGCCCAGGAGCGTTTGGATCTTGCGGAAGCGGCGCTTTCGAATGCGCAGGAGGGGCGAAGCACTGCGCAAGTTTCGCTGTCCGATGCAGGCATGCAAAGGGACGAAGCAGCAGCCGCTGCGGCCGCTGCCAATGATGTCATGCGGGCGGCGGAAGCCGAGTTGACTGCAACGCAAGAATCTGCACAGACGGCCCAATCAGAGCTGAGCGAAGCCCAGGGAACGGTTCGATCCTTGGAAGCGGAGATCAAAGGGCTCAACTCCCTCCTGGAAAAAGAAACCACCTCCGCGAATCCGGTACTGGACCAGCTTCATGTGGAACCTGGCTTTGAGGCAGCGCTCGGTGCGGCTCTCGGTGAAAGCCTCTTTCTGCCACTTGTCGACCCGAACGTTTCTGCGAGCGGCTGGCAAACAACCACGAATCCTGAGGCTGAAGGGTCGGCCCCATCCGGCGAAACGCTGGCAGATCGTGTTTCCGCCCCTCCTGCGCTGCAACGCGCTCTGCGGGCAGCTGTCTTGGTCGCCGCCCAAGACGGTCCGAAAAACCAGAAATCCCTGGCGAACGGACGCTCTCTGGTGAGTCAAGAGGGCGACATTTGGCGTTGGGACGGCCTCTACCTCAAGAAGGAAGATGCGCGATCAGAGGCCGCCCAGAGGCTCACACAAAGGAATCGGCTCACCGCGCTGGTTCAGCAACGAGACGAATTAAGAACGCGCCTGTCAGCGCTTCAGGACAATGCGGCAGCAACAAGCGAGGCTTACAGCAAGGCGAAAAAGAGCGAGGCCGAGGGACGAGAGATCCGAAAACTCAGGGAGAGAGAGGCGACCTCCGCGGAGCAAATTCACGCCCGCGCCCAAACCGTTTTTGAGGCTGCATGTGCCAGAGCCGAAGCCTGCGAGGGGGCGCGTGCGTCCGAGAGCCTCGAGGCGGCAAAGGCGCAATCCGCGCTTACCGAAGCGCAGTCCGCAGCGGCGGCGGTTGGGGACCCAAGCACGGCTGAAGCAGACCTGGAAGTTGCGCGCGAGAAAGCCGGAGCGGCACGATCGCTCATGCTGGATGCGCGTGCAGAGACCGAAAGCCTTCGGAGGGAAAGCGAGGCTAGGGCCAAGCGTCTCAAGGAAATCTTGGTTGAGACTGAAAGTTGGAAAAAGCGCAGATCTACGGCTGCGGACCGCATCCAGGGCTTAGAGCGGCGGGCGCGCGAAACCCAGCAAGGCTTGACGCAGGCACGTGCTCAACCGGGAACCCTTGAGATTGAAGCCGGTCGACTAGCTGAAGCATTTCGCGAGGCGGAGGTCCGGCAGCGAACAGCAGCGGACGCTCTTTCTCAGGCTGAAACGACGCGTCGGACCCTTTCTGCAGAGCTACGTTCCGCCGAAGGTAAGGCAACAGAAGCCCGCGAGGCGCGCGCGCGGCTCGAAGTCTCGGCGGAGGCCGCAGATGCGAGCGCGCGTGAAGCAGCGGAGCGAATTCAAACCGAGTTCGGGCAAGCCCCCGAAGACTTGGCTGAAACAATTGGCGGTGAGATCGCAGGGCTTCCTTCAAAGGAGAAGTTGGAGGTCAGTATCCGGGATTTGACGCGGCAGAGGGAGAACCTTGGCGGCGTCAACCTGCGGGCGGAGCAAGACAGCCGGGAGCTCGAAACCGAGGAGACGCGGCTACTCGCTGAACAGGCAGAGCTCGAAGAAGCGATCCAAAAGTTGCGGCATGGCATTACCCGGCTCAACCGCGAAGGCAGGGATCGCCTGTTGAAAGCCTACGAGGAAGTTAACCAGAATTTTGGCATGCTCTTCAGACACCTTTTCGGAGGTGGCGAAGCGAGGCTCATACTTGTTGAAAGCGATGACCCGCTGGAAGCCGGTCTTGAAATTATGTGCCAGCCACCGGGGAAGAACCTCTCTTCTTTGTCCTTGCTTTCCGGAGGCGAGCAAACACTCACGGCTTTGTCTATGCTTTTTGCAGTGTTCTTAGCGAACCCATCGCCTATCTGTGTATTGGACGAGGTGGATGCGCCGCTTGATGATGCCAACGTGAAGAGGTTCTGCGACTTGCTTGATGAGATGACCGGACGAACCAAGACGCGGTTCCTCATCATCACACACAATGCAATAACGATGGGCCGCATGGATCGGCTCTTCGGCGTGACAATGGCTGAGCAGGGTGTCAGTCGGCTGGTTTCCGTAGATCTTGCAACCGCTGAGGAAATCGTAGAAGCGCAGCCAGCTTAAGAGGGAGGGATGGCTATGCGTTAAAGTTGTGAATGACAGCTGTATCGCTCGTTGATATGACTGTATTTCATAATTTTGTCGCGGGCCTGGGGTAGACTTGCACGTAATGTTGAAGACGACTTCGGAAGAACCCGTGAAGTTCCGCACGATTTTTCTATCGGATATACATTTGGGTACTCGCGGTTGTCAGGCGGAATTGTTATTGGACTTCCTCAACAAACACGAAGCTGAAACATATTATCTTGTTGGAGACATCTTCGACGGCTGGCGCCTCCGGCGCGGTTGGCACTGGCCGCAGTCTCATAATGATGTCGTGCAAGCACTGCTTGCCCGGGCGCACGATGGCGCCAGCGTCTATTACATTCCCGGGAACCACGACGAGATCATGCGAAAGTATCTAGGCACACATTTCGGCGGAATTGAGGTCATGGAACGGGCAGACTTTGTTGCGGCCGACAAGCAACGGTATCTGGTTACCCATGGCGATCAATTCGACACAGTTGTCGTGAACGCGAAGTGGCTCGCGCATGTCGGAGACCGCGCTTATGTCTTTGCCCTTTGGCTCAACACGTGGGCCAATCGAATACGGCGCCTTTGGGGAGGCCAATACTGGTCACTCTCAAATTGGGCAAAGCAGCAGGTGAAACAGGCGGTCAATTATATCGGTGAGTATGAGTTCGTGCTTACCGAGGAGGCGCGGCGAGGCAAGTATGACGGTATCATCTGCGGGCACATTCATAGCGCCAATATCAGTGAAATGAATGGCATCGCCTACGTGAATACAGGCGACTGGGTGGAAAGCTGTACTGCGGTTGTCGAGCGAGAGGATGGGCGTCTGCAACTCATCGACTGGGCAGCCTTTAGACGGAAGCGCAAGTTCGTTCAGACCTTTAAAGAGACGAATGAAAAGCGTAAATATCGGGTTAAACGCAAGAAACAGGCGGCTTAAACTCTATGCAGGATACCCGATCGGTCCAGGAGCAACTCGGCTCCGCGGTCTTGCAAAAAGGTCATCTCAGTTTGACGGGCTTGCAGGAGCGGCTGTTCTCAAGGCTGTTCCAGAACCTTGTTTATGCTCAAATCTGGGAGGATCCTGTCGCCGACATGATTGCTTTGGACATTGGTCCGAACGATCATATCGTCTGCATCGCGTCGGGCGGCTGCAACGTAATGTCGTACTTGGCTTCCGGTCCGGCATCGATAACCGCAGTCGACCTGTCTCCAGCGCATGTTGCGCTCTTGAAGTTAAAGCTCGCAGCGGCTCAGCATCTACCCGAGCATGAGCTTTTTTACGACCTGTTTGGTCACGCGAACAAACACACGAACGCGGAGATCTACGACAGTTATCTTCGGGACCAGTTGGACCCGGTGACAAAGTCTTACTGGGATGGCAGGCCTTACGGACACCGCAGGATCCGAATGTTCACGCGGGGGTTTTACCGGCATGGATTGTTGGGCCGCTTTATCGGATCAGTGCATTTGATATCGAGCGTTGCGCAAGTGAAATATGACGCGCTTTTGTCGTCCGAGTCGCTCGACGATCAGAAGCGTTTCTTCGAGAACCATATCGACCCACTTTTCGAGAAGCCGCTGATAAAGTTTCTTGGTCGGCGGCCTGCGGCGCTATTTGGCCTCGGGATCCCTCCAGCACAGTTTGATAAGCTTGCCGCGGATGGCGAGGGAGACGTGATACCTGTATTGCGCGAACGCCTTCGAAAGTTGATGTGTGACTTCCCCCTTCAGAGCAACTATTTCGCGTGGCAGGCGTTTCATCGCGGCTATGGACCTGAGGGCAAGGGCGGCGTTCCACCTTACTTGGAGCCGCAAAATTTCGGCAGACTGACAAGCCATACCGATCGAGTGCAGGTGGTAAACAGGTCACTCACCGATGTTCTGTCCGAGCAACCCGCTGCTTCGAAGCAAGGTTTCGTTTTGCTCGATGCCCAGGATTGGATGAACGACCGGCAACTCAATGCGCTCTGGACGCAGATCACTCGCACCGCAGAGAAGGGCGCAAGAGTAATTTTCCGAACGGGTGGAGCGGAAGACATTCTGCCGGGACGTGTAGAGCCTGAAATCTTGAACCGCTGGAACTACGATCACGACGTCTCTGCAGCTTGTTTTGCAGCCGACCGTTCTGCCATTTACGGCGGTTTTCATCTCTATCGTTTCAGCGGCTGATAGCGTTTTGACAGAGACTTTTGACAACGCATCCGATCATGCTCAACGGATGGATGCGATATACAGGTACCAACGCCTGATCTACGATGCGTCTCGGAAGTTTTTCTTGTTCGGGCGCGATTATTTGATCGACGAACTGACGCCACCAAAAGGCGGCTCGGTGCTAGAAATAGGATGCGGGACTGGCCGGAACCTCCAAAAGATAGGCCAACAGTATCCGGGATGCTCGCTCTTTGGGGTAGACATATCCCAAGAGATGCTGCGGTCAGCGCGTTCGAAACTAGGAGAGACCGCAAAGCTTGCTCAAGCTGATGCGACCAACTTTGACCCAGTGCAGGAATTCGGTGTCAGCGGATTCGACCGCGTTTTTGTTTCCTTCGCGGTTTCGATGATCCCAGAATGGGAGCAGGCCCTGACACATGGCGCGTCTGTGGTTAACCCCGGCGGATCTCTGCATGTCGTCGACTTCGGAACCCAGGAGCATCTCCCGAAATGGTCTGGTCGGGTGTTGAACTCATGGCTCAAGCGGTTCCATGTGACGCCCCGAAGTGACCTGTTCGACGTCGTTGATGCAGTGGCGAAGCAAAGGAATGCTTCCTTTGAGAGCCGATCCCTTTATCGGAGCTATAGCAGCTACGCGGTGATTAAGCTGTAGATTGGCGCCAGCAAGGAGCTCGTTAGCTCAATCGCATCTTGCTTGACTAATAAGAATCATATCGATATTTCCTGAAATATGGAAATGAATGACGCGCTTTCGGCTTTCGGTGCACTGTCTCAGGAAACAAGGCTACGGGTTCTTCGGCTTCTGATCAGATCAGGTCCCAAAGGCATGCTCGCGGGCGAGATCAGTGAGGCCCTTGGGGTTAAGCAAAACACACTATCGGCAAATCTGGCGATACTCATGAACGCTGGCCTTCTCCGCAATGTTCGGGAAGGGCGCACGATCCGTTACTTCGCCGATCTGGATGGCTTGCGCGGGCTCCTTCGCTTCCTGATGCAGGATTGCTGCGGCGGCGCGCCGGAGCTTTGCCAGCCGATCCTTGATGAAATTACCTGTGCTTGATCGGGAGCAACACAAGTGAGTGACACCGCGACCGATCCCGTTTCGCCGTTAGGTCCTTTCGAGCGATACCTTTCGCTTTGGATCTTTCTTGCGATCCTGCTTGGCCTGATCATTGGAAGTATTGCGCCCGGCCTGACACAAGCCATTGCAGATACGGAGTTTGCGTCAGTGAACCTCGTCGTTGCAGTGCTGATCTGGGCGATGGTCTACCCAATGATGATCAACGTCGACCTTGGCGCAGTGCGGCGGGTCGCAGATCAGCCGAGGGGCCTCCTCATCACACTGGCGGTCAACTGGTTGATAAAGCCCTTCACAATGGCCGGGCTCGCGGTGCTCTTCTTTGACTACGTCTTCGCACCCCTGATCGACCCGGAAGATGCCGCGCAATATATCGCCGGGCTCATTCTTCTCGGGGCCGCGCCGTGTACCGCAATGGTCTTCGTGTGGTCTCAGCTTACACGGGGCGATGCAACGTATACTCTTGTGCAGGTCTCGGTGAACGATCTCATCATGATCGTCGCTTTCGCACCGATCGTGGCCCTGCTCTTGGGTGTCACGGATATTGTGGTCCCGTGGAACACGCTCATCCTTTCCGTCGTGTTGTATGTTCTGCTGCCTCTTGGCGCGGGGCTCTATACACGACGGCTCCTCGGGGCACCGGATGAGATCCACCGCTTCACAGAGAGGATTAAACCGTTCTCAATTGGCGGCCTCGTCGCGACCGTGGTGATCTTGTTCAGTCTTCAAGGGCAGGTGATCCTCGATAACCCGTTGGTCATCTTGCTCATTGCCATACCAATCCTGATCCAAAGCTACGGGATCTTTGCTGTCGCTTATGGAGCCGCATGGGCCATGCGCGTGCCGCATAAAGTCGCTGCCCCATGCGCAATGATCGGGACATCGAACTTCTTTGAACTCGCCGTCGCCGTCGCCATAAGTCTTTTTGGTCTGCATTCAGGGGCAGCTCTCGCCACGGTAGTTGGTGTTCTCGTAGAGGTCCCCGTCATGCTCTCACTCGTCGCTTTCGCCAACAGGACACGTGCGCGCTTTCCAGAGGATTGAGCATTGGTAACTATCTACCACAACCCAAAATGCGGAACGTCTCGGAACGTTCTGGCCATAATCCGACAAGCCGGAGAAGAACCGGAGGTCATCGAGTATCTCAAGTTCCCGCCGAGCCGGGAGACGCTTGTGTCACTGCTTGCCGCGATGTCGATGACACCACGCGAATTGTTGCGCCAGAAAGGCACACCCTACGAAGAACTCGGGCTTTCGGACACGTCATTATCGGATAGCGAGATTCTCGACAGGATGCTCGAACATCCTATCCTGATCCAGCGACCGATCGTTGTCACCGCGAAGGGCACAAAGCTCTGTCGGCCCTCCGAAACCGTACTGGAAATACTAGAAAACGTGAGCTTCTCCGAATTCACCAAGGAGGACGGTGAGGTGGTAAAGCGTTGAACCAACTTCCAAACGTAGACTTCGACCGGATCCAAAAGATAGATCCTTCCCTATACGCACCCGACGGCGACGACGCCCACGCACCGAAGATCTTGCTACTCTATGGGTCCCTCCGCCAGAGATCTTACTCTAGGTTTCTTGCTGAAGAAGCTGGGCGGTTACTCGAATGGTTGGGAGCAGAGCCTCGGTTCTATAATCCCCTTGGCCTTCCCCTGCCTGATGCGGCAGATCCGGAGCACCCCAAGGTCGCGCAACTGCGAGATCTCAGTGTGTGGTCCGAAGGCATGGTTTGGGTCTCCCCGGAGCGCCATGGCGCAATGACGGGCATAATGAAGTCTCAGATAGATTGGTTGCCGTTAAGCCTTGGTGGAATAAGACCGACACAGGGGAAAACGCTGGCACTCGCTCAGGTCTCAGGTGGATCGCAGAGTTTCAACTCACTCAATCAGATGCGCATTCTGGGGCGATGGATGCGCATGATCACCATCCCAAACCAGTCGTCAGTTGCAAAGGCCTGGGATGAGTTTGATGACGCCGGCCGTATGAGACCATCACCGTATTATCTGAGGCTCGTCGACGTGATGGAAGAGCTTGTGAAGTTCACATACATGACGCGCGGCAGAAGCGGCTATCTGACTGACCGTTACTCAGAGCGGGTCGAGAGCGCAGCAGAGCTTTCAAAAAGGGTAAATCAGGGCAAAGTGTAAAAACGGGTCTGAATTGCCCCGTATCTCTTTGAAGAGCACTAGGCTCAACAATAAGCTTTCAGTTTTCTACTGTTTCGATGAAAGGGCAGAAAAAGTCAGCAAGTCGTCTTACGCCCAAGAATTACTCTGTCGCTGCCTTAGACCGTTGGCGAGTGCGAAGCGGCTTTGACCGCTTCGCAAGTTCCGAAGCTCAATGCTTTCCTTTGTGAGGCGACCACAGCTTCTTATTTGTGAAATAGAGCAGAACGGTGAGAACAACCAGGAACAGCACTGCTGTCATGCCAGCACTCTTCCGCGCCATCATTTTCGGCTCTGCTGTCCACATCAGGAATGCGGCAACATCCTGCGCCTGTTGTTCTATGGTTGCTGGTGTTCCGTCAGCATACTCCACGTCATCACCGTAGAACACGGGCCCCATAGCCATGTATCCGCCGTAGGCTTCGTTCTCATACAACAGGGTTCCGGCTTGCTCGGATTCGCTTCCAGTGAAACCCGTCAACATACTTGCGATATACTCAGGTCCGCCCATCCCGTTGACGAACTGGCTAATGCCAGTCCCGAGTGGGCCGTGGAAGCCCGCACGTGCTTTCGCCATTAGGCTGAGATCAGGGGCATTCTCGAGGGCCGACTCCGGGAAATGATCAGGTGGAGCCGCTGTCCGGAAGTCGTCAAGCTCGGGATCGAACACTTCGAACTGTGCCGCGTATGCTCGCATCTGGTCTTCAGGGAGCGCAGGGCCGCCCGGGTCAGACAATGTCCGATAGGCTACAAACTTGAGCCCGTGGCAGGCCGAGCAGATCTCTGTGTAAACCTGCAGACCGCGCTGAAGTTGTGCCTGATCGAAAGTCCCGAATGGCCCTTCGAACGAGAACCGATAATCGTGCACATGGCCGCCGCCGCCAGCCGCGAGGACGGGAGCTGCGCCCACAAGAGCAGCCACGGTCACGAATGCGGAAATTGCTCGTCTCAACATGTCGATACCCTTCCCAACCAACTCACTCTGCAGCAGCAGCGGTTGGCGTAGGCCGATAGTCCGACGATGCCGCATCCGCATTCGGATCACCGTAATGCGCCTTAAAGTCTTCTTCGATCGTATCTGGCTGCGGTAGTGGCTTCTCTATGAGACCCAGTAGCGGCAGGATCACCAGGAAGTATGCAAACCAGTAGAGCGTCCCGAGCTGACTGATAATCACGTAGGGCTGCTCTGCCGGCATTGCGCCGCACCACATGAGAACGAAGAAATCGACCACCAAGATCCAGAACCAGATCTTAAACTGCGGGCGATAGCGGCCGGACCGCACGCGGCTCGTGTCAAGCCATGGGGCAATTGCGAGGATGGCAATCGAGCCAAACATCGCGATGACGCCGCCAAGCTTGGAGTTGATAAACAGGATATCGAAGGTGATGGCGCGCAGCATCGCGTAGAAAGGCAGGAAATACCACTCTGGAACAATGTGCGCTGGCGTTACGAGCGCGTCGGCTTCGATGTAGTTATCTGGGTGCCCGAGATAGTTGGGCATGAAACCAACGACTGCCGCGAAGAAGGCAAGGATGAAGACAAGCGCGAACAAATCCTTGATCACGAAGTAAGGCCAAAACGGCAATGTGTCGGCTTCCGCTTCTGCCTTCGAAGTCCGTCTGACTTCCACGCCGGTAGGATTATTGTTGCCGGTGGTGTGGAAAGCCCAGATGTGCACAACAACGAGCGCTGCGATTACAAACGGCAGGAGATAGTGCAGACTGAAGAAGTGCGTCAGCGTGGCATTGTCGACGGCCGGCCCTCCCAAGAGCCAGGTCTGGATGTCGTCTCCAATCACTGGGATCGCGCCGAAGAGGCCGGTGATCACGGTTGCACCCCAGAACGACATTTGGCCCCAGGGAAGCACATATCCCATGAACGCCGTGCCCATCATGAGCAAGAAGATCAGAATTCCAATGATCCACGTGATCTCACGAGGAGCTTTGTAGGAGCCGTAATAGAGCCCTCTGAAGATGTGGAAGTAGACGGCAATAAAGAAGAGCGAGGCGCCGTTCATATGAATATAGCGAAGCGCCCAACCTCCGTTTACGTCACGCATGATGTGCTCGACCGACGCAAATGCGAGCGTCGTATCTGGCGTGTAGTGCATGACCAATGTGATGCCTGTGATGATCTGTAGCGCCAAGCAAAACGTCAGGACAATTCCCCAGATCCACATCCAATTCAGGTTCTTGGGTGTTGGGATTGTCAGCGTTGCATGCATCAAGCCGATAATGGGGAGGCGGCTCTCAACCCATTTTTCTGCGCCCGTCTTGGGCTCGTAGTGATCGTGCGGAATGCCACTCATTGACCGTTCCTCCTAATAGCTAGCCCAATTCGACAACTGTTTCCGACACAAATGCTGCGACCGGAATATAGAGGTTCTCTGGGGCGGGCCCTTTCCTGATACGGCCCGACGTGTCGTAGTGAGACCCGTGGCACGGACAAAACCACCCGTGATAGTCACCAGCATCAGATATTGGAATGCATCCCAAATGGGTGCAGACCCCGATCATAACCAGCCACTCACCGGCTTCATCTAAGGATCTGTTGACGTCGTCTGCGGTGCTATCCGCGGACAAGTTTTCATTTCGTGCTAGGCCATCTTTGAGGTCGGAAAGCGGGACCGCCCGGGCCTCCTCGATGTCCTCAGGTGTTCTACGGCGAATAAAAACAGGTTTCCCGAGGAATTTTACGGATATTTGGCTCCCAGGTTCGACATCCGCCAAGTCGACCTGAATTGTCGAAAGCGCTTGGACATTCGCCGCTGGGTTCATTTGGTTAATCAGGGGCCAGATCGCGGCGCCAGCTGTGATTGCGCCAGCGGCCCCTGTTGCTACATACAGAAAGTCTCTCCGACTACCACTCTGCTCATCGGCGTGGGCCACGCGTCATCCTCCTTGCCTGAGCTCCCCTTCCAAGGGGCCTGGGGTCTTCCAGATCAACCCTGACCGCATCATAGCAGTCTGGTTCGATTGCTCGATGGTGTAAACTAGTCCGGCGCCTTCGGTCCAGCAAGTTTGTGTCTGCAAGATGTCGAATTTGGCACGAAAACCCCTTAATCTTAAGCGATCGAAGCTGTTTCCGGATTCACTGGAAGGCCAAACCAGCCCCGTTTCGTGTCCGCCCCAACTGGGCAACAATGCTGAGATTCGCACCTAGCGTAGCGTTCGGTGGAAATCTCGCGATCTTCGGTTCTGCACTTGAGACTTAGCTCTCGAGGCACTGTCCGTCCTGCGGTTTCCTAAACATCTGCATCGCTGTTCCAGGAAACAGGCTGCCGAAAAGCCATGGGTCCAGATCAGTCGTTAAGGCCCGCTACGTTTCGATCAAATGCAAATGGAGTAACCGAGGGCTAGGACATCGGATCTACACCCGAAAAGGTCATCTCGAGGGTCCGAATGACTCCCGGATACGCTGTATACGTACGCCTAGTCGAATATCGCTAGACAAAAAGGCCGCCTAAAGAGGCAGCCAACACAAAGCGATGAGCGCGATGCTCAGTTTACAGCCTGCACAAGGCCACGATCGGCCGCCAACTCACGCATCTTTTTCTGCAACTTTTCAAAAGCGCGCACCTCGATTTGACGGATACGTTCCCGGCTCACATTGTAGACTTGGCTTAGATCCTCCAGCGTCACTGGCTCGTCTTTGAGCCGGCGCTCCGTCAAAATGTGGCGTTCACGTTCGTTGAGCGATTGCATCGCCTCGATAAGCAATTCTTGGCGGCTCTCATACTCATCTCGCTCTGCCAGCGCGGCTGCTTGGTCGGCATCCTCGTCCTCAAGCCAATCCTGCCACTCGGCGGCACCCTCCCCGTCGTTCTTTATCTGGGAATTGAGGCTTGCGTCGCCGCCGGACATGCGCCGGTTCATCGAGATGACCTCATCTTCCGTTACGTTGAGGTCTTTCGCTATCCGCTGAACATTCTCGGGCCGGAGTTCGCCTTCTTCGAACGCCCCGATCCGGTTCTTTGCTTTGCGAAGATTGAAGAACAGCTTCTTTTGCGCCGCAGTCGTGCCAAGCTTCACGAGGCTCCACGATCGCAGGATGTATTCCTGGATGCTGGCCCGTATCCACCACATGGCGTACGTCGCGAGCCGAAACCCTTTATCAGGATCAAACCGTTTGACGGCTTGCATGAGCCCGACATTAGCCTCGGAGACAACTTCAGATGTGGGAAGACCGTAACCACGGTAGCCCATGGCGATCTTAGCGGCCAGCCTGAGGTGGCTTGTGACCAATTGATGCGCTGAATCTTTGTCCCCATGGTCGACCCAAGCCTTGGCGAGCATGTACTCCTGCTCGGGCTCCAACATCGGGAACTTTCGAATTTCTTGCATGTAGCGCGCGAGCCCCTGTTCGGAGGATGGCGCCGGAAGATTCGAGTAGCTCAAGGTTTTCTCCTTAGGCGGCTACTTTGAGCTGCGTCACCAACTTTCGTGCGCAGCGATGTCGACCGCCTTTGCTTGAGCTTAACGAGATAGTAATTCCGGCACAAACTTTAACCCCCAATTGCTTCAGGGCTTTCGCAGAGACGTGATCAGAGCCTGCATGTCCTCTGGGGGAGGCACATCGAAAATGAGACGCGTGCCTTTGATAGGATGATCGAATCCCAGGTGTGCGGCATGGAGCGCCTGACGCGGGAACGACGAGATCGGACGCGAACCTCGGCTACGTCCGTACACGTTGTCGCCGACCAAAGGATACCCGATGAAGCTTAAATGCACGCGGATCTGGTGCGTGCGCCCCGTTTCCAACTCGCATTCGGCGAGAGCCGCTATGGGTCCTTGGGCAGAGACAAACCGCTCTGAAATGCGAACGTAGGTTACAGCGCGTTTCCCACCTCTGCGAACAACAGTCATTCTCTTCCGGTCTCCGGGGTGCCGACCGATATCTCCTTCAATCTTGAGATCTTTTTCCCCGATCCAGCGCACCCCTGCCAAACCACGTATCCTCGGATCCGCTGGGTCAGGGGCACCATGCGTAACAGCAAGATAGCGACGGTCGATCGAATGCTCGGCAAACTGCGTCGCGAGCACCTGATGCGCCCGATCCGTTTTCGCCACGACCAGCAATCCCGACGTATCCTTGTCGATGCGGTGCACAATTCCCGGACGAAGCGTTCCCCCGATCCCTGACAGACGCCCATGGCAATGATGGAGGAGCGCGTTCACGAGTGTTCCTGTTCGGGCGCCGGGGGCAGGATGAACGACCAGTCCGACTGGCTTGTTGACAACGATCAGTTCAGAATCCTCGAAGATCACATCAAGCGGGATCTCCTCGGGCTGCGCGATATCGGGGATCGGTTGGGGCAGCGATACAACAAGAACTGTTCCCGGTGAGACCGGCATACGCGGGTCAACGACGCTTGGCCCTGCTGCAAGTGCCACAGCCCCCTCCGCGATGAGCCCCTGGATGCGCGATCGACTGAGCCCTGCCTCCTCTGGCACAGACGCGGCAAGCGCCTTATCAAGGCGACGCGCAGGTCCAGGTCCAATTTCAACCTGCAGTTTCTGGCTAAGGTTCGGCTTCATGAGCGGCAATTTCGACAAAGACGACGACTACCAGGTCGAGCCACCGAGGATTCGGCAGTTGCGCCTTCTCGTCAACGGTTTGACCCTAACTTTGATCATCGGCTTTATCGTGATCGTCGTTGCCGTCCTCCTGCGCCTCAATCAGGTTCCGTCCCCTGTGGCAATGCCCGAAGCGGTCATCTTGCCGTCTGGCGAATCGGCGCGGGCCGTCACGCTGAGCGGGTCGTGGGTCGCACTTGTTACAGTGAATGCCGCCGGAGAAGAGCGGATCCGTGTCTTTGACAGAACGAGTGGGGCTGCGCTTGCAGAGACAGAGATCCTGGGACCGGACTCGTTGCCTAATGCCAACTGAAGAGATGCTGGAGCGGCTGAAGGGAATCGAACCCTCGTCATCTGGATGGGAACCAGGTGCTCTACCATTGAGCTACAGCCGCAATCAGGTTCGGTTAGCATCCACTCGTTCGCGTCATCAAGCAAATACGAGAACTGGTCAATCTGCCTATTCTGCCGGGGCTGGGCCGTCAGACCCCCTTCCTTCTAGGAAGTCTCGATCAATCTGGGGAAGTTCTTCACCGTCTATCGCTGCCTCGAAAGCCCTCAGCCGCTTGTAGATCGAGATCAATTCGACAATCGTCGTCCATGAATTCACGAGGTATTGGAACGACGTGCGGACCTGGTCGAAGGCATTCAAAATTTGGTTCATCAACCCAAGCGTAATGGATCCGGTCACAATCGCAGGTGCAAGCACAATAAATCCAAACACATTGTCCACCTGTAAATAGAATATGCGGGCGATATTAAAATACATGTAGTGAAAATATAGTCGAAAGTAGTTCCTTCGAACGTTCAGAAAGAGATCACGCGTTGTGGGAGGTGATGCTCGGTTCGGATCGTCTTCACCATAGACGAGTTCTTTTCGATAAGCCGCTTCGACCCGCTGGTTGCGAAACTCCAAACCAGGCAGCTTTATTCCTATGAGGGCAAGGAAACCCGTGCCGACAAGCGACCATAGGACCGCAGCCACGACAAGCGGGTAAGGGACCGCACCTATGATTGGCACATCTTCGATTTCTGCTGAGAGCCGAACGAGGACGGGCATGAATGCGATTAGGGTCATAATCGAGTCGATCAGGCTGACGCCAAGACCCTGCATCGTTCCCGAGAATCGCATCGTGTCTTCTTGCACGCGCTGGGAAGCACCCTCGATTTCTCGCAACCGGCCCCAATTATCCATATAGTAGTCGTTCATCGCCGTGCGCCACCGGAAGATATAGTGGCTCACGAAAAATCGGGTCATGACCCCAACCAGCACCGCGACGAGCGCGATTCCAAGGAATTGCCCAATCCCGCCGTAGAAATCCCCCAGCGTCACTTCGCGCGTCTGGGCAAGGGCTGCCTGCACGGTATCGTAGAAAGGACCATACCAATCGTTGATGGCAACGCTGACTTGAACTTGGAAGTAGGTCGTAAAGAGTATCAGAGCCGAACCAAGAACCGACCACAGTTCCCAACGATGAGGAGCGACTATGTGCCAGAACAATGCGAATACGGCGACTGCAATGCCGTAATAGATATAAAACCAATTAAACTTCGCCGACCAAAAACGCTCAACGCCGATTGCGCGGTCTGCCCCCTCTTCGCCGACTATTCCGAGAGCCGCCCCCAACTCGCCACCACCAAGATACCAGCCCAGCATACAGACGACTGTCCAGGCTATCGCAGACCACAGGAACGGCCGTGGGTTCGGAAAAAAGGATATGAACACGGCGCTTGAAGCTCACAACTGAAGGGAATGGTCGGGCGAAACCACCAGACCAGAGAGGAGCAACAGATGGCTCAAAAACGGGCACTGTGCAATCAAGTTGATGCAAGTCACGAAAAAGCGCTTGAAAGATCGGTTGGGAAACAAGTGTTGCTGCCTGCGCAAGAGGAGCTGGCACCATAATTCTACATTAAGAACAGAGCGCCGAGACCAGATTATACCGCACCGGCGATTCTCGTTACATGTCCTGAAACGCAGCAATGAGTACAACCAGGAACGGTTCAAGCTTGGAGCGACGCGTCCAGCAGCTGAGCCTCGCTCCGATTTTCGGTGGCGGCCCTGAGCCCCTAGGCATTTCCGGGCGGGCGCCCTATATCCGGCCCGGGAGAAGAGGAGGGTGCATGAGCACCGAAGAGTTTCCGGGCTGGCATGGGACGACAATCCTTGCGGTCCGCAAAGGCGGCAAAACAGTCATCGCAGGCGATGGCCAAGTGAGCCTGGGCAATACGGTCCTGAAAGGCACCGCCCGCAAGGTACGCCGGATCACTCCGGGTGGCCATCCGGTCTTGTGCGGCTTCGCCGGATCGACAGCAGACGCGTTCACACTGCTGGAGCGTCTGGAAAAGAAACTAGAAGCGGCTCCCGGCCAGCTTCAGCGTGCCGCTGTGGAGCTTGCTAAGGATTGGCGCACCGACAAGTATCTGCGGAACTTGGAGGCGATGCTGATCGTAACCGATGGCGCTTCCTTGTATGTCATTACCGGGGCCGGTGACGTCTTGGAACCGGAGCATGACGTGGCCGCAATCGGATCGGGTGGGAACTTCGCGCTCGCTGCTGCTCGGGCTCTGCATGAAACCGACGCCGATGCAGAGACTATCGCCAGACGCGCCATGGCAATCGCTGCCGATATCTGCGTGTTTACCAATGGAAACCTTATTGTGGATGGGCTTCCCGATTGAAACAGTCCACCCACATTTCCAGTTTTCGTGTCGAAGCCAGCGGACACACTCAACCGCGTTTGCCGCACCGGCACCTGTTCCCGGACAGCGAGAGTGGTTCTCTGGACACTGAGGTCACTGGACGGCCTGTAACATCTCTTACGAGTCTTTCTGGGCATTTCGCCCTGCCGACGCAAATGCAGTTCAATGGGCGCGGCAGACACTGCTCCAAGCTGAGTTATTGGGCCGGTCACATCACTCAAAATCTCGTAGCAATCGCCGATCATGAGCATAGGAGGGTTGGCGCGTGACGGAACTGACGCCACGGGAAATCGTTTCGGAACTTGACCGGTTCATAATTGGACAGAAGGACGCGAAGCGCGCTGTGGCGGTTGCGCTTCGCAATCGTTGGCGGCGGAAGAAACTCTCTGAAGACATTCGTGACGAGGTCTATCCCAAGAACATTCTGATGATCGGCCCAACAGGGGTTGGCAAAACAGAGATTTCACGGCGCCTCGCACGTTTGGCCAAGGCGCCGTTTATCAAAGTTGAGGCCACTAAGTTCACCGAAGTCGGGTATGTTGGACGTGACGTCGAGCAGATCGTCAGGGACCTTGTGGACGCGGCAATCGTCATGGTTCGGGACGAGATGCGCGAATCGGTCAAAGCAACTGCACATGAAGCCGCCGAGAACCGGGTTATTGAGGCCTTGGCCGGCCAGGGTGCACGAGAACAGACGCGCGACATGTTTCGCAAGAAACTGCGGAGCGGTGAACTCGACGACAAGGAGATCGAGCTTGAGCTTGCCGACACATCGAGCCCGTTCCCAGCGTTCGAGATCCCCGGCCAACCCGGCATGAATATGGGCGCGATCAACCTCGGCGACATTTTTGGAAAGGCTTTCGGCGGTCGAACAACGCGCCGTCGTTTGAGTGTCGCGGCGTCCTATGAATTGCTCATCGCTGAAGAAGCGGACAAGCTGATCGACAATGAGACTGTGAATCGGAGTGCGATTGAAGCGGTCGAACAGAACGGTATCGTTTTCCTGGATGAGATCGACAAGGTTTGCGCGAGATCCGAGGCTCGTGGCGCGGACGTCAGCCGCGAGGGCGTCCAACGCGACCTTCTACCCTTGATCGAGGGCACGACGGTTTCGACGAAGCATGGCCCCGTGAAAACAGATCATATCCTCTTCATTGCATCAGGGGCGTTTCATATCGCGAAACCGTCTGACCTCCTTCCCGAACTACAGGGGCGCCTTCCAATTCGCGTTGAGTTACAAGCACTTACGGAAACGGACTTCGTTCGCATCCTCACGGAAACTGATAATGCCCTGACGATCCAGTATGCAGCACTGATGCAGACCGAGAGTGTGACTTTAACGTTTGCGGACGACGGTATTGCCGCGCTGGCACGTATCGCGGCAGAGGTCAACCGGAGCGTGGAAAACATCGGCGCCCGGCGGCTCTACACCGTGATGGAACGGGTCTTCGAACAACTCAGCTTTTCTGCGCCCGACAAGTCAGGCGACAGTGTCAACGTGGACGAAGCTTTCGTCGAAGCGCACTTGGGTGAGCTGATGAAATCGAGCGATCTCAGCCGCTATGTGCTCTGAACGCCGCCAGACTGTTCGCGACAGGCTTCTTCTCTTTCCTGGTTTGTTGATTGTTGTAAGAGCGAATTGCCAGCAGCAACAGCACAGTTGAGGCTGTGAAAGAGTAGACCAGCAAAGCGATCAATATTCCGTTTCCAAAGATCAACGCCGCGCCCCCCGCAATCGCGCCGATGATCACTGAGATCGTGAGTAGGCCGACAAGCATCTTGTTTAACGTTCCTGTTTTTGCTCGCACGCCGAGTGAGTATCGAGTCATCTATACTACCTATACGATAGCGCCACAGGCAAGGGTTCTGTGTCGATTATTCGACGAAATCGTTACAACACAATTGATTTTCAGATTACCGCGCACTTCCGGCAGTTTTACGCCGAAGGCGGCAATCGAGGCTCGTCTCTCATGAGCCTACGCATCGCCTCACATCCATAGATGGGACCGAGGACTGTCATCACCAATGTCGCTTGCCATCCGAAAGTGGACACAAACACGGGAAGTAGCTGAACTGTGAAGAACGTCAGCGTGAATCCGAGCGCCGTTTGGAACGTAAGGAGGCTGCCAGCTCGGTCAGGTGGCGCGTAGTCGGCCACCATGGCGGAGAATTGCGCCGAGTCCGGTATGATCGTGGCACCCCAAATTATGACGACTATCGCGAGTAGCCAGATAGGTCCGCCGAAGAATGCGGCGGTCGCGAGGCCCGACGATCCACTCAGCACCATTGCCAATGTCGCTACGCGGGCCTTACCGATCCGATCAGCGAGTTTCCCTGCGGGCAGACACAGCAGACCACCCGACGCGATCGCCAAGAAAGTGATGAGCTTCGCAAAGGATTGGGCGTCCTCAACCGCAAGCTTAGAAGCAAAGGCGACACCCAACGCTGTCCCGATCCAGGCCCAGAAAGCGTAGAGCTCCCACATGTGGCCAAGATAGCCAGAAAACGCCAAACGAATACGCCGGTCGACCCAGGCCAGCCGGATGGCACCTGGATCGAAGGCGCGCGCTAGCGCGTGGTGAGGGCCCAGTGATGTGAGCATGACGAGTATGGCGGCGGAGGCGGCGAGACCGGAAGTTATGGCAACGGTAAGGCGCCAGTTTGTGCCACCCAGAAATGCGACGAGATGCGGTAGAGATGTTCCCAACGTGAGAGCGCCTACCAGCAGACCAACCAAAAACCCTCGATCCTTTAGCCCCCAACTGATCACGATCTTCATTCCAACCGGATAAATTCCGGCGAGGCATACGCCGGTAACGGCTCGGAGAAGGATCTGTGCAATTCCACCGGGCGGCGTCACGAGCAATGCCAAGTTTGCGACAGAACCAATAATAGCGCTAACGGCCACAACTTTTCTCGGATCGTAACGATCAGGTGTGCCATGCAAGGCCAAGCTGATCGCTCCGACAACAAACCCAATTTGGACCGCGCTCGACAGAGCAGCCGCGGCAGCAGGCTTCAGATCCGCCTCTGCGATCAAGTCAGGCAGTATCGCGGCTGAAACAAACCAGACGCTCATCGTCATGACTTCGACGGCTGCAATCAGGCATACACTTTTTGCTTTTCCAGCCATTGTCTTTCCGTCTCCCTCAGTTCTTTGCTGGGTTTGCCTTTCCAATGGCAAGAGTGTCGCCGAGACAGTCCATTCGCTGTCCATCACCACCCTTTCGCGTCTTGCGCAGGTTGCACCCATGCTTGAGACGGACCCAACAGGCAACTCGCAACTTTGTTCGGACGTGATGGTAGGGAGGCAGCTTCGTGCCATGCGACGAGAGGAGAAGAGTTAGTCTGGATCTTTTCTCATACTGACTGGCCGTCGTGCTCTCGGTGCAGATGAAAGCGGAAAGGGGTGGAAACCCACCTTCGCATCGATCGCGCCGAAACGCTCACATGTCGCGGAGAATGGCCTCAAGCATTTGCGCGATCTTTTCGCCCGCAACCGCTGCATTGGCGAGAACCTCTTCGATCGTGTCGGGCTGCTGTTCGGGCCCGCCTGTTGCCGAATTCGTAATGGCAGAGAACCCGAGAACCCGCATGCCAGCATGGACGGCAGCGATCACTTCAATGACCGTCGACATACCGACGGCATCTCCGCCTGCAAGACGAAGATATCTGCGCTCTGCGGACGTCTCTAACGAAGGCCCCGCAATTCCCGCATAGATCCCGCGACGGACAGCTTCGCCGGCCACCCGAATTGCAAGCTCCCTAAGCGCGGGGTCATAGGCGCGGGACATATCTGGAAACCGTAGTCCTATCTCATCATCGTTGTGGCCCGTGAGAGGGTTGGCGCCAGTGAGGTTCAGGTGGTCCTCGATGAGCATCACATCTCCGGGCGCAAACTCCGGGTTCAATGCGCCCGCAGCATTGGTGACGATCAAGGCCTGTACGCCGAAAGCGCTCATCAAGTAGATCGGAAACGCGATCTGACGGGGGGCCCAGCCCTCATACAGATGCAAGCGGCCTTGCATGAGCGCGCATCGCTTTCCAAACAGGTTACCAATTATGAACCGGCCCTCATGGCCCGGAGCAGTGGAGACGGCCATTCCAGGTATGTCCGCATAGGGAATGAAGACCGGATCTTCGACACGGTCGGCCAGATCACCGAGACCAGATCCTAAGACGATCCCAATATCGACTCGCGGTTCAACCATGTCCCCGAGAGACGACATCGCCGTATCGATCTGACTGCGAAGCGTATCGGTCAAGCGATGCTCGCTTTGATGTCCGGTGTCAGCGCCCTGACGGCTTCAAGGGTATCGGCGAGCCTAGCCTTCGTGAGCTCCCCGTCCCGGACAACATGTTCTCCTGCCACAAAGACATGCCGAACGTCCGACTTTGCTGTCGAATAGACGACATGTGTCATGGGATCGAACATCGGCACAGAATGAGCGCGGTTGACGTCGATCATGATCATATCCGCCTCCTTCCCGACCTCCAATGAGCCAAGCCGGTCACCGACGGCGAGCGCATCCGCGGCACTCTGCGTGACCATTCGCAGGGCCTGAGCGGTCGTAACCGCATCCGCCTTTAGCGTAGACGCCTTCGGCAGCGTCGCTGCGAGCCGGAGGGCCATCCACATGTCAAGATCATTTCCGGAAATCGCGCCGTCCGTCCCGACCGTGACGCGCACACCAGCGGAAAGCATGTCTGTGATCCGGGCAAAGCCACTGGCAAGTTTCAGGTTGGACATTGGATTGTGAGCAACTGTCGCACCGCGACCTGCGAGGATTTCGATCTCGGCGTCGTCCAGCCAAACGCAATGCGCGAGCACAGTGCGCTCATCGAGTAGCCCGAGATGGTCCAGGTGCCGAATGACCGTCCTGCCGTAGCGGGTCTCGATATCGGCAACCTCGGCTTTCGTCTCGGCTGCGTGGGTGCAAAACAACCCGCCGTGCCGGTCCGCGACGTCCCGGGACGCACGCAGGTTATCAGGCCCAACGGTGTAAGCCCCATGCGGGAAAGTGCCTGCGAGCACATGAGGGTCACCCTGGTAGTCCGAGAAAAACGCCTCCGCATCGGCAACGCGGCGTTCGGGTCCAAACTTATCCATGCCCGGAAAGTCGAAAAAGATGCCGCCCGTGGAGACCCGGATCCCAAGGTCCTTTGCGGCTTGCACCGTTTGCGCCGGGTGCCAGAACATATCCATGACACAGGTCACGCCACCTAGCAGCAATTCCGCGAAACCGAGTCGGGCGCCGAGCCGCACAGTTTCAGGGTTGAGGATTGCGCCTTCGGCTTTCCAGACCGTTTGCAACCATGGTTCGAGCGGCAAATCTTCGACGAGCCCCCGAAACAGACTGTCGGCCGCGTGACAATGCGTATTGATGAGGCCAGGCATCAGGATCATGCCTTCCGCGTCAATGAGCTTGGACGCATCCAAGCCGATCTCGTCGGCGGATCCGAGAGCCGAAATCCGGCCATCAGAAACACCCAAAGCGCCAGACTGAACAACGGTATGTTTGCTGTCTGCAGTGAGGATCGTCGCGTTCGTGATGATAAGATCGAAAGTCATGGCCCCCCGCCCTGAAAGCACTTCAGGGGTTGCATGCGTCTTCCGCGACTGTCAACCAAATCAGATTTCCAGCGATCTATCGAGGAGACGCATGCCACCGGATTGGTTCGTTTCAGGAAGCGATCTCGCGGAGTATGCGACCGATGAGCGCTGTTACATAACGGAGTTGTTGAATGATCCGGCCAGCCCGGAGGTTTCGCTCGCAATAGCGCGAGTTAGACCGGGCACGACCACTCAGCTTCATCGCCTCATCGGAACCGCGGAGCGCTTTTTGATACTTAGCGGAAAGGGTATGGCAGAAGTCGATGGCATATCCTGGCCAGTCGGTTCCGGAGATCAGATCGTGATGCAGGCGGGCGCGCACCAGCGGATTTCGAACACCGAACAATCGGATCTCGTTTTCCTTTGCATCTGCACGCCTAGGTTTGTGGCTGGGGCCTATGATCGACTGGGCGACTGAGTCCAGTTACCAAGGAAACGATCATTCGCAGAACTTGGCGCCGTGACGATCAGTCAGCAACCCGCTTCGCGACAAGACAAACCCATACACAGATATCGTGACCTCCGATCCACCGAGCACCCATGAATTGTGCGGGCCCGTGGGTTCAAGAGACGGATTTCATATCCCGTCTGGATCATAATATTTTACATGAGCAGGACTTGCTTTTATAAAACTGCGCGACGGGTGTCGGGTGGCCAATTCTTCTGAAGTTTGGTCCGGCAGTCGCTGTGCCGATTGTCTGCATAGGCAATCTGGATGGAGCCAATAATGCTAGTGAAGTGGAAACGCCAATGACCGACCAGATGCATCAGCCGCCGGCCGACCTAGTCGCAAACGCCCATGCAGATGCAGCCAGATACGAAGCGATGTATCAGGCATCGGTTTCAGACCCAGATAAGTTTTGGGAAGAGCACGGCAAGCGTATTGATTGGATCAAGCCTTACACGAAAGTAAAGAACACTTCCTACGACTACCACAATGTCTCGATTAAGTGGTTTGAGGATGGCGAACTCAACGTTTCGGCCAACTGCATAGACCGCCACCTCGAAACCCGCGGCGATCAGACAGCGATTATATGGGAAAGCGACGACCCAAACGTCAGCCAGCACATAAGTTTTAGGCAACTCCACGAAGAGGTTTGCAAGTTTGCAAACGTTTTGCATGCGCTTGGCGTGAAAAAGGGCGACCGGGTGGTGCTTTATCTCCCAATGATCCCTGAAGCGGCCTATGCAATGCTGGCATGCTCAAGGATCGGCGCGGTTCATTCAATTGTCTTCGCGGGTTTCTCCCCAGATGCTCTAAAAGCCCGGGTTGAAGGATCAGGTGCAACCCTAGTGATCACCGCTGATCAAGCGCCGCGCGGCGGGCGGCTGACCCCCCTCAAGACCAATTCAGACAAGGCTCTCGAGGGCGCATCGGGGGTAAAGCAGCTGGTGGTAAAGCGCACTGGCAATGAAATTCCCTGGGACGCGGACCGCGATTACTGGCTTCACGAAGAGATGGATCGCGTTTCTGCACACTGCGACCCGGTGCCTGTAAACGCAGAAGACCCACTCTTTATCCTCTATACATCAGGTTCGACCGGCGCACCGAAGGGTGTTGTGCATACGACGGGCGGATACTTGGTCTATGCGTCAATGACGCACCAGTATATTTTCGACTATCAAGAGGGTGAGATCTACTGGTGCACTGCCGATGTCGGTTGGGTCACCGGTCACAGCTACATCGTCTATGGCCCATTGGCCAATGGCGCGACGACTCTGATGTTCGAGGGTGTGCCGACTTACCCTGATGCAGGGCGTTTTTGGGAAGTGTGCCAAAAACACAAGGTAAACATCTTCTACACCGCACCAACGGCGATCCGCGCGCTGATGGGCAAGGGTAAGGAATTCGTTGAGAAATACGACCTGTCTGATCTGCGCGTATTGGGCTCAGTGGGCGAGCCGATCAACCCGGAAGCTTGGAACTGGTATAATGACATTGTCGGTAAGGGAAACTGCCCGATCGTCGATACTTGGTGGCAGACTGAAACCGGCGGGATCCTGATCTCTCCCCTTCCTGGAGCGACGCCAACGAAGCCGGGCTCCGCGACAAAGCCCTTCTTCGGTGTCCAGCCGGTTGTTCTTGAGCCCGCATCGGGCGCAGAAGTTGAGGACGTCGCATGCGAAGGTGTGTTGGCGCTCAAGGACAGTTGGCCTGGACAAATGCGCACCGTTTACGGCGATCATGAGAGGTTCGTGCAGACCTATTTCAGCCAGTATAAAGGATATTACTTCTCAGGTGACGGATGCCGTCGTGACGACGACGGATACTACTGGATTACAGGCCGCGTTGACGATGTGATCAACGTTTCCGGGCACCGGATGGGCACAGCAGAGGTTGAGAGTGCCCTAGTGGCGCATCCGAAGGTGGCCGAGGCCGCTGTTGTGGGGTATCCGCACGATGTTAAGGGCCAAGGAATCTACGCCTATGTCACCCTCAACTCGGGCGAGGAATACACCGATGAGCTTCGCAAAGAACTGGTGCAATGGGTGCGGAAAGAGATCGGTCCAATTGCGAGCCCTGATCTAATCCAATGGGCTCCTGGCCTGCCGAAGACCCGTTCAGGAAAGATCATGCGCCGGATCCTTCGCAAGATTGCGGAGAACGACTACGGAAGCCTCGGCGATACTTCCACCCTTGCAGACCCGAGTGTCGTTGACGAGCTGATCGACAACCGAATGAACCACGGCTAGCCCTCCCAGGCGTCATCGGATAGAGGCGGGCTCAACCCACGCCTGCCTCTTTCTGCCAGATTCGTGGCGGCACAAAGTTTCCAAGCGATCAGGACAGGTTCGCTCAATTCGGACATGGACGCTTGAATTGTATTGCAGGCTCCTCTCTCCAGAGAAAAATGAACCCCCTTTCTACGTGCGGGTTGGCCTTCTTGTTGCCACTGATCTGCCTCAATGGTGTCGCAGCGCATGCGGAAAGCGGAGAGAGTCAGCAGCCAGCTCTCTCTTGTCTTGCGGAAGCCATCTATTTCGAGACAAGAGGAACGGGCGATGAGGGAGGTCTCGCAGTTGCACATGTCATCTTGAATCGGCAGAAAAATCCGGAATTTCCATCGACAATCTGCGGCGTCGTCAACGATGGGTGCCAGTTCTCCTACCGATGCGACGGTGAGCCCGAGATACTCAAGAACGCAACCGAGCGTGATCGAGCATTTCGAATAGCTCGACTCGTGCTACCCGGCACCTCGCCAGATCCAACGGACGGAGCGCTGTTCTTTCATTCCAAAAGTCTTGAGCCGGGTTGGTTTGCAACGCGGCAACGGATCGGCGAAATTGGCGGAAACGTATTCTACCGGTAGAGTTTGACGCGGGTGCTTCTTTGGCATTTAAACCTCAGGGTCGAAACGCAAAAGACTAGCAGAAACAGGCAGGAGACCCTGAATGCGCAACGCCCGTCGTAGCATCCTGGCATGTTTTATGGTGGCATTGATCGCAGGCTGTACGAATACCGCGACTGAACAAGTCGAAGAAGAGCAGAGCCGCGCTGATGTAGATCCGCAGGACGTCGCTTGTCTGGCCGAGGCAATCTACTTCGAGGCGCGAGGAACGGGGGAAGTTGGCACCCAAGCGGTGGCCCATGTCGTGATCAACCGTAAGGAAAGCCCGAAATTCCCAAACACAGTTTGCAGCGTTGTGGGCGACCGTTGTCAGTTTTCCTATCGGTGCGATGGAATACCAGAAGTCTACGCTGAACCTGTCGCGAAGGCAGACGCTATTCGTATGGCAGAAACAGTCCTTTCGGGAGCCCCTGACATCACTGAAGGTTCGCTTTTCTTCCATGCTGCATGGATGGAGCCGGGTTGGTTTAACACGCGGCCGCGTGTCGGCAGGTTCGGCGGAAACATATTTTATCGTTGAGGCAGACCGGTTCCGCGTCCATCAGCCAACCCCTTTTTCAATCTGCTGGCCGCGCAAGAGAGCATCGTCAATGAGGGCGACGGTCTCGGCTATGCCGTAAAGTGCAATGAAGCCACCGAACCGTGGACCTTGTTTGGCACCGAGCAGAACTTCATAAATCGCACCGAACCAAGAACGTAGCGGCTCAAAGCCGTGCTCATTACCAACTGCGAAGACAAGGCTCTGCAATTCCTCGCCGTCGGCAGGCCCCTCCCATGCTGCAAGTCTGTTTCGCAAGTCCAAAAGTGCGGCGGTCTCTTTCGCATCTGCTGTGCGATACACCTTTGAAGGCTCTACGAAGTCCTCATAATATCTCACTGCGGACCCCGCCGCTGCATCCAAGCTAGGATGCGTCTCCGGGTTCGCGCTCGGCGCATACTTGCGGATA
This sequence comes from Pseudomonadota bacterium, assembly GCA_039177645.1. Lineage (GTDB taxonomy): Bacteria > Pseudomonadota > Alphaproteobacteria > Rhodobacterales > Rhodobacteraceae > Amaricoccus. The sequence continues at coordinate 76,560 of JBCDFS010000002.1, read as the reverse complement.
AACCCCCAGAGCACTTCCTTGTCGTGCGCGCCCGATGCAGAGGCCAAGTTCAGAAGCATCGAAAACGGAACGACCATGTCTGAGGCAGGCGGGGTACCGCCATGGATATGCCAAACCGGGTTCGCCAAGTGCTGCTCGACACTTTGGTCGGAGAACGATCGAAGCTGCTGATGGTATTCGTCTACGGCGCGCGGAATGACATCAAAGAACAACCGCTTTGCAGTTCTCGGTTTTTGAAACATGAAATACTGCAGCGACTCTGGGCTAGCATAAGCCAGCCAGTCATCGATTGAGATGCCATTCCCTTTCGACTTTGAAATCTTCTCGCCTTGCCCATCGAGAAACAATTCATACACGTAGTGTTCGGGTGGATTACCACCGAGGATTCGGCAGATTGCGTCATAGATGCGCGTATTGCTGCTGTGGTCCTTGCCGTACATCTCGAAGTCCACATCCAGAGCAGCCCAACGCGCGCCGAAATCTGGCTTCCACTGCAGCTTGACGTGCCCGCCAGTGACTGGCAGCGTCCATTCCCCGCCATCCTCGTCATCGAAAGTGATTGTTCCTGACGACCCATCCACCTTCTTCATGGGAACGTAAAGAACTCTCCCGGTTTCTGGGTGGATCGGCAGGAAACAGGAATACGTCTGCTGCCTTTCTTCGCGAAGAGACTTCAGCATGACCTTCATGATCGCGTCGTAGCGTTCTGCAGCTTTCAACAGCACGTCATCGAATTGACCGGAAGCATAAAACTCCGTTGCGGATATGAACTCATACTTGAAGCCGAACGTGTCGAGGAAGCGGCGCAGCATCGCGTTGTTGTGCGCCCCAAAGCTATCGTGGGTCCCGAACGGATCCGGGACGCTCGTCAGAGGCCTTTGCAAATGCTCCTTGAGCAAATCCGGGTTTGGCACGTTGTCAGGGACCTTCCGCATCCCATCCAAGTCGTCTGAAAAACAGATCAATCGCGTCGGGATCCCTGTGAGCGCCTCGAAGGCCCTTTGGACCATGGCTGTCCGGGCGACTTCACCAAACGTGCCGATATGAGGCAGACCGGAGGGGCCATAGCCGGTCTCAAAAAGAACATAGCCCTTGGCAGGCGGCCCCTCCGCATAGCGTTTTGCAAGAGCTCGGGCCTCTTGAAACGGCCAAGCCTTCGAGGTCTCCGCCGCCTTTCGCAACTCATTCATCGATTACCCCATAGCTCTTGCGCGAACACCTGAAGACCCTGCTAACTGAATACGACCGCTTCCTATTGCCGACCCCGCGACCGGTCAATAGAACGGCCCGATAAGGATTTAGCTACGCGGAGTGCCTATGCCTGCAACCGAATTTCCGGTCTCCTCACTTTCCCCGCAGGATGCTCTCGTAGCGATTATGGTCGCCGTATCAGCGTCAGACGAGAATATATCCAGCCGCGAATTGCTCTCAATCGGGCGAATAATTGAGGCTCTACCTGTCTTTGAGGGATTTGACCGCGACAGCCTTCCTCGGATCAGTCAGACAGTCTTTGACCTCTTTGAAGACGAGGATGGGCTTGAAGCTTTTTTTGGCTTGGTGCGGGACGCCTTGCCCACTGCCCTGCGCGAAACCGCCTATGCGCTTGCCTGTGATGTTGCGGCGGCTGACGGATATGCCTTTCAAGCGGAGCTGCGCTTCCTTGAAGAGCTTAGATACGAGCTCGACTTAGACCGACTGCACGCTGCAGCCATTGAGCGCGGAAGTGCAGCGCGCCACAGGCGTGTCACTCCTCTGGAGCCTTAACTGGAAGAGCGATCGCTGCGATCAACCTTCCGTAGTCTGGTTCTCCCCGATGGGTCGATCGCCGGTACGAGTAGAACCGATCTGGGTCTTCGTATGTGCACGCCCCCACCCATTCGGCCGAAGCAATATTGGCCTCACGGAGACACCACAAAACATATCCGGGAAGATCAAAGAGGTATTTCTCTCGCGTGCGGCCGTTGACAAAGAAGCGCGTAGTTCTCTCGTCCTCGACCACGAAATCCTCGTAGAACTCCTGGGAGACCTCATAGTTGCGCTGGCTGATTGTTGGGCCAACGACAGCCAGAATGCGATGACGCGATGCTCCAATCCGGACCATCGCATCAACCGTTTCTTCCAAGACACCAGCCCGGGCACCGCGCCAGCCTGCGTGAGCGGCACCGATGACCCCGGTTTGCGGATCTGCAAGCAAGACAGGCGCGCAGTCGGCCGTCAGCACTGTGAGCGCAATTCCCGCGACCGAAGTGACTGCGGCATCGCCTTTCGGTCTCTCGGACCAACCCTCTGCACCCGCTTCGACAACAACCTTCGAATGGATCTGGTGGAGCGAGAGCAACATGTCTGGTTCAACGCCCATTACTTTGGCTGCGCGTTGTCGGTTGAACTTGACGGCCTCTTTCTGGTCGGAAGACCCGGGTCCACAGTTGAGTCCGCTGTAGACACCAGACGAAGCACCACCACGGCGGGTGAAGAACGCGTGTCGCACAGGACCGAGGGACTTGGAGGTCATGAATTCCAGGGTCATGGGTCGAATCCGGGAGGCAAAGGCGCGTCTTGGTGCGTTAGAGCAAGAACCTGGAAAAGGTTTCCCATTTCGTCGGGGTGGGTCAAGCGTCTATGTGCGGCCACGTGCTGAACCAAGTCCTCCCCCTTGAGGGACCGGGCGAGCACGCGCGCACGCGCGGAAATGCCGAGCCTTTCAAGAAATACACCCTGGGGCAAAGGGCCGCTCGCCCTGGCTGGGCGTGCGGCTTCAGCCAGTGCTCGAAAGCGGACATGCGTGGTGAGGTCCGTGTCGCCGGGCTGGGACAGCGGAGAAACATTCCCATGACCTCTCAGCGCTTGCAAGGTATCGCCAGTCCCATCCCAACATCCGTAGTCGATAAAGAGCGTAGCCCCCCCTTGATCTTTGATCCTGCGACCGACTTCGCCAGCGATGTGTGCGCTTAGAGGATTGACCTCAACTACGGTTCCGTCCGGCACTGGTCCGAACGCAACGTCTAGGCGGGCATCGCCGGCGGGGCGAGCCCAAAGGAATGTCAAACCTTGATCATCGACCCCGATAAGGCGCTGGGCCCAGTAGTCGCCGACCCTTCTGTATTGGTCTGCGGGCAGTGCATCGAAGAACTCGTTTGCCACTAGGAAGATCGGCAGCTCTGGTAAATCCTCGATGCGGTCGGACCATCGGACTTGGTGACCAACAAGTTTGGCTTCCTGCAATTTGCGCAAGCCCACGCTGGTTTCGACCAATACGATCTCAGTAGAGTGGAGAAAGCCAGGCACTCGAGAAAGCACGCGGAGAACGTCTACCATCAATGTGCCGCGCCCGGGACCGAGCTCTGCCAAAAGGACTGGAGCGGGTCGTCCAAGGTCATGCCAGGTCTGCGCAATCCAAGCGCCAACGATCTCGCCAAACATCTGACTGACCTCGGGCGCCGTCGTGAAATCGCCTTTGGCACCTATGCGCCCTTCAGACATGTAATAGCCATGCTTGGGGTGAGAGAGGCACCACGACATGTATTCGGCAAGGCTTATTGGGCCGGACTGTTCGATCCGCGCTTTGAGGAGATCGGCAAGAGCCTTACTCACGCACGCTGCCTTCCCGCCCATAAGATCAAGAAAACGCCGATAATGGCCATTGGCAGCGACAGAACCTGACCCATCGTGAGGCCAAGCTCTGAACCAAGATGGACCACATGCCCCCAAGGATTGGACGCAGTGACATATTGAGCATCGGCTTGTCGGAACCCTTCAACGATCGTCCGGGCTAGGCCATACCCGAGGAGGAATATGCCGATCACGCAGCCGCGTCTTCTTAATGCCCCTCGGCGACAGGCGACCAAGATCGCAGCGAAGAGGACCACGCCTTCAAGGAATGCCTCGTAGAGCTGAGATGGGTGCCTTGCGCAAACGCCTTCCCAGAACGGAGGACAAATCTGGGCGGCCTCTCCTGGAAACACAATTCCCCAAGGAAGCTCCGTTGGACGCCCCCAGAGCTCAGCATTTATAAAGTTAGCAACTCGGCCGAAGAAAAGCCCAATCGGTGCCGCCGCAGCTACGCAATCTCCTACACGAACTGGATCAACGCCGTTCTTTGCCGCGAAGGCAAGGATCGCCACAACGACACCGAGCAATCCGCCGTGAAAAGACATTCCGCCCTGCCACAGCGCAAAGACTTCAACAGGGTGGGCGAGGAAGTATCCTGGTTGATAAAAAATGACGTATCCCAAACGCCCTCCCAAGATCACGCCGAAGATCATCCATGTCAGCAGACTGTCAACCTGCACAGGTTGCATTGGAGGCTGTCCGCTCCAAAGTCTTGGACGCTGGCAAATGGCCAGCACGAATCGCCATCCAAGCAGGAGGCCCACAACGTAGGCGAGCGCATACCATCTCAAGGCAAGCTCGAGTCCAAACAGATCGATTGAGAAGATGACCGGGTCGATATTGGGAAAGTTGAGGGCGAGACGCATCATAGCTCCCGAGAAACCGCAAACACTCCTTCGAGCGCGAGACAGCTTCTGTCAACCAGGCTTGGCAGGGCTGCTCGACCGGGCCATATTGCCTTCAAGAACCGAAGGAGGCCGGTATGCAATCGCGTAACAAAGTCCTGGATGACGTCGCCCAACTTTTTACCAACGCTATGGGAGTTGCGCAGGGCGCGCGCTCAGAAGCCGAAACGGCGATCAAGAGCATGCTCGACCGCTGGCTTGCAGACAGAAACTTCGTGACGCGCGAAGAGTTTGACGCTGTTCGCGCCATGGCTCAAAAAGCTCGTGAGGAGAACGATGCACTCAAGGCGCGGATCGACGCGCTCGAGAGCCGTGAGGCCTAGGATCGAAATCGTCGCGGCCAAAGTGCTGGCTCAGGTTCTCAGGAAATCGCGTTAAAGATCGTCCGGATGATGATTCTTCTTTACAGCTCGTTTCCCTTCTACCACCATATGTAGTGGATGAGAGGATAAACCTCTCATCATTGTCAATCTCAAAGCCCCCGTGCGGGGTCGGTTCCGCCGGAGGCCAAGATCAGAGGCATCGGGTATGAGCTACGTCGAACCTGGATTTGATTCCGAGGACCTCCATCCGATCGATATCGTCGAGACCCTCGCAGCCGAACGCGACTGGGATTTCGATAGGATTGGAGACGACCAGATCGCCATGGCAATCAATGGTCTTTGGAGTACCTACTCAGTGACCCTTGCCTTGTCGCGCCAAGATGAGAGCCTCCGCCTCATCAGCGCCTTCGAGGTTGACCCACCCGACGAAAGTGTCCGTGAACTCCACGCGGCAATGAGTTTGGCAAATGAACGGTGCTGGACAGGAGCATTTGTGCTCTGGTCCGACCAGAACCTGATGGCATATCGATACAGCCTCAACCTTGCCGGCGGGGCCACTGCGACGTCCTCCCAGATTAATGACATGGTGCGCTGCGCGATTGCAGCTTGCGAGCGGTTCTACCCCACCTTTCAGGTTGTGATGGCTGGAGAACTCAGCGCAGAAAATGCGCTGGAACTGGCAATCTCAGAGGCCTACGGTCGCGCGTAACGAACGGCTCCCCCTTCGGCTCAAGGCAGGCGGAGCCGGAGGGGGGACAACGAATGCTAGATCCGATTTTGAATGACGGCCTGGTGCTGGTCGGCTGCGGAAAGATGGGATCGGCTCTCCTGCGCGGTTGGCTTGAGACCGGCATACCGGCGGATCGCTTCACCGTGATGGAGCCCACCCCATCTGATGATCTCATCGCCCTCGCGAAGGAAGGTCTCAATCTCAACGGGGATCTCCCGGACAATCCGGCAGCCATGGTTCTCGCGGTGAAACCGCAGATGATGCGTGCATCACTCCAGCGCTTCTTTCACTTCGGCAACGGCAATACGGTGTTTATATCGGTCGCGGCTGGCGTCTCACTCGCGACCTACGAGCAAATCGTTGGCGCAATGACGCCGATTGTAAGGACGATGCCCAATACACCAGCTTCGATCGCCAAAGGCGTCACGGCTCTCGTCGCGAATAGTCCCGGCCAAGGCGCTCCCATAGATATGGCAGAGGCCCTGATGCAAGCCGTCGGTGAAACGGTTCGCCTTACAAGCGAAGATCAGATGGATGCGGTGACCGCTGTTTCTGGATCCGGTCCGGCCTATGTCTTTCATTTTATTGAAGCCATGTGCGCTGCAGGAATAGCCGAAGGGCTCGAACCCTCGCTCGCATTGAAACTTGCAGAAGCGACAGTGTCGGGTGCGGGCGCAATGGCACTCACATCACGCGAACATCCTTCAAAACTCCGCATCGATGTCACCAGTCCGGGAGGCACAACAGCAGCTGCACTGCAGGTTCTGATGCGCGAAGACGCGGGCCTGGGAAAACTTGTCGCAGAAGCTGTACATCAAGCCGCCCAGCGAAGCAGAGAGTTGGCCAGCCAATGAATTTGCCGAGCTTTTGTGCGCCGCAGCATCATCTTGACATTTATGCTGCACCGCACAATATACCAAGAGTCGGAAGCTAAGCCCAAACGGAGGAAATTGATGTTCGACCCTAAGACCTACTCGTTCGACGTGGAGAAAATGACAGAATTCTTCAAACAGAACGATTTTACAAAGCACCTCACCAGCATGAAGCTTCCGGAGATGGACACCGAATCGATCATGGCCGCCCAGCAAAAGAACATGGACGCGCTGGTTGAAGCCAACAAAGCTGCCGCTGCTGGCTACCAGGATCTGTTCAAGAAGCAGATGGCGATCTTCGAAGAGACGATGTCCGAGGCCCAGAAGTATATGGTGACTCTCGACGCGACGAAGCTCGATCCGGAAAATGCAAAGGCACAGGCCGAACTGGCAAAAGCAGCCTTTGAAAAAGCTCTCGCGAACATGCAAGCGCTCGCAGAAAGTGCCCAGAAGGCTAATTCTGAGGCCTATGAGATTGTTTCGGCTCGTATGCAGGAAAGCCTGACGGAGCTTCGCGACTATGCCACCAAGCTGACGACCCCAGGCGCCTGAAACCAGCATCGCTGGCAAAAAAATGTCGAAACCGCTTGCCCTAGCACGGTAAGCGGTTTTTCTTATGCGCGTTCTCCGATGGAGCAGACATGGACGAAATCGCGTTCGATGATTTTCTGAAGGTTGATATTCGGGTAGGCGAGGTTTCACGCGCCGAGGCCTTCCCCGAGGCCCGGAAACCCGCAGTCAAGCTGTGGATTGATTTTGGTCCAGAAATCGGCGAACGAAAATCCTCCGCTCAGATCACGGACCACTACACCCCGGAGGCACTTGTTGGTCGTCAGGTCATGGCCGTTGTGAATTTCCCACCCCGACAGATTGGCCCGATGAGATCCGAAGTTCTCGTTCTAGGTGTCTCTGACGAGGACGGTGGTATCGTACTCATTGCTCCTGACGGCCCCGTTTCTCCGGGCTCACGGATGCATTGAGTCGGTTGGGCGCCACCTCGTATGTCTTCACCCCGGATTATCGCCACACGAAAACTGCCAGACGCCGTTGAGGCGAGGCTGCGTCAAAGATTTACCGTAGCGCTCAACACAGACGACGTCCCGTTTTCGTCAGCCCGCCTGATGCAGGCCCTCGAACAAGCGGACGGTTTGATCTGCACGGTGACAGACCTCTTCGACGAAAAAATACTCGCTGCGGGCGGCCACCGCCGGGCAAAGATTATCGCAAACTTCGGTGTTGGCGTCGATCACATCGATCTTGACGCTGCCGAGGATCAAGGCTTGGCCATCACCAATACACCCGGTGTTCTCACGGACGCGACGGCCGACCTCGCCATGGCGCTCCTGCTAGCGACGACACGGCGCGTCACGGAGAGCGAGGCTTACCTTCGCCGGGGTGATTGGAAGAGCTTCAGCACAACAGGCTTTCTCGGAATGGGCCTACAAGGAAAAACACTTGGGATCGTTGGGATGGGCCGGATTGGGGAAGCGACGGCTCGACGCGCCCATTTCGGTTTCGGAATGAAGATCAGCTATTTCAGTCGGTCGCCCAAAGGTCCATTCGACTTTGAAGCTCAAATACATAGCAGGATTGAAGATTTACTGGCAGACGCGGATGTCGTCTCCCTACATATGCCAGGTGGCGGCGCGAACGCAGGTCTGATCTCCAAAGATCTTATCAGCAAGATGAAGACAGGCGCTTATCTGATCAATACGGCAAGAGGGGATTTGGTCGACGAACAGGCTCTCGCGGAAGCCCTCTCGGACGGCAGATTGAGCGGTGCAGGCCTTGATGTGTTCGCTGACGAGCCGAATGTCCCTGAAGCACTTTTGGCTCTCTCGAACGTAACGCTTCTCCCGCATATCGGAAGCGCAACGGTCGAAACGCGCACGGCGATGGGTATGCTTGCGGTTGACAACCTGGAAGCCTACTTCGAAGGACGGCCGCTTCCATCTCGCGTCGTCTGATACATACGTTCATGGAGGAACGATGAACACCGTGCTCCCCGCCGCTTCCGATGCGTCACCCGATGAAGCCCTCGGAAGCTTGCCAGAATGGAACTTGAATGACCTGTATGCGGGACCTGAAGCACCGGAACTGCGGAAGGATCTCGATTGGCTCAGGTCGGAATGCGCAGCATTTGCAGAAGACTATGAGGGCAAGCTGAACATCCTCGACCCGGCCGGTCTCCTAGGGGCCATCCAGCGTTTCGAGAAGATCCAGACGATTTCCGGCCGCGTGATGAGCTACTCAGGCCTGAGGCACTACCAGAACACAACCGATCCGGATCGCGCCAAGTTTTTTGGAGATACACAAGCGGAGATCACGGACATCACGTCACCGCTGGTGTTTTTCTCCTTGGAGCTGAATCGGATTGGTGACCAAGCGCTGCGAGATGCGCTCAGCGGAAACGCGGAGCTTGCGCGGTATCGGCCCGTTATCGATCGGATCCGCGCCATGCGGCCCTATCAGCTTTCGGACGAACTCGAGAAGTTTCTTCACGACCAATCTGTTGTTGGTTCGACAGCATGGAACCGGCTCTTTGACGAGACAATGGCGAGCCTGGAGTTCGAGGTGGATGGTGAGGTTCTGCCGCTCGAAGCCACGCTAAACCTTCTCACGGATCAGAACCGCGAACGACGCGAGACCGGCGCACGATCCCTCGCGGCTGTGTTTCAGACAAAACTTCCGCTTTTCACTCGCATCACGAATACCCTCGCCAAAGAGAAAGAGATCGAGGATCGCTGGCGAAAGCTGCCGACACCCCAGATGGCGCGCCATCTCTCAAACGATGTCGAACCAGAGGTGGTAGAAGCCCTGAGAAACGCCGTCGTTGCCGCCTATCCAAAGCTCTCGCACCGGTACTACGCTCTGAAAGCGAAGTGGCTTGGACTTGAAAAGCTTGAAGTCTGGGATCGAAACGCGCCGCTTCCAATGGAAGACAATCGGAAAATCAACTGGTCGGAAGCACGCGAAACAGTTCTCGGCGCGTATTCCAGTTTTGATCCAAGGATGGCCGAAATTGCCCTCCCTTTCTTCGAAAAAGACTGGATCGATGCCCCCGTAAAGCCCGGAAAGGCGCCAGGAGCCTTTGCGCACCCAACAGTTTCAGACGCGCATCCGTACATCTTGCTGAACTACCTCGGAAAACCCCGAGACGTTATGACCCTTGCTCACGAACTCGGGCACGGCGTCCATCAGGTTCTGGCGGCGGACCAAGGCGAGCTTCTCTCCTCCACGCCTCTAACGCTTGCAGAAACAGCGAGCGTATTTGGTGAGATGCTCACATTTCGTCGATTGCTTGATGCCGCGCCCGACACGAAGACGAGAAAGGTTCTTCTGGCCAGCAAAGTCGAGGACATGATCAACACGGTGATCCGCCAGATCGCCTTTTACGACTTTGAGTGCAAACTGCACGCTGCGCGGCGGCAGGGCGAATTGACGCCCGCCGATATCAATGCCCTTTGGATGAGCATTCAAGGCGAGAGCCTAGGACCCGCTTTTACGTTCATGGACGGGTACAAGACTTTTTGGAGCTACATACCACACTTCATACATTCGCCATTCTACGTCTATGCTTATGCATTTGGCGACGGCTTGGTGAACGCCCTCTATGCGGTCTATCAGGAAGGCGATCCTGCCTTCGCGGACAAATACTTCGAAATGCTGAAGGCGGGCGGCTCAAAGCACCATAAAGAGCTACTTGCACCATTCGGTCTCGATGCAAGCGATCCAAGTTTCTGGGACCGCGGCCTCAGTTTGATTGGCTCCATGATCGACGAACTGGAGACGATCGAGAACTGATTGAAGAGAGCCATCCCTGTGCTGGCATCTTCTCATCTGCCGTCTTGTTGCCGCTTACGCGTCAATTTGGCGATCCCAGGTTCGCTGAACAAGCGATCGCTGCATCGACATTCAGCCTCAAGCATTGGGCAAGAGGCTGAACCAGAGGCCATTCCGACCGTTTTGAGTTAGACCTTACGCGGGCGCCGCCTGATCTTCATTTTGCGTCTCAGTCTCTGGGATCTTCAATGGTGTATGAATCCCAATGTATTGCCCTTTGGCCCACTCGCGCATCGTTTGAAGCACAACGTAGAGGACGGGTACGAGGACAAGGCCGACCGTTGTTGCAGCAAGCATTCCACCAAAGACCGCCGTTCCGATAGAGCGCTGGCTGGCCGCACCTGCCCCTGAGGCGATCACCAACGGGATCACACCAAGAAGGAAAGCGAGAGCTGTCATCATCACCGCGCGAAATCGCAAGCGCGCTGCAGTTAACGCCGCCTCATAGATCGCTGCTCCCTTTGCCCGAGTCTCCATGGCAAACTCGACCACGAGGATTGCGTTCTTAGCCCCTAGGCCCACCAACATAATCATCCCGATCTGAGTATAGAGGTTGGCATCAAGGCCTGCGGTCCAAACCGCCGTATAGGCGCCGAAGATGGCCACGACAACTGTCAGCAAAATCGCGACCGGCATTGTCCAGCTTTCATACTGCGCAACGAGGAACAGATACGCGAAAACGATGGCCAAGAGCAGAATAAGCGCAACCAAACCACCAGCATCTTGTTCCTGAACGGCAGACCCCGTCCATTCGTAAGCGTATCCTGGTGGCAGTGACTCGCTCGCGACTTCCTCCAGCGCCGCGATCACAGACCCTGTCGAAAAGCCGGGGGCAGGAACCGCCGTAACACTGGCGGATCGAAACATGTTGAACCTGTTGAGACTCATTGGGCCAAGAATGTTCTCGACCGTTACCAATGTGCTCAGGGGAACCATGTCGCCCGCATTCGACCGCACATAGAGGCGACCGATGTCCCCAACCACGTCCCGATATCCTGTATCAGCCTGGATCATGACCCTGTAGACGCGGCCAAACAGATTGAAATCGTTTATGTAGTAGGAGCCAAGGTATGCCTGGAGTGTGCTGAAAACCTCAGAGACATTGACGTCGAGCGACTTTGCCTTTTCGCGGTCAAGATCCACAAAGACCTGCGGCACATTCGCACGGAAGGTGGAGTAAGCCTGGGCGACCTCTGGGCGCTGGTTGGCCGCATAGATAAAGCCGCCGAGCGCGGAGGCGAGATCCTGCGGCTCACCACCGCCGGTTTGCTGCACCTTCATCTCAACACCGCCTGCATTTCCCAACCCAGGGATAGGCGGAGGGTTAAACACGATGATCGACGCGGCTGGGATAGCGTTGAACTGCGCCGAGATCGTGCGAAGCAAATCATCTGCGGAAAGGCCCGGGCCCGTGCGCTCCGCCCAAGGTTCAAGGGTGATCGCCATAAACGCAGAGTTCGAGGACGCCCCGTTGTTCAACAGGGAAAAGCCATCAACGGTGACAAAGTGCGCGACACCGTCAATCCCCTCAAGAATGCGCTCCATCTCTTGGGTCACCACCTCGGTACGGTTGAGTGATGCGCCCTCAGGAAGCTGGACATCGGCCATGAGATAGCCTTGGTCCTCGTTCGGCAGGAACCCGGTGGGCACGATGTTGGACAAACCTCCGGTTGCGAAGGCGACGACACCGATTGCAATGGCCCCAATTACGGACATGCGAGCAATACGTGCGACGATCGCGACATATCCATTCCTCGCAAGGTCGACCCCGCGCTCAAAGGCCGCCAATGGCCCCTTTGGACCTCCGCCGCGGGGTTTGAGAATGAGAGCACACAGGGCTGGGGAAAGAGTCAGCGCGTTGATTGAAGAGATGACCACGGCTGCGGAGATGGTGACAGCGAACTGACTGTATAGCTTACCGGTAATGCCCGGCATGACCGTGACGGGAACGAACACAGCGAGGAGAACCAACGTTGTCGCGATAACAGGCGCGGTGATTTCTTCCATCGCGAGCCGCGTGGCCTCCCGAGGGCCGAGGCCCTCCGCAATGTGATGCTCGACGTTTTCAACCACGATAATCGCGTCATCGACCACGATGCCGATCGCGAGCACCAAGGCAAACAACGTGACCGTATTTAAAGACATGCCGAGTGCAAACATCACCGCGAATGCGCCAATGAGCGAGACGGGGATTGCGACCATTGGCACAAGGGTTGCCCGCCAGTTCCCGAGGAAGAGAAACACGACGGAAATCACCAAGAGGAACGCGATCAGCAGGGTCTCAATGACGTCGTCAAGCGAACTCTGAACGAAGTCAGTCGTGTTGAAAGGCACATCGTATGTGACACCGGCGGGGAACCGCGCTTCTAGACGCCCAAGCTCTGAGAGCACGCCTTCAGAGACCGCGAGGGCGTTTGCACCCGGGGCTTGATAGATGGCCATAACTGTAGCCGACTGGCCGTCATACCGACCGGCAAAGTTATAAATCTGCGATCCCAGCTCGACCCGGGCCACGTCTCCAACGGTCACGACGGCTCCAGACTCACCAGTTCGAAGAACGATGTCCTCAAACTCTCTGGGGTCGGTGAGCCGTCCTTTCGCTTTGACCGTATACTGGAACTGCTGGTCGGCCGCCGCGGGTGGCGCACCAATCTGCCCTGCTGGCACAACCGCATTTTGATCCGAGATCGCATTGATAAAGTCGGTTGGCGTCATGCCGAGACTCACGAGACGATCGGGATCTAGCCAGATCCGCATCCCGTATGAGAAGTCGGTCATCACGTCGACGCGTCCGACCCCGGCAACACGCCCGAGGGCGTCCTTTAGGTTGATTGACGCAAAGTTCGACAGAAACACTTCATCGTAGCTGTCGTCGTCTGCAAAAATGGTGACAATCATGAGCATGTTTGTGCTCGACTTTTGCGTCGACACACCGCTCTGATTCACCTCGTTAGGAAGCTGACTAACCGCTTGGCTGACGCGGTTCTGGGTGTTGACTGTGGCAAGGTCCGGATCCGTGCCGACTTCAAATGTAACGTCGAGTGAATAGCTTCCGCTGTCTGCGCTCGTCGAGTTCATGTAAATCATGTCGTCGACGCCATTCACTTGCGCCTCGATCGGGGCTGCGACGGTCTCCTCAAGCGTCTCTGCGCTCGCCCCCGTGAAAGAAGCAGATACCCGGACGACAGGGGGTGTGATCTGCGGGAATTGCTCGACCGGCAGCACCATGTAGGCGATCCCGCCAATGAGCGAGATCACAATAGAGATGACGAGTGCGAATTTTGGACGATCAATGAAGGTAGAGGAGATCATCCCGCAGTCTCCGGCGAGTCGGTCGCCGTCACTGCGTTTACGGGCACACCCGGGCGCACTCTCTGCAGGCCCTCGGTAATCACGCTCTCACCGCTCTGTAGGCCCGAATTCACGATAAAGTCTGTTCCATCGGAGGCACCGAGTTCAACATAGCGCTGCTCGACTGTGCCTTCACTTCCGACCACCAAAACGAAACTCCCCTTTTGGTCGCGCTGGACTGCAGCCTGAGGAACGACAAGCCGGGACTCGGGAGCGCTCTCTTCCGCCTCGACTGTGACATAGATACCGGGTGAGAGTCGTCGCGCTGCGTTGTCGAACCTGGCACGCATCGCAATCGTGCCAGTTTGCGTGTCGATGACGTTGTCTACGAACATGATCGCGCCCGTTTCGTCGTATTCGGCGCCATTTGGCAGTATCAATCGAATCGGCGGGCTCTTTTCGGGGTTATTCGTTCCCAACTCCTCCGCGCCAACCTCGTCAAGAATGGTGATGTAAGTGCCCTCGCTGATCGAGAAGCTCACCTCGATTGGAGAGAGACTGACGAGCCTTGTCAGCGTCACGCCAGGACCGACCGTATCTCCGACACTAACGTCAATGACGCCAATACGGCCAGAAAAGGGCGCGTGCACCTTGGTGTAATCCAGGTCGAGCTCCGCCAACTTGATCTGCGCATTCGCAGCCTCCAGGGCTGCCTTAGTTGCATCACGTTGAGCGAGCGAGGCGTCATATGTCGCTTGAGCGACCGTATCGGATTGAAGCAGCTTGGTGTTCCGCTCAAGATCAATCTCGGCCAACGCGAGTTGCGCTTGTTGTTGCGCAGCGGCTGCTCTTGCCGCAGCGAGATCGGCCTCGAACTCATTGGGTTCAACCTCAAAGAGTAAGTCTCCTTGGCTCACCCATGATCCGTCAGAAACGTTTGCGGACTTGAGAAAGCCCTCGACCCGCGGAACGATGTTGAGCGAGTCAACGGCCGTCACCTGACCTACAAATTCATAGACACTCTTAATGTCTCGCTGCGTAACACCTGCAACGGTCACACTGGGGGCAGGAGCATCGCCCGTTTCGGCGCTATTGGAACTCTGTTCATCACAACCGGCCAAGACTGCGGTCGCGGCCAAAACCAATAGGATTCGGGTCGGCCAGGTGAACGAGGATTGTCTCAGCATAACGATTCTGTCCCATGCTTTAAGCACCGCAATGGGAGTGTCTATAGACGCCAATCGCTCATCGGAACAATCAATTCATCCGACGTGTCGTAATCGTAGAAAACGTGGGCGCTCGACCTATGGTCACTATGAGGCTGCGCTTGCGCGTCAAAATCAATGATACGGGGAACGACGAAACTGATAGTCTCGGCGCAACCAAGCGCGATTGTCAGGGGGAACCATTAAGTCTGTTCCCGGCGCCACATACAAAAGCGCCAGGTCACTTGCTGAACATCTGAGTTCACGCAGATTTCAGTGCTGTTTAGTTACTCAGATTGAGCGCGACAAACCTCGGAGCGCCGTCACGACGGACCAAGAGGAGGATCGAGTTTCGACCAGCAGCCTCGGCCGCGTCAATGCGACGGATCATATCTTGCGGCGATGTGACACTCTCTTGTCCTACCTCCGTTATGACATCACCCTCTCGCATTCCCTTGGAATAGGCGTCTGAAGATGTGTCCACGGACCGGACAACCAGACCTGTCAGGTCCGTGTCGAGCCCATACTGATCACGCAATGCGGGGGTTGTGGCGGCAACAGTCATTCCGAGAATGGCGCTCTCAAGGGGCGCCGCATCATCATCGGGTTCATCTATGGTCGCCGCAGCCAATGTTGGTTCATCTTCCAACAAACCAATCTCGACAGTGAGTTGCTCGCGCGATCCATCGCGCAACACAACGACCTCTACCTCTTTCCCGACAGGCGTATCCGCGACGATGCGCACCAACTCCCGCGTGTCGTCAACCGTCTCACCGTCGAACTCCAGGATCAGATCGCCAGTCCGAATACCCCCATCACGGGCCGGACCCTCAGGCACGTCGGTTACCATTGCGCCTTCGGTCGTATCCTGGCCGAGTGCCTCCGCCATATCGGGGTCGAGGTTCTGAATGCGAACGCCGAGCCAGCCGCGACGCGTCTCGCCAAAATCCTTCAACTGGCCAACAACCTGTTCGACGACCGCTGAAGACATGGCGAAGCCGATACCGATCGATCCACCGTTCGGACTGAGGATCGCCGTATTCACTCCGATGACTTCGCCATCCATGTTGAAGAGAGGGCCACCAGAATTGCCGCGGTTGATCGCTGCATCGGTCTGAATGAAGTCGTCGTAATTGCCCTGCAAGGTCCGGTTACGGGCCGAAACGATTCCAACCGAGACCGAAAAGCCCTGACCGAGCGGGTTTCCTATGGCGAGAACCCACTCTCCTACTCGAGCAGCGTCTGAGTCGCCAAACTCCACAAATGGGAGGTCTTGATCAGGCTCGACCTTCAGGAGCGCCAAATCCGTTCTCGGATCGCGGCCAACAATCTGGGCATCCAGCATTTCGCCGGAGAACAGCTCGACCCGTATCTCGTCCGCCCGCTCGATGACGTGGTTATTCGTGACGATGTAACCGTCCGCCGATATCACAAAGCCCGAGCCAAGTGCGCTCGAACGACGTTGACGCCGCGGCGGTGCATTTTGTTGGCGATCGAGAAAATCCCGGAAGAGATCCTCAAACGGCGATCCTTCAGGAATGATTGGCAGCATGCCGTCACCTGTCTGTGCGACATTCGTGCGGGTCGTGATATTCACAACCGAAGGGCTTAAGGACTCTGCAAGTTCAGCAAAACTGTTTGGAAACGGACCGCGCGCCCAACCGGGTGCGGGTTGAATGAGCATCAAGACAAAAGAGAGCAGCAGCCCAAAGCCGCCGAAAAAAGCGATCGATCTCAAGCTTTTGTGTTGGATCTTACGAATACCGCCTTCTGTTTCCGCCGCGTTTCGCAAACCTCGTTCTCCTCTGGGCCTTCGTTCAACCGACCAACATGTTGGCTCCACGGGGCGGTCTCCATACGTTCAGGTTCGAGAACTGGAGCAAAGCACAGCTTTTGACTACAGTCCAACCACAACACGAATAACTGGGTCAGAAGACGGCGTAGGCAACGCAAATATGATCTCACGCGGGCTGGAGCGCCCCGCGCACGAGCTTTTCGTAGGAACTGGAGATTTCGCGCGTCAACAGACCGACGTCGAACGTGTAAGGACCGATTTCACCGACCGGTGTTACCTCAGCAGCCGTTCCAGTCAGCCAGCACTGCTGGAAACTCTCCATCTCCGAAGGATCGATATGGCGCTCAATAACATTCACGCCGCGCTGCTTTAGAAGCGCAATGACCGTCTGCCGAGTAATTCCATCAAGAAAGCAGTCGGGTTTTGGCGTGTGGACGGTGTCATCCTTTACAAAGAACACATTCGCGCCAGTCGCCTCTGCGACATACCCACGATAATCCATCATCAGAGCGTCGGAACAGCCTTTCGCCTCTGCCGCATGCTTGGACATCGTACAGATCATATAGAGGCCACTCGCCTTGGCCTTACAGGGGATCGTCTCTGGACTGGGCCGCTTCCAATTGGATACGTCGAGCTTCGCTCCGCGCATCTTGGCGTCGCCGTAATAGGCACCCCACTCCCAGACAGCAATCGACGTTCGCATTGGATTGCGCGCCGACGCTACACCCATATCCGGGCCGGATCCACGATGGGTAATCACGCGGACATAGGCGTCCTCTAGACCGCTCTCGGCCAATGCAAGTTCCTTCGCGGCTTCCAATTCGTCGACGCTGTAAGGCCTTGGAAGTTCAAGAAGGTCGCACGAATGGAGAAGCCTCTCGCTGTGTTCCCGGCTCTTGAAAATCTTTCCAGAATAGGCGCGCTCACCCTCAAAAACTGCGCCGCCGTAGTGCAGCGCATGCGTCAACACATGGATTTTAGCCTCGCGCCAAGGAACAAGCGTCCCATCCATCCAGATGACACCATCACGATCATCATAAGCGCCAGACATCCATTCACTCCCAATCTTTATAAATGTTTCGCAACGCGCAGTTAAAGCGACAGCTTATTTCGCGAAACCTGCATTCGGCTATCATTTGGCACTTGGAATGTCAATAACCCTGACATAAAATACGCGCACTCGGCTATGGAGCTTTTCATCGATGGATTCCGGCACCTCGGCAATCTACACACCTTCAAGCGGGACAACCGTCACGGCTGACGAGCAAATCCGTTTTGGTATCGAACTCATGTATTTCGCATACCGCAGTTTCACAGCCGAGCCAGACCGCATTCTCGCAAAACGCAACTACGGACGGGCGCATCACCGCGCCCTGCATTTCATTGGCCGCAAACCAGGCCTTACGGTCAACGAGTTGCTTGATACGCTTGGTGTGACAAAACAGAGCCTTAACCGTGTCCTGCGACAGCTTATCGATGACCGCATTGTAGAGAGCCGTGTCGGGGCAAACGACCGCCGGCAGCGTCACCTTCACCTGACCGAAGACGGTATTTCATTGGCAGCGGAGTTGTCCGAGACACAGCGCAATCGCATGCGCTTGGCATTCGAGGCAGTAGGCCCGGAAGCGGTTCAGGGGTTTGAGAGGGTGATGGAGCATATCGTCGACGCAGATCTCCGCGAGCTCCTCGTTTATCCAGGGGAAGGTTGCCCCGCATGACCGCGTCTGAACAAGCTCATATCCTGATTGTCGACGACGATTCCCGGATTCGAGCGCTCCTAAAGAAATTTCTGTCGAGAAACGGATTTCTCGTCTCGACCGCCCGAGACGCACCGCACGCACGCGCCCTGCTCCAAGGGCTTGAGTTCGATATCATCGTGCTGGACGTGATGATGCCGGGAGAGGACGGGTTGGCCCTGACCGCGTCTCTCCGAATGACAATGACAACACCAATCTTGCTTCTGACAGCCCGAGGCGATTCCGATGACCGGATCAAAGGATTGGAGGCCGGGGCAGATGACTACCTCCCGAAGCCGTTCGAGCCGCGCGAGTTGCTACTGCGGATTGGTGCAATTCTGCGACGAGTTCCGGCGATTATGCCGAAGGACGAACCGCCGAAGACCATCCAATTGGGCGAGGTCAGGTATGACCTATCGCGAGGTGAACTGTGGCGTGGGCGTGAGCTGGTTCGACTGACGGCGACAGAAGCCCTGCTCATGCGCGTCTTTGCGAATCGAGCACACGAGCCCGTCAGTCGGACCGAGCTGGTGGAAGAGCTGGGCGGAGGGATTGCCGAAGCGCAAGAGCGCGCCGTGGACGTTCAAGTTACCCGCCTTCGTCGGAAACTGGAAGCTGATCCGAAAGCCCCAAGATACCTACAGACAGTCCGCGGCGCGGGCTACATGCTCGCTCCAGACTAACCCACTTCGATCAGCGTTCGTCTCCCTCCTGCGTATCACCTTTAGGCAGGGAGAATAGGCTCTCGGCGTCCTGCGCCGCTTCCTCAGCAGATTTATCCTCGTCATCCCGCGGATCGCCTGCGAGGGTAAAGTTCTCAAGGCCCGCGATGTTTGCAGGCATCTTCGCCTCAACTTCCATCGAGAGGGATTGCTCCGTCGATACAAGCTTCATCCGCTCATCGTTCGTCATGGCTGTGCCCTCGCTCTCAGCCTTCTTCACGGCTTTCGCAATGGCGGCATCCAACTCGCCTTGGCGGCACATACCCAGGGCGACTGGGTCAACGGGAGTAATGTTCGCGATATTCCAATGCGTCCGGTCGCGAATGGACTGGATGGTAGGCTTGGTCGTTCCTATGAGCTTGCCGATCTGACCGTCCGATAGCTCGGGGTGAAACTTTACCAGCCAGGCGATTGCGGCAGGGCGGTCTTGGCGTTTAGACAACGGCGTGTAGCGCGGCCCCTTTCGCTTGGTCTCCCCTTCAGCTGCAGGATTGTGCAGCAACTGGAGCCTCGCCTTCGGATCCTTCTCGCAACGCTGGATTTCCGCCGCCGAGAGTTGCGTATTTGCGATCGGGTCAAAGCCCTTAATGCCCTGCGCGACCTCTCCATCGGCGATTCCGTTGACCTCTAGCTCGTGCAGCCCGCAAAACTCCGCGATCTGTTTAAACGTCAATGTCGTATTGTCGACGAGCCAAACAGCAGTCGCTTTCTGCATCAACGGTAAGGCCATCGTCTTTATCCTCTTGGTAACCTCATAGCTCCTCCTGCGCCGAAAACCTGGTGCGTCGTGGCGCTAGAGACTGGTTTCGTGGGAGAAGCCGCATGGATATAAGAGGCTTGGCACTGATGTAAAGCTCTACGGCGACGCGCGGCTAACTGGGCAAGCCACATTCCAAAAGAACATTGGGCTTGCTTGGGACGACCTTTCCCTCGCTTCAGTCTTCATTGTTCCTGAAACTGGCGAACTTAGGCGGAGAACGTCCTGCAATATCCGCGTGTTGCAGACATCGATTTGTCAAGATCCGCACCTAACTGATAACCATCCATGTCTTTCGCCTGACAAAAAGTCCCCAGAGCACCGCAGATCGTCGCGATTGGGTCAAGTCTCTGGCTCAGATGCTCGCAGAGTGAAAGTGCCAAAGAGTGTCTTAATCCTCCCGATTGCGCCGGTATTCATAGATGTGAATTCTCGTTCTTCCATAGATATGCGTGTCGCGGTGATAGAGCGATGCATGCGGCCTCACCTCGCCGTCCTCCTCCCAAAGGACGAGCGCCCCTGGCGCCAACCAAATGCCATCAATTGCTGAAATCATCGCTTGCTCTCCGAGCCCTTTCCCGTAGGGCGGATCAAGAAACACGAGATCGAACGGCTCGACAGTGCATTGCCCCAGTTTGAGCGCATCTTTCGCGAGCACACGCGTCGTCTTCCGCGCGGAAAGACGGTCGATGTTCTCAGAGAGCAGCTTCAATGCTGCCGAACCCCGCTCGACAAAAACAACCTTACTCGCGCCGCGCGACAATGCCTCCAATCCTAGTGCGCCTGTTCCAGCAAAGAGATCGAGAACTCGGCAGTCTTCAGGGATCGGGGGATCGCGGAACCCGCCATGCCCAAGCCGATTGAACAGGCTTTCGCGCACACGGTCCGAAGTTGGGCGCAAATGAGCTCGCTTGTCGCCCTTCCCGACAGACTCAAGTCCGTGTCCCTTGTAGCGACCGGCAATGATCCGCATGGCGTCACACAGTGAGGTTTTGGGCAAACTCTTCTGACAACGAACCGGCAAATGCGAAATCAGGGGAAACGGATACCATTGGCCTTTTGCCTTTCTGACCATCGCGCAGATATAAGGCGCGTGGCTCAATTGGAGTGTAAGAGGGGGTTTCGCACATGACCATCAGTCCAGGGCAAAAACTGCCAGATGCGTCTTTTCTGGTTATCAGCCCGGAAGGTCCGGCCGAAGTCTCGTCGAAGGACGTTTTTTCTGGGCGAAAGGTTGTCGCATTCGCTGTGCCCGGCGCCTACACGCCCACCTGTTCTCTCGAGCACGTCCCAAGTTTTGTTAAGGCTGCGGAAGCGATTGCGGCGAAAGGCGTTGATGAGATCGTCTGTATCTCCGTAAATGACCCTTTCGTTCTCGCCGCTTGGGCGGATGCGACCGGTGCAAGTTCGGCCGGAATCCGTATGCTTGCCGATCCAGCGGGTGCCTTTGCGAAGGCAATGGGGCTCACATTTGACGCTGCGCCTGCCGGTCTTTACGGACGATCACAAAGGTATTCGATGCTTGTTGAGGACGAGGTTGTTTCGAAGTTGAACGTCGAGCCAGCAAGAGAGTGTTCCATAAGCGGCGGTGAAGCAATCCTGGATCAACTCTAAGGTTCGCCACAACGCAGAACGGAACAGGACGCTGACAAGCGCAAACGTACGGTCACTCCCGCAACGTCGAGGCGGCTAAGCGACTATGATCGGCTTTCTGTCGCGAGAATTCTCTTCTAGCCGCATACTATAACCACAATGGCGTGGCTCTAAGCGGCTGCTGAATCTTTCTTTTCGCCGAGCAGCCGCGCAACACGGGCAAGCACCGCTTGCCGGAACGCGCGGTCGGTTGCCGTGAGACCGGGCGCTTGAGCCTCTTGCTCTGCCTTACCAATAGCATCGACGCCAAATGCGGTCAGAAGCTGCGTCGCCTCGTCTTGGATCCGTCGCCCATAGGCAATTCGCTCAGCCATAGATGAATTCATTGCCACAACCCCCTGTATGCGCAGATAGAATGCACTTTCGACAAGTTTGACACAAGTCTGGTCGCAACTTGCGGTTAATCGCCGCCCCCAAGTCACCCCGCGAGCGCTTGTTGGTATGTCCAAGCCTGGTGGGAGGTGCTCATGGCCCGGCAAGGCGGCGCCTCGCACCGGCCTATGCTAACGCAGTGGTAACCATGCCAATCTAACCCTGGCAGCACGAGTTCATGTGAGGAGAGTCGCGTCGTGCTACCGCGGATTGCCCTTGGTCTTGGCGCGCTTCTTGTTTCAGCCATTGTGGTTCAAGCGGACCCGCCTGCTGCAGGCGATGAAGAATACTACTCCAGCATGTGCGAGCGGGCGATCGTAAATGGCGCCCGCCGCGGAGGTGTTCCACCCGAGATCCTCTATGCGATTTCCCTGACCGAAACCGGCCGGATGCGGAACGGTCGCCTGCGACCCTGGCCTTGGGCCATCAATCGGGAAGGGAAGGGCCACTGGTTCAAAACCCGAGAGGAGGCGCTCGCGTTTGGCGAGCAAAGCTTGGCCGATGGCCGACGGAGTTTCGATGTCGGTTGCGTACAGATCAACTATCGTTGGCACGGCCACGCCTTTCCGACCTTAAACGACATGTTTGATCCTGAATGGACGGCAACCTACGCAGCTCAGTTCCTTAGGACTCTCTACGAGGATCGCGGGAACTGGTCAGAAGCTGCGGGCGCATATCATTCTCTGACGCCTGAGTACGCCACAATCTACCGCAAGAGGTTCGACCGCCTCTTGGCAAAGATCGATCCTACGGTTCTTGAGGGCTCGGCAACGCAGATGGCGCATGCACGACCCTTGGACTTGCAACGCCGCGGTCCAAACAACGCTGCGGCACCAACTCAGCGCCAGCCGGGCCTAAGCTTTGAAGAGCGCCGTAGGCAGCTTGGACCTCCGCCGGAACCGGGGCCCGGAGGCGTCGCCAGCGTGATCTTTCTGCCCGCAGCGGGCTCCCTCCTCAATGAGGAGCGCTCCCTGCTCACCGAGGGCAAACCGCTTCTGACCGCTCCGCGCGGTAGTCTCTATTGAGGCCGTGACGCGGATGCCCAAGAATCTCAGCATCAGAGACATCTTTCAGCCAACGATCCTGCTTTCGATGGCACTGATGGCTGTAATCGTGATGATGGTTCTGCCGATGCCCTCGTGGGTGCTCGATCTCGGGCTAGCGGGGTCGTTCGGTCTGGCGATCCTCATCTTTACAATCACCCTCTTCATTCAGCGCCCACTCGATTTTTCGGCCTTCCCGACAATTCTCCTCGCCAGCCTCATGCTCCGGCTCTCCCTCAACGTGTCTTCGACAAAGCTGATCATTGGGCAAGGCCATACCGGGACGGCCGCCGCCGGGAACGTCATCGAGGGTTTCGCCATGTTCATCATGGGAGGCTCGGTGTTTCTTGGATTGGTCGTCTTCTGCGTCCTCTTGATCGTCAACTTCATGGTGATCACCAAAGGTGCGGGGCGCATGGCAGAGGTCGGCGCGCGTTTTGCTCTCGACGGTATGCCGGGCAAACAGCTTGCCATCGATAGCGACATGGCGGCCGGGGCAATCGGTCACAAAGAGGCCAGCGAAAGGCGGCGGATCGAACAGGAGGAGACCACGTTCTTCGGCTCGCTCGATGGTGCGTCGAAGTTCGTGAAGGGCGATGCCATCGCCGGGCTTCTCATCACTCTTCTCAATCTTGTCATGGGCCTCACGATGGGTGTGTTGGTTCACGACATGGCAATCGGCACAGCATTTCAGACCTACTCGATCCTGACCGTCGGCGACGGCCTCGTAAGCCAGATCCCATCCGTCATCATCTCAATCGCCACCGCGATGCTTTTGTCAAAGGGTGGGGTCGTCGGATCGACGGACAGCGCCCTCATGCGTCAGTTGGGCGGATTTCCGAATGCGCTCGCGACCGTGGCAGTCCTGATGGCGCTCTTTGCCTTCATCCCGGGCCTCCCCTTCGTGCCGTTCGTCGCGGGGGCTGCCTGTCTCGCTGGCGCCGCCATTCTTGCGAAAGTGAGCAAGGACAAGGACACCGAAGCCGCTCTTGCTGAGAAGGAGAAAGAAGAGAGCAAGCCCACCGCACGCAAGTCCCTAGGGGATCTCCTGGATGTGGATGAGATCCACATGGAGTTCGCGCCAGACTTGGTTCCCGTGGTGATGGACGAGGTCACGGGCCTCGACGCCCGCATTGTCAACATGCGCAACCATATCGCGAGTGAATTCGGGCTGATCATGCCTGAGATCCGCTTGACAGATAATCCCGCATTGGATCAGGGGCACTACGTCATCAGGATCCAGGGTGTCGAAACAGCACGAGCGCAGATCGAAACGCGCAAGGTGCTGGTTCTGCTGCCGGATGAGAAAGCGGAAGCGCCCGAAGGCAGACTGGTCGCGGAACCGGTTTACGGTGCGCCTGCACGATGGATCGACCCAACCAAACAGGAGGAAGCGGCCCTGATGGGGCTCTCGGTGGTCAACCCTACCGAGGTCGTCGCAACACACCTGCTGGAGATTGTGAAATCGAATTTTGGCCGCTTGTTTAACCGCCGCGCGCTTCGCAAACTTCTCGATGAGTTCACCTCTCTCTCCGATCCCAGGCGTGCCGAAGCAAACAAGAAAATGCTCGAAGAGTTCGTTCCCGAACGCTTCCCCATCGACACACTTCAGGCCGTGCTTCGACTCTTGCTGGAAGAGCGTGTGTCGATCCGGAACCTGCCTCTCATCTTTGAAGCGATCGGTGAGGTCCATTCCGCTCAGGTCAGCCCAGAAGCGATCTGCGAGCACGTTCGCCATCGGCTCGGCTTCCAACTCATTTCAGATGTTCGGGAGCCGGACGGTGCCCTGCCACTGATCCAACTCAACCCAAACTGGGAAGAACTCTTTCAGCGCTACCAATTGCCGGAAGGCTCTGGTGTGGTAGACGTCGCTCTTCCACCGGCCGATTTCAACAAGCTCGCGAACTCAATCGCAGAGAAGATCGCGCATGCGGGCGGCCAGGGGCGCTACCCGGCCGTCGTCACGTCGACCAAACGCCGCCGCTTTCTCCATACTGTCCTCAGCGCGAAGGGTATCCGGAACCCGGTCTTCTCCTTCGAAGAAATCGGCACGACCGCCCGCCCGGCGGTGTTGGGTCTTGCTTGAATGATCGAGGGTCTTGCGGCGCTGATGGATATGGCCACCAGCGGGCTTGAGATGTTCGTGCTGGTGTTTATGCGGATTGGTGGTGTTATGTTCTTGCTGCCAGGTTTCGCCGACAACGCGATTCCCAAGCGCGTGCGATTGGCACTGACGTTCGCCTTCGCCTTTATCGTCTGGCCTCTCGTCACGCCGTATTTGCCCAGCGATATCCCCGACAGACCTTTTTTCATGCTCATGATGATAGAAGCTGCCGCAGGACTTCTCTTGGGCCTCTCTATCCGACTCCTTGTTTTCGCGCTCCAATTCGCAGGCTCTGTCGCCGCGCAATCCACGTCTCTCGCGCAGATCTTCGGCTCCGGGATCACTCCAGATCCGATGCCCGCAATCGGAAACCTGATGATGCTCGCAGGCGTGACCCTGGCAGTTGCGCTCGATCTGCATGTAAAAGTCGCGATCCTGCTCGCGCGGTCCTACGAAATCCTCCCTCTCGGTTTGCCGATCCCCGCAGAAGATGTCGCCATTTGGGGGACGGCACGGGTAGCATCCGCCTTTGCGCTCGGCTTCTCACTAGCCGCACCCTTCGTGCTCACCGCGTTTGCCTATAACGTGTCGCTCGGAGCGATCAATCGTGCTATGCCGACGCTCATGGTCGCCTTCATCGGCGCGCCAGCGATTGTGGGTGCCTCCATGCTCCTGCTGCTGATCTCGATGCCGGTCATCCTGTCCTTCTGGAATGGACAACTTGATCAGGTTCTTGCCAATCCGTTGGCCCTGCCAAGATGAGCGAGGAGCAAACTAGCGGCGAAAAGACGTTCGAGCCAACGCCTCAGCGGCTTGAGGAGGCTCGAAAGAAAGGCGACATCCCTAAGTCGCAGGACGTGACCGCAGCGGCGGTCTATCTCGCGCTGCTTGGGGTCGTGACCTGGCTTGGCGGTCTCGCCGTAGAACGAGCAGCCTCGAGCCTCACCGTGTTCGTCGCGCGCCCGGACGAGATGGTTGGGCTGATCCTAGGCCCCGGCGGGTCAAAACTGATCGGATCGATCCTCCTCGAGGCTCTCTGGGCGCTTGGGCCGTTCTTCTTGATCCCGATCACGGCGGTGGTCGTGAGCCTCGTCGCCCAGCGCGCAGTGGTGTTTGCCGGTGACAAGATCAAGCCAAAGCTCTCCAAGATTTCCCCGATATCAAACGCCAAGCAAAAATTCGGACCAACCGGCTTGGTTGAGTTTCTGAAGCAATTCGTCAAGCTAATGGCTATCGGACTCACACTCGCCGTTTTCTTGAACGGCGATCTGGACCGGATGATCGGCGCGGCCCGCTCCGAAGCACGGATCACCGGGACGCTGATGCTCGACTCGCTGAAGATCCTGCTCGGCGCGGTCTGTGTGCTCGCCGTCGTGATCGCTGCCATCGATATCTTTTGGCAGCAATACGATCATCATCGGAAACTGCGGATGTCGTTCCAAGACATCAAAGAGGAGCTCAAACGCTCCGAAGGCGACCCGCATATGAAGCAGCAGCGTCGGCAGCGCGCACAATCCATTGCTACAAACCGGATGCTTCTGGATGTGCCCAAGGCAGATGTGATTATCGTCAACCCGACGCATTTTGCGGTGGCGCTCAAATGGTCGCGTGCCAAGGGATCGGCGCCCGCTTGTGTGGCCAAAGGCGAGAATGAGATAGCCGTCCGGATCCGCGAAATCGCTGAAACCGCAAAGATCCCCATCCATCGCGATCCGCCAACGGCGCGGGCGCTGTTTGCAACCGTCGAAATCGGTGCTGAGATTTCTCCAGATCAGTACCGGGCAGTCGCAGCCGCCATTCGATTTGCGGATCACGCGCGTCACAGCGCCCGAGCAAGGGGGACGCTATGAGACCAGATCAACTCGTTCAACTTACAGCCTTGGCAGAGGCGCGGAAGGCGCGGGATCTCGCAGAGCTGGAGGCTATCGTTGCGGAGGACAGAAAACTTGCCGACGCGATCGAGGCTTATACGAAGGCACCCTCGCAGGATCTGGCAGACAGCGCCGAGATCCCATTTAACCAGATGGCCCGCCGCCTCGAATGGGCCGACCAGAACATCGCCCTGGCGCGCCAAAAGCGCGCGGAATTGGCTTCGCGCATTGAAGAACTAAGGAAGCGAGCGGCGGTCAGCCTCGGCAAGCACGAGGCACTGACGCAGCTTACAAAGAGGTCTCTCAGACAAAGAGAAGAGCAAAGTGCAGCTCGAACAGAGCGGGAAGCGCCTCCGCGCCTCGGACGCCCCGCCGAAGGCTGACAGGAGAATCACGGCAGCGCCAACCTAAGGCTCAGACGTCCTGTCGGTTGATCTCTGTAATCAAGACCTCGGTTATCAGGTCCTTACCCATCACAGACTGCGCGGCGCGCAGCAATGCAATCTTCAGGTCCTCAATTTTCCGACCGGTCGTGAAGCTTCCGTCGAAACCACCGGTATTGGAATGCTGGAACATGGCTTCGAGCAAACGGTCGCGAAGACGCGGCTCGATAGCCATGACTAGGTCCGGGTTTTCGATCCTTGCGGAGACGGAAACGGACAAGACCACCATCGAAACCACTTTCTCTCCAGCAAAGACCGGAACCACAAATGGCTTCTCAAGAGGCACAAAGAGCGCATGCTCCGCTTCTTCGGTCCCCTGTCCGCCCGCCCCCTCGTCGATGGGTTCAAACGGATCGAGCGCTGCGAAGTCGAGACAGGGATCGACTAGACCCGAAGCGTGGTCGTCGCCTGGACCGGCCTCATGACCATCCTCAGCGCTGGCGTGAGCGCCGTGACCGAGCGCTTCGCAATCCTCGGCCGCGTGGGATTCGGGTGGCGGTGGCTTGAGCGCGAAACCCGCGCCAATCCCAGCGCCCAAACCAAGCAGGGCGAGAGCAAACGGGACGAGAAGCTTCATGGTACTCACTCACCATCAATACGGTATGACTTGGTCGATCACTTGCTGCCCCCAGCGCGGCTGCTGTGCCGTGGTGATCTGGCCGCGACCGCCGTAGGAGATGCGCGCCCCTGCAATTCGGTCATAGTTGATCTCATTGTAACGAGAGATATCCTCCGGCCGCACAATGCCTGCCACCAGCAGGTTTCTTAGCTCATTATTGACCCGAACCTCCTGGTCGCCCTGGATCACAAGATGTCCGTTCGGCAGGACATCTACGACTGTCGCGGCAACCCGAAGCGAAAGCTGTTCATCCCGGGAAACGGAGCCCGAACCGCTAAAGTCCGACGTTGAACCCATCTCTAGATTCGGATTGAGATCCCCGATCTCACCCCCGATTTTTGGCCCCAGTCCAAAGAAGGCACCAACAGAAGCGCTCTCGCTCCCCTTTCGGGTCCTCTCCGTTTCGTTGTTGATCGTCGCCTCGTCGTTGATCTCAATCTTAACGGTCAGGATGTCGCCGAGCGTGCGCGCTCGTTTGTCGCCCAGCAAGCCGCTCGGGCTCGAACTCCACAGAGACCCACTCTGATAGGCATACCGCGCCGGCTCTGGAGCCGGTACAGACAACGCCGCGCGATCCGCTGTCATCATACCGCGCGCCGGGTCGTATTCCGAACCGATCTCACTGAATTCCGGCGGCCGCCCAATGGGCGCACAGGCCGTCAGGCTGACGGCGATCACGAAGAAGACCATGGGAAATTGGCGTTTCATTGTGCCACCTTGATGGTTCCGTTCGGTTGGACAGATCCTGTCACAACCTGGCGCGAGGAAAGATTCATGACCCGCACGTTTTCTCCAACTCCGCCGCGATCGAGCACGCGGCCATCGGTCGAGATGTTCAAAGGCCCTTGCGCGAAGATCATCTTGACGAGCTGGTTCCGTTCGACGAGCGCGGGTGTACCGATTTGCCCTTTGAGGATAGGACGCCCTGGATAGAGCGTAACTTTCGCCTCCTGCCCCACGACAGAGGCCACATCCCGATAAGCGCCGGGCGCATCTGCTTCCTCGGAGATTGTAACGTCTTCCATCCCGATCATATTGGCACCGCGAATGGCGCGGATTGGGACGACGGCTTGAGCTGCGGCAAAGCCAGTAGCGAAGACCGAGAACACGACAATTGCAACCTGCAGACCGGCGATCAGGCGCGGCGTGAATGACATCGCTCTACCTGATCTGCACCGTTGCCGAGAGCATTTGATCCGCTGCGGTGATGACCTTTGCGTTAAGCTCGTAACCGCGCTGCGCCTCGATCAGATCGGTAAGCTCCTTCACAGCGTCGACGCTTGAGTCTTCCAGGTAGCCTTGCCGGAAGATACCACGCCCATCTTCACCGGCATCGCCGACATTGGGTTGCCCGGAAGCTTCTGTCTCGCGATAGAGGTTAGAGCCCATCGCCTCGAGACCCTTGTCATTCGAGAAGGTCACCACGTTAAATTGCCCGAGAAGCTGCGCCTGGATCTGATCGCGAAAGTAGGCATAGACTTCGCCATCGGCGTTTATGGTGATCTCCGTTGCGTCGTCTGGAATGGTGATCTCCGGCGCGACCGGAAAGCCATCCGATGTGACGATCAGTCCCTCGCCGTTGCGCTTCAGCGCCCCATCGCGGGTGAAAGCCTGCTCGCCGCCCGGCATGGTAATTTCCAGGTATCCCGCGCCATCGATCGCGATGTCCAAGGCTCCGCCCGTCTCCGAGAGCGATCCCTGGGCCACATCCATAGAGACCGCCGAGGTCCGGACACCGAGGCCAAGCTGAACACCGGCGGGCACAACCGTGCCCTCAGCGGAACTGATTGAACCCGGCTGAACGGCTTGCTGATAATGGAGGTCGGAGAACTCCGCCCGCCGCGCGTTGTAGCCAGTCGTATTCATGTTCGCGAGGTTGTTGGAAATCACCTCAACGCGACGCTGCTGTGCAGTCATCCCGGTCGCAGCAATACTCAAAGCACGCATTAACTTACTCTCCTGATGTTTTCAGATGGCCGGATCAACGGCCCTGACCGAGAACCTGCACGACTTGTTTGATCCGCTCGTCCTCTTGATCCAACAGCTTCTGGCCAAACTCGTAGGCCCTTTGGACTTCGATGAGTTTCGACATTTCGCTGACAGCATTCACGTTCGACTGCTCGACGAAGCCCTGAACGATATTGGCGCTGCCAGGCTCGACTGGGATGATTTCCCCATCGACCCTGTAAAGGACGCCAGCCTCACGAAAGACCGTTGTCGGATCTTCGGGGACGAACAAACCCAGCTGCGCCAGCGGTACACCATCGGCAGACAGGGTGCCGTCGGTCGAAAGGTTCACGTTCTGCGCCTCGAATGGGATGATGATCGGGCCGCCGCCTTCATCCAAGAACTGGTGTCCGTCCATATTCACGAGTTGGCCGTTGCCATCCTTAGAGAATGTCCCAGCGCGGGTGAGCCGCTCGCCCTCTGGCGTCATCACGCGAAAATAGCCATCGCCCTCAATGGCGAAGTCAAAAGTGCCGCCGGTGGGAACCAAAGCCCCCTGCACCAGGTCGGTGTAGCGGCCCCGAGCATCGGTCATGGCAATCGCGCCACCTTCGACAGGCAGCAGGTCAACCATCTCCGCAAAAACGACGTCCTCGCGCTGGTAACCGGTGGTGGAGACGTTCGCGATGTTGTTCGCAACCGTCTGCAGTTGCTTGTCGAGACCCGCCTGACGGGTCAAAGAGACATAGCCTGCTAGGTCCATCGTCGCCTCCGCTTTCTGCGCGATTCAACGCGGAAACATCCGCATAGTCGGGAGGTTGGACTGGCTTCGTAAAGATTCTGTCAAAACACGATATTCATTGATATCTTTAAATAAAATCTGCTTCGGATACGAAAAGCTTGGGCAGAATATTCGAGATGTATTTTGAAAGCTTTGCGCTGATCGCCTGGATCAGTATCCGGCGATCAGCGGTATGATCTTGTCCTGGTAGAGCTGAACGAGCAATTGGCTGGAGAAGCTCATAGAAATCCAATACGCACCGATGATCGCCGCGAGTTTAGGAACGAACGTGAGCGTCATCTCTTGGACCGAGGTCAACGCTTGCAGGAGGCCGATTGCGAGACCGACCACCAATGCTACGCCAAGAATTGGCAATGAGATGGCAAGACCCGTCCACAGACTCTCTTTGAGAATGTCGAGGAGAAGCGCCTCGGTCATACAGGTCTCCTAGGCCGCCCGGTCGAGTTAGACAGGCATCCGAAGAATTTCTTGATAGGCCGCCACAACCTTTTCTCGCACCGCGACTGCAGTCTGAACTGCCAATTCAGTTGCCGCCATAGCCTCAACGACAGCCTGCGGATCTGCGCGGCCCGCAAGACCCGCCTTGACCGTCTCTTCACTGGCTTGGAGCGTCTGCATGAAGTCTTCTGCGGTCGCTTGAAAGACCTCGCTCGGAGACTTCGCAACCGGCTCGCGTGGCTCAGGCCGCGCTGCGATCTGGGCTTTGTTGTAAAGCTGGGAGGCAAGAGTGGCGTTTACGTCCATGGGAGGTGTCCTCTAATCACTTGCGAAGCAGGTCGATCAGTGCGGAATTCATGTCCCGCGCTTGCTCGAACATTCTGAGATTGGCTTGGTAGGTCCGATTGGCTTCCCGGGAATCCGCGACCTCGATCATGAGGTTTACGTTGGAGCCCTCCAGATACCCGTCCGCATCGGCGAGCGGATGATTGGGTTGGAATTGCCGCTCAACGGGCGACGAATCCAGCTTCACTTCACCGGTTGAAACCGCACGCGTCTCGTTTGTGCGATCATACATCTCTTCGAATGTGACAACTTTGCGCTGATAGCCAGGCGTGTCGGCATTCGCGATGTTCTCGGCAGACATACGGATGCGGGCGGATTGCGCCCTCATGCCGCTCGCGGCTGCCGCCATGGTTCTCATCAACTCGTCCATCTACCCGTCCTCGTAACTCATGCGTAACTCAGCGCCCTATCGACGTGCGCAGAATTTCTAGAGACTTCCGATACACCCCGAGCGCCAGTTTGTGGTTCTCTTGCACATGGGTGGCGCGCATCATCTGATCTTCGAGAGACACAGTGTTTCCATTGGGACCTTCGGCGCCAAAAGCCGTCACCTCGAAAGGCTCGAACGAAGGGTTTGGGTTGCCGAAAGCAATGTGACCCGGACGGGTCTGCCTGGCCGAAAAATGCGGCATCGTTTCGTTGAGCGTATCCTCAAACTCTGCGATATCGCGCGCACGGTACCCTGGCGTGTCGGCATGTGCGATGTTTTCGGTGATGACCTGCTGTCGGGCCGCGGAGTGTGTAGCAAGCTGACTCGCCAAACGAAGAACGCTCAGGTTCAGTTCCATCTGCCGGTTCCTCCTGCAGCTACTCCCGAAACCAGCTCTTAACTCTTCAAGGTTTACAAACTGTAACGCTTGCCGAGAAGGACCCAAGCCAGAGCTATGCTGACCGACTTCTCCACCCTGACAACCGAGGTCTCCCGCATCCAAAACACGCAGCGCGTCGGACGGGTGGTTGCCGTGACAACTGGATCCCTGGAAGTCGCGGGATTGGTGCACCAGGCCCGCATCGGTGACCAGATCGCCATCACCTTGAAGAGCGGCCACGAACTCGGCGGTGAAATCGTTGACGTGACCCAAAGCCGCGCCCGCGCCATGACATATGAACCTCTGGACGGTGCTGCGGTCGGAAATCCCGTTACACTGCTGGGACCCGCCGGCGTTCACCCGGATACGAGCTGGATGGGCCGGATCGTCGATGCGTTCGGCCAGCCTATGGACGGAAGGCCATTGTCGCAAGGCGCGGCAAGCGCGGGGCTGAGGCAGCCTCCACCGGAACCTGCACGGCGCAAGGCAATAGGCGCGCGCGTTGGGACCGGGCTTGCCGCCTTCGACACAGTGTTGCCCCTTGCAAAGGGTCAACGCATCGGTGTCTTCGCGGGATCTGGGGTGGGGAAATCCACCCTGATTGCAGATTTTGCAAAGGGCATTGAGGCAGACATTGTCGTGCTCGCCTTAATCGGCGAAAGGGGCCGTGAACTGCGGGACTTTGTCGACAATGTCCTGGGACCCGAAGGAATGGCGCGCGCCGTGGTTGTTGCAGCAACCTCGGATCAGGCTCCACTCATCAAGCGCCGCGCCGCTTGGATGGCCATGGCCTCGGCCGAGGTGTTCCGCGATCAGGGCCACCATGTCCTTCTCCTTATCGATTCCCTGACCCGATTTGCCGAAGCCCACCGCGAGATCGCATTGACAGCCGGAGAAGCGCCAACACTGCGTGGCTTTCCGCCGTCAATTTCGAACCTTATTGCCTCGCTATGCGAACGGGCAGGCCCCGGCACCTTTGGCAAGGGCGATATCACGGGCGTCTTCTCCGTGCTTGTGGCTGGATCGGATATGGAGGAACCGATCGCGGACATCACGCGGGGCGTCCTCGATGGCCATCTGGTTTTGGATCGTGAAATCGCTGAGCGTGGTCGATTTCCTGCGGTCGATGTCAGACGTTCCGTCTCTCGGTCCCTTCCCGGTATCGCAACCGAAGACGAGAACGCGATGATCGCAAAGGTCCGTCGGGTCCTGACGGCCTACGAGAACTCCGCTCTGATGATCCAAACAGGGCTCTATGTGCGGGGAAGTGATCCCGCAATCGACGAAGCCATCGAACTTTGGCCAAAACTCGATGCGTTCTTCTCGGAACGCGCGAAAGACGGCGTCGAAGCGAGTTTCGAGCGTCTGGCATCTGCGCTCGGGATCGCCGTCAATGCAGCGGATAATCAGGCGCCGTAGATCAGGTTCATGATCCCGTATGAGCCATTTCCGTCGCGATTCTGGAGCAAAGTCAGCGCGCTTGCAGCCGGGCTTCCTGGGTTGACCCAGCCCTCCTCGACCTGCTTTCGCGCCAAATACCGCAGAATGAGCTTATCAATGTTGGTTTCGTCCTGGAACACCGTCAGGCTGCTGCCGCCAAACATCTGATCGGCCTTCTTCTCGATCATTCTCGCCTGCTGATCGATATCGATATTGACGAATGCCGATGGCAACCCAAAGGCGCCTTCGAAAATCTGTCGTAGGTCCTTGTCCCCAAGGACGGTGTACCAGGACTTGCCCTCTCCCTCAGACAATTCGCCGATCTTCCGTTTCAGCGTCATGGCCAGTCCGAGATGCTCGTTCTGGTCGCCAACCGCCGTTTCGAACCGCTGCTCCTTGTAAGCCGCAACGATCTTTGCAGCGAACCCATCTGTTGCGGTCTGTGAGCCAGAAGAATTCCCGAAACCGAAATCCTCCGCCATCTCCTTGTAGCCGCTGACCGTGATACGATTGGCGAGGGCCTCTTCGTCTTCGGTTCCGCCCTCCAGGATCGTTCTGACCAGCGCCTTTTTGTAGGCATCATCTTCAAGACCATAGGCGGTCAGCGCAAACTCCAGGAGTCTGCGGTCGGCGACGAGATCTGCCGCCGATGTGACAGAACCGATATTTTCTTCGAAATAGGCGATCTCGCGCTGCATGATCGTATCAGTTTCAAAGACGGCCTTTTGGGCCTCATGCGTGCGCTCAAGGTATCGCCATCCAGCGATACCAGCGAGCGGGACTTGAACCTGATACGCCATGGCCGTGTTCTCCGCCTATTTGTTCGCAGACACCGCGATCAGACGCGTTTCGCGCGGCAAAAGGCACCGAAGCGCCTTCAATCCCTGGTAGAACCGACCCTCGATCACTGAGTCGGTCGCCATTTTGAGATGCTCGCGACTGTCGTGATCCAAAAAGACTTGGCTCAGCTGCTCAATACCGCGCAAGAGCTGAGCGCGGGCTTCTATCGGATCCGCCTCTCCCGCCAAGACAAGCTGCGCGATGTAGCAGACTCGCTTCACGGGCGTATTCGCGTCATCTGGGTGGATCGCATCACGAAGCCGGAGCACGTTGGCATCCGGCGTCATGATGTTGATCCGGGTCCGGCGGTCGCCATTCTCCATGACAACGCCATTGATCATGACGCGTTCGCGTGGACCCAGTTTGAGGACGAGTCCACTCATGCAACGGCCTCAGAAGACCCTCGAAGACCCCGCATGATCGAGGTGTTGATATCGATGAGTGGCTCAAGATTGTCCTTGCCGCGAACGACAGCACGGCTGTGCTTGTTCACGAATTCGGCCAGAGACAGCAACTGAGCCCGCAAATCAATTGGCAGGCTGTTACCGTCTTCCCGAAGGTCACGTGCCAAGAGCGACCAAAGACGCTGGTTGTCATAAACCGCTTCCGCCATCGCAGGATAGCTCGTGCTATCGGTCTCGTCGACGGCCTTG
This sequence comes from Pseudomonadota bacterium, assembly GCA_039177645.1. Taxonomy (GTDB): domain Bacteria; phylum Pseudomonadota; class Alphaproteobacteria; order Rhodobacterales; family Rhodobacteraceae; genus Amaricoccus. The sequence goes on along the minus strand of JBCDFS010000002.1, from coordinate 41,393 downwards.
AGAGAGCTGGTTACGCGCGCAAACGCTGCGTATTCCGCGCCACGGTCGGTGCGGACGGGCGTGGAGGACGCAGCATAGCCGCCGATTGCATCGTTACTGTTGGTCATTGGGACACCTCTTAAAAACCTATGCGGCGCAAAGACTTACCGCCGGGGAGGTCAAACACTTCTTGCTACCCGGGAAAACGGGGCGGGAGTTTTCCCGCCCCGCTCATTTTCGTTAACCGAAGAGCGACAGGATGGCCTGCGGTGACTGGTTCGCAATCGACAGGGCCTGCGTGCCAAGCTGCTGCTGCGTCTGCAGCGCGGTCAGCCGGGCGGAAGCCGCTTCCATATCGGCATCCACGAGAGCGCTCACACCATTTGTCAGAGCGTCGGACTGGCTCTGGAGGTATTCACGCTGCGCGTCGATGCGTGCCTGCGAGGCACCGAAAGCGGCCGCAGCTTCGTTCACGGTGTTGAGTTCGGTATTGATCGCGTCAAGCGAGGTCTGCGACCCATCAACGGTCAGACCGGTCAGGGCCGACGCGACCGCTTCCAGGTCGACTGCCGAGACTGTCATCACGTCAACCGCCGTAATGTCGCCCGCGCCGTCTCGGATGACGGCCATCGTCACGCTCTGGCTGGAGCCCGATGCGCCGACCATGTTAACGCCGTTGAACTGAGAGGACTGGGCGATCGAAGTGATCGTGTCGGCCAGTGCCTGGATTTCGTTGCCGAGCGTGGTCTGCTCCGCAGATGTAGCGCCGGCCGCCTGTGTCATCTTTGTCTGGATCTCAGTGACAAGCTCGGCAACCTTCTCGGTTGCGGAGCGGGCCACGCCGATCATGGCATCTGCTTTGTCGAGATTTTCCGTCAGCTTGTCGAAGATCGCGACATCTGATTTCATGGTCGAAGCGATCGACCAAGTTGCGGCGTTGTCCTTCGCAGTGGCAACCTTCAGGCCGGTTGCGACTTCGTTCTGGACACCAGACAGGTCTTTGTTGATCCCCTTGAGGGTCTGGAGAGCAACCATCGCGCTGGAATTGGTGAGAATGCTGGACATCAGTCAGTTCCTTGTTGACAGGCGACAACTTCGTTGCCGCGGAGGAGTTTCAAGCCCCGCACCATGCAAGGCTCGCATCTCGCCATTCTGACTTTGCGACTACTGGTCAGTTCCCAACCTCGCCGCGCCGGCTCACTGCCGCGTAGCTCGGACATACAGCGAACACCGTTGAGCAATTACTAACAGAGCCTCACAAGCGGCCTCTCAAGGCCCTGTGAATACTTAGATTTTTCTTGGAATTTGATTAGAGAGACGGGCGAATTCCGGCCAACACACGCCAGGATCTCGCGGAATCGCACAATGCCTGGCTACGATCCGACCGGGATCTTTCTGCAATAGAGTTCGAGTTTGTGGTGGACGATCTCGTAGCCCAACTCAGCAGCAATCTCATTCTGCAGCGCCTCGATCCGGTCGGAGGCGAACTCGATTACTTCCCCAGAGTCAATGTCGATCAGATGGTCGTGGTGATCCGACTGGGTGTTCTCGAAACGCGCCGCTCCACCGCCAAAGGCATGGCGCTGGATCGCGCCGGAGTCCTCCAAGACACGCATGGTTCGGTAAACGGTCGCCAGAGAGACGCGGCTATCCTTCGCCACAACCCTCTTGTAAATATCGCTAGCATCCGGGTGCCCTCCAATCGAATGCAGGATTTCCAGGATCATGCGTCGCTGTCGCGTTATTCGAAGTCCCGCCTCGCGTAAGGAATCCTCAAATTGTTCAACGGATGCGGCTTCTCTCATGGATCAGCGATATACTTAAGGCCCGAACCCTTGAAAAGGCATTGCTGGAAGCGCCTCTCTGCCGCGTAGTCGGTCATGGCCAGCCTGCGGGACGACACCCGATACTTACGAGTGCGCTGGAGCCTGCGGGCACGGGTGTAACCTATGATCCTTGATAGACCCTCCCTGAGGGCGAGCGACATAACAAACCATATTTTATCGTTTTGGACCCTTGATGAAGGGTCAAAACAGAACAGCTCGGCTCATGAACAAGAGCGCCACAAGTTTCAGCTAGGGCGTCATGCGCCCGCGAATGAGCCAACCCTTTCTGAAACCTCAAAAGGCACGATTACGACCAACGCAGCATGAATTTTGAGCCGAAAAGGGTGGCAACAGACGTGATCTTGCTTAGAATGACGACGCGGTGAATGTGATAAGAATCGCAACGGTTTGGAAGTGGCACTTGCGGGCTGCGTCCGAGACCGGACCTCGAACCCACGCCCGATCCTGATCAGGACACGGGAGCACGAAGGCAAAAGGCACGACCAATGGACTACGACTCGCTCTTCCGCCAGCACCTTGATGCACTTCGCGACGAGGGGAACTACCGGGTCTTTGCCGAGCTCGAACGCGAACGCGGTGCTTTCCCTCGCGCGCGCCGCCACATCGACGGCTCAGTTTGCGATGTCACCGTCTGGTGTTCCAACGACTACTTGGGAATGGGCCAGCACCCCGATGTCTTGGCGGCGATGCACGAAGCCATCGACCGCTGCGGTGCGGGCGCAGGAGGCACGCGCAACATTTCCGGCACCAATCACGGCCACGTGCAGCTCGAAGCTGAGTTGGCTGACCTCCACCACAAAGAAGCCGCGCTTCTCTTCACCTCGGGATACGTGTCCAACTGGGCTTCTCTCGGCACCCTGGGATCAAAGCTGGAAGGCTGTGTCATCCTGTCAGATGCCTTGAACCATGCGAGCATGATCGAGGGTATTCGTCATTCGCGCGCCGAAAAGCGCATCTGGAAACATAACGACCCCGAAGATCTGGATCGTCAGCTCAGCAAGATTGAACCTGCACGGCCCAAAGTCGTCGCATTCGAGAGCGTCTATTCAATGGATGGAGACATTGCGCCGATCGCGGAGATCCTCGATGTGGCAGAGGCCCATGGTGCAATGACGTATCTCGATGAGGTTCATGCCGTCGGTCTCTACGGCCCACGTGGAGGCGGTGTCGCCGAAGAACGTGGGCTCGCGGATCGAGTTACTCTGATTGAGGGGACGCTTGGGAAAGCATTCGGTGTTGTGGGCGGCTACATCACCGGCTCCACTGCGCTTGTCGACTTCATCCGCTCCTTCGCGAGCGGGTTCATTTTCACAACAGCCCTCCCCCCCTCTGTCGCAGCCGCAGCAAGGGTGAGCATCCAGCACCTCAAGAAAAGCAATGAGGAGCGCATGCAGCACCGCGAAATGGTGGCGAAGCTCCGAGCACGGTTGGATGCGTTGGGCATTCCGCATCTGTCGAACCCAAGCCACATCGTCCCGGTGATGGTCGGCGACCCGGTAAAGTGCAAGATCATCTCCGACATCCTGTTGGACGATTATGGCATCTACGTTCAGCCCATCAATTACCCCACGGTTCCCAAAGGAACCGAACGACTCCGGTTCACTCCTTCGCCGCTGCATACGGATGACGATCTCGATCGCCTGACACAGGCATTGAGCGCATTATGGAGCCAATGCGCGCTATCGCGAGCTGTCGCTTAAGGGTCAGGACTTCTTCCTTCGGACGGTGAAGCACGATTGGCAGTTGCCAGGCGCCTGAACCCCTGACAGGTTTAGGAAAAAGGCAACCCCACACGCGAACATGCGACACCGTTTGATCTACCTTTGTGCTGCTCTGTTTCTGCTGCCGGGTCTTTCTGCCGCGCAACCGCAGGAAAGGGTCGTTAAGTTTGCAACTGGCAGCCCTGCAGGTGTCTATTTTCCTGTTGGCGTTGCCCTCTGCCGACTTGTGAACGAGACACGCGCTCAACACGGTATCCGTTGCGCCGCAATCCCGACCGAAGGGTCAGTCGCCAACATCGAAGAACTCAGCGCAAAGGAAGTCGACCTCGCGATGGTCCAGTCGGACCTCCAAAAAGAAGCCTTTGAAGGATCGTCTTCATCGCCATTTGAGGACTTAAGGGCCGTGCTCTCGCTCTACCCCGAGACAATCACGGTCGTTGCGCGTCAGGAAGCCGGGATCTCCGATTTCTCCCAACTCGTTGGCAAGAGGATCAGCGCGGGTCCCGTCGGCTCGGGGCAGCGCGATATGTGGGAGCGCTTGATGACCGTCGAGGGCTGGACAGAGGAAGACATGCCCGACGTCCAGGATCTGTCTTCAAGCCTGCAAGCCTCGGCGCTCTGTGACAATCAGATCGATGCCTTTGTGACGACGATCGGTCATCCCGCGCTTACGATCCAAGAGGCCACTCTCTCTTGCGGCGCTGTGATCGTACCGGTCGGTTCGCCGGCAATCGATCAATTGATCGCGGACGATCCAGCCTTCGTGAACACTTCGATCCCCGGTGGCCTCTATGCTGGGAACGCGGAAGACATCCCGACCTTCGGCGTCACGGCAACAGTGGTGACGCGGGCTGATGTTCCCGACGACGTCATCGACGTGTTCGTCGGTTCGGCTCTGCGAAACTTGGAACGGCTCCGAGGGTTTGACACGGCGTTGTCGTCACTCGACCCCGAGAGGATGGCGCGCGAGGGCCTTGCCGCACCGCTTCATCCGGGCGCCCAGTCGGCATTTGATGCTGAGGCGGCCGAGACCCCAAGCAATTGAACCGGCACGAGTGACGTCCGCGCCAGTCAAAGAGTGTTAGACGGAGAGATCTTCGGGCACTGACATGATCATGTCCTGACCATTCGGCAGAAACTGGCCCTCTACAGCCGTCTCTGCCAGACGGTCCATAGCGAGCGCCGCAGCGCCCTTGGCCCAAATGCGTTCGCCCCATTTATGGACGCGAACCTCGGGCAACTTGCGAGCTGGCACCACGGTAAGGCTTTGCATCCTGCGCAAGACATTGTCGTCATAGAGATAATCGTAGCGCATCTGCTCACCGGAAAAGATGATCATCCGCGGATCGAACAGATTGACGAGATTGGCAAGGCCGATCGCGAAGAACTCCGCTGCCCTATCGAAAACCCCGATTGAAACCGGGCAGCCGGATTTCGCGGCTGCATAGAGTTCATCCAACTCGGTCTGCGGCGCCACGGGATCCTTAAGATCGCGGCCCAAAGCGGCAGCCGCTTCCCGCACCAGCGCATAATCCGCAACATAGGCTTCAAGGCATCCACGCTGCCCGCAGCGGCAGAGAGCCCCGTTTCGCACGACCTTCGTATGCGCAAATTCTGTGCCGATCCCGCCCATCCCGCGAAAGAGCTTGCCATTGAGCACGACGCCCATGCCAATACCGTGCTCGATGGTTAGAACAATGAAATTGTCCATGCCGCGGCCATAGCCGAACCACTTCTCGGCGAGCGCCACGAGATTGGCGTCATTGTCGATGGCTGTTGGGCATTCGAACCGGCTGGCAAGCACGTCCCCGAATGCAACGTTGCGTTCCGCGAAACAAGCACTCCAATGCACGAGGCCTGTCTTCGAGTCGACAAACCCGGGCAACCCAACGCCGACGGACGCAAGATTGTTCTGCCGTCGCCCCGACCCGATAAAAGCCGCGTCAATCGCATCTCGCAGCCGGTCCGCTACGGCTTCCGCCGATCGGCCCAGGCTGCTTTGCATCGACTTCACGTAGTAATAGACCTCCTCGCCGGAGAAATCCGTGAGCGTTACAGTGATCTTGTCCGTGGACACTTTGGCGCCCGCGACGAGAAACGCGTCCGGGCAGACCTGAAGGAGGACACGCGGTCGCCCCCGTCCGCCTCGGGGTTGATCCGGATCGACCGTCTCCTCGACCAGACCTTCTTTCACGAGATCCGCCGTGATGGATGTCACAGTCGCAGCGCTGATCCCTGTCTCACGTGCAATATCGACGCGAGCAATCCGTTTCTTCATCCGGATCGCCGCCATAACCGCGCGTCGATTGCGGGCGCGAAGGCTTTGGACCTGGGTTGGAAAGGTGTTCAAGATCCATTCTCCAGAGGAACCGAACAGCTCTCTATCGAACACAAAAACCAGACTCAGCTACAAATATACTCTTACAAACGGGCCTCGAGGCCCATCGAGCGTTCGGAAATAGTATCGGATTATCAGAACAATAATGATGACCAGTGTCAATTGGATTTGTCCTGGAAGAGTTAAGCACCCGGGGCCCAACGCGATCATCCCGGTCGCACAGGTAGCGGCCAAAAAACAATGCTCCGCTCACAACCCAGCGCCAAATATGCAAAAGCGGGTGACAAGATCGGCGCGCTCCGCTATCGAGTTCTGCGATGGTGAGGAGGCCTGCATGCAGGTAAGGAAAACCTACTTCCGGCTTTGAACAGCCCTATATCGCCGATCTGGCGCGGGAAGTTCCCGAGCCTCTCTACATTCTCGACATTACCTGAGCCAAACGATGTTCTCGTTCTTCGAATCCCTTGTGGATCCTTATCAGAGCTATTCCGACCGGCAGACGCCCCCGCGTCACCTTTTGCCGTTTCTCGGCTCGTTTCTCAGACCCGCACGCAAGGTCATGGCCTTTGCCTTCGTTGCGGTCATGACCATCAGCCTCGTCGAGATTTGGCTGATCTGGTATGCGGGGCAGATCGTGGATACGCTCGCGGAAACAGGCCCTGAGGGTGTCTGGGCGACCCACGGAACCGAACTTCTGCTGGTTGCAGGATTTATCCTGTTCATTCGCCCGGTGATCCAGGTCACCGCGGATGCGTTTCTCAATCAATCCCTCATGCCCAATATAGGCGCGCTGGTACGTTGGCGCAGTCACAGGCATGTTCTGCAACAATCGGTCGGCTGGTTCCAAAATGACTTCGCCGGCCGGATCGCGAACCGGCTCATGCAGACCGCACCTGCGGTGTCAGAGGCGACGTTCCAGACATTCGACGCGCTCGTTTACTCAACAGTTTATCTGACCGGCGCGCTTTGGCTCTTGTCTGGAACGGATCCGCGCCTCGCGATCCCTCTGCTGATCTGGTTCGGCATGTATGTCGCGCTCATGATGTGGACCGTGCCGCGTGTTGCTCGGGCCTCGAAAGCCGCGGCCGATGCCAGGTCGCAGGTCACGGGCCGCATGGTCGATAGCTACACGAACATCCAATCGGTCAAGCTTTTCGCCCATGCCCGCGCCGAAGAGGCCTATGCCGGAGAGGTCATCGAACTCACGCGGCGGACATTCCAGCGCCAGATGCGGCTGATTACCATCATGGAACTGGGTCTCACCCTGATCAACGGGCTCTTGGTTGTGTCGGTTGTCGGCTTGGCAATCCACTTGTGGAACGGCGGCAGCGCGACACTCGGGACAGTCGCCGCCGCGACCGCTCTGACGTTGCGTCTCAGCGCAATGACCGGCTGGATCATGTGGGCGCTGTCCGAACTGTTCGAGAATATCGGCACGATCCGGGAGGGCATGGAGACAATTGCGCAGCCCGTCGACCTGCCAGACGCAAAAGACGCGCGCCTCCTGGAGGTCTCGAAGGGCCATGTCGTTTTCGACGATGTGAGCCATCATTACGGGAAGGGGTCTGGCGGCCTGGGTGGCATTTCGCTTGAGATATCTCCCGGCGAGCGCGTCGGCCTCGTCGGGAGGTCGGGTGCCGGAAAATCGACGCTGGTGAACCTGCTCCTGCGGTTCTACGATACGGAAGGCGGCGCGATACGGATCGACGATCAGGACATTCGCTCCGTTACCCAGGATAGCTTGCGCCAGAGTATCGGCATGGTGACCCAGGACCCCTCGCTTCTCCATCGTTCCGTGCGGGACAACATCCTCTACGGGCGCCCCGATGCGAGCGAAGCGGAAGTAATCGCCGCGGCGCGCCGGGCGGAGGCGCATGATTTCATCCTCGGTCTTCGCGATGTCGCCGGCCGCCAGGGTTACGACGCCATGGTGGGCGAACGGGGCGTGAAACTCTCGGGCGGACAAAGACAGCGCATCGCATTAGCGCGTGTCTTCCTCAAGAACGCGCCAATTCTCGTTCTGGACGAAGCCACATCCGCGCTCGACAGCGAGATAGAAGCCGCGATTCAGGCGACCCTTTACGGCTTGATGGAGGGCAAAACCGTGATTGCCATTGCGCACCGGCTCTCTACGATTGCGCATATGGACCGGATCATCGTTTTGGAGGACGGCGCGGTCATCGAGGATGGCAGCCACCAAACCCTTCTCGCGCGCGGCGGGGCGTATGCCGGGTTCTGGCGGCGCCAGTCCGGCGGGTTTATCAGTCCAGAGGCGGTCGCTTGAAGCTACTTTCCGATATTATCAAGGCATTTCGGCATGCGGATGGCCCGCCGCCGGACAAGCTTATTCCGTTCTTTCGGTGGGCGTTGGACGGCGCTTGGCCCGCGATTTTCTTGATGCTGACCTTGAGCATTCTGACGGGCCTCACGGAAATAGCCGGTGCCACGCTCATCGGTTGGCTGATCGACGAAGCCCAGGCACGTGGCGCGGCGGACCTCTTTCCCGGTATCGTGCCCGCGCTCTTGATCGTTTGCGCATTCTTCTTGTTCGTGCGGCCGATGGTGATGGGGGGTGGCGCGGCGGTCACCGCGCTGACGCTTCAGCCGAACATCTACCCTCTGGTTCTCTCGCGGCTCAACAGGCACGTTCTCGGCCATTCCTTGAGCTATTTTGATGACGATTTCGCGGGCAGAATCGCGCAGAAGGCGCAACAGACAGCGCGCGCAACGACCGATACGGTGACGGAGAGTTGCAACACGTTCGGTTTCGCTCTGTCTGCCATCGTCGGTGCGGCGGCAGCCATGGCCATCGTCAATTGGCAGATGGGGCTGATCGTTGGGGCGTGGTTCGTCGCATATGTCTATTTGATCCGGTTTTTCCTGCCGCGGATCCGCTCGCGGTCGAAAGCCCGCGCCGCAGCGAGAGCGGTCGTGACCGGCCAAATCGTTGATACTGTTTCCAATATCGCCACGGTGAAGCTCTTTGCCCACGGCGCTTTCGAGGACCGGGCGGCGCTCGATGCGCTTTCCGGATATCGCGACAGCGCTATTGGTTTTGGGCGCGTGTCCTCGGCCTTCCGCCTGTGCCTGATGACACTCGCGGGCCTCTTGCCGGTCGCTTTGGTGAGCGCAGCGCTTTGGTTCTGGTCGCAAGGCACCGCGACGGCTGGCGATATTGCGGCGGCCGGTTTGATCTCGACGCGTTTGGCGCAGATGTCGGGCTGGGTCAGCATGGTGGCGATGGCGGTGTTCGCGAATGTCGGCGAAATCGAGGATGGCATTCGCACCCTCAGCCCGCCGCATCGGATCGTCGATCTCCCAGATGCGCAGCCCATTGAAACCGCGCGTGGCGCTGTGGCCTTCGAGCAAGTCCGGTTTTGCTATGGACGCAAAGCAGCCGCGATAGACGACCTGACGCTCAGGATCGCGCCTGGCGAACGGGTGGCGCTTGTCGGCCGCTCTGGCGCGGGCAAAACCACACTCGTCTCGCTTCTCCTGCGCCTCTACGACACGGACGGGGGCAGGATCACACTCGACGGCACAGATATTCGCAACCTGACCCAGGATGGACTGCGCGCGCAGATCGGGATGGTCCGGCAAGAAACCTCAATGTTCAACCGCTCCGCCATGGAGAACATTCGCTACGGGCGGCCCAATGCGACCGACGAAGAAGTCATGGCAGCCGCGCGCAGAGCAGAAGCCCATGATTTCATTATGGGAATGCGGGATCTCTCCGGTCGCGAAGGCTATGAGGCACATCTGGGCGAACGCGGCGTCAAGCTCTCCGGCGGGCAGCGGCAGCGCATCGCGCTGGCCCGCGTGATCCTCAAGAACGCACCCGTTCTGGTGCTCGACGAGGCTACATCGGCCCTCGATAGCGAGGTCGAAACCGCGATCCAGGACACGCTCGATACGGTGATGGAGGGCAAGACGGTGGTGGCGATTGCGCACCGGCTCTCGACCATAGCCCGCATGGACCGGATTGTCGTCCTCGATGACGGTCGGATTGTCGAGGAGGGGAGCCACGCCGAGTTGCTGGATCGCGGCGGGCTCTATGCGAGCTTCTGGCGACGCCAGTCCGGAGGCTTCATCAATCTCGCGGCGGAGTGACGGTAAGTGCCGCGGGTCGACCGCGAGCTTGTTGCACGGGGCTTGGTCGAGACGCGGGCGCGTGCGCAAGCGCTGATCGCCGCTGGTGCCGTTCTGATCGACGATCAGATCGCCGCAAAGCCAGCACAAGCCGTTGATTCAAAATCAAATTTATCCATCACACGCAATCCGCTTCCCTATGTCAGCCGGGCCGCCCTGAAACTGCGCCACGCCCTGCAAACGTTCGGTTTGACGCCGGTGGAACGTGTCGCACTCGACCTCGGCGCCTCCACTGGCGGCTTCACGCAGGTGCTTCTGGAAGAAGGCGCGCGGGAGGTTTGGGCGATCGATGCGGGGCGGGACCAATTGCATCCCTCGCTCAGGGATGATCCACGCGTGCGGGCGATCGAAGGGCTCAATGCGCGTGATCTGACCGCCGATCATGTGCCGCAACCGGATTGGGTCGTGGCCGATTTGTCCTTCATTTCATTGGAAAAAGCGCTTCCGCCCGCGCTCTCGCTCGCCAAGACGGGCGCTACGCTCGTTTGTCTTGTTAAGCCGCAATTCGAGGTCGGACGGGACTTCGTCGGCAAGGGCGGGATCGTGCGCGACGAGGCGGCGACTTCCCGTGCGCTGGAGCGCATTAAGGCCTTCCTGATCGCAAGCGGCTGGCGCGGGTTGGGTGATTGCGAGAGCCCAATCCGGGGTGGAGACGGCAACCGGGAGTTCCTGATCGCGGCCCAAAAGATGACCCAACACTCCGCCTGAAACGGCCTGTAAATCGAGTATGGAATCGGTATGGAACCGGTAGTGTTCTGGTAGTGTCAGAATCGCAGATCAGCGCCCTGCGCCGCCCGCACACCGCAACATCCTGTTAACCGACACGCCCCCGCGGTCAGACTACACCTCCTCCAGGAGAGATGTCAGATCGAGCCGCTCTGTCACCATGGCGAGCCCGCCATCGGCATCCCTCGGCCAGTCTTCCTGTGGGCGATCCCAATAGAGCTCGACGCCGTTCTCGTCGGGGTCCCGCAAGTAGAGGGCTTGGGACACGCCATGGTCCGAGGCGCCGTCGAGGGGGATGCCCGCCTCCCGCAACCGCCGATAGGCATCGGCAAGTTCTCGGCGCTCGGGATAGAGGATGGCGAGGTGAAAGAGGCCGGTATGTCCCGGCGGCGGTGGCGAGGCGCCCGCGCTCTGCCAGGTGTTCAAGCCGATATGGTGATGATAGCCCCCGGCGGACAGGAATGCGGCCTCGCTGCCCCTGCGCTGCTGGACCTCGAAGCCGAGAATGCCCTCATAGAAACCGAGCGCACGATCCAGATCGGCGACCTTCAAATGCACATGGCCAATTCGGGCCTGGGGCGATATCGGCGGCGACATGGCTCTCCTCCATTCATAGACTGGACGGAGGATATAGTGGAGACGGCGGACAACATGAATGCCGAGACGACGCGACACTCTGTTTCGGATCTCACGTCATCGGAAACGGAGGTGCTTGTCGAGCGGTTCTCCCGGAGCGGCGAGGGGATCGCCGGGCGCCACCGTATACAAGGTGCGCTGCCTGGGGAGGTCTGGCGCCTTTCCAAAACGCCCAAGCTTGTCCGGGCCGTGCCCGACCGGGTCGATGCGCCATGCCCGGTGTTCCAAACCTGTGGCGGATGCAGCCTGCAACATGCGAGCGACAGCTTTGTTGCGGATTGGAAGGCTCAATTGATCGCAGCCGCGCTCCGGGCCCATGGGCTTGAGACGGAGATCCGGACAACCCAGACATCTCCGCCACGCAGCCGACGGCGGGCCGGGATTGCCGGAAGGCGCACCAAGAAGGGCGTGAAGCTCGGATTTCACGCGCGGCGGACGCATGAGATTGTCGCCCTCGAAGAGTGCCACGTCCTGGAACCGCAGATCACGGGCGCGCTGCCCCTGTTGCAGCGGATGACGCGGATCGCGGCGCCCCGGGCGCGCGAGATCCGGCTCCAGGTCACGAGCGGCCCAGCCGGGCTCGACATCGATTTGCGCGACACCAAACCGCTTGATGCGGCCCTGCGCGGCGCCTTGGCCGAACTGGCCACGGAGGGACGTGTTGCTCGTCTCTGCGTCGACGGGGAGATGCTGTTTCAGGCGCATCCGCCCCACCAGGTAATGGGCAGCGCACGGGTCGTTCCACCGCCGGGTGGATTTCTCCAGGCAACGGCCGCTGGCGAGGGCGCACTGGTGTCGGCTGTCCTGGAGATCGTGTCGGAGGCCAAACCGGTGGTGGATCTGTTTGCGGGCTGCGGCACCTTCGCCCTGCGGCTCGCGGAACGCGCATCCGTGCTCGCGGTTGAGGCAGACCGGCAGGCCCTTGCTGCGCTCGACGCGGCATGGCGCGGAACGGCGGGGCTCCGGCCTGTTCGTTGCGCGCGGCGCGATCTATTTCGCCGCCCGCTGCTGGCCGACGAATTGGCGCCGTTCGATGCCGTGGTGCTGGACCCGCCGCGGGCCGGTGCGCAGGCGCAAACGGCGGAATTGGCGAAGTCGCGCGTCGATTCGATTGCGTATGTATCTTGCGATCCGGTGACATTTGCCCGCGATGCGGCGCAGCTTGTCTCAGCGGGATTTCGCCTGAATTGGATCCAGCCTGTGGATCAATTCCTCTGGTCCGATCATGTCGAACTGGCAGCGGCATTCAGCCGCTGATTTCGATCAAATTTTCGGCAAATCCCCGCGTTTCATCCGCGGTGCGCGGCGTGGCGGGGTGGAGTTTTCCTTTTCAAGCCAAGTGTTATCTGGCATGTTTGAGGTGACGTGCAAAAAGACACGCGAGCAGTGACATGGCAGGTAAGAGACGCGCGCAGCGTTTCGCTCTCATCGGCGTAGTGCTGATGTTGGCGGCGTGTGGTGGAAGCAATAAGCCCCCCACCACAGTAGTAGACGCATGCCGGATGAAATCCGAACGGCCCCATTGGTTTAGGGCCATGGAGAAGACGGAGCGGAAGTACGGCGTGCCCGTTTCCGTGCAGATGGCAACGATCGCGCGGGAGTCGAGCTTTCGGCACGACGCGCGGCCGATGAAGCGGGTCGGCAGCAGCATTTTCGCCCGAGAGGTGCCGCGATCGAGCGCCTATGGGTATGCGCAGGCGCTCGACGGCACTTGGGCTTGGTATAAAGAAGAAACGGGACGGCGTGGCGCGAAACGGACGAACTTCTCAGACGCTTCGGATTTCATCGGGTGGTATATGTCCCGGAACTCTCAGGTGAACGGTGTGTCTCAGCGCGATGCCTACAGGCAATACCTGGCCTATCATGACGGCATGACCGGGTATGCGCGTGGCAGCTACCGCAAGAAATCCTGGCTTCCGGCTGTGGCGCGAGACGTCGAGGCTTGGTCGGCGCGATACGATTCCCAGTTGCGCGGCTGCCGCTGACGCGGCTGCATCGCGCGCGATAAGATTCGGGCTCCAGCGGCCCGTTTAGGTGTGAATTTACGTGGTCGTAAGACCAGCTCAGATACCAATGCTCTGGGTTTGATTTGCTGTTGTGCGATTTTGACGATTTTGGCCCGTCCCGCCTATCGTCGCAGTGGAAGGGACTGGGAACGCGCCATGGATAGACTGGCGGAAATGGAAGCCTTCGTGACGGTCGTCGATACCGGTGGTTTCACGGAAGCGGCGCGGCGATTGGGCGTTTCGAAATCGGCGATTTCCAAGAATGTCTCCGCCTTGGAGGGGCGCCTTGCCGTGCGGCTTCTCAATCGCACGACGCGGCGGGTCAGCCCGACCGAGGTGGGTCTTGCCTATTACGACCGGGCGCGTGCGGTGATCCGCGACGCCCAGGATGCCGACAGCATGGTCACCGCGATGCAGGATATGCCGAAGGGCTCACTGCGGATCTCGGTGCCGGTCAGCTTCGTGATCGGCGGCTTTTCCGATGTGATCGCGCGATTTCTCTCCGCCTATCCGAAGGTGGCCGTCGATATGGTGCTCGACGACCGATACGTCGAGCTTGTGGCGGAAGGGTTCGATCTGGCGATCCGGATCGGCGTGTTGGCGGACAGCTCGCTCAAGGCCCGCAAGCTCACGGAGATCCGGATCCAGCTTGTTGCCTCGCCGGCCTATCTCGCCGAGCACGGCACGCCGCAGACGATCGAGGAACTCAACCACCATCACCTGCTGCATTACTCGTATCTCTCGACGGGGAATTTCTGGCGGCTGAAAACCGCCTCGGGGGAGGAACGGCAAGTGCGCGCCGGTGGACGGCTGACGGTCAACAATGGCAATTCGCTGATGAAAGCGGCCGAAGCCGGGATCGGCATTGCCTGGGTGCCCTCGTTTATTCTGGGCGAGAGTATGGCGGAGGGGCGGCTTGTCGAGATCCTGCCCGAGACAACCGCCGATCCTCTGGGCGTCTATGCGGTCTATCCGCCGGGGCCATTTCCGCAGCCGAAACTGCGCGCGCTGATCGACTTCTTGGCCGAACATTACCGCGGTCGGGCCGCAGCTTAAGGCCCTGCTGAGCCTCATTTTTTCGGATTACGGTGCAGCCGGTCCGGTTGCGGTTGCCGATGCGTTATGGCGCGATGCGGTAGTGAAAGCGGCCTGTCGCCGTCATGCCGAGCGCGCTGAAGAGGGCGCGGGCCGGTCGGTTTTCTTCCTGAAGAATGGTCGCGAAGCGCCTAGCGCCCTGCGCGACGGCCCAAGCGGCGCCGGCCCGGACCATGCGGTGGCCGAGGCCCTGGCGGCGCGCGAGTTCAAGTACGGCGAGCGCGCGCAGAACAGCGGTTGTGTCCGCGACAGCGACAAACGCGCAGCCCGAGGGTGTGTCGCCCTGGCGGCCCAGGATCCAGGTTTTGGGCGGGACGGCACGCTCCATGGGCGCTGTCGGGAGACGGGCGGGTGAGTTTGGGCCTTCGATGAGAGGTGCATAGGGGCTCAGATCCGGTGCGCTGGCCGCCCAGATCTCCTCGATGCATGCGAGGATAGCCTCACAAAAGATCGTATGCTCCTCGCATTGCTCCAATGCGATGTCTGCGGCATCGCCTTCGAGCAGGTGCCACGATGCGCTCCGCCGATAGCCGCGCCTTTCGAGGTCCACATCGAGCGCAGCATGGTGTGGCGCATTTTCAGGCCAAATCTCGAAAATAGGGTGCTGATCCCAGGCTCTCATCGCGTTTTCGGCGCGCTCCACGGACCAATCGGCATCTTGCAGCAGCGCGGAGGCGGCTGCGAGCCCGCCGCTCGACGACCTGCGGAGCAGAAACCCCGCCTCATGGCGCACCTGATCCGCGGGCCAGGTGGTCTGGAGCCAGGACTGGGCGATCAGAGATGTCATCGCGCGCGATCTTGGCCGGAGATGGTGACTCTGAGCGAGCAGACCGGTTTGTGAGGGCATCCTCGTAATTCTCGGCCCAAGGTATTTGTCATTATGAGGGTGGTCTCACAAACGCTCCGGCGATTACCATTGTCGGGCGGACCTTTTCTCACCAAGGATGGTAGCACTTATAACCCACTGATTTCAAATGGTTTTGACAAGGGGTTCGAGGGCCACCACTTCAGCCAGAAAAGTGAGGCATCTCTCACAACCATCCACGAACCGACCGGGAGGGTTTAGAAGACCCGCGACGAATGCTCAACGGTGCGGATGAACACGTCATTGTCCGCACAGAGCTGCACGATGGACCGCGGCGGGGTTACATCGGTGAAGAAGCCGTTCAATTCGGCCAGAGAGGCGATGCGCACCGGTGCAGCCATGCGGAATTTCGAATTGTCGGCGACCAGGTAGCTCTTGCGCGCATTCTTGATGATGGCCTGCGCGACGCGCACCTCGCGAAAATCGTAGTCGAGCAGCGATCCATCCGGGTCCACCGCCGCCGAGCCGATGATGGCGTAATCCACCTTGAACTGGCCGATAAACTCCGCCGTGACTTCGCCCACGAGCGCGCCATCGGAGCGCCGCAGCATCCCGCCTGTGACGATCACCTCACAATTGGGCGACGTCGCCAGGATGTTGGCCACGTTGAGGTTGTTCGTGACGACCATCAGGTTGCGGTGTTTCAGGAGCGCGCGCGCCACGGCCTCCGTTGTGGTGCCGATATTCATGAAGATCGACACGCCGTCCGGGATCTGTTCGGCGACCATGCGCGCCATCATTTCCTTGGCATCAGAGGCGAGCGACCGCCGGTCCTCGTAGCCCAGCGCGATCACACCAGACGGGATGGTTGCCCCGCCATGGACGCGCGTGAGTTGCCCAACATCGCAAAGCTCCGCCAGATCGCGGCGGATGGTCTGAGCGGTTACGTTGAACTTCGCGGCCAAACCGTCGACCGTGACCTTGCCCGCCTCACGGGCAATTGCCAGGATCTCGGAATGACGGAAATTCTGCGCCATAAATTCATGTTCCTCTTTTTGCTATCTTAATCGCGCGTCCTGCCGCAGCGCAACTCCGGGCAACGCGACTGCCCGTAGCGCCGCGCTGGAGCGCACGCTCTGCGTGCATGGCCACCCAGGACCGGAGCATCGGATACTCGAATACGTGGTCCGGATGCGCGTTTGGCACGGCTTGCCGCAATCCGATTGCTGGAGGTCTCGGGATGGCTTGCAGGGACGGGCCAGGGCAGGTAATCCGAACGCGCCGAATTCGTGCAAGGCTGGGCGCAGTGCGATTGCTTGCGGACCGCCCAGACCGCGGACAGGCACGCAGAAATTTGTCGGGGCGCGGCGCGAGCTCGCTCACCTCGATTGCGTAAACAGGCGTGATGCAAAGGGGACACCAATGACTGTCAAAGTGGCCATCAACGGCTTTGGCCGGATCGGACGTAACGTGCTGCGGGCAATCATCGAGTCGGGCCGAACCGATGTCGAGGTGGTTGCGATCAACGACCTGGGCCCCGTGGAGACCAACGCGCATTTGATACGCTACGATTCGGTCCACGGCCGGTTTCCGGGCACCGTGAAGGTGGATGGCGACACGCTCGATGTGGGCCGGGGCCCGATCAAGGTGACCGCCGAGCGGGACCCCAAGGCGCTCCCCTGGGGCGATGTCGATATCGCGCTGGAATGCACCGGCATTTTCACCGCCCGGGAGAAGGCCGCGTTCCACCTCGAAAACGGCTCAAAGCGGGTGATCGTGTCGGCGCCTGCATCGGGTGCGGACAAGACCATCGTTTATGGCGTGAACCATGACGCGCTCACCAAGGACGATCTGGTGATCTCCAACGCCTCCTGCACCACCAACTGCCTCGCGCCGGTGGCCTATGTGCTGAACAATGCGATTGGGATCGAGAAGGGGTTCATGACGACGATCCACAGCTATACGGGCGACCAGCCGACGCTCGACACGCTGCACAAGGACCTTTACCGCGCTCGCGCGGCGGCGCTGTCGATGATCCCGACCTCGACCGGTGCGGCGAAGGCGGTGGGGCTCGTCCTGCCGGAACTCAACGGCAAGCTCGACGGCGTGGCGATCCGGGTCCCGACGCCGAATGTCTCGGTCGTGGACTTCAAGTTCATTGCGAAGAAATCCACTTCCGTTGAGGAAATCAACGCCGCAGTAGAAGAGGCGGCGGACGGCCCGCTGAAGGGCGTGCTCGGCTACACCAAGGAGAAGAACGTCTCCACCGATTTCAACCACGACAGCCATTCCTCGGTGTTCCACATGGATCAGACCAAGGTGATGGACGGCACGCTGGTGCGGGTGATGTCGTGGTATGACAACGAGTGGGGCTTTTCCTGCCGGATGGGCGATACGTCGGTCGCTTTCGCGAAGCTCATCTAAGCGGCGCGCGCCCTGGCCGCATCGACGAACGCGGCCTTAGAGATCACAAGACCCCCGCGGAGCAGAAACGCTTGGCGGGGGTTTTTCTGTGCAGAAAGGCAGGATCCGGCGCCCGGAAGCTGCGGCATTCGAACGTGCATTCGGCTCTTGATCGGAAGAGTCGAATGCACGCTGGCTGGAGTTTGGCTTTCGCGTGTAGGCGGGATCAGCCGTCGACGACTGTGTCAGCGATCCGTGCCATAAGAATGTCTACCGGCGACATCACCGGCCCCAGGCCCGGCCGGAAGAAATCGGCATAGAATTGCGGGAACGGATAGTGGCTGTCCCTCTGCGGATCGGACATGGTGTTGATCGCTTGCTCCATGTGTTCGCGGTCGGGGAGGCGGATCAGCAGGGTTTCGCTGTCACCTTGGCAAAACACCACCTTCGTGACCCGTTCCGGCACTGTTGCGATGCCGCTCAGCTCCCGCTTCAGTTCGTCCACAGTCTCCGGTTTCGGACGCTGGCCCGTGGCCCAATCCGCCAAGAGACGCCCCATTTCAACATGGTCTGCCACCGCGACGCCTGGAAGATCGGCGGTCGTGGTTGTCCGTTGCATATCCAGCATGCCCTTCGCTCCTTCTGAACTGGCTCTCATACCTGCGTCCGCACCGCCTCCGCTGTGCAGGCGCGCCCCATCCGCAAATCCGTAATGGATCTGCAAATACTCAATGACGGCTCCCATCGTCCCAGGTGTTGCGCCGCCGAAAACCTTTTGCCGCGCCGCCTCGCATTCCCGGCTCTCATCCGTTTCGGGAAGAGCCGCCGCGATCGTCTCGCCAACGAGCGTTGACCCCAGGCCACCGAGGGTTTTTCCGTCCGTGTCGGCCTCGGCTTCCAGCATCAAAAACAGGGTGAGCGGCGGGTCCTGCGCGACCAGTTTTTGGGTTTTCTTGGCGATGCCGGTCTCCGCGAGCCAGGCCTCCAAGGCGGGGATCCAGCGGGCCGAATCGCCAGCAAAACAGCCTTCGAAGATCGCTGGATCTCGCTCCTGCGCCTTCGCGATCAAGTTCGGGACGGAGCGCAACTGGCCCGTCGAGCAGGCGATGAGGTCACGCAGCACCAAGCTGCCGTCTTCGTTGAGCCGCCCGCCCTCGCCGGGTGCCCCAAAGGCGCGCGCGGCATGCGGACCGATCGCGCGCGACATCTGCGGCGTGGATTCCCGGACGGGGAAGAAGAGCGAGAAATCGAGCAGCCAGTCTTCGGTGAGGGGCATGTTGTAGGGCCGCGCATAGCTCGTTTGCCGCAAAAGCGTGCGCAACCCTTCGGCCGTGCGGGTCTCATTCAACTGGTAGATCTCGCGGACCATGCAGGTGGTAAGGCGCGCCGCACCCGCCATGAACTCAACCGGCGCCTCACCGGGGCGCACGGCACCCGAGGGCGCGTAGCCCCTTGCGGCGAAGCTTTCGGCGATCCGGGGCATGAGCATCGTGCCCAGAAGGTCGTGACAGAGGACATCGCGGTAGATGCCGCGCGTGATCCGCTGCGCCGCGTCGAAGGCCTTCTGGTAGGGATCGCCATGCAGGTCGGTGATATCGATTTCACGCGCGTAGACCGATGCGAGCGTCGAGGCGATGGCATTGTGAAGAAGCACCCAGATCGTCTGGGTCTGACCGAGCTGGAGGCTGGAATCCGAGAGTGCGTTCGGCAAGAGCACCTCGGTGCCCGCGTCTATCCCGACGATATCGAGATGCGAACAAGAGGCGCGCGGCAGGTCGCGGGCAGCGCCCCAGGGCGGAGACAATTCCGTGCGGCGGGTCCGATTGAGCCGCAAGAGGAAACGCTGCAGGCCCGGCGCGGCGGGCACCTGGTAGAAGGCGGCATCCTGAACCGGACCGTCGCCATAGATCAGCGACAGATCGAGCTTCTTTTCGAGCTTCTCGTCGGGGTTCTGCCCTAGGAAGTCGAGATCGAGCGTCGCGAATTGCAGGAGATAGGTGACACCCGCCGGGATCGAAGAGTCTGCGCCGGGACGCCGTGTGGCGGCAATTTTCTGTGCGATTTTTTGGAGAACCGCCGCGCCGCCACCTTTTCTTGTGGCTGCGTCTGCTTCAACTCTGATTGCGCTGGCCGTCTCTTCCATTTCCGCGGGACCGTAGATGTTCTGCTCAGATGCCTGTGTCGCCTGTGACATTGTTCCTCAAGTCTCGTGGGAGCCCGGCCGGGATGCCGGGTCGGGCGCCATTGAGATTCGATTAACCAAAGCCAGCGTGACAGCAGCGTGACTCGCGACTGACGGTGGGCGGAATTAGTGCTGGAAAAATGTGCAGTTATCGCAACACGATCAGATCGAAGCTGCGGACACGGCCATAGGCGTGCAAACCCCTCCATCGCGGAGCGAAATTGCCGCCCATTGGGCTGTGGCGGAGCCGAATCCGCCATGCCCAGGCCGTTTGCCATTCGCGGTAATCTACTGAATCACCAGGTCAGAGAGGCTCGCGATGGTGCGTCCCCCGGTATTGTCACTGTCGGAAGACACGCCGAGCCCGACGAGGGGACCGGGCTCGCGGCCGAAGGCGCGGCGGAAATCGGCGCGCAGATCCACATTCTCCGCGACCCACTGCCCAGCTGGACCGGGGGCGGGCTGCTTGACCACCATCTGCGCGCGGCCAAGCAGGCCCGGACTGGTCACGACGCTGTTTTCGGCGGCATCACCGCCCCAGACATAGATGAGCGCCCGCCCGCGCCGCATCGCCGCGCGCAAGGATTGCGGCGGGTTTTCCGCAGCCGCTGGATCGTCCGCGAACAGGAAGTAGAGCGCGATGGAACGATCATCCTGGCCGCGCCGCCCCAGATCGGTGGCGGGCACGCCTTGATCGACGCGCCAACGCCAGCTTGCGGTTGCGGCTTGGGAAAAGTCGCTCGGGAGAGGGCGCCAGAGAACCGAGACGGCTTGGTCCGCCTCGACGCGCAGCGTGCCTTGTCCCTCCGCGCTGAACTTGGCCGGATTGAGATTGCGGAATGTCAGGTCCTTCCATCCGGCACCCGCGAGGTTGGGCCCGAAACTCACCGGACCGAGGGCCATCCCCGGCGTTGCGGCCAGAGCGGTGACGGTCAGGACGGTGGCAGCAAGTCTTCGCACGATATTCCCCTTTTGCGGCAGAGCTGGTTTTGAGTGTCTTGGGCCAGTTCGCCGAGGCAGAGCCGGATGCAACACGACGCGCGCGTCAACTTGCCGTTATCCCTTCCGCGCCATCCGGATCAGCGTGTAGACGCCCGCGCTCAGGATCATCGCGCCGCCAAGGATCGTCCAGATATCGGGGCGTTCGTCAAAGACACTCACGCCGATGATCGTCACGAACAAGAGTTGGAAATAGGCGAAGGGCTGAACGGATCCGGCCTCGGCGACCTCGTAGACCTTGATGAGCAGGAAGTGTCCCGCCACGCCGGTGCAGCATAGCGTGCACATCCAGGCCCAGTCTTTGACGCCGGAAATGGGGGTCCAGAAGAACGGCCCGATCAAGGTGATTGCCACCGCCCCCGCGACGCCAGTGTAGAAGAAGCTCGTCGCGGCACTGTCATCGCGCCCGACAATCCGGGTGAGCAGGCCGTAGACGGCGAAAATCAGCGCGGTGATCAGCGGAAGGATCGCCTCGGCACTGAAGGCGCGCATTCCCGGACGCAAGATGATGAGCACACCGGCAAGTCCGATCAGGATGGCAAGCGTCCGGCGCCAGCCGACATATTCGCCCAGAACCGGCCCCGCCAGAGCCGCAATGAGCAAGGGATAGACCATGAAGATTGCCTGGGTCTCGATGAGGCCCAGCAAGACGAACGAGAGCACCGCCAAGCAGATCTGCGTCACGAGGAGAACACCGCGGCAGATCTGGAGCCAGGGGCGCTTGGTCTGCGCAGCCTTGCGCAGGCCGCCTGCGCGGTGAGCGGTGATGGACATCGCGAACGCCGCGAAGAACCAGTAGCGGATCGTGACGATGGTGAGGATGTTGTAGTGGCCCGCAAGGTAGCGCGAAATGCCGTCCTGGATCGCAAAGATCAGGGTGGTCAGGATCATCAGCATGATCCCGAGGCGCGTATCGTTGCGGGCAGGCATGCGAAGGGGCCTCGCGAAAAAGAGGAAAGCCGAGGATTTGGCGGGCGTCGCTCAGGGGCTCACGTTGCGCGCAGCTTGCCTCGGCTCATATGGCGTTTGGTATCGAAGCCTTCGACGCGGACCACTTTGAACCCAACGCTGTCGAGGGTGCGGCGCACCGCGCTGGCCGCTGAATAGGTGGCGAAGGTGCCGCCCGGCGCCGTGTGGCGCGCGACTTGGGCCATGAGGGCGGGCTCCCACAATTCGGGGTTCCGCGCGGGGCTGAAACCATCGAGGAACCAGGCATGCGCTTTCCCGTTCCAATGCGTCAGCATGTTGCGCGCATCGCCCTCGACCACGGTGAGCTGGAGGCCGGGAAGCTCGATGAAGCGCGCACCCGCTTTCCACGCGCGGATGAGCGGTTGGGCAAGCGGCGCGAGTTCCGGCCAGGCCGATAGGGCCCGTTCCATGGCCTCAACCTCAATCGGGTAGGCTTCGAAGCTGATGTATGAGAGCGCGCCGGGGATTTGGGAGCTGCGCCAAGCCTGCGCGGCGGCGAGCGCATTGAGACCGGTGCCGAAGCCGAGTTCAGCGATTTGAAACCCCGGCACAAACCGCGTGGGCAGATCGTTGCCAGCAAGATACACGTGACGCGCTTCATCGAGCCCATCGGCAAGCGCAAAATACGAATCGTCAAAACGAGTTGAAACCGGCACATCGCCTGCGCGCCAAGTAATCTCGGGCTTTTGCCTCTCATTCGTGATCATGTTCTATCCCTAGATCAATGGGCGACTATAAAACTCTCTGAGGCGGATGCGAAAGAGCAGAGATTTTGATGTGGCGGTCGTGGGGGCCGGAATTTTCGGGCTGAGTTGCGCCAGAGCCGCACTCCGCGCCGGGCGCTCGGTCTGTGTGATCGATGCGGAGCGCCCTGGGGCGGGGGCGAGCGGCGGGCTTGTCGGCGCCCTCTCCCCGCATCTGCCTCTCGGCTGGAACGCAAAGAAACAGCTGCAATTCGAAGCACTTGCGACGGCAGAGCGGTTCTGGAGCGATGTGGAGGATCTGTCGGGGCAGGCTGCGGGATATACGCGTTTGGGACGCTACCTGCCCCTTGGATCGGAGGCTGAGCGGGCCAAGATGGCGGCGCAAGCCGAGGCGGCCTGCGCGCATTGGCGGGGCGCGTTTCACTGGGAGATCCTACTGCCAGACGCGCTGCCTGCTTGGATCAACCCGGAAAGCTGCGCGTTCGGAGCCGTTCGCGAGAGCCTATCGGCGCGCATTGAGCCAAGGCGGGCCATTGCGGCGCTCGCGGCGGCGCTAGACGCGGGCGGAGCTGAGTTCCGCTGCCCTGCGAGAGCCGTTGCGGTCGAGCCCGGGCGCGTAACGCTTGCCGACGGCGCGCTCAACGCAGAGGCGATTGTCCTTGCCGCGGGCACAGGCGGCGCGGCACTGGCGCCGGGGACGCTCGGGCGTGGCGTGAAGGGTCAGGCCGCCCTTCTGGAGGTCGCGCAGTCTCCGAATGCCATGGTCTATGCCGATGGGATCTACGTAGTTCCCCATGGCGATGGCCTTGTGGCCGTGGGTTCGACGAGCGAACGCGACTTTGAGGATCCGGTGACCACAGATGCGCAGCTTGATGACGTGCTGTCCCGCGCCGCGCGGATTTGCCCAAGTCTTGGTGTTGCGCGGGTTCTGGAGCGTTGGGCCGCAGTCCGGCCTCGGGGGCCGAAACCGGACCCGATCGTGGGGCCCCTGCCCGGCAAACCGGGCGTGTTCGTCGCGAATGGCGGGTTCAAAACCGGCTTTGGGTTTGCGCCGATGGTGGGCGAGGCCGTCGCGCGGATGATCGACGGCGCGCCGCATCGACTGCCTGAACGCTTTCTGCCCGAGACTGTCTTGCCCGTGCGGGCTTGAGCCGGGGCGGAACCGCCTCGGAAAGCGCGCAGGTTGCCGCGCGTTATCCGACGCGGATGGCCGTCGCGCAGGTCGAAAAGCATAAGCGGATTTCTCGATAGGCCCCCGGCGTGGATTTGCTATGCTTGGGTCAAGCAAAAACGAGGAGGAATGCTGTCTATGAAGAATCCACTCAGCCGCGTGGCCGCAACTGCGCTGATCGTTGCCTTTGCCGGGGAGGCGATGGCGACCGAATGGAATGTGTCCCTCTGGGGCCAGCGTCGCGCGTTCACCGAGCATGTCGAAAAGCTCGCTGAGCTTGTCAGCGAGAAGACAGGCGGCGATTTCACGCTGAATATCAGCTATGGCGGGCTGTCGAACAATCGGGAGAACCTCGACGGGATCTCAATCGGTGCGTTCGAGATGGCTCAGTTCTGCGCGGGCTATCACCGGGATAAGAACCCCACGATCACGGTGCTGGAACTGCCGTTTTTGGGCGTGACCTCGCTTGAGCAGGAGATCGAGCTCTCCAAGGCGGTCTATGCCCATCCGGCGACGGTGGAGGATCTGGGCCGCTGGAACGCGACGCTCCTGATGCCCTCACCGCTGCCGCAATACAACATCATTGGCGTCGGGGACGCCCCGGCGTCGCTGAGCGACTTCGAAGGCATGAGTGTGCGCGCCACGGGCGGGATCGGCGCGGCCATGGCGGCGGTTGGTGCGGTTCCCACATCGATGTCGGCCACCGAAGTGCGGCAATCGCTCGATTCCGGTGTCATCAACGCGGTGAGCTTTGCGCCGCACGCGCATATGTCCTTCGGGACCATCGAGAATGCCGATTGGTGGACGACCAACCTCAATCCCGGCACGGTGAATTGCCCGGTGGTGGTGAACACTGATGCGCTGGACGCCTTGAGTGACGAACACCGCGCGGCCCTGCTGGGCTCAGTGGATGAGGCGCTGGACTACTATGTCGCGCATTACAATGGCGAGACGCTGGAAGCCTGGGGGCCGACGCTCGAAGAACACGGCATCGCGGAGGTGACGTTCAGCGACGAGGAGATCGCCGCCTTCCGCGAAGCGGCAGCAGAGCCTGCGGCGATCGCCTGGATCGAGGAGAACAATGCCCGCGGCCTGCCCGCGCAAGAGCTCTACGATATGGTCACGGGCATGATTGCCACGACCAACTGAGCCCTAGGGCAGCTTCGGAGCCCCGCCTCAGCCAGATGGCGCGGGGCTCTTTCAAACTTCAGGAGCCCTCTCCTTGGCAACCGCCTCCCTCGTCGAGAGCGACGACAGCCTGATCAGCCGGTTGGACGGCCACCTGCTCCGGCTTGAGCGCTTCATGGCGCTCTTGAGCGGGATCGCTGTCCTGTCGCTCATGGTGCTCGCGGTCATTTCCGTGGGCGGCCGGAACTTCTTCGACCAACCGCTTCCGGGCTATGTCGATTGGATCGAGCAGGTGATGCCGGTGATCGCCTTCCTCGGGATCTCCTACGCGATGCGGAGCGGGGCGCATATCCGCATGGATATCGTCGTCGGCCTGCTGCGCGGGCGGGCGCTTTACGTGCTCGAACTCATCACCACGCTGGCCGTGCTCGTTCTGATGCTTCTTTTGGTTTGGGGCTCCTGGGCGCATTTCCAGCGCAGTTTCGATTTTGGCGCGCCGTTGTGGAGCCGGGACAGCTCAATGGATATCGGGCTGCCGATCTGGCCCGCAAAACTCCTGGCACCCGTTGCCTTTGCGGTCTTGTGCCTGAGGCTCGGCTTGCAGGTCTGGGCCTATACGCGCGGCATTCTCACGGGCCATACCGTTGCGGTCCCGGTAATCGCCGATGCCGCAAAGCAGGCCGAAATGCAGGCCAGCCAGATTACGGAGACCCGCCTTGGAGGCGATTGACATTGGCCTTTGGGTCACCGGCGGACTTCTGGTTCTCGTTGTCTGCGGCATGCGCGTTGGCTTCGCCGCCGGGTTGGCGGGGTTGGTGGGCCTTATCTGGATCTTCTGGGCCAGACGAGATTATGGGATCGAGGATTTCGGCTGGGCCTTGGGCGTTGCGGTCAAGACGGCTGGGCAAGTGCCACACTCCAAAGTGTCGAGCCAGGCGCTGTCGCTGATCCCGACCTTCATCCTGATCGGCTATCTCGCCTATCATGCGGGCCTTACAAAAGCGCTCTTCGAAGCGGCAAAGCGCTGGCTTGCCTGGGTGCCAGGGGGCTTGGCCGTTTCGACGATTTTCGCGACGGCGGGCTTTGCGGCGGTGAGCGGCGCCTCGGTGGCCACGTCGGCGGTTTTTGCCCGGATCGCGATCCCGGAGATGCTGAAGATCGGCTATGACAAGCGCTTTGCCGCCGGGGTTGTCGCGGCGGGCGGCACACTGGCCAGCCTGATCCCACCCTCGGCCATTCTTGTGATCTATGCGATCATCGTCGAGCAGGATGTCGGGAAGCTTTTGCTCGCGGGGTTCATTCCGGGCGCCTTTTCCGCGCTGATCTATGGCCTCTTGATCATCGGCATGGCGCTCACCATCAAAGGCTTTGGCCCGCCTGTCTCCGGGTTCACCTGGCGCGAGCGGTTCACCGCCCTACCGCCAGCTTTGCCGATCATTTTCGTCGTTCTGACGATCATTCTGTTTGTCTATAACCCGTTTGGCGGCGAGGCCTGGGGCACGCCGACCGAAGGCGGGGCGATCGGCGCGTTCGTCGTGCTTCTGATGGCGATCTACCGCGGCATGCGGTGGAAGGAACTGAAGAGCGCGCTTCTGGAAACCGCCCAACTTAGCGTTGTGATCTTCACCATTATCTGGGGCGTGCTCGTCTATGTGCGCTTCCTGGGTTTTGCCGATTTGCCCGGCGCCTTCTCCGACTGGATCACGTCGCTCACGCTTTCGCCGATGCTGATCCTGGTCTGTATCCTCTTGAGCTACGCGGTTCTGGGGATGTTCATGGATGCCATCGGCATGATGCTCCTCACACTCCCGGTGGTCTATCCGGCGGTGATGGCGCTGAACGGCGGCGAGGCCGTGTCCGCTGCAGACAGCACGTTTGGAATGTCCGGCCCGATGTGCGCAATCTGGTTTGGCATTCTGGTCGTGAAGATGGCCGAGTTCTGCCTGATCACGCCACCCATCGGCCTCAATTGCTTCGTTGTGGCCAGTGTGCGGGACGATCTTTCGGTGCAGGACGTGTTCAAGGGGGTGACGCCCTTTTTCGTCGCCGATGCGATCACAATTGCCTTGCTCGTTGCCTTCCCGGGGATTGTGCTCTGGCTGCCAAGCCTCGCCTGAGCGTCTTAGTAGAAGGCAACCGCTATTGGCTGCAGCACGCGCCTGGGTCGGGCAGAAGGGCGTCCATCCAGTCCCTCAGGAGGCCGATACCGGATCGGGGCCAAGATCTTCGCGAGCGGTGAGGCGGCGCGCTCTGCCCTTACGTCGTATTGCCCACAATGAGTTCCGGTTCGAGCAACGACACCTTTTCGATGGAATGGCCATTCAACAGATCGAGGATCGCGCGCGCGGCGATCAGGCCTAACTCGTGGCGCTCGACATGGACGGTGGTGAGCCGGGTGCGCACGGCATTCAGCGATGAGGTTCCGTTGAAGCCGGCCACAGCGACCCGGCTTGGGATGTCGTATCCGTTTTCGTGCAACCACGCGAGCGCGCCCAGGCCCATCGCGTCATTCAAGCAATAGATCGCATCGGTTTCGGGATAGGCTTTCATCAGCTCGGCGGCCAATGCGCGCCCGGTATCCCATTGTCGCGGAAGATCGGGTGGCGTGATCGCGTTTGGCGCGCGACCGAACTCCGACAACATCTGGTGGAACGCGTCGAAACGCCTCGCCGCGCAGAGATCCTTTTGCAGTTCCGCGCCGATATAGGCGGGGTTCTTGAAGCCACGGTCATGGAACAATTGCGCGATCAGACGCCCGGCCTCCGCATGCGCTGGGGCCACGCTGCCATCGAAATCGCTGTCGGAATCGTCCCAGATCTGGATTGTCGGACAGCTCCATCTCTTCAGCATGCTCAGCGCATTCTCCGACCGGCAAATGCCGCCGGTCAGGATGATGCCCGCAGGGTGGAGCGACAGGACCGTGCTGAGGATGTCCTCCTCCATCTTCCCGTCGAAATGCGTCTCACCGATGAAGGTGATGTATCCCGCTGGTCGCAGGATTTCGTTGATGCCGCTGACCACGTCGCCGAAAATCTTGTCATTGATCGACGGCAAGACCACCGCGACGATGTCGCGGGTCTTTGAACTGAGAGCCCCCGCGAGCCGATTGGGCACATATCCCAGCACCGATGCCGCCTCTCGGACCCGGTCCTGCGTTGCTTGCGAAATGCTGCCGGTATTTCGCATCACCTTCGACGCCGTCATTTTGCTGACACCGGCGCGGAGGGCCACCTCTGCCAAAGTGATCGTTTTCTGTGACGGACGTTGCTCGTTCATTCCTTCCTCCACACGGCATCCTAGCCGTGAACCCAAGCATCTCCAAGCGCCGGCCCCTCGGTTGACAACCAATAAGGTTATCGATAAACTACTTCAAAAGGATTATCGGAAATCCTGTTGCTTTTGGGTGGGAGGCCAAAAGTTGCAAAAGGTTCTCAGAGCGTTCTGGTCGGTGGTGGACGGGCTTATGGCCCTCATCCTACTGGCTATGATTCTTATGGTTTTTACCAACGTCGTGCTGCGCTACGGGTTTTCCTCCGGCATTCGCGAAGCGATTGAGCTTTCCCGCCTGTCCCTGGTTTGGCTGGTGATGCTTGGGGCGGCGGTGATGCTGCGGCGCGGTCAGCACCTGGCGGTGCATGAGGTGCTGCACCTGTTCCCCGCGCCCATCGTGCTGTTCCTGCAGCGGTTGGCTTACGTGATTATCCTCGTCGCGATCTTGATGCTGCTGTGGGGCTCCCTGCGCCAGACCATGGCAAACTGGCAGAACATCTCGCCGCTGACGGGTCTGCCCTCCGGTCTGTTTTACCTCGCGGGTGTTGTTTCCTCTGTGATGATGATCGCGATCGCCGGGGTGCGTATTTTCGACCCGGATGCGCGGCTGGACGCTGGCCGCGACGAGGATCTGTTTTCCGTGGAAGACGGCAGATGACCCTCGTTATTTTCCTGTCTGTTTTGATGATCGGCATCCTGCTCGGCCTGCCGGTGGCGTTTTCTCTGCTGCTGTCGGCGATGGCGTTGATGCTGCATCTCGACATGTTCAGCGCCGATATCATGGCGCAATCCCTGATCAACGGGGTGAACAGCTTCCCGCTTCTTGCGATCCCGTTTTTCCTGGTGGCTGGCGAGGTGATGTCCGTGGGCGGGCTCTCGCAGCGGATCGTTCGGCTGGCCACCACGTTGCTCGGTCACCGCAAGGGCGGCTTGGGATATGTCGGGATCTTCGCGGCGGTGCTGATTGCCGGTCTGTCTGGCTCGGCCGTGGCGGACGCTGCAGCACTTGTCGCGATTATCTACCCGATGATGAAAAAGGCGGGCTATCCCGAGGGTCGCTCTTTGGGGCTGTTGGCGTCCGGCGGGATCATTGCTCCGGTTATCCCGCCATCCCTCCCGCTGATCCTGATCGGGGTTGCGGGCGGCATTTCGATCAAGGACCTCTTTTTGGGCGGTATCGCCCCCGGCCTGATGATGGGTGCGGTTCTGATCGCGCTCTGGGCGCTTCTGATGCGCAACGAAGATCTTGAAGTTCTGCCCAAAGCTAGCCGGGCGGAACGGCTGGAGGCGCTGCGCGATGGGTTTTGGGCGCTCCTTCTGCCGATCATCATCATCGGTGGGATCCGCTTCGGGATTTTCACCCCGACGGAAGCGGCGGTGGTGGCGGCGGTCTATGCGATCCTGATCTCCACCTTGGTTTACCGCGAACTCACCTTGCGAAAATTCTACGGCGTGCTGATCTCGGCAGGGCGCTCAACGGCCATGGTGATGTTCCTGGTCGGCTGCGCGATGGTTGCGGCCTGGCTCATCACCATTGCCCAATTGCCCCAGCAACTGGCCGAGTTCCTGGGCCCGCTGATCGACAATCCCAAGCTCCTGATGCTCGTCATCATGATCTGCGTTCTTTTGATCGGGATGGTGATGGATCTTGCACCGACCGTGCTGATCCTTGTGCCGCTCCTGATGCCCATCGTGCGCGAGGCCGAGATCAACGAGGTTTATTTCGGCCTGATGTTCGTCATCAACACGTCCATCGGTCTGATCACGCCGCCGGTTGGGAACGTTTTGAATGTGGTGTGCGGTGTGAGCCGTGTGCCTCTGTCGAAAGCCGTGACGGGCACTGCCCCGTTCATCCTGGCTTATCTGATGCTTCTGGGCGTCTTCATTGCCTTTCCGAGCGTCATCATCGTTCCGATGGAATTTTTCATCGGCAAATAGTCCCAAGGGAGGATCATCCATGACATTCCAAAAAACCCTCGCAGCCGTTTGCGCGGCTGCGGTTCTGGCCGGACCGGCGCTTGCGGAAACCACGCTGCGTTTCGCGCACCCCACGCCGGAGGCGGATATTCAGCACCAGATGGCCGAATTCTTTGCCGAAACGCTGGCGGAGCGCACGGATGGCGAGCTTGACGTTCAGATTTTTCCCGGCGGTCAGCTTGGCTCAGACGCGCAGGCGATTGACGGCGCGCGCTCCGGCACGATCGACATCACGATTGCCGGTCTGAACAACTTCACCGGCCTCATCCCGGAAGCCGCGGCCTTCACCCTGCCCTTCATGTTCCCCACCCGCGAGACCGCCTACAAGGTTCTCGACAGCGAGGTGGGTCAGGACGTGGGTGCCGATCTGGAAGAGTTCGGCCTGATCCTTCTGGGCTACCCGGAAAACGGCTTTCGCAACATGACGAACAATACCGGCCCCATCCGCGTCCCCGCTGATGTTGAAGGCCTGCAGATGCGCGTCAACAACAGCCAGGCGCTTTCGGACATGTTCAGTGCGCTCGGCGCCAATCCGACGCAGCTGGACGTGAACGAGCTTTACACCTCGCTCGAAACCGGGGTTGTGACCGCGCAGGACCACCCGATCCCGATCACGCTCTCATTCCGTTTCTACGAGGTTCAGGATTACCTCTCCCTGACCCGCCACGCCTATTCGCCGCTCGGTTGGGTGATGAACAAGGCCAAGTTTGACAGCCTCTCGCCAGAGGTCCAGGCCACGCTGATGGAAGTCGCCGCGGAATCCGTGGCCTTTCAGCGCAACCTGGCCATCGAAGGCGAAGAGGAAATGCTGGCAACGCTTAGCGAGCATCTCGCAATCAATGATGATGTCGATGGAGCAGCCTTCCAAGAAGCCGTTCGCCCGGCATGGGACGGCTTTATCGACGAGCACGGCGACACGCTCATCAACGCGATCCTGACCGAGTCAGCCAAGTAATCCCTCACGATGCATGGGCCGGGCGTTTGCGAAATGCCCGGTCCGATCGTTCCGAGTTGCTTGCAGCCGAGCCGGAGGTTTTCAGGAGAGATGATTACGCGATACGCAATTTTTGAAGGGCATATCTCCGCAGAACGGCAAGGAGACTTCCAACATGCTGTCCTGCAAAAGCTTGTGCCAGCCGTGCGCCAGCTCCCGTCCGTTCAATCCGTTTCGGTCAGTTTCAGCAATGAACGGGATCCCGGCGCCCCGGAAATCGCGATGCTACTGATTACGACTTACCCTGATATTGTGTCCTTGCGCCGCGCGCTAGACACTCCGGAGCGCCAACACGCGCAAGACGTAACCGAAGCGATCTTCGACGAATTCGGACATTGCCGGATCCACCATCATCTCGCAACGACCTACGGACCGAACTAGCCTCGACTTGTAGAGCCATGGAAAGCCCCACAAGGTCGGAGTGAGACAGCGGGGCAATGCGCTGGATTTGGCGCGACGAGATTTCTAATCGTTTTCGAATTGAAGCCATTTTACCCCGCGCAAGAGCTCGAGAGCCCCTTTGTTGGGCGGCTTTTTTCGCTCCGAACCACCTTCCCCGATCCAAATGCAAAACGCCACAAGGCGGACGGGGGCCTCGCGCAGGATTTCGTCATTCTTTCGGCCGAAGCTGGGCGGAGCGGAAGATTTGAACCAAGCCTCCCTGGTCGAAACTTAGGCCCTTTGATAGCCTTGGGTTAACAAACCGATAAACAGGGCCGCCCGAGACTGAATTCGGCGGGGCGGAGCGCGGTGCAGAGCGTAGACCTTGGCGGGAGACCGAGGGTTCTTTCTGGACCGAATTTGGCGCTGAGGTGCGAAGAAAATGATTTCCAAGATCCGACCCAGAATAACGGCGGACGCGTGTGAGTGGGCCTCCGCGTCAAATCACACGATGCCTCAAAGAGGCTTAGGTGTATGTTTTTGCTCGGCGACCCGAGAGCTCTTTCAGGCGGTCCTGTGCGGATGTTTGGCTCTCCTCCTAGCCGGTTTGCTTTCCGCGTTTTGGGGGGATGCGGCCCTCGCTGACGATTGTCTTGGTCTTGGAGCAACCTCAGAAAGCTGCGTCGCTGGAGGCCCAGAGGTTTCTGAAGCAGACTTCGAGTTTTCGATAGAGCCCCGACAGAGCAGCGAGATCCTTGCCGCGAACGCGATTGCCGATTCGGTTGTGTCTGATGCCGAAGGAACCCCGATCGTCGTTGTTAAGAATGGTGGTAACGGTGGGAGCGGCCACAATGAATGCTGCGAAAACGGAAAAGGTGGCAGTGGCGGTGGGAGCGTCAGCAGCACTTCGGTCGCTGGTACGGCCACGATTACGACAACCGCCAACAGCACACCGGCAGTCACCATACTGGAAACAGCCGGCAATGGCGGCCATGGTGGCTACAGCGATTGCTGCAAGGGCGGAAGCGGCGGGAGCGGCGGCTCGGTTGAGGCGGTTACGGTAACAGCGGAACAGACGCCCGCATGGACGCTCTCAACGACTGGGGAATCCGCAGCAGTCGCCCTCGAACTCAGGGGTGGAAGCGGAAATTATGCTGGCGCGTCCGCCACAGCGGTCGGAAACAGCGGTGGCACGGGCGGTTCGGTGAGCGAGGCGAACCTTCTGCTCGGCACGCAGACAAGCACGACGATCACCACGACAAATGCTAACTCCCCCGGGCTCTACATCTTCACCTTAGGCGGCAATGGCGGAACCGGCGGGCAATCCGATTGCTGCAATGGCGGCGGCGGCGGAAACGGTGGCGGAGCTGGCAGCGTCTATATCTACGGCGAAACCGCAAACACGATATCGGTGACAACGAGCGGCGATACTTCGCCTGGGATTGAAGCGACGCTCGGTGGCGGCACGGGCGGAGCAGGTGGCCAAGGCAGTGTCGCGGGAGGCGGCGGTGGCCAAGGCGGAAGCGCAGGCCAGGTCAATCTCATCGGCTACCAAAGTGACGTGGCGGCGAAAGTCGACATTCAAACCTCTGGATCGAAATCTCCTGCGATCAGTCTGCAATCCACCGGGGGCGATGGCGGACGCGGGCATGGCGGCGGCACCGGAAATGGCGGAAGCGCGGGCAACAGCGCGGCGGGCGGCACCGTAGCCGTGATCGTGGAAGAGTCCACGCTTACGACGCAACAAGAAGACTCCCCTGCGGTTGTCCTGGTCAGTCAGGGCGGCGATGGGGGCAGCGGCGGATCTTCCAGTCTGGCTGAGGGAAAGAACGGCGGCATCGGACGCGGCGGCGGCGCCGTCCGGTTCACAGCCTCTGGCACGAATACGATCACGACCGCCGCAGACGAATCCGACGCGATTGAACTCTACAGCCTCGGGGGCATTGGAGGTGAGGCCGGAAATGGCGGCTGGTTCGGTCCCGGCGGCAATGGCGGCGCGACCGGCAATTCCGGCACCGTCACGGTCGATCTGAGCGGCGCGGCAGGCTCGACGATCAAGACAGAGGGCGACAACTCCTTCGCCATCAAAACGCAGTCGGTAGCCGGACACGGCGGCTCGGCGGGCGCCAATGTCGGTCTCGTTACCTTTGGCGCGTCAGGCGGCAGCGCGGGCGCTGGCGGAGAGATCAACATCACCAATGCGGCGGCTCTGACAACCACGGGGAACACATCCGTCGGGATCTCGGCCATGTCGAGCGGCGGCGGCGGCGGCCAGGGCGGGGACGCCTTTGGTGTGTTCTTTTCCAATAGCGGATCGGGCGGCCAGGGCGGCGCCGGGGGAACGGTGAGTGTTGGCAATACCGGGACCATTCACACCTCGGGCAACAGCTCACAGGCGATCTTTGCGCAGAGCATCGGCGGCACGGGCGGTGCGGGCGGCTCCTCCGGCGCTCTCGTGGCGATCGGCGGCCGCGCGGCGGACGGCTCGAATGGCGGTCCGGTCACCCTGACCAATAGCGGCGAGATCAAGACCGGCACCGGCACCTATCCCGGCGATGCGGATGGCGATGACGGCTGCGTCACCGGCTGTTCGAACGGCATTCTCGCGCAGAGCATCGGCGGGGGCGGCGGCGCCGGCGGGGCTGCGGGCGGCCTCTTCGCCTTCGGGGGAACGGGCAGTTCGAGTGCTGGCGGCGGAAACGGAAATACGGTGGAAGTGCTCCATTCCAGCGCGCTGGTTTCCACGACCTTGGACAATTCGCCCGCGATTCTCGCCCAGTCCATCGGCGGTGGCGGCGGCCATGGCGGTGCGGCGGTCAGTGTCTCGCCGGTGGGGCTTGGCGCGGCGGTTGGCGGACCTGGCGGCCGGGGCGGATCGGGCGGCGCCGTGACGCTGGGCTTTTATGATGCCGCGACGGTCGAGACCTCCGGCGATGCGTCCTACGGGATCGCCGCGCAGTCGGTCGGCGGCAGTGGCGGCGGGGGCGGCTTTGCCGTCAGCACCTCCGTGGGCGCCGATATCCCGGCGATGAGCGTCAGCATCGGCGGTGGTGGCGGCGGCGGCGGATCCGCAAGCAAGATTACGGTCGACACAATCGGCACCGGCGAGGACTCCACCCCCGGCACGATCACCACCGGCGGCGACAATGCGACGGGTCTCTTGGCGCAATCGGTCGGTGGCGGCGGCGGCCATGGCGGCACGTCGGTCTCGATCAGCGGCAGCGAGATGCCCAGCCTCTCGGTCGCCGTGGGCGGGAGTGCGGGTGGCGGCGGCAATGGCGGCTATGTCGAGGTCACCAGCGATGCCGGGATCGCCACGTCGGGCGATCATGCCGACGCGTTGCTTGCCCAATCGGTCGGAGGCGGCGGTGGCCATGGCGGCACATCAGTGGCCGCTTCGATCTCCACCACAGCGGCGCTTGGCGTCTCGGTGGGCGGCTCCGGGGGGTCCGGCGGCTCGGCAGGCAGTACGGCCAACAACGGCTTGGCCACGAAGGTGACGAGCAGCGGCACGGAGGCGATTACCACGGATGGGGATTACTCCCACGGGGTTCTGGCCCAGGCGATTGGCGGCGGCGGCGGAAAGGGCGGCACGGCGATTTCGGGGTCGATCACCATGGGCGATAGCGCCAGCCTCGATCTTGGGTTCGGCGGAACCGGGGGCACGGGCGGTGAAGCCTACGGCGTCGATGTCGACGTGTCGAACCCGGTGACGACGACGGGGGATCATTCGCCGGGGATTTCGGGGCAGAGCATCGCGGGCGGCGGGGGCGCAGGCGGCATCGCGATTGCAGCAAACGTCTCACTCGCAAGCGAGGACGGCTCCGCGGAAGTGGCTTTCGCGCTTGGCGGCAAGGGTGGCGCGGGGGCGGACGCGACATCCACCACCGTGACCAATAGCGGTGATGTGACCACGTCGGGGGATCATTCCCCCGGTGTTGTATCCCAAGCAATCGCGGGCGGCGGCGGCACGGGCGGTCTGGCGATCACCGGCACCGTGTCAATGGACGAATCTGCCTCGCTCGATCTCGCTTTCGGCGGGGTTGGCGGGACCGGCGGCACGGCCCAGGGCGCGACAGTGACGGTGAACGGGCCCGTTTCGACGTCGGGGCAGTATTCCGATGCGGTGGTGGCCCAGTCGATTGGCGGCGGCGGCGGCAATGGCGGCGCGGCGCTGTCGGGGGCGGTCACCGGCGAGGAATCCACCTCCGTGACAATCGCGGTGGGTGGCGGCTGCCTCTCCGGTAATTCGAACTGCATGTCGGGCGGGGCTTCGACCGAGACGGTCACAGCGACCATTTTGGCAAGTGTGAGCGCCACTGGCGATGGGTCGCGCGGCGTTGTGGCGCAGTCGATCGGCGGCGGCGGCGGCTCCGGCGGGGCGAGCTTCACCGGCGCGGTGGGCTCGAGCGAATCGACCGATATCGATCTCTCCATCGGGGGCAAAGGCAGCGGCGGTGGCGCGGGCGGGGCTGTGCTCGTCACCACCGCCGCGGCGGTCTCGACCGGCAGCAGCGATGATGTCGAGGCGAGCCTTACCGGCGAACACGCGATCCTGGCGCAATCCATTGGCGGCGGCGGCGGCGCGGGCGGGCTGGCCGCAAACGGCGAGGTGAATGGCGGCAATAGCGGCAACCGCTCGGTTCAGGTGTCGGTCGGTGGCTTTGGGGGCAGCGGGGCCAAGAGTTCGAGCGTGACGGTTACCGCCCAAGCGGCGATCTCGACGCTCGGCTATCTGTCGCACGGGATTTTGGCGCAGTCGATTGCGGGCGGTGGTGGCGATGGCGGCGCGACGACGACCTGGGGCGAGACGACCGAGAGCAGCAAGCCCTATTCGGTGGCAGTGGGTGGCTTTGGCGGCGGCGGCGCCTCGAGCGGGGTGGTGACGGTCACCAACCAATCTTCGATCACGGTGAGCGGTCCGGGCTCGCGGGGGATCGTGGCGCAGTCGATTGCGGGCGGCGGCGGCACAGGCGGGTCGAACCTCTTCAAGAGCGGCGACGGCTCGACCGATCCCGATCAGTATTCCATCGGGGTGGGCGGCTTCGGCGGCACCGGTGCCACGGCAAAGGGCGTGACGCTCTATGCCAACACCAATAGCGCGATCACCACCGGCACTACCGATGGCTCGGCCTCGACCTATTCCGCCGATGCGGCCAACTATACCGGCCATGGCCTCCTGGCCCAGTCGGTCGGCGGCGGCGGGGGCGATGGCGGGTCGGGGATTGAGGGCGATGTGAAGCCCGGCGCATCGAGCGACGACGACAGCACTAAGAGCGCCGATATCGCGGTGGGCGGCTTTGGCGGCGGCGGCGGCGGGGCCGGTTCGGTCACCATCGGCACGGCCGACTCGCCGTTTCTGGGCAGCATCACGACGTGGGACGCGAATGCCAATGGCATGTTGGCCCAGTCGATTGGCGGCGGCGGTGGCTCGGGCGGCACCGCTATCTCGGGCGATGTGAAGAACAGCTCCAGCGAGGGCCTCACCGTGGGTGTCGGCGGCTTCGGCGCGGGCGCGGGCGGCGGCGGGGCGGTGAGCATCATCACCGGAGCGACCGTCACCACCCAGGGCGACAATGCGAAGGGGATCCATGCCCAATCCATCGGCGGGGCGGGCGGCACCGGCGGGGTTGGCATCAAGGGCGACATCTCCGGGGCATCCGACGACGACACGACGCAGATCGATGTGGGCCTTGGCGGGCGCGGCGCGGGCGGCGGCAACGGCAACTGGATCACGCTTACCAATACCGGCAATGTCACCACCGGGGTCAACGGCTCGGGCACCAGCACGGTCTCGGGGATGGATGCGCTGGCGGCGCAGTCGATCGGCGGCGGCGGCGGCGCAAGCGGTGTGGGGATCGAGGGCAACATCTCCAATTCGACCAAGTCCAAGGCCACGACGCTGACCCTGGGTCTTGCCCTGAATGCCGGCGGCGCGGGCGATGGCAACACGGTGACCGTGAGCAATAGCGGCATTCTGAGTGCGACGGGCAATGGCGCGCGGGGCATTCTGGCGCAGTCGATCGGCGGCGCGGGCGGCGCGGGCGGGATCGGCATCGAGGGCGATATCTCCGCGCCCTCGGATGCAAGCTCGGACACCCAGCTCGATGTCGGGGTGGGCGGCAAGGGTGGCAAGGGCGGCGACGGCAGCACGGTGAAGGTCACCAATACCAACACGATCATGACCGGCTATGCCAGCAATGGCTCCAATTCCGACCAGCAGGGCATGCATGGGGTGATGGCGCAGTCCATCGGGTCCGGCGGCGGAGCGGGCGGGATCGCGGTGAAGGGCGATGTGACGGGGTCGGAGAATTCCGACACGTTCACCCTGGCTGTTGGCGGGGCAGGCGGCTCCGGCGGAGCGGGCGGCGATGTGACGGTCAACAATACCGGCGGGACGATCACCACACGCGGCGACGGCTCCAAGGGGATCTATGCCCAGTCGGTCGGCGGCGGCGGCGGCGATGCGAGCGGCCTTCTCAATGGCAGCGTGTCGAGCGGCGGCGGCACCGCGCTCACCGCGGCCATCGGCGCGACGGGGGGCACCGGCGGGGATGGCGGCACGGTCGGCGTCACCAATAGCGGCAGCATCACCACCGGCTCGCGGCTGAACTCGAATGTGCCGACGATCAACCAGGGCCATGGCATCTTCGCGCAATCCATCGGCGCTGGCGGCGGCAATGGCAAGTTCTCTGGCGGGCTGCTTTTTGGCAGCACCCAGAATGCGGGCTTTGAGCGCGGGGTGAGCATGAGCCTCGGCGGCGCGGCCTCGGGCGGCAGCGGGGAGGCGGTGACGGTCACCAATGCCGAAGGCGGCTCGATCATCACCTGGAACCGGCATTCCCACGGGGTTCTTGCCCAATCCATCGGCGGCGGCGGCGGCCATGCCTCCGATTTGGGCGGGCTCGGCACCTCGAACCCATCTGACCGCTGGCTGGCCGATATCAATGTGGGCGGCGGCACCCAGAGCGAAGGCAAATCCGCCGATGGCGGCACGGTGACGCTGACCAATGATGGCACCATCACCACCCATGGCGCGGGCGCTGTCGGGCTCTATGCCCAATCGATCGGCGGCGGCGGCGGCGCGGCGGGCAATGGCGCGGGGGCGAAGGAAAAGGCGCGCAACGTGGCCCAATCCACCTTCAACGCGGTGCTCGCGGTCAATGTCGGCGGGCAGGCCGTCTCCAGCGGCGATGGCAAGACCGTCACCATCGAAGGTTCGGGCAGTATCACGACCAATGGAGAAGGCGCGGTCGGCATCCAGGCGCAATCCATCGGCGGCGGCGGCGGCCGGGCGGCCTCGGCGGCGGCGGGGCTTTCGTCGGATTCCGACGCAGACGTCTTGGACGGGCGCAGCGGCATCGTCACCATTGGCGGCACCGGGGGCACCAAGGGCAATGGCGGCGATGTGACGATCTCGGATTACTCCGGGAACATCTCCACCGGGACCAGCAAGACGGGCCTGGCCAATGCAGCCACCTCGGTGGTGCAGGCCCATGGGATCTTCGCCCAATCGGTGGGCGGCGGCGGCGGCGACAGCGGCACGGTGCTGATGGGCCCCACGAGCAACTTCGGCTCGGGCCTCGACATGTCGCTCAACAGCGACAAGGACACTTCGGGAACCGGCGGCGATGTGAGCGTGACCGCGAGCGGCAAGATCGCCACCCAGGGCAACAGCTCGGTGGGGATCTTCGCCCAATCGGTCGGCGGCGGCGGCGGCGTGAAGGGCGAGGTGGGCCGCAACCTGACCGGCGCGCTGATCGGCTCGGGCGGCGGCACCGGCGCGGCCGGGACGGTTGAGGTGACGTATTCCGGGACGCGCGGCCTGTCGACCTCGGGCGCCGCGGCCCACGGCATCTTTGCCCAGAGCGCGGGCGGGTCGGGCACCAGCACGGTCACGACACCGGTGGTGACGGTGGAGACCTCGGGCAATGTGAGCGCCAGCGGCGGCGGGGCGCATGGGATCTTTGCCCAGAGCACCGGCGCTGGCATGGGGCCAATCCAGATCACCGTGGATGCGGGCGCCACGGTCACCGGCGGGACCACTTCCCGGGTGACCGACGCCGAGGACGGGGTCGGGGTGTTCGTCAAGGACGGCACGGACAACACCATCACCAACAAGGGCACGATCCGCTCGACCACCGGCAAGCTGGGGATCGCCGTGGCCGCCGTGGGCTCCGGCACCACCACGCTCAACAATACCGGCACGATCCGCGGCGAGATCTGCGGGCCCACCAGCGAGGGCAGCTGCAGCTTCACCGCCACGGGCGCGGGGGAAAGCCTCTCTGCCTCTGCCCTGGCGGCGGCAGCCTCGTCCGATCAAGACGGGGTGCTGCGGGTCCGCAACCGCCCCGGCGGGGTGATCGAAAGCGGCAGCACCCTGCAGGCCGCGGAGTTCCGCAATGCCGGCACCTTCGCCCCCAGCGGGATCGGGTCGTTCGGCGATACCGAGATCGTGGGCGCGTTCGAGCAGACCGGCCAAGGGGCGCTGCTTGTCGATGTCGGCGTGAGCGGCGGGAGTGCCGAGCCGCGCAACGACACGGTCTACATCGAGGGCGCGGCTCTGCTCGATGGCACGCTGGTGCCGCAATACCATCTCGGCGCGCGCGGTGCTGAGCCAGAGATCGGCGCGCAGGAGGTCGATGTGATCGCGGCAAGCGATGGCCTCACCCTGGCCTCGGGCTTTGCGGTGCAACCCTCCGCCGTGGCGGGGTATGAGACCTCCGCCACCGAAACCGGACTGGCGCTGAGCTACGACATCGAGTTTGCCAGCGACGCGATCCTGGCGGCGGCCAACGACAACCAAAGCGAAACCAGCCGACATCTCGCCGCGCTCTATGAAGCGGCCGCGCTGTCCGGCGAAGCCGCACCCACCGCCGAGGCGCTGGTCGGGATCGAAACGGTCGGCGGCTATCTCGACGCGGTCGACAGCCTCGGGCCGGAACTCTACGGCGCCACCCAGGCCGCCGCGCAGCGCACGATCCGCCGCTTCGGCGACGGGTTGATGAGTTGCGCCAACCGGGCCGAGACCGCCGATCTCGACGGGTATCGGCTCACCGCCGAGGGCCAGTGCTTCTGGTATGCCGCAGGCGGAGCGCGGCTCGACCAGGAGGCCAGCGGGGACGCCCTTGGCTTCACCCAGGACAGCTTCGACATCGGCGCCGGGGCGGAATATCGGCTGAACGAGATCTGGCATGTGGGCGTCGCGGGCGGCTACACCTCCAGCAGTCTCGACATGGACGGCGATGCCAGCGCCGATGGCGACTATTACCAGCTTGGCGCGGTGGTCAAGCGCGACCAGGGCGCGCTGCAATTCGCCGCCGCTCTCAGCGCAGGCCTGGGCAGCTACGACACCGAGCGGGTGACTTTCGCCGGGGAGCGCTCCACCGGCGATCAGGATCTGTGGAACGTCTCCACCCGGCTGCGGGCCTCCTATGCCCATGAACGCCCCACCTGGTATGCCCGGCCACGCATCGATCTGGGCATCGACTATGTCAGCGCGGGCTCGGTGACGGAAAGCGGCGCGGCGGGCACCGATCTGAGGGTCTCGTCCAGCGACGAGACCTATGTGAGCCTCGCCCCGGCCATCGAGATGGGCGGCGAATGGCAGGGCCCGTCCGATCTCACCATGCGCCCCTCGCTCACCCTGGGCCTCACCCAGTATCTCGGCAATCCCGGACCCGGCAGCACCGCCAAGCTCGAAGTCGCCAGCAGCAGCACCCCGAGCTTCCAGACCGACACCGAGTTCGACAACACCTATCTCGATCTCGCCGCGGGCCTCGATCTCCTGGTGGGAACCCAGACCACCGTCAAATTCGACGCCTTCGGATCCTTCTCAGAGCACACCACGTCCGGTGGAGGCGCCATCCGGATCGAAGTCACATTCTGAAGAAACGCATAAGATCGGGTGAGG
>JBCDFS010000001.1:0-503133 GCA_039177645.1 Pseudomonadota bacterium | reverse complement strand
AGGATCGGCTCAGCACCCGGGAACTTCTCAAAGGCAAAGCGGGGGATCTTGGTGACGACATAATCGATGGTTGGCTCGAAGCTCGCGGGCGTCACCTGGGTGATGTCGTTGTCGAGTTCGTCGAGTGTATAGCCGACCGCGAGCTTGGCTGCGACCTTGGCGATGGGAAAGCCCGTTGCCTTCGAGGCCAGCGCGGAGGACCGCGACACGCGGGGGTTCATCTCGATCACCACCAGGCGACCGGTTTCGGGCTGGACCGCGAACTGGACGTTCGAGCCGCCGGTTTCTACGCCGATCTCGCGCAGGACCGCAATCGCGGCGTTGCGCATGATCTGGTATTCCTTGTCCGTGAGCGTCAGGGACGGCGCGACGGTGATCGAATCCCCGGTATGGACGCCCATGGGATCGACGTTTTCGATGGCGCAGATGATGATGCAATTGTCCGCCTTGTCGCGGACCACCTCCATCTCGAATTCCTTCCAGCCCAACAGGCTTTCGTCGATCAGGATCTGGCTCACCGGCGAGGCGTCGAGCCCGTTCTTGCAGATGTGCTCATACTCTTCGCGATTATAGGCGATGCCGCCGCCGGTCCCGCCCAAGGTGAAGGCCGGGCGAATGATGGCCGGCAGCCCGATCTTGTCGATGGCGTTGATGGCGTCGTCAAGCTTATTGACGATAACCGCGCGGGGGTTTTCGAGCCCGATCCGTGTCATCGCGTCGCGGAACAGGCCGCGATCCTCAGCCATTTCGATCGCTTCGCGCTTGGCACCGATCAACTCGACCCCAAACTGGTCGAGCACGCCCATATCGGCCAATTTGAGCGAGGTGTTGAGCCCGGTTTGTCCGCCCATCGTGGGCAGGATCGCGTCGGGGCGCTCTTTCTCGATGATCTTGGCGACGATTTCGGGGGTGATCGGCTCGATATAGGTCGCATCGGCCATATTCGGATCGGTCATGATGGTCGCCGGGTTCGAGTTGACCAGGATGACCCGATAGCCTTCTTCGCGCAGCGCTTTGCAGGCTTGCGCCCCGGAATAGTCGAACTCGCAGGCTTGACCGATGACGATTGGCCCGGCCCCGATGATCAGGATCGAGCGGATATCTTCTCTCTTCGGCATCTTGTCCCCGCGAAAAATGGCCCGCTGCTCGGTTCAGAGCGGGGGGACGGGATTCGCCCCATGTTCCGGAAATCGACGCGGTTATAGACGGCGCATCGGGGGGCGCAAGCGTATATGGAACCAGGGGCGCTCTGCGATGTAAGACGGCCTATGGTTGGGACGGCGCAGACTTTCTCTGGCAAAGCGTCGGGCAGCAAGCGCCGTGATGTAAGGATATGAACTCTGTGGAAAATCGCCGAGTGCAGCGGGCAATGGAATTCGGGGTGCTGTTCGTCCTCGCCCCGGTCCTTCTGGCGGTCGCGCTGCCGCCCCAGCATTTGCCCGTCGCGTTCCTGGTGCTCTTCGGCGCAAGCGTCTTGCTCCTTGCCGCCACGCCGGGCTTTTCCTGGGCAAGCCTCTGGCAGGGCTGGGGGGATCTGAACTGGCGCTTCTTGGCCGGGGCGACGCTTCTTGCCGGTATGGTCGTTTACATGCTGGTGGCGCTGCTTGTTCCGGCTCAGGCGTTCTTCTTGCCGCAGCGCTTGCCGGGTCTGTGGATCACCATTGTCATCGCCTATCCGTTTCTTTCCGCGATCCCGCAGGAGGTGATGTTTCGGGCGTTGTTTTTCAGCCGGTATGGCGAGCTTTTTCCAAGCCGAGCGCTTGCGGTTGCGGTGAACGGGGCCGTCTTTGGGCTGGCGCATTTGGCGTTTTGGAACAGTCTCGCGGTCGGGCTTTCTGCGGCAGGCGGCGTCTTGTTCGCCGAGGCCTATCTCCGGCGGGGCGGTTTCCCAGCCTCGTGCATCCTCCATGCAATCTGCGGGATCTTGGTGTTCACGCTGGGGTTGGGGACGTTTTTCTACCATGGTGCCATTCCCGCCCGGTGAGGCGGGGTGAGGCATAGCAGGGCACCCCCCGCCGCCTTGCGCCGAGAAGTGGCGCGCGTATAAGAGCGCTCGTTTGAAACACCCGCGCGTTGCCCGCAATCGAGGTTCTCCATGCACGCTTACCGCAGCCATACCTGTGCCGCGCTCACATCCGCCAATGTCGGCGAGACGGTCCGCCTGTCGGGCTGGGTCCACCGGGTGCGCGATCATGGCGGGGTGCTGTTCATCGATTTGCGCGACCATTACGGCATCACCCAGGTGCTGGCGGACAGCGACAGCCCGGCCTTCGCGCAGGTGGAGGCCGTGCGCTCCGAATGGGTGATCCGCATCGATGGCGTCGTGAAGGCGCGCGATCCTGATCTCGTGAACCCGAA
This sequence comes from Pseudomonadota bacterium, assembly GCA_039177645.1. GTDB lineage: Bacteria > Pseudomonadota > Alphaproteobacteria > Rhodobacterales > Rhodobacteraceae > Amaricoccus. The sequence continues at coordinate 500,775 of JBCDFS010000001.1, read as the reverse complement.
GCTGCCCACCGGCGCGGTCGAGGTCTTCATCCGCGAGCTTGAGGTGCTTGGCGCGGCGGAGGAATTGCCGCTGCCGGTTTTTGGCGATGTCGAATACCCCGAAGAGACGCGGCTCAAGTATCGCTTCCTCGATTTGCGCCGCGAGAGCCTGCACGCCAACATCATGCTGCGCTCCAAGGTCATTACCCAGTTGCGCACCAGCATGGTGTCGGCCGGGTTCACCGAGTTTCAGACCCCGATCCTGACCGCGTCTTCGCCCGAGGGCGCACGAGACTTCTTGGTGCCCTCGCGGCTCCATCCGGGCAAGTTCTACGCGCTGCCCCAGGCGCCGCAGCAATTCAAGCAGCTCATCATGGTGGCGGGGTTCGACCGTTACTTCCAGATCGCGCCGTGTTTCCGCGACGAGGATCCGCGCGCGGACCGCTCGCCCGGCGAATTCTATCAGCTCGACGTGGAGATGAGTTTCGCCACGCAGGAGGACGTCTTCGGGGTGATTGAGCCGGTGATGCGCGATGTCTTCGAAGCGCTGGGCGGCGGCTGGCCGGTGGATCCGGTCTTCCCCCGGATCGCCTATCGGGATGCGATGCTCTGGTATGGGGTCGATAAGCCCGATCTGCGCAATCCGCTGAAAATGCAGGTGGTATCGGAGCATTTCGCGGGGTCCGGGTTCAAGATTTTCGCTTCGCTTCTGGAGAAGGCGGGCAACGAGGTGCGTGCGATCCCCGCGCCCACGGGCGGGAGCCGCAAATTCTGCGACCGGATGAATGCCTTTGCGCAGGCCGAGGGGCTACCGGGGATGGGGTATATCTTCTGGCGCGCCAAAGACGGCGGCGGCACAGAGGCCGCGGGGCCGGTGGCGAAGGCTCTTGGGCCGGAGCGGACGGAAGCCATTCGCCAGCAGATGGATCTGGGCGAGGGCGACGCGGTGTTTTTCCTCGCCGGGCGGCCCGCGCAATTCGAGCCGGTGGCGGCCAAGGCGCGGGTGCAGATCGGCACCGAACTGGGGCTCACGGATGAGAAGCGCTACGCGTTTTGCTGGGTCGTGGACTTCCCGATGTATGAGCGTGATGAGGAGACTGGCGCGCTTGATTTCAGCCACAACCCGTTCTCGATGCCCCAGGGCGGTTTGGAGGCGCTGGAGAGCCAGGACCCGCTGGATATTCTGGGATATCAGTATGATATCGTCTGCAACGGCGTCGAGCTGAGCTCCGGCGCGGTGCGAAACCACAAGCCTGAGATCATGTATAAGGCCTTTGAGATCGTGGGCTATGGCAAGGACCATGTGGACGAACACTTTGGCGGGATGCTCAGTGCGTTCAAATATGGTGCGCCGCCGCACGCCGGGATTGCGCCTGGAATCGACCGGATTGTGATGCTGCTGGCGGGGGCGGAGAATATCCGCGAGGTGATCATGTTCCCGATGAACCAGCGGGCGGAAGACCTGATGATGGGGGCGCCAGCGGCGCCGACGAACGAACAGTTGCGGGAGCTTGGGCTGCGTCTTTTGCCGAAAGAATAGGGTTTCGCTGACGCGCGCCGGATTCCCTCAGACTTGTCAGAGGGTTGAGGGAAAATAGCGGCGTATGGAAACGGTAGGGAACCGGTATGGGTCTGGGAGTGTCGCTTGGCAGTGGCGCACGGAACCACCGGTTTTGGCGCAACAGAGGCTAATCGGGCCCGGATCGGCAGGCAGGATAGGGCGGATCCAGGCCCGTTGCGCGGTTGCGCCTATGCGCGAACGGCCCATGCAGCGGAGGGACGAACTCGGCGGATAGCGGTGATGCACGGCCGCTAGCGGTTAGCAGGGTGATTCGGGTTCACCATGGGATCGAGGCATTCCTCGCGGGTGAGGTCCAGCGCGCAAGGCGTGCCGGTGCGTTGCGGCTCTTGGCCAGAGCGGCAGAGGAATTCGGAGCGTGCATCTTCAGCGGTCAGAAAAACGAACACATTCTCGGGCAGGTTTGAAAGGAAGTCTTCCAGAATGCTAGGTGACTCGGGCCAACAGGAAGGGATGTAATAGGGCTCTCCGGAGACTGGCTCGGGGAAATCCGGCAGGAGCGTTTCCGTATCGCCGATCATCTGATCGAACTGTTTTTGCAAGATACGTTGACCGCCGCGAAAATCAGCGGACTGGGCCGGTGATCGCACATTTGCACGGGTCCAGTCTGCTGATTTCAGATTGGCCCCAATGAGGATTGCCCCTTCCATTTGCGCCCCCATGAAGTCTGCCCCTTCCATCTGCGCGTTCCTGAGGTCTGCCCCTTTCATCTGTGCCCAACGGGGTTTAGTCCCTTCCATCTCCGCCCTTGAGAGGTTCGCTCCTTCCATATGCGCAAAGCTGAGGTCTGCCCCTTCCATCTGCGCCCACGCTAGGTCCGCCCCTTCCATCTGCGCCGCCTCGAGGTTTGCCCCTTCCATCTGCGCCGCTCTGAGGTTTGCCCCCTCCATCTGTGCCCTCTCAAGGTCTGCCCCTTCCATCAGCGCCCCCCAGAGGTTTGCGCCTTCCATCCGCGCCTCTCTGAAGACGGCCCCCACTAGGGACGCGCCGGAGGCATTCATGCGCCTCAGGTCCTTTTTGGTCAGGTCCAGCGCAGGCAGAGCCTCGTTGATACTGTCACGTTCGGTTTGCCAGGCGTCGTCAAAGCGCGTGTCCAGATCGGCGAAGGTTTGATCGCATGCGGCATCGGTCTCAATCCCGTGTTCTGTGCAGTAATCGGTCCTGGCTTCCGCGACATGGGGTGGCTGGGTGCGGTCGTTACCGTTCCGGTGATCGCAGATCTGCATGCTGAGCCCTTCGCGCTTGCACCAGGTTTCACGGAATGCCATGCGGGCGACCTGATAGTTGCGCCATTCGGGCGGGAGTGGCACGAGCTGCTCGTTTTCGAGGTTGGCGGGTTGGAGCGTGTTGAAGGCGAGTTTTTCTTCCCCACTGATTACGATCTCAAACCGCGCATCAAACGTGGTGCGCACTAATGTGAGACCGAGGATAACCAGAAGGGCAATGATACTCAGGGCATTGGCGATTTGGGTTCCGCCCCAGCGCGCATGATCACTCTGCGTCTCTTTGCGTGTTTGATAGATCGTCGCGGCCGTTGTGAACCCGCAGATCAGGCTGATCAGAAAGCAGGCGCCGATCACGCCACTGAGCCACAAATCGTGGGCGGGAAAGGATCGCCACCACGCCGCGCCGGTGACAAGCGGCCCGCCGATCCAGACGAGGGCGATGGTGACGCCGTTGCTGAGCCAGCGGAGCGGGCGCGGGCGATGCGCCTCCCGCCCTTTCAGGAAGGCCGCGAGATCGTTGAAGATCCAGGGGTGGATGCGCTCGCTGAGCGGGACCTGCGCTTCCGATGCCGGATCTTCGGGATCCGCCGGGACGGTGTCGGGCGCGTCGCGGATCGCGTCCCAGAGTTTCAGGACGAAGAGGTGGAGGTAGATGTAGAGCGCGGCGCCGAGGAGTGGGGCGGCCCAGAAGAACGAGGCGGTGGGGATCTGGACATTGACCAGGGGAAGCTGGGTTTGGCGGGAGGGGACGAAGAAGTCCGCGTCCTCGACGCCGAGGAGCGTGATGCCGACGAAGACGAGGTAGGCGAGCAGGGTGAACCAGGCGGTGCGCGCGAGTTTGGAGATCTCGTTGATGCGCTCGATCTGGGTGTCGGTGGCCATGGCGCTCGTGAAAGGGTTTGGGGGCAATCGCGTGACGCTAGCATGGGGCGGGGGATGCGGGAAGGGTGCCCTGGGGGCGCGCCAGCCCCTGGGTGGGCGCTGCACAGCGGTTGTGCAGCGCGGCTGATGGTGTCGTGGATCTGGCGGGTCGTACTGTGCTCGGACTTACCATGGCGCCCGCCCTTGGGGAGGGGTGGGCGCGGCCCGCGCTGGTCGCACGGGCTGGGAGGTCATGGCGCTGCCCGTGCTGTGGCCGCACGGGCCAGAGTAAGGTCTCTCAGCAGAGCGCGGAGCGGCGATCCCGTTCCAGTTGGATGGGGAGGTGTGTGTTCGTTGCCTGTGCTCATCGCGTGGGCGTCGACCTTTTGCTCACTGTATGGCCCCAGGCGTTAAGGGCCACGTCCGCCCCTTGGTGGGCGCCAGAACGCGGTTGTGCGGCGCGGTTTATGGTGACGTGGATCTGGCGGGCTAGGGTGTGCTTGGCCTTGCCATGGCGCCCGCCCTTGGGGTGGGGCGGGCGCGGCCCGTGCTGGTCGCACGGGCCAAGGTTGGGTGTTGTAGTGTTGGGCGAAATGTGGGAATCTTCGGGGTAGGGACAACGTTGGGTTAGTATGTCGCGCGGGGCAACGTCGGGCAACGCCGACCCTCTCCCAAGAGCGCACGCTTCCCTTGTTCTTTGGATAAATCGTGCCTGCGGCTGTCAGGCCCAGGCGGTGTCGGATTCCTGGTCGAGCAGCATCCGGACCCCATCCATCAGGCGCGCGGAATCGTCACGGCCAAGGGCCACATGCAGGCTGATCCGGCCACGGATGGCATACATCACTTTGGGCCAGCCATGGGGCAGGGGCCGGTGGGTGCTGCTGGCGCCGATCAGCGCAACGAGCATCGAGACCGCCAGATCGGTGTCGGAGATGGCGAGCAGGATGTTGATCTCGTCGCGGGCGTCGCGGGCGCTCAACTCGCGCACGCGCACCAAGGGCTGCAGCTTTTCGTCGTCTGGCACAGCCCCGGTCGGCACAGCCCTCGGTTCGGGTTTGCGCCCGCGGCGGGCGCGGGTTTCGGGATCGAGGCGCCGTTGCGGGGGCCGTGGCGTGAGATAGAGGGTGAATTGGTGTATTTCGCAGCCTCGGACCGCGACGATGGCCGGGGCGTCCTCCCCCGGTTTGCGCGCTCGTTCCGCCGGAAAACTCACCACAATACTCATCGGCCCCTCCGCCTGCGAACCCATACTCGTTACGGCGGCGGCGCGCGGCCCCGTCCCTACCCGTATTACGCGTGTTTTAACCGCTTGTTTACCGCATGGGAACGGGTCGCGTTATCGTTTCGTTAACGCAAGGCCGCAAAGGGAGGCGATTGGCACCCGTCCGGGCAGTTCTGGGCGTGATCTGTGCGCTTTGCCTGAGGGGGCGGGGGGCCAAGCGAAGCGGGCGGCTGGACTGGGGCGCGTCCGCCCGCTAAGAGCCCGGCCATGGCCCCGAAGACCGATCCCGTCCGCAAGACTGTCGCCGAGAACCGCCGCGCGCGGCACGATTACTTCATCCAGGAGGATCTGGAGGTGGGGATCGTGCTGGAGGGCTCTGAGGTGAAGTCCCTGCGCACGGGCAAGGCGAATATCGCCGAGAGCTATGCCACGGTGGAGGATGGGGAATTGTGGCTGATCAACGGCTACATCCCGGCTTATGCCCAGGCGAAAACCTTCGGCCATGACGAGCGGCGGCGGCGCAAGCTTCTGGTGCGGCGGCGGGAGCTGGCGAAGCTCTGGAACAGCACGGCGCGGGAGGGCATGACGATCGTGCCGCTGCGGCTCTACTTCAACGAGAAGGGCATGGCGAAGCTGCAGCTGGGGCTCGCGAAGGGCAAGAAGCTTGCGGATAAGCGGGCGACGGAGGCCAAGCGCGATTGGCAGCGGCAGAAGGCGCGGCTCTTGCGCGAGCGGGGCTAGGCGCGGGCGGCGCGGTTCGGGGGGCACCGCTCGGCTTTTCGCGAATCCCAGTTCGGTACGATGCGTCGGTCGCCGAGCTGTGCCGCAAGGCTGGGATTTCCGAAGTGAAATTTGTCTCTTAAGGGTGTTGCTAGGGTTCTTCGGTTTTGAACTGCGAGCGGTCTTTCTTTTTGCAAGCATATGTCTGATATCGCAGTTGAATGGCGCGTCCTCTTGGTGAGGCTCGACAAATTGTCGGTCTCATGAGGACACTGTGAGAGCCAGTTTCCTCTGACACCGAAATCTGCTGGGTTCATCCCCCGTCGCTTGCCTGTCGCGTTGACCCATCTCATTGAGGTGTCTGTTCGGACTTGCGACACGCGGACGACAAACTTCGCGTCGTGGCAGAGCAAGGTCCTGTTTTGTATGTCGCAGTGCTTGTCGACCTGCGCGCCTGCGGCGCTCTGCAGAGCTAGCGGTTAAGTTTTCACGATCGTCCGCGTGGCGACAACCGACCCGACCTCAGGGGCCGCGTTCTGATTGTCTTGGACGGATACTCACGCGTCCCGCCAGCGACAGATCCTTGGTTCGGCTACCGCGGCGTAGACGTGGTTCGTATCCTCGCGCGTCGCTGGAGTGGCGTTCTCGGCGATCGTGCAAGAATCATCAGAAAGGGCGTGAGGTTCCATTATTGGCGTTTGCAGAGCTCTCAGTTCGGGCCCTCATTTACTGACGGCTCCAACGCAGTCTCTCTACAGCGCCGTCGGCAGAGTGGTTCGGTTGGACTGTTGAGTTGTTGGACCCAATCGTTGGCATCAGGTCAGAGAACGCCCGCGTGTCCCGCATATTTTTGCTGGTTCCGGCCGCATTAGAGATGCCGCCTGCAATCCTGTCGGTCCAGTCATTCAGCGCGCACTAAAGCTGTGCCGGAGGCAGCATCCCCTGTCCCAGAATGTGATCGGAGGCCTTTTCGCCGGTCATGATGCTGGGCGCGTTGAGATTGCCGTTGGTCACCCGAGGAAAGATCGAGCTGTCCGCAACGCGCAATCCGGTGACGCCGATCACTCGGCACTCGGGGTCAACCACGGCCATCGCATCGTCCGCCGTACCCATCCGGCAGGTGCCGCAGGGATGATAGGCGCTTTCGGCATGCTCCGATATGAAGGCATCCAGCTCTGCATCGCTCTGGTAGGCCGCGCCCGGCTGGATCTCAGCGCCGCGGTAGGGATCGAAGGCCGCTTGCGCGAAGATCTTGCGCGTGAGCCGGATACAATTCCGGAAATCCGACCAGTCCTCGGGGTGGGACATGTAGTTGAACTCTATCTTCGGTGGCGCGTCCGGGTCCGCCTCCCGCAGTGTGATCTGGCCGCGAGATTTCGAGCGCATGGGTCCGACATGGGCCTGAAACCCGTGCCCCTCGGAGGCAGCCTGACCATCATAGCGCACCGCAATCGGCAGGAAGTGATATTGAATATCGGGGTAGTCAGCCGCCGGTCCCGACCGCAGGAAAGCCGCGGACTCAAACTGGTTCGACGCCCCAAGCCCGGTCTTGGTGAAGAGCCACTGGGTCCCGATTGTGGCTTTGCCCCAAAGGTTCCAGTATTTGTAGAGTGTGATCGGCTGAAGGCTCGCCTGCTGGATGTAAAGCTCCAGGTGATCCTGCAGATTCTGTCCGACACCGGGGCGATCTGCGATCACGTCGATCCCGAAACCGCGCAGGTGATCTGCCGGACCGATGCCGGAATGCAGGAGCAGTTTCGGGGAGTTGATCGAAGAGGCGGCGACGATCACTTCGCGCGTCGCCCGAACCGTTTCGACCCTGTCGCCGCGCCGGATCTCAACCCCCACCGCACGTCCGTCTTCGAACACGATCCTCCGGGCGAGACAGCGCAACAGCTCACAGTTTGGCCGCTTTAGCGCGGGCTTGAGATAGGCGTTTGCCGTAGACCAGCGTCGACCCTTCCAGACCGTCTGTTCCATCGGACCGAACCCTTCCTGGGTTTCGCCGTTATAGTCGTCGGTCAGCGGATAGCCCGCCTGACGTCCGGCTTCGACGAAGGCGTGGAAAAGCGGGTTCGTACGGGGGCCGCGCGTCACATGGAGTGGCCCGTCCGTGCCGCGCCAGGCCGGGTCGCCGCCATGGCCCCCATCGTGCCAATGCTCCATCCGTTTGAAGTAGGGCAGCACATCGCGGTATCCCCAGCCGGTCGCGCCGCTTTCCTCCCAATGGTCAAAGTCTTTGGCGTTCCCGCGGACATAGACCATGCCGTTGATGCTGGAACTGCCCCCGATCACCTTGCCCCGCGGCGTGGCCAGCCGCCGCCCGCCCAGATGCGGCTCGGGTTCGCTGCGAAAGCCCCAATCGTAGCGCGCCATGTTCATCGGAAAGCTCAGGGCCGCGGGCATCTGGATGAACGGTCCGATATCGCTGCCGCCAAATTCGAGGACCAACACTTTATGCGCGCCGCTCTCAGACAGTCTGTAGGCCATTGCTGACCCTGCCGAGCCCGACCCGATGATCACATAATCCGCCTGCATCAGTAGGGGCTCTCCACCGGACCGGCGGCCACATAGACCGACTTGACCTGCGTATAGTGTTCAAGCGCCACGGCCGAGTTCTCCCGCCCAAAACCGGAAGCCTTGACGCCGCCGAAGGGCATCTGCACCGGCGTGAGGTTGTATGTATTGATCCAGCATGTCCCCGCCTGGAGGTTGTCGATCACCCGATGCGCGCGCGTGATGTCGCGGGTGAAGACACCGGCGGCGAGCCCGAATTCCGTTGCATTGGCGCGGGCCACGACCTCGTCTTCTGTGGCGAAACTCAACACGCTCATGACCGGACCAAAAATCTCCTCGCGGGCGATGCGCATATCGTCGGTGACACCGGTGAACACGGCGGGGCTGACAAAGAACCCTTCCGGGGCATCGTCGGGCGTAACGCGCTGACCGCCGGCTGCGAGGACAGCGCCCTCATCCCTGCCGATGGCGATATAGTCGAGCGCGATCTGCATTTGCGCCTCGGTCACCATGGGCCCGTACTGAGTCTCCGGGTCGCGCGGATCACCGATGCGGATGCGTTCGGTGCGTTCGCATAGCCGGGCGACGAACCGGTCATGGATCGCCTCATGGACGAAGACCCGGGTTCCGTTCGAGCAGATCTGACCGGAGGAATAGAAGTTGCCGAGCATCGCCGCGCCGATGGCGCTTTCGATATCGGCATCCTCGAAAACGATCAGCGGTGACTTCCCGCCTAGCTCCATTGTGACATGCTTCAGATCCCCGGCTGCAGCCCCTGCGACCTTTCGACCGGTGGGCACCGAGCCCGTGAGCGACACTTTGTCGATCTCCGGATGGCCGACGAGCATCGCCCCAACATCGCCGTAGCCCTGCACGACGTTGAAGAGTCCCTTCGGCGCCCCGGCCTCGATGAATATCTCCGCAATCTTCAGCGCGCAGAGCGGCGTTGTCTCGGACGGCTTGAAGATCATGGCGTTTCCGCCTGCGAGCGCCGGGGCCGCCTTCCAGCAGGCGATCTGCGTCGGGTAGTTCCAGGCCCCGATCCCGAGACAGACGCCTAGAGGCTCCCGTTTGGTATAGGCGAAATCGCCACCGCCGAGCGGAATGTACTGGCCTGTATCGGCCGCAATCAGCCCGCCGAAAAACTCCAGACTATCCGCGCCGGAGGTTGCGTCGGCGACGAGCGTTTCCTGGATAGGTTTGCCGGTATCGTAGGTCTCAAGCTCCGACAGCGCGGCATTGCGTTCGCGGATGAGCGCCGCGGCGCGCAACAAGACCCGCCCACGCTGCACCGGTGTATGCTCTGCCCAGGCGCGCTGAGCGCTGAGCGCGCTCTGCACAGAAGCTTCCACAATCGGTGCCGTCGCAGAATGGAGCCGCGCGATAACCTCTCCCGTTCCGGGAAAGATCACGGGGATCTCGGCTCCGGCCGTATCCTCGACCTAGGCGCCATTGATGAAATGCGACCCTTCGGGCGCAAGAGAATACTGCGGCATTGCCAGCTCCGAGCGCATGAAAACACCCCGCAGCCCCAAGGTTGGGGCTCAGGCCGATCTAACGAACTGCTTCGATCTTGCCGAAGTCCAACGTGTTCTCTTCGGGAGAGGCTTTGATTGACGCCACATCGACCCGCTTCAGCAGCAGGATGTAGATGACGCAGGCCAGATAGATGCCCACAACGACGGCGCCGATCCACTGGATCTGCAGCCACTGGCTCTGGAATGCGAGCGTGAGCCCGAAAAGCACCGCCACATTGCCGATAATATACCAGGTTTTTCCGAGACGCGCCGGTGTCAGCGACAGGTTGTCGGAATAGAGCCTGATCAGACTGTCGAGCGAATTGATGACAAAGGTTACCCCGACGATCACCATGGCGACGTTGAGCATTCCCGTCGTGTCGATGCCATTGGTGAAGTAGAAATAGAGCACCGAGAACCAGATCGCGAGCGGGATGGACGGTATGATCAAGAGTGCCAGGAGCAAGTGTTGGGTCTTGAGGCCGCCGACGAACCGCGAGGTGAACTGACCGATCATGATCGACCATGCGAACCACCAGAACAGGTAGAACTCATGGTATTCGTTGATGGGCAGGGCGAATTTATGGATGTTTCCGAAATAGCCTGACGTCAGCTCGCCTAAATTGTTGGCCAAACCGGCGACACCCATGCCGCTATAGAGCCACATGAAGGCGATGAGCCCTACGAACAGAAACGTCGACCCGACGCTTAAAATGCGGACGAACTTGATGTCTGTGCTGGAATAAGCGGCTGCCAGGATGACGCAGAAGACGATCACATAGAAGGTTGTGATCACCGTTTCGCCATCGCCCATCTCTGGGATGTAAAACGGCAAATAGATCAGAAACAGGCTCGCGGTGAAGGCGCAGGTCCCGATAATGACGATATTATTGAGAACGCGCACGAAAGGGATCTGAAAGAACTTCACGCGCGGTTCAACGACACAGAAGTAGAAGCTCGTCAGGAAGTAGAAGCTCCAGATCAGAAATCCCCAGAAGCCGAACTCGATCGAAAGTGGGTTGGTGAACCCATAATCTGCCGTGTTTTCCGGGTCGGCATAGGTGGGAAACTCGCCGAGCGGAAACATGATCAGACCGACATCGAGCCCTGACGTGAACAAGATCGCGATAAACGTGAAGAGTGGGACGGGCGTGACCCCGATCGCCCGGAGGTTCCACCATTTGACGGTGCAGAAGGCGACCAACCCAAGTGCCAGCAAAATGCCGAAAGAAATCACTATCGAGAGTAAGCCGGCCATTCAGTGTCCCTTTTTGTCTTGCGCGGTGTTCCGCATCGGCCGGCCGTTTCGCAACCAGCGCTATGGTTTGTGGGGATATATCCTGCTCAGCAGGTATCCTTTGAGCCTGCTAAACGCGCCCGTTCTGGACAGTCTTCCGTCACGAATAAAATGTGTGGCTCACACAATCACTCGAACGGCCCAGATACATCGCCATCACGGGAAAGTATGCTGCGCTTGCTGCGCTGATGCTAGCGCCGGATTGCCGTAGGGCTGAGAAAAACGGAAATACCCTCTCGAGATGCAACGCAGAGGCGAGTTGGGTGTGCGTCCGGCCCGTGATAGGTGCATTCTTCCACCTGGGCGCCGACCAAGCCCCCTTTTGCGTTCTGTTGTTGTCCCTCGCTCCGCGTGAAGCCTTCGATTGGCTGACGCCGCGCCGAACCCGAGTCACCGCCATTGAGCAGCGGTACACACGATCCCCCGCACCGCTTCCTTGAGGGGGCGCGACGGTTCAAGGCTGCTTACCTCTGTTTGCAACCTTGAACCAGACCTCGTGCGACGGGGAACTCCGAACGGAACAGGACCGAGGCTTCGGAACGCTTGTTCAGGCAAGCAGGTCCACAGTCGTTGGGCCCGACAGGTTGCTCACCTGTCCGTTTTCCTCCGAAGAGTCAGCTTCGAGGATCCTGTCATTCACGAAAACCCACCCAAATTCTTCTAGAAAGTGGAGCATTTCTTCATCTTGGGACTGCTCTTCCTGCAAGACCACGCCGATTGAGCCATCAGATACGTCCGTGAGGCGCAGTGATGACGGGTTTACTCCCCGAAGTTGCTGAATATCGGCGAGAATGACGTCGTCCGCGTCGAATGTCGGTAGCTCCACGGCGATCTCGCGTTCATCGACCCGGCCCGTGCCAGCGGAAAACTCTGCAAAGGCGCCGGTTGAAAAGGCAATCCAGTCGAGGTTCTCGGCAGCGTGTATGTTGTCTGCTGCCTCTTCTTCTTGGATCAGGACGCTAAATCCCTCTTCCGACACGTCATAGACCCGGTCCGTTACCGCCGCGGGATCATTTACGGATGTGGTCTGCGCCATGACCACGACATTCGCATCCGCTCGGTCGGCTTCGAAGGTGACCTCTTGTTCGGTGGTTTCTACCACCGTGCGCCCGGCTTCGATGATGCCACCATCCTCGGTGATGTGCACGCCTTCCTCGACGGCCATCCACCAGACCTCTTCCGCAACATGTTCGTCGGGCGAATAGTCCCAGGTGTCTATCTGATACTCGAAACCCGTTGAGGTCACATTCCGAACTCTCGGGTTGGCGGGAGTTTCATCTTCCATTGTCAGCGGGCTCATCACGACAATCGGATTGATGAGTTCATGGTCGAAATTGACGGTGTGCCAGGTGTCCGCATCGGGTTGGTAGAAGTGAGATTTCCCCGACAATCCATAGACCACCGGTTCGGGAACAAATGTGCCGTCGAAGCTTTCGATGCCGATGCGATGCTCCGTGTCGCCTGACTCCTTGGCGGCGGTGACGGTTAGATAGGCTCGGTCCGTGCCCCCGAGCTGCGCCTCAACGTCTGCGCCGGAAATCACCTCAGGGGTGCCATCGCCGAGTTGATAAGAGAAGCTCCTTTCGCTCGCATCCCATGTTAGTGCGACGGTTTGCGGAGTACCGCTCGCCTCGTCTGCGGGAAAGTCGAACACCAGGGATTGTGCTATACCATCTGCCGCCAGCGGCCCTTCGCCGAGGGTTTCTGCGCCGTCTGCGTCTGTGTGAAGCACAAACGCAAATCCGCCGCCGCCCAGATCGTCTTGCGTAACATCGAACACGATTTCGAAATCGCTCGTCAGATCGAGTTCGCGATCAATCGTCGCGGCTCCGGACTGAGGTGATTCCTCGGAAGATGTCAGGATGATTTCGCCGTCAAAATCGAGGCGCGCATCGCCGACAATTTTCCAATCCTCTTTGAGAACCAAACTATAGGCCTCGCGGAACGCATCTCCCTCAAAGAGCCCCTCGAAGCCGAGGAAGCGGACCTCGTGCGCATTGCCATCCGCCCCAGCGGTAATGGCGAGTGTGGCGGCGCTCTCTCGCAGAATTTCGTCTGGATCGAGCGAAATCGTATCGGTTACGCTGCCATCGACACTATAGGTCAGGACGCCTGCGGAAAAATCCCACGAGATGCTGAGATCGTGCCAAGCGCCATCGTCCAGGGCGCCGGCATCCTGTTCGGTACCGGCGACACCATAGGACCCGACCGAATCGATCTCGAAGAAGGCGATTTGATCGCTCTGTGCGCCGCCCGAGCCAAACAGGTCCACTTGGATCCCGAAGGCGCTTCGAAGGCCCTCGGTGCCGAAATTCGTGCTGCTTTCGCCGGTTTCGTCTGCGCCATGATCTGCGTTGTGAAACACGAACGCGATCCCGGACTCATCGGTGCTTGGCGCATCGGAGCGGAGTTGCAGGTCAAGCGTGAAATCGGATGTAAAATCGATCCGTGCGTTTGTCGCGACGGTTCCGTGTGAGCCGTCGTCCTCGGTTGGCAGTTGGTCAACTGTCGTAAGTTGGAACGTATCGACCGTGATTTCCTGTGCGGCGTCTGAGAGTGTCAGGTAGGTGCCCAGGGCATCGCTATGGGTCTCGCCGCCGAGACCGGCCATCACACTGATCGCCTCGGATGGGGTGCCGTTTGCATCGAGTGCAAACACCATCCAACTCCCGGGAATGAAGACATTCGGGTTCTCAGGCGGCGTGATCGTGATTGTGTTGGTGGCGAGGTCGACCGAAAACTCAGGCTCAATGAACCCAGCCCCCATATTGTAGGCATGGGTGGTCGAGCCGTGCTTGAGCATCGTGATGCGCTCGACCGCACTCGCGTCATCGACGGTGATGACGAAGGAGTCCATCTGCTGAACGGCTTCAGGGCTTTGGATGATCTTGATGCGCTCCGCCGGTTCGCCGTTTTCATCGAACAGGTATTCGGGCCGGAAGATCTCGGCATTGGTCTGAATGAAGGGGCCTGGTGAACCGCCGCCCATCGTGATGACTGTTCCATCGCGCAGGAGCAGGGACGATGAGTGGTAGAGACGCGAGAGGGTTTCCTCTTCCTGGACGGCCAGAGACCAGTCCGTCGGATCGACGACGATCGCGGCATGATAGGCGGTCGCGCCCGGCCTGTTGTCGCTGCCCCCGCCGGTGATCAGGATTGTCCCGTCCGCGAGGATGTCCATCGTGGAATGCGAGCGTGCCGGTCCAACATCCCCGACAAGCTCCGATACAGGCGCCGCGCCCGAGAAATCCACGCTCCACAGGCCGCCGTCTGTGTCCATGAACAGGGCTTTGTCCGTCGCGTAGTTGATTGCGGGAAGATATTTGCGGGTGTCAAAGCCCAGTTCGCCGTAGGTGGTCAGGCCCCCGGTCCCGGACGGGTCGAGCTTATAGAGTGTGCCATCCGGCCCAAAGTTCCCCAGTACGACGACTTTGCCGTCGGAGGCCAGCCAGGCACGCGTGTAGAACCAGCCGTCCCCGGTTGTCAGCGACTCTATGCTGCCATCGTTGAGCGTTTTGTATCCTTCGCCGGGCGTGAAGAGCTCCGGAGTTGGGATCCCCTGGTCCACCAGATTGCTCGGTGGTCGGCCCCCCAGCACGAGGATCTTGCCGTTCGCCAGCGTCAGTGCCGTGGGATACCACCTGCCAAATTCCATCTCCCCCGAAGGATTAGGGGTCAGCGAGTTGTCATCGGGATCGAAAATGTTGGTGTCGTTGATCCCCCTGTTGGGAATGTTCAACGGACGCCCATCGCCCGCAACCACGAGGACCTCGCCCGTTTCTGGAACGATAGCTAATGCCGAGCAGAATATGTCTGTCTCGGTCATGTTCTCTAGGGTTGTGTGCTCCCCGGTTTCGGGGTCCCAAACGTCATATATTAAGCCTTTAAAATCACGCGGGTTGGAGCCATCCTCGGGTGTCCCGAAGGTCAGGACCCGTCCATCTGGCAGCAGGATGGAGTGGATCGCGATCCCCGGCCACTCGATGACGCCGCCCCACTCGCCGCCACCGTCGAGATCGTTGGCGCTGACAGGCTCAGGAACAACCAGGTCGAGAGGCCGGCGGCCGAGATCCCCAACCGCCCACTCAACCGCGAGCGTGTGCTCCGGTATCTGGTGAAGATACTCGATCGTTATCGTGTGTTCACCCGGCTCCAGCGTCTCGTTGATGCTTTCCCGCGCGAATCGCGCGTCTGCTTTACACGTGCAGACGACGGCACCGTTGGTCGGACACGGGCCGGGGCCAGCACCGACCAGTTCGGCGACCGACAGCTCGGCGACGACCTCGTCATCAATCAAGACACGCGCATCTCCGGCTGCGGCGAGGTGGAACGTGATGTCTTCGGCTTCGTCCAGCGTCACAGTTGCCGTGAACCGCGCCGCATATGTTCCGCCGTCCTGCGAAGCGCTGAACTGCTTAAGCACACTGTCGACGGAGCCACTGACAAGACCACTCTCAATAGGAGTGGCGTTGAAATCAACATCTGATAGAGACAAGCTGTCGTCAGACGAGAATAATTCTGTATTCCAACTACCAGAAGTTGCAGTTACTGCCATTTTTTACTACCCATAAGACTCAGTTATGAAGATGATTTTATTTCCGACCCGCATCTATTCGGAAGTGATACAGGCCACATGAGCGGATTACCGCCTATCCATCTGGGGCGCGGACGATAGCTCTGTTGATCGCGGAAAGACGCCGAATGCTTGCTTGATCGGGATGCGTGCTTGGCCAGCCACTTCCGAAGCCGCGCTCAAGACGACATGCATTGATCAGAATACGGAGCTGCCCCGTATTCGCTACCGTGTTGGATGATGCCGATGGAAAAATTCGTTCTGATGATCGCTCAGCATACGCCAAGCGCGCAAACGCTGCCGTTTGTCGCATGTAAATTTACCCCAAAACCCCATTTCATGGTAAACCATAGTTACGTCTGGATCGATAGAGTTTTTTGGGTTTTCAGCGATTGATGCGCTTTGCTCGGGCGAGCCAAGTTGAGATCCAATTCAAAGTCTTGATCGGGCGCGACCACCGAACGCATTCTGAAGAAGCGGAAATTCCCGACTCTAGTGCCAACAGTCGAACCGCCTTGAGGGATCTGGGGGTGGTGGAGAGCGACGAAAGGTGAGAAAATCAAATGGACGAACAAGTGCCGCTACGGGCGGCCGAACTGCCTGAGAAGAGCTTGAGAGGCGTTTAACCCTCTGGGTTTGCTCGCAAGAATCAGCTAATGGGTTTACCGGCAGGCAGATTTTCTGTCAGTCAGCGATTGGAGCGCTTCGTTTTAGATCTTGTGGTTTGCGCCTCGGGATCCTTTGATTTGGAGAAATACATGATCCGTTCAGCTTTGCTATGTGCCTTTGGATTGCTGGTGGCGTCACCGGCTGCCTTTGCTGGGCTCGTCGACCTCAATAATGCTTCGCGTCAAAACAAGACTTACTATTGTGCCTATTACGTCGTAATGGAGGCGCAAATCGAGCTCCGGATGGGGGTGATCGATCAGGCGGAGTTCAATGATACGCGGAACGCCATGAGCTGGGAGGTCTCCCGCGGCTTTTCGGGCAACGTGGGGCACAAGCTTGACCGGGCGGGAAGAGAGATCCTGGAAGCAGAACCGACGGTGCAGGAAATACGGGCAGCGGCTGCCGAGTGCCGGGTCTTTCTGCGACGCTGACCGGACGTCGGGGCGTCGACCTCGCGAGTTTCTTGGCTCTAGGATCGTCTGTCGACGCGGCCCGCTCTTTTCTCGGGCGCTTACCTCGCATAGTTCTTCCGGGAAACCGGAGCCTGCCCATGTCCTTCAACACATTCGGCCATATCTTCCGCGTCACCACTTGGGGGGAGAGCCACGGCCCAGCTCTTGGCGCGACGGTGGATGTCTGTCCCCCGGGAGTTGCGCTGTCGGAGTCGGTGATCCAGCCCTGGCTCGACGCGCGGCGACCAGGCCAGAACCGCTACACGACGCAGCGTCGCGAGGCCGACCAGGTGGAAATCTTGTCCGGCGTCTTTGAAGGCCAGACGACCGGAACGCCGATCCAACTGATGATCCGAAATACCGACCAGCGCTCGAAGGATTATGGCGAGATTGCGCGCTCCTTCCGTCCTGGTCATGCCGATATCACGTATTTTCAGAAGTATGGGATCCGGGATTATCGCGGCGGCGGGCGGTCTTCCGCGCGCGAGACGGCGGCGCGGGTCGCAGCAGGGGGTGTGGCGCGGGCCGCGCTTTCCGCGCTTTTGCCTGGCTTGAGCGTGCGCGGCGCGATGGTGGCGATGGGCCGCGACGAAATCGATCCGGAGGCTTGGGATTGGGCACTGGTACCGGAAAACCCGTTTTGGTGCCCCGATGGCGCGGCGGCTGCGCGCTGGGCGGACACGCTTGATGGCTTGCGCAAGGCGGGCAATTCGGTGGGTGCGGTGATCGAGGTCCGTGCGGATGGCGTGCCGCCGGGTCTCGGCGCGCCAATCTATGGCAAGCTCGACACAGATCTCGCTGCAGCCTGCATGTCGATCAATGCTGTGAAGGGCGTGGAGATCGGCGCGGGCATGGCCGCGGCGGGCTTCACGGGGGCCGAGAACGCCGACGAAATGACTATGGGGCCTGAGGGGCCGGAATATGCCTCCAACAATGCCGGTGGCATATTGGGGGGCATTTCAACCGGCCAGGAGATCGTCGTGCGCTTTGCGGTGAAACCCACGTCCTCGATCCTGACGCCGCGCAAGACGGTGACGTTGGGCGGCGAAGAGACTGAAATCATTACGAAAGGCCGCCATGACCCTTGCGTGGGGATCCGTGCCGTGCCGGTGGGCGAGGCAATGGTGGCCTGCGTGCTGCTCGACCATCTCCTGCTGCACCGGGGCCAGGTGGGCGAAAACCAGGGGCACATCGGAGCGGCGCTTGGATCAGCGACGGGATCATCGCCGGAACCGACGATTGCCGATCTGGCCGCGACCGGGCGGCGGGTTGAATCACCTTCGCGTTAGAGGGTCGGCTTTAACCGGATTTCCAGTCTTGACAGGGGGCGTAGTGGACAGAAACAGATGCCCTATGTATGATGCAGCGCAGTAGTGAGAGTGTGGGCCGCGGCTATGTTGACATCTTCTGCCAAATTTACCGTAGGACAGGTGGTTCGCCACCGGTTTCACCCGTTCCGCGGGGTGATTTTTGATGTCGATCCCACCTTCAGCAATACCGAGGAATGGTGGGAGTCGATCCCGGAAGAGAATCGTCCGCGGCGCGATCAGCCCTTTTATCATCTGCTCGCTGAGAACGAGACGTCCTATTATGTGGCGTATGTTTCGGAGCAAAACCTCGTGCGCGATGAGAGCGGCGAACCGGTGGATCATCCCGAGGTTTCGGAGATGTTTGGCCCGCTGCGCGAGGGCGGTCGCTATGACGTGGATGGTCATCTCCACTGACACCTGATTTCCGAACGGTCTCACAGATCCGGGCCCTTACCCGGAGCATAGTCTTTCCTACTATCGGCTCTGGCACGGCGACGACACGGACCGGGCGCGAGATCCTCTGGCTTGCCAAAGAGGGCGCTCCAGGCCATCCTCATCGCTATGGCGCCTATGACTGACATCACGCCGTTTCCTCAGACCCAGGATCGGGTGCGATTCCACCGCACCGAGCTTTCGATTATCCTCGGGCTCTACGGTCGGATGGTCGCCGCTGGGATCTGGCGCGACTATGGGATTTCGATGCTGCGTGATGTGGCGGTGTTTTCCGTGTTTCGCCACACGGCTGAGAACCCGGTCTATCGCATCGAGAAGCGCCCGAAGCTTGCGGCGCGCCAGCAGCAATATGCTGTGGTGGGGATGGACGGGCGCATCCTGCGTCGTGGGGCTGATCTCGCGACGGTCTTGCGGGTTCTGGAAAAAAAGCTCATTCGGTCTGTCTGACGGACGAGCCAGGGGCCTGGCACCGCTTGGCAAGAAGCAGCATCCCGCAAACTCGGTTGGATCGGGTATCGTAGGTTTAAGGCCAGCGGATGAGTGTCTGGAGACCCAAGCAAGCCATTCAAGTAAAGGCGATTGGCCTTGCGTGGCGCAACGGTTTGCTTTTGGCGAGCGAGATCCACCGCGATGACGGGAGCGTTAAGGGTGTGCGGCCCCTCGGCGGCAGGCTGGAGTTTGGCGAAACATGTCGTGACGCGCTCGTGCGCGAGTTTGACGAAGAGCTGGGTGTTGCGATCCAAGTGATTGGAGAACCGCTCATCTTAGAGAACATTTACATCCATCACGGGATGACCGGGCACGAAATTGTTTTCGCCTCGGATGTTGCTCTTCCGGACGACGCTTATCCGAATACCGAGTGCATCGAATACCTGGAGGACAATGGGGAGACATGCCTCGCGTCCTGGTTTGACGTGGCGCAATTGGATCGCGGCGGCTTGGAGCTCTACCCATCTGGTTTGAAACCCAGGCTTCTCGCGAGACGCCTGGACATCGCAACAAAAGACGGCTCTGATCCTGCCAATAGCGCGTTCTAGGGTTAGTTGTTCCATATCGGATCATCAAACGTCAGGAGATTGGCCACGCGACGACCCTTGCGGGCGCGCCATCGCTCGTCGGCAGTTTGATCGGCAGCGCCGCGAATTCTACGTGGTCGAAATCGAGCTGTCTCGTTCCCACGAGGTATTCGATCAAAGTGATCCTGTTACGCAGGAGAATGTCGTGCGAGACATGCTCCTCAATCGGGGGCATCTCGCCGTCGAGCACCCGTCGGATGACATGATCTTGTGGGAAGTCGAAGGCCACGGCGCTCGGACGACGCTCCAAGAGCCATTCGCAGGCCGCCGCCGAGAGATATGGTGCGTCCCGCCAATAGTCCGGGCTACGCCAATCGCGTTGTGCGTCCCAGCTTGTGCGAAAGACCGCGATTTCTCCGGTCGCGAGATGTCCAGCCGCCCGCTGAAGATGGGTGCTGGTGATCTCTTCGTTCGGGACGATGTCCTGCAAATCAATCACTGCCGCGCGGCCAACCACCCGCGACAGGTCTAGATCGTCCGTTGTGGCCCCAGACCGCAGAATGTGGCTTGGTGCATCGAGATGGGTGAAAGCGTGGCAGGAAAGCCCGATCGACGTCACCTCGAATATATCGCCTGCGCTTAGCCGAGCGCTGCGCTCTATCGGCCAGCGAAAGTGATCTGCCTCGATGGGCATGGTAAGATCGTAGATGATCGTCAGCCTCCTGAGTAGAGCGCGGGGAGGCTCAGCACCAAAGCGGGAAAGCATATGCAGAGGGCGAGGGCCACGAAGAGAGTTGCCAGGAAAGGCAGGCTCTCGCGGATCACGACTTCTGGGCGCTCATTCGCGAGATAGGCCGAGAGGTAGATCAGATACCCGACCGGTGGTGTTGTCAGGCCGATCATCAGGTTGAGCACGATCAACACACCGAAATGGATCGGATCGATGCCGATCTCGATCATCACCGGCAGGAGCACGGGAACCGTCACCACAAGCCCAGCCAGCGGGTCCATGAAGAGCCCGATCAACAGGACAAAGAGCATCGCCATGACGAGCACCCAAAACGGGTCGCGGCTGACGGAAAAGATGATCTCAGCAGCGGTCCGGGATATCTGGAGGTCGGCGACGATCCAGGCAAAGACGGACGAGGCGCCGACGATTACCAGCACCGTAGCGCTCCCCTTCGCGGCAGCGACCAGGGCCTCGCCGCAATGGGCCCAGCTGAGTTCTCGGAACCAGAACTTGCCGATAACAAAGGCGTAGGCGACGGCGACAGCGCCTGCCTCGGTCGCGGTCATGACCCCGCCGAGGATCCCGCCAACAATGATGACGGGTGTGGCCAGAGCCAAGAGGGCAGAGGCGCCCGCCCGCAACACGGCGCGGAAGCCCTGCCACTGCCCGGCGGGATAGCCGCGGCGGAGGGCCAAGATGTAAACCGTGATCATCAAGCAGAGTGCAACGAGGAGCCCGGGCACGATCCCGGCCAGAAACATCTTTCCAACGGATTGTTGTGCGAGCACGGCATACACAATGATCGGGATGGAAGGTGGAATGATCGGGCCGATCACACTGGAACTTTGCGTGATGGCGGCGGCAAAGCCGCGCGAGAACCCTGCCTTTTCCATCGCCGGGATCATCACCGAGCCAATGGCGGCGGTATCCGCGACGGCCGAGCCAGAGATGCCGGAAAAGAAGATTGATGAGGCAACGTTCACATGCCCCAGCCCGCCGCGCACATGACCAACGCAGGCTTGCGCGAAATCGATGATGCGACGGGTCACACCGCCGCGGTTCATGAGCTCCCCAGCCAGAAAGAAGAACCCGACCGCGAGCAGCAAGAAGTTGTCGATCCCCGATAGAAACAACTGCGCCACGATTTCGAGCGGCACATACTCGCGGTAGACGATGAGCGCGAGGGCGGAGGCAAGCAGGATGGCAAAGACGAGGTTCACGCCTAGAAGGGCGAGGCCAAGCATGGTGCCGAGAAGAACCAGGAGCGTCACAGGCGGGTGTCCTTCTTCGGCTCAAGGCTCCGCCAGACCAGCACGATGGCCCAAAGCGCGCCGCCGACGACGGCTGCCAGGAAATACCAGCCCTTCGACAAACCCAGCGTGACATAGCGGTCGTGGACGAAGGTTTGGCGCAGGGTCCAACCGCCCCAGGCAACCAGCCCAAGCGCCAGGATGCCCGCGATCAAAGCCAGAGGGGTGAGCCACTTGCGAAATCGCTCCTGGTCAGCGATCAGACCGATCCGCATGTGATCCGCGCCGACAGCGGCGAGCAGGATGACCCAAACATACAGGAAACGGTTGGCCTCCTCGGCCCAAATGATCGAGGAGTTCAAGACGTAACGGGCAAAGACTTGCGATAGCGTCAGAAGCACCACCACCAGCATCAGACCGCCGACGGCGATGCGCCACAGGCGCACCGCGTAGGTTCTCAATGCACTCACCTAGTTGGCCAGTGCGTTGACTTTGTTGAGTAGTTCGTCGCCGAATTCCTCTTTGTAGGCGACACGGGTCTGCTCAGCCACAGCATCACGGAACGCGGCAACATCGGGCTCGATCACCACCTCGACACCGGCGTCTATCATGGCTTGCAGGCTGCCCGCTTCTTTGGCCGCGTTCAAAGCCCGCCCATAGCTTGCCGAGAGCTTGGCTGCGACCTGGAGGGCCTGCTGATGCTCTGGGTCGAGCCGCGAGAAACGGCCGTAGTTTATGACCAGGGGCGCGGCCGTATAGGCATGCGCGGTCAGCGAAAGGTGCTTCTGTACCTCGTGAAGCTTAGAGGCGTAGATATGGTTCACCGGGTTTTCCTGACCGTCGATCGTGCCGGTCTGTAGCGCGGAATAGACCTCGGCAAAGGGCATTGGGGCGGGATTTGCGCCGAGGATCTGGAATGCCTCGATATGCGCCGGGTTTGGCGTCGTGCGCAACTTCAGTCCGTCCAGATCTTCGGGGGTCGAGATCGCGCGGGTGTTGTTGGTCAAGTTGCGGAAACCGATTTCCCAGAAGGCCAGACCCTGGAGGTTGGATTGGTTGATCGAATCCATCAGGGCGTCGCCGACCTCTCCATCCATCACGGCATAGGCATGGTCCGCCGATTGAAAGAGGAAGGGGAGATCAAGCAGGTTCACCTGCGGGGCAAATGCCGTGAAGTAAGGGTTGCCGACCAGCACGAGGTCTATCGAGCCCAGACGGGCGCCCTCCAGCATGGTCGGTGAATTGCCAAGTTCACTGGCCGGATGGAGCGAAATTTCGACCTCGCCGTCGGTCATGTTCTCAACCGTGAACTTGAAGTGCTCGGCGGCCATGTAGGCCGTGTCGCCGGGCTTCCCGTAATGGCCAAAGCGCAGGGTGACCTCTTGTGCCAATGCCGAGCCAGCGAAGATGGCCCCCGCTGTCGCCAGGCCAACGGCCTTCATAAGGGTGCGTCTTTTCATGTCGTCCTCCCGTCGTGCAAGAATGGCTCTGTTTCGATGCCGTAGACGCGCGCCGCCGTACCCATGAAGAGGGCGTGACGCTCAGAGCCGGTGAAGTCGGTGGTGGCGGCATCGAAGCCGGAAAAGATGGTGTCGAAGGACCCACAGAGGCCGTCCACCGGGAAATTGGAGGCGAACATGGCGCGGGTGGGGCCAAAGATGTCGATGGTTTTTCGGATGATGTCGCGGTTCTCTTCCAGTGTCCAAGGGCGTCCGCGCTGGCCGAGGCCTGAGATCTTCACAAAGGTCTGAGGTAGGCGGGAGAACTCAACAATGGCCGCACGCCACCCCGCCAGTCCCTCCGGCGAACGATCTGCCGGAAGCCCGGTGTGGTTCAGGATGATGGGCATTTCTGGCGCGTGGTCGGCCATGGATGGGACCTCGGCCAGGTGCCACCAAGGCGTTTGCAGGTCGAACATGAGCCCCGCATTTGCGACCGCCTTGAAGCCTGCGCGAAAAGCGTCCTCCGTCATGCCGCCGGGCGCACCGCCAGGTTTAGGATTCGCGCGCGGTTTGTGACGCACGGACTTGACCAGCGGCAGAAGCGCAATGACCTCAAGCACCGCGCTCAGATCCGCTCGGTCCAGCCAGGCCTGAGCCACATGGGCGGCAGGCCGGCCCTTCTCATCGGCAAGTTTTTGGATCCAGAGGGCTTCTCCGATGGGGTCGGTCGGATCCCACTCCCCTTCCATGGTCACATTGGCAACTACGTCCCATCTCTCGGCTGCATCGTCGTATTCCGAAGTCATGAAACGGCCCCGAATGGCGGAGTAGTCGCCGTAGCGGAACGGGATCATCGGCTCATCGCGCAGCCAGGGGTGATAGTTCCGCTCTGGGTCCCAGAAGTGGTGATGGGCGTCGATGATTTTCATCTCGATGCCCGGATGTGCTTCACGAGCGGCCACAGCCAAACGATTGCGACTGTTAGGGCGAGAAACGCGGCAACGGGGCGGCTGAAGAAGATCCATAAGTGGCCGTCCGACTTCAGCATCGAGGTCACGAAATTGAATTCGAGCATCCCGCCCAAGACGATCCCTAAGATCGCAGGCGCGACGGGAATCCCGTTTTCCTCGAAGAGCCAGCCGATCAGACCAAAGATCAGCATCACGATGACGCCAAACGTCGTGTTGTTGATCGCAAAGCTGCCGACAATGCAGCACGCGAAGACAACGGGCAGGTAATAGGCCGGTGGGATGCGCAAGAGGTTGCGCGCAAGCCGGATGACCAGCCATCCCAACGGGATCAGGATCAGGTTCGCCAAGAGAAACGCGATGAAAATCGCGTAGACCAATTCCGGGGTCTTGGTGAAGATGACCGGTCCCGGTTCCAGGCCTTTGAGATAGAGAACGCCTATGACAATGGCGGTGATGCTGTCTCCCGGGATCCCGAAGACCATTGTCGGGACCCAGGCACTCGACAGGGCGCCGTTATTGGCAGCACCGGCTTCGACGATCCCTTCATCATGGCCCTTACCAAACTTTTCCGGCGTTTTTGATCGACGCTTGGCGATGGCATAGGCGACCCATGCGGCAATATCGGCTCCGGCACCGGGAAGGGCGCCAATCATCGAACCCGTGAGGCTTCCGCGCATGACATTGGCCCAGCGGCGCTTGATGTTCCTGAAGAGGCCGTCGAAGACCGGTCCCATGCGTGGTGGTTCGGACGGGGCGCTGCGCAAGGTCATGTTTCGGATCAGTTCTGGCAGCGCGAACATGCCGATCATCGCTGGGATGAAGCTGATGCCGCCCATCAACTCCGTCACGCCGAAGGTGAAGCGCGGTTGGCCGGCGACCTCGTCAATCCCAATCGAGGCGATCCAGAGCCCAAACAGCAGGGACAAGATGCCCTTGAGCGGCGCCCCGGTCGAAATGATCGCGGCGCAACTCAAACCCAGCAAGGCCAGCCAGAAATACTCGACCGAGGAAAAGTTGGTTGCAAAGCGCGCCAGGAGCGGGGCTGCGAGCATCAGCAGCATGACCCCGATCACGCCGCCGATACTGGCCGAGACCAAAGAGAGCCCCAAGGCTCGCTCGGGCCGCCCAGCTCGGGCCATCGCATGGGAATCCTGCACATAGGCCGCAGAAGCGGGCGTGCCGGGAATGCGCAAGAGCGCCCCAGGAATATCCCCCGCGAAGATCGCCATCGCGGCGAGCGATGCAATCGCGGCTATCGCGGGCACAGGGTCCATGAAGAACGTGATCGGTATCAGGAGAGCCACGCCCATCACGGCCGTCAAGCCTGGGATTGCACCGATTGTCAGCCCCAAAAGGCTGGCCCCAAGCACCGTGAGCAAGACCTCCGGTTCAAGGACCAATCGGAGCGCTTCGAGAAAAACGCTCATAGGACCCAACGCTCGATCACGCCGAAGGGCAACGGTATCCGCAAGACAGAACTGAAAATGACATGGAGCACCGCAGAGACGCCTGCGGCGACGCCGAGCGAAGTGAGGAGCCGACCGCCCGCAATCATCGAGAGCGCGAAGATCATGACAAAGGTCGTCAGCAGAAACCCAAACATCGGTGCCGCAAGCACCCAGAGCAATCCGGCGATCGGGATGGCGGCGGCACGCAGTCTTTCTACCGTGCGCACCCAGGTGGGGAGGCTCACGTGCGGCCCTCCCGGACTGGTGACGATCAAGGCGAGCCCTGTCAGAGCAAGGGCCCCCGCCGTGATGCGTGGAAAGAAGGCCGACCCGAACTGCTGGCCCGGGATCTCACGAAACCCAAACGTGCCAGCGACAATCGCCGCTGCTCCCAACACTGCGGCAAATCCGATGATGTGATTGGAAAAACCCATCTTTTTGAGCGGCGGGCCGATATTCTGACCCGCTCAGTCGATCCTACTGCGCGATTCCGAGGTCGGTCAGCAATTCGTTGGCTTGCCCGGCGAACCCGACCGCAAAGGCGGAAAACGCATCAGGGCCGTCAAAGAGTGGCGTGATCCCTCGTTGCGCCAGTGCCTCTTGCACGGCGTCAGAGGCGTGTGCCGCCTTGGCTGCGATCTCGACTTTGGCTTTCACCTCGTCGGAAAGGCCGCTCGGCGCGCAGAGCGAGAACCAGTTGGTCAGTGACCAGTCGACACCGCTCTCTTTCAGGGTTGGAATGTCAGGGAAGGCTGGTGACCGCTCGTCGGACATGATGCCGAGGATCTTTACCTCTCCCGCATCGGCCAGAGCCCGCGCCTCAATCGGCGATCCGGTGAACATCGAAATGCCGCCCGAAACCAAGTCCTGCAGCGCGGGTGCTCCGCCCTTTGAAGGAATGAACTTGACCGTATCTGCGGAGGCCCCGGCGGTCTTCATCATACCCGCGACGGCCATATGCCAGGGGCCGCCAAGACCGGAGCCCGAGGAGGTCAGCTCCTCGGATTTGGCCGCCTCAACCACCTCTTCGACGCTGCCATAGGGGCTGTCCGCCGCGACGGTTACGCCTGCGGGGATCGTTGCCAAACGCGAGATGAGATCAAAGCTTTCAGGGGTGATCTCGGCCAGGCCGACGGTATCAAAATAGGTGATTTCAGATGTGCATGCGCCGAGCGTGTAGCCATCGGGTGCGGCATTCGCGATGGCGGAATGGCCGACGACACCCGATCCACCGGTCCGGTTCACGACATTGATCGGCTGCCCCATCTCTTTCTCAAAGCCCACGGCGAATATGCGAATGATCGTGTCAGTGCCGCCACCGGCTCCCCAAGGCACGATGATGGTGACGGGGCGTTCGGGATAGTCTGCCAGAGCTGGCGCGGCTGCGAAGAGTGCGGCAGCCGCGGCGGTGGTCGCGATCAGTGACTTGATCGATTTCATGATGTCCTCCCTGGCCACGTATGGATCGTCCCCGCGCTGGATGTGGCAGACCGGCGCGAGGTGCGCTTCAGACGCTCTCGGGCAAGAGCGAACTCGGCACGTTCTGGTAGCAAACAGGCCGAAGGAACCGACGGATCGACAGGGTGCCTACGGATGTTGCGCCAAAATTCGTTGAGGCGGGGTAGGGCCCGCCATGGACCATCGTGTCCGAAACCTCGACGCCGGTTGGGAACCCATTGGCCAAGACGCGCCCGGCTTTGCGTTCCAAATGCGGCAAGAGACGCTGTGCGGTTTCCGTGTCGCCTTCATCCATATGCAGAGTGCATGTCAGTTGGCCTTGGATGCTTTGTGCGATCTGGACCATTTGATCAGTGTCCGACGCGACAACCACGATCCCGAGAGGACCAAACACCTCTTCCTGAAGGTCCGGATTGGCCAACCACGCATCTGCCGGAACCTGGTAGAGATTGGGGTTCGCCTCGCGCCCTTCGGAGGCGGTCCCGAGGATCTCGGTCACGCTTGAACTGCCAGAGACCCGTGCAACACCGTAGCGGTAGGCGTCCGAAATGCCATCCGTGAGCATCGTCTGCCCTGCAACGTCCTTAAGACCAGTGGTCGCTGCGTCAACGAAAGCTTCGGCCCCCTCCAGCACAACCGCGATGCCCGGGTTTGTACAGAATTGCCCAGCGCCCATCGTGAGAGACCCAGCCCAGCCTTTGCCAATGTCAGCCCCGCGTGCCTTGGCAGCTTCAGGCAGAACGAACATCGGATTGACCGAGCCGAGTTCGCCAAAGAACGGGATAGGGTCTGGGCGTGCTGCACACAGATCGAAGAGGGCTCTGCCACCCGCCAGTGACCCGGTAAAGCCTACGGCGCGGATCAACGGGTGCTGGACCAAACTTGTGCCGACATCGCGTTTTCCGCCCTGGATGAGGCTGAACACGCCGGGATGCACACCGGTTTTCTGGATAGCAGCCTCGACTGCCTGGGCGACGACCTCTCCTGTGCCAGGATGGGCGGAATGCCCCTTGACGACCACCGGGCATCCCGCGGCCAAAGCGGCAGCCGTGTCGCCACCCGCCGTCGAGAAGGCGAGCGGAAAGTTCGATGCGCCAAAGACCGCCACGGGACCAATTGGCCGCTGGATCAACTTCAGATCCGGGCGCGGCAAGGGCGCGCGCTCGGGCAACGCTTCGTCATGGCGTCGGTCGAGGTAATCGCCATTCAGGATATGCAGGGCAAAGAGGCGCAACTGACCAACTGTGCGCCCGCGCTCCCCTTGGAGCCGCGCCGCGGGGAGGCCGGTTTCCTGCGTGCCGATCTCCGTGATGGCATCACCACGCGCCTCAATCTCATCGGCGATCGCATTCAAGAACGCGGCTCGGCTTTCGCGTGAGGACCAGCCGTAGGAGGCAAACGCCTCTTCGGCCGCGATCACCGCGGCATCAACATCGCCAGGCGTTCCGATGGCGAAGTCCCGGGCCGGTCCATGTGCAGGATCGCTGCGAAACGTCGCCTCGCCGGACCTCCATTCACCCGCTATGAGGTGGTGCCCCCATAATTCCAATCCGGTCATCCTTCGGTCGTCTCCCGTTCTTTGCGGTGAGTGATTGCCATTCGCACAAGAAGATCAAAGGCTTGGCGGGTCGCGCTCACATTGGCGACGCCTTGGCCCGCGATGTCGAAGGCCGTGCCGTGTGCCGGAGTTGCCACGGGGATCGGCAAGCCACCCGCCACGGTCACACCCCGCTCGAACCCCATCAGCTTGATCGCGATTTGGCCCTGGTCGTGGTACATGGTCACAACCGCATCGACCTCGCCGCGTTTGGCCTTGAGGAACACAGTGTCCGAGGGCCAAGGCCCCGTGACGTTCATCTGCCGGTGTTGGCAGGCTTTGACGACCGGCTCGATGATATCGATCTCTTCCCGCCCGAACTTGCCGTTGTCACCTGCATGCGGGTTGAGCGCCGCAACGGCGACATGGGGGCGGGACTTGCCGGAGCGCCGAAGTGTAGCGTCGGCGAGCTCGATCGCGCGCTCGATACCGGGGGCGTCGATGTTGGCCGCTACGTCCTTCAATCCGATGTGGCTTGTGACACGGGTGGTCATCAGGTCATCGAGCACATTGATCTCGGAGTGGTACCCGGTGAAGCCGATGTAACGCGCCATATAGCGGTGTTCGTCTTCGGCATTGAGGCCCGCTGACGTCATCGCGGCCTTGTTGAAAGGGGCAAAGAGAATTGCGTCCACATGGCCCGCCAGAGCCAAATCAAGCGCTTTGTCCAGGCAGCGCAGCGATGTTGCGCCGCCTGCAACAGTGACCGCGGCGATCTGCACATCTTCGGGCGCGATTGTCTCAAGATCGAGATGGGCGAGACCCTGAAACGTCGCAGCCTGGCTCTCATCAATGGAATTCAATGGGACAGTCAGCCCCGCTTGTTCGCCACCTCCCGTCCAGAGATGCGCATCACCCACCAGCAGAATATCGGCGGCTTCGCGCACGCCCTCCTCGGCCAGCAACTTCGCGATCAACTCTGGCCCGATGCCTGAAGGGTCGCCAGGCACGATCGCAATCCTGGTGCGCATCACTTGGCCTCCTGCATGGTGGCCGCGATGTTTGATTCAGCGGTTCGGAGGTGGTTGGTGAGCGCCTTGCGGGCCGCAGCCGCATCGCGAGATAGGAGCGCCTCCACGATCTGAGCATGCTCCCGTCGCGTGGTTTCGCGGCTTATGCCCCTCTGAGACGAGAGAAACCGGACGCGCCAGAGGCGCGCATTGTAGGTCGCGTGCGTCTCGGCAAGCGCTCTATTGCCGGAGGCCGCCACGATGGCCTCGTGAAAGCGCATGTCCATGCGAAACGCTTCGAGCTGACCTTCGGTGTCGCGGGCCTCTTTGATGGCGAGGTTGATCTCCTCGATCCTCAGCAATTGCGCCTCGGTCGCATTTTGGCAGGTGAGTTCACCGGCCAGGGCCTCAAGCGCGCCTTGCACCCGGAGCCAGTCATGGATCTCTGCAAGCGAAGGGTCAGCCACGCGCGGGCGCCGGGTGGGGCCGTAGGAGATCAGGCCTTCGCCCTCAAGGATACGCAGCGCCTCCTTCAGGGGCGTACGGCTGATCCCGAAGGCTTCTGCAAGATCGCGCTCGCGAACAGGCATGCCCGGTGCGAGTTTGCCCAAGAGAATGAATTCGCGCAGATTATCAGCGGCATCGGCTGCCAGAGACTTGCGCGGTTGCAGTGCAACGAAGTCGCGCAGTTCGGTAGCCCATCCGGTCTCGGTCATGCTATGCTCCCCATTGCAATACGAGCGGCTCGAGGGGCCGCAAGAGATCAATCATCCGCTTGCGCGTCGCCGGGTGCAGTGGCGGGATCGGGTGGCGGCAAAACTCAGACTTGATCACGCCGCCTTCCACCATCGCCGCCTTGCACGATTGCCAGCCGCATTGGCGATTTTCGTGATTGATCGCCATCGCCACGCGTCCATACGCCTGGGTCGAACCCGCAGTGTCTCCTCCGTGGTATTTCGTGATCACAGGCTTGATCTGATCGACGATCATGCCGCTGGTCATCGAGCCCGTTGCTCCTGCATCGAGATCGGCGAGCAAGGTGATGGCTTCTTCCCCATCGAAGGGCGCTTCAATCGCGTCGCCGCCCTCGGCGATCAAGGATCGGATCTTGTTGGCAGCGCGGGGGCATTCAATCTTGAAGAGCTTTACCGCTTCGATCTCACGCGCCATGCGAACGAGAAGCGATACCGGCAGATCAACACCGGAAAGTGGCGCGTCTTGAACCATGATTGGGATGCCCACTTCGCCAACAGCAGCGAATTGCTCAAAGCTCTGCTCGGCTGTGCCCTTCAGCAAGGCCCCATGGTAGGGCGGCATCATCATCACGATATCCGCGCCCAGGTCCTTGGCGAAGCGGGCGCGCTCAACCGCGATCTGTGTCGCGTAGTGGCTGATCGTCACGATCACGGGCACCCGGCCGGCGATATGCTCGACGCTCAGCCGCGCGAGCACCTCGCGCTCGGCATCCGAGATCAGAAACTGCTCTGAGAAATTGGCCAAGATGCAGATGCCATCCGCGCCCTGATCAATGAGGCAGTCGAGAACGCGCCGCATCCCTCCAAGATCCAGCGTCCCGTCCTCGTGAAAAGGTGTCGGTGCGACAGGCCATATCCCAGTCCATTGGGTCATTCGATGATCTCGAAGTGCTGGAGGTGCTTATCGGAGATCGTGATGCCAAGGCCCGGTGACTGGTCATCCAACTGCAGATACCCATCCGCAGCTTCTGCATCTCCCTCGAAAATATAGTAAAAAAGCTCGTTCCCGACTTCGACATCGAACACTGGGAAGTATTCGCTCATCGGGCAATTGGTGTTTGCCATGGTGAGGTGGTAATTGTGCATCTGACCCGCATGGGGAATGACCGGGATCTGGGCCGCCTCCGCGATCGCGTTGATCTTCTGCGCTGCCGTGATCCCGCCGACACGGTTTGTATCATACTGCAATATGCTCACGGCTCTGCGATTTATGAGCTCTGCGCACCCCATCACGCTGAACTCATGTTCCCCACCTGAAATCGGCACGATCCCCATGGCGTTCAGCTCCGCATAACCCGCAACATCGTCAGCAATTACCGGCTCTTCGAGCCACCGAGGCTCGTATTTCGCCAGTTTGGGCAGCATCCGTTTCGCGTAGTCGAGGTTCCAGCCCATGTAGCACTCGAGCATCAGATCCACGTCGTAGCCGAGCACCTCACGCAAGGCCTCAACGCGCTTGAGGTTCTCGCGCATGCCAGCCATCCCGTCTTTGGGCCCGAAGCCAAAACGGGACTTGAAGCCCGTATACCCTTGGGACGCGGCTTCCTCGGCTTCGCGCTGCATCGACTCGATGCTGCCTGCGTAGAGCTTGGAGTAGTAGACCGGGATCTTCTCCTTTGTGCGCCCACCCAAGAGCTTAAAGACCGGCTTCCCGACCAGCTTGCCCATAAGATCCCAAATTGCGATATCGATCGCCGAGATCGCCGTCATCCCGATGCCCTTACGGCCCCAGGCATGGGTGCGGCGATACATCTTTTCCCAAAGGTAGGCATAGTCGAACGGGTCTTCGCCGATCACCAGCGGCGCATACCATTCGTCGATCGCCTTCTTTACAATCGTGGGCGCAAGGGCTGCGTTGCCGATCCCGATGGTGCCGTCCTCGGCTTCAACCTCGCAGGTAAGCCACTGGTGGAACCGGAAAGAGGCCATGGCATCGCCGGAGATCCACAACGCATCCGAAGCATTGGTGCAAAAGTTCCCCTGTGGCGGGACCGTCGGGCCAGTCCAATTCCAGACACGCGCGCGGACAGATCGGATCTTGGTCATGGTTTATTCTCCGGTAGAGATCATCGGATCGCGCTGCGTGAACCGGCGCCACACGAATGGCCCGAACAAGGCAAGGATGGTGAGGACAAAGAACATCAGCGTCAGCGGGCGCGTGAACATCAGCCACCACTGGTCGTCCAACATGATCAACGACTGCCCAAGGCGCTTCTCCAGCATTCCGCCGAGGATGAGCCCGATGGCGAGCGGCACAACCGAATAGCCGAACCGGCGCATGAAGTAGCCGATCACGCCTGCGGCGAGTGCGATGTAGACGTCAAGCATCGACTGATCGAGGGCATAGGCCCCGACAATCGAGAAGGTGAAGACGATTGGCCAGAGGATCTGCACAGGGACAAATGTTACGCGAGCGAAGATCTTGGCGCCGAACAGGCCTACGAAAATGAACATCACGTTCACCAGCAACATCGACCAGAAAATCGCGTAGGCGAACTGAGCCTGCTGTGTGAACATCGTGGGTCCCGGCTGGAGCCCGTGAACCATCAATCCTGCCAGGATAACCGCTGCCGTCGGGCTTCCGGGAATGCCCAGAGCGAGCGTCGGAACCATCGATCCGCCCGTCGCCGAGTTGTTGGCAGCTTCGGAGCCGGCAATTCCTTCGATAGAGCCCTTGCCGAATTCTTCGGGTTTCTTGGACCAGCGCCGGGCCTCATTGTAGCCGATCATGGAGGCAACGGTCGCGCCCTCGGCAGGCAGGATGCCGATGAACGTGCCGATCCCGGAACTGCGCAGGATTGTCTTCCAAACCCGGCGGTAATCCTCGCGCGAGGGCAGTTTGATCGCCTTCATGTAGATCAGTTTGCGCTCGGCATTGAGGCGCTCGGCCTGCACGAGAAGCTCGGAGATCCCGAAGATGCCGATCATCACTGGCACGAAGCCGATGCCTTCCGAGAGTTCGCTGAACCCGAAAGTGAAGCGCTCGACCGTGGTCAAAAGGTCCTTCCCTACCGTGGCGAGAAGGACGCCAAGGGCACCGGCGATGATGTTCTTCATCGGGGTGCCGTCGCCAATGGTGGCGAGCATCGAGATGCCAAAGACGGTCAGCGCAAAGTATTCAGGCGGGGCAAAATTATAGGCCATCCGCGCCATGAGCGGGGCGGCCATCATCAGGCAGATAATCGAGATGATCCCGCCGATGGTAGACGACACCGTGGCCATGCCGAGCGCGCGGCCGGCCTCCCCCCGTTGTGCAAGCGGATAGCCGTCGAGACAGGTCGTGGCGCTTGCCGATGTCCCAGGCGTGTTGATCAGGATCGCTGTGATCGCGCCTGCAAAAGTCGCGGCACAATAGATCGTCGTGAGGATCGCAATGGCCGGGATCGGCTCCATCGTTATCGTGAAGGGGAGGAGAAGTGCCGCACCTGTCGTGGCGTTCAGCCCAGGCAGCGCACCAATAATCACCCCGCCCAATGTCGCCACAAACAGAAGCGAAAGGAGACCAGGCTCGAGAAGAACAGTCAGGCCGCCGATGAACGCGTCCATGTTCTTCACCCGTACCAGAGGTTGGTCAGAAGACCGCGCGGGAAGCGGATTCTGAAAACTGTATCGAAGAGGAAAAAGATCAGCGCCGGACTGACGAAGGTCACGAGGCCAATCCGGAGCAATCGGCGCTCTCCCCACGCCCATGCCAGCGCCCCGGCAAAGACGCTGAGGCCGAGAAAGAGGTCGATCTGCGCGACCAACGCAAAGACGGCGAACAGGCCGAGGCTCGTCCAGACATTCAACCCGATCGGCGCATGCTCAATCGGTTCATCAAAGAGCATTACCAAGATCGAAAGCGCTGCGATCAGAAGCAGGATCATCTGCGGGAAGTCTGAAGGCTGCATGCCGCGCAGAAGGATTGGCGGGACGCGGTCGAATTGTGTCGTCAGCCAATAAGCAAGCAGGCAGAACAAGATGGTCCCGCAGGGCACGGCATAGCGCGTCATGATGTCGCTGCCTTTCTGGCTCAAGGTTCGGGAAAGCAGAGCGCCGGACCGGCCCATCTGAAAAAGCTTGGGCCGGATCTCTTTGGGTGATGGGTTATTCGATGAAACCCAGCTCGCGCAGGGCAGAGTCCATATCAGCCTGCATCGAGGTGAGCTGGTTCCCCCAAACCTCGGCTCCCGCAACGGAGGCGGCATCGAGCCCAACCGATGTCAAGAAGCCTTGATAGACCGTGTGGTTCATGGCGGTCATCAGGCTCTCTTCAAGTTTGGCTGCAACTTCATCGGGCGTGTCTGCATGGACAACAAACCCCCGAACCGTCGAGAAGTTGGCGTCTATCCCCAGCTCTTGAGCCGTGGCCACGTCCGGCAAGCCTTTCATCCGCTCGGGCGCGAGTACGACAATCGGACAAATGTCGCCCGCCTCAATCTGCGAACCCGCCTCCGCAAGGTTCAACACCGCGACGTCAACCGCTCCAGCCACGAGCTGCGTTGCGAGTTCTCCACCGCCCTCGAAGGGCACGATCTTGGGTGTCGCTAGGTCGCCGCGGCGCGCAAACATGAAGGCGGACACATCATCGATCCCGCCCAGATGGGTGGTGCCGTAAGTCATCGGCTCGTCTTTCTGGGCGGTCACAAATGCTTCCGCTGAATCGTAGACACCACAGCGGGTCATCAAGATCTGTGGGTCGTCCGTCCCGCGAGCGATAGGCCGCACGTCGTCCAGACCCATATCCGTCTTGCCCAGAGCGACGGTCGCCGAATGCCCGATGGTGAATGTCAGGATGCTGTGACCGTCGGCGTCTTGGGTCAGGTAGTAGTCCATCGCAGAGGCACCGCCACCGCCACGCTTATTCACGACCACCATGTCTGCGCCGAGTTCGCGGCGCGCCTGGATCATCATCATTCGTGTCGTGACGTCGGTGCCGCCGCCGTTTCCGGCATGCGTGATGACCTCAATGGTCTTCGCGGGGAATTCTTCGGCGGCCAGGGCACTACCTGCAACCGCTGCGAGTGCGGCAACGGCAAACATCGTTTTCATTTTTTTCCTCCCATAGGCAATGCGAGATTCGCACATTGGAAATACCATAGTGCTGAAATTTAAAATTTGGAATACCAAAATTTCGTATTAAGGCTTTGGCTGTGATGGACCCGAGCGCGGCGCAACAGTATCCGCCCGTGATGGAGGGCGCTTGGCTCATTAATGACGTGGAGAAATTGGGCCCATTCAGGGGCCTCGCCCCGGACAGCCAAACGCGTGCATTCGGCCCATTCTGAGCAGAAAAACCTTCGATCAGGTTGGTGCGCGGTGAGCGAAATGCGTGGCGACGTGGTAGCTTGATTTCAAAACACTCGGCAGAAGACTTGCGCCTGCTTCTCGTGCCAGCGAAATCAATGCCGAGAAGCCGCAACGGGCGAGGGCATGGGACGCAAACGAAGAGCGAGACTGGCGATCTGGATTGCGATCGGCGTGGCGGTCACCCAGTCCGGCTGAGATCTGTTCCCTGTTCTGGTATCGTCGCTAGGCGATCAGAGAAGGCTGGGAACGGGCGCTTTCTCGCCGAATGATATCTTACACTGATCTGTGATGCGCTCGGGGCATCGGATTGCCGTTCAACCCCAGCTTTTCGTGTGTTTTGGGCCGCCGCGACGCGATTGATGTCGATCTCACGGCGATGCGCAGGACCATGCATTCCGTAATTCGTGCGGTCTTTGTATTTGTTACAGCCAAATACTTCAATAATAAATAAATTTAATTGAGGGCACTGTGATCGAAATTCATGCTTAACGGGAGTTCCATTCGAAATAGGTGACTCGGAAAAGACAGATGACAGAGATCAGAGTTAGTGTAAAAAACACCTCAGAAACCGGCGGCGTCTTCCTCACCCCAGTGTATCTCGGGTTCCATGACGGAAGTTTTGATCTGTTCGACGCGGGTGAGGTGGCCTCTCCCGGTCTTGAATCGCTCGCGGAGGACGGCGATGCCGCCTTGCTTGCCGGAGAGCGTCTTGCCGCCGATGCCGATAGTCAGGGCTTCTTGCTCTTCGGAGCAGGGGGGCCTGTTGCAACTGGTGAATTGACGTCGGATATCTTCGATATCGACGGCCTGTCGAACGGTTCACTCAGCCTTGCCTCGATGATCCTGCCGTCGAACGACGCCTTCATCGGCACGGACGAGGCTGTCGTCCTGTTCGACGAATTTGGGGCGTTTCTCGGGGCACAGACGCTCGTCTTCAACGGGACTGACGTTTACGACGCTGGCACCGAGGTGAACACCGAGCTCGACGCGGCCTTCCTCAATCAGTTGGCTCCGAATACCGGCGTCACCGAGAACGGCGTTGTCACACTGCATCCGGGTTTCAACGGCTCGTTGGGAAATCCCGTGGGCGAGGGCGATCAATTGATTATCGGTGGCACGAACGCCGCCGGGGCCGCCATCACGGAAGCGGCTGATTTCACCCAGCCGGGCGCAGGAATTGCCGAGATACACATCAACACGGTGCTGAAAACCTTTGGAACGAACGGCAACAACCGTTTCTTTGGTGGGGCGGATGATGATTTCGTCGAGGCCCGCGGTGGAAGCGATCTCGTGTTTGGCGGCTCTGGATGGGACGTCCTCGACGGTGGAAACGGCAATGACACCGTGGTCGGCGGTGCAGGTAACGACATTCTCTCCGGCGGCAGAGGCCGTGATCTGATCCAAGGCGGCGCCGGGGACGACCAGTTCTACTTTGCCGAAGGAGATGGGCGCGACTTCGTGCTGGACCTGAACCAGGAAGGGGACGATCAGATCGTGCTTGCGGTCTCGGGCGTTGAGACGTTTGACGATGTGCTTGATGTAGCAAGTGCATCCGATCGTGGCGTCCGGCTGATCTTCGGAGAGGGCGATGCGCTCTTCCTCCGCGACGCAGACATCGATCAGCTCGACGCTGGCGATTTCCTGTTCGCCTGATTGGTGGCACGAAGGGAGCGGTCGGCAATCCGGCCGCTTCTCAGGCCAGTCGTCTTGACCCGGACGTGTCGAGAGCCGTTTCCTAGTCCGGGCGTAGAATGCGGAACATGCAGGCCGTCTCGCCGGACTGGGCGCCGCAGCTCAGTTCTATACAGCGGCAGCCCGGTGCAACCAACTCACTATAAAGAGCTGCAAACACTGCGGCGTGCCAGTGGCAGATCGGCGTCTCGCTGTGTTCGCCCCGGATCAGCGGATTGTTTGTGATTTCAAAGGTCCAGGGATCCACGACGCGAAAGGCGCCGGACCCGGCGAAGGTCCAGGCATGCTTCGAGATGGCCTTTGAGAGCGCGCGTGCCGCCAGGCTCGGCGGCAGCAGCTTCAGCACGATTTGCGCAGGGTTAGGGATCCGGTGGGCGAGGATGTAGCGGGCGGTCAGGACGCCGGCTTCGGTCGCGATCTCGACGGCCTCATTTGGAGCGTCGCGGCGCACTTGCTGGTGGAGCCGCGCCGCGTCTTTCTCGGGGATCATGGTGCTCCCGTCGGGCAGGGCGGAGATCCCGGCCCGCGCAAGCAATCGTGCTGCGCCATCCTCGCCCAAGACGCGCGAAAGAACCTGCGCCATCTGGAGGATGGCGTTTGGACCGATCAGGCCGGTGGGAGGGTCAGCCGCGTGGGCCGCGACGGGCGCTGCGTCCTCAGACGCCCTCCATCTGCTGGTCGCCGCCACCGCAGGCCCGGATCTGGGCGCGTTCTTTCATCTGAGCCTTCACCGCGTCGCGCCGTTCCGCCGCGCGGGCTGCGCGATCCGCAGCGGCCTCCCAATCCTCGACCTGCGCCTCCGCCAGCGTGCGGGTTTCGTCGAAATGGAAGTCGACGGTTTTCTTCGTCTGCGGCCCCCAATACCCCGCCTTGCCAAGATCGTAGAAGGTGCGCTGGAAGCCCGCCCGCAGGAACGCATAGAGGCAGCCGAGGAGATAGCGGCGCCGGTAGCCCGTCCCGCGCCAGGGATAGTGGAACAGGGCCTTGCGCATGTAGAAGCGGCGGTAATTGTGCATCACGCGGTCGAGCAACTCGCCGCGCTCCATGGCCGCGGGCTTCATGATCGGCGTGACGAAATTGTATTTGCTGAAGTCGTAGACCTCGACCTGGTCCTTCAACTCGCGGAACAGAGGCGAGAACGGCCAGGGCGTATACATCGACCAATTCGCGAGATCCGGCTGCCATTCCCACGCCATCCGGTAGGTCTCTTCCAGGGTCTCCGGCGTTTCGTTGTCGAGGCCCACGATGAATTGCGCCTCCACGAAGATATCCGCTTCGCGCAGGAGCCGGATAGCTGTCTTGTTTTCCTCGACCTTGGTTTCCTTGTGGAACTGGTCGAGCTTGAGCTGTGCGGCAGCTTCCGTGCCAAGGCTCACATGCACGAGGCCCGCCTTGCGATAGAAGGGCAGGAGGTCCCGGTCGCGATAGATATCGGTCACGCGGGTGTTGATGCCCCATTGAATGCGGTCGGGCAGATCGCGCGCGATCAACTCCTCACAAAAGGCGATGAATTTCTTCTTGTTGATGGTGGGTTCTTCGTCGGCGAGGATGAAGAACCCGACACCGTGATTTTCCACAAGATCCTCGATCTCGTCCACGACGTCCTTCGGTTCGCGGACACGGTAGTCCCGCCAGAACTTCCACTGCGAGCAGAACGAGCATGTAAACGGGCAGCCGCGCGCAAGGTTGGGGATCGCCACGCGGGTGTTCAGCGGGATGTAGATGTATCTGTCCCACTCGACGATGGACCAATCCGGTTTGATCTTGGAGAGGTCCTTGACCGTGCTGGCCGCAGGCGTGGAGACAATCTCGTTGCCATCCTGGAAGGCAATACCCTTGATCTTGCGCCGGTCCTCCGGCCAGCGGCCATCTCGGATCGCGCCCATCAGTTCGGAGCAGATCTCTTCGCCCTCACCGCGCACGATGACATCCACCCAAGGTGCTTCGCTCAGCACCTGCTTGAACATGAAGGTCGCGTGGACGCCGCCCAGGATCCGGACGGCCTTGGGGCAAACCTCGGATGCGATCCTCAGCACATCCTCGGCCCGGTAGATCGATGGCGTGATCGATGTGACGCCAATCGCGTCTGGCGCGATCTCAGCAATGCGCCGCCCCAACTCTTCGTCCGGCACATCCTCGGTCATCGCGTCGATGAAGTGGATGTCGTCGAAGCCTTCTTGACGAAGATGCCCCGTCAGGTAGGCGACCCAAGCGGGCGGCCAATTGCCCGCGATTTCCGCGCCTCCCGAATGATAATTCGGATGGACAAAAAGTATGCGCATAATTGGATGTCCTCCCTTTGCAGAGAGATTGACATGTCAGGCTGTCAATTAAAATTGACACAGATCAACCAATCACGGCGGAGGGCGGAAAACCTGCGCTAAACACCGCTTAAGCCGGGATCCGCGTCACGCAGCATTCTGGCGATGATCGGCAACCTGTGTCCGAGGGGGCGTTCGGCGCGAAGGATCTGGTGGTCCGTTTGCGCGACCTTTCTACCGATTGTAGCAAGGTTGACCGCGCTCTCGGGTGCCGGAGCCAAGGTCAGCCGACGATCCCGCCGATAAGAGATCCGGCAACATAGGTAGCGGCCATGGCGACGGCCCCCCAGAGCGTCGTTCGGAGGATCGCGGGCGCGATGGGCGCCCCCCCGGTCCAGGCCCCAAGCGCACCGAGAGCGACAAGCGCGATCAGCGTTGCCACGAGAATGGACGCGACGATGAACCCTGTGGCTTCAAAGAGCGCGGCAGCAAGCGGCAGCAACCCGGCACAGGCAAAGGCCGACCCGGATGCGATCGCGGCCCGTCGCGGGCTTGCGGAATGCAGGTCGAGCAGGCCCACCTCGTCCCGAAGATGGGCTTCAAGCGCACCGCTGTGCGTCAATTCCTTGGCGACTTGATCGGCTGTCGCTTGGCTCAAGCCGCGCGCGCGATAGATCGCCGCCATCTCCGCCAACTCGCCTTCTGGATCGTTTCTCAGCGCGCGCTTCTCGCGCTTGATTTCGGCACGCTCAATATCTGCTTGCGAGGAGACCGAGATATATTCGCTCGCCGCGATCGACATTGCTCCCGCGACCAGTCCGGCAACGCCGGTCGCAAGCACGATCTCCGC
Organism: Pseudomonadota bacterium; assembly: GCA_039177645.1. Taxonomy (GTDB): domain Bacteria; phylum Pseudomonadota; class Alphaproteobacteria; order Rhodobacterales; family Rhodobacteraceae; genus Amaricoccus. The sequence continues at coordinate 460,691 of JBCDFS010000001.1, read as the reverse complement.
AGTTGAAACCGCTGCGGCAACGCCGATCAAAAGCGACGAGATCGAAACGATCCCATCGGTCGCGCCAAGCACCGCGGCACGCAGCCAGTGGCTGCGCCCAAGGCGATGGGGATCGTCCGGATGGGTCGCTGCGAAGGCCTTATCCATGGCGCGGTCTAAGGTCGTGAACCCGGCCTGCAAGTCTGGTCAGGCTTGGATCTTTCGCCGCCCCTCTTGGGTGGAGCTTGAAGGCCGGAGCGCGTCTCTGTTTGTTTTTCATTATTCCGCAGCTTGCGTATCAGATCCCGGCGCGCGGCCATCTCGTTGCTCGGCTACCCCCTGGCGCGACGGTGCTGCTGCGGCGTCAGGAGGTTCGCCATCAGCTTCCTTATCGGGGCGTTTCTTGCTGTTCGCTTACCAGATGCTCCGCCCGTTCGGCTATCGCGGCGGATGCGAATCGTCAATTTATGCCCGCGTATGGAATTTATCCCCGTGTATGGAATCGATACCGAACCGGTAGTATTCCGGTAGTGTCGAAATCGTGCGTTTGGCCATTTTCGTTGCGCCGGTTCGCCTTGAAGCGGTCGCTTAGACCACGCAACGGCAACGGCTCTTCCGAGCGACCATGCCTGCCCCAGCGTGAGAGCGTCTTGCTTGCTCATGACAGATCAGCACATAATCGCGCAATAAAACTGTGTGGGAGTCATGTTCGATGCTTGAGCTACAACCGCTCGCGATATTGCGCGAGATCGACCGAACCGGCAGCTTGACCGGTGCCGCGGACAAGCTCTCCCTCACGCAATCGGCGGTCAGCCATGCCATCCGACGCTTCGAGGATCGCCATGGCGTGCGGCTGTGGGAACGCGAAGGGCGCCGGTTGCGCCTGACGCCTTCGGGCGACTATCTGCTGGGCCTTGCGAAACGGGTGCTCCCGCAACTCGAACACGGCGCGGTGGTCTTGGAGGATTACGCGCGCGGGCGGCGCGGCGCGATCCGCGTCGGCATGGAATGCCACCCTTGCCTGGACTGGCTGATGCGCGTGGTGGACCCGTTTCTCACCGTCTGGCCAGATGTCGACCTCGACGTGACGTCGGCTTTCCAATTCGGCGGTCTGGCGGCGCTGGAAGGACACGAGATCGACGTGCTTGTGACGCCCGATCCCATTGAGCGGCTGGACCTCGAATATGTGCCGGTCTTCGACTACGAACTGGTGCTCGCCGTTTCCGATGCACATCCTCTGGCGGGCAAGGGTTGCATCGCGCCGGAGGATCTCGCCGCCGAGACCCTCGTTACCTATCCGGTAGGTCGCGAACGGCTCGACATCTACACCCGTTTCCTCGTTCCAGCAGGTGCCCATCCGAAGCGCCACCGCACCGTCGAAACCACCGATCTCATGCTGCGTCTCGTTGCCACCGGAAGAGCTGTGAGCGCGACGCCCGATTGGCTTCTGCGCGGCGTTCCGGGCGTTCAGGGTGTGCGGATCGGCGCGGGCATCGACAAGACCATTCACTTTGGCATTCGGAAGGGGCCGTGGCCCGAGCATCTCACCGGGCTTGTGGACTTGGCGCAGACGATTAAGATCTGAGAAGTGGAGCGGCTGTAGCCACGCATGGGCGAGCGGGAATGTAATCCGATGCCGCATGACCGCCTTGCCCAGTGGATAGCTGGGCTGCGCCTGCCTGCCCCATTGGCAGGCGCATTCGCGCCCGCCCAGGCAGGCTTCACCCATTGTCGCCAAACTGGCCGAGCGTTCCCCATGATAGACGCGATCCCGCGAGTTCAGACAGGGTTCGCTTTGAGCTCCAGATTGGCCAAGGGTCTCTTACAAAGGGCTCGACGCTTACTTTCCGACCGCGTGCCAACTGTTCTCTGCTCAGCGAGGAACTGGGCTGCGTCTGCCTGATCCGTCACGCCGGAGGTGTGCCTGCCCCCGTGACAGACGCATTGACGCCCGCCCAGGCAGGCTTTGCCCATGGTCGCTACTTTGGACGGCAGATGTCGCGGATAGGCGTCGCTGTCATCTTGCGAGCGTATCGTGTCCAGGGCCCGCCCAGCGGATGGCTGGGCTGCGCCTGCCTGCCCCGTCACACCGGAGGTGTGCGTGCCCGAGAAAGGCGCATTCGCGCCCGCTCAGGCAGGCTTTGCCCATGGTCGCGACTTTGGACGGCAGATGTCGAGGATAGGCGTCGCTGTCACCTTGCGAGCGTTTCGTTTCCACGGTCCGCCCAGCGAGTAGCTGGGCTGTGCCTGCCTGCCCCATTGGCAGGCGCATACGCGCCTGCCCAGGCAGGATTTGCCCATGGTCGCGACTTTGGACGGCAGATGTCGAGGATAGGCGTCGCTGTCACTTGCGAGCGTTTCGCTTCCACGGTCCGCCCAGCTAGGAGCTGGGCTGCATATGCCTGCCTCGTCCCGCCGGAGGTGTGCGTGCCCGAGACAGGCGCATTCGCGCCCGCCCTAGCAAGCGTCACCAATAGTCGCCTTAAGCTGCGGCGCGGGCGTTCGACGATCCGGGGATGTAGTTGAGCACAGGTGCCAGCCAGCGCTCCGCGACGGTCACGTCCATCCCCTTGCGGCGCGCATAATCTTCGACCTGATCGCGTTCGACCTTGCCGACCCCAAAATAGTAGCTCTCGGGATGGCCGATAAAGAGGCCGGACACCGAAGATCCCGGCCACATTGCCATGCTTTCGGTCAGACGAACCCCGGTCGCGGCCTCGCCATCGAGCAGGTCGAACAATGTAAGCTTCTCGGTATGGTCGGGTTGGGCCGGATAGCCCGGCGCTGGGCGGATCCCGGCATAGGGCTCCTTGATCAGCTCTTGCGGATCGAAGTCTTCGCCGGGCGCATAGCCCCAGAATTCGCGGCGCACGCGCTGGTGCAGCATTTCCGCCATCGCCTCGGCCACCCGGTCGGCCAAGGCTTTGACGAGGATCGCGCCGTAATTGTCATTGGCCTTGTCCATCCGCTCGGCGATCTCGATCTCTTCCGGGCCAGCGGTGACGATGAAGCCGCCAATATGGTCGGGGCCCATGCCCTCCGGCGCCACGAAATCCGAGAGCGCGACATTCGGGCGGTTGCCCCGTTTGGAGGTCTGCTGACGCAATGTGTGCAACGTCGCCCGTGTTTCGCCGCGCGCCGCATCTGCAAAGACACGGATATCGTCTCCCACTGCGTTGGCAGGCCAGAACCCGATCACAGCCTTCGGCGTGAACCACCGCTCCGCAATGATCCGGCCCAGCATCTCTTGGGCGTCGGCAAAGAGCGCGCGCGCCGCCTCGCCCTGCTTCTCATCTTCCAGGATCTTCGGATAGACACCGCGCATTTCCCAAGTCTGGAAGAACGGCGTCCAATCGATATAGCGCGCGATCTCGGCAAGATCCCAATCGGGCAGGATGCGTGTCCCGGTGAAGGTCGGGGCTTGAGGCGCGTAGGCGTCCCAATCGAGCTTAAGCGCATTCGACCGCGCCGCGGAGAGCGGGAGCCGCTGCTTGGCGCGTTCGCTGCGTTCATGTCGTTCGGCGACCTCGTTATATTCCGCCTGAATGCCCGCGACATACTCCGCCTTCTGGGCTGGGTTTAGGAGCGCGCCCACGACGCCGACCGCCCGGCTGGCATCGGTCACATAGACCGTTTGGCCCTTGTCGTATTTCGGGGCGATCTTCACCGCCGTGTGGACCTTGGACGTTGTCGCTCCGCCGATCAGAAGCGGGATGTCGAAGCCTTCGCGCTCCATCTCGGCGGCCAGATGCACCATCTCGTCCAACGAGGGCGTGATGAGGCCGGAGAGACCAATGATGTCCACGTTATGCGCGCGGGCTTCCGCGAGGACCTTCTGGGGCGGCACCATGACGCCGAGATCCACGATCTCGTAATTGTTGCAGGCCAGGACGACGCCAACAATGTTCTTGCCGATATCATGCACGTCGCCCTTGACGGTGGCCATCAGCACCTTGCCTGCCGCTTGGCGCCCGTCCCCGCCATTTTGCCGTTTCTCCTCTTCCATGTAGGGCAGGAGCACGGCCACGGCCTGTTTCATCACGCGGGCGGATTTCACCACTTGCGGCAGGAACATCTTGCCCGCGCCGAAGAGGTCGCCCACGACGTTCATCCCCGCCATGAGCGGGCCTTCGATCACATGTAGCGGGCGCTCGGCGGCGCTGCGGGCGACCTCTGTGTCCTCCTCGATGAATTCGGTGATGCCATTGACGAGCGCGTGTTCCAGCCGCTTTTCCACCGGCCACTCGCGCCAAGCCATGTCGCGGACTTTTTCCTCGCGCTTGTCGCCCCGGAAGCGCTCCGCGATCTCCAGCATCTGCTCGGTCGCGGTGCCACCTGCTTTGGGCACGCGGTTGAGCACCACATCCTCGCAGGCCTCGCGCAGATCGGGGTCGATCTGGTCATAGACCGCGAGTTGGCCTGCATTAACGATCCCCATATCCATGCCCGCCTGGATGGCGTGATAGAGGAACACCGCATGCATCGCCTCGCGCACCGGCTCGTTGCCGCGGAAGCTGAAGGAGAGGTTCGACACCCCGCCCGACACATGAGCGTGGGGCAGGTTCTGCCGGATCCAGCGGGTCGCTTCGATGAAGTCTACACCGTAATTGTCGTGCTCTTCGATCCCTGTCGCGATCGCGAACACGTTGGGGTCGAAGATGATGTCCTCGGCCGGGAAGCCCATCTCCTCCACGAGGATGCGGTAGGCGCGCGCGCAGATTTCGGTCTTGCGCTCGAACGTATCGGCTTGGCCCTGTTCGTCGAAGGCCATCACGACCACGGCGGCGCCATAGGCCATGCAGAGCCCGGCATGGTGGCGGAAGGCATCCTCGCCTTCCTTGAGGCTGATCGAGTTGACGACGGACTTGCCTTGCACGCATTGCAGGCCCGCCTCGATCACCTCCCATTTTGAGCTGTCGATCATGATCGGCACGCGTGCGATGTCGGGCTCGGACGCGATGAGGTTCAGGAACTCGATCATCGCCTGGCGGGAGTCGATCAGGCCCTCATCCATGTTCACGTCGATGATCTGCGCGCCGTTTTCCACCTGGTCGCGCGCCACGTCGAGCGCCTTGGCGTAATCGCGGTTCACGATCAGCTTTCGGAACCGGGCCGAGCCGGTGACGTTGGTACGCTCGCCCACATTCACGAAGGTGATGTCCGGCGTCAGGACAAAGGGTTCGAGGCCCGAAAGGCGCAGGTATCTCTCGGTCATGCAGGCAGCCTCCGTGGCGGCAGCGGTGCCACCGCGTCGGCGATCGCCCGGATATGGTCGGGGGTCGTGCCGCAGCAGCCGCCCATGATGTTGACGATCCCGTCGCGGGCATACTCAGCCGCGTTCGCGCCGGTCTGCTCCGGCGTCTCGTCATATTCGCCGAAGGCATTGGGCAGGCCCGCATTCGGGTAAGCGCAGGTCAGTGCATTCGCGACGCCAGAAATCTCTGTCATATGCGGCCGCATTGCCGACGCCCCCAACGCGCAATTTAGGCCGACTGCGAACGGGCGGGCATGGGCGACCGAGTGCCAGAAGGCCGTGGGTGTTTGCCCTGAAAGCGTCCGGCCCGACGCGTCGGTGATGGTGCCGGAAATCATGATCGGCAGGCGACGGCCAGCTTTGGCAAAGCTCTCAAAAGCCGCGAAAATGCCCGCCTTGGCGTTCAACGTGTCGAAGATCGTTTCGATCAGGATTAGATCGGAGCCGCCCTCGATCAGTCCGTCGATCTGCTGGCCATACGCGACACGCAAATCGTCGAAGCTGACGGCGCGATAGCCGGGATCGTTCACATCCGGGCTGATGGACGCGGTCCTGTTGGTCGGACCCACGGATCCAGCAACGAACCGGGGTTTGCCGTCTTCGGCGGTTGCCCTGTCGGCGGCCCGTCGCGCGACTTGCGCACCGGCGACGTTGAGATCGAAGACCGCCTTTTCCAGACCGTAATCCGCCTGCGCAATTGTGGTGGAGGAAAACGTGTTGGTTCCCAAGATATCGGCCCCGGCCATGGCGAACCCGAACTGGATGTCCTCGATGGCCTGCGGTTGGGACAGGACCAGAAGGTCGTTATTTCCCTTCTGCGGATGGTCCGAACGATGCCGCGCACAGCAACTGCCCGAACCGCCACTCTTGGCCGTGAAATCTTCTTCGCTCATATTCAGCGCCTGGATCATCGTTCCCATCGCGCCGTCGAGGACGAGAATCCTTTCTTCGGCGAGCGCACGAAGTTCGGCGATGCGAGGCGAGATCGGCAGCGTGAATGCTTTCATGGGAGGCGGACCCTTCTGAGGCGAGGCACAGATACCTATACCAACTCCGCCATGAAGCAAACTGACGAATTCTTCCAGCCTCATGACGTCGAGTCATGAGTTGGCAGCCGCGAGGTGCGATTTGGGACGCCTCTGGGAGCGCGACCACCCTTTACACATAGTCAAGCAGGACCAATCGGCCCGGTCGGCGGGCTTCAGGCCGAAAAGGCGCGCAGACATCTAGAGCGTGGATCGCCGCGCGTCGGCGCCCCCCCGTCGCCGCGGGCGCGGCAATGTCAGAGGCAAGGGTTCCAGCGGCAGACGCGTGGACGCGACCAGAAGGTCACAGAAGACAACGATTGCTGGAGAGTTGCGCCGGAATGGCAGCGCCATGTCATAGGCGCGCATCGCCTCGAAGGCGTAGTCTGACATGGTTGGCAGGCCCGCCAACCATTGCATGTAGCCAAGGTTGCCCAATTCCCGGGCTCTCGCCTCAGGTAAGGGGCCTATGTCGAGTTGAGAAATCGTGTGCTCAAGAAGCATTGCGCCCTCCGCGCAAGGGGCAAAGGGTTTCCGGCAGCGGTGATCTCGCAAGGAACAGGTCGTTCATCTCGATTTCTCCCGCCCGAGGCACCCCGCCCGGGTTCAAAGTGACTGCGGCGCGGTCGGCGCACCGGAGATGGCAGGTCTCCTGACTTGCGGGTCCTCACTCGCCCGAACCTTCCCGGGCCGCCCATGGCTGGGATGAGCCCAGTGGTGTCCATCGGGGTTGCTCGCCGCTCACAGTTGCGGGGGCAGTCGCGGAATTGGGCTTGAGCCCGCACCGTATTCCCTTTTCAGCCGACTCGAAAGAGCCGACCACCATCGGCACGATCATCGCACAGCGCGTTGCTCCCGTCCACCGAGACGGAGGGTTGATTAAATGCCGTTCCGCGTCTGGCATCCCGTTCACCTAGCTGGGTTATGCGTCACTCTTCGCTGTCGCGGGCGGCTCTCGAAGGAAACGCAACGCTAAGAGAGCCATCGGGGGCCGACACTGTCGAGTGTCGTGCCATCGAGCCACCTGCTCTAGATAGCAGCTTGAGATCAATCTCTTAGGGTTGGTAGCGCCGCAGGGGACTGGAGACGCGTGATGGCCACGTAACGCGAGGCTGGCGGCGAACCCAAGCAGATCGGGCGTCGCCTCAAGGTTTGCCCCGAATGGGTTCAATTTGCGCTCGGATTCTCGGCAAAACAGCAGAATTGGAGCGTCAGCGCTCTGCGGATCGATGACATTTATTGACACCAGACGACGGCGGATACAACATATGCGACTGTTACGTCAGAGTGTTCGCGCTATGCGGGCTGTTCGTACTGTCGTACGAAAGGGGCGTCGATGCAGCGGGAAAGTGGGTCGATTGCGTTGCTCTGGTCGCTCTTTGCAGTGGCTTTCGGCACGGTCGCGCTCGTCTCTCTCTTTCGGTCTCTTGGATATGGGGAAGGAGTTCTTCTTGGGGCAACGCCCGCATCGGGACTGGCGCTTGCGGCGGTTCTTATGCTGCGCGTTCCGGGCGCGCTGGCCTCGGTTGCTGGCTTCGCGCTTGCCGGACATCTCTGGGGGTTGCCGCCTGCGAGCATCGCGGTCGACGCAACGGCTCATGGCATCGCGGCGCTTGGGGGCGCTCAGGCGATGCGGATCCTCGCCCGTCGCCGCGGCAAGGGGAAGTTCACCAAGACAAGCGAATGGCTGATCTTCCTTGTGGGCTTCTTGACCTTTACCGCGCTCCTTGCCGCAGCCTTTTATCTCGGAAACCTGACGGGACTTTTAAGCGGGCCGCCCGACCCAAGCCGGACGCCCGCCCTCGCGGCGGCCTTTGCGCCGCTTGGCATCATGACGTTCTGCTCGGTGCTTCTCAGCCGAGACGACTTTCGCACCGTGCTTCGTCACCCCCGCCCGGCGCTTGGCATTGTGCTTGTTGGCCTCGGTCTTCTGTTGATCCTGCGTTTCTTGCTTGAATTGCGCTTCGAGTATGTCAGCCCAAGTGGACTGACCTTGATGCTCTCGGTCCCGTTCTGCCTTTGGGTTGCCATGCAGCGGCGTAGCCTCGACGGTGCCGCGCTGTCCTTCCTCGCAGCCTATGCGGCGCTGTTCGTCTTACTTGGGCAGGTCGGAAGCGTCACCAGCGGTGACTATGTCGTCACGATTCTCTACCTGACGCTTCTCGTTGCGACATGTCAGCTTGTGCACGCGATCAATCTTGACCGATTAGCGGCGCTCGAGGAGATCGCGGCGCACAAACGGGATCTGGAGCGTCGTGTCCAGGAGCGAACCGATAGCCTCAAGCTCATGACCGACCGCGCGCTCGCTGCCGACGCGGCAAAATCCAAGCTGGTTGCGGCTGTTTCTCACGAGGTGCGTACGCCGCTCAATGGTGTGATCGGGATGGCAAGCCTTCTTCTGGCAGGCAAGCTCGACGCGAGCGTCCGCCGAAATGTCGAGATCATCCGAACCTCCGGTATGCATATGCTCGCTGTCGCTGATCGGGTTTTGGAATACTCCCAGCACGGGCATGAGGCAGACGCGCCCAGTGACGTCGCGTTCAGTCTCGCGGAGGTGACAGCCGAGGTCCTCAACGAATCCCGGGCGGTGTTGCATGCGCGCGGTTTGGAGATCGTCGCGGAAATCGATCCCGAGCTGCCGCTGCGCCGTATCGGCGACCGGCAGGGGTTGCGGCAGGTCCTCACGAACCTCGTGGGCAACGCGACCAAATTCACGAACAAGGGCCGCATCACCGTCCGTCTGGCGCCGGGGCTCGACAACATCGTTCGGATCGAGGTCGAGGATACCGGGATCGGCATCGATCCAGAGGAGCAGGCGCGGATCTTCGATCCTTTCGTTAAGGAAGGCGGCGCGATGGCGCGACCGGGCGGAGCGGGCCTTGGCCTGGCGATATCGGCCGAGATCGTCGAACGAATGGGCGGACAGATCGGCGTGGCGAGCGCCAAAGGGTCGGGGGCTGTGTTCTGGGTGGAGGTTGCGCTGGCCCGGTCCGCCGACAAGCCGGTTCGGCTGCATCCCCACAGCGCGGCCTGCTAGGCCCGGAGGCTTCGCCGGTTGTATTTCCCACAGCGTTGCCGCTGGCGTGCGGCCACCGCGCTCAAAGACCGTTCACCGGCACCTTGAGCATGGGATTGCCGTCTTTGTCCTTCGGGACAACGCCTGCGCGCATGTTCACCTGGAGGGAGGGAATGATCAGTTTGGGCATAGAGAGCTGCGCATCGCGCTCGGTGCGGAACTTGACGAACTCCTCCTTGGTCTTGCCGCCACCGACATGGATGTTGTGCGCCTTCTCTTCGCCCACGGTGGTTTCCCACTGGATGTCGCGGCCATTGGGGCCGTAATCGTGGCACATGAAGAGACGCATCTCGTCGGGGAGCGAAAGGACCCTCATGATGCTGTCATAGAGGGTTTCCGCACTTCCGCCGGGAAAGTCGCAGCGGGCCGAGCCTCCGTCGGGCATGAAGAGCGTATCGCCGACAAAGGCCGCGTCGCCCATCACATGCACCATGCAGGCGGGCGTGTGCCCCGGTGTGTAGATCGCGAAGCACGGCATCTCGCCCACCCTGTAGGTGTCGCCATCCTCGAAGAGCGCGTCGAACTGGCTGCCGTCGCGCTGAAATTCCGTGCCCTCGTTGAAGACTTTGCCGAACACATCCTGCACCACGGTGATCTTCGAGCCGACCCCGATCTTGCCGCCCAGCTTGCCCTGAATGTAGGGCGCGGCACTCAAGTGGTCGGCATGGACGTGGGTCTCGATGATCCATTCGAGGGTGAGCTCTCGCGTCTCGATCTGGCGGATCAGGGTGTCGGCGTGATCGAAGGTGATGCGACCTGCGGCGTAGTCGATGTCCATCACGCTGTCGATGATCGCGCAGGCCGCCGAATGCGGGTCTTTCACGATGTAGCTGATTGTGTTCGTGCTTTCGTCGAAGAAGGCCTGAACCTCGGGTTTGAGGCTCATATGGACAGGAAAATCCGTCATGCTTTGTCTCCTCCTGTAGCCGATCACACTGTGCGGGCACCAGGACGGGTCCGGGCGCGGCGCGCCGCACGCGTGGATTGGATGTAGCGCGCCAGTAGGATACCAGCGACAAGGGCGGAGGTAAAAGCCATGACGTCCCACCGGCCCGATCCAAGCGCGGGAATTGCGCCGCCGGGGCAGAAACCAGCGATCCCCCACCCGATGCCGAAAAGGGCCGAGCCGCCAATGAGCTTCGCATCAATGGGGCGCGAGGCCGGAACGCTGAAGTCGGGCTCCAAGACCGGGGCTCTGCGGCGGAAGACCAGCTTGTAACCGACAAAGGTCGTCACGAATGCCCCGCTCATGACGAAGATCAGGGACGGGTCCCATGCGCCTGCAATGTCGAAGAAGTTCAGCACCTTGGCTGGGTTTATCATGCCCGAAATCGAAATGCCGACACCGAAGATCAGGCCAATGAAATAGGTCGCGAGCGGTTTCATGGGATCATCCTCCGATCACGTGGCGGATACCGTAAACCGTCAGGCCCGTGGACAGCATGAAGCTGAGCGTTGCGGCGATGGAGCGCGGGCTCAGGCGCACCAACCCGCAGACACCATGCCCGGACGTGCAGCCAGAGCCGTAAGTGACACCGACGCCAACGATCAGGCCGCCCAGCACAAGGGACGGGGTCGAGACCGGGACTTCGATTGCGGGCATCGTGCCGGTGAGCCCCCAGACGACAACCGGACCCGATGCCATCCCGGCCAGAAGCGCGGCGCGCCAGGTAAAATCCTGACCCGACGCTGGCTGGAGCAGGCCCGCAAGAATGCCGGTTGTCCCCATCACGCGCCCGATCATGAGCATCAGGAGCGTCGCGGCGATCCCGATGAGGACGCCGCCCGCAAGCGACGCCCAAGGCGTGAAAACAGTCTCGATCACGTGGATTTCCGACTTCAGCAGTCGCGGCAGGTCTTGAAGCCCAAGATGCTGTAAAGCGGGCAGTTCCCCACGAAGGCGGTCAGCGTGAAGACGGCCGCCACGACGAGCGCGATCCAGAACAGGACACCTCCGCCCAACAGGTTCGTCGCGAAGGCCAAAAGCACAAGCGCCGCAGCGATGGCCAGACGTCCGCCGCGGTCAAGCTTTCCCATATTGGTGGTCATATCTTACTCCATCAAAAGCCTATGGAGGCACCTTTGCACGTCTCTCCGGAGAGCTTTGGTGACTTGGTCACCAAAGTCGGTCGAAAAACGCGAATGGGCGACAGATAGGGCGAGCTCGACGCCTCTTGCACACACGGCGCCTGCGCGATCAAGCCATTGAAGGAGGGCAGGGGAGAGAGGCTGCGGGTCCCTCAGCGGTTGCAACCATCTCACTCTATGTTGCGCTGACCGCGCTTGTCAGAACGGGACCTCGAGCCGCAAGCCGCCGCCAAAGGACTGGCTGTTTTCGGAGAACGAACTGTTCACATCGGCCCGCAGCGTCGCGCCCTCGACCGTGAACAGATCAAGCGATGCCTGAATGTCGAACCAGGTCGCGTCGACATCGACTTCGTTTTCAAATCCCGGCAGGCCCGCCGAGACGAAACGGGCATCCGCGCTGACGCTGGGATTGCCAATATACTGCGTCAAGGCGAGGGTCAGTTGGGGGCGCAAACGTATACCGTTTTCGAGCGCATAATCCGCACCGAACTCGATGGCGGGCTGCACGTGAAAATACGTCTCATCGCTCGTGTCCACCGACATCAGGAACTCGCTCGTGCCCGTTTCGGTGAAACTGTTGCCGAAACTGTGGTCAAAGCCCAGGCCGATCCGTGGCTTCACGAACCGGTTGCCCTCAGTCATCAGATAGGTCGCGCGAACTTGGCCCGAAACGGTCCACTGATCCTGTGAGGAATTGGCCCTGCCGCCATCAACCGGTCTGCGCGTGTTGTCGAAGCTGCCATAGCTCGCGGCCAGCGATCCGCCGATCTCAACATTGCCATAGATGCCTTTGCCCGAAACGCCCAGGTAGTAGACCTCGCCATCGCTGCTCGCGCCGCCCCCATCCACGTCGAGGGAAGTATCAGAGTATTGGAACGCACCCCCAAGATGCCAAACCTCGTTTAAGGCGACTTGCCCGCCGAAGGTCAGGTCGAAACTGTCCGCGTCGAACCCTGTCGACTGGCTGTCGTTGTCGCGTTCGAACCGCTCTTCGCCGATTGAGAGATAGCCGCATGTTCCATCGTCGAAGAACGAGAACTCTTCGGCGCTCCGGGCTCTGTTGGCGCAACTCAGCAAGCTGTCATTGAAGCGGCGCTGGCTGTGCAAGACCGCGACGCTGTTGTCCAATGTGACCTCTGCGCTGAGCCCGCCAAACGCATCGGCGACATCGCTTGCTGTGGGCAAGTCAATCAAGGCCTGGGCCGCGGCATCGTCCAGCATTTGCGCGCGATAGCCCGCCTGCACCGCCTCGGCCACCGCGTTCTGGTTGGAGGTTCCTGCGGAGAGGATCGCATCGTTGGCGAAGTCGATATCAAAGCCGAGGCTGATCTCGTTCGAGCCGCTCTGGATCAATTGGTATTGCGCTACGGCCGATTGCGTCACCTCCAATTCCGAGATGATCTCGCCCTCTGGTTTGGTGCTCGGGGTTCCATCGAATGACAGGCTCTCTTCGGCTAAGATGAGCGGCACGATCTTTTGGCCAGGGTCGGTTTGGAACGGATCCAGCAGATCGATCTCAACCATCCCGGCCAAATCACCTTCCCCTTCGATGATCAGCTGATCCTCAACCACTCCGACCGCGGTCTGGCTGCCGACATTGGTGTCCGCGCCCGGATCCAGATCGAACTCCATGATCCCGCTTGGCGATTGCAGGTATGAACCCACCACAATCGTGTTTCCGACGCTGTCCCCTGCTCCCACATCGATGATGCCTTCGTTGACCACACCTCCGGCATCCAGAACCGAGGCCTGGATCACGCCTGTCGGGTCGTTCCGGATCTCCGATGCGGCGCCGAGCAGTGTCTGGCCAACGATGGTCCCGGAATTCCAGATGATTGTGCGCCCTGTGCCCTCGGCCAACACGGCCACACCATCCGCGCCGTCGACGGATTGGATGGTGCCTTCATTGAAGATCTGGTTCGGAGCTGTCGTCGCCGTTGCCCCATCCTTGACAAAGACCGCGGCACCGCGCGGGCCACCGGCCCCACCCGAAACCGTGCCGCCCGTGATGGAGGCAGTCGCTACTGCCACATTTAGGAGGATTGGCCCGCGACCGTCGCCGACGGATTGGGTGAAGACCCCATGTGAGCCAGCACCGGTTGCGGAGATGTCGCCGAAGACTTCGACGAGCACGGCTTGGCCAGGCTGCGTGCTGGTGCCCGCGCCGCCCGCGGATTGTGCGATCAGGCCGTGCGATTGGGTTCCTTTGGTTGAAATCCTGGTCCCGTCGGCGCCCATCAACACGTTTACGCGCCCACCTTGCCCGGTGCCACCGGCTGATCCGACAAGCGCGGGTGAGTTGGTTGGGCCTGCGGTTCCGGCGATCCCGCCTCCGCCCCCGACGCTCTGGAGCACCAAGCCCGGGGAATGGTCGCCTTCGGTGGTGATCGTCGTGTTGGCCAGATTGATCCCGACCTGGCCGCCACTGCCAGTTGTTTGGCTGCCCGCCCCGAAGTTCAACACGCTGCCGAAGGTGTCCGGCGAGGAGAAGAGCGCGCGCCCCGATGCCCCACCGCCGCCGCCGATGGACTGGGCGATGATGCCGGGTGCGAGATTGCCCTTGGTCAAGAGATCCGCGGCTGAAAGTCGAAGCAAGACGGTGTCACCCGCGCCGCTCGCGCCGCCGCTACCGCCCAGGGTCACACTCCCGGCTGAGCCCTGGGCACCCGTCCCGGCCAGACCGCCGCCCGCGCCGATGGATTGCGCGACAATGCCCGCCGCGGCGCGCCGCGTGGTTTCGACATCCGCACGCGCTTGTGACGATCCGGTCATGTTCACCGTGACCGCGCCGCCGGACCCTGCGACCCCATTCGCCGCACCCAAGCGATAGCTGAAAAGGGCGTCTTGGACGCCGGCCTGGCCCGCTTCACCGCCGCCACCGCCGATGGATTGCGCCAAGATCCCGACTGAGCCTTCGCCTGTCGTTACGACCTGGCCCGCACCTTGTGTGACCTGAACGCTGGACGCATTGCCTCCTGCGCCTCCGCTAGCGCCCAACTGCACGGTTCCGGTCCAAGCCTCCGTTGTGCTTTCGAAGCCAATGCCATTGAAGGCCGTTGCCACGCCGCCGCCGCCGCCAATCGATTGCGCGACAATCCCGTGCGATGCGTTGGCGAACGTGGCGGCGCCATTCACCGCGGGGATCGTGCCTCCGGCGACACCATTGGTGACGATGACCCCATTGCCATCCCCGCCGCCAGCGAAGGCGCCCAATGTCGCATCAACGCCCTGGCCGTTCCCCACAATGCTGCTGAAGGCGGCGGGGCCCGCGACTTCTGCGTTGCCGCCGCCACCGCCGATGGATTGCGCGAGGATCGCGTGCGACCCGGTCCAGCTTTGCTCAGGTGTCAACGTGTCCGCGGTGATGACGCTCTGGAGGTTTTCGACCCAGACCGTCCCGCCATTGCCGCCATCGCCACCTTGGGTGCCGAGCACCAGGTCGATATCCGCCGCGTCGCCTGTGGCATCCCCTCCATCGAGTTCAGCTTCGCCAGCACCGCCACCGCCACCGACCGATTGGGCAAAAATGCCAATGGATCCGCTGCCGGTGGTTTGAATGCTGTTGTCGTTGCGTACGCCAACCCCGGCATTCTCGAGGGCGGTCAGGTTGCCGGAGACGGCATTGCCGCCGCCCCCGCTCGTGGCACCAACGCTCATGTCGAACTGTTGCGCCAGGGTTTGGTCGAAGAGGCCATCGGCAAAGCTTACGCCGCCCGTGCCGCCGCCGCCGCCTACCGATTGCGCAAGAATGCCGTGGAGCCCCGTTGCGTTCGTTGAGACGATATCGTCGACCTGGATCGGGGCCGAGTTGATCACCGTGACCCGGCCACCGCTCCCCCCCGCGCCGCCATTGCCGCCGATTTCGACATTGGTCGCGAAGCGGCTGGAGGATGTGCCCGATGCAATCACGTCGCCGGAAAAGCCCGATTGGGCATCGCCGCCACCGCCGCCGATGGATTGGGCCACAATGCCGCGCGCGCCGTCGCCTTGCGCAGAGATACCCTGCCCAGAAGTGCGCACAATGACGTTGCTGCTGTTGCCGCCCGCCGCGCCCGCACCGCCGACCCGGAGCGCCAGGACGCGCGCGTCCCCGGCGACCCTTGTCTCGCCGCCCACTGCGAAGCTGCCATTGCCGCCGCCGCCACTGACAGATTGCGCGAAGACGCCATCCATCCGGCCACTCCCCGAGGGCGCCGCCGCCGCCAATGTGCCGGTGGTGATCTGTCCTGTGACGTTCACCTCAACCAGGTCGGCATTGCCGCCAACGCCGCCATCGCCGCCGAGGTTCACAGCGACATGGGCTTGACTGCTGTCATCGAGATCGCTGTCGAGATTGCCTTGGATGCCGACGCCACCGGCCCCGCCGCCGCCACCGACCGATTGAGCAAAAATCCCCTTGGCGCCGTCCCCACCGGTTGTGATTGCGCCCGCGCTGGTCACTCTCACAACCCCGCTCGACGCGCTTTGTTGCCCCGAGGCCGAGGTGCCGCCGACACCGAAGATGATCCCGTTGGACTCGCCATTTTCTAGATCGCCGGACACTCCCGCGCCGCCGTCGCCGCCACCGCCGCCGACCGACTGCGCAAAGATACCGTGCGCTCCGTCTTCGCGGGTTGTGATCGCGCCGGATGCCTCATGGGTGACGTTGACGTCGTTGCCGTTGCCTCCCGCGCTGCCGCCGCCGCCGATCCCAACGCTGAGCCGTGCATTGGCGGAGAGATCCGTGTCGCCGCTCAGACCGATGCCGCCCGAGCCGCCGCCGCCGCCGATGGATTGCGCGGCGATGCCATATCCCGCGGCGCCGTCCACGAGGCTGCTGCTCCCGCCGCTCGGGCCTGTTACGATTGTCCCTGAATTGACGACGTCGATGCGATTGCCCGAACCGCCCGTGCCGCCGCCGCCACCGACGACCACGGCAAGCGAGTCAACATTCGAGTTCTCATCGCCTGTGTTTCGGATCTGGTTGGTGCCGCCCGTGCCGCCGCCGCCACCGATGGATTGCGCCAGGATGCCCTTCGAACCTGCGGTCGTGGTGGCAATGTCTGCCGTATTGGTGATCCCAACGGTCCCGCCATTATTGCCTGACCCACCCGAACCGCCGACGGAGACATTCAGGCCCTTGGGCGCTCCTTCATCGGAGGAGGCGACCCGCTCGGTTGCCGCGCCATTGCCACCGCCGCCGCCAATGGATTGCGCGAGGATCCCGTGCGACGCCGCGCCGTAGGTCTGGATCGTCCCGCTCTTGTCGATGGTGACCGCACCGGCGGTATTGCCGCTGCCCCCGTTGGTCCCGACGGCCACCCCGAGGGATGTGGAGCCGCTGTTGTTGGTCCCGGTCAGGGCGACGCCTGCATCCCCGCCGCCCCCGCCGATGGATTGCGCGAGAATGCCGTGTTCGCCGCTCACATAATCGCGCCCATTGACACCGGTCGTGAGCGCGCCCGAATGGCGCACGAGAACGGAAGAGCCGCTTCCGCCAGGGCCGCCGCTGCCGCCGACCGCCACGCTGATGTCTTTCGCTTTTTCTGCCTTGGTGAAATTCCCGGCGATGGCCAGGCCACCGATCCCGCCGCTGCCGCCGATCGACTGGGCAACAATGCCGCGGCTGCCTTCGCCCGTCACCGTGATCGCCGCGTCCCGGATGACAGGCAGCGAAAGTGGATCGACATTGACGGCGCCTGCGGAACTGGCTCGCCCCGCGCCGCCGCCAACGGAAACGGCTACCTGGGTCGGATTGGTCCCGTCGCCGGAGGTGATATTGCCCGCGATACTCGTCCCGCCATTGCCGCCGCCACCGGCAATTGATTGCGCCAGGATGCCATCGGACAACGCGCCGTTTGTGGACAGGTCAGCATTTGTACCCACGGTGACCGCTCCGCTGGCGCCGCCTGCCGCTCCAAACCCACCGACAGAGGCGTTTGCGACCACCGAACTGTTGGCGGCCACCGCGCCGGAATAGCTTGCCCCGCCGGAGCCGCCACCGCCACCGATGGATTGCGCGACAATCGCGCCGGACATATCGCCGCCCGTTGTGATCGCGGCGCTGTTTTCGACGGTGACGGTGTTTCCGTTGCCGCCGCCCGCGCCGCCGCCGCCCACACTGCCGGCAAGCCCGGCCGACCCGCCATAGGTCAGGCTGGCATTGACGGCGGTGCCTCCGCTCCCGCCGCCGCCGCCGATGGACTGGGCCAGAATGCCCTGGGAGCGGTCGCCGCTCGTGTCGATCGTCGATCTATTGGTGACGACTGCGGTGGATCCCGCGCCGCCTTCGCCGGAAAACCCGCCGACAGATGCGCCGAGATTGACGTTGCTTTGCACCGAGATCTGGGCGCCGATGGACATGCCGCCATTGCCGCCGCCGCCGCCGATGGCTTGGGCCCGGAGCCCCGGGGCGTCTTCGCCCGCGGTTGACACATTCCCGTCATTGAAGAGATTGACGCCCGAAGATCCGCCGCCCCGCGCGCCCGCGCCGCCAACGCCGATCCCAATATTCACCGGGGAGTTCACACCGACCGCCGCGCTGACGGCGAGGCCCCCATTGCCGCCGCCGCCGCCAATCGATTGCGCCGTCACCGCGCCCGAGCGGTCCCCGGATGTGGTGACGTTCGCCTGGTTGTTCAGCAAGACGGTGCCGCCGCCTCCTGCATTGCCGCCGCCGCCCCCGACTGCAAGGCTCAACGTGCCGGTATTGCCGCCCGCCAGGGAGGCCGCGAAGGCGCCGTTGCCGCCACCGCCGCCGATGGATTGGGCCAGGATCCCCAAGGAATCGTCGCCTTCGGTCGTTACGGTAGAGCCTTGGTCGGAGGTCACTCTCACGGGGGCGCCCGATCCTGCACTGCCGCCGCTTCCGCCGACCGCGACACTGACTGCGGGGAAGTTCAGACCTGCCGATGCCGCGATGGCGAAGTTACCATTGCCGCCGCCACCGCCGATGGATTGCGCCTGGACCGCATGCGATCCATCGCCCGCGGTTGTGGCCGCAGCGCCGGTTCCGAGCGTGACGAGGACCTCGCCGCCATTGCCACCGCTGCCGCCGCTGCCGCCGATTGAGAGCGCCGCCGCTGGTCCGGCGGCGACGGAAGCGCCGCCATTTCCGCCGCCACCGCCGATGGATTGCGCGAGAATGGCGTGCGACTGGATCTGGCCGGTGCTGACCAAACCGTTGTTTGCGACGGTAACATCGCCGCCCGCGCCGCCTCCGCCCGCGCCACCGCCGATGGAGAACCAGCCTCCGCTGAACCCCCCATTTCCGCCACCGCCGCCGATCGACTGCGCGACGATGCCGTAGGAGCAGCCCTCGGCGCATGGGATCTCGGTCGTGTCGCCCGGTGTCGAGCTGCCGACACCCGTCTCGATTGTCCCGGAATTGACGACCACCACTTGCCCTCCGGGTGAGGCGCTGGCAGCCCGGCCCCCCAAGGCGATGAGGCCCCTGGCGGAGCCGCCGGAGCCGCCGGTTCCGCCGATGGACTGGATCGATATGCCCGGCGCGCTGTTGCCCGAAGTCGTCACGCTGCCTCGGTTTTCGAAATCAACCTGGCCGCCCGCGCCGCCGCGTGCACCAGACCCAGCTTCGGAATAGAACAATCCGAAGGCCGATCCGCCGTCTCCGCCGCCGCCGCCAATGGTTTGTGCCAACAATCCGGTCGAGCCGTTGCCGAATGTCGTGATGGCGCCTTCGTTGATATAGGTGACGCCGCCTCCCGCACCGCCACTTCCGCCATCCGCCGCGAAGGTCAGCAAGCCGCGTGACGTTCCGCCCGCGCCGCCACGGCCTCCGATCGTTTGGGTCGAGAGCCCTTCGGAATAGTCGCCGCGGGTTACGATGCTGCTGTTTTGCGAAAACTGGATCTGCGTGCTTCCGCCCGCAGCCCCGGCGCCATTGCCGGAAAATACGAATCCGCCCGCCGAGGAGACGGCGATGCCTTGCGAATTCCGGCCCTCGGTGGTGATCGTATAGTCGCCGGTGAGAAACGTGTTGCCGCCCGCGCCCGCGTTCCCGTTTCCGGCCTGCGTCGCCAACCCGCCGATGCTCGAAAAGGCCAGACCGGGCGAATCATCTCCGCCCGTGGCGATTGTGGCGACGATATCTGTTGAACCGACCGTCCCGGCGCCGCCACCGTTCCCATTGGTCTCTGTGCCTGCGCCGCCTTCGCTAGCGAACTCAATACCAGGAGATCCGGCGCCCGCCGTGGAGATGTTCAGGGGCGCCGCGACAGACTGCGTGCCGGAGGTGAATGTGAAGGCCCCGGAGTTTTGCCCCTGACCTGTCTCTGAGCGGACGTCTAATCCGGGCGAGCCCGTGCCAATCGTCGAGATCCTGAGCCCGTCGCCCGCGACCGTGAGATTTGCATTGCCGGTTGCCGTCGACAGGAAGACGCCGGGAAAGGTGGCCGACCGAAGGGATGTGAATTGGCCTTCCAAAATGAGATCGGTCGTGCCGGAATTGGCGGCGACCGTCACCACACCCTGACCGGCGACGTTGGCGGACGCCCGCGGGCTCAGGGTCGCATTGACGCCCAGGGTGAGCGGACGCCCGGGCGACGTGACGAGAACAGGTGTCGGCGCACTGAACGACCCTGTGCCCGGTTCGATCAAGAGCTCAACCGGTCCTGAGGCCTCCTGGGGAATGTTCCAAATGATCCCACCATCCGCATTTGGAGAGAGGTAGTTTTGGACCACGATGTTTTCGGCATTGATCGGCACTTGGTCTTGGACGGTCAGGCCATTCGTGAGATCGCCCGAGCAAACCCAAACGGACCCGTTGAAAGCACAAGGGTTGGCCTGAGCGTGGGCAGCTGTCGAAAGGTTCAAAGGCATCACAGCCTGCACAACCAAGAGCGCCAGACCAGATGTGCTGCATTTGAAAAACGCAGTCTTCCGTTTGACCACGGAGCCTCGCGCCCCCGCAGACGAGCATTCCAATAACCGCAAGACGTCCCCCTCGTCCTGCGCGCGAAATTCTTCGCGTTATCGCGCGCAAGCCCTCTGTTTTGCTGTTCGATCTATCAAGCCGTCGGACTTCGAAGTTAACGCCCGTTTTGTGCAAGTCACACGCATTTTACTTGATCGATTTTGTCAGCGAACATTGAGCTCGCGGCGAAGCGCAATGGCCACGGGAGACGAATGGGCCTGTGCGGGAGGGTGCCCCCCAAGGGCTCGGAGGGGTGGCGGGTTTGGCGCCGAACTCTGGCTCGAAAGGTGCGAATCGGTCTGTCGGCTGCGATGGACCCGGCTTCGGCACTGCACCGGGCCGGATATCGCTTAACGCCCGTGGAACGCCTCGCTGACCGCGTAGCTGTCTTCGAACCAATTCCACAAGACGACTTGGCCGTCCTCGACCTTGGCACGGAGGGCGAAGTTGAAGCGGCCGATCTCTTCGCCTGAGGCGGTCGTGATCCCGTTCATGGTGCCAAAAACGGCAACCGTGTCACCAAAGGCAAACGCGTCTTCGGTGTTCCATTCCGTGGTTTGGAAATTCGCGCCAAAGATGGGCAGGAACTCCAGGATCGCGTCCCGGCCTTCCCAAGGGCCAATCCAAGGCATGTCGCTATCGCCTTCGTTATGCCAAACCATGTCTTCGGCCATCAGCGCCACCATGGTGTCCATGTCGCCGGTGCTCATTGCGCCCATGAATTCCATGACCGTATCAAAGGTGGCCTGGCTTGTGGGGTCCATGTCTTGAGCGGTGACTGGCGTGGAGAGGACGAGACTTCCGATAAGCGCGGTCGCCAAGATGTATTGCTTGCACATTCTAATTCTCCTTAGGGGGCGTGAGGGGGCATTTGGGGGGAGTGTGCGTGTGGTGACTTACTGACCCGCCAGTTGCTGAAGCGCAGTCGCCCAATCTTCCACGTGATAGGTCCGGACAATCACGTCGTCTTGGAACTCGTGAATGTCGATCGTCATGATGTCGAAGCTTCGGCCTTCCCCATCGACGCCGAAAAGCGGGCCCGTGGGGGTTGCAGTGGCTCGGCTGCGGACCGTGACGAAATCGCCGTCCGCATGCATCGCCTGAACCTCCCAGTTGAGGTCTGGCATGAGCTGCGCGAAGAAACCCATCTGCGCCAGAAACGCATCGCGCGGCTTGTTCTCACCGGAGTAGTTGCCAATGCTTTCCCAGTCTTCAGATGTTGCCGCACGGAAAGCTTCGGCATGGCTTTCTGAGCCCGGGTTACTGAGCAAATCGTAGAAGGTTTGGGCCGTTTCGGTAGTGTCGGCGAGCGCTTGGCTCGCAAGCAGCGACAGGGCGGCGGCACCGCTGAACAGGCGCCGGAGAGCGATGCACATACGTGTTCTCCAGTGAAATTTGATTGTCCTTGACTTCAGGCTCAGTGGTAAGGCCACTTGGCACGGAGACTTTTGATACAACTTGTATCGTTATGCAACACTTTGTTTTACAGCGGGGAAGAAACTCTGTGACCGAAGACCCGAGGATTGTATTCACGCGCGACAAGGCCCTTGAGGCTGCTCAGAAAATCCTACTGGAAAACAGTGTCTTAGCGCTCACGCATGCGGCTGTTGCAAAGGAAACGGGAATATCGCGAAGCACGCTTTATCGACACTGGAGCGACGTCAAGGCATTGCGCAATGCGGCGTTTCTTCGGATTTCGACACCGCCTGACATCGCGCCGCAGACAGATGGACCGCTCCGTGCCGATCTTTTTTGGCTCCTGGGGATCCTTGTCCGCGCCCTGAACGAAACACCGTGGGGCCGGATTGCCCCGCAAGTTATTGCCACGTCGGTGGTCGATGAAGAGGCCAAGCAGGTGATCACTGGGTTCATGAGTGACAGGTTCGCCAACGTAAGGAAGGTTTTTCAAGCTGCAATTGAGAGAGGTGAAATCCCGCCAGACGCGCCGGTTCAACATCTGATCGAACTTTCAATATCGGTGCCATATTTTCGAAAACTGGTCTTGCATCAAACGCTCGATGAACGCTGGCTCAAAGAGCATGTCGAGCTTGTGTGTGGCTTGGCGGAAAGCACGCGGGCGTCATAACTTGGGCTTTGGCCGGTGTCGCTCCGGCCGAAATGAAGTCTTGGATGCCCGCGCTATCCGGGTTCATCGGATGTCTTACTGGTCTCGTCGTTCTTGTCCTCAAGTGCCTGGATCGTCTCGTCGATCAGGTCGCCGTTCTGCGCGACAAAATCATGTCCCGCCGCAAGAATCGTTGAAATCGTCTCCTCGTCCGTGCCGTAGCTGCTGATCCCCTCTTGAACGTCTGAAACCAGCGCAAACACATCCAGATCGACGGCCGCCGTCTCAAACTTCGAATGCGTTGTGAGGATGTCCCGGGCGACCCTCGCCTCCCCGATCAGCACCATTTGAACCAGTGAGAGGGACCATTGCAACAACCCGCCTTGGGTGGCCTTCTCTTCGGAGATGATCAGTGGCTTGTGCGTGTCGACAATGACAACGACAAAATCCTTCACGTCGGGCAGCTCAGAGCGGGCTTGCAGATACGCCATTTCGGCGGGCGCGTTGAGGACCAAGGCCGCATCCCCGAAGATGGACTCTTGATCCGAATAACCTTGCAATGTGACGAACGGAAAGATGGTCGGTGCGGATGTGACTGCGGGTATGAGAGAGGACAGCAACAGGCTTGCATCGCCCGCCCGCCAGTTCCGGAACAGGTGAACATCCCGTTTCGCCACGGAATAGGACGGAAACATGGCCGGGCGCAGCAAATCGCTGAACGTCTTGGTCGATAGCAGATCCTCGGCGACCTCGATCCGCCCGCTACTCTCATAGGTCGGCCCGAAGAAACCGAAACCGGATTTCAACCTGTGCGACAGGGGGTTCGTGAAGATCGTGGTTCCGAACTTCTCATAGAGATCAAGCGCTTCCTTTGCGCTCATAGGGCGGCCCGTTGCATCCTGCGGCAGCAGTAACAGCGTCGAAACGATCGCTCCGGTCGAGGACCCGGCGAAGAAATCGAACAGCTCGTAGATCTGTTTGCCCGACCGCTCCTCGATTTCACTGAGGACCACCAGATCGGCCAACCCGAGCATTGAGCCGCCATTGATCGCGAGGATCCTGGCCCGCTGGGGCGTTTCCGTTTCGAGATCGAGCGGAGCGTCCTGGTCGTCGCCATAGGCGGGAAGCGCGTGGTCGGTGTGGGTCCAACGGCTGCTCGAAAGAAACGCTCCGGCAATGTAGACAACCACCACGAACGAAAGGGTCGCTACAGCGAGGTAGAGATACCAAAGCGCTCGCAGCACGCGCTAGGTCTCCCGCAATCGGGTGGTTTGAAAGCCCGTACCCACGCGTTCGCCCCCCGCCTGTGCTGCCTGTGTGGTTCCATTCGAGTGTTAGTCGATGACGTGCAGGACTTCACCCCATTTGTGGTGTTGGGGCCCGTGATCCCTTAGCCAGGTTTCCGCAAGTCTCGGGTGGTCACGACAGCGATGTGTTGAACGCGATGACCCTATCCTTGGCGCGGTCTATCCGGTGGGGTGGCGCGTTTCGCGCGTGACCGACAGGGGCGGAAAGGTCTTTCCGTTAGCATCCTGTGCGCAGGTGCCATAGTTGAACCAGAAGCGCTCGGTGGCGGTGTCGCGGCAGCGAACCCCCTCGGGCAAGTCGAGGCAGTCGAGGCCCGCGCGGTCCGAGGCGATTTCCACCAGCCGAAGCATCGCTTCGGGATCCAACCAGCCAGCGACGTAGAGCAATCGACCCTGGGCGACCAAAGCCGGTTCGCCCTCTGTTGTGACCTCCAGGATCTCAGCGCCGGTCTCCAAGACCTCTCGGTAGCTCCGGATCGTGCCGCCGGATTTCAACGAGACCGGCGTGTCGGGCCGCAGGCTTTCGACATGGGCCACGGTCACGTCCAGGCCCGGGAAAGCGGGCGGCAATGGCACCGGGATACGCATATTGGCGTCCCGCGCCGCCGTGCGCGGGCCAAGCACGATCACCGCGCCGCTTGCCGCGCATGCCGTCTTTAACGCCTCCGGCATGTGCATCAGCCCAGGCGCGAAGACCAACGCGTAGCCATCGAGGGCGCCGGGGTCCGGCGGGATGATATCCACCGAAAAGCCTCGCTTTCGCAGCGCGCGGTAGGTCTCGAAGACAAGCTCAAAATAGCTCAGGCCCGCGCCATGCGGCTGGATCGCCCAGGCCCATTCGGCGTCATAATCGAAGATCAGCGCGACCGGCGCGCGCACCATGCTGACGTCTGGCGCCTCGGCCAGTTCAACCGCCACGTGCCGTGCTTCGACGAGGCCTGGTGCCGCCGCGCCGTCGGGGCGCAGGAGCCCCGCGTGCAACTGCTCCTGTGCCATAGGCGCCTGCCGCCAGCGGAAATAGCAGACGGCCTCGGCCCCATGGGCGAAGGCCTCCCACGACCAGAGCCGCACCATGCCGGGCAGGGGGGCGGGATTGTAGGGCGCCCAGTTGACCGGTCCCGGCTGCTGCTCCATCACCCACCAGCGTCCGCGGCCCACCGCGCGGTAGAGATCGTGATGGAAGGCCTGAAAATCCGGATCGCCTTGGCGTGCAAAGGTTCGTCGTTGTGCGTCCGGCGCGGGGACCCGGTCTTCGAGAAAGCCGAGCGGATAGCTGTCCCAGGACGCGATATCGAGGTCGGCGGCAACCTTGAAATGATCGAAATCCGTGACGCGCCCCATATAGTTATGCGCGATGGGTGCGTCGGAGTGGGCCCGAATGATCTCGGTCTGCAGGCGGTTGAAGGCGGCCACCTGATCTGAGGAAAACCGCCGAAAATCCAGCACATGGCCTGGGTTCGGTTCGGTGACGGTCAGGTTGGGGAGGTCGATCTCGTCGAAATCCCCATACTCCATGGACCAGAAGACATTGCCCCAGGCATCGTTCAGCGCGCGGATGTCGCCGCTGTTGGAAGGCCCGGGATACCGCGCCCGTAGCCAGGCACCAAACGCGTTCCGCGCCGCATCGCTATAGGAGATGGTCGTATCGTGGCAGCCGTATTCGTTGTCGGTCTGCCACGCCGCGACGTGGGGGTTGCTTCCGTAGCGCTTGGCCAGCTGTGCGACAATCTTCGCGCATTCCGCCTTGTAGCCTTCGTGGCTGAAGCAATAGTGCCGCCGCGAGCCGAACTTGCGCGGCCGCCCTTTGGCATCCACGGGCAGCATGTCGGGATGGCGCTCGATCATCCAGCGCGGGGGTGTCGCGGTGGGTGTTCCCAGCACCACGCGCAGGCCTGCCGCTCCGAGCACCGCGATGGCATCGTCGAGCCAGTCAAAGGCGTATTTGCCGGGTTCAGGCACAAGACGCGACCAGGCGAATTCGCCGATGCGGACCCAAGTGAGGCCAGCCTCGGCCATGCGGCGCGCGTCGTCTTCCCAGATCTCGCGTGGCCAGTGCTCGGGATAATAGCATGTTCCGAGGGTGCGCTTCATGGCGTTCGCTCCGGATCCGGTATCGGTGGGCGGCTTCACTTAAGTGGCCGCCAGAACCTTTGCCTTGGGGAACTGCGCTGCCAGAGTTTCCGCGACCTCGGCAACCCTATCCTCCGCGATAAGGGCCACGATGGAGCCGCCGAAGCCGCCTCCGGTCAGCCGCGCGCCAATCGCGCCTGCCGCCAGCGCCCCATCGACCAGCTGGTCGATCTCGTCCAAAGACACGGCATAATCGGCGCTTTGGGATCGGTGGCTCTCAATCATAAGCTTAGCAAAGGCCTGCGCGTCGCCCGCCTCCAGCGCCTTGGCGCCGCGCTGCACGCGATCGTTCTCGGTCACGATATGGCGGGTGCGGCGGTCGAGCGGGTCCGGCAGCGCCTCGATCCTGTCCATGTCCGCCAAGGTGAGGTCGCTCAGCACCTCAACGCGCAGCGCCTCGCAGGCCGCCTGGCATTCGGCGACACGCGTCGCATAACCGCCATCCGTGAGCTTATGTGCCGCCCCTGAATGTACGACGAGAAAGCGATAGCCGTCGGGCAGGGGCACCGGCCGATGCCGCAAGGTTCGTGTGTTCAGGAAGAGGGCGCGGCCAACCTCGCCCACCGACACCGCGAACTGGTCCATGATCCCGCAGGGCATGCCCACGAAGGTGTTCTCGACCTTGCGGGCCAGCATGGCCTGGTCCACCGGATCGGTTTCGGTGCCAAACAGCAGGTCGGAGACGCGCAGGGTGCAGACCTCGATGGCCGCGGAACTGGAGAGCCCAGCCCCCATGGGCAGGTTGCTTGCGACCATCGCGGTCAGACCGATCCCTTCCGTGAGCCCCGGCGCGGAGCGAAAGCTGCCGAGCACATAATCCGACCATGTATTGCGCGCGCTTTCGCTCAGGTCGCGATGCTCTTCGGTTTCGAAATTCGCACTCGCCACGCGCAGGCTCCCGGGAGCGCCCGCCCGCCCCGCAGCCATCGCGGTGCCGAGCCTCAGCGGCATTGGCAGAACAAGCCCGCCATTGTAATCGGTGTGCTCGCCCAACAGGTTGACGCGGCCCGGCGCGAAGGCGACGGCTTCGGGCGCTGCGCCAAAATGCGCCTCATAGGCCGAGGCCACTTGCTTGCGCAGATCGGCGGCGAGATCTTCGATCACGTTTGGGGCCCCGATTTGTAGTGCACGTCCGATTGCGCGCGCAGCCGGTCGGCGGCGGTTTCGGCGGTCAGGTCGCGCTGCGCTTCGGACAGCATCTCATATCCCACCATGAACTTGCGCACTGTCGCGGAGCGCAGAAGCGGAGGATAGAAATGCGCATGCAGTTGCCAGTGGCTGTGGTCGCCCTCGGTCAGCGGCGCGCCGTGCCAGCCCATCGTGTAGGGAAACTCCGTCTTGAAGAGATTGTCGTAGCGGGTGCACAGGCGCTTGAGAATTTCGGCGAGGGCGTCCCGCTCCTCTGCATTAAGATCGGTGAGCCGCAGGACGTGGCGCTTTGGGATCACCATCGTCTCGAAGGGCCAGATCGCCCAATAGGGCACCACGGCGATCCAGCTTTCATTCTCGACCACGGTTCTGGTGCCATCGGTGCTTTCGCGCGCTGCGTACGCCACCAGCAGGTTGTCGCCGTTCTCTTGCTGATACGCGCGTTGGCATTCATCTTCGCGGGCAACTTCGTTCGGGATGAAGTCGCTCGCCCAGATCTGGCCATGGGGGTGCGGATTGGAACAGCCCATCACCGCGCCCTTGTTCTCGAAGATCGCGACCCAGGCGTAGCTCTTTCCGAGGTCTTCCAGCTGTTCGGCCCAGACATCGACCACCTGGCGGATGTTGTCGAGCGGCAATTCCGGCAGCGTGAGGTCGTGGCGCTCCGAGAAGCAGATCACCCGCGCGGTGCCCCGCACGGTCTCGGCCTGAAACAGCGGGTCGCCGCCGCTCGTGCCCTTGGGCGTGTCGCTGAGGAGTGCGGGAAAATCATTGGTGAAGACGTAGGGGCCCACATAGTTCGGGTTGACCACGCCATTGGCCCTAGTGTTGCCGGGACAAAGGTAGCAGTCGGGGTCGTAGGCGGGTTTGTGCTCCTGCGCGGTCGCTTCCGACTGCCCCTGCCAGGGGCGCTTGTTTCGATGCGGAGATACCAGCACCCATTCGCCCTTCAGCGGGTTGTAGCGCCGGTGCGGGCTTTCGGTGAAATCGGGATGTGCCATGGCGCTTTCCCTCCAAGCTTAGGTCGCGAACGGGCCGTATTTCGGGGCGCGGTGCCAGTTCCAGGCGGTTTCGATGATGGTTTCGATGTCGGGGATAGAGGGCGCCCAGCCGAGCGCCTCCCGGGCCAAGCGGCTGTCGGCCACCAGCACCGCCGCATCGCCCGCACGACGCGGGCCAAACCGGTAGGGGATCTCGCGGTTCTTGCCGATGACCCGGGCCGCGGCGTCGAGCACTTCCTTATTGGAAAAGCCGTTGCCGTTGCCGAGGTTGAAGACATGCGCGCCGGGATGGGTCGCCATGTGGTCGAGCGCTTTCAAATGCGCCGAGGCGATGTCGTCGACATGGATGTAGTCGCGGATGCAGGTGCCATCGAGTGTGTCGTAATCGTCGCCGAAAATCTCCAGCCCGTCGCGGACGCCGAGGGCCGCGAGGAGCACGTTTGGAACGAGGTGCGTTTCGGGGTCGTGCGCCTCGCCGATCTCGCCCGATGGGTTTGCCCCGGCGGCGTTGAAGTAGCGAAAGCAGACGGAGCGAATGCCAAAGGCATGCCCATAATCCGCGAGCACCTGCTCAATCATCAACTTGGACCGGCCATAGGGGTTCAGCGGCGCTTTGGGGTGATCCTCCGAGATCAGCGGGGTCTGCGGATTGCCAAAGATCGCGGCGGTCGAGGAAAAGACGAGCTTCTCCACACCCGCTGCACGCATGGCATCGAGCAGGTTGAGCGTCCCGGTGACATTGTTGCGGTAGTAGATGTCGGGCGCCACGACGGACTCGCCCACCGCGATCAGCGCGGCGAAATGGTAGACCGCGTCGAACTCGTGCGCGGCAAAGACCGCCGCCAGAGCCTCTCGGTCGAGCAGGTCGCCCTTGACGAGCGAAACGCCTCCAACCGCTTCGGCATTGCCTTGTGACAGGTTGTCGAAAACGACCACGTCATATGCGTTCGCCACGAGTTGCCGTACCATGTGCGAGCCGATGTAACCGGCGCCACCGCAGACCAGTATCTTGGGTTTCACAGGACGGCCTCCCGGGCTGCGCGAGGGATCAGGCGTTCAGCGGATGCGCGCTTCGGTTTCCGCGTCGAACAGGTAGGCGCGGCTTGGATCGAAGCTGAGCGATACTCGGCTGCCGGGTGCGGAGCGGTGATCTCCGCGTTCCTCGACGATCATCCGCTCGCCGGTATCGGCCTGGATGTAGTCGTAGGACACGCCGCCCAGAGCCTCGGTCAGCTCGATCGACATGGTGTCGCCTTCGCTGACTTCGAGATGCTCGGGCCGGATGCCGAGGATGACCTTGCTGCCCGCCGCCGGGAGGGTGACCGGAAGCCCCACCGCTGTTTTGAGTGCAGGCACATCAAGCTTGCCGTCGGCCGTGACGGTGCCGGTCAGGAAGTTCATCGCGGGCGAGCCGATGAAACCCGCGACGAACTTGTTGTCGGGGTCGCGGTAGAGATCGAGAGGCGCGCCGACCTGTTCGATCTTGCCCAGCCGCAGCACCACGATCTTGTCGGCCATGGTCATCGCTTCGACCTGATCGTGGGTGACGTAGATCATCGTCGCGCCGATGTCGCTGTGGAGCCGGGCGATCTCGACCCGCATCTCAACGCGCAGCTCGGCATCGAGGTTGGAGAGCGGTTCATCGAACAGGAAGACCTCCGGCCCCCGCACGATGGCGCGCCCGATGGCGACGCGCTGGCGCTGCCCGCCCGAGAGCGCGGCCGGTTTGCGATCCCGGAACGGATCGAGCTTGAGGATCCGGCTTGCCTCGGCGACCTTGGACTTGATCTCGGATTTCGGGTGGCCGTTCATCTTCAGCCCGAAGCCCATATTCTCCTCAACCGTCATATGCGGATAGAGCGCATAGGTCTGAAACACCATCGCGACCCCGCGATCCGCCGGGTCCAGATTGGTCACATCGCGGGTGCCGATTTCGATGCGGCCCTCGGATGTCTCTTCAAGGCCCGCGACCATGCGCATGAGCGTGGATTTGCCGCAGCCTGACGGGCCGACGAAGACGCAGAACTCGCCATCTTCGATCTGCAGGTCGACCCCGTGGATCACCTGCACCTTGCCGTATCGTTTGACGACGTTGTTGAGCGTTACTCTGGACACGACACTTCCCCCCTTGCGTCCCAGTTGGCATTTCGATCCGGAAAGCGCCATTCGGCGGCATCGCGGGCAATGCCCGCGGCTGTTCTGTGCATATCCGGGATGTGGCTCTTGAGCTTCTTGAAATCTGTCTGTCTGTCGCCTGCATGCACGCCAATCCCGCCGAGCAGCGCCCCGCCGGGAGACAGGATCGGTACGGCGACGGCGATGATGCCGGGAACATGCTCCCCATCCTCCATAGCGTAGCCGCGTTCGCTCGTCTTCGTCAGGTCGGCGCGCAGCGTGTCAGGATCGGAGATCGTGGCCTCGGTCAGGGGGTGATAGCTCTGCATCGTCAGCGCGTTCTCTCGGGCCTCGTCTGGCAGGCTGGCGAGCATGGCCTTGCCGACGGCGGTGCAATAGGCGGGATAGACCCGGTCGATGTCGTGAAAGACCCCGGCG
Source organism: Pseudomonadota bacterium (assembly GCA_039177645.1). GTDB lineage: Bacteria > Pseudomonadota > Alphaproteobacteria > Rhodobacterales > Rhodobacteraceae > Amaricoccus. Next base: position 430,150 of record JBCDFS010000001.1, on the reverse strand, counting down.
ATGACCTCCGGTGTGCCGCGTTCGAGAGAGACGCATTGGCCGCCGTCGAGCTTAGAGAGGTAGGTCGCGAGCTCAATCTTGCGGGCTAGGGCATCGAGATGCGGACGGGCCACCGGTGCGATCTCAAAGTTGCGCCACGCCACTTGCGCCAGGCGCACGAGCCGGACGCCGATGAAGTAGACCCGCCGTTCGGCGTCATAGCTCAGCATATTCTGCTCGGTCAGGGTCTGGAGAAAACGGTAGAGCGTGCCTTTTGGAAGATCGCTGGCCGCCAAAATCTCCGACGCCCGCGCCGGACGCCCGATGCCCGCGACCACGTCGAGGACGCCGAGCGCCTTGCCGACGGTGCCGGAGCCGTCGTTCTCGCGCAGCGATTTCTTCTTGTCTGGCAATTTGCCGGCCTTCATCGTGATCTTGCCGTCCGAAATCTGGGTCATTGACTAGTTTCGCCGTCTGGCATACGTCTCAAATATTGGGATGTCAAACTCAATATGTGGACCAACGTCCACGCACCGATCGGGAGGAAACCGTGACATTACAGAAAACATCTGCCTGGATTGCGCTTGGCGCATCCACCCTACTCGCGGGAGCGGCGTTCGCTCAGGCGCAAGACGCGCCGCTGTCGGGGGAGCTCAGCATCATCTCGGACATGTCGAACCCGGCGCCGCGCGCGGTGATGGAAGGCATGGTTGCCGATTTCCAGGAGATGCACCCCGATCTGAGCATTGAGCTGACGATCGTCGATCGCGAGGCTTGGAAGACGCAGATCCGCAACGCACTGGGGGCGAACCCGCCAGACGTGGTGAACTGGTATGCCGCCAACCGCATGCTGCCCTATGTCAATGCGGGCCTTTTTGCGGATATCTCCGATCTCTGGGCAGAGCCGGAATTCGAAGCTCTTGCTTCGACCAAAGGCGCAATGACCATCGACGGGGCGCAATGGGGTGTGCCCTACACCTACTACCAGTGGGGCGTTTACTACCGGAAGGACATCTTCGAGGAGCTTGGCCTTTCTGAGCCCACGACCTGGGAAGAAGAGAAGGCCAATTGCCAGGCGATCCTCGATTCCGGTCGCAAGTGCTACACTATCGGAACCAGGTTCCTATGGACCGCCGGTGGCTGGTTCGACTATGTCAACAGCCGCACAAACGGGTATGATTTCCACATGGCGCTGGCCCGTGGCGAGGTCCCCTGGACGGATGACCGTGTTCGCCAGACCTTCGCCAATTGGCGCGAACTGATCGACATGGGCGCCTTCGTCGACGACCACCAGAATTATTCCTGGCAGGAGGCGCTGCCCTTCATGGTCAACGGCGAAGCCACCGCTTACCTGATGGGCAACTTCTCGGTCGCGGCTTTCCGCGACGGTGGTCTGACCGACGATCAGCTGGATTTCTATCAGTTTCCGAAGATCGCGGACGTGGACTATGCAGAGGACGCGCCGACCGACACGTTCCATATCACGTCGGGCGCGCAAAACGTGGAAGCCGCAAGGGCGTTCTTGCGCTTTGTCGTTTCGCCTGAGAACCAGACCAAGATCAATGCCGGTGACGCGCTGGGCCAACTGCCGATAAACGCGAACGCCCAGGTCGGTGACGACAAGTTCCTCCAAGAAGGCTTCAACATGCTGTCGAACAATGCGTCCGGCGGGATTATGCAGTTCTTCGACCGCGACTTCCCGGCCGAGATGGCGAGCATCGGGATGGAGGGCCTGCAGGAATTCATGGTCTTCCCGGACAATCTCGACGACGTCCTCGCGCGTCTCGAAGACGCCCGTCAGCGCATCTACGAATGACTTGAGCTGACCTTGGCGCGGGGGTGGCCGCGAACCGCCCCCGAGCCAACCCATTTCAAAAAAAACCGCCACGGTAAGCGGTTGTCACGAGGGTTGCATTTGCAATGAGGGAGGCCCGATGACCTACGCCACCGAACAAGATACCCAGTCGCCCCCAGAGCGCGGTTGGTACAAGCGCAACGAAATCGCTGTCACGCCGCTTTTGTTTCTTGCGCCCGCGATCCTGTTTTTCGCGGTCTACGTCATCATCCCAATAGGCCAGAGCTTCTGGATCAGCCTGCACGAATGGGACGGCCTCGGCGAGGCGACCTGGGTCGGCGCGGAGAACTACGAGCGTCTTCTGGGCCTTGGCGAATACAACATGGACCGGAAGTTCGAGGTCTCGTTCTGGAACAACATCAAGTGGCTGATCCTCTATCTGTTGGCCATCCCCGCGGGTCTCTTTATTGCGCTCTTCCTCAATCAGACGGTGCGGGGCATCCGCATCTACAAGTCGCTGTTCTTCTTTCCTTTTGTCATCAGTCAGGTCGTCGTCGGGCTGGTGTTTTCTTGGTTCTATCTGCCGCGCGAGGGGCTTCTCAACGCGCTGATCGGCACTTTCGGCTTTGGGCCCGTGAACATCCTTGGCGATCCGGACCTGGCCACTTACGGCATCATCGCCGCCGGTCTTTGGCCGCAGACAGCCTATTGCATGATCCTGTACCTCACCGGCTTGAACGCCGTTGATCCCGAGCAGGTCGAGGCCGCGCGCCTCGATGGCGCCAAGGGCTGGCGGATGCTGTGGTATGTGATCCTGCCGCAGCTGAAGCCCGCGACGTTCATCGCCTTCGTCGTGACAATCATTGGCGCGTTGCGATCCTTCGACCTCATTTCGGTCATGACCAATGGCGGTCCTTTCGGCTCAACGCGGGTGCTCAGCTTTTACATGTTCGAGGAATCCCTGTCGGAGTTCGGCTTCCGCATGGGATATGGCGCGGCGATCGCCGTGGTCCTCTTCTTCATCATGCTGGGCTTCATCATCTACTTCCTCTGGTCGATGTACCAAGACGAGAAAGGCGGGCGCTGAGATGTTTCCGACACCAATCGAAAAGCGCCCCCGTTCCGCTCAGATCGGCTACCAGGCGTTCCTGCCGCTTGCCCTGATCCTTTGGCTTCTCCCTCTGCTTGCGGTCGCCAATTTCTCGATCAAGCCCGAAGCGGATTTCGTGAGCGGCAACTACTGGGGCGTCCCGTCGTCCATCGAGTTTTTCTCGAATTACGGCCGGGTGTTCTTTGAATCGAACATGCCGCGCTACCTGCTGAATTCGCTGCTCATCACCGTGCCCACGGTGATCGGGGCGGTGGCGCTTTCGGCGATGGCGGGCTTTGCGCTGGGGGTCTACCGGTTCAAGGGCAATCTGTTGATCTTCTTCATGTTCATCGCGGGCAACTTCGTGCCGTTCCAGATCCTGATGGTGCCGGTTCGCGATCTGACGATCAACCTCAACCTCTACGACACCAAGACCGGGCTCATCCTGTTTCACATCGCCTTCCAGACCGGGTTCTGCACTCTCTTCATGCGCAACTTCATCCGGGCTTTGCCCTACCCGCTGATCGAGGCGGCCCGGGTGGAGGGCGTTGCGGAATGGAGGATTTTCTGGTTCGTCGTGCTGCCGCTGATGAAGCCCGCGCTCGCGGCGCTGGCGGTGCTGATCTTCACCTTCATCTGGAACGATTACTTCTGGGCGGTGGTGCTGACCCAGGGACCGGATTCGCAACCTGTCACGGCGGGTATCACGGAGTTCAACAGCCAGTTCCGCGCCGCCTATAATCTGATGAGCGCAGGTTCCATCGTGGCGGCCCTGCCCCCAGTGGCGATGTTCTTCATGATGCAAAAGCACTTCATCGCCGGTTTGACCCTCGGGGCCGTTAAATGATCCGATGCTGGCGTCTCGATGACGCGCGGCAGTCCCTAGTCCTCGGTTCCCGCAACGACCACCTCGCTGAGGTGGTCTATTGGGGGCCGCGACTGCCGGATGGAGAAAACCTCGACACGATCTATCGGGCGACCGAGATCGACGTCACAGGCGGCATGCTCGATGCCAACCCGGAACTGTCGATCTGCCCGGAGGCCACGCGCACCTTCCCTGGGCAGCCCGGGCTGATCTTGCGCAACGGGTCGGGCACGCCGCTTCTGCCGAAGTTCTGCTTCGATGGGGCAGAGCGGGACGACAACTGGCTCGCGCTGACCTTTCGGGACGCGGACAATGGGCTGAGCTATACGGCTTCCTTCGCGATCAACCCGGTCACCCATGTGATCGAGGCAAAGGCCGAGCTGGAAAGCGACGGCCCCACGCATCTGCACTGGCTGTCCGCGCCGGTCTTTCCCGCACCGCAATTGGCCGATGAGATGATCGACTTTTCGGGGCGCTGGTGCGGGGAACTCCAGATGAACCACATCCCCTGGTCGCCGGGCATGCGCTATCGCGAAAACCGGACCGGGCGGACCGGACACGAGCACTTCCCCGGCCTCCTCCTCCCATGCCGGGGGGCGACCAATGCGGCGGGCGACGCCTTTGCCTTCCACTATGGATGGTCGGGGGGCCACCGCATGGTCGCCGAGGAATTGCCCGACGGGCGGCGTCAGATCCAGTTTGGCCATGCCGCGCGGGTGGAGAACAACGCAAAGCAGCGCTTCGAGACTGGCGTGCTCTATGCGGTCTATTCCGATGATGGGATCAACGGGTGCGCCGTGGCGTTTCAGCGGCATTTGCGCGACGAGATTGTGGACTTCCCGCAGCCCAGCAGACCCCGGCCTGTGCATTACAATTGCTGGGAGGCGGTCTATTTCGATCACAATCTGCAGGAGCTGAAGACCATCGCGGAGGCCGCTGCCGGTCTCGGCGCCGAGCGCTTCGTGCTCGATGACGGCTGGTTCGGCAACCGCGACGACGACACGCGGGCGCTTTCCGATTGGGAGGTCGATCCGCGCAAATATCCCGATGGGCTCGGGCCGCTGATCGATCATGTGCATGCGCTGGGTATGAGTTTCGGGATCTGGTTCGAGCCGGAGATGATCAACCCCGACAGCGACATTCACCGCAAACACCCCGATTGGCCCTTGGGCAGCGAGGACCAGATCCTTGGCCGCCAGCAAAAGGCGCTCAACATGGCGCTGCCGGAGGTGCGGGATTTCCTCTTTGATCGCGTTGGCAAGATCCTCGGGGATTACGAGATCGACTACGTCAAATGGGATCATAACCGAGTGTTGCCGATTCCCGACGCAACCCAGACCCGCGGCTCCTACGAGTTGATCGATCGGTTGCGCGCGGCATATCCCGCGACCGAGATCGAGAGCTGCGCCTCGGGGGGCGGTCGCATCGATTTCGGCATTCTCAAACGCACCCACCGGGTCTGGCTGTCCGACAGCAACGACGCGATCGAACGGCTCCGGATGCAGCACAATGCCGCGATTTTCCTGCCCATGGCCGTCACCGGTTCGCATGTCGGCCCGCGCGTTTGTCATACCTCGGGCCGCACGCTCGACATCCGCTTCCGCGCCTGGGTCGCGGCCCAGCGGCATATGGGCTTCGAAATGGATCCGCGCGAATTGACGGCGGAGGAGGCCCAAGTCCTGAAGGAGGTCACCCAGTGGTGGAAAGACAACCGTGACTGGATGTATCGGGCCGATATCCTGCGCCTCGACAGCCCGGATCCGGCGGTGGTGGCCGAACAACACCTGGCGGAAGGCGGCGCGCGCTTTGTCGTGTTCGCGGGGAAGCAGGATACCTCGCAACAGATCGCGCCACGTCCGCTCTGCCTCAGCCGTCTGACGCGGGACACCATGTATCGCGTGGAGTTAAAAAACCGCGGTGACGCGCCCGCCCTCTCGCGTGGCGAGCCGCTCCTGAAATCAGGCAGCATGACCGTGAGCGGCGGCTATCTGATGAGCCACGGCCTGACGCTGCCCTGGAGCTTCCCGGAAACCATGTGGGTCATCGAGGGCTCGCGCGTGTGACGCAGGCCTTGAATTGAGCTGAGCCCCCGGCGGCGACAGTCGCTGCGGCTGGAAAGAACCGGTTACGGTGCCGCGTGCAAGAAAGCTTGCTCGAGCGCCCTTGTGGGTCCTTCGGTCTCGCGAAGGTACTAAAGGCAGAGTCGTTTGTCCTGAGGTCATTTTTGTGTCGGCTTGACTTGTTGGATGGAACCTGAGCCGGGTTACTCACTGGTCCAGTGAATTGATGGAAGCTCAACTCTGTCCTGAAGTCGGCTCAGAAGCTATTTCGGTCCAGGCGCTCACGTTCCAGCTTGGCGTGTTTGCCCAGCATCTGCTTCCCGGCGCTGATCTTCCTGCGTATTAAGCCCCGACCCCATCGGCTTGGCGGACCCACACGCCGTTTATCACCCAGCGATCGTCGAGAGCCATCATCTCGTAGTCCACAAGGAACAGTGCGCCCGACTGGTCCGTTATCAGGACGGTCTGAACCGTGCGACCGCCTTGATCGGAAAGCGCACTGAAGCGCACGTCCGCGGGCTGCCACACCATCGGATAGGAGTTGCGAACCATGCTTCCGAACCGGTCCGAATTCCCGAAGATCCGTTTGATCATCGGCGAGGCGAATGAGAACGCAGTGTCGAGATCCTCGGCGCGGAACGCCTCAATCTGCTGCGTGATCACCTCCCGGATTTCGGTGCCAGCATCCTGCGCCCTGAGCCCGCCCGCTCCGAAAAGCAGCGCGAACGCTACCGCTAGGAATAACTGTTTCGCCATGAGTTCCTCCCCGACAAATCAAGCAAATGGCACTCGTCGCGATCAGGTCAAATGCGGATCCTGTAGCGCCTTTGTGGCGGATTCCTCAGTCGCGTGTAGCTTGCTTCGTTCAAGACCGCCGACGAAGCCTCGCGTATAGGATAAGCAGGCGGATAGATCCGTCAGCCGATGAGCAGATCCTCGGCCCACGATCCATCAAATTCAATCCGTAGCCGGTCGCCATCCGAAAATGACAAGACGAGCCTGTTGGAGGTGAGGCTGACAGATGCTCCGAGCCCATCCGGAACATCCTCAAAATCCTCGGGATCTTGGATCACGTAGGTCGCCTCGTCGCGATCGAGCACGATCTCGTCTCCTTCGCCCAGATCTGCATCGACGATGCGGTCTCGCCCGGCGGTGAAAACGAAGGTGTCCGCGCCTGCGCCCCCCTGAAGACTGTCGTCACCTCGGCCCCCGCTCAGCGTGTCCGCGCCTTTCCCGCCGATGAGGCTGTCACTGCCCTTGTTGCCCTCCAGCCTGTCCTTTCCATTTCCGCCGATCAAGATATCCTTGCCCGACCTTCCTTCGAGGAGATCTTTGCGGCCATTGCCCTCGAGCCTGTCGTTCCCGGAGCCGCCGTAAAGACTATCATCGCCTGCGCCGCCGACCAGCATGTCGGTCCCTTCATTCCCCCTGAGACTGTCGCGGCCTCCGCCTCCGCGCAACACGTCGTGTCCGCCACGGCCATTGAGCACGTCGTGGCCATCGCGCCCCATCAGAAGGTCTGCGGCTCCTGACCCTTCCAACGTTTCTGAATCCCGGCTCCCAGTGACGCGATTGAAGAGCGAACTCAACGCCTTGTCCGCCTGAAGAAATCCCGCGCCCGTCGCTGTATCGAAACCGCGGTTGCGCCCAGGCTCATAGGGATCGTTCATGTCGAGCGCGGTCGCCTGCATGGCCGCCTGGATCTCCGCAGGCGTGAGGTCCGGCGCTACCTGTAGCATCAGCGCAGCCACTGCCGCCGCATTGGGCGCCGCAGCCGACGTACCGCTAAAGTTTGGGGAATTATCGCGATCGTCGTCATCCCTTCCGAAAAAGGTCGTGTTGCCGCCATTCGAGGCCACGATGTCGACCGCCTGGCGAAGCTCCGCCTCTTCCAACCGCGTCCCGTCCCGCGCATAGAGGATCTCGCTGATCCCCGTGGAACTGAAACTCTCCAGTTTTGCGGGATCGCGGCCGAAGGCAGGCGTGTCAGCATAATTGGCCGCCCCGACGCCCATCACCCCGTTGGCCACAACATGACCGAAAGAGGTGCCATGTCCGAACTTTTCTGGATCATCGGCAGGCTTCACCGGCTCACTATGGCTAACCACCGTAATCTTGAAATCCACCGGCTGGTCGTAGTCGTCCGCCGCCTCAACCTGGAGGCCGACCTCGACGGAGGCATCCCAATACGGGTTCACGAAACCTATGATTGCGATCGGGTCATTGCCGGTATTGTCCCAGTAATCTGCGAGATGCCACTCCAGGGCCGGATCACTGTCTTCTCCGAAGATGTGATCCGCGAAGAGATCGCGGTATTCTTGGAAGTCATCCTTTCCAAAGACGTCACGATACCACCCGAAGGTGATCGGTTCGTTGTCCATCGTGAGAACAAGGTCTAGATCGACGGACGCGCCCTCGCTTTTCTTCGATGTTGAAGCATAGGCATCGGTCCAGTTCATGATGAAGTAGCACCATTCCCCCGGTGCCACGGAGACGTCGAAGTCCCGGTCGCGGCCCCTTCCGTCCTGCCAATCGTGGACGCTGACGCCTAATCTCTGACTGTCAAATAGATCGAGTGTATCATGGACGCTGTTATCTCCATAGTTGCCCGCAGAGGAGAAGTAGGCGACGCCGTCTTCCACCGCGCGGGCTGCGGCTCGGGCCACGACACCATCCGCGTAAAAGGGCTCGGCCAAGTATTTCACGTCATCAACGATGATATCTGCGCCGGCCGCAACGAGCGCATCGATCTGGTTGGCGAAGGCTTTCTGTCCACCCCAGGCTGTCGCGAAGAGGATATCCGCCTCGGGCGCGATGTCGTGAATGAGTTGCGCCATCGCGCGGCCTTCGTCTGTCGGCTTGTCCTCGGGGTCGAGGCGCCGGACCTCGCTTCTGCTCGGATCTTTCAGGATCGAGATGTTCTCGGGCAAATCGCCTGAGGCGATGTCTGCCGCATAGCCCCCACCATCCAGCCTTCCCGGGGCGGCGTCGAAGCTGTCGGAAAGGATGCCGATCGTGATGCCTTCGCCAGTCACCCCGAAGTTCTCAAACGCTCGGTCGATGCCCAGCGCCTTTACGTCTTGCGTCACGACGCTGCCGCGTCCGGGTGAAATGCCAGTGATCCGGCCCATATCGGGACCCCATATAAGAAAAGAACAATTGCAATAGGCTATCAGGATTGCGCATAGCTGCACAGACCTCGGATCAAAGATTCAGAAGCTGTGATAAAGAGTTGGGCGGGAGCGTGAGTCTCAACCAACCAGAGAGGTCGGTCCTCGGCATTGATCCGGGCGTGGATCTTGGTGGTGTGGTCCCGCCGTGTCCGGTCTATGCAGCCATGTCGATCTACTGCGAAAGTCGCATGGCCGATCCCCCAACTGCGGGCGCTCGCCGGGTTAAAGTAGCTTCCACAGAGCAACTTTAGAATGCGTGACAGCGAATAGTGGTTCGCTGGCACGGTGGCCACGCTGAGACGCGCGTGGCCGTTCGGGCCAGGGGCGCCCCTGGGGTCAGTTGCGACCGGCGACGATGCGGTCCAAGATCAGCGCGCAGAAAAGGATCGCCAGACCAGCCAACAAGCCCTGGCCAGCGGCTGCGAATTGAAGCGCCTCCAAGACATCCTCGCCCAGTCCCTGAGCGCCGATGAGCGATGCGACCACCACCATAGCCAGTGACAGAAGGATCGTCTGGTTCACACCGGCCATAATGGTCTTGGCAGCCAGCGGCAGCTCCACGCGCCAGAGCAGGTAGCGCGGTGTTGCACCGAACGCCAAGGCGGCTTCCCGCACCGTTCCTGGAACCTGCTGCAATCCAAGAACCGTGAACCGGATCACCGGTGGCGAGCCGAAGATCATAGTCGCGACCACTCCGGCGGGCTTACCGGACCCGATAAAGGCAACAACCGGGATCAAATAGACGAAGCTGGGCATCGATTGCATGAAGTCGAGGATTGGACGAACGACCTTAAAGACCTTGGGCCGCCGGGCGCAGAGAACGCCGAACGGAATGCCAAGGGTGATCGAGATCAGTGCCGCCGCGCCAAGCAGCGCCACCGTCGTCATCGCCTTTTCCCAGAAATCGAGCAGACCAAGATAAGCCAGCGCAACGCCCGTGAAGATCGCCACCTGCGGCCCGGCCGATAGATAGGCCAGCATCAGGACAACGAAGGCCACGACCGGCCAGGGCGTGTCGACCAGGATCACTTCGATGGCATCGAGCAAGTTGCGCATCCCGGCAGTGATTGAGTCGAAAACTCCGCGGCCAGCGCGGCGCAGCCAGTCAAACCCTTCCTGGATCCAATCGCCGACAGCGAGCCGCCAGTTTCCGTTGGTCGGGAATTCCGCTAGGAAAAAGAACGCGGTGGGTTGCGCAAACTGCGCCACGGACAGAACGACCGTCAGCACGGCCATCACGATCGAAATGACCATCCGTTCCTTCGACCAGCCCGAGGCGACATCGCGGTCCGAACGCCAGAGGGCGAATTGCTTTTCCAGGGTCCAGTTGGCCAAGGCCGCGGTACCAAACTTGATGATCGCCAAGGCCAGGAGGCCCCCGCCGATGAACCAAAGACCCGTCGCGTCGGCTGCCGAGGCTTGGGCCTGGGCATCGACCAATGCGGCTTCCAGCGACTCCGCCGCGCGCCTGAGGCTGTCGACCGTGCCCTCCTGTCCGTTGGCCTCGGCGGCTTCAATCTGCTGATACCGCAAGTCTAGGGTGGCTTGGATGCTCTCGGCGCGCTCGCGCTGGTCGGCGCTCAGGTCGCCGAAAAGCCCCATGCCGATCTGAATATAGGCGGCCGTCTCTAAGATCAGGACGCCGAGAAACCAGCTCCACAACCCGCGCGCGCCGAACCATATCGGACCCAGCAATCCAGCCGCCCAGTTCAGGGTGAACTTATAGCCGGGTGCGCGCAGCATGGTTGCGAAGACAGTGCGATAATACGGTTGCGACTGGCCGACGAATTCGTCGATGAGCGGTTCCAACCGGGTGACGTCATTTACATTTTGCTCGGTCATCGCCATACCCCTTACCCCTGATTCTCCTTGATGGCCCGAATAAGCCCCGAACGATTGATCACCCCCACGGTCTGGTTGTCGGCCATGACCTTCACGATGCCTGAGCCGTCCATGCAGAGATCCATCAGATCACTGAGATCCATGTCCGGTGCGGCCTCCTTCGCATCGTGGGGAAGCTCCCCGTTATCGGCCTTGAACTTGTCCACCGGTGTCATGACCGAATGCGCGAAGATCATGTTGAGTTTCGAAATGCCGGCGACGAAATCACTCACGTAATCATCGACGGGATTGAGGATGATCTCCTCCGGTGTGCCGATCTGCACAATGCGCCCGTCCTTCATGATGGCGATGCGCTTGCCGATCCGGATGGCTTCATCCAGGTCGTGCGTGATGAACATCGTGGTCTTTTTCAGCTCACTCGACAGCGCCATGAACTGGTCCTGCAACTGCTTGCGGATCAGCGGATCGAGCGCACTGAAGGGTTCGTCCATCAGCAGAATGTCCGGGTCCGCCGCAATCGCCCGGGCCAGACCGACCCGCTGCTGCATACCGCCTGAAAGCTCGTGTGCGTATTTGTCTTCCCAACCGGTCAACTCGACCAATTCCAGCACCCGGTCGGCTTCGGCCCAACGCCGGGCCTTGCTCGCGTTGCGGATCTCAAGCGGCATGGCCACATTGTCGCGCACCGTCCGGTGCGGCATCAGGCCAAAATTCTGGAAAACCATGGCGACTTTGTGGTTGCGCAAATCGCGCAACTGCGCGTCGTTCAGACCCATCACGTCTCTGCCGTCGATCAGGATCTGGCCTGCGGTGGGCTCTAAAAGCCGGTTCACGTGACGCACCAAGGTGGACTTGCCCGAGCCTGACAGGCCCATGATGCAAAAGAGCTCACCCTCTTCGATTTCGAAACTGGCATCGGCAACACCGACGACACAACCGAAGCGGGTCAGCACTTCTGATTTTCCCAATCCCTCTTTGTGGATCGCTTCAAGCGCCTCGGAGGCGCGATCGCCAAACACCTTCCAGACGCCTCGCGCGTCGATTGCGATTTCATTGGACAAAGTGCCGTCTCCTGGTGCCGCCATTGGGGAGGAACCTGGCGGATCGGACCCGCCAGGAATGATCGTTGGTGGAAGTGATCAGTTGAGGCCGAGCCAGCCGTCGATCATGGGTCCATTGGCCTGTATCCATTCGGCCACGGCCACGTCGATCTCATTGCCTTGCTCGATCACCTCATAGGTGAGAGCGGACAATTGGTCCGAATCCATGTCGATTGACTCAAGGAATGAGGCGACAGCGGGATTGCGGTCATATAGCGAATTCGAGAAAGCGACACGTATGGTCTTGATCTCATCGCCGGTCATGACCGAGCTTTCCTCAAACCAATTCGCGGATTGGTCGGCAGGGATCATGTTGTAGAGCGCCGGGTCGTATTCCGGTTCTTCAATCATGGTCACGTCATAAAGCGCGTGGACGTAATGGGGCAGGTAGCAGTAGAACACTGCGCCTTCCTTGGCTTCGACCAAGTCGCGCAGGCGGCTGTAGAAGACGGTTTCATCTTCGGTCGATGGGGTCAGGAAGGTGCCGACGCCGTAGTCACGCACTTTCACCAGGTTGAGGTTGGTCGAGGCCCAGCCGGACGCCCCCACCCAGACCTCTCCCATGCCGTCGCCATCGGTGTCGAACAGCTTCTGCGCATCCGGCGTGGCAAGGTCATAGATCGTGCGGATGTTGTGCTCATCGGCCATATAGGTCGGCACGCACAATCCGGTGCGGCCCTCATAGGAGCCGTTCGAGAGCGTTACGTTTTCGCCGTATTGTTCGACAAAACTCTGCTGGTTGGGAAGCCACACATCGGGATGAACATCGATATCGCCGCGACCGCCATCCATCGCGGCAAAGATCACCGCATTGGCACCGGGCGCATACCCAACTTCCGCGCCGAGGCGCAATTCGATCACCTGGCCGATCAGGTTTGCCATGATCCGGGCGCCGGGCCAGGACGGTTCGCCGATCATGATGGTCTCTTGGGCGCTGGCGGCACTCGCGGAGAGTGCGAGGCTCAACGCAATGGCGCTATGGGTTAAACTCTTCCTCATTGGATCTCGCTCCTGTTGGGTAGTATTCGTGTCATGCCCGTGCTCGCGCGCGGGTCGGATCGACAAACGGGATGTCGGAAACAACCGCTGGAAGACGCTTCATACGCCCATCCAACTGGCCGATTTCCAGGACTGTGCCTGTTTCGGCGTGTTCAATCGCCAGCCGCGCCATGGCGATGCCGCGTTCGAGGCGGGGCGATCGCGTGGCAGATGTGACGACGCCGACAGGCCGTTCGCCAGCGTAGATATGCGCGCCATGGGCCACCGCATCGCCGCAATCCAGCAAGAGACCTTTCAGCACGCGGCGCGGAGCGGCAGAATTGCGCTCCAGCGCGGCTTTGCCGATGAAGTTGGCTTTCTTCAGGCTGACGGCAAATCCCAAACCGGCCTCGAACGCATCCACGCCAGCTGCGAATTCAGCCCCCGACGCGGCCAGTCCCGCCTCGATCCGGATGGTCTCAAGCGCCGCTGTTCCCATGGGTTTGATACCGAAGGCTTCCCCGGCTTCCATGATCGTATCCCAGAGCTTGGGCGCATCGGAGACCGAACAAAACAACTCATAGCCCAGTTCGCCGGTATAGCCTGACCGCGTCAGCATGAAGGGCAGGCCCTCCCGATCGCCAATCCGGGCACTGGTCACGCCGAACCATTTCAGCTCGTCAAGGGACGGGACATGGGGCTGGGTGAAGACGATCTGGCGGAGGATGTCGCGCGAGGCCGGACCCTGCAGGGCCAGGTTCGGCAGCACATCGCCCAATGCGTTGATGCGCACCTGGTATCCATGCTCCTTGGCCAGTGCCGACAAATGGCGTCCGCTTTCCTCGGACCCGCAACACCAGCGAAACAGCTGAGGGGCCAACCGGAAGAGCGTCCCGTCATCGATGACGTCACCTTGTGCATCGCAGATCAACGCATAGGTCCCGCGCCAGACAGCAAGCTTCGCTATGTCTCGTGTCATTGCCAGTTGAAGCAGGCGTTCTGCGTCCGGGCCGATCAGATCATAGGTTCTGAGCGCGCTCATATCTTGAAGGGTCGCCGTTTCGCGACAGGCCCAATACTCCGCGAGGGTGCCGACACCCGAATAAGAGTTTGGAACCCAGAGGTTGCGTGCCGCCGCGTAGTCACGTGTCAATTTGCTCGTTGCCGGGTGAAACGCGGATTCCTGGCTGAGGTTCACAGGCGCAGTCTCCTTCTCCCGATGTGCAACGGCGCGGCGAATGGGCGCATCGGGTCGGTAAATCCGCACGTGAATATCGGTCGGATTCCAGCCATTGATCGGATCAATATCGTCAGGGCAGGCCGTGCTGACACAGACAAGCGGCTCAATGGCCCGCAGCGTGACAAAATCGCCTGGGCGCGACCAGCTTTCGTCGGTTTGCAGGTGATGGGTGCCTGCATCGACCCACGTGTTCCAGAAAAAGTTGATCGCAGGCCAGGCATTGCGGCGCGCCACGCCATAAGGCTCCATACTGGCCGAGATATTATCCGAGCAGTTCACGTGTCCCGGAAAGCCGCGATCTTCATAGCCGCGCGCGGTGCATGCCAGCCCAAAGGTGTCGTGACGTCCGCACGTATCCTGCACGACATGCAGCAATGGTCTCATCCGCGCATCGAAGAATTTGTCAAAAAGACCCGGCCCGGGGAAGGAGCGCCGCACCATCGTTCGGGTGGCGGTGCTGTCGATCATCTCGACGCGCGATTGCTCCAACCCGTGGGCTGAGAAGGCCATGAAGTCGGAGCATTGCTGACCTTCAACATCGATGATTTGGACGTAATCGCCGGGCGCGAGCTCGTATGCCCTAGCTGTGCCACGGTCGACGGTGAACTCGTCCCGCACGTGCCCAAACGGAGGTGGAAGCAATGGCTGGTGGCTGGCGAGCCTTTGCACCGCGACCTCGATAGATCCCGGTGTTGTTCCGGACGTGAGACTGTTGGGGTCAATACATGAGATTAACCAGACGGTGAGATCGGCGTCTGCCTTGAGCAGAAGTGGATTCTCTCCGGCTTTAAGCCGCGCCGCAGGCACCCGCATGTCGCAAGACAGCCCATGTGCTGTAAGCCAACTGCTAAACTCTGCACGATCAAACTCCGCTTGAGAAAGATCTCCGGTCTCTTTCAGCGAAAGGCTTCGAAGAGCCGCGTTTCCATTGCCGTCAAATCCAACGGCAAGCGCGACATGGTCACTTTCCAACCCTCGAAGCGCCAGTAGATCGCCGGTCTTGAGCACGAAGACCCTTGCCTGCCTCGGCAAGAGATGTGCGAACTGCCCCAGCATTGGTGCCGCGAGACCCGGAAAGCGCCGACCGGAGATTCCAGAGCCTCGATTTTCAATTGGATGCACGAGAGTTGCGCACAAGGCTCAGCCTCCACATGATGTAACCGGTTACAATTCGTAGATCGCCCGCCGTTAACCGTCAACGAATTGCTTGAGGTCTTTCGATCTGAGAGGCTGGATGGGTGTAAAAGAGGCTGGATAAGTGCAAAAAAGCGCCAAGAATAAGCGCGCAACGCTACGTGATGTTGCAAGATACGCCAAAGTCTCGGTGGCGACAGTTTCGCGAGTCCTTAACGATTCGGCACTTGTTTCTCAGGCCACACGGGAGCGGGTCGAGGACACGATTGAGGTTTTGGGCTTTGTACCAAGTGCCGCGGCGCGCACACTGAATTCCGGCAATTCCCGCACGATTGGGGCACTGGTTCCCACACTCGATCACTCCATTTTCGCACGCTATCTCGATGCGCTCGAGAACCAATTGTCGAAACAAGGCTATGCACTGATTGTCTCTGTCACGGGCGGAGTTCCGAGCGTGGAGGAGCGCAAAGCGTTCGGCCTCTTGGATTTAGGCGTGGAAGGATTGGTCGTTTCTGGGTGCACCCACTCGACGCGTTTCGATGCTTTGGTCGACAGGTTTAGGGTGCCCGTTTTGATTACGTCCTACTTCGATACCGAGGCCCGCTATCCCACGATCGGCTACGACAATCGGGCGATCGCCACGAAGGCTTTGCGCTACTTGCGCTCACTCGGGCACCAGTCGGTCTCCGTGATCCATGGCGCAACAGATGTAAACGACCGGATCCTGGCGCGGATCGAGGCCATTAGGGAAGCCGCGGTAGATGTCACCGTCAAGTTCTGGCCGGTTTCCATGGATGTCCCGGGCGGTGCAGATGCGGTTCGTGAAATGGCGAAACAAAAGGACTGGTCCTCCGCGCTCCTATGCCTTTCCGATGTGCAAGCGCTCGGCGCTCTATTCGAGTTGCAACGCCAAGGGGTCTTGGTTCCGCGCGATATCTCGATCATGGGCTTCGATGACCTTGAGTGGTCGGCCGTCTCGGCACCCGGCATTACAAGTATTTCTCTCCCCGCGCGTGAGATGGGAACCCATGCGGCTAACGCGCTCGTCGCCTGGATCCGGACCGGTGAACGCGCACAACCTATGTCTATTGGTGCAGAGATTGTTGTGCGCGGATCCACTCGGGAAGTCTGATAGGCCGCTTCGAGGATCACTACCTTCCCGTTGAGACCTCTCATTCGGAGGGTCAGGGCCGCGACCAACCTGTTTTGCTCTGAAGTCCGGCTCTTGCTAACGCTTGCGCCGGACGTCTAGCCGCTAACGCTGCAAAAGGCGATGCATGGCGCGGGTGGCGGTGGCATAGAGTGCCTCTTCAGGCAGTCTGACGCCTTGCTTGTGGAACGGCGCCGCCTGCCCATTGCGCAACGCTTGGTTTAGCCTCGTCTTGCTGGACAATCTGTGTGTCTCGGTTGTGGCACGGATCAACTCGTGAGGCTTATGCCACTTCCGGCCAAACCGGGCAGGCTCGACCAACTTGCGCCGGAACTCCGGCAGTAAGAAAGGCGGTGACGGGTCATTAGCAAGACCTTCGGCGAGACTCTCAGTGTGCCCGTCAAAGCGGGTCAAATCCAGGATTTCTGGAAGGGTGGGCGCTGCGAGGACAAGCAAACTGTCCTCAGACTGGTCTTTGAAGACCTTCAATACCGTCGCGAGAACGGTTTTCGAGCCCCCAAAACATCTATTACATTCAGAGTGTTATAAAGGTTCTTGGGTCAGAAAATGGTAATGGCGGAGAGAGAGGGATTCGAACCCTCGGTGGAGTTACCCCCACAACGGTTTTCGAGACCGCCCCGTTCGACCACTCCGGCATCTCTCCTGTTCCGGCGGAGACCCTTAAGCATATGACGGGGCCTCCGCAAGATCGAAGATATTGAGACTACTCAGCCTCGTCTTGTTCCTCCAGAAGCGAGTTGACGAAATCCTCAAGCTGATTGCCTGTGGCGAGCAACCTCCGCGCGGCGTCTAGGCTCGGATCATTCAGTTGAGGGAGCGGTTCCACGAAAGCTTCCTCTGGTGCGAGCTCTTCAGGATTTGGCGAAGCGTCAATACTGTTCGCGCCGTTCAATTGCTGCACCATGAACTCTGCCATTGAAGCTTGAGCCGGATTGTTCGCCGTTCTCTGTGCTCTTTCCCAATCACCAGATGGCCATGCCATGGCATCTGCTTCGACCGTAGACCCGGCTGTATCCAGCTCGTCTTGCGCTGCGGAGAAATTACTATCCAGGAAATACGACCGAGCGCGGAGGTCCGCCGCCTCGGGTCCGGGCATTCCATTGATGACCTTCCTGGCCGTTTCCGTATCTCCTTGGGTGAGGTAGGCTTGCGCGAGTAGCAGTTTCCCTTCTGCTCGCCGTCCCGCTGCAGGCATCACAATCTGTTCTGCGGCGCGTGCGAGCCCGAGATCGAGGAGGTGCCGGGCAATCTGCTCACGAGGAACATCGTTCTCAACACCTCCAGACAGAAAATCGGTAGAAGAGAGAACGATCCGAGCGTAATTCGCCAATCCCACGCGTTGCGGATCAGATTCTGCCAGAACGGCAACCGCGACGGTATCGAAGAAGATGTGTTGTCCAATTTCGGATTTCGCGGCTCTTATCTCTGAAATCGCGGCTTCCAATTCTGCGCGTGCTGCAAGGGCCTTGGCCACAAGAGCGCGGAATTCGTGTTCAAGGTCGGTCCCTCGATACTGGTGCGCCGCGGCTCTCAGGTCGATAACAGTGCGATCAGGTATCGCATATCCGCCATCGAGTCCGAGTTCGACGAGGTGCTTTAGAGCCTCATCCGCATTGGGTGCACCACTTTCGACGAGGCTAGACATGGCTTGCATTGCGAAGACAGGGTCGCCTTCCATGGCGGCGAGCCGTGCGGCGCTCAGTTTGAGATCTGACGAGGGCGCGTCACCGATACGCGTCACGATGTCATATATCATCCTCGCCTCAAAAGGGTGCTTCCCGTCGATCAGATTTCCGATGAGCCGCGGCGCGACATGCATCCGCATATCAGGCGGCAGGTCGGAGAAGGCTTCCTCGACTGAATTGAAGTGGGCCTCATCGCGGAAAGCGGGTGTCGTCCCAGCAATGGCCAACCAAAGCCCGTGTCGACCCGGGCAGGCCAAGTTCCTTGATAGCGGGCCGTATGGCGACACATCTCGTCCGTCCATAATTCGCGCGAGATCTATGTAGAGGCGTTTTTCCGCACTTTCTGCTCCGAAAGCGTTAAGCAGTGACTCAGCCTCTGCTCCAAACCCGAACCTGAGATAGAGCCGGGCCAAGTCGTTCACGGCATTTTGGTTGATCTTGTCGAATTCCCCGTAAATCTGGTGCCGAACATCTGGCAACTGCTCGAACATGGGCCTGTCGACGGCCCAGTAGGCTATGTCGAGCCGATGATCCGGTACGCATTCAGCGGGTAGCTGCGATGTCTGAATCCGGTCTGGCGCACGTGAGCTGTATCGATCAAAGACAGTTGTCGCTTCAATCTGTTCGTGTTGCGAAAGCCCATCCAGACCGTGAGACTGTGCTGGTTTTGGCGCGACCGATACGGGAAGTGCCGGTGGCAGATCGTCATTCGACGGCTCGAATGGAAGGCCGGGCGGTTCTGTCTTCGCGAAGAATGGATCTGCCTCGGCAAGATCCGTCGTCTCGTCGTAGTCCCTCTCTTCTCGGCGCAGCAGGCCCTGGCTGGCAGCCCGTTCGATCTGGCGCAAAAGGGCTTCTTCGGCTGCGTAAACCTCTTTGACCACACCTTCCTCACGCTTCGCCAGGTCCTCTGCGTTTCCCGGGTCGATATCGTTTTCAATGTCCGCCGACATTGCTCTACCGGCTTGGTCTAGCGCGTTCTCGAGGAGGTGATCGTTGTTAGAACCTATCACCACGGCAGTGTCTTGCCCGGATGATATGGGCTCTTCTGGCTGTGGGCCTGGCGTGGTCTCGGCAATGCTGACGGAGTCTAAGACGGCGGTCGTCTCTGTTGGCTGTGCCGTCTCTCGGTCCGAGACGTCTAGTGCGAGATACTGCGCCCCGACAAAAGAGGTGCTGACGCGGCAATCGCAACCGAGTTTGACGAGGATCCGGGTGCCGGTCTCACCACTTTCGACGATGACGTCGGTTATGCGCGTTCTTGGGATCTTGTCGAAGATCCCCGTCGTCTTGAAATCAAGGGCCTTGCCGGGGAAAGAGACCTGCGCGCGGTCTGCCGAGGTCTCCAGCGACCATTCGGTCGTTGGCTCTATGGCCATGACAATACGGGAGAAGCCCGCTTGTTCCCCGCTTCGGATCAGCCCTCCCTCGGCTGCGTAGAGCGGCGCCACATGAAGCAGCGCGATCACGCAAACTGCACCTCTCATCATAGCTATGCCGCCAGGCTATGTTTAGAATCTCGGAGAGCACCTTCCAGGTCGTCGTAGGAGGGACGGAGGCCCGATGGCGTGTTCTGTCGCCCGACTTCAACGCAAATGTTGGGCGCATGTTGGTGCAGATACGCGACCAATACTTCGCGGATCAGGTTATAGAAGTGCTGGTCCTCATCAATAACCGCCTTCACCCGTACTGCAAACGGTCCGACGATGCCGTAGGCGAGAAAGACCCCGAGAAACGTTCCCACGAGAGCGCCGCCGATCATCCCGCCCAGAATGGCTGGCGGCTGGTCGATGGAGGCCATCGTCTTGATGACACCGAGAACGGCCGCAACAATGCCCAGAGCCGGAAGCCCATCGGCCATCGTCTGAAGGGTGTGCGCAGAATGCTGCGCGTGGTGGTAGTTCGCCTCAATGCGCTTTGAGAGCACTTCTTCCACTTGGTGGGGATCGTCGTAGTTCATAGAAGCCGATCTCAATGTGTCTGTGATGAGAGCAATCGCTTCTTTGTCCGCAAGAATCCTTGGGTAAGCTGAGAAGATGGCGGACGATGGAGGATCTTCGACGTGGGTGTCTAAGAGTACAGGGTTGGTCTTTGCGACGTGGAGGAGCTGAAAGAGCAGGCAGAGAAGATCTTGGAAATCCTGGTTCTTCCAGTGAGGGCCTTTGAAGACCTTACTGATGTCCTTTAGTGTGTGCTTTATGCCGTGGGTATCGTTCGAGATGACGAACGCGCCCATAGCCGCACCCATGATCATCATAAGCTCGTATGGCAGCGCGTGGAGGATAATTCCGATCTTGCCGCCTGCGATGATGTATCCGCCGAAGACCATGGCAAAAACGATGGCGATGCCGACAATCCCGATCATGACTTACTACTCGACTACTGTCGCGCGCTCGGCGCAGAACCTGTTACTGCAACACTGCTATCGAAGGTTAGTTTAAGAATCCTTCAGGCTTGATACTATTCGATTGGAACATCGGTGTTCCGGCTGGCGATGGTCAGAGTAACCGCATAGGCGGCATCGGGCTCCATCGCGCCCATCACGTTTGCGGCGATTTCAGGCCGCATTCGAGCCAAGAGACCGGCGGCGAAACTTGTTTCCATTTGCTGGAATATCAGTGCCGCTTCTGCTGGCTTCATACTTTCGTAGACGGTCTTCATCCGCTCGATATCCCGCTCAGCGGCGCCGTCGGCGAGTGCGAGGGTTTCTTCGAGGTTTCGCTGCGCAATTTCGAATGCCGCTAATTGCTCGGCCAGTTTTTGCTCCGCGACCCTCAGTTCCTGTTCGCGGTCTGCGAGTTGGCGGTCCTTGCGATCAAGTTGGACTTCTCGCTCTTTGATGGCTTGCAATAGGGCGTCAGAAGAATCGACGGGCTCTTCTACATTCGGGATTGCGCCGGCCGCGGGATAGAACGCGGCCATTTCTGATATTTCATCGGAAAAGGCATGGGCGCTGTCTGCAAATCTAAGACCCGCTGATCCAAGGAAACAAACGAGGATGAGTGACAGTCCGCCGAAGACCGGGCCTTTGTCAATTGCTGCCATAGGTCAAAGCTTTCCACCTCCGGCGAGAACACTGAGCGCCTCCAGGAGCTCGTCTTCATCTTGAAGGACACCGGCTGCTGACTTGTTCCTGAGAGGATTGCCGAGCGATGGGAGCGGTTGAGGTTTCGGTAGATCCTCCACCTTGGTTGCTCGTGGCCTCAGAGGCTTTATGCCCGCGATCCCTAAGCCTCCGACTGTTTGGTCACTTGAAGCGGGGGATCGTTTCGTCGGCCAGGGCTCTACGTCATCTGCGTGGGGTATGACCTTTGCAGGGGTGTTCTCGGATGCTTGGTCTGCGGCTACGCGCAACGCAACTGGCTCACTCGTACTGCGCATGGCCGATTTCTGAGGTAGGGTTTCCTCTGAACCTGTGCCCGAACCGGTTGCGCTTTTCTGTTCGGCTTCCTGATCTGCCTTGAATTCTTTTGCCTCAAGTGCGGGAGAAAGGTTTGTCTCCTCATCTGATCCCGCCTGAGGTGTTGAAGGGAAGCGAGCCGCCTCTTGATCCAGCGGATCGTTATCGGTCGTCCGAACTTGGTGATCCGAGGTTGGCGATCGATCTGTGTGCGATCCACGGATGTATTCGCTTGTTGCAACCAGAATCTGGTCGGCTCTGGCCAGCTCGCTCGCGAGCTGTTGGCGCTGTTCGCTCGACTGATTGATCTGGTAGCGGAGGCCGCGTTCCATGTCCTGGGCCGTATGGCTCGCTTCACCAACGCGTGCAGCTGCTTCGTCTGCTTTGCGGATCATATCCGCAAGATCGCTGCGACTTACCTTCGCTGCTTGGCGCGATTCCTCTAGAGTGACCCTAGCAAGCTCGATTTGACGCGTGAGGGTAACGATCGACTTTCCCAAGCCCTTGTCGAGAGACTTCAGATCCTTGACGCGTTTGGCAAGCACCCAACAATAACAACCGGCGAAAAGGGTGGCCGCGATAAGAAGGCCATTCGTGAGCAAATCCAAACTGCTCTCTCCCTAACTCAAGACAAACTCGGTGATCAGCAGATCACGAACGAGGCCTTCCCCGGCCACGACTTGTACACGGCGCAGCATCTGCGCCCTCAGCCGCGTCGCGGACGACGGCTGCTCAATATCACCGACATCTACTGCCCTGAGATACGTGTTCAGCACGTCAACGATCCGCGGCATCAGTTGCTCAACGGCGTTTGCTTGGCCTGGGGCTACCTCCAACTGTCCGACAAATCGAAGGTTGCGTGCGGAGGATTCTCTGGGAAGCGTGATGATGATCTGCTGAATTGGAACAAACGAGATTTCTCTCAGCTTTGCCTCCACAACCTTCTTCGCTTCCGCTTCAGATTCGGCGTGTTCGGAGCCATTTGAACCAAGCAGACCGGAATAGATCGCGAAGAAGCCGCCACCGCCAAGGATGATTGCTGCCACCAAACCGAGGAGCAGAGACTTGAGAGATCCTCGCTTCTTGGGGCTGGCTTCAGGTGCCTCTTGAGGCATAGTGGTTTCGTCGCTCATGCGGGATTACCAATCAACAGCACACTGTCACTGCACCGCATATAGCCCTATCAACACTAACTAAATCTTAAGTCTGTTTGCACGAATATCATCCTCGACATGGCCGCTTTTCGTGAATGCCATGCAAGGGATTGAGTAAAGTTGTGCTGTTGAAACTCCAAACAGTCTGGGAGCAACTTGAGCCGCGCCAGCGCTTGATTGCAATATTGGCTACCGTAGGCGTCGTGGTGACGATGCTAGGTGTCAGCCGCATTGCGACCGCGCCGGACCTCGCGTTGCTGTATTCAGGACTGGACCCGGCTGCTTCCGGAGAGGTTGTGGCCGCGCTCGAAGCTCAAGGTGTCACGTTCGAGGTTCGTAACGCGTCCATCTACGTTGCCCGAGCCGACCGAGATCGCTTGAGAATGGATCTCGCCGCTGAGGGCCTACCTGCCGGTGGGCCAGCGGGGTACGAAATCCTCGACAGTTTGACCGGGTTCGGTACCACGAGCCAGATGTTTGATGCCGCCTATTGGCGCGCGAAAGAGGGCGAATTGGCACGGACGATCGCCACGAGCCCAAATGTGCGGTCAGCGCGCGTTCATATCGCCAATCCTGTGCAGCAGCCCTTTTCGCGGTCGCAGGCCGGTTCAGCCTCCGTCACAGTGACAATGTCCAGCGGGACGGTGCCAAGTGAACAGGCGGAAGCGATCAGATATCTCGTCTCGTCCGCAGTCGCCGGGCTTAGCGCTCAGGACGTCGCGGTGATCGACACTGTGGGCGGTGTTGTGTTGTCGGGAGATCTGGACGACATGACCCGGGCTGGCATCACAAAGCCTGATGAAAAGGCTGAGCATCTCCGTCAGAACATCCTGAGGCTTCTCGAAGCGCGTGTCGGGCGCGGCCGAGCGATTGTCGAAGTCAACGTCGATGCGAGCATGGATAGCCAGACAATTTCGGAGCGTCGGATAGACCCCGACAGTCGCGTCGCAATTAGCTCAGAGACTGAGCAGTCGAGCGAGCAGTCCGGTGGTCCGTCAGCTGGCGTCACTGTCGCGAGCAACCTGCCTGACGGAGATGTTGAAGGTGGGTCGGGTGAGAACTCGCGGACCTCCAACGAGAGCCGGGAGCGACAGAATTTCGAGGTCTCCGAAACTCGCAGTGAGCGGGTGATCCTGCCGGGCCAAGTTCGCCGGATCAATGTGGCGGTTATGGTCGATGGCATCATCGCAACGGATGCGAATGGTGAGCAGTCTTGGCAACCCCGTCCGACTGAGGAGATGGAAACGCTGAGACAACTTGTCGAAACTGCGGCTGGCTTTGATCCGGCGCGAGGAGACACTGTCACAATCGAGAGCCTTCAGTTCACTGGCACTCCAGATCAAGGCACTCTCGTTGAGCGCGGTGCCGAAGACTTCATGCAAGCTTATGGAGCCCGGCTCATCCAAGTCGGCGTGTTGGGCGCGATTATCCTCGCTCTGATCTTTTTCGTGCTGAGACCAATGATGAGCCGCCAGCCTGCACCTGTGCTGACCGAACTCACCGCAGAGAATGGCGAGGAGTTGATGTCGAGCGGCGAGGATATCCCCGAGCAGCTCGCGTTGGAAGCCCCAGTCGATGAGATCGGCGATTTCCTCGAGCACCTGCCTGAGAACAGTCTCAATAAGATTGATCGCCTTCGCGATGTGATCTCCGAGCGCAGTGACGATTCTGCCAAGGTGTTGCGCTCTTGGATCGAAGCGCCAGACGGCCAGAAGGAGCCAGTATCGTAATGAGTAGTTTCCGATTTGAGGAATTCACACTCGAAAAAAAGAACGAAAAAAAGGACCAAGAGAAGCGTGCCGAGATCGCGGCAATGATCGAGCAAGCGCGCTCAGAAGGCTACTCGGAGGGCTATCTCGCAGGCCAGGCGGAAGCCACCGAAAACCACCTTGCGGATCAGGGCAGGCTGACCAGCCAGCTCGTTGAGGCGATCGGCGATGCCGGAATGACGAACGAGGCGGCCCGCCGTCATGTTTCAGCCACCGTCGCCCCTTTGATTGAGGCCGTAGCAAAAGCCATTGCGCCGAGCCTCGCTCAATCAGCGATGGTTGGAGAGATCGGTCGAATCGTCAGCGACGCGGTCGAGTCTGCCCCAGATGCCAGACCCCTTGTCTATTGCGCGAGCGAGCTCATCGCGCCGCTTCAACGTCTCATAGACGAGCATGAGCTATCAGCGCAGGTCGAAGAGGACCCAGGACTTTTGCCGTTGGAAGCAAAGATCTTCTGGGATCAGGGCTACGATCATCTTCGTTTGGACACCTGCATTGACCGGATCCTGGAGGTGATCTCCAGCCATTTTAGTCAGG
The DNA here is from genome assembly GCA_039177645.1 of Pseudomonadota bacterium. Classification (GTDB taxonomy): domain Bacteria; phylum Pseudomonadota; class Alphaproteobacteria; order Rhodobacterales; family Rhodobacteraceae; genus Amaricoccus. Next base: position 405,178 of record JBCDFS010000001.1, on the reverse strand, counting down.
ACAACGGGAGCTTAAGAGATGAACGACGCGGATACGCCTGATCCAGAAGCGAGCGCAGGGGAGCCAATGCCGGCCGCCATCTCCGACGCGATGGAGGTGGATGCACCTGTTCCTGCCGACACGGACGCCTTGTCGGGTGCCAATGGCGATGATCCCTCATCGGAATCGGACCAAAAGCAACTGAAGAACGCGCGGGGCGGTGCGTTCATGGGCGTTCCGATTGAAGTGACGATTTCGGTTGGCAAGGCAAGGCCTCTGGTCAGCGAGCTTGTCGATCTGCGCCGCGATTCCGTTCTGCCGCTGAACTCCTCCGTTGATGATCCTGTCGAGCTCTATATCGGCGACCGTCTGATCGCGCGCGGAGAGCTTCAGGAAATTGGTGACAATAGTGGAAGGCTCGGTGTCCGGCTTACCGAAGTGGCAGACATTTCGAACGAGATCTGACCAGGCCCCCCTGGCTAGGGCCCGCATGAGACACCGCAATGAAGAGTGAGCCAGGGTTCCGGACCGGGCCAGACAAAAGCAGTGGGAAACCAAACATGGCGCCTAGCGGCTGGGTTCTGCTCAGCATAGCCCTTTTGGCTGGTCTATCGGTCGTTTGGCCGACGGGGGCTTCTGCCCAGCAGCTATCGATTGATCTTGGAGACGGCGAGTCCTTCACTCTGCGCACCGTGCAGATCTTCATCCTGATCACTCTGCTCAGTTTGGCGCCAGGCCTCGCGATCATGGTCACCTGCTTTCCCTTCATGGTGACGGTTCTTTCGATCCTGAGGCAGGCCATCGGTGTCACGCAGGCCCCGCCCAACATGATGCTCATCAGCCTTGCGCTGTTTCTCACCTATTTCGTCATGGAGCCCGTGTTCAACGAGGCTTGGCAGGCTGGTATCGTCCCGATGATTGAGGGCCAGATGACCCCGGAGGAAGCATTTGGTCCGGCGATGGCACCGTTTCGTGTCTTCATGGAAGCCAGGGTCGATCAAGACATTATTGGTCTTTTGAATGAGGCCGCACCGGTGCGTCAGATCCAAGACGACGGTGAAGTGCCACTTTCTACTCTCATTCCTGCATTCATGCTCAGCGAGATCCAACGCGGTTTTGAAATCGGGTTCCTCATATTTTTACCATTTCTCGTCATTGATCTCGTGATTGCCGCGATCCTGATGTCGATGGGTATGATGATGGTTCCGCCAGCGATCGTCGCGCTGCCATTCAAGCTCGCCTTCTTCATCGTGGCAGACGGTTGGAGCCTGCTCGCAGGGGCATTGGTGAGGAGTTATGCGCCATGAGTGAGGCAACCGGGACCTCGACCGAACTCTTGCCCATGCCAGATCGACCGGATGCCCTCAAGCTTATGCGAAAGGCGGCTGAGATTTCGTCACGATCTGATATGTCTAATTCGCCCGCGGCTCACCTGACCCTCATCCAAAAGGCGGCGATTGTTCTCACGGCAATCGGACCAGAACTGGCCACTTCGTGTCTCCAGGATGTCGCTGAGGAAGACATGGAGCGGATTGTCCGGACCCTGGGTCAACTCGGTAGAATTGATCAACAGATCCTTGATGCGGTGATTGTCGAGTTTCTTGAGCAGCTCACTGGGGGGGCTGAGCTCACAGGTGGCGCCAAAGCAACGCGCGAACTGCTGGCCGGTTTGGTGCCAGACGCGGAGATCGACCGGATTCTTGGAACGCTGCCTCAGACAAAGGGCCGCGGTGTCTGGGAGCGCCTGAATGCCGCTCCCGTGAAGGCGCTTGCCGCATTTCTTGCCGCTGAACATCCGCAAACCGTTGCCGTCATCGTAACAGAACTTCGTGCAGACGTGGCTGCGGGCGTTCTTGCGGAGTTGGATCGAAACTTCGCACAGCAGGTTGTGCTACGCCTTTCTCGGATCCCAAGTACAGACAAGAGCGTCTCCCGTGCGATGCAGCATGCTATAGAGCGCGACTTCCTCGTCACCCTTAAGAGTTCGATGACGAAACGGCGTCCGGCAGAACTCATTGCGGGACTGATGAACAACATCTCGAGCGATGTGCGCGACGCCTTCATGGAATTCCTGGAGGGAAAGAACGAGGCATTGGCGCTAGACGTCCAGCGTTCGATGTTCACGTTTGAGGACATTGCCACCCGCCTCAATTCCAGGGATGTTTCGAGCGTATTGCGCGAAATGGATGAGGAGGAGTTGCTCAAGGCTCTCAAGCGTGGTTTGGCTCAGGAAAGCGCATCCGTGGAGTTTCTACTTTCGAACCTTCCACGCCGCCTGTCCGAGCGTATCGCCGAAGATCTCGATGCCATGCAGCCCGTACCGATCAAAGAAGGCGAAGCAGCTCAGATCGAACTGGCCCGTATCATTCTCGATCTTTCGAAGCGGGGAACAATCGTGCTGCTCGATATCGAACCGACACCAGCTTAGTCCTCTTGCCGAAGCAACGTTCTTGGGATGCGGATGCGGGAATTCTTTCCAGCATCGCTACACCAACAGTGGTATACCGGGGAGAATAGGCAGTCGGCGATCCGGCCAATCCCCTTCGAGAATGATTGGCCGGTCGAAACCTGTTGGTCAGGCCTCGTCCATCGGAGCGATCACTTTCCGATAGAGATGCCATGTAGCGTGGCCTAAGACTGGCAGTGCAATGATAAGGCCAAGAAAAGCCGGGATCATCGCTATCACAAAGGTGCCTGCCACAACGGACGCCCATGTCAGCATTGCCCGGGGATTTGCCTTCACCGAGTCTATGCTTGTGATGATGGCCGTGACGAAATCGACGTCCCGATCGAGCAGAAGCGGCAGGGCAACCACAGTGACACAGAAAATACAGAAGGCGATGATGCCACCAAGAGCCGTTCCGAAAAATAGCAGAGTAAGACCGGGTCCCGTCGTGAAGAGGATGCCCAAATCAGAATAAACCGCAAAGCTCATGCGACCCAAGATGACAGCCACGAGAAGACGCGCGAACCAAATCCAAATCATGAAACCCGCGAGAACGACAAAGGCCATAAAGGGCATCTGGCCGTTCTTCTGGCCCCACACTGATGCGATGATCTCGTTCCAGTTCAAAGGAAGGCCCGCTTCCCTGCGCTTGCTCACCTCATAAAGACCGATCGCCACGAAGGGGCCGACGATCGGGAACGCGCACGCGAGTGGTATGATCCACAGTGGCTGGCTCCAAGCAACCAGCTGCAGGAAAATGAAAATTCCCAAAACTGCGTAGACGCCGCCGAAGAATAATCCGAAGTTGGGGGCTGCGCGGAAATCGGCCCAGCCTTGCGACAGGGATGCATAGACATCGCTTACGCTTATCTGACAAATCTGAGGCCGAACGTTTGTGACGCTGTCGCTAGTCGTTATGGACATTGCTTCATCTACTCCCTTCGATCGACTGTTTGACCGATTATCTTTCCGGACAGTAGTGCGACTCACCTCTCAAAAACAATACTTAGCCTGTTTAAGGAGCCGGTCCTTATCCGGTGCTTTGAGCTTCGCTCCGACTTTTCCCTGAAACCTGAAGGGCAAGTGCAGCGGCCATCAAAGCATCAAGATCACCGTCGAGCACACCTTTGGTGTCTGATGTCTCAGCGTTGGTCCGAAGATCCTTAACCATCTGATAGGGCTGTAGAACGTAGGACCTGATTTGATTTCCCCAACCTGCATCGCCTTTTGCTTCATGTGCCGCGGTAATCGCCTCGTTGCGCTTTCTGAGCTCTCTCTCATAAAGACGCGACTTCAGTGCAGCCATCGCGTTGGCTCGATTTTGATGCTGAGACTTTTCCGACGAGGTGACGACAATCCCGGTTGGGATGTGGGTGATCCGTACAGCAGAATCTGTCGTGTTCACGTGTTGGCCGCCGGCACCAGACGAGCGGTAGGTGTCAACGCGGATATCAGATGGATTGACGTCGATATCAATATTCTCGTCCACGACGGGGTAAACCCAGACCGAGGAAAAAGAGGTATGCCGCTTTGCGGCGGCATCGAAGGGGGAGATGCGCACCAAACGATGAACACCGGACTCTGACTTCAGCCATCCGTAGGCGTTGTGGCCCTTGATTTGGTAGGTGACCGACTTGATCCCGGCTTCGTCACCAGGGCTCTCAGAGATTAACTCGACCTTGTAGCCTCGTTTATCTGCCCAGCGAACATACATCCGCGCGAGCATTGACGCCCAGTCGCAGCTCTCGGTCCCGCCAGCGCCCGCGTTGATCTCAACAAAGGTGTCGTTCGCATCAGCTTCTTGGTCGAGTAGGGCTTCGAGTTCTTTCTGCGCCGCACGGTCCCTGAGAGCGCGGATCGCTTCCTCTGCTTCGTGGACGATATCCGTGTCATTCTCGTCTTCGCCGAGGGCAATAAGCTCTGTCTGATCCTCCAACTCCTGAGACAGGCCCTTATACGTATCGATGGCATCCGTCAGCATCTGGCGATCTCGCATCAACGACTGAGCCCGGCCCGGGTCGCTCCAGAGCTCGGGATCTTCGGACATTGCATTGAATTCTTCCAGCCGGTGTTCGGCTGTGTCCCAGTCCATTCTTTGGCGCAGAAGCTCCAGGGACTTTTCAATCTCGGAGACCAACTGTTCGGTTTCTGCGCGCATGCCGTTTCCTATTCGAAGCCCCGCGCTGCCGTTCTCGCTCAAGCGGAACATCGCCCGCGCGGACTGGCGGAGGTTGTAGCTTCCGGGCTACAGAGCGTAAAGAGCGTGTCTTGCCGAACGCACGATGGTTGCGGTTCGCGCCTCTCCCTGACGCTTCAGGTCTTTCGCCTCACACGGGCTTGTTCAGAAACAGACGCAACTGCATGGGTGTCTGGTGTGATCATCTCAAAGAGAGGAAACCTCAAGCGGTTATGATCGGTCCAGAGCTCCAGAGCCGGGACTTACACTCCCCGAGAAAACCCGGGTGGCTCTTCCGAGAGTGCACTCTCGATCCAAGACCGTTTCCGAAAACCTTCGGAACGGTCAAACGAGACTCCCAGCGCATGGAGCGAGGTGTTTTCGATGCGTCTCAATACAAGCCGCCGCTTGATATCGAGCCAAGCGAGGGATTGCTCGGTAGGATCTTGGTCCCGCCACCTTGCACCTGAACCCGTTCTACTGCCGCTCTGCTCACGCCCTCTTGGAGCGGCACATCGGCACCCATCCTCCAGCCTCCATCGACGGTCTGGCCGTATCCGCCGACCACCGTAATCTGGCCGTCTTTGATGTATTCAGTCTGCACGTTTGCTCCACTCGCAGTATCCGCGAGCCGCTGACCAGTCGACCTATCGATGTTAATGAAGTAGCCGCCCGGCGGGATTGGCCACTTAACGGGACCTTGATCTGCCATAGTCTCCTTCACAAAATCGGCGAAGACAGGCGCGCAGAGCGTTCCTCCGAAAGCGGAACTGCCTAGGGGGGTGGGAGAATCGTATCCCATGAAGCAGCCAGCCGCGATCCGGGGGCTATACCCCACATACCAGACATCCTTGGCGTCGTTGGTGGTCCCCGTCTTGCCGGCCAGATTGAGGCCGAGCGACCCGACGGCCGAACGGCTCGTACCACGGCTGACAGCCCCTCGAAGCATCGACGTGATCTGGTAGGCGGTAATCGCGTCCATGATCCGTTCGGCATTGCTTTCGACCCGGGGCGCAGGTGCAAGCGCGACATAGTCCGCTTCGCAGTCAATGCAGTTCCGCTGGTCATGTCGGTAAATCGTGTTGCCGTATCGATCTTGCACCCGATCAACGAGGGTTGGCTCCACACGCAGGCCACCGTTCGCGAACATCGCATATGCCGCGACCATCTTGTATAAAGTCGTTTCGCCCGCCCCAAGCGAATACGAGAGAAGCAAAGGCATTTTGTCGTAGACGCCGAACCGTTCGGCATATTCTGCGACCGTCCCCATACCGACGTCCTGTGCAATCCGGACAGTCATCAAATTCCGGGAATACTCCAAACCCGTTCGAATGGGGGCGGGGCCGTAGAACCGCTCGGAAGAATTCTGCGGTCGCCAAATCTCACCGCCTGCGACAACTTCGATGGGCGCGTCGACCACGATTGTTGCCGGGCTATACCCCTCGTCGAGGGCGGCGGCATAGACGAACGGTTTGAATGACGAGCCAGGTTGCCGGAGGGCCTGGGTGGCGCGGTTGAACACGCTCGATTGATAAGAGAAGCCGCCTTGCATGGCAAGGACCCGACCCGTTTGCGTATCCATAGCGACGAAGGCGCCTTGGATCCCGGGGATTTGGCGATAAGACCAGACGGGTTGAGAGACGTCGGGCTCTGAGATGTCTGTTACAAAAACAATGTCACCGACATCCCACAAATCATCCGGCCCAGTTGCGTCGCGATACCGCCCTGTTTCCGTGCGGATCCTGGCCCAACTCGCATCTGAGAACTCGAGGAAATGCCCATCTGTATCTTCCGGAACATTCTCAATCCCAATCCGGGCTGAGCCACCGTCAAAGCCAAGGATGACCGCGGGGTGCCACCCTTCGATATCGCGCGGCACGCGTGTATCGGCGAGCGATGCGCGCCAGCCCCCCTCGTCTGTCGGGTCGATAAGCTCAGCGTCTATTCGCGCTACCGGTCCGCGGTAGATCCGCGTTCCGCGATCATACTTCTCCAGACCGGTTCTCAGGGCTTTCACAGCCGCGCTCTGGTGTTCTGGATTAACGCTAGCTCGGATTGTAAGTCCGCCAGTAAACAAAGCCTCATCGCCAAGACTGGAAGAGAGTTCGCGCCGTATCTCATCAGTGAAGTAGTCGCGCGGCGGCATGCTGGCACGGGCAGACACAATGTCTCCGCTTTGAACCGTTCTCAGCGGCTCTACCATCGCTGCATCGGCTTCCGACTGGGAGATGTATCCGTTCTCCACCATTTGTCCGAGAACGTAGTCGCGACGCGCAGATGCACGATTAACATGGCGAACAGGATGCAAATTGCTTGGCGCCTGGGGCAGGGCTGCAAGATAGGCCACTTCTGCGAGAGACAATTCGTCGAGCGATTTTGCGAAGTAAGATTGAGCTGCTGCTGTCACGCCATACGAATTCTGTCCAAGAAAAATCTCGTTCAGATAAAGCTCAAGTATTTTGTCTTTCGAAAGTGTAGCTTCCAGGCGCGTTGCAAGGATGATTTCCTTAACTTTGCGCTCCCCAGACCTGTCGCCGGTCAAGAGGAAGTTCTTCATAACCTGCTGCGTGATTGTAGAAGCGCCGCGCAGCCTTTGTCCACGTGCCGCATCACGCAGTGCGACTGCAATTCCGACAATATCAAAGCCATGATGTTGGTAGAAATTCTTATCTTCTGCGGAGATAAACGCGTGTTTTATCTGGTCTGGTATCTCATCGACTGGGGTAAAGATACGACGCTCGCGGGCAAATTCGTCCATAAGGTCGCCCTCGCCGGAGTAAATCCGGCTGAGCGTTGCTGGCTCATACTGCGCCAGTTGCGCGTGATCAGGGAGATCTCGCCCGTAAATCGTGAAGATGGCGACCAGCAATCCCAACGCCATGAGCGAGCCGATGACGAGCCAGCTGAACAAGAATCCGACGAAACCGGTAAAAATACGAAGCACGTTACCCTGCCATATGGACCATTTGAATCGTAACGAAGCCCTCTACTGCCGTCAAAGTATCACGCAAGCTTTTGGGTTCACACTCCCGGTATTTGGCCCCAAGAGCGATTTCAAAAGGTTTACAGTTGTCGGTGGAAGCTGGTCAATTGACGATAACAGAGCCCGATCGGGGCATGGCGACGAGATGGTAGGCAATGAGCGCAATAGCTATTGCATACAAGAGCTTGCCGCCGTGTGGTGGCTCTCTCAAACTGTGCCATAGGGCGTGAAAGAGGCAAAAATTCCATTGTCTTTGCCCATCGTGGCACCTATAGCTAATCGGTGGCTTTGCATTCGTCATGCTCGCCATGGTTTTATTTGTCGCGTGGCTTCTGATTGACACCTCTTAAGTGGGTAGATCGGGAAATGAAGCAGATGGCGACCGGCGCTTGCGCCTGATCGAAATGAACGCGGTTTATCCGCAGAGAGAGGCGGCGCCCAGCTTTGCGCTAGTGCCGTAGATGAGAGCGGTGGATTACGGAGCTAGTCATTCGAAGCCGTCCGCGCGACAGACAGAGCGTGTCCTTGTTGCGCGGCAGGGCATTCCTACCGCCAGAGTTCCAACGACGTCTCGCCCAATCCTACGTTTCGTAGCCGATCCGGCTGGCGTCTTCGAAAGATACCATGACAAAAAAGATGCTGATCGATGCGACCCACGCAGAGGAAACTCGCGTGGTGGTTCTCGATGGAAACAAAGTTGACGAGTTTGATTTCGAGTCGCTTTATCGGAAACAGTTAGCTGGAAACATATACCTAGCAAAAGTCACCCGAGTAGAACCTTCGCTCCAGGCTGCGTTCGTCGATTATGGCGGAAACAGGCACGGCTTCCTCGCCTTCTCAGAAATCCACCCGGATTACTATCAAATCCCAAAGGCGGATCGCGAAGCGCTTCTCGCCGAAGAAGCAGCACTCGCGCGGCAATCTGACGATGAGACCGAAAAGCAAGAGTCCGAACCAAAGCCGACACGCGGCAAGTCCCGGACGAGAAAACGGTCTATAGCCGCTGCCGATGGAGCAGGCACGACTTCAGGAAGCGTTCTCAAGTCTGATGAAGTCTTGGCTGAGACAACTCTGAAACCTGCGGATGAGGGGTCAGGTGACGCAGCGAATGATGGATCGCAAGGAGACTCCGAGCAGGTAGTAACTCGTGAGGCTGACGTTACCATCGGCGAAACGGAAGGGGACGGGGCCACCGACGCCACTGTTTCCGATGGTGAGGCTGATGAGGCTTCATCCGTCGAGAGTAGAGAACCTGACGTCTCGGACGCTTCCAACGAAGCAGAACTGTTAGCCGAACAGACGGCACCTTCTGGCCAGGATGACCCGTCGGATCAGAATGAAGGTTCACCAATCGACATTCCGGCTCAGGATTTGGCGAGTTCCGAACTTGCCACAACGTCCGATGAAGAAGCTCGCAGCAATGCTTCCGAGGAAGGTGAAACCGACTACGAGTCTTTCGGAGGTCAAGAGGCTCTTCGGGATGAGCAACCGGCTCGTCGCCCGCGTCCTCGGCGCTATAAAATCCAGGAAGTCATAAAAGTCAGGCAGATCCTCCTCGTCCAGGTCATCAAGGAAGAACGTGGCAACAAAGGCGCCGCATTAACGACCTATCTGTCTCTGGCAGGCCGCTATTGCGTTCTGATGCCAAATACGGCTCGCGGAGGTGGTATTAGTCGAAAGATCACCAACGCGACTGACCGGAAGAAATTGAAGGACATTTCCAGCTCGATCACGGTTCCGGAAGGGGCGGGATTGATCATTCGCACAGCGGGGGCGAACCGAACAAAAACCGAGATTCGACGGGACTATGAGTTTCTCCTGAGGCAGTGGGAGCAGATCCGAGATCTCACGCTAGAATCGATTGCGCCGTGCCTGATCTACGAAGAAGGCAGCTTGGTCAAACGGGCGATCCGCGATCTCTATAGCCGTGACATCGAGGAAGTCTTGGTTGATGGAGAGCGCGGTTACCGCGAGGCCAAAGACTATATGAAGATGCTGATGCCTTCACACGCTAAGAACGTGAAGCATTACGCCGATCCGTTACCGCTCTTCTCTCGGTTTCAAGTCGAGAGCTACCTGGGTGGAATGTTCAACCCCGTCGTTCAACTTAAATCCGGCGGGTATATCGTTATTGATGTGACGGAAGCTTTGGTGGCCGTGGACGTTAACTCGGGCCGAGCCACTCGTGAGGCTTCGATCGAAGAAACTGCCTTGAAGACCAATCTGGAAGCCGCTGAAGAAGCCGCAAGACAGATGCGTCTCCGCGACCTCGCGGGACTTATTGTGATCGACTTCATCGACATGGATGAGCGCAAGAATAACTCTGCGGTCGAGAAACGGCTCAAGGACAAACTAAAGACCGATCGCGCGCGGATCCAGGTGGGCCGGATCTCGGCGTTTGGACTACTGGAAATGATCCGGCAGCGTCTCCGGCCTGGTATGATCGAGGCGACAACCAAGAGTTGTCCACATTGTCACGGTACAGGCCGCGTGCGCTCGGATGACTCGGTTGCTCTTGCTCTCCTCCGAGAGGTCGAAGAGGAGGGAGTAAGACAACGATCAAAAGAGGTCCTCGTTGTCGCGCCGGTCGACATTACCAATTATCTGTTGAATTACAAACGCGAGCACGTCTCCTTGATTGAAAGTCGGTTCGGGCTCTCTATCCGCGTGGAAGGTGACGCATCGCTTGTGAGCCCCGAATACAAGATCGAGAGGTTCAAGACGGCTTCCCGGATGCTGCCGTCTTTCGAAGGCGTGCCCGTGTCTAACTTTGCAGCCGACGCGGAGTCGGCGAAGCAGGTTGCAAGTCCCGAGACGGTTCCGGTGGATGCTGAAGCTGTCGAGAGTGACGTCGAGGAAGACAAGTCGCAGCCTAAGAAGAAGCGTCGCCGTCGCCGTCGGGGCGGAGCAAAATCGCATCGCGAAGGGCAAGATCTGCAGATATCGGAGAGGTCGACCTCTCCTGTGTCTGTCGACACCGACTTACCCGATATGGAGGAAAACTCTGATTTGGACGCAGTAACTCACGCACTAGATGGCGAGAGATCGCCGGAGAGTGAGAGTTCGTTGGAAGGAACGGTCGAATCCCATTCTTCGGACGAGACCGAAGGGCGTTCAAGTGCCTCGAAGATCGCTCCAGACAAGATAGGCAACACTGAAATGGACAGTGCCTTCGGGGAAGTAATCGATATCGATCCAGGTTCGCCCGCCGAGATCGTTCATGTTCCGGAAACAGAGGCCGGGCAAAAGCCAAGACGCCGTCCGCGGGTAAGCCAATCTGCAGCATCTGTTATTGCGGAAGTGGCAATACCATCTTCTGATCCCGCAGAGGAACAGGAACAGGAACACGACCAAGTCGACACGGTCGATGATCGCCCGGCTGGTCTCGAAGCAACAGCCTCTCCGCAAACCTTAGAACATAACATTGATGCTGACCTTTCTGAGACGTCTGCCGAGGAGCTAGAAGAGAGCACCACAGCAAGTCAGGTTGAGGAGGATGGTGTATCGAGCGAACTGCAGCCTGAAGACCCAAAGGAACTCATTGCTGCTGCGGACTTGGCCGAGGCGGCGATAACGTCGGAGACTGATCCTACCCTAAGCGTGGACGCGCCAAAGCGCCGTGGGTGGTGGTCAAGAGACGGGAGTTCGGGCGGCTGACGCTGGTCAGAAGCCCTACTTCTTTGGATAAGTATACGGAGTTAGACGAAGGGTCAGTTGGACGTCTTCAAATGCTCCAACAAGTTCGCTGTTTGGAGCGTTTGTCTTGGCTCAGACTGAGATGTTTTTGTGCGCTGTGTCCGACCGAAAGCTAGACGTGCGGCTTCATACCTTCGCGCCTTGTCCAAGTTCTTTGGCGTGACAGACCGGCATTGAGATGCGCAGAGTCTTTCTGCGCTAGCGATGCGCAGGTCAGCCGCAAGCAGAAGCACGACCAACCTCGTCAGTTATCCGCGATAACCGATGGCGACGAGATACTTTTCGGAAGAATCCGCCCGGCTTGCCGGTGGCTTCACGTGCACGACCTTAGCGAATGCTTGCTTTAATCGCGAAAGTACCTGCGCTTCAGCTCCACCAGCCAGCACCTTCGAAACAAACACGCCGCCAGGATTAAGGATTTGACATGCAAGTTCGGCTGCCGCATCGCATAGCGCCATGATCCTCAAATGATCTGTCTTTGGGTGACCGGACGCCTTTGGTGCCATGTCTGAGAGGACAGCGTCTGCCGGACCGGACAGCCATGTCTTCAGTTGCTCATTTGCGTCATCACTCAAGAAGTCGATCTGGTGAAAGATCACCCCGGGCAATGCTTCTACCTCCAGGAGGTCGATGCCCAATACGAGCCCCTGGGGTTTGTTTCTCGAGGCACCGCTTGCGTTGGTGCGGTCTGCCGCCACTTGACACCATCCGCCCGGCGCACAGCCAAGGTCAACGACGCGTTTCCCGGGTAAGAGAAACCGAAACTTGTCGTCCAGCTCCATGAGTTTGTAAGCGGCTCTGCTCCGGTAGCCGTCGGCTCGAGCACGCTGCACATAAGGGTCGTTGAGCTGCCGCTCGAGCCAACGGGTCGATGAGAGTTTGCGGCCCTTTGCCGTTTTCACCCGTATCCTGAGGTCCCGTCTCCCCCGTCCGGACTTTCCAGTTCCCGAGATGGATCTCACCCTCTCGTCGAAGACTCGCAGAAACAGCCGTCCGCGCTCATCATCGCGAAGAGCATTCCCTCCCTCAGTCCACGATCTGCCACACGCATCGATTCTGTTGGCCAAACGCGCAGAAGTGTTTGCAGGATCGCGACACCTGACATGATAAGCTCCGACCGATCACGCCCGAGCCCGATCTGGCAGCGCCTTCCTTCAGGGCCAAGACGCAAGAAGCGCGCGATCACGTCTTCAATTGCACGCGTTGTCAGTTTCATCCCGTCAACCTTTCGCCGGTCGTATCGTCTCAACCCAAGATGGGCTGCGCCAACCGTTGTCACCGTTCCGGACGTGCCGATCATTTGAAAGCCGGACACTTCTGAATCGGAAAGGCAGCGAACATATGGCTTGAAGTTCATAATCTGTTCTTCAAAATAGCAGGACATGAGCGCGAATCTTGCCCCATCTTCGACAACATCGGCGAAGCGTTCATGGAGAGTAGCGACCCCGAGCGGAACGGATATGAAATCGACGATACGGGCGCCACTCGCCCGCAGTTTTGCCCGGCCACCAAGATGGAGATTGACGATTGCGTCCGCTCGACACTCCGGACCTACCTCGGAGAGATCGATCCAAACCAATTCAGTTGATCCGCCTCCGATATCAAACACAAGAACCTGACGCGCATCGGGTGCCACCAGCGGCGCACAGGATATAACGGCAAGACGCGCTTCCTCCTCGGGGCGGATTAGCTCGAGCTTTAGTCCCGTTTCCCTCGCCGCAAGCGAAAGGAAGTGGCTACCGTTGCGCGCGCGCCTGCATGCTTCGGTCGCGACGAGACGCACATTGGCCACGTCGTGCCGGCGAATCTTATCAGCGCAAACGCCCAGCGCTGCCAGCGTTCTGTGTATCCCGCTTCTAGACAGAGAACCTGTTCTCTCTAGGCCTGATCCTAAGCGGACTGACTTCGCAAAAGCATCAACCACGCGAAAGTGCTCACGTTCCGGTGTAGCGATGAGCATCCGGCAGCTATTCGTTCCCAGGTCGAGCGCGGCGTATAGCTTACGCTGCTTTCGCGGGGGACCCACAACGGGCTTTCCTGGTATGCCCGCCAAATCGATTGAATCCCGCGCAGGTCCGTCGAGGTTCTGCGCCATCTTCGTGCCAAGAGTTTGGTTGCAACAGTTCGCAACGCTTTGCGATATCCTACAAGCCAAGACTTCACAAAGCAACAATTCCCGATCTGAACTCGCACTCAATAGAGTCGCGAATCGGCTCTGCTCGACGAATGGTATGTGCTCTTGAGCGAAACAAATGGCCTTTGCCTCACTCAAGCCATATCAGTTCTTATCAGCGCAAGAAGCTGTCCGTTTTATTGTCGGCAAGAAGCCGGGACCTCCCAGTTTCCTTTACAGTGGCACCCTGCCTAAAGGCTCTGTCAGCTGCTCCGGTGGGGTTCGAAGAGACTTAGCCGATCTTCCCGGTGATGTAGTCCTCGGTCTGCTTCTCTTTTGGATTTGAGAAGATGTCTTCCGTTTGACCAAATTCGATCAGCTTACCCAGATGGAAGAAGGCCGTGCGCTGGCTCACGCGCGCTGCCTGCTGCATGGAATGGGTCACGATAATGATGGTGTATTTTGAGCGCAGTTCGTCGATCAGTTCCTCGACGATCGCAGTTGCAATAGGATCGAGCGCGGAACAGGGCTCATCCATAAGCACAACCTCGGGCCGTGTCGCGATCGCTCTTGCGATACAAAGGCGCTGCTGCTGACCGCCAGACAACCCTGTGCCAGGCTCATTCAGCCGATCCTTCACTTCGTTCCAGAGACCGGCGCGCTTCAGCGAGCTCGTCACCAGTTCTTCAAGCTCGGTCTTAGATCGGGTCAGTCCGTGTATCTTTGGACCATAAGCCACATTCTCAAATATGGACTTCGGAAACGGATTGGGCTTCTGAAACACCATTCCCACGCGTGCCCTGAGCTCAACCACGTCGATGTTCGGATCGTATATGTTGCCCCCATCGAGCTCAATTGTGCCTTGAACGCGGCAGATCGGGATCGTGTCGTTCATCCGATTCAGGCAGCGCAGAAAGGTCGACTTGCCGCAGCCTGACGGGCCGATGAACGAGGTGACCTGGTTTGCGCCAATATCGAGTGACACGCCCATGATCGCCTGTTTGTCGCCATAATAGACATCCACATCTTTGCTGTGGATCTTCACGGATTTGGCAGCTTTTTCGCGGCTGTCCCACTCGGCCTTAGGCTCTTCGGTGGTCACTGGCTTCACACTGTCATCGACGAGAGACATCGGCTAAATCCTTCTTTGGTGTGCTTACCATTTCCGCTCAAGCCGTTGGCGCAAGAAAATAGCGATTGCATTCATCACGACCAGGAATGCCAGCAGCACAATGATTGCTCCAGAGGCTCGCTCAACGAAAGCCGGATCGGCGCGCTGAGTGAAATTGTAGACTTGCACTGGCAGGCCGGTTGCAGGTTCGAACAATCCCGCTGGTAAACCTTCAGGATAGTCACGGACAAAAGCGACCATCCCGATCAGCAGAAGGGGTGCTGTTTCACCGAGTGCTTGCGCGAGCCCGATGATCGTACCTGTGAGGATTCCCGGCATCGCAAGCGGCAAAACATGGTGGAAAATTGCCTGCATGCGCGACGCACCGACGCCAAGCGCGGCTTCCTTGATGGAAGGCGGTACGGATTTCAACGAAGCTCTTGTTGAGATGATAATCGTCGGCAGTGTCATCAGCGTCAGAACAAGTCCGCCAACGATCGGGGCGGAGTTCGGAAGGTGCATAAAGTTGATGAAGATCGCTAAGCCAAGAATACCGAAGACGATTGAAGGGACTGCGGCAAGGTTCGAAATGTTCACTTCGATGAGGTCCGTGACCCGGTTCTTAGGCGCAAACTCCTCAAGATAGATCGATGCTGCGACACCGATGGGAAGTGCCAAGACGAGGACGATCAGCATCATGTAAGCAGATCCGATCAAAGCGACCCCAAGCCCTGCTGCTTCGGGTCGGTTCTCGGAAGCATCCGGCGCCGTGATAAAGGCCCAGTTGAACCGCTTCACGAGCAGTCCCTCTTGTTCCAGTGCGTCCGCGATATCCAATTGCACAGGAGATACGCGACTGTCTGCCTCGGCACTGACCCGGGTCACGTTCCCCTTCATGTATTGGTCAATGCGGGCGTTCGCCAAAAACTCGAATTCGACCGTTTCGCCAATCTCATCGGGATGGCTGATCACGTAGTCCCGCAGCTGTGCGTTCGCCGCCCCGGAGATCATATCCGCGAGAAGCTGTGGGGAGGCGTCTGGCACAGGACCCGCTTGCAATTCTTCTGCGAGGGCGCCCAGAGAGGCACTGATGATCGGAGCGTAGCTGAACGTCATCACCTTCGCGATCTCCGTTGGATCGCGCGTCTCCTCGGGGTCAAGGATTGCCGGATCCAGATAGATATCGGCCGTGATGAACGTTTGGCTGAAGGCTGGTAGGCCACGCGACAAGATTGATGTCAGGAGCATCACCAAAGCGAGGACGCCAATCGTGACCGCGATGATGCCATAGAGCCGAAAACGTTTCTCAGCCGCATACCGCTTTTTCGTCAGTGCGGAGATGCCCGTCTTCGCGC
This sequence comes from Pseudomonadota bacterium, assembly GCA_039177645.1. Classification (GTDB taxonomy): domain Bacteria; phylum Pseudomonadota; class Alphaproteobacteria; order Rhodobacterales; family Rhodobacteraceae; genus Amaricoccus. Next base: position 389,319 of record JBCDFS010000001.1, on the reverse strand, counting down.
CAGCTTGCTGTGCTGTGGGCTGAGTGGCCGCATCTGTCATTCGTACTGCTCCCGGTAGCGGCGGACGATGTAGAGGGCCAGAACGTTGAGCCCAAGCGTGAATACAAACAGAGTGATCCCGAGTGCGAATGCGACCAGGGTCTCTGGAGAACTGAAGTCAGTATCACCGGTTAACTGGCTCACGATTTTCACCGTCACAGTTGTCATCGCTTCGAAAGGGTTGAGTGACATTCGCGCGGCGGCGCCAGCGCCTAGAACCACAATCATCGTTTCGCCGATGGCACGCGACGCGGCGAGGAGTATCGCGCCGACAATCCCTGGGAGTGCGGCGGGGATCACGACGCGCTTGATGGTTTCCGATTGCGTCGCACCGAGCCCAAGTGAACCGTCACGCATCGCGCGAGGTACGGCGTTGATGATGTCATCAGACAGCGACGAAACGAATGGGATCAGCATCACGCCCATCACGATACCTGCCGTCGCGACGGACGAACTGCTTTGCCCAAAACCCATCGGTTCAGCAAAATAGTCTCTCAGGATCGGCCCGACCGTGATCAGGGCGAAAAGCCCGTAAACGATGGTTGGAATGCCGGCCAAAACCTCAATCGCTGGTTTCGCAAACGACCGCACTCTGGGGCTGGCATATTCGACGAGGTAGATCGCGGAAAAGAGGCCGATTGGGACCGCAACGGTAAGTGCAATGAGGCTGACATAGAGCGTGCCCCAGAGGAGCGGGAGCATACCCAGATCACTGTTTCCGCGGAAATTGGGTGACCAATTCAGTCCGAAGAAGAACTCAGTCCAAGAATACTGACTAAAAAAACGACCTGTCTCAAACACCATCGAAAGAACGATGCTGACCGTTGTCAAGATAGCGATTGATGAGGCTACCATAAGCAACCCAAGAACCATCGACTCTACGAAGTTTCTGGCACGATAGTCTCGCTTGATCCGAGAGTAGCTGTATACAAACGCGGCCGCCGCACCGATTAAGACCAAACCAGTGACCAGGATCGAGCCGCGGAGGAATGGAACCCAAGTTCCTAGGAGCTGAAGACAAATCAAAATCGCGGCGCCGGCGAGGAAGCTCGCCACGGCGACGCTCCAGCCGTGGTAATTGATCAAGGAGTGTAGCGTCGTTGAGTCACCGCCAGCTGCGGCTACCGCCTTCTGGCGCCCCAACACAAACCCAATAGCGGCAAACGCAAAAAGGACCGTGAACAGCAAACTAACAGACATCGCGACACCGCCGGAAAATCAAGTCTCGGATTGGAGTGGAACGTCCCGATCTTGGGACGTTCCTTTTCTTTCGCTCAGTTACGAGGCGGTGTCGGCAATCGTGACTTCATTCGCGACCTGCTCTTGGGTTCCTGCCAGATCGGGGTCGGAAACGAGTCCATAAGCGGCAAGCGGGCCGTTTGGTCCCGCAACAGGGTCAGAGACAAAGAACTCTGCAAACTCTTTGAGGCCTGGGATCACGCCGATATGCGCTTTCTTCACGTAGAAAAAGAGCGGGCGGGATACTGGATACTCTCCGGATGCAATTGTCTCAGTGGAGGGCGCGATCCCACTCATTGTTGCAACTTTCAGCTTGTCGGTATTGTTCTCGTAGAATGCGAGACCGAAGACGCCAATGCCGTTGGGATCGGAGTCAATACGAGCGAGAGTTTCGGTGTAGTCGCCATCGATATCAACGGACAGGCCATCGGTCCGGATCGCCATGCAAGCCTCTTCAGCGGCGTCTTCGTCACCACCGTTGATCTCCATGATCTGCTCCATCGCGCCGCTTTCCTCGCAGCCCGCAAGGATCACTTTTTCCTCGAAGACTTCACGGGTTCCGTGCTTGGTGCCGGGGACGAAGGCGAGGATTGGCGCGTCGGGCAGCGAAGCGTCCACAGTGCTCCAGTTGGTGTTCTGGTTTGCGACCATCTCACCGCCTTCAGGCAGTTCGGCGGCAAGAGCAGTATACCACTGCGTCGGTGTGAACTCCTCGAATGCGGGACCCTCGGTTTTGGAAGCGAAAACGATCCCATCATAGCCGATACGAACTTGGATGATGTCGGTCACGCCAGCGGCCGCGCATGCTTCTATCTCACCCTCGCGGATCGAGCGGGACGCATTCGCGATGTCGATGGTATTCTCGCCGACACCTTCGCAGAATTTCTTTAGTCCAGCGGAAGACCCACCCGACTCGACCACAGGCGTTGGGAAGTCGAAGTTCTCACCGAATGCTTCCGCAACGATCGATGCATAGGGCAGAACAGTTGACGACCCAGCGATCGCAACCTGATCGCGGGACTGTGCGAAAGCAGCAGGTGTTGCAGCAACAGCGAGCGCGGTAAGAGCAGCGCCAGCGTAGAAGCCGGATTTCATATGATTTCCTCTCTGTCAGCAGGGATTGGTCGGGTTCCAATGACAAGGGGGACCTGTCTGGCCACCTTTCGACACCATAGAGCCTCGCTTTAACGCTTATGTTGCAGAATTAAGTCAGTTCTATTACATATTAAGTATCTGAAATTATTTACAAAAATTGAAGCCCTCCAGCTTCTTGTTAAGGATCGATACAAGCCTTCGTAGCATGACTTGTATTCCGCAATCGAGGCGCGATTGGTGTCGCCTGTAACGTCCCCCTAACCACTCCTAGCTAGGTTTGCTCGTCTCTAGTTGCCTACGTGGTTCCAAATTGGTTTTGCGACTGTTTCTCTCGATTGGCGGCTTTATCGGCTTTCTCTTGCCGACAGATGCCAGAGCCTCCGAGCCTCAGGTGGCCCCACCATCTCTGTGCGAGCAGGCGGCCGTAGAGGGTGCCAGACGATCAGGCGTACCCGTTGAAGTGCTCCAAGCCATCTCACTTGTCGAAACCGGAACGAGTTACCGCGGCACGCGCAGCCCCTGGCCTTGGGCCATCAATCGGGCCGGCGATGGGACATGGTTTGCGAACCGCTCTGAGGCGCTGGCATTTGCGCAAGAGGCTCTGATACGCGGAGAGACAAATCTCGACATTGGATGCTTTCAGATGAACTATCGTTGGCATCGCGAGCGTTTCTCCGGGTTGGAGGAAATGCTTGATCCCGTGGTAAGCGCGAGACACGCGGCGGAGTTTCTCCGCGAACTTTATAGCGAAACCGGAGACTGGTCAGCGGCGGCTGGCAGATACCATTCGCGGACGCCTCACCTCGCGCGCAGCTACAGGGAGCGCTTCGATTTGGCGCACGCTTCTTTCGAAGCGAATCAAAGCGAGACGGCCCGGCTTGATGAGCCGCTATTGTCGTTCCCCAAGAAGAGCCGCCTTAGGCTGTCTGGAAAGCCACTTGTTGTGACGATTAAGCTTGCGTCTCATTGCGCGAACCCTAGTCAGCAAGAAACGGGGTGCGTGATTGAGACAGTCTCGCGCAGTCGCACGAAGAACGTTCAAGCTTTAACCACTCTTCAAGAACAACCGAATTAGGTGGAAGCGTCCGATTTCGAGTGCGGGCGACTTGGATTGCGGAACGACATCCCGCCCGTCGTCATGCCTCGGATCGTTCTAGCAATGGACTGGATCTCAATCCACCAGGAGTAAACGATGTTGTTCAAGCGTTTCATATCCCGCCTCACCAAGAACGAAGAGGGCGCGACAGCCATCGAGTATGGCTTGCTTGCCGCGCTGATCGCCCTTGCAATCATCGGAACAGTGACGACAGTCGGAACAAATCTGAGCAACAGGTTCGATGCAGTTGCGACGGCTCTCGATAACGCAGAGGCTGAAGAAGAAGAAGAGTAGGGTGACGTTGAGTAGTCTGCGACTTTTGGCCAGACCTGTGGGAACTTGGTAGGCTAGATGATCCCTACGTAGCGTCGTCAGGCTACACTTTCCAACCCCTACTAAGACGTTGGTTGCACGGTGACACTCAAGTTACCGCGGTGCACTTTTGTTGAGCGAAAGCCTCGTTACCGATGCGCATTCTCCTCTTCCTCTTTGCGGTCTTAATCGTCGCGGCGGGTGCCGGGGCGTATTTGTTCCTCCAACAGCCGCCTCCGGCTCCAGTTCAGGTCGCGGCGCCCGTCGAACGGGCTCCTAAACCGCCCAAGAAGGTAGAGGTTTATGCGCCAGTCCATCCCGTTGCTGCGGGAACGATCATCACCGAACAGGTTCTGCGCCGTCTGACTTTCGAGCCGGACGTGGTTAGCGATGAGATGGTTTTGGCCGACGAAGAGGGGGCTGAATTCTTGCTGGGCGGCGTCGCGCGGCAGTCTCTCGCTGAAGGTCTTCCGATTGCAAGATCGTCTATCATCCATCCAGGTGATCGAGGATTTCTCGCGGCTGTCCTTCCGCCCGGCATGCGTGCCATCTCGATAGAGATCAGCGAAGTCGCCGGATTGAGTGGTCTCGTTCTCCCAGGCGATCATGTCGATATCATTCTCACCTACAGCATCGTCGAGTGGGAAGAGGATCGGCAAAGAGATATCTTTGCGAGCGAAACCGTGGTCAGAGACCTCCGCGTTCTTGCATTGGACCAGCGAGTTCAGGCTGTTCGTCAGGAGTTCGACGAGAACGGCATTCCCTTGCCGCCGCCTGTCGCGAGTACTGCAACTTTGCAAGTCACCCCTCGCCAGGCTGAGATGCTCACACTTGCGTCCGAACTGGGGACACTCTCGCTTGTTCTGAACTCCGCACAGGATGGCTTATCGCCATCGGGCGCGACTTCCGGTTTTGACAGTATCATGGAGTCCCTTTCGCGATCGGGCCCCAACGACGTAAAGCGCGCCGCTCCGACTGCACTCCAGGTTGGTCGCGGGCTTACCATGGACAGTGACGTGACGCGTCTTAGAGCGGCCTCCCGTATCCAGGTTGTCCGGGGCACAAGCGCCAAACCGGCCCAAGTCGGTGGCGAAGCGATTGACAGCGCGATCAGCAGTGGATCATCGGCTTATGGCAATTGATACGATGGCAGAACGCCTCGGATACTCCGTAGTGCGGCTTATGCGAATGCTCACAGTCGCACTGGCCACCGCACTCCTTTCGTTCGGCCCGCCCCCAGTTGTTTCTGCCTTCGAGTTGGTCGAGCATGAGGAAGACAGGTCGATCTCGATCATCATCGGGACCGGTCAACTCATTCGGGTGGATGCTGCTTTCAGCAGCCTCTTTGTGGCCAATCCAGAGGTGGCAGACATTGAGGTAAAATCGCCGACGCTCCTCTATCTCACTGGTATCGGCGTTGGCGAGACAACCCTGTTTGCGGTGGACGATGCCGACAACGTCCTGATGTCGGCACTGATAAAGGTCACGCATAACACCAAGGCCTTGCAGTCTGGCATCGCGCGCGTCGCACCAGGACAGTCTGTCACCGCTGCAACGGTCGACCAGTCGCTTGTCCTTACTGGAACAGTCGAATCGCCGGATCAAGCGGCCGACGTCGTCAGTATTGCGGGACAATTTGTTGATGACGCATCGCAGGTCGTAAACCGGCTCAATATCGCCCAAGCGGCACAGGTAAACCTTCAAGTGCGGATTGCAGAAGTCAATCGGGAGGTGGATCGCCAACTCGGAATTGAGTGGCGCGCCCTGAATGTCGGCAGCAGCGGAATCACCTTTGGGTTCGGAGGAGGAGCGCTCCCAGCTGACGGCTACAGCGCAGGTCTGTCGGTTGACCGCGGGGGCTTCCAACTCGACGTTCTTCTCCGCGCGCTATCAGAGGAAGGTATGGTTACGATCCTCGCGGAGCCAAATCTGACGGCCCGGTCCGGCGAACCCGCAAACTTCTTGGCGGGAGGCGAATACCCTTACGTTGTCTATGATAACGACGAGAACACCGTGCACTTTAAAGATTACGGGATCGGGCTCGCATTCACCCCAACTGTTCTCGATCAACGCCAGATCAGCCTCAAGGTTCAGACGGAAGTCAGTGATCTCGTCTTCCGGGAGAACATTCCCTATCCGTCACTCACGACGCGACGCGCAGAAACCACCGTTGATCTGGCAAGCGGTCAAAGTTTTGCCATTGCCGGGTTGATGAAGAACAACTCCTCACAGGACGAAACGCGCGTGCCTGGATTGGGCCGGATCCCGATCCTTGGGTCGCTGTTTAAGTCGACTGGCTACCAGCGGGGGCAGAGCGAACTGGTCATCTTTGTGACGCCCGTTATCGTCGAGCCGACCAATCAGGAACGGATCGCTACGCCCGTCGACAGATACGTGGCGCCGAATGATTTCGAGCGCATCCTCCTGGGTCGTTTTCAAGGCAACCGGCGCAAGGTCACCCAGATCCAGAACTCGCTGGCCAACCGGCAGCTCCACGGGGCGTCGGGCTTCGAGTTCGAGTAGGTGCTCCATGGCGGATAGAGGCGTTCATTCGGTGGGCCACGCGGTTTTGGCTTGGCCCAAATTGCTTTTGGTCCTCTTGGTGCTCAGTGCATGCACTGAGTCCTTTGGAGATCGCTCCGCCGCGGCATTTCGGGCTGATCCAGCCGAGGTGCAGGTCGATCTGTTCTTTCAGCCCGGCAATTCATCGCTTGCATCTGGCGAGGTTCAGAAGGTTCGGCGGATCCTCGATTCGCTTCTGCTCCAAGAAGATGATGACATTCTCGTCACGCTTCCTTCGACAGGTTCAGATGTTCTCGACAATAGGCGGATCACGACTGCACGCAGGGCTGTTTCCGGAACACCCGCGCGCATAAGGATCATCCGCCGACCTGGCTTTGCACTGGCTGCGCCCGTTCCAGACGCGGCGCTCATCCAGGTGCAGCGCTACAGTCTTGTTCGGGTTCTTTGTCCAAGCAACGGGTCTGATTTTTCCAACGAAATCTGGGGCCAAAATGATCTCAACTATGGTTGCAGCAATGCGCTTAACCGAGCGTCCATGGCATCCAATGTGAGAGATCTCACCAATCCCGGAGACCTCGAGCCCGTTGCATCGGAACCCTCAATCCGCGCGGTTCAAGCGTATCGGGATGGAAACGTTCGATCCAATCGCGTGTTGAGTGTGATTGTACCTGACTAGGAGAGGAAGGGGTCATGGCACAACCTGCTCGGGCGTATTCGCCAGAATCGGCTCTCCGGGATGCCTCGACGCCCGACCGCGAACCGTTCGGCGCATTCTTCAATGACGATCACGTGCAGGCAGTGGCCTCAGAGATTGCGGAGCAACGCGGATGGAGCGCGTCCAACATTCGAAAGGGTGGGTTGAACACGGCTCTGCGGCTTCTTGGCGTCGCGCCGCTGCCGAAGTTTTTAGTCGTAGATATCGAGAACGAACCGCTTGAAGAGGCGTGTAAAGTTCTCAACGAGATTGCCCGAATGGGATCGCTGGTCGTCGCCGTCGGCACAACCAACGATGTAGATTACTTTCGTGCTGTGATGCGCGCGGGCGTTCGCGACTACCTCGTCAAACCGTTGACCTCAGACAAGCTGGGAGCTGTTCTTGCGGACCTGGAGAACCCTTCCGAGGATGGGCAACTTCTCGGTCGGCTCGTTGGCGTCATGGGTGCAAGGGGCGGCGTCGGTGCGTCGACGATGGCCATAAATCTGGCCTGGATCATGTCGGAGAGGCTGAACCGGCGCGCGGCGCTCGTCGACATGGACATTTATACCGGCAGTATTGCCTTGGCCCTGGATATGGAGCCGACCCGAGGTCTGCGCGAGGCGTTCGACGATCCCAAGCGTGTCGACCAAGTCTTTCTTCAGAACGCCATGGAGAAGGTGGGCAAAGGTCTTCACGTGCTAGCGACGGAAGAGGCGCTCGACGATCAAGTCCAGATGTCGGACGATAAAATGTCTCTTCTTGCTCAGACGATGCACGCAAATTTCGACACATCTATCCTCGATCTCCCAAGAAGATTTGTTCTCCGTGAGGCCGGTCTCCTAGCAAAGTGCCACGAGTTTGTGCTTGTCGCCGAACCAACACTTCAGTCGCTGCGAGATACCAACAGGATCAAGAATTTCTTGGCACTCTGTAACCGGGAGGCACGGGTGCATGTCATATTAAATCGTGTGACACCCCAGTGCGAACTAACGGTGAAGGAATTCGAGGAGGGGCTCGAAGCGTCCGTACGCTGCACTTTTCCGATCGAACGCAAGATGTTGGCCAAGTCCACGATGAAGGGTGAACCGCTGAGTTCGGCCCTGCCCAAACATAAGATTTCAGTTGGCCTGCACCGGCTATGCATAGAATTGGCAGGGATCCCTGAGGATACGCGCAAAAAGGGTGTCTTCCGCAGCCTGTTCGCAAGGCATTAGCGCGCCATGGATGATCAAGTAGATCTTAGTCCAGAGGACGGTGCCGCGAGACTATCAATCTTGAAGCAAGACGCTGTCGCACGTGCGCAATCCGCGCTCGCAGCAACCAGGCTAGAGATTGTGACGCCAGGCGTTCTTGCCGGGATAGCGAACGATGTTCTGGAGGACATGCTCGCTCAAGAAGCAAGCCCACCAGGAATCATGGAACAGCGCAACTTGTTGCGTGAGATCGTTGCGAAGCTCCAGGATGGCCGCGAAGCGGATATTTGGGACGACGAGAATGACGAGTTTGAAGCGAAGGCCACCCTTGATGCGCCTTCCGACCCGTCCGAAGCGGCCCAGATCGCGACGAGAAACCGCCGGGAACTCAACGTAAAGAGTCAGGTCATGCCGATCCTGATGCAACGAATTGACGTGTCGGTCGCGTCTTCGCTTGCGCCCGACCAACTGCGCCAGCAAATCGTTGGGGTTGTCGAAGAGGTCATTGTCGATCTCAGGATACAGCTCAATGCGGCTGAGCTCTCGAATCTCGTCCGGCTGATCGTCGATGATATGATCGGGCTCGGTCCGCTTGAACCCTTACTCGCGGACGAGACCGTGACCGACATCATGGTGAATGGTCCGAACCAAGTTTATGTCGAGCGACGTGGCAAACTTGAACTGACCAACGTGGCATTTCGAGACGATCCTCATGTTCTCCATGTCGCGACGCGTATCGTTACGGATGTTGGTCGACGGGTCGATGAAGCCACGCCTTTGGTTGACGCAAGGCTCCAGGATGGCAGTCGCGTCAACATCATCATTCCTCCCCTCGCGATTGACGGGCCGACAATTGCCATCCGGAAGTTCTCCAAGAAAGAGATCACGCTCGATACGATGGCGCGCCAAGGCAATATCTCTACGGCTATGGCAACTGTCCTGAAAATTGCCGCCAGATCCCGTTTGAACATTCTCATTTCCGGAGGGACCGGCTCGGGAAAAACCACGCTTCTAAACGCACTCAGCCGACTCATCGATAACGGCGAGCGCACCATCACAATCGAGGATGCAGCAGAACTGCAGCTACAACAGCCACATGTTGTTCGTCTGGAAACGCGGCCACAAAACGTCGAGGGCGAGGGGGAGATTACAATGCGGCATCTCTTGAAAAACGCCCTGCGGATGCGACCTGATCGGATCATCCTTGGTGAAATCCGAGGTGAAGAAGCCATCGATATGCTTCAGGCAATGAACACCGGTCACGATGGATCGATGTGCACGATCCACTCGAACACACCGCGGGACGCGATCACTCGGCTGGAAAACATGGTGGCGATGTCGGGCTTCAAACTCCCGCCTGAAGCAGTCCGAGAGCAGATCCAAAGCGCAGTGCATTTGGTCGTTCAGGTAAGCCGCATGCGGGATGGAATGCGTCGCGTTACATACGTGACCGAGGTCACTGGCATGGAAGGTGAAGTCGTCACCACCCAGGATTTGTTCCGCTACAATTACGAAGGGGAAGACCGAGAGGGGCGCCTTGTCGGCGAGTTTCAGAGTGCGAACCTGCGGCCGCATTTCATGGATCGGGCGGAGTATTTCGGTCTAGGGCGGCGCCTGATGGAGGCGATGGAGTGCCAGACGGTTTAGATCCGGTCTTTGCGATCAAGATTTTTGCGGTGCTCGTGACGCTGCTTGTTGTCCTTGGACTCGTTATGATCACAATGATCGTCAAAGCACAGGCCGCACACACGCGTCGTCTCAAACGCGTCAGTCGAAGCCGAAGCATCGGTAATATTGATTTTGAAGAAGTTCGCCTTCGGCTTCAGAAGCCTGAGAACGATCCAAGCTTAGTTGGGCGCCTGTCCGACATTGCTTCGAGACTGATCCCGATCCTCGATGGCAAACGTATGCGAGAGAACGCAATCCGAGCAAATCTCGAGATGACGGTCGGGAAGTTTGTTGTCCGTACAGTCATATTCGCCCTTCCGCTCGCAGCTTTGGCATACCTCACTCTCGGAGCTTCACTCGTGTTTTGCGTCATCGGTGCGCTTGTGATCTCGATGTATGGGATGGATGGCTATACCCGGTTGAAGGGAGATCGGATGGCTGCAAAGTTTATGCAGCAGCTTCCGGACGCTCTGGACACGATAATCCGTGGTATCCGGTCCGGTCTGCCGATGGTTGAGTGCATTAGCACTGTCGGCAAGGAGTTTGAGGACCCAATTCGCTCCCATTTCGCCGGAGTTCACGAGCGGACAAGGCTAGGTGAGACACTGGATACGGCGCTATGGGGCGTGTCACGCGTGATCCGCCGGCCAGAGATGGACTTCCTGACCGTTAGTGTTTCAATCCAGCAGGAGACTGGGGGAAGCTTAGCAGAAGCCCTAGGAGGACTGTCAGATCTCTTGCGCAAGCGTCATCAGATGCGCTTGAAAGTCAAAGCGATCTCATCGGAGGCAAAGGCAAGCGCACTCATCATCGGAGCCCTGCCATTCTTCATGCTTGGCCTCCTGAGTCTCATGGCGCCAGAATACGTAGGTCCTTTGTTTGTCGACCCACGCGGCCAAGCGATGCTCGGCGCGGGGCTCGTCAGCATCGGGCTGGGCGCATTCGTGATGTGGCGAATGACCCAGTTCGAGATTTGAGGTCAGCAGCGCATGGATAGGCAAGAGATTTATGTGATTCTCGGAGCGGGTCTTATCATCCTTCTCCTCCTGTTTGCGCTATCTTGCATGGTGCTTGTGGAGCGCCATACACGGGCTCAGCGAGTCCTCGGGGCCGCGAGTAAGGCGCGTGGACGCACGACACAAAGAAGCGAGTCCACGATTGGCTTGAGTGATCGAGCGCTGAAGTTCATGCAGGGCGTAACGGGCGGCCTGACCATCCTTAAGGAGCGCCAAGTCAAAGAGGCCAAAGCCCTGCTCTCCAGCGCCGGCTACCGCAGCAAGGACGCGTTGGTCGTCTACAGCTTCTTCAAGCTGACGGGGCCACTCATCGCCTTGGCCGGTGCGGCGATCCTGATCTTCGGGTTCGACCCTATCGGTAAAGGAGTTTGGCTTGACGGCGCAGCTGTATTTGGAGCCGCCCTTCTCGGCAGCCGAATGCCGGATATCGTGGTCGGTCACGTCAGAACGAAGCGCCTCGAAGAAATCAAAAAGAGTTTCCCCGACGCACTCGATATGCTCGTCATCTGTTGTGAGGCAGGGCTATCCACTGACTCAGCGCTAAAGCGCGTGGCCGCAGAATCCAACCGGACCGAAACGATCCTGGGCAAAGAGCTAGAACTAACGGTCCAAGAGATGGGGTTCATGCCCGAACGTCGCATGGCCCTGGAAAACCTTGAGGAACGCGTACCGCTCCCGCCGATCAAGGCCTTCTCGAATACGATGACGCAGGCGGAGCGCTACGGGACCCCAATGGCCCGCGCCCTGAGGGTCCTATCGCAAGAGCTTCGGAACGAACGGATGATGCGTGCCGAAGAAAAGGCGGGCCGACTTCCGGCGACAATGACTGTCCCCATGATGCTTTTCATTCTCCCCGCCTTGTTTGTCGTTTTGATTGGCCCGGCGGCGCTCGATATCATCGACAACTTTATAGGCGCGCAATGACTGCGCCAAACCTTGGCGAAAGATCGGCTATTGCAGGTTTCCGATAGGCTGCCCTTCGAGCAGAAGCATCCTGAGCTGTCGGTAGTAAGCTAAGTTGCTGCTAATCTGTTGAGAATTCAGATCGGGCGCCAAAGTTGCTCTTGCATCGCGGTCCCGTCCAGCAAGACCGTAGACAAGCGCGAGGTTGCCGCGTGTTTTTGGCGAAGCGGCAGGGTCTCGTATCAACTCCCGCAGGATCCGGATGCCCTCATCGCTCTGACCGGACAATCCGTAGGAAAGGCCCAGATTGCTCAAGAGGGCGAAATCAGTTGGGTCTGAATCAAGACCAACCCGGTAGAGCGCCTGTGCTTCCGCGTGACGGCTCATCTTGTCGAGAGCGACGCCGCGTGCCGTTATGATTGGCAAGCTTCTGGGCCTCAGAGCATATGCCGCGTCAAGGTTTTCCAAGGCGGCCGCAGTTTTACCGGCGGCGAGTTGCGTCCTTCCCAGGTCGAGAAGAATTTCAGGGTCGCGTGGCCTCTGAGCCTTGGCCTTGAGTAGCGTCTCCTCTGCGCGTGAATACTGACCCAAGCCTGCGTAGCTTCGTCCAAGCCCCACAAGCGCTTCAGAGGACCTGGGATTGGATGTATAGGCCTGGTTGTAGAGTGCGGCCGCTGTCTGAAAGTCGCCTGCGTCGGCCGCTCTGTCGGCGAGACGCTCGGGTGTGGTTTCTCCCAATTGCGTCATGCCGCAGGCTGAAACGAGGCCCAACGTCGCGCAAAGCAGCCATTTCGACATTGGTTTCCTTGACTGCATTGCCACTCACTGTCCGCACGCGCATCGCAAACTAGAAAGTTACTCGTTAATTTCCTGTAAATCTGAACGAAATCGCAGTTACCTTTTGGATGTCGATTCCTCGTCTACGGCTCTATTTTCACGTTTTGTTTCTCCTGAAATGAGATCAGGAGCCCATGATGACGATCGCCATTTCTCTTTCGGGCGTCTTGCTCTTGGTACTGGCAGCTGCATTCGATCTGCGGGAGCGTACGATTCCCAACGGGATCTGCGTGGCACTGGCCGCGGTTGGAGTTGTGCGACTTCTCATCCTGATGTCATCACTTGAGACGGGGGCAATGCTGGGTGGGCTTCTCGATGTGATCGCGTCGGGATGTCTCTTTTTTGTCGGAGCCGGGCTCTTTGCTGCCGGATGTCTTGGTGGTGGAGACGTCAAGTTGCAAGCCGCTGCCGCTCTCTGGTTAGGGTGGCAGCAGGTTCCGGAGTTTCTGTTCGCAATGACGGTCTCTGGAGGTGTCCTAGCGCTGGTATTCCTTGCTTCGCATACTTTTGCCCGTGCCAGTGAAGGGCCGTCGGCAAATCCCGACATGCCGAAACTTCCATATGGTTTTGCGATTGCGGTTGGTGGGCTCTTTGCTGTCGCCAGCATTTAGCAGACCTCAGCTGGTGTATTGATCGGTAGCACTGTCTTCCAATCCTGTCGTTACTCATGAGGCATAACTGAAGCCTCAAAGGGCACCGGGGCTTCGGCCTCATTGGATGACGCAAGGTTCACATCTTTACGGGATCTTGAGAACAAGACCGCAACCATGTGCGTGGATCGGATCAAGCTTGTGTGCAGAGCGGCATGATGTTCAACCGTGGCTTCCTCAAGGCAATCCAAGGTCGAATTCAGCGGGGTTATCTTGGCCGCTGTCTGCGGGATCGATCCGGGGCCGCTGCTATTCTGATCGCGCTCCTCCTAGTGCCGATCTGTGGGGGCTTGGGGCTCGCCATCGACGCCTCGCTTGCGTTTATGGTCGAAAGCCGACTTTCGAAATCGCTTGATGCGGCGGCTCTTGCGGCTGGCCGGATCGCCGATTCCGACGACGCTGAGGATGTTGCAAGTGCATATTTCGACGCCAACTTCGCGAATGCATCAGCTTTCGTGAATATGAGTCAGGTCACCTACGAGTACGACCCGGAGAGCCGCACTGTTACTATGGATGCGAGAGCAACTATTCCAACGTATTTCGCACGCGTCATCGGTGTCGATTCGCTGTCAGTCACGGCGCACACGGTTGTCGAGCGTCGGACGTCTGGCCTCGAACTTGCATTGGTCATGGACATCACGGGCTCGATGCGGCGGCAAAACCGTTTCACCGGAATGCATGCTGCCTCGCTCAAGCTGGTCGAGGCCATCTATGGCGACGAGACCGAGATCGAGAACCTTTACATTAGTATCGTGCCCTATGTGGCAGCTGTTAATCCAGGACCCGCATACACCGATTGGCTTGAGGTAGGAGACCTGGCGCTCATCACACCAGACGAATGGTCCGACGATCCTGACGGGTGGCGGGGATGCGTCGAAGCGAGAGACTACCCTTACGACACTGACGATACGCCGCCGTCTGAAGAGAAGTTTACCTCCTACCTATATCAGAGCACGGACACTGACACGAATGACAACAAATACCCGCCCTACAAAGACGATGTGATATACGATGCGAATGGTCGTGGGCCTAACCTGGGCTGCGGAACTCCGATTACGCCGCTGACAAAGTCTCGTACAACCATTGAGAGCGGTCTCAATGCCATGCAGGCTTGGGCCAACCGAAATGGCACGACTGGAAATCTAGGCCTTTCCTGGGGATGGAGGACGATTTCGCCGCGTTGGCGCGGTCTTTGGCGCGGAGAGACGCCGTCTCGCTATCCCTTGGACTATGGTGAACCGCTTATGGAGAAGGCGGTCGTCATCCTGACGGATGGCAAGAACCAATTTGCCGACATAAGCAAGAAGGCGGGATCTCCAAAATCCGATTACACAGCCTATCGGAGAATTGAGGACGGTCTCGGCACGACGTCTCTCAATCAAGGCCGAAGGATCCTGGATCAGCGAATGGCAGAAACCTGCGAAGCCATGAAAGCAAAGGGTATAACGCTTTACGCCATTACCTTCGGCGTCGAAGTCGACCCAGATTCGCGGAGCCTATTCGGCGCGTGCGCGACTGCCCCCTCAATGTATTATCATGCGCCGAGCAACGATGAACTCACTGGCGTTTTTCAGGAAATCGCGGGCCAACTCGCTAGTTTGAGGATCACGGAGTAGCGTGATGCGAGGGCGTTTCATCTCCCAAGCCATGGTTCGACTTGGTGCCGACGAGCGAGGGGCTGCGATCATCGAATTTGCGTTGATCATGCCCATCTTTCTCCTGCTCACTATCGGCGCCTTAGAGATCGCCCTCGTCACCTTCGTCGGATCAAGTATCGAAGCGGCGGTCTTGCAGGCATCGCGCTACGGTATCACTGGATCAACCAGTGCAGGAGTGACCCGCGAGGATCGGGTTCGCAATATCATCGAGGATCGAACCTTCGGCTTCGTCGATATGGACAAGGTAGAGATCGATACTCTGATCTACGACAGATTCCAGGATGTTGGTGAGCCCGAGCCGTTCGAAGATGCAAACGGAAACGGCTCCTATGACACCGGCGAGAACTTCACCGATATCAATGGCAACGCCAAGTGGGATACCGATATGGGCAAGGCTGGTTTGGGTGCGGATGACGACATCGTACTCTACCGCATTCGCTACGAATGGGGCATCCTCACACCGATCATTCGCGAAGTCCTCGGCCAATCGATTGAACACACTTCCGTCGTTGCTGTGCGCAACGAGGACTTCTAAGAATGGCCCAACTCGGTCGATGCGCCCAACGTCTGCTCAAGGACAGGTCCGGGGTCGTCGCGCTTGAGTTTGCTTTGGTCCTTCCGATGCTCGTGACGATGCTCTTGGGCGCCGCGGAATTCGGGCGCGCCATCCTTCTGTCGCAAAAGCTGCAGAACGGCGCTTTCATCCTGGCCGACCTAGTGGGGAGAGATGCAGACCTCGATACCTGCACACTCACGGATGTCTTCAGCGCCTTGGAAATATTCATGGAGCCGTTTGACTTTGCGGGAAGTGGAACGGCCGTAGTGACAGCCGTAAAGGGCACTGCCTTCACCGGTCCAATCGTCGCATGGCAGGAGACGGGAGATGGATCGCCGGTTGCGGTTAGTAAGGTCGGCGCCGTGTTGGAAGAGGCATCCATTCCTGATGTCATCACGCTCGATACGGATGAGACGCTGATCGTGACGGAAGTGCTCTTCGATTTCGAACCGCTTTTTGGTCTCTTGATGGACCCGTATCGCATCCACAAAGTCGCCTATCACAAACCCCGCCTTGGCACACTCGATACCCTTTCGGTTTGCCCATCGTCGTAAATCTTCCAGGCGCATTCTACCTTAGCAGAATGCCAGCATTCGGGGCCGCCCGAACATCATCTTGAAGTTCAACTTACAAATCGCTGTCGAGCCTCAGTCTTTGGAAATGCGGATGAGCCATGGCTCCGTGCGCAAGCTTGAATCCACTTGGGCGGCGTGCGAAACATTGAAGTTGATTTTTTGCCTTTGCGAAGACAGGGGCGCGTGTCTAGGGGCGGAGACGTGGCGGCATGAACCTCACTGGAACGCATTTGATCGAAGCCAAGCGCGCCACAATCTGGTCAGCATTGAACAGCCCTGACGTGCTCAAGGCCTGCATCCCCGGTTGCACTGACATGACTGGATCGCCGAGCGAGGGGTTCTCTGCCACCGTTACGCAAAAGGTTGGACCGGTGAAGGCCACTTTTAAGGGCCTCGTTGAACTCTCAAACATCGTTGAGAATGAGGGCTGTACGATCCGAGGAGAAGGGAAGGGCGGTGCCGCCGGGTTTGCTAAGGGTGGTGCCGATGTGCATCTTGCGGATACCGAAAATGGAACTGAGTTGAGATACGAGGTCCATGCGAATGTAGGAGGTAAGCTCGCCCAACTCGGGAGCCGAATCATCGATGGGTTCGCGAAGAAAATGGCAGAACAGTTCTTTGAGCGGTTCAAAGCACAGGTCGAAGCGCCTGGAGTGACCCACCAAGATGGATCGACAGAGAGCCAACCAGCCGAGGCGCAAGCGGAGAGCCGTCGGCAAAACTGATCGGTCCAAGGCCGGTCATGCCAAACTGGACATCATTGTTATCCAGCCGATCTTGTGAGGAGATCATGCCAGAGATTGTCCTAACGGTGAACGGAGAGACGGCGCGGGGAGAGGTCGAAGGCCGAACCCTCCTCGTAGAGTTCCTTCGCGAGACCCTCAAACTTACCGGAACACATGTGGGCTGCGATACCGCGCAATGTGGCGCCTGTGCGGTTCATCTTGATGGGGAACCGATTAAGGCGTGTTCCATGCTGGCCCTAGATGCGGATGGGGCAAGCGTCACCACAATAGAAGGGATGGCCGGATCTGACGGATCCCTCAGTTTCCTTCAGTCTGCATTTCGCGAGAACCACGGTCTGCAATGCGGCTTCTGCACCCCCGGAATGGTTATGGTCGCCGCAGCGCTGTTGAGGACAAATGCTGCTCCAAGCGAAGTTGAGATCCGGGAGCATTTGGAGGGCAACATCTGCCGCTGCACGGGATACCATAACATCGTCAAATCCGTTCAAGCGGCGGCGGCTGCGATCCGGGACCACAGGGCAGCCCATGGGACATGAATGTGGCTCGTCGCGCGTTGGCTGTAGGCGCGGCCTCGTGTTCTGGGCGCCCTTTGCAGAGTGGCACTCTGACTGGACCTTGCAGACCAAACACACAGTATCGTCAGCGTTTAGGGTGATAGAGTGTATGACTTTGAGTTCATAAAGCCCGCCTCTCTCGATGAGGCACTAGCCGCACTGGAAGATGAGGACGCTCAGGCACTCGCTGGAGGTCAAACCCTAATTCCGACGTTAAGGCAGCGCCTCGCGATGCCCACGACGCTCGTAAGCCTTCGGGAGCTGCCCGAACTCCGGGGCGTGACCGTTGAGGACGGGATCCTCACGCTCGGTGCCGCGACAACACATGCGCAGATCGCCCGCGATATCGCCGAGATTTACCCGGCCCTCGCGTCGCTCGCATCGAAGGTGGGCGATCCGTCGGTCCGGACGCTCGGAACGATCGGAGGGAGCCTTGCAAACAATGATCCTTCGGCATGCTACCCCGCTGCCGCTCTTGCCTCAAAGGCAACGGTCATAACCAATCAGCGCGAAATAGCAGCAGACGCCTTCTTTGAGGGTCTATTCACCACCGCGCTTGAGCCTGAAGAATTGATCGTCTCAATCCGTTTCCCAATACCTTCCGCCGGGAGTTATCAAAAGTTCCGTCAGCCCGCATCGCGTTTCCCGCTCACCGGCGTGTTCGTAGCGAGGCATGAAAATGAGGTCCACATCGCAGTGACTGGTGCATCTGAGGATGGCGTATATCGTTGGCAGGAAGCCGAAGATGCTTTGGCGGCGGATTTTACACCTGAAGCCGTTGATCCGTTGACCGTTTCGCCCGAAGGAATGATCAGCGATATGCACGGAACACCGGAGTATCGTGCGAATTTGGTCAAAGTGCTCACGCAGCGTGGCGTAGGGGAGGCGGGCAGGGTCTGATCCCAGTTTAGGTGTGATTTATCCTCAAATCGCAAGGTTTCGCCCTGCCGCCCCGTTACCTCGGTCGGAGATCAAATCTGCAGAACTAAACGGTTTGCTTCGGCATTGTGCGATTTGTCTGAGGGCCGCGCGCGGACGTTCCACTTAATCAGTTGTTAGCGTTGCTCGCTTCAAATCCGTTTGGTTTTTTTGGAAGCGGAGTTTCCAGTCGATGAGTTTTTCCTCTGAGAATCCCGGCAGCGTCTCGCTCGGCAGCCTGCGCCGCCAGTGCTTGTTCGCCGTGACGATCTTGCTGGTGGAGGATAGCCGCAGTGCCTCCGAAGCCATTCGCCTTTTCGCCGCAGAAAGCGGTGCGCGCGTGCGTCGCGCCGACAGTCTGCACGCTGCAAGCCGCCATCTTGCAATCTACCGCCCGAACGTCGTGATCGTCGATCTCGGTCTGCCCGATGGCGATGGCATGTCTCTCATCAAGCACCTCGCCTCCGCGTCGACGCCTATCCAGGGGATCATAGCGCTGAGTGGGCACGATCGAGCCGCGTGGCAAGAAGAAGCAATGACTGCAGGCGCTTCGGCTTGCATTGAAAAGCCAATCCCGTCCCTAAAGGCGTTCCAGACATCCGTGCTTAGCGTTTTGCCAGATGCCGATACGCGGCGTGGCCCCGATGAGCAGCGCAACCTGGCTCTCATGGATCGGGCCTCAATGCAAACCGCGTTTTCGGATGACCTGATCCGAGCGAAGTCGCTGCTGGATGAAGCCATGAAGATTCGCGACAACGAAACCATCGCCTATTGTGCACAGTTCGTGCATTCCGTCGGCGATATGCTTGATGATGGCCGCCTCGGTTCTGCGGCCGAAGAAGCTGCGAAGTCGCCCGAAAATGCCGGTATTCTACTCGACGTCCTGACGCAGAAGCTGTCAGACGGGAGTGGAAGCAGGATACGCGGCGTCGCCTAGGACAAGCGCGGGTCTGGGCGCTCTTCCGTTCTAGTCCATAGCGCGTCCATTTCCATCATATAGGACAATAGGTCTAGTGCGGCCTGCCATGGCTTGGGCCTACCCCGACCTTCGCCTCACTTTCCCTTGAACTTGTTGCCGCGGGTATAATCCGGTGGCACCTAAACAACGTCGGGAAAGTCGAGGAGAAGTCATGCGTATCGCTGCGTTTATCGCCGGACTGGCGGTCTTGTTACAGACCGGCACGCTGGCTCACGCTGAAGAGCGTCAGGTGGCAACCGGGTCGGTGGAAGTTACTCGCATGGTCTCCGGTCTTGATACACCATGGGCGATCGGTTTTCTCCCAGACGGTGGGCTCCTGATCACCGAGCGCAATGGGACGCTACAGCTTGTGCAGGACGGCAACGCGCGCGCAGTCGGCGGTGTGCCGGATGTCTGGGCACGAGGTCAGGGCGGTCTATTGGATCTAGTGGTCGCAAAGGATTTCGATCGAAGTCGCGAGATCCTGTTTTCGTTTTCTGAGCCGACGCGAGCCGGTGCCCAGACGTCGGTTGCCATAGCAGAACTGGACGTGGCCAATGCGCGCCTCTCGAACGTACGTGTGATTTTCCAGCAGGGCGATCCAACCGGTGGTGGTCGACATTTCGGTAGCCGGATCGTGGAAGCGGATGACGGCTCGTTTTTCGTCACAATCGGCGATCGGGGGGATCGCGATGACGCGCAGGATTTGGGGAGTTACAAAGGAAAGCTCATTCGGATCGATAGGGATGGGAGCGTCCCCAGCGACAATCCGTTCGTCACTGGTGAAGCCCCAGCGATCTTTTCTTACGGCCATCGCAATCCGCAAGGAGCCGCACTCGCGCCTGACGGTCAGATATGGCTCGTCGAGCACGGCGCACGGGGCGGCGACGAAATCAACAGGCCGGAGGCGAGCAAGAATTATGGTTGGCCTGTCATCAGCTACGGGCGGGAGTATACTGGGGGTCGGATCGGAAGCGGTACAAGCGCACCGGGAATGGAGCAGCCGGAATTCTATTGGGATCCGTCGATCGCACCTTCCGGTATGATGATTTATTCCGGCAGGCTCTGGCCAGAATGGGAGGGCGACATCTTCATAGGCTCGCTCAAGTTCGATTTCATCTCGCGCCTCAGCATTTCAGGGGGCAATGTAGACGAAGAGGAACGCATGTTTGAGGGAACCTACACCAGAATTCGTGATGTCAGGGAAGCACCGGATGGCAGCATTTGGTTTCTCTCCGAGGGAGATGGAGCCGCGTATCGCGTGACCCCCTCAGGCGCTTAGGACGCGCTGGCAAGACCTCTCACGCCATGGAGCTTCACTGCGGACGTCGCAGGCGCCGTATCTCTCGTTCCGTATCCGCCCGACCTCTGCCGATATCCCGCAACACCCGATCATCTATGTTCGCAAGGTATTCCGCCTCGCGGAGCTTGCATTCGAACTTGTTGATCCGGTCCCACACCTTTTGCCAAAGGCCAGCAGAGATATGATTGTGGAAAACGCGTCTGAGCACGGACAACGCCGCCATGGGTGCCTCCATCGTTCTCTGTTAGATTTTTGGTAAGAGTATCAGTCTCGATGATGAATAATTGCTTGCCGGTTATATGCAAAACGAATAATTGTGGGGTAATCCATCAAGTTTGGTGATATGCCGAGAAATCTTGACCTAACGGCTCTACGATCCTTTGTCGCTGTTGCGGATGCACGGGGCGTAACAAAGGCCGCCGCGCAGCTGAATCTCACGCAGTCCGCAGTTTCGATGCAACTCAAACGTCTCGAGGAAACGCTTGGCCAGTCTTTGCTAGATAGGTCTGGTCGTCAGGTGACCCTTACCCAAGCGGGCGATCAACTCCTGGGATACGCCCGAAGCCTGGTGAACCTCAATGATGAGGCTTGGGGCCGCATGACCAACACGGAGTATGAGGGGGAACTCAATTTCGGCGTGCCGTATGACGTGGTATACCCACATGTTCCAAAGGTTTTGCAGCGGTTTACTGCTGAATACCCGCGCGTCCGTGTTCACCTCCATTCGCTCTATACAAGCCACCTGAAAGAACGCTTCGATCGGGGCGAAATCGACCTTATCCTTACAACGGAGGCGTCGTGCGATGCGGGCGGGCTCACACTGGCCAGAGCGCCACTTGTGTGGGTCGGCGCAGTGGGTGGACAGGCCTGGCGCGCCCGACCTATCAAGTTCGCCGCCGTAAGCCATTGCATATTTCGCCGCCCTGCGATCGAAGCCCTTGAGCAGGCGGGTGTTCCTTGGATCAATGGCGTGGACTCCATATCGGATATCGCCGTGGAGGCCACGGTGTCTGCGGATCTCGGTGTGTTCGTGCAGCTTGAGACCTTTGTGCCGAAAGGCTGTGAAGCGATACGGCATGGTGGCGCGCTGCCGACCCTGCCAAAGTATCAGATCAACCTGTACAGATGCGATGGCCCGCGGGCGGATATGGCTGAGCGTTTGGCAACTTTCGTGCGCCAGGCCTATGGCGTGCCGGATTCCTTGGCAGTCGCCTGACTTTCAGGCTCGTTGGCCTCGACGGATGGCAGTAACGGCACGAATTCACGAATCCGACGCGCCGCTTCCGACTCAGTCTGGCGCCATATCAGAAACATGGCAGTGCCGATTGATCCGACCAGAAGAGCACCAGGGCCGAAGAGCCACAAGGATGCTGCAAACGCAAAATAGTAGTTTCGCACGCCCGCACTGAATGTCGTGAGCGCGCGGGTCAAGACACCCGAGAGTGCCTCAGCCCATGGCTTGAGAGCGCTAGAATTATCCGAGAACGGGCTCGCCCCTAAGGCCGCAAGGAAGTAGTTGAGCTGGCGAACCGACCATATGAAATCGAACAAGCCCCGCAACAATGGAGCGAGAAGCAAGAGTGTCCGAGCCTCGTCGAGCGCAATCCCTGTGTTTGCACTCTCCGTAGCGGAAGCCAGTGCGCCTCCGATCCCGACAATCACCAGCAGGTTCGCCGAGCCGAAAAACGAGGCCGAATGGATCGTATGACCCAAGATTTGCGCATCAACGAGCAAGAAGTTACGCCGCAAGAGTTGGCGCATCCAAAGGGCCCGAACGGCGTGCATATCCGAAGTGATACAGGCCCGACGGCGACTGATTATCTTCAGGACCGGCTCTAGCCCAAGCCAACAGGTGAAAAAGACGCCGAGCGCGGCGTAGTCGAGTCCGGTCACGTGACAATGTCCCCGCGGCTTAGCTATACGTGGCGAGCCGCAGATTGCCCATCGCGGTCGATACACAAGTCATACGGACCGCCTTAGCCGCAAAAACAAGCCCGCTCCTCAAGCTGTGCTCTATCGGAGTCAGGCCTCCGTCTCAACTTACGTTGGGGCCGCGCCGGATCCGGATCTTCTCGCGCACTTTGCGCCATTGCTCCGCTTCTTCGATCTGACCGGTTTGCTCACAGTTCTTCGCCTTTTGGGCAGCCTCATACTCGGCCTTATCCCCATGCGCGTTCAAGAGGCGATTCGCGTAGTCATCAACGCGTGCCATGTTCATTGCAGGTCCTCCCATGTTCTAGCTGTTGGGACGAACGATCTACCATAGGTGGTGGGTCGCATGCAGCCCAAAACTTAGGCATTCGGTAAAGTTGCGGTTGACTGCGATGGGAACGTTCTGGCTCGACAGTGGAAGACAGAAAGGGCTAGATCGAAACGAGGGACATCGAAATATGGCAGAGCCACCACCTATTCTCTTTCTCCATGGCGCCTTTTCTGGGCCAGAGGTTTGGACGACATTCGTCGCACCATGGTTCGCGAAGCGCGGACACAGGGTCGCCGTTCCACATCTGCCAGGTGTTGCCGCCGGATCCGCAAGGCTGCAGGACTACGTTAGAACCGCAGTCCGCGCAGCTTCTGAATTGGGCGGTGATCCAATCGTTGTCGGGCATTCTTTCGGCGGTCTGGTGGCACAGCATCTCGCCGCGAGACGCTGTGTATCCGGTGCGGTATTCGTTTCTTCGCCGGGGCCTTACGGCCTTTCCCCGTCTTTGTGGCAGCTTTCGTCTCGTGCTCCAGATGTGCTTGCAGCCCTTCTCGTTGTACAAGGTGGCGCAGGCGATCTTCTCGGGTCCGACGCGATACGACGCGCTCTTTTTACGCCCGAGACACCTGATGCGTGGATCGAGAAAATTGCCACTGCCCCCCTTAGACCTGAAAGCCCGCAAGCCCTGTTCGACGCGATGACTTGGGACTTGCCAGCATGGCCATTCGCCCGGCTCACGCCTTCTCTTGCGATCCTTGGCGATCAGGATCTCTTTGTGCCGATGAGCGATCTCTGGACCATTGGGGTTGCCTACGGCGCGGAAACTGAGCTGTTTCGAGGCGTTGCACATGGATTGCCGCTGGATCCTGCGTGGAAGAGCTTAGTCTGGCGCATCAATGCCTGGATTGATGAGAGAGCGATTGGCCAGCGGCGCCTGCGCATGCTTCCAGGGGCAGCTTGAGCGCACAAGAAGCATGGTATTGTTTGTGGCCGAGATCACACGCCGCTTTCGAGCAGCCAAAGCTTCGTGTTCAGGTCGGTGCATTTACCTCGAATTGCCTTCGATCGTGACATGTGTCACACACCGGTCGCAATACGGGATATCCTCTTGAGGCAGTCTTGCATTCGCGGGTCTCTCAGGGAACAGCGGATGCGCTGGGCGGAGAGGCGAATACATACGGTCCGACGTCGGTGCCCGACAACCTATCGTGGAGCTGCCGCGTGACCCTGATCCAAGACACCGACACGCTTGCTCGGTTTTGCGCGGCCTGTGCCCACCACCCCTACGTGACAGTCGATACAGAGTTTCTGCGTGAACGCACCTATTATGCGCAGCTCTGTTTGGTTCAACTCGCGCATCCTGGTCGCGGGCCGGAAGGGGCCGTGCTCATCGACACATTGGCAGATCGTCTGTCTCTGGACCCGCTGCTCGACCTGTTTCGAAATCGGGAAGTCGTGAAGGTCTTTCATGCAGCGCGCCAGGATCTGGAGATTTTTCAGGTCGATGCTGGCGTAATACCGAAGCCCTTCTTCGACACACAAGTCGCAGCAATGGTGTGCGGCTATGGCGATCAAGTAGGCTATGAGACGCTGGCTCGCCAGATCGCTGGCGCCAAAATCGATAAATCGTCCCGCTTCACGGACTGGAGCCGCCGCCCGCTCACCGACGCACAGAAATCCTATGCTTTGGCCGATGTGACGCATCTGCGACAGATCTACGAAGTGCTCTCTGCGCGGCTGACGAAGAGCGGTCGATCCGCTTGGGTTGATGAGGAACTCGCGATTCTCTTGGATCCCGAGACGTATCGAACCGACCCGGCGGATGCTTGGATGCGCGTGAAGACGAGGTCGAGCTCGACAAAGTTTCTCTGTGCTCTGAAAGAGCTTGCGCGGTTTCGGGAGATAGTGGCGCGGGAACGCAACGTTCCGCGCAATCGGGTGTTTAAGGATGATGCCCTCCTCGAACTCGCCGCTGGGCGGCCCCACACCCCTGAAGACTTGAGCAAATCCCGCCTTCTCACTCGCGAGGCTCGGAAAGGGGATATCGCCGATGGCATTCTCGCCGCTGTGGCCGCATCGAAGAATCTGTCGCCCGCAGAAACACCTACGCCGCGCGAAATGAATGGCAGAAAGCCAGGGAGTGAAGCGTTGGCAGATCTTCTCCGTGTCCTGCTGAAGGCGCGCTCCGAGGCAGAGGGCGTTGCGCAAAGGCTCGTCGCCTCCTCAGCCGATCTCGACCGCATTGCTGGCGAAGATGCGCCGGATGTTCCAGCGCTTCATGGTTGGCGCAACGACGTGTTCGGTCGTGACGCAATGCGGCTAAAGCGCGGAGAGATAGCTCTTTCGGCGAGTGGCGCAGATGTAAAGGTTGTGGCAATCGGTTGATTGCGCCACTTTTTCGACGTCTCTGCGTTCGAGGGCGCCACCCTCACTTGCGAGCAAGTGAACTGAAACGCGAAACCCTAAACCAGGGTTAGTGCGGCGCTTTTAGTCTATCGCTTAGACAGCCTTCGCCTCGCGGCGGCGCTGATGCAGGATGGGTTCAGTATAGCCCGAGGGCTGCGCGATGCCTTCGAAAATCAGATCGCGCGCTGCACGAAACGCGACCGACGCGTCGAAATCTGGCGCCATCGGTCGGTAATTCGGATCGCCGGCGTTCTGGCGGTCTACCGCCTTCGCCATGCGTTGCAGGCTCTTCTCAACATCTTCGGCGGTGATGAGCCCGTGCAGCAACCAGTTCGCGAGGTATTGCGACGAGATCCGCAGCGTGGCGCGATCCTCCATTAGCGCCACGTCGTTAATATCTGGGACCTTTGAGCATCCGATCCCTTGGTCCACCCAGCGGACCACATAGCCCAGGATCGACTGGCAGTTGTTGTCCAGTTCGTGGGCAACCTCGTCGCTCGAGAGATTGCGGCCCGCGAGCAGAGGCGGTGTTAGCAGAATGTCCCGGCTCGCCCTCGCCCGGCTGCGGATGTCGGCCTGTCGCGCGTCGACATCGACAGTATGGTAATGCGTGGCGTGCAGTGTCGCCGCGGTAGGTGAGGGCACCCAGGCGGTGTCTGCACCGGCCATAGGATGGCCTTGCTTGGTTGCCAGCATCTCAGCCATATTGTCTGGCTTGGCCCACATGCCCTTCCCAATCTGGCCTTTCCCCTGCATTCCGACAGCAAGACCAAGATCCACATTGCCGTCCTCATAGGCTTTCAGCCAGGAGGCGTCTTTCATCTCCGCCTTAGGGATGAAAGCACCGGCCCGCATGGAGGTGTGTATCTCGTCTCCAGTCCGGTCGAGGAAACCTGTATTGATAAAGACCAGCCGGTCTTTGACGGCGCGGACGCACTCAAGCAGGTTCGCTGATGTGCGGCGCTCTTCATCCATCACTCCGATCTTGACCGTATTTCGCGGTAAGCCGAGCAAGTCCTCAACACGAGCGTAGAGGGTGTTGGTGAAGGCGGCTTCAGCCGGGCCGTGCATCTTCGGTTTCACGACATATACTGAGCCCGTTTGCGAGTTGCGCGGCCCCTTGGTCTTCTGAAGATCGTGGAGGGCACAGGCCACTGTGACGGCGGCGTCGAGCATGCCTTCAGGCGTCTCTTTGCCCTCCAGCAACACGGCGTCGGTTGTCATCAGATGTCCGACATTGCGTACGAGCATCAACGCTCGCCCCTGAAGCACGATTTCCTGCCCATCCGGTGTAGTGAAGCCGCGATCTGGCTCCAGACTGCGGCCGATCTCCACGCCCTCCTTCATGAACGTCTCGGAGAGCTCGCCCGTCATCAGACCCAACCAGTTGCGGTAGACGATGCACTTGTCTTCTGCATCGACCGCGGTGACGGAGTCCTCACAATCCTGAATTGCGGTCAAAGCGGCTTCCAGGACGACATCTCGTAGTCCGGATGGGCTGGCAGCGCCGACTGGGTGGGATGGATCTATCACCAGTTCCAAGTGAAGGCCGTTGTTGCGGAGCAGATAGCCCGTCACGCCATCCGTGCTGCGAAGAGCGATGTATTGCGTTGCATCAGCGAGCGGCACGTGTTCGTCCTGGACCCGAGCGAAGAAAATACCGTCGTCAACCAAGTATTCTGTCACGTCGCAGTGCTGCGCACCATCAAGAGGAATGGATTGATCGAGAAATGCGGCCGCCCACGCGACGGCTTCAGCGCCGCGCTTGGGGTCATACCCCGAATTTGCTGGTTTTCCCGGCAGGGCATCGGTTCCGTAGAGCGCATCATAAAGCGACCCCCAGCGGGCATTGGCGGCGTTCAGCGCAAATCGAGCGTTCATGACCGGCACAACGAGCTGGGGCCCGGAAATCACGCCGATCTCAGGATCAACACCCTCTGTTCCAATTTCAAATTCTGGGCCTTCCGGCACCAAATAGCCGATTTCGTGGAGAAATGCCGTATATCGACCGATGTCCCACGGCTGCCCGCGCCTTTCGTCATGCCATGCATCAATTTGGGCTTGCAGCGTCTTTCGTTTCTCAAGGAGTGCTGCGTTTTCTGGGATCAGATCGCGCAACAGTGCGGCGTATCCGGTCCAGAATGCTTCGGCAGAAACCTGAGTGTTGGGTAGAATCTCGTTTTCAACGAGGACAGCTAAGTTTTCTGCAACGTCAAGCCCCGCGCGCGCCACATACCCTGTCATCTGTTACCACTCCTCACTCAAGGCCCGCGCCTACGTCTGGGCGCCATTGGCATACGGTTAGCGGTTTTCCAAAGGTGCTGGAAGACGTTAGCCCTCGATTTAAGACCGACGCTCTTTCTTACGCCAGGTGTCTGATTAGAGTTGCTTGAAGTATCGGGCGACAGGCCAAGGCTGATAGTCCGCCGCTTCGTAGGTATGGCGCGCGGGCGCGTGACCCGTATCTGCTACCGTTTCGACCATCACCATTTTCATGCCTGCTTGCTGGATGTAATCTTCTGCGAATATTATCAGAGTTCCGCCGATCCCTTGGCGTTGGTGAGCTGGAGAGACGGCGAGAATATGGATCTCTCCCATCTGATCTTCCGGATGAAGCTTTATGCCAATGAAACCTGCCAGAGCGCCGTCCGCAATTGCCAACCATATGCCTTGTGGGTCGGAATCGAGGAGGCTGAGAATCTCGCTTGTCTGTCGGGTTTCCCAACCGTTCGGATAAAAGGCCTCATACACAAATTGCGGAACTTCGAGACATGTGTGCTTAAACACTGGGGCCCATGCCCTCAATGCAAGATCAAGGACCTCATTTCGGAACGAGGGGCTATATGGCGTGATCTCGATGGTCGGCATTCAAGGTCTGTAGCACCTGGATAGATCGACATGTTTTCCGTATTCGGCGCCGGATTTGCCGCTCCGGTTTCTAAATCCAAGATCAGCTGTCATTCATTCGGAAACGCTCCGCATCATGATCTTCCTTGGTTTTGGGCGCCATCGGTTGATAGGTGCGATAGGCGGCGCGTCCGATCAGATGAGCGCCCACCGGTGCACTGATCAGCATGAAGACGAACACAAAGACAGCTTCAAAAATCTCAAGCCAAGTGTCGGCTTGGATGACGACCGCGAGACAGATGAGTGCGAGCCCAAGAGTGCCGGCTTTGGTCGCCGCATGCATCCTCGAGAACACGTCCGCCAACCGGATGATACCGACGCCAGCAACGAGACAGAAAAAACCGCCGAGGAGCAGGCAAAGACTTGCGATGATATCACTCATCGAGGTTCCCCTGATCACGTTCGATGAAGTGGGCAAAGGCCACTGTCGCGAGAAACGAGATCAGCGCGAGGCCGATAGCCACATAGATATACGCCCCGATCCCACTGACCAGATTCATGAGGACGAGGAAGACGACCAACAGGACCGTGACCATGTCGAGGGCAATGACACGATCCGCCAGGGTCGGGCCGACAAAGATGCGATATGCGGCAGCAAGCACGGCGAGGATGACGCAGCCAGTCGTGACCTGGAGAGCCGCTCCATACAGACCGGTTTCGACGGATTCAATAATCATCGGCCTGTCACCCGCAAGACCCGCGCTTCGATACCGTTTCGCACCTCCTCGCGAAGCTCATCGCCACTATCCCCCGCCAAGAGGGAGTGCACGAGGAGCGTCGATTTGTCCGGGCTGACATCCACGCTCAGCGTGCCGGGTGTTAGTGAGATGAAGTTGGCCACCATGGAGACCCCGACATCGGACTGAACCTTTAGCGGGATGGTGACGAGTCTTGGGCGCGAGTTGTCTTCTCTAGACAAAACCGTCACCGCCACTTGGATGCTCGAGACCACAAGATCTCGAAGGAACATCGCGATCAAAACCACGAAGAAGATACAGTGTTTGGCAAATCCGATCATTCGACGGTCCCTTCCCCGAGAACAGTCTGAATATATGCCGTTGGGTCCACAAGATCCCGGCCAATCTGCAACGCAAGGTTCACGAATGTCCCGGCATAGACCCCGATGAAGATAATAAGCGCCGATACAGCGAGAAGCGGTAGGAGGGTCGGTGCGCCAAACCGTTCCTTGATCACCTGCTCTCCAGCCGGATGCGCGGACCAGAACACAGCGGCCCAGATCCGCCCCATCGCGTAGAGCATGAGAAACCCGGCAGCCAGGATCATGAAGGTGGAGATGTAGCCGTTGACGTCGAGCGCGGCTTTCACCAGCAGCAGTTTCGCCCAGAACCCTGCAAAAGGCGGCACCCCTGCAAGCGAAAGAGCTGGTATCAGAAATAAGAGCGAGAACCCAATCCTCGCTTTCCAGATCCCGCCCGATCTGGCGAAGAGTTCAGATCCTGTCAGACGCGCCGCGGCACCTGCCGCGAGGAAAAGTCCGACTTTTGTGAGCACGTCTTGGGTGAGATAAAAGGCCGCACCCGCCATTGCCAATTCTGTGCCGATGGCAAGGCCGAGCAGCATGAAGCCTACCGACGCGATGATGGAATAGCCCAATATCCGGCGAACATGGGTATGGCTCAAGCTCCCCATAGCGCCAAAAAACATGGTCGCGATCGCCGCAGCATACATGAGCGGAACGAAGACTGTCCCGTCGATCTCGTAGACGAGCGTGAACACGCGTATAATCGCGTATATGCCGACCTTTGTCAGGAGTGCTGAGAAGAGCGCCGATGTAGAGGAACAAGGGGTGTGATAGGAGGCTGGGAGCCAGAAATTGAGCGGAAAAAGCGCGGCTTTAGACGCAAAGGCAAAAAACAGGAACGCTGCCGACGCGAGAACCACCGCTTCGCCCGACCGCCCTTCTAGTCGTCCGTGGAGATCCGCCATATTCAGGGCGCCCGTCGTGCCATAAAGCAGGCCAATTCCCGCGATGAAGGCGACCGTGGCAATCAGATTGAGCCCGACATACTTCACTGCCCCGTCAAACTGCGCCTTGCCGCCGCCGATGACCAAGAGGCCGAAAGTCGCTATGAGCATCACTTCGAACCAGACATACATGTTGAATATGTCACCGGTGAGGAAGGCGCCGCAAATCCCGGTCAGCACCGAATGGATCAACGGGTGAAAGCCGAAATGCTCTTCCTCGGCGCTCACATCGTTGATGCTGAAGACCACGATTGCGACAGCGACAATGCCCGTCAGCAGCACCATTGTTGCAGAGAGGAGGTCGGCGACCAGGGTAATGCCGTATGGTGCGATCCAGCCTCCGCCCTGCGAGGCCACCGGGCCGGTCTGCTCCACGACCGAGAAGACTTGGATCGCAGCCAGCAAGAGGCCGAAGGCGCCAAAAATCGACAACCCGCGCTGCATTTCGGTGGACCGCCACGCCAAAAGCGTCGCGACCGCCGTCAGGATCGGGATAATGATCGGCCAGAAAAGCAGCACTAGGGCCCAACCTCTTTGCCGGGTTCGGAGGAATTCATGTGGTCCATTTGCGCTGTCCCAAGAACGTAATAGGATCGGTAGGCGAGCGCGAGTGCGAAGACCAGCAGGCCGAAGCCGATCACAATCGCGGTCAGGATCAAAGCCTGAGGCAGCGCGTTCGCGGCGTCGGTGACGGTCTGCGCTCCATCGGGCACCAGAGGTGGCACGCCGAAGGTTAAACGGCCCGAGGCGAAGATGATGATATTGGCGGCGTTGGAGATCATTGTGAGCCCGAAGATGTAGGGCAGGGTGCGGCCACTCATCATCAGATAGGCGCCGGCCGCGACGAGCGTGCCCGCAATGATGGCCAGCATGATCTCCATCGGCTCAGTCCTCCGTGTGATCCATTTTGTTGCTCACGACGTCTTCGAGCGTGAACAAGATGCTGCAAACCCCGCCGAGCACGACGAGAAACACGCCAAAATCAAACAGCATGATCGATCCAATCGGCAGGCCTGTCTTCGAACCGTCGGGCAGTTTTTCGATAAGTGGCCACACCCCTTGGAGAAAGTTTCCGTAGGCGAAAGCCCCCCAAAGACCCCCAAAAACAGTGCAGGCGAGACCCACAGCTGCGATGGAAAGCGGCCGGAAGATCAGCGCCTTTTTGACCTCCTCCACTCCAACGGCTTTCTCCAGAAGCGCGAATGCAATTGCGGCAAGCAGCCCGCCGATGAATCCGCCGCCGGGTTCGTTGTGACCTCGAAAGAACTCAAACAGCGCAAACGCGAGGATCAGGGGCATCAGCAGCCGTGTCACGGTGCGCAAAATAACCGAGTCAATCCGTGTGCGTCTGTCAGAGCCCTCTTGCGGAGGTGTCGCGTCGCTCATGAGCCCTCCCCCTTCGAACCGCGTCCGGCCAGTAGGACCGCATAGGCCGCGATGGCCGCGATCACGATGACGAAGGTTTCGCCCATCGTATCGAGACCGCGGAAATCCACGAGGATCACGTTGACGATGTTTTGGCCCAGCGCCACAGGGTAGCTGTTTTCCTCGAAATAGTCGGTGAGATTGAGATCAAGAGGTGTCCCAAGAACCATCAGCATCGTCGTGGCGACACCAAGCCCCAGAACAATAGAGATCGCCGCGTCGAACGGTCGAAATGTATTTGTGCCTGCACGCGGGAGTTTTGCCATAGCGATTGCCATGAAGATGACAACAAGAATTTCGACGAAGAGCTGGGTCATCGCCACATCCGGCGCGCCGTAGACGACGAAAATAACGGCAATGCTGGACCCGATCACACCCAAGGCCGTGATCGCCGTGAGCCTGGATTCCGTTCGGATAATCACGACGAGAGAAGCGAAAATCAGGGCACAAATCGCCCAGTCAATCACCTCAATGCTCAATGCGAAGCTGGGCCACGACTTAGTGCCCGCAAGCAATGCAAGCCAAAGGATCAGGGCAAGGCCCACCCAAGTCCGGCGGAGATAGCTCGTCATGCGCCCGTTTTGCACCAAGTCCGTGCAAAACAGGGCGAATTGGCCAAGGGCATGAACAAACCAGTCATACCAGCCCTCGGTTCGCGGGACGCGCTCGTCCGCCCAGGCCAAAAACCGCTCGATACGGTCCAGGAGAAGATAGAGTGCGAAACCTGCCACGAAGGTCGCGAGGCTCAAATAAAGCGGTGGTTTCAGGCCATGCCAAAGCGCGAGGTAAGTGTGGAGAGGCTCCTGTGCCACGGCTTGCACCATCGGACCGACCAGGGAGACTTCAATCAAAACCGGTACCAAACCGAAGAGCAAGCCGAAGACTGCCAAAACAGTCGGGCCAAGCCAGAGACCCCACCCGGGATCGGCAGGGGCATCCTTGGGCGCCTTCTGCGCCTGGAAGTAAAACGGCCGGATGGCAACCATGGCCGCACAGGCAAACATCAACGCATTTGCTACGAACGCGGCCACAGTGACGATAACGGGGAGAAATCCGCTATCCAGTGTCGCCTCGTAGACTAACTCCTTCCCTATAAACCCGAAAAGGGGGACCATCCCTGCCATCGAAAGTGCCGCAAGAGCCACGACGCTTGCTGTCAGAGGCATAGCACGGGCCAGTCCACCTATATTGGGATAGATTCGGGACCCGGAGCCTTTTTCGATCATCCCGACTGCAAGAAACAAACCGGCCTTGTAGAAGGCATGCACGAGCAGAAACGTCATCGCCGCTCCGATCGCGATCGCGCCGCCCAGTCCGAGCAGCATCGTGATCATGCTCAATCCCATCACCGTTGTGTAGGCGAGCATCAGCTTCAGATCGGTTTGGCGCATCGCCCATACGGAGGCGAGGATCATTGTGAAGGCGCCCACAGGCACCAGAGTCCAAGTCCAAAGGTCGGTTCCGCCCAGCGCTGGCGAAAGCCGTGCGATCAGGAAGACACCCGCTTTGACCATGGTTGCCGAGTGAAGATACGCGCTGACCGGGGTAGGCGCTGCCATTGCGCCGGGAAGCCAGAAGTGAAATGGCCATTGGGCTGACTTCGTAAAGCACCCGAGCATCACCAGGATGAAGATGGCTGGATACATTCCACTCGCCTGGAACATATCGCCCATCTGGTTCATTTCCGAGAGCCGAAGCGTCCCGGCCATGCTCCCCATGATCAAGAGCCCAGCGAGCAGGGCGAGCCCTCCGGCGCCGGTTATGATCAGGGCCTGGATCGCCGCCCAGCGAGAATTCTCCTTCTCGTGATCATACCCTATCAGCAGGAACGACGTGATCGTTGTGCCTTCCCAGAAGATGAAAAGCGTGATCGCGTCGTCAGCTGTTGTGAGGCCAAGCATGGAGATCGCGAATGCGATCAAAGTCAATTGGAGCGAGAGAAGCCTTCGGTCGCTCCGGAAGTAGGTAGAGGAATAAAGAAAGACCAGCGCACCGATGCCGCTGATCAACAAAGCAAAAGCGAGCGAGAGGCCGTCGAGACGAAACGCGAAAGAAACCCCGAGTTGCGGCACCCAACTGGCGACGTATTCTGGCGCATCCCCAGCGGAAACCGCAGGAATGAACTGTGCGAACCACAGAGTGACAGCAACCGCGCCAATCGCGGGAAGGAACCGCCAGAAACCCGCTTCAGTGCTTGTTGTATGCGCAGGCTTAGGGGTGCTCGTCTCCGACGAGGAGTCTGCCAAGTCCTTGTCTCACTTCCCTCGATGATCAAGGACCTCACTTTTGGAGCGGGCCCCGCTTTATTCCCAATCCGGTTATGAAGAACGCGTCCCCACCCAATCCGATATTAAGAGCTTGCTGTTGCGATGCAAGCGCCCTTGCGTCGAAAATGGGTCCGCGTCATGAAAGCGCCATGGAGCCCGCAGTATTGAACCCCGCTCGGCTCGAACGTGCGCTCGCGTCGGGATTGGAACGTTCGTCTGATTATGACTTGAATCCCGAAGCGAAGCCGCGGCGCAGCAACCGGCTTCGACCAGCTTCTGTACTCGTGCCTTTGGTGGAACGAAGCGCGGGTCTGAACGTTATACTGACGCGCCGCGCTGCGCGCCTGAAGCACCATCCTGGTCAGATTGCTTTTCCCGGTGGAAAGCAGGATGGAGATGATGCCGATGCTTTGGCGGCGGCCCTTCGAGAAGCGCGCGAAGAGATCGGCCTTTTCCCCAGCAACGTAGAGATCCTGGGTCAGTTTGGCGCGCATGAGACAGTGACCAACTTTCTTGTGACACCTTTTGTGGGCGTGCTTGAACCAGACTTCGTTCCGAAGATCGACCGCACAGAAGTGGACGAGATATTCGAAGTTCCGCTGCAATTTCTGCTCGACCCTGGCAACCTTCAGACCCACCGGTTCCGGCGCCTGGGCCAGTGGAGAAGCTATTTCGTGATCCCTTATGGCCCCCACTACATCTGGGGAGCCACGGCTCGCATGCTGAAGGCTCTCGGCGATCGGATCCGCAGCGTCTGATGCGCCTGGATGCACCCTGGTTGCACGAGCCGCGCACCCAAAGTGTGATGCATGCGCTCGTCGCAAGCGGTGGAAGAGCCTGGTTTGTGGGCGGATGTGTGCGGAACACGATCTTGGGCCGCCCAATTCAGGACATCGATATTGCAACCGATCTTCAGCCCGAGGCTGTCATCTCCAAGGCCGATGCTGCGGGGCTGAAAGCAGTTCCGACAGGCATTGCCCACGGCACGGTCACTGTTGTGGCTGACGGCAAGCCCTTTGAGGTGACGACGCTGCGCCGGGATCTCGAGACGGATGGGCGCCATGCGCAGGTGGCGTTCACGTCCGATATCGTCGCGGATGCTCAGCGGCGGGATTTCACCATGAATGCGCTGTATGCAGATGCGACTGGCCGCGTGACTGACCCGGTCGGCGGTCTCCCGGATTTGGAGACGCGGCGGGTTCGTTTTGTTGGCGCACCTGAGCAGCGAATTGCCGAGGACTATCTGCGGATCCTGCGTTTCTTTCGATTTCACGCATGGTATGGCGATCCCAAGCCCGGTCTGGACCCGCCAGCCCTCGCGGCCTGTGCCGCGGCGGCGGACGGCCTTGAGCTTCTCTCGCGCGAGCGCGTCTCGGCGGAGCTCACCAAGCTCTTGTCCGCGCCGGACCCGGCGCCAGCCTTGGACGCCATGGCGGCGACTGGCATCCTTGAGCGGGTCTTACCGGGGGCTTCCACTGATGTGTTGAGCGCATTGGTTGACGTGGAGCGCGCGGCGGCTGTGGAGCCACGTTGGCAGCGGCGCATTTCGGCGCTTGGATCGGCGAGTGAATGGGCGGAAGATCTTTGTTTTTCGAAGTCTGACCGGAAATTTCTTATAGCAATTCAATCGGTTTTGGAAGACCGACTCGGAAGCGCGGAGGCGGCCTACCGGTTTGGGCCGGATGCGGCGCGAGATGGCGCGCTGATTGCCGCTGCGAGGGCAGGAAAATCTGCTTCGAAGGATCTGGAGGCGGAGATTTTGCGCGGGGCAAGGGCGGTTTTTCCCATAAAAGCGAAGGATTTGGACCTCGAAGGCCCCGCACTTGGAAAAGCGCTCCGCGATCTCGAAAAACGTTGGATTCTTTCGGATTTTCGGGCTTCGGCGGCAGAATTGCTCGCCGGATCGGGGATTGCGGGCGAATCGGATTCGGATGATGCAAACTAAGATGGGTTTTGTTTTGAGTGGTTTCTCTAAAAACTCATTAATATCAATATTTTAAGCCTGAATCCAGAGTATGGAATCGGTAGGGATCCCGTATGGCTCTGGTAACGCCATTTGGGAGGTATAAAGAGAGGGTCGGCCGCTCTGCAGCGCCCGGCCACAATGGTAGGGGACCCGGAGGCCCCGTTGCACGAACCGCGCCGGGAGCGGCCTCCGCGTGACCGCGCCTCCCGACGCCTCAAGACAGTCCGCCGAAACTCCAGACCCGAGATCTCCAAAAAGAAAAACGGTTTCGTAGCCTAGCCAAATTGGAATTCAGCCGTAGCGGTTCGGACCGGGCGTGCCACGCTGACACAAGAACACCAAGATGACGATCCCATATACAACCGCTGCGATCGCGATGACTGAGACCAGTCCGCCGAATTCGTCCGCCGCATACGGATCGATGGCGGCAAGCGCACCGAACCCTAAGCCCAGTGCTAACATGCCGATCCAGAGCGCACCGACCCACCAACCGGACCGATCTGTGTCATGCAGGCGGCGGAAAAGGACGGAGAGAGCTGGCAGGAAGAGCGCCAGCGAAGCGAGCGCGTTGATTGGGGAAAACTCGTTTTCGATGCCGAAGACAGCTGTATCGAATATGGCCGTCCCAATGCCGACGAGAATGTTGAATAGAAAGAAATACCAGTATTCGGAGCGGCTCGCTCGCCCAGAGAACGTGACGTAGTTCCTTAAGCAAACTGAAATCGCCTCACCGAAGCCGCGCTTCGGCGCGCCTTGATAAATCTCGCCCAAGACCGCCTCGTTGGTTTCGCTCATTGAAGTCATGCTTGTAATCCTCACTTGCTCGTTAAAATCAATCTCTAGACCCCCAGTATTTGCGTCATCCGTGAAACGCGGCTCTTGTTGATCGCCGTGGATCTGTGAGGGGCGGAGCCGTGGGGACCGGCTCCATTCGAGTTTGGATCTTAAGTCTCCACGCCGAAGAAGGTCGGTGACTGATAGCCCATGCAGAAGGCCCAGACGACGCAGGCATGCGGGCTGAGAAACCACAGACACGCCTTGCAGGCATAGGAGCAGAAGTTCACCGTATCGGCCTCGGTGGGAGGCACGATGGCGAGCCCCATGCTTTGCAAGAGCAGTTCATGATAGCCCCGGTCGCCCTGAAGCCGCTCCAGGAGCATGTCGAGATGCGG
This sequence comes from Pseudomonadota bacterium, assembly GCA_039177645.1. Taxonomy (GTDB): domain Bacteria; phylum Pseudomonadota; class Alphaproteobacteria; order Rhodobacterales; family Rhodobacteraceae; genus Amaricoccus. Next base: position 352,451 of record JBCDFS010000001.1, on the reverse strand, counting down.
AAGCTTCGGATGCACCCACGGATGCCGGGCATAGAGCGCGGCCACCCGCGTCTCGGCGGTGGTGACCGGCGCCGCGACCTCGAAGACCAGCTTGCCCTGCGCGAGATACCGCACGGTCAGAATTTCATCCAGGAGGCCAAGCTGCATTGCGGTGCTGACGCCATCCGCACCGGTGGTCTCAACCCAGATCTCGCGCGCCTCCCGGCGATAGGTGAGCGCCATATCCTCGATGACCTCGCCGTTTTCCAGGACCTTGATCGAGGCCTCCCCGCGCCCGGCAGAGCAGAGATAGCGCGTCTCGGGGTCGAGATTGACCATGCAGGAGGTTTTCGAGACCGACTGGATCGACCAGCGCGGCGTGGCGGGCAGGCGGAAGCTGCAGGTGACCTGCGGGCCCTCGGCGATGACACGGCCGCCAAGCTGACGGGAGATGGCCTCGGCGGTTTCGCGCTCGGCCGCATCGACGATGAACCGGCCCTCCGCCGTGCCGCCGCCGATGGCCGGTTCGGGCAGGCTGAAGCGGCATTGGGTCGAGCCGTCCGGCCGCGTCCAAAGCGCGCCATCGAGGCTCTCGCAGATCCGCTTGGCCGCGGCCTCGCCTCCGGATGGGCTCGTAAAGCCGCCGGTGATCCGCGCCGCCTCGGTCTTGGTGATGGTATTCATGGTCTCCCCCCTTGATGGATTGGTGATTGCAAAAAGAATTCGCGCAATCGCGCTCTAGAATGGGGAGAGCATACTCGAAATCCGCGCAAAAATCTTGTCCTATTGTCTGGGCGACGATTGGGGCGTCGCGGGCGGCATTGGTTTTGGGGATTTGAGCACCCGAATTGCGGGCGGCGGGGATTGAGATGGCTACGAGATTACGGACTTGGGCGGACTGGGCAGCGCTTGATGGGGATGAGGCCCTGAGCGACGCCGAACGCCATCTGGTGGATTGCTGCCGAGCTGGACAGCCATGCATCCTCGGAGACGGCACGCGGCCCGATGGTCCTTCACCCGAGCGTTCGGTCCGCGCGGATCTGCTGCGCTATCTGATCCTAGGCGGATGCGAGCGATACCCAACGGATGAGCTGGGGGTGCAGTTGGCGGGGGCTCATGTGAAGGGGCCGCTGGATCTCAGCTTCGCCAGTGCGCGAGGGCAGACCGACCTCCGTCGCTGTAAATTCGAGAAGGAAATCGTCGCTTTCCAATCAAGGCTCGAAGCCCTCTACCTGGATGGATCTGCTTTTCCCGGCCTGAATGCGGCGGGCGGAGAGGTAACGGGCGATGTATTCCTTCGTCAGGTGAACGCCGATGGAGAGGTGAGTCTGTCGGGTGCGAAGATCAGTGGGCAGCTTTCTTGCCGAGAAGCGAAGTTTCGCAATGCGGGTGGCAAAGCGCTCGATGTGCAAGTTGCGGAGATTGCGAGTGGTGTTTTCCTCGGGGAGTTCACGGCAGATGGGGAAGTGCGCCTGACGGGCGCGAAGATCGGCGGGCAGCTTGACTGCGAGAAGACGAAGTTTCGCAATGCGCGCGGCGATGCGCTACTTGCTGAGAGCGCGGAGATTGCGGGCAGCGTCTTTCTCAGGGGGACCGAAGCCGATGGGGAGGTGAGACTCTCGGGCGCGAAGATAGGCGGGCAGCTTGTATGCTCGGAGGCGACAATTCGCAATGTGGGCGGCGATGCGTTCACCGCGCAGCGGCTTCGAGTTGTCGAAGGGTTGTTTTGGCTCAATGTGAACACGGAGGAAGGATCACTCAACTTTAATTCTGCCCATGTCGGCGATCTGGTGGATGATCTGGAGAGTTGGCCGGACCGGGAGCGCGTCTATCTGGACGGATTCACGTATGATCGAATTTCTGGGACTTTCCTGGATGCGCCGCGCCGGTTGGCGTGGTTGCGCCGGGGAAGCCGCTGGAACGGTGCGTTTTTTCCGCAGCCCTATACCCAGCTTGCCAAGGTTCTGCGCGAGATGGGGCATGATCGCACCGCGCGGGCTGTCCTGATCGAGCGGTCGAGACAGATCCGCCAGCAGGTGCGCAAAGATGCGTATGTCGAACCAGATGGAACCTGGGGGGTCGCCTTTCGCAGCATATGGGCCGATTTGGTCAATGCTTGGCGCATCACGTGGGGATCGGTGCTCTGGGCCTTTACCGGCTTTGGCTATGCCCCTTGGCGGAGCTTAGGCGGTTTGGTGGGCCTGTTCGTTATCGCGGTCTTTTTCTCCGATCTTGCATGGCAAGAAGGAAGCTTTGCCCCGAATGATGGGGCAGTGCTGGTCTCGCAAGGGTGGCAAGACTTCGCAGACAGGCCAGGTAATCCCGCTGCAGATTGGTCCGCCGACGGCGCCCCAGGCATGGATTGGGACAGCTTTAACCGATACGGCTATGCGCTCGATCTGGTGGTGCCGATCCTTGATTTGGGCCAGACCGACGCTTGGGCGCCGTCGAAGGATCGTAGCTTTTGGGGTTGGGGGCTCTGGTTGGGCCGGTGGGTGCTCTCGTCGCTCGGTTGGATCGTGACCGCGCTGGGCGCAGCGGCGGTGACGGGCATCATTCGGCGCGACTGAGGCAGCGGCTGCCTGGGCGGGCGTGTTTGACTCCTGTCATCAGAATTCACGCCTTTGGCTTGGAAGGGGGTGGTGGCCGCGCCCTGAGATCACGTCAGGAGAGCAGTGGCTGCCCGGGCGGGCGCGATAAGCGCCTGCCGCGTGCAATGCACGCCTTCGGCGCGACGGGCGGGCAGGCGCTGCCTGGTCTGAAGCTGTCATCTCGGGCGAGGATAGGTGATTGCGCTCTCGGATCGCGTCGGTTCGAGGGCACTGGCGTTCTCCCCGCGTGAGGCGCGGTGCTCAGGCGTAGGCGCCGGAGGTTTTGACGAGGCGTTCAAGCCCCGCGCGGCCCACCAGCCCGACCTTGCCGCGCGATTGGTCGATCCAACCGCGGCGTTGGAATTCCGAGAGCGTCCGGGAGATGACTTCGCGGGCGGTTCCGAGTTCGGTTGCCAGGACAGCGTGCGTCGCGTGGACGTGGCCTGCGTCATCGGCCAGTTCGAGGAGCCGGGCGGCGAGGCGGACATCCATCTTGCGGAAGACGATATCTTCCACGAGCGTGAAGAGGTCGGTGATCCGGCGCGAATAGGCCGTGAACACGAACTCGCGAAACACCGGCGACTTTGCCACCAGGCTGTCGAAGGTCGCGCGCGGGACGGCGACGGCCCGGACATCCGTCTCCGCGATCCCGTCCGCCGCGTAATTCTCGAAGGCGAGCATGCAGGCGGTGGTCAGCACGCAGGTTTCGCCCGCGCTCACGCGGTAGAGGAACACCTCGCGCCCGGTGTCCGAGCGCTGCTGCACGCGGACGGTGCCTTCCAGCAGGAGGAGCAGGTTGTCGGCCGATTGGCCCGGCGCGAAGACTTGCGTGCCCGCTCCGACGGACACCACTTTGCTCCCGGTTTGCAATTCGGTGCGGATGTCATCGGGCAGGCGGCTCAGGCCCTTGAAGTTGTCGATCCATGCCGCGTCCATTATGCCCCCCTTCCTTGCCTCCGCTCTCTTAGCCTGACAGCAGTTGCGGCAGCCAGAGCGCGATGACCGGGAAGCTGAGCAGCAGGGCGACGCGCACGATTTCCGCGAGGAAGAACGGGATGACGCCTTTGAAGGTCTCGATCATCGGGACATTGCCCGCGAGCGCGGAGATGATGAAGACATTCATGCCCACAGGCGGTGTGATGAGGCCCAGTTCGACGACGATGAGGGCGAGGATCCCGAACCAGATCTTGAGGTCCTCGGTGGACATCCCGAAGCCCGAGGTTTCGGCGGTGGCGTAGAGCCCGCCATTGAGGTCGACCAGCGCGGGCCAAAAGAACGGGATGACGAGGAGGATCATCGAGAGGCTGTCCATCAGGCAGCCGAGGAAGATCAGCGCGACCAGGAGCAGGATCAGGACGGTCATCGGCTCCAGGCCCGACGCGGCGATCCATTGCGCGGTTTCCTGCGGCAGGCCGATGCGGGTCATGAAGATCTTCACGAGTTCGGCGCCGAGCAAGATCAGGTAGATCATGCCGGTTGTGCCCGCGGTCTCCTTCAGCGAGTCCAGGACTTCGGCCAAGCGGATGCGCCGCATGGCCGCGCCGTAGCCCCAAACCAGAACAACCCCCACAGCGGCGGCGGGGGTGGGGTTATAAAAGCCCGCATAGATGCCGCCGAGCACGATGCCGAAAATCGCCAGGACCGGCAGAACGCCCAATGTGGCGGCGCGCCGTTCCTCCCGGCTGACAGCGGTGCTGGGCGGGCCTGCATCAGGCCAGATCGCCACGTAGATGGCAATTGCAGAAAGAAAGAGGACCACCGCGAGCAGGCCGGGGATCAAGGCCGCCGCAAAGAGCGTGACGACATTTGCCTCCACGATGATCGCGTAGATCACGAGGACGACAGACGGGGGGATTAGGATGCCGAGGACGCCCCCGGCGGCAAGCGAGCCCGTGGCCAGCGAGGGCGCGTAATTGTAGCGCCGCAACTCGGGCAGGGCGACGCGCCCCATGGTCGAGGCCGTGGCGAGCGAGGAGCCGCACATTGCCCCGAAGCCCGCGCAGCCTGCAATCGCGGCCATTGCGGTGCCCCCGGGCAGCCAGCCGAGCCAGACATTCGCCGCGCGGAACAAAGATGTAGAGAGGCCGGTTCGGGTCGCGAATGCGCCCATCAATACGAACATCGGCACGACAGAGAGGTCGTAGACAGAGAACTGCCCGAAGGCGAGGGTCTTGAGCTGGTTGAGCACGGGCAGCGGCCCGTTGACGATTACCGTGCCGATGCCGCCCACGAAGATCATCGCATAGGCAATGGGAATGCGAATGGCGATCAAACCCACGAGCAGGACGAGGGCCGCGATCCCGAGCGTCAGCGGGTCAGTCATGCGATGGCGCTCCCGCAGCGCCCCTAAGGCTTTCTGCGAGCGTGACGAGCGTCGCGGCGCTCAGCAGAAACAAAGAGATCAGGATAGGCACGAACGCGGTCCAGACCGGCACTTGCAAAATGGCGGTCGTGTAGCCGAAATCCTTTTGGTCCAGGAGGCCCAGCGACATGCGCCAGAGCAAGAGGAGCGCGAAGAGCAGGGCGATCCCCGCCGCGAAGGCCTTGAAGACCGACAGAAGCCTTTGCCCGGCGCGTGCGGTGAAGATGTCGGCGGTCACATTTGCCCCGGCAAGTTCGCAATAGGGCAGGAACGCAAAAACGGCGATGGCAACGCCGAGTTCGGAGAGTTCGAAATCGCCGGGAAACGGCACTGAGACGATCCCGCCGATCACCGAGCAAACATTGACGGCGACTACAGCCAGGAGCACGACGCCGCCCAGCACCGCCCATGCTTCGACGATCCGGGCGATGGTCAGCGCCGCGCCGGTGCGGCTTGCTTTGATATCCGTGGCCATGGCGTCACGCGGACCTGGGGCCGGGGGATGTGATGATCCATGCGGATGAGCCTTTGATCCAATGCACGATCGCGTCGCCTGAGCGAACCGCACACCCTCGCGCTATACTCCCCACTCCGTTTAACCAGAACTCCATACGCACCACCACAAACACCTCTTACCGCTTGGCTAAGCAGGGATTCAGATTCTGGGCAAGTGGGGCCGACTTCGCCATCACTCGATGGCGCTGCTGACGTGAGAAAAACAGCGCGGTCTGAAGCAGCCTGCTGGGATGAGGAAGACGCGTTCGCGTCTGCGACGCAGAGCGACCGCCAGGTCAGGCTACGGCGTGGGCGTCGGTTTCGACCAGGTTTGATGGGGGATGCGCGACGGCGACCCCTTCGCGGCCGAGTTTCTGGGCAAGCGCTAAGGCGCGTGCCTCCTGCCAGGGCGGCAAGACGATCTGGACACCGATTGGCATCTCGCCGGGCTCGAACACCGGCACTGTCACCACCGGCAGGCCAATGCAGGAAAAAGGCTGCGCGAGGAGGCCGAGGCTCGGTCTGAGCGGCACGCGGCGGCCTGCCAGGTCGAGGTGCTTCTGCCCGCGCAGGGGCGCCGAAACCGGCGTGGCGGGCACGATAAGGGCGTCGACGGACCGGAAAGCGGCCAGAGCGGATTTGAGCCACCAGGCGCGGACGCGTTGCGCGCGGCTCACCCAAGCTGCCGGAAGAACGGCGCCCGCGAGGAACCGGTCGCGCGTGTCGGGATCGAAATCTGCCGCGCGGGTTCGCAACCGCTCGAGATGAAAGGCAGCACCTTCTGAATTGGTGATGAGGTAGGCGGCGGCGCGCCCGGCCTCCGCTTCGTCGAGATTGGGCCTGGATATCTGACCGTCCGCCGCGAGACCCTTGGCGACCCGTTCTGCAGCGGCGAGCGCGGCTTCGGTGCAGCTATCCGCGAACCATCCGCCGGGCAGCCCGATGCGAAGGGCTTCGGGCGTTTGATCCAGCGTTGGATATGCAGGATCGGCTTTACGCTTGGCGCAGGCATGGTCGCCCGCATCCCAGCCCTGCAGGGCGTCATAGGCCAGGGCCAGATCCGCTGCGGATCGGGCGAACGGCCCGAGATGGTCGAGGCTGTCCACGAATGAGAAGGTGCCGGTGCGCGGCAGCCGCCCATAGGTGGGTTTGAGGCTGAAGACCCCGCAGAGCGAGGCGGGCACCCGCAGCGAGCCATTCGTGTCCGAGCCCAGCGAAAGCGGCGCCATCCACGCCGCCGTTGCGGCTGCGGACCCAGACGATGAGCCGCCCGACATGCGCGCCAGATCGTGGGGGTTACGGACATCGCCCTCATGGGCGTTTTCGCCCGTGAAGTCGTAGGCATATTCGCCCATGCCGACCGCGCCGACCAGGATCGCGCCAGCGGCTCGCATCCTTTCGATCAAGACGGCATCCCGGGTGGCAGGAGCGCGATCCTGATTGATCCGGGAGCCCGCCAATGTCGGGAGGCCCGCCACATCGAAGAGGTTTTTCACGGCAAAGGGCACGCCCGCCAGCGGACCCGGTTTCATTCCGCGCGCGATGGCTGCGTCGAGCGCGGCGGCCTCTGCCCTCGCCCGAGCCTCTGTCACCTCGGTGAAGGCGTTGATCTCCGGGTTCTTGGTCTGGATCCAAGCGAGCGTCGACTCGACGACGTCCGATGCGCTTGTGCGTCCTTCCGCCACGGCCTCTGCGATGCCGCTCGCATCGACCCAGGGCATCTCACTCATTCTCTGCCGCCGGACCGAACGCGTCCGGCGAGTAGACCGGGGCGAGGGTGAGCTCTGCGTCGTCCAGCTCTACGCGGTCGAGCGTCGCGGCCATTTCGCCTGCGAGCGCAAGAAACCCGACGATGCCGGGTTTCCAGGCGGGATCGATGGGAAGCGCCATCAGATCCGCCGTGCTCTCGATATAGGTCTCCCAGTCCATCGCCTTATTCCGCTGGTTGCGCCGTGGTTTCGGGGTCGATTTGGGGCTCGTCGGCCCAGCCAAGCCGGGTGCAGGCGAAGAGGAACGCGGCGACGAGAGCATAGGCCAGGGCGATGGAGGGTGTCACGGCGAAGCCCACCGCGGGGCCGTGCATGAAGCCGAAGAAGGTGAGAATGGCGCCCGCTGCAGCAAAGCCCGCCGCCCACTCATACTTGCGCTCGATGATGAAGACCCCGATGGCGGCCAAGACGAGGCCGGTGAGGATCGCGCCATTCCCTAAGAGCTCGAGCCCTTCGTATAGCACGCCGTTCTGGCCCATGCTGGCGATGAGTTCGGCCGTCACTTCCGCCCCGGTGGCGCCTAAGGCACCGTCGATCAGCGTTTTCGCCCAGGCCGCGAGATGGGGCACGAGGCCGAGCACGATGGCCGGTGCGTGCTTCATCGGTGTCGTCTGGAAGGCCTGCGCGCCGATCAACATGCCGATGTAGAGCAGGATCGGCGAGATCGCGACCACGGGGACGAGGTTGAGAAACACCGCGAGGATGCCGAACCATGCGAGGCACAGAACGAACAGACCCGTGCCCACCGAGTAGCCGATGCGCCCGCCCATGCTCTTCCACCCGGGATGGCCGATATAGACCGCGTTGGCGAAGGGCGATCCGAGCAAGGTGCCCACAAGGGAGATGGCGCCTTCGGCGGAGATCGCTTCGGTGGTGGAATAGGTGTCGCCCGCAGCTTCGGCGCTTTCCACATTGTCCATCGCTTCGACGAGATCGTAGACGCCGAAGGGGATGGCGGTGACGAGGATGAAGCCCAGAAACTCGAAGCCGGAAAATACATGCTCGACAGCCGGGAGCGGGATCGAGAAGCCGAACTGGGTGAAGCTCTCGGCAAGTGCCGCGCCGCTCATTCCGCCGATCTCCGGCATCCCCAGAGCGGTCGCGCCCCAGGCGATGATCATGCCGACGACAATTGCCACGAGCCCGGCGGGCAGGCCGCGCGGATATCTCAGGCCCCCGAACCAGCTCACCAGGATGATCGCCATGCAGGTGAGGCCGATGATCGAGGTCATGAAGATCTCGGTTGCGGGCCGCATGGCGATAAAGGCGATCGAGACGCCCGCGAGCGTTCCGAGCAGAGCCGCGCGCGGGGTGATCTTGCGGATGAAGGGCGCGACGAAAGAGCCGCCGATCAGGATGAAGCCTTGCAGGAAGACCCAGGCGAGGCCCGCTTCCCAGGCTTTCACCGGATCGCCGGTCTGGCCCAGGATTGGCAGCATGATCACGAAGACGACGATGAACATATGCGGCACGGACGGACCGGAGGGCAGGGCGCAGACATCCGCGCGCCCCTCGCGCTTGGCGAGTTTCCAGCCCATCCAGGCGTAATACATGTTGCCGAGGAACAGCATGAGCCCGACGGCGGGGAGGATCCGCCCGAAGGTGAGCTCGTCGGGCAGGCCGACGACGAACTTCAGAAGGCCCGTCATCACCAGGAGGTTGACGAGGACATTTGTTCCGAGACCAAAGAGGGCGTTCCAGTCGCCCGGGGTCCAGAGGGTCGGAGTCTTGGTCTGTTGCATGGGCATGGCTCCTGTCATGGGCCGCGCCAGCGCGTGGGCCGGTGCGGAAATTGGGGATGGTTTCAGGCGGCGCGCAAAGCCGACAGCGCGGCGGCGAAATGCTCGGACCCGCTGACCCAGCCGAAAATGCCGCCCTGGGCCTTGATCATTTCGAGGCCAACGCGGTGAAACTCGGGGAAGTAGGACGCGCAGGCATCCCCGATCGCGACGCAGCGATAGCCCCGGTCGTTTGCCTCGCGGATCGTGGTGTGCACGCAGACCTCGGTGGTGACACCGCAGACGATGAGGGTTTCGATCCCGCCATTTTGCAGGATCTGCGCGAGATCGGTCTGGTGGAAGGCGCCCTTGCCCGGTTTGTCGAGCACCACCTCGCCCGGTGCGGGCGCCAGCGTGTCGATAATCTCGTGCCCGGGCTCGCCACGGATCAAGATGCGCCCCATCGGGCCGGGATCGCCGATGCGCTTGGACGGCGCCCCCCGCGCGACTTTGGCGGGTGGTGCGTCGCTCAGATCGGGGCGGTGGCCCTCGCGGGTGTGGATCACCATCATGCCCGCCGACCGGGCGGCGCCGATCACCTTCTGGCACGGACCGACGGCGGCTTGCAGGAGGGACACGTCGTTGCCCAGCGTCTCACCGAAGCCGCCGGGCTCCAGAAAGTCGCGCTGCATGTCGATCACGATCACCGCCGTGCGGCCTGGATCGAATGCGATGGGCGCGGGTTCGGCGATGAGTTGCGTTTCACCCATTCTTGCAGTCCTTTCGGTCGCGACGGATGTTGAGAGGAGAGGACAGATGGCGTTCGATGCCGGGCAGGTGGAGGCTGAGATCCTCGCGGCCTTCAGAACCTATGAGGCGGCGCTGGGCGCCAACGATACCGACATACTGGCCGAGCTTTTCTGGGACGATCCGCGCGTTGCGCGCATGACCGCAGAGGGCGGGCTCTATGGGCCGGGCGAGATCGCCGCTTTTCGGAAGGGGCGGGACACAGCCGATCTGGGACGGACGCTTTCGGAGATCCGGGTTGTCGCGCTCAGTGCCGATATCGGTGTTGCCACGTGCGAATATGTCCGGACGGGTTCGGAGCGCAGAGGGGCGCAGAGCCAGGTCTGGATGCGCACCGATGCGGGCTGGCGCATTGCCTCGGCGCATGTGAGCCTCGGACCGGCGCCGGGCTGAGGGCTTTCTACCGGTTGGGTGGAGCGGCATCGCGCTGCGGGGCTGCGATTCGGGGTGCGGCCCGATGAGCGCCTCTTTGCGCTGACGACAGACTGTATCCAATCGGCTTGCCCCGTTGCATTTTTCCAGACGGTGCGAAGCTGCCTTGGTTTTGCGTTGACTCCAACTGTTAAGAATTCACCATAGTGCTGCATTTTTTGCAGCAAGGCTGACGGTGGCGATGCGACATTTGCGAATCTACGAGATGATCCGGCATGTCGCTCGGGCGGGCTCGATCCGCCGCGCGGCCGAGGACATGAACATCACGAGCTCGGCGCTCAACCGGCAGATCCAGCGCTTCGAAGAGGATTTCGGCGGTCAGATCTTCGAACGCTTGCCCAAGGGCGTCCGGCTCAATCCGGCGGGCGAGCTGCTGATGCAACATATCCGGGTGCAGACCGGCGATCTGGACCGTGTGCGCAGCCAGGTGGCCGATCTGGGCGGCGAACGGCGCGGACATGTGTCGATTGCCTGCTCCCAGGCGGTCAATCCGATCTTTCTTCCCCAACAGGTGGCGCTTTACCGGAAGGCGCATCCGCGCGTCACCTTCTCTGTCCGCGTGCGTGACCGCGCGCAGGCCGAACGCGATCTCAGCCAGTTCGCCACGGATTTAGCCATTGTGTTCGAGCCGGTTTATCTCGTGGATTTCGAGGTGATCCGCGCGGTTGAGCAGCCTGTGGCGGCGGTGATGTCGGCTGACCATCCGCTGGCCAGTTCGGACACACTTCGCCTGCGCGACTGTCTGGCGCGGCCCCATGTGATCCCGGCGACGGAGTATGGCGTGCGGCATCTGTTGGAACGCGCGACACGGGGCAGGTCGATCGGGCTCAATCCGGTGCTGGAGGCCGATAGCTTCGAGCTGATGCGGCAATATGTGCTCTATGAGGACGCGATCAGTTTCCAGATTCCAATCGGTTTACAGCCGACTGCGGACCCGCGATTGGTGGCCCGGCAGATCGATCCGGCAGATATCGCCCCGGGTTTGCTGCTGATCGGCCAGCTTCGGGGGCGGGCATTGCCGGTTGCGACAGCCAAGTTCGCCCGGCAAGTCGCGGATGCGCTGGGCGCGCTTTGAGCGGTTTGCCTCCCGGCTGAAGACGACTGGGATCCGCCATAGAGATTCGCAGGGGGCTGGGCTGCGTTGGGGGGATTGGTTCGGCAAACTGCGCCATGGGACCGGCGCATACGCGATTTTGTGATGTGCTGTTGGCCCTAGCCATGGGTTTCAGCGAAACGGCTGGTCGCGCGTTGCACCGGTGCTCTGGTCCGGGGCAAGCATGTCGCTCCCCTTGAAGCCTAATCTTTTCAACGGCCTACACGGGCAGCGACGCGCCACACGTTCTCTTCGATTCGCCTCTGTATGAGGATTCCGCCTCGGATTGCGTTCATCGCATAATTCAGCCTTATCGGAAATTCCCATAATTTTAAATTTCCATTATGTTTAGAATTGGTCTAATTCAATTCTATCTCGTGGTGGGGCGAGGGTCGTCGGGTTTCCCGGACTTTCGGCACACCACAACAGGGTTGGAAGAAACAAAGGAGAGTCTCAGTGGACGGCGACCAGATTGGCGGCATGGCAGTGAGTATGGGCAAGTGCCCGGTGATGCACGGGGCAAACACCGAGGCGGGGACGACGGCGCTTCGTTGGTGGCCCCGGACGCTCAATCTCGACATTTTGCACCAACATGACCGGAAGACCGATCCGCTTGGACCGACCTTCAACTACCGCGAAGAGCTTGAAAAACTGGATGTCGACGCGCTGAAGCAGGATGTGCACGCGCTGATGACGGACAGCCAGGAATGGTGGCCCGCCGATTGGGGCCATTACGGCGGCTTCATGATCCGGATGGCGTGGCATGCGGCGGGGTCCTACCGCACAGCCGATGGCCGCGGTGGCGGCGGCACCGGAAACCTCCGCTTTGCGCCGCTCAATTCCTGGCCCGACAATACGAGCCTTGATAAGGCCCGCCGCCTGCTTTGGCCGGTGAAGAAGAAGTATGGCAACCAGGTGAGCTGGGCTGACTTGATCATCCTGGCGGGCACGATTGCCTACGAATCGATGGGGCTGAAGACCTTTGGCTTCTCGTTTGGCCGCGAGGATATCTGGCACCCCGAAAAGGACACCTATTGGGGCGATGAGCGCGAATGGCTGGCGCCGAGCGACACGCGCTACGCAAGCGTCGAAGATCCCCACACGCTGGAAAACCCCCTCGCCGCCGTCCAGATGGGTCTCATCTACGTCAATCCTGAAGGCGTGAACGGTGTGCCCGACCCGCTCAAGACCGCCGGTCAGGTCCGTGAGACCTTCGCGCGGATGGCCATGAACGACGAGGAGACCGTAGCGCTGACCGCGGGCGGCCACACTGTCGGAAAGTGTCACGGCAATGGCGATGCGAGCCTCCTGGGCGTTGAGCCCGAAGCGGGGGAGCTGGAAGCGCAAGGGCTTGGCTGGCACAATCCACAAGGTAAAGGTGTTGGTCGGGATTCGATCACCAGCGGCATCGAAGGCGCCTGGACCAGCAATCCCACCAAGTTCGACATGGGCTATTTCGAGATGTTGCTCGGCCATGACTGGGAGCTGAAGAAGAGCCCAGCCGGTGCCAATCAGTGGATGCCGGTTGACATCCGCGAAGAGGACATGCCGGTCGATGTGGAAGATCCCTCGATCCGCCAGATGCCGATCATGACCGATGCGGACATGGCGATGAAGATGGACCCGGAGTATCGCAAGATCATGGACCGCTACCATGCCGATCCTGCGCTCTTCCAGGATGCCTTCGCGCGGGCTTGGTTCAAGCTCACCCACCGCGATATGGGCCCAAAGGCGCGCTATTTCGGCCCCGATGTGCCGAAAGAGGATCTGATCTGGCAAGATCCGATCCCGGCGGGCAATGCGGGCTACGATGTGGAGGCCGTGAAGGCGAAGATTGCGGCGAGCGGCTTGTCCATCGGCGAGATGGTCGCCACGGCCTGGGACAGTGCGCGGACCTATCGCGGATCGGACATGCGCGGCGGGGCCAATGGTGCGCGGATCCGGCTGGCGCCGCAGCGGACGTGGGACGGCAATGAGCCCGAGCGGCTTTCGAAGGTCCTCGACATTCTTGAGCCCATCGCCGCCGAGACCGGCGCATCCGTTGCCGATGTGATCGTTCTTGCAGGCAATCTGGGCGTGGAGCAGGCCGCGAAGGCCGCAGGCTTTGACGTCGACGTGCCGTTCATGCCCGGCCGTGGCGATGCCACCGACGAGATGACCGACGCCGACAGCTTCGCGCCGCTGGAGCCGCTCGCGGACGGGTTCCGCAACTGGCAGAAGCACGACTATGTTGTGACCGCCGAGGAAATGCTCCTCGACCGGACGCAGCTTATGGGCCTGACTGCGCCGGAAATGACGGTTCTGGTCGGTGGCATGCGGATGCTCGGCACGAATTTCGACGGGACCAAGCATGGTGTCTTCACGGACCGCGAAGGCGCGCTGACCAACGACTTCTTCGTCAACCTCACCGATATGGCGTATAGCTGGGTGCCGGTCAGCGATGGGGTTTATGAGATCCGCGACCGCAAGACCGGTTCGGCGAAATGGACCGCGACCCGGATCGATCTGGTCTTTGGCTCAAACTCGATCCTGCGCGCCTATGCGGAGGTCTATGCCCAGGATGACAGCGCGGAGAAGTTCGTCCACGATTTCGTCGCGGCCTGGACCAAGGTGATGAACGCGGATCGCTTCGACACGGTACATTAATCTGGGCATTGATCGCGGGCATTGATCGGCCCGCTGATCGCGGACCGGATCCGGTGACTGGGGCGCCGGGGGAGCAAGTTCGCTTCCTCGGCGCTCTGCTTTTTTTCCATTGAGCTGGGTTGGGAGCAATGGCGCGAGCCTTTGAGACCGAGGGCACGCTGGGCGATTGGCGACGGAGGCTTGTCTTGACGCTTGACGCTCTTGGGCCGCGATCGCGGGCCTCACATATGAGTGCTTGCCACCGCCCGGAGCCTGCACTACCTCGCGGCCATGGATGATGGACGATCCTTGCCCCCCGGTCGATTGACGGTCGGAGGCTGCCCGGAAGGGTTCGACGCGCATTACCTTGTCGACACGATCACGGCGGCCCAAGCCCCGGTGATCCATGTTGTGCGAGACGATGCGCGGCTTGCGGCCTTGCGCGGATCGATCCGCTTTTTCTCGCCTCAGATCCCGATTCTGACCTTTCCGGCCTGGGATTGTCTGCCATACGATCGCATTTCGCCGAACGGTGACATTTCCGCCTCTCGCATGGCGACCCTGGCCGCGCTGGCCCGCGGGTTCGACCGGCCCGCGGCGATCCTCACCACCGTCAATGCCGCCACGCAGCGGGTGCCCGCCCAGGCAACACTGCGGGCCTCTAGCTTTGCCGCGTCCGTGGGCCGCCAGATCGACTTGGACGCTCTGCGCGGATTCCTTGCCCGTATGGGCTATGTCCAGACCCCGACCGTGACCGATAAGGGCGAGTATGCCATCCGCGGCGGGCTGATCGACATCTTTCCCCCGAGTTCGCGCACACCGATCCGGCTCGATCTCTTTGGGGATGTTCTTGAGAGTGCGCGGCGTTTCGAGCCTGAGAGCCAGCGCACGACCGAGGCTGTGAAGCGCATTGAACTCGCGCCGGTCTCCGAAGTGATGCTCGACGAGGCGGCGATCCAGCGGTTCAGAACCGAGTATCGGACCCGCTTCGGCGCAGCCGGACGGGACGATCCGCTCTATGAGGCGATCAGCGCGGGGCGCAAACACCAGGGCGTCGAGCATTGGTTGCCATTTTTCCACGAAACGCTTGAGACGATTTTCGACTATCTCCCCGATGCGCCGGTTCTGCTCGACGATCAGTTCGAGGCCGCGCATACGGCGCGTTGGGCCGCTCTGTCGGAGCAATATGAAGCGCGGACGGCAGCGCTGGCCGGTTCCTCGAAGCTTGGGACCGTCTACAAGCCTTGTCCTCCCGACTTGCTTTATCTCGATGAAGCCGCGTTCGACGCAGCCCTTGGCAGCCATCGGCGCCGTGTCTCGCGCTCCGCGTTGCCGCGGGCCTCAGGGCCGGGGGTGATCGATCTGGGCGGGCGTTTGGGGCGCGACTTTGCGCCCGAGCGGCAGAGCCAGCAGGCGCATGTGTTCGGCGCGCTTGCCGATCACATCAAGATCCGCCGGAAAACTGGCAATGTCGTTGTCGCGAGTTACTCCCAAGGGGCGCGGGCGCGCCTGAACGGCCTTTTGTCGGACAACGGCATCACCGACGCGACCGAGATTACCCGGGCATCCGATATCGACGGAACCGGAGGGCTCTACCTGGCGGTCTGGCCTCTTGAGCACGGGTTTGAGGCGGCTGGGCTGACGGTGATCGCCGAGCAGGACGTGCTTGGGGATCGGCTGATCCGGGCGCCCAAACGCCGCAAACGCGCTGAGAACTTCCTTACCGAGGCGGCCGCCCTGACGGCAGGCGATCTCATCGTCCATGTCGATCACGGCATTGGGCGCTATCGTGGCCTCGAAACCGTGACAGCCGCTGGCGCGCCGCATGAGTGTTTGCGCCTCGAATACGCGGGCGGCGACAAGCTCTTCTTGCCGGTCGAGAACATCGAGTTGCTGTCGCGCTACGGCCATGAAGAGGGCTTGCTCGACCGTCTGGGCGGAGGGGCTTGGCAGGCGAAAAAGGCGCGGTTGAAGCAACGGATCCGCGATATGGCGGACCGGTTGATCCGCATCGCCGCAGAACGTGCCCTGCGCAAGGGGCCGATCCTCGCCCCGCCGGACCACAGCGACTGGGAGAAGTTCTGCGCGCGTTTCCCCTATGCGGAAACCGATGACCAACTCAACGCGATTGCGGATGTCCTGGAAGACCTGGAATCCGGCCAGCCGATGGACCGGCTGATTTGCGGCGATGTGGGTTTTGGCAAGACCGAGGTGGCGTTGCGCGCGGCCTATGTGGCGGCAATGTCCGGCACGCAAGTCGCGGTGATCGCGCCGACAACGCTTCTGGCGCGCCAACACTTCAAGAGCTTCTCCGAGCGGTTCCGCGGCCTGCCCGTACGGGTGAAGCAATTGAGCCGGTTTGTAAGCGCCAAGGAAGCCGCGGAGACCCGGAAGGGGCTTGCCGATGGAGAAGTGGGGATTGTCGTCGGGACCCATGCTCTGCTGGCGAAGACGATTAAGTTTGCCGATCTGGGGCTGCTGATCATTGACGAGGAGCAGCATTTTGGCGTCGCGCATAAGGAACGGCTGAAGCAGCTTCGCTCCGACATTCATGTGCTGACGCTGACCGCGACCCCGATCCCGCGCACGTTGCAAATGGCGCTTTCGGGGGTGCGGGAGCTGTCGCTGATCGCAACGCCCCCGGTCGACCGGCTGGCCATCCGGACTTATGTCAGCGAGTTCGATCCGGTCACCATTCGCGAAGCGCTCCTGAGAGAGCATTACCGTGGCGGGCAATCCTTTTACGTTGTGCCGCGCATCTCAGACCTTGCCGAGGTCGAAGCGCATCTCAAAGAGCACGTTCCGGAAGTGAAGGTCGTGATGGCGCATGGCCAGATGGCCGCGACCGAACTCGATGATCGAATGAATGCCTTCTACGACGGGAAATATGACGTTCTGTTGGCAACGACGATTGTCGAGAGCGGGCTCGATATTCCGGCGGCGAACACGCTGATTGTGGAGCGCTCGGACATGTTCGGCCTGGCGCAGCTCTATCAGATCCGGGGGCGCGTGGGCCGCTCCAAGCTGCGTGCCTATGCCTTCTTCATGACCGAGCCGCGCAAGGTGCTGACACCACAGGCCGAGAAGCGCCTGCGGGTCCTCGGCTCGCTCGATTCGCTCGGCGCTGGATTTACCCTCGCGTCGCAGGATCTCGACATCCGTGGGGCGGGCAACCTGCTTGGAGAGGAACAGTCCGGTCAGGTGCGCGAGGTCGGCTTCGAACTCTATCAGGAGATGCTGCAGGAGACGATCGCCAAGCTCCAGGCGGGCGAGGCCCAACTGGCCGAGAATGATGGCGATTGGTCGCCGCAGATCAATCTCGGGGTTCCGGTGCTGATCCCAGAACCCTATATCCCCGATCTCGACATCCGTCTCGGTCTGTATCGGCGCCTCTCATCGCTTGAGAAGAAGGTCGAGATGGAGGGCTTTGCCGCGGAGCTGATCGACAGGTTCGGGCCGCTCCCCAGCGAGGTCGAAACGCTCCTTCTGGTGGTGCGCATCAAGGCGATGTGCAAACGCGCTGGCATTGCGAAGCTCGACGGCGGCCCGAAAGGCGCAACGCTTCAGTTTCACAACGACAAATTCGCGAATCCGGCCGGGCTTGTTCAGTTCATTCACGACCAGCGGGGGCAGGCCAAGGTCAAGGACAACCGGATCGTGGTGCGCCGTGACTGGCAGGACGACCGATCCAGGCTCAACGGTGCCTTCGCGGTGGCGCGGGACCTGGCAAGCTTGGCGATGCCGCAAGGTGTCGCGAAACGGAGCGCGTGATCTCGCGCGCTCGGGCGCGCACGGCTCTTCGGGACGTTCCGCCCGTGTCTTGGGTTTCCGCACAGCGCCGGGAGACCTTTTCATGTCATGCGCACTCCAGGGCCTCTCTGTGGCGGGGGCGTTCGTGGACGGCGCGAAGATTGATCTTGCAACGCGGCGCGGAAGTCGCTAACGCGCAGCATTCAATTCGCAGGCGGGGACGCGGCTTTCGGGGGAGACATCCTCGTTGGTCCACCGGTTGGGCGCATGCTCTTCTCCCCGCTGAGGCAAAACCGGAAAGGATACGGACCAATGGCTCTGCCAGAGTTTACCTTGCGCCAGCTCCTCGAAGCTGGTGTGCATTTCGGCCACCAGACGCATCGCTGGAACCCGCGTATGGCTCCCTATATTTATGGGGACCGCAACGGGATTCACATTATTGACCTGACCCAGACGGTGCCATTGCTTGATGCGGCGCTCCATGCCGTGCAGCAGACGGTGTCCAAGGGCGGGCGCATTCTCTTCGTCGGCACAAAGCGTCAGGCGCAGAAGGCGATCTCGGATGCAGCTGAGCGTTCGGCTCAGTATTACATCAACCACCGCTGGCTGGGCGGCACGCTCACCAACTGGAAGACCGTCTCGAATTCGATCTCACGTCTTAGGGCGATCGACGAGAAGCTCGACGCCGGCGCGGAAGGTTTGACCAAGAAGGAACGTCTCGGCCTTGAGCGGGAGCAAGCCAAGCTGCAGCAATCCCTGGGCGGTATCCGCGAGATGGGCGGCACGCCCGATCTGATCTTCGTGGTCGATACTAACAAAGAAGAGCTGGCGATCCTCGAAGCGCGCAAGCTTGGGATCCCGGTGATTGCTGTGCTTGACACGAATTCCTCGCCCGATGGGATCGACTATCCCATTCCCGGCAATGACGACGCGGCCCGCGCGCTGGCGCTCTATTGCGATCTGGTTGCCCGCGCCGCACTCGATGGCATGGCCGCGCAGCTTGGCTCTGCCGGGATCGACATCGGAGAGTTCGAGGAGGCGCCCATGGAAGAGGGGCTGGAGGCTGTTCCAGCTGAAGCCGAAGTCGCCGCCGAAACGGCCGAAACGCCCGCCGTCGAAACGCCCGCAAAAGATAGCGGAGATGCGGCTGCCCCGGCCTGATCGGCCGGACTGTCACGCGACCGTCGCATGAGGCGCGTAAGCCTCTGCGCCGGAACACCAAATTAGACTCACGATACGTTTCAGGAGAGCGACGATGTCGATCACCGCAACCATGGTCAAAGAACTGCGCGACGCTTCCGGCGCAGGCATGATGGACGCAAAGAAAGCCCTGACCGAAACCGGCGGCGATATGGAAGCCGCGATCGACTGGTTGCGGACGAAGGGCCTCGCGAAGGCCGCGAAGAAATCTGGCCGTACGGCGGCTGAGGGATTGGTGGGTGTCACGGTCGACGGCGGCGTTGGCGTGGCGGTCGAAGTGAATTCCGAGACTGACTTCGTCGCCCGGAATGCGGAATTCCAGGCGATGGTCTCGGACATGACGAAAGCCGCCTTGGGGGCCGGAGATCTGGAGGCGCTGAAAGCCGCCGACCTCGGTGGCAAGGCCGTCGAATCGGTGCTGACCGACAAGATCGCGACCATTGGCGAGAACATGACCTTGCGGCGGATGCAAAAGGTCGAGGGCGACAGCGTTGCGTCCTATGTGCATAACGGCGTTGCAGATGGTTTGGGCAAGATTGGCGTCCTGGTTGCGCTTAAGGGCGCCGATTCTGGCATCGGCAAGCAAGTCGCGATGCATGTTGCGGCGACGAAACCGGCCGCCCTTTCCGAAGCCGACCTCGATCCTGCGCTCGTTGCGCGC
The DNA here is from genome assembly GCA_039177645.1 of Pseudomonadota bacterium. Classification (GTDB taxonomy): domain Bacteria; phylum Pseudomonadota; class Alphaproteobacteria; order Rhodobacterales; family Rhodobacteraceae; genus Amaricoccus. Next base: position 332,969 of record JBCDFS010000001.1, on the reverse strand, counting down.
GAGAAGGCCGTCCTCTCCGAGCAGGCTCGGGCCTCGGGCAAGCCAGAGCAGGTCATTGAGAAGATGATCGTCGGGCGGCTCAATAAGTATTTCGAGGAAGTCACGCTCCTGAAGCAGAAATTCGTCATCAACCCTGATGTGACTGTCGCTAAGGCCGCCGCCGATGCGGGTGTCGAGATCCTGGGATTCGTTCGTCTCGAAGTCGGTGAAGGCATCGAGAAGGAAGAAGAGGATTTCGCGGCCGAAGTTGCCAAGACCGCTGGTCACTGATCCTTCAAACGAGCCACGCTCGCCGATGAGCGTGTTGCAAATGCAAGACCGGGCCATGAGCTTTCATGCGTCCCGGTTTTCGCGTTGAACCGGTGGAGGTTTTCCGACAGGTTAACGCGCGTAGCGGTGTCTTGAGGAAAATGAGTATGTCGGATGCACCGGTGGCCAGCGTTTCATCGCACCCCGTCGTGGCTTATAAACGTGTATTGCTGAAGATATCCGGCGAAGCTCTTATGGGCTCACAACAATATGGGCTCCATCCCCCTACGGTCCAACGCATTGCCGGTCAGGTAAAGGCCCTCCACCAAACAGGTGTGGAGATTTGCCTGGTGATCGGCGGCGGAAACATCTTCCGCGGCCTGCAAGGCAGCGCTCAGGGCATGGAGCGCACAACGGCGGATTATATGGGGATGCTGGCGACGGTGATGAACGCCCTGGCGATGCAAGGTGCTGTCGAAGCGCTTGGCCTTCCGACCCGGGTGATCTCCGCCATCCCGATGGATCAGGTCTGCGAGCCTTATATCAGGCGTCGTGCCGTTCGCCACTTGGAGCGGGGCCGGGTCTGTATTTTCGCAGCCGGCACGGGCAATCCCTACTTTACGACCGATACTGCCGCCACGCTTCGGGCGTCGGAAATGTCGTGTGATGCTATCTTCAAGGGGACACAAGTTGATGGCGTCTACGATAGCGATCCGCAGAAAAACCCCGATGCCACACGTTATGAGCGTGTCACCTACGATATTGTGCTCCAGAAGAACCTCAAGGTAATGGATGCATCTGCCATTGCCCTGGCGCGAGACAACGGGCTACCGATTATCGTTTTCGCGCTGGACGAACCCTGCGGACTTGCCGGTGTCGTGCGGGGTGAAGGCCGGTTTACGATCGTTGAACCCGGCTGATGATAGGCTCTCGCCGGGTCTAGGAGGCAGGCATGTCGGACGCTGACATCGAAATCGACCTCGATGCGTTGGAAAAACGCATGGATGGCGCGTTGAGCGCGCTTCGGACGGAATTTGCTTCGCTGCGAACCGGACGCGCTTCGGCGTCTATGCTCGATCCTGTTCAGGTCGAGGCTTACGGAGCGCCGACCCCGATCAATCAGGTCGGGACAATCACTGTGCCCGAGCCGCGCATGGTCTTGGTCAATGTCTGGGACAAGAGCCTTGTCAACGCGGTCGATAAGGCGATCCGAAGCTCCGGGCTGGGCATCAACCCTCAGATGGACGGCACGATCCTGCGGCTGCCGATTCCAGAACTCAACGAAGAACGGCGTCGCGAACTGGCGAAGGTTGCTGGACAATACGCCGAGCACGCGCGGATCGCTGTCCGCAACGTACGCCGCGACGGGATGGATCAACTGAAGAAAGCCAAGAATGCAGGCATGGGTGAGGATGATCAAAAACTCTGGTCGGAAGAAATTCAGCAACTCACCGATGCGGCCATCGAGAAGATAGACTCAACCCTAGCGGTCAAGCAGGATGAGATCATGCAGGTCTGACTGGAATCCCAGGCGACCAGTCGAGCGAGTGTAAGGGGTTCTAGGAACATGGAATGTGGTGCGAGTTCCGGTCAAGCCTATGCGCCGGCCCATGTTGCGATCATCATGGACGGCAATGGGCGTTGGGCGGAAAGTCGCGGCCTGCCGCGGATCCATGGCCATCGGCGCGGCGCCGACCGCGTGCGGGAAATTGTCGAAGCCTGTCCGGACCTCGGGGTCTCGCATCTCACGCTCTTTGCTTTCTCAACGGAGAATTGGAAGCGGCCCCCCGCTGAGGTGATCGGTTTGATGCGGCTCTTTCGCCGCTACATCAAGAAAGAGGGCGCACGTTTGGTCGAAGAGGGCGTGCGCGTCCGCTTTATCGGCAGCAGAGAGCGTCTCGATAATGACCTCCAGGTGCTTATGGCGGGTCTGGAGGGTCAGACCAGCAGGAACACGCGCTTCAACCTGACGATTGCCATCAATTACGGTGGCCGAGACGAGATCATCCGGGCAACGAGGCGGGTTGTTGAGGCGGTGCGCTCCGGGGCGCTCTCCTCGGCCGACATTACGCCGGAGACCATCGACTCTTACCTCGACACTGCCGGGCTGCCCGATCCAGACTTGATCTTGCGAACCTCCGGCGAGTTCCGTGTCTCCGGGTTCTTGCCCTGGCAATCGGCCTATGCGGAATTCGCGTTCGTCGACACACGCTGGCCGGATTTCACGGCGGAGCATTTCGCGCAGCAGATCCGAGGCTTCGGCCGCCGGGAGCGCAGGTTCGGCGCTGTGGCTGGATGACGGAAGCTCCGACACAGCCGGAGCGGTTTGCAGATCTTCGGATCCGGACGCTCTCGGCTTTGGTCTTCGGAGCCTTGTGCCTCATCTGCGCGATCATTGGGGGCTATGCCGCGATCCTCCTCGGCATTCTGCTCTATGCTTTCCTGATCTGGGAATACCATGCCATGGCGACGGGGGAGCGCGAATTGACCTCCCCTCCGCTTCTGGTTTTGCAAGCCGGTGGCGTGATCAGCTTGGCTGTAATCGGCTCAGGCGCGCTGACCGCGGGGATCGCCGCTTACTTGGCGACGGTGCTTGCTGCGGGTGTCATGGCGCGGCAGCATTTTGCGTTTCTTGCACCTGGCGCTGTCTATGTCGGGTTTGCGGTTGGCGCTCTCGTCTACATACGGATCCACCAGGACGATGGCCTTCTCTTGATTGTTTGGGTCATTTGCGTGGTGATCGCCTGCGATGTCGGGGCCTATTTCGCAGGACGGAGTATCGGGGGCCGGAAGCTCTGCCCCAGCATTAGTCCCGGGAAGACGTGTTCTGGCGGGATTGGCGGTCTGATCGGCGCGGTTCTTTTCAGCCTTGTTTTCTCTGGGGTTTTGGGCTGGCCGCTCCTCTCCGCGGCGCTCGCAGCCCTTCTGATCGGTGTGGCCTCGCAATTGGGCGATCTCGGCGAATCCTGGATGAAGCGCCGGGCTGGGATCAAGGATTCCGGTGTCTTGATGCCGGGCCATGGCGGTTTCTTGGATCGGCTGGATGGCATATTGGGAGGCACCTGGGCGTTTTTGCTGTTAGATGCGTTTAAATTTGGGGATCACCTGACAGCTTAACCATGCGCCGCAAAATCAGCATCTTTGGCTCGACGGGTTCTGTTGGGCAGAACACCGTGGATCTGATCGAGAGCCAGGGCGGAGCCGCGGCCTACGAGGTCGTGGCCCTTACAGGTGCACGGAATGTCTCGCTCTTGGCCGAACAGGCGCGGCGCCTCAGAGCACGCATCGCTGTCACGTCGGAAGCGTCGCGCCTTGAAGAATTGCGCGCGATGCTCAGCGGGTCGGGCGTTGAGGCCGCTGCGGGCGCGGGTGCCCTGCATGACGCGGCCGCCGAGCCATCGGACTGGGTGATGTCGGCGATTGTCGGTGCGGCCGGTCTGATCCCGGGGCTGAGAGCGGCGCAGAACGGCTCGACCGTCGCGCTCGCCAATAAGGAAAGCCTTGTATGCGCCGGGAGCCTTTTCCTCCGCACGTGTGCCGCCAAACGCGCGACACTTTTGCCCGTCGACAGCGAGCATAGCGCAATTTTTCAGGCGCTTGCCGGGGAGCGGCGAGAGGATGTCGAGCGGTTGATCCTGACCGCCTCGGGCGGACCGTTTCGCGATTGGTCGAGGGAAGCGATGGCGACGGTCACGCCTGCTCAGGCTCAGGCGCACCCCAATTGGAGCATGGGGCAGAGGATCTCCATCGACAGCGCGTCGATGTTCAACAAGGCGCTGGAGCTACTGGAGGCGCACGTCCTTTTCGGGCTGCCGCCGGAGCGTATCGAAGTGATTGTGCACCCCCAATCGGTCATCCATTCCCTGGTGGGTTTCCGCGACGGCTCTCTAATGGCGCATATGGGGCCGACGGATATGCGCGGCGCCATCGGATACGCGCTCAACTGGCCCGAGCGCCGGGACTTACCCTTGCCGCGCCTGGACCTTGCGGCCCTCGCGCGCCTCGATTTCGAAGCGCCGGATCCGGTGCGGTTCCCGGCCCTTCGTCTGGCGGGTGAGGTGATGGAGATCGGCGGGCTTGCGGGCGCCGTCTTCAACGCGGCCAAGGAAGTGGCGCTCGATCAGTTCATTGCGGGGCGCATCGGCTTCCTTGACATGAGCGAAATGGTTGAACATGTGCTCCGGCAGTTGGCCCGCGATGCGGCAAACTACGGATCGGATTACACCCTGGATGATGTCGTCGAGATCGACACACGCGCCAGGGATTTGGGGCGGGAATGGTCCGCCTGCGTCGTTGGAGTCTGACACATATGGAACTGATCTCCAATATCCCGTTCTTCGGCGGATTTCTGGCGACGATCATCCCGTTCATCGCCGTGCTCGCGATCGTCGTGTCGGTGCATGAATACGGGCATTACATCGTCGCGAGATGGTGCGGGATCCACTCCGAGGTATTTTCCGTGGGTTTCGGGCCCGTGATCTGGTCGCGTACGGACCGACGGGGCACCCTGTGGCAGATCGCGGCGCTGCCGCTCGGCGGATATGTCCGGTTCGTCGGCGACAGCGATGGCAGCAGCCAGGCCGATCAGGAAGCGCTCGCGCAGATGTCGGAGGCCGACCGGCAGCGAAGTTTTCACGGCGCTGCAATCTGGAAGCGGTCCCTGACTGTTGCCGCAGGGCCCGTGGCGAACTTCATCCTGACGATTATCGTTTTTGCCGGGATCGTGACCTACCAGGGGACAGCGACCGACGAGCCGGTCGTTGGCGAGGTTTTCGAGCTTCCAGGCGACGTGAATACAGTCCGCGAAGGAGACCAGATCGTTGCGGTAAACGGCACGTCGGTCGACACGTTCCAAGCGGTGCTCGAGGCCGCCCTTGCCATGGAGACGCCCGGACCGATGGAAGTTCGGCTGGAGCGGGACGGGAGCCTGCGCACGGTTGAAGCGCCTTACGCTTTTCCGCCTCTTGTCCAGGGCGTCGAGCCACTTTCGCCTGCGAGCGAGGCGGGCCTTCAGAGAGGCGATGTCATTATGACCGCGGCCGGTGTGCCGCTTACCTCGTTCGATGATCTCCGCAACGTTGTGATGGCGTCCGGCGACCGCTCGATCACGCTTGGCGTTTGGCGCGATGGGGAGGCGATTTCCTTGCAGATCGTGCCGACGGATCGTGACGCGGACGATGGCGAGGGTGGGTTTGAGCGGCGGGTCATGATCGGCGTGGCGGGCGGCCCGATGTATCTGCCCGCGACGCATACGCCGATGCCGTGGACCGCGGTTGCGGTTGGCGCGGACAGAATGGTGGGCATCATCGTGCAGTCGCTCAACGGGATCAAACACATGATCACCGGCGCGCTCAGCCCAGACAATCTCCAAGGCCCCGTTGGGATCGCGCAGGTTTCCGGGGAGAGCGCGCAACAGGGCTTTCTAAGCTTCATCGTTCTCATCGGTGTGATTTCCACGGCCATCGGGATGCTCAACCTCTTCCCGATCCCGATCCTGGATGGCGGGCATCTGCTCGCGTTTCTGATCGAGGCCATCCGCGGGCGCCCGCCAAGCCCGGCAATCATGCAGATTGCCATGTCCATCGGTCTTGGCTTAATCTTGCTCTTAATGGTCTTCGCGACTTACAACGACATTATGCGATTGGTCAGTTGAGAAAACGGGCGGGTCAACCGCCCGAGAGCAGAGAGGCAGGCGTGATGGGGCACGGTAGGTGGAGGCGAGACCTTTCTCGCGGCCTGTTTTTACTTGGAACGATCGTTCTTCTTGTTTGGGCCGGGCATGCCATTGCTCAGGGCACGGTGGTTTTCAGCCGTATCGATGTCGCCGGAAACCAGCGGATCGATTCCGAGACAGTTCGCACCTTCTCCGGATTGGAAGCGGGTGAACCAGTTTCGCCGCAGGAAATCAACCTCGCCGTGCGCAGGCTCTTTGAGTCCGGGCTGTTTGAAAACGTGACGGTGACGCCGGAGGCCGGTCGGCTCCTGATCACGGTGGCGGAGAACCCGATCATCAATCAGATCGCCTTTGAGGGGAATAGCGCCGTCGATGACGAAACGCTGCTGACGGCTATAGATTTGCGCCCGAGGCTCGCTTACTCGGTCGCTGCGGCGGAGGCGGATGCGCAGCGGATCACCGATGCATATCGTTTCTCCGGGCGGTTCTCCGCGGAAGTGAACCCCGTGATCATCCGCAGGCCGGACAATCGGGTCGATCTCGTTTTCGAGATTTTCGAAGGCCGCAATACGGCCGTGCAGCGCATCAGTTTCCTGGGGAACCAGCAATTCTCCGACCGTCGCCTGCGGCGTGTGATCCAGACCAATCAGACCAACTGGCTGAGCTTCCTGCTTGGCGGGAATGCCTATGACGCGGACCGACTTGAGGTCGACAATCAATTGCTGCGGCAATTCTACCTGCAGCGCGGCTATTATGACTTCGAGGTCAGGTCTTCCACTGCGGAACTTGCGCGAGATCGCAGCGGGTTCTTCCTCTCCTTCACGGTCTCCGAAGGGGCACAATACAATTTCGGACAGGTGGGTGTTAGCTCTGCCGTTGTTGGGCTTCCGGCGGAACAGTTTGAGCCGCTCTTGGCCCCTCTGGCTGGCGGGGCTGTCTATAACGGTCGGGAGGTCGAGAGAGTCATCGAGCGGATGACATTTCAGGCCGGTCAGCAAGGCTATGCATTCGTAGATATCGAGCCTGTGATCACGAAGGACGAGGTCAACCGGATCCTGGACGTGACGTTCGAAATCTCCCCGGCTGAACGCGTCTTTGTGGAGCGCATTGATATTTCCGGCAATACCCGGACGCTCGACCGGGTGATCCGCCGTCAGTTCGATCTTGTGGAAGGAGATGCCTTCAATGCACGGGAGGTGCGCGACGCGGAGGATCGGATTCGCGGGCTCGGGTATTTCTCTTCCGTCAATGTCGCCGTCCGAGATGGTGCGGGCCCCGAGAGCGCGATCGTTGATGTGGTCGTGGAAGATCAGCCAACGGGAAGTCTCTCGCTCGGTGGTGCTTTCTCGACGAACGAGGGTATCACGGCCCAGGTCGGTATTCGGGAACGCAATTTCCTCGGACGTGGCCAGACGGTGTCGGCGACAGTCTCGGCCAACGCGGAATTTGGGAATTTCGAGTTCGGGTTCGCCGAACCTGAACTGTTCGATCGGGATCTCCTCGCGGGGTTCACGATCTACTACCGGACACGGGATCTGAGCGAGCAGGCCTTCACCCAAAGAAATGTGGGCTTTGAGCCGCGCGTTGGCTTCCCGCTCAGCGAGAATGGCCGCCTCACGGTGCGCTACCGGATTTCATCCGACGACATCGCAGATGTGGATGACGATGCCTCGCGGATCATCGAGGAAGAGGAGGGCGATCTCATCACCTCCGCCCTTGGCTTCACTTACACCTACGACCGGCGGAACTCTGTCGTGGATCCGACCGCGGGTTTCATCCTCACGCTCAACCAGGAGTTCGCGGGGCTTGGAGGAGATGTCACACATTCCAAATCGCAAGGCACCGCGCGGGCCTTCACGAGCCTGTTCGACGAAGAGGTGATCCTCTCGGCGGCTCTGGAAGGCGGGGCGATTTTTTCGAACGACGGAACCCGGATCATTGACCGGTTCAACGCGGGCGGCGATTCGTTCCGTGGGTTCGAGCGAAACGGCATCGGTCCGCGCGATTTCTGCGAGGTGGGCGATTGCCGCGCCCCGCAGGAGGACCTCGAAGTCGATGAAGCGCTGGGCGGGAACTACTACGGTATCTTGAGGCTGGATGCGAGCTTCCCCCTCGGCTTGCCGCAGGAATACGGGATTTATGGCGGTCTCTTTGCCGATGTGGGATCGCTTTGGGGCCTCGACGACACCGATGGCAGCAGCGGCGATGTCGACGATAGCGCGAAACTGCGGGCCTCCACCGGGGTGAGCCTCTTCGTGAACACGCCTTTCGCGCCGCTGCGCTTCAACTACGCGATCCCGCTGAAGAAGGAAGAGAACGACAAGGTCGAGAGGTTCCGCTTCTCGCTTCAAACGCGTTTCTGAGCGATGGGGCTCTCGGACCGCGCCGCGCGCCTTCGCCGGGTTCTGTCCAGGATTTCCCTTGTGTGCTGTGCACTGCTGTTGGCGTCTCTCCCGGCGATTGCGCAGCAAGATGACGTCACGGGGGTCCCCTTCCTGATCATCAACCAGGAACGGATCCTCCTCGATACTCTCGCGGGACAAGCCCTTCTCAACCGAGAGGAAGAGCGGCGAACGGCCCTTGTGGCCGAAGCGCGCGCGATTGACGCCGCATTCGAGGCTGAGGAGCGGGATTTGACCGAACGGCGCGCAACGTTGCCGCCGGAGGAATTCCAAGCCCTGGCGGAGGATTTCGATACGCGGGTCGTCGCCGCCAGACAACGGCAGGACGATCGGTCCAATGCCCTCGCGCAGCAGTTGGAGCGTTCGCGGAGACAGTTTTTTGCGGATGTGGCCCCTGTTCTGGTTGCGATGATGGACCGGTACGACGCGCGGGCGATTATCGATGAGAACTCGGTCTTGCTCGCCGACCAGAGGCTGAATATCACCGATGCGGTTATCGCGGAACTTGATGCCGCGTTTCAGAATGTGTCCTCTGGCAGCGAGACGCTGGAAGACGAGACCAACGGAGGCTCTGATCCATGACGGTCGCGATCGAACCCGAGCTCAAGCAGGTCGATATCTTGCAGATCAAGCGCATGATCCCGCACAGGTATCCGTTCTTGATGATCGACCGCGTGGTCAACATGGCCCCGGGCAAATCCGCCATTGGCCTCAAGAATGTCACGGTCAACGAACCGCATTTCGAGGGCCACTTTCCGGTGCGTCCGGTCATGCCCGGCGTGCTCATCGTGGAGGCGATGGCTCAGACGGCGGCTGTTCTGGTGGTCGAGACCCTTGACCTCTACGACAGTGACCGGCTGGTCTATTTCATGAGCATAGACACCGCGAAGTTCCGCCAACCGGTTGTGCCCGGAGATCAATTGGAACTTCACGTCGATGTCGCGCGCGGCAAGACCAAGATCTGGAAATTCAATGGCCATGCAATCGTCGGTGGTAAAACGGCCGCCGAGGCCGTATTCACTGCCATGATCATGACCCCGGAAGAAGCTGGCGCGAAGGCCTGACGCCATGGCGATCAACCCAACATCCGAAATTCATCCGAGCGCGATTGTGGAGAGCGGCGCTGACATCGGCGCGGGATGCAAGATCGGTGCATTTTGCGTCGTGGGTTCGGAGGTGCGTCTTGCGGACCGCGTCACGCTCATGAGCCATGTCGCGGTTGCCGGGCGCACGGAGGTCGGGGCCGACACGATAGTCTGGCCGTTCGCTTCCCTGGGCCAAGTGCCTCAAGATCTGAAGTATAAAGGGGAGCCGACGGAGCTCAGCATCGGCGCGAACAACCGTATCCGCGAATACACCACCATGAGCACCGGCACTGTCGGTGGCGGCGGTATGACACGCGTCGGCGACGGCAATCTCTTCATGATGTCGACCCATGTCGCCCATGACTGCATCATCGGCAGCAATGTCATCATGGCCAACAATGCGACGCTGGCGGGGCATTGTGTGGTCGAGGACTTCGTGGTCATGGGCGGGCTGAGCGCGGTTCACCAACATGTCCGGCTTGGGCGCGGCGCGATGATTGGCGGATTGGCCGGTGTCGTGGCCGACGTGATCCCCTACGGCTCCGTTGCCGGGGAACGCGCGCACTTGATGGGGCTCAATCTCGTGGGATTGAAGCGCCGCGCGACGGAACGGGCGCAGATCCACGAATTGCGCAACGCGTATTCCGAGATGTTTGCAAAGGAAGGCACCTTGCAAACCCGGGTCGCGACGGTCGCGGAGAAGTATTCGGGCAATCCTTTGATCGAAGAAATCGTCGCCTTCATGTCCTCCGAGACTTCGCGCTCCTTTACCGTGCCGCCCGAGTGAACACGTGGCAGAGCATACACTCGCCATCATCGCCGGACGGGGCAGTTTGCCACGGCTGATCGCGGAGGAATGTGAAAGGCGAGGCCGTCCCTACCACGTTGTTCAGCTTCCCGGCGTTGATCTGCCCTGGGCCGACAGAGACCGGGCGATCAGGGCGGAGTTCGAGAAGCCGGGCCGCCTGTTTCAGGCACTGAAAGATGCAGGTGTGCGGGATGTCGCTTTCGCGGGTGGGATTCGCCGCCCGGACCTCAATCCATTGCGCTTCGATCTCAAGATGCTGGCGCTCGCGCCGCGCGTTCTTGCCGGAATGCGCGGAGGCGATGACAAGACGCTGCGGCTCGTGGCGGGTATCTTCGAAGATGAGGGGCTGAGACTTGTGGGTGCGCACGAGCTCCTCACCGGGCTTGTCGCGGAAAGGGCTGTCTATTCTCAGGCCCGACCGAGCGATGCGGATAAGTCCGACGCCGCCCGCGCGCAGGAGATTGTCGCGGCACTCGGCGATGCGGATACAGGCCAGGCGGCCGTTGTTGCGCAAGGTGTCTGCTTGGGGCTCGAATCGATCCAAGGGACAGACGCCATGCTGAGGTTTGTCGAAACGACAGCAACCGGCTATCGCCCAGACCCCGGCGGCGCGCGCGGGGTGCTCTACAAAGCGCCCAAGCCCGGCCAGGACTGGCGGATCGACCTGCCTGCAATTGGGCCGGAGACGGTGGTCCGGGCGGCTGCAGCGGGTCTTGCAGGTCTTGTCGTCCAAGCGGGTGGTGTCTTGCTTCTGGATCGAGAGGCTACGGTCGAGGCTTGCAACCGTGAGGGCTTGTTTCTGTGGGGGCGGGAGCCCGATCAATGAAACCGCCCCATCTCTTCCTCATTGCGGGTGAGCCATCCGGCGATCTCCTTGGCGCGGCGCTGATCCGAGGTCTGCGCGAACTTTGCGGCCCGGCCCTCAACCTCGAAGGCGTGGGCGGTCCATCAATGCGGGAGGTTGGGTTCGAGAGCCGCTTCCCGATGGAGGAGCTGTCGGTCATGGGGATTGCGGAAGTGCTTCCCCGCTTGCCGAACCTTCTGAAAAGGATACGAGAAACATCCGAGGCTGTGATTGCGGCCGAGCCCGACGCGCTGATCACGATAGATAGTCCAGACTTCTGCCTCCGCGTTGCGAAACGCGCCCGCAAGGCACTTCCGGGGCTCAAGGTGATCCATTATGTCGCCCCGTCGGTCTGGGCTTGGCGCCCTTCGCGCGCGCAGAAAATGGCGCGATCGGTTACGCATGTGCTGGCGCTCTTGCCGTTTGAACCTCCGTACATGCAGGCGGCTGGCATGACGTGCGACTTTGTCGGCCATCCTGTGGTGCAGACGCCGATCATTAGATCGGCGGAGATTGCCGAGCTGAGACAGGCACTTGATATCGCACCGGGACGGCAAGTTCTGGTCGTTCTGCCCGGCTCGCGGCGCAGCGAAGTCCGGAGGCTTGCGCCGGTTTTCCGCGAAGTGGTGGATCGTCTCCGCCTCGAACGCCCGGATCTGGCGGTGGTGATCCCAGCTGTCGGCCCCGTGACCGAACTCATAGAGGCCCATTTCGGCACAGGCCAAGACGCGGCAGCGATCATCCTCAAAGCGTCCGATGTGCCGTCCGATCGGGTAGAGCGGCGAAAACAGACCGCCTTTGCCATGGCAGATGCCGCCCTCGCCGCGTCTGGGACCGTGAGCCTGGAGCTCGCGGCGCAGGCGACGCCGATGGTGATCGCCTATGGCGCCAATCCGGTCACGTCCGCGATTGCGCGCCGCCTTATCAAGCTCGACTCTGTCACGCTCGTCAATCTTGTCACCGAGACCGTGGCCGTGCCTGAGTTTCTTTTGGAGAATTGTCGGCCCGAGCTGATCGCTCCAGCTGTCTCAAGGCTGTTGTCAGATCCCGACGCCGCTGTTCAACAGCGGATCGCCGCCGACGATGCGCTGGATCGGCTGGGCCGGGGTGGCGAGGATCCTGGGCTGCGTGCGGCGCGATCTGTCATGAACATAGTCGTTTCTCGAGACCATTAGACGTCACGCGCTGGGCGTGCTTTGGTGCGCGGGATGGGCAAAGGGTGGCGAAACGGTCAACTTGGTTTACATGACCCTTCGTCGAGATTCTCTCATACTGGCAAGGCGGATCGCTCCAGCCAATGCCGCCTGCGCTACTCGCCAAGCAGGGGCCAAAGCAGATCAACCCTTGCCGCAACAGCACTGGGGGGATAGGACGCGACCGGGAACGAAGTGGAAGCTTGCGCAAAATGTTTACTGGGATCATCACCGATATCGGTCGGGTGGAGAGCCTTGAGACACGGGGCGACCTCCGGGCGCGTATTGTCTGCGGCTACCCATCGGCTTCGATCAGTTTGGGGGCCTCCATCGCCTGCGACGGGATCTGTCTGACCGTGGTGGATCTGGGGCCATATGGCGAGGGCGCGTGGTTCGATATTGATATCTCAGCCGAAACCATCAGCAAGACCAAGGTTGGGAACGGCCGCACCGCATGGACGACGGGCGCGCTCGTCAACTTGGAGCGGTCCTTGCGCGTTGGCGATGAGCTGGGCGGACATGTCGTTTCGGGTCATGTGGACGGCGTTGCCGAGATCGTCTCCATCGTTCGGGAAGGGGATAGCACGCGGGTTACATTCCGCGTGCCTGACAACCTGGCGCGGTTTATCGCGCCGAAGGGCTCGGTCGCCCTGAACGGCACCTCTTTGACGGTCAACGAGGTCGAAGGGCGCGAATTCGGGGTTAACTTCATCCCCCACACGAAGACAGAAACGACCTGGGGACAGGTCGAGACGGGAGATCTGGTGAATATTGAGATCGATACGTTGGCACGCTACGTTGCGCGCCTTGCGGAATATCCTCAGGGTTAGCCGTATCTCATGAACAGTTATACACCTCCCGTCCGCCCAAGCCCGTATCACGACGCTGTCTCTTCGACGGAAGAGATCATTGAGGACGCCCGCAACGGCCGAATGTTCATCCTCACCGACCATGAAGACCGGGAGAATGAGGGCGATTTGGTCATCCCGGCGCAAATGTGCACGCCGGATGCAATCAATTTCATGGCGACCTATGGCCGGGGGCTCATCTGCCTGACCTTGACCGCTGAGCGGCTCGATGCGCTCGGGCTGCCGATGATGTCGGCCTCGAACTCGTCGCGTCACGAAACGGCCTTCACCGTCTCGATTGAGGCGCGCGACGGGATCACGACGGGCATTTCAGCCGCCGATCGCGCGCGAACGGTTGCGGTGGCGATCAACCCAACCTCGGGACCGGATGCGATTGCGACGCCCGGCCATATTTTCCCGCTCCGGGCGCGTGAGGGTGGGGTTCTGGTGCGCGCCGGACATACCGAGGCTGCGGTTGATATTGCCCGCTTGGCTGGGCTCAACCATTCTGGCGTGATCTGCGAGGTGATGAATGAGGACGGGTCGATGGCCCGGCTGCCCGATCTCGTCGCATTTGCCCAACGTCATGGTATCAAGATCGGCACGATCTCCGATCTGATTGCCTATCGGCGGCGCCATGACAATCTTGTCCGCCAAACGGTCGCGGAGACCGTGACGTCGGAATATGGCGGGGAATGGCAGTTGCGGGTGTTCTCGGACATGATCGAGGGGGCCGAGCACATCGTCTTGACGAAGGGCGATCTTGAGAGCGGCGATCCAGTTCTGGTTCGCATGCATGCGATGAACCCTTTTGAAGATATGCTCGGGCTTCATGCCGGGCGATCTCACCAATTGCGCGATGCCATGCTGGCAATTTCCGAGGTGGGCCGCGGGGTTGTCGTGTTGCTGCGCGACATGTCGATGAAACTTGAACTGGCAGATCACCCGACGCCAGAGAAATTGCGCCAATACGGTTTGGGCGCGCAGATCCTGTGTGCGCTGGGTTTGCGCGACCTCATTCTGCTGAGCAATTCGCCAAGCCCGAAGGTCGTCGGCCTCGACGGCTATGGGCTGAAGATTGTCGGGACAAGGCCGATCCCGAGCGGAGACCGCTGAGATGGCGGCAGCGGACGCCAGTGAAGACTTTGTTTTGCCGCACTTCGAGCGCTCGACGCGCGTGCTCTTCGTTGTCGCGCCGTTCTACACAGAGATTGCGGAGCATCTGCTGGCAGGCGCGCGCGCTGCGGTGGAGGCATCCGGGGCGAGCGGCGAGGCCATCTATGTGCCCGGGGCTCTGGAGATCCCGCCCGCGATCGCCCTCGCTGCGACATCCGGGAATTTCGCGGGCTATGTTGCGCTAGGTTGTGTGATCCGTGGCGAAACGAGCCATTATGAAACGGTTTGCAATGACAGTTCGCGAGGGCTCATGCTGCTCGGCTTGCGGGGTCTGTGCATCGGGAACGGAATTTTGACGGTGGAAGACCGCGATCAGGCCTTGGTGCGCGCGCGGCCCGATGGCAAAAACAAAGGTGGCGGTGCAGCGGAGGCCTGTCTCCATCTCATGGTGATCAAGGGGCGGTTTGCTCCGGCGTCGTCGCAAGAACCGGACGCGAAGCTATATCTCGCGGGCGAACAGGGGCCGAATGGATCTTTTGTCTGAAATGGAAACGCGCCCCTCAGGACGCTCTGCCCAATCGCGGCGCAAACGGTCCGCCGCTCGATTTTATGCGGTGCAGGCGCTGTTTCAGATGGAAGCCTCCGGCGAAGCCCTGAGCCATGTCGAGCACGAGTTTGAGGCCTTCCGGATCGGCGCGGAAGCAGACGGTTTCTCCTGGGTGGATGCCGATCTGAATCATTTCCGGGCCTTGCTCAGGGCAAGCGTGACCCATCAGGCGCAAATCGATCAGGTTGCCGATCGTGCGCTGAACGCGAATTGGCCGCTTGGTCGGGTTGATCCCACGCTGCGAGCGGTCCTGCGCGCCGCGGGCGCTGAGCTCTTGGATCGGGACACGCCGGTCAAGGTTACGGTCACGGAATTTGTCGAAGTCACCAAGGCGTTTTTTCCCGACAGCAAGGAGCCAAAGCTCGTGAATGCCGTGCTGGACTACATGGCGCGCGACTTGAAGCCGGGTGCGTTCACCGCATGAGAGTGGAACCCGGCGGAGAAGGCGGCAAACTCATGGCCCAGCGGGTGCTGGGTGAGAGCTTGCGCATGCTGTTTGGTAATTTCGGCACGCTTTTCACGCTGGCCCTGGCGCCCTCGCTCCTCATGGAGGCCGTTTTCCTGGCGGTGGCGGATCGAGAGATGGTGGCTGCGAATCCCGGAGCGCTGACGCCTGGGATTATCTGGGCGGCGCTGATCAGCAGTCTGGCCGGTCAGGTGATTGTGGCCTTGGTGACCCTCGCAAGCGTTGACGGCGCGGCAGGGCACATGCGCAGCCTCGATTTCTACTTCCGCACGGCGCTCAACAATCTCTTGCCCATTGTCGTTTTGGGGACGATCGTATCGGTGCTGGCAGGGTTTGCCGCGATGTTTTTCCTGCTGCCCGGCCTTTATGTCTATGCGGTGTTTCTCGTCTGGCTACCTTGCATTCTTTATGAAAAGCTTGGCTACGGGGCGCTAGGGCGCGCGCAGCGCATGTCCGAGGGGCATCGATGGCCTTTGGTGGGCGCGATTGGGGCGTTGATCCTGATTTTTCTCGGGGTTGTTATCCTGCTCGGCCCGGTATGGGCAGCCATTGCCGCCGGGGCCGGGGGCATTATCGCTGCGCTGCTGAGCGCAGCTATCTCGGCGTTGAGCTATGCGATCATCGGAGTGTTTAGCGCGCTCGTGTATCTGCGGATGCGGTTTCTCGAAGAAGGCACAACAGCCAATCAGGTGGCCGAGTCGGTCTGAGACGTTGCGCAGCGCTCCAATCTTCAGGTAGATTTTTTTGCTTGGAGGTGTTTTCGAAGCGAGTTTCGGACTTAGCGCTAGAAGGCTTGCGGTTTCATCGTGTTGCAGCGCGAGTGGCGGGCTGGAAACGGTAGGAAACCGGTAGGGTTCCGGCATGGCTCTGGGAGTGCCGTTTATACCGACTTAAGCGCCAGCGATCCGCGCTCCACGCCCGGACACCGGCAAACCGAGACAGAATAGCGGCAGGCGACGGCGTGTTGCGCGAGACGGAGGGGTGCGCACGTGGCGCGGCGCCAATTGGCGTCAGTGCTCTCTTGGTTCCATCTGCGCCTTATTCCAGAAACAGATGAGCATCCCAGGATGGTTTGAGCGCCACGATTGCGCCCGCAGTTGCACGTATGGATTGTTCCTTTGGGGAAAGTGCGCAACAGTCCGTGCGGGGAAAGAGACGCGCGGGTCGGGTTGCGCCTACGCGATGAGAAAAGAGGGGGCGTCCGACTTGCGCATTGACCTTTGGTAGCCAGCAATGTCGCGGGGCAGGCGCCGAGGCCGCTGAACAAGCCGCTGCTCGGTGTCAACTTTTTCGCTGGCGATGTGACGGCTGGGTTCGGGCCCTACCTCGCGATCTACTTGCTGGCCCAGCTCCATTGGTCGCCCCAAAGCATCGGATTCGCGCTGGCGCTTGGATCCATAGTGACGGTCTTGGCGCAGACGCCCGCGGGCGCGTTGATCGACTGGATCGATGCCAAGCGGGGCTTGATGGTCGCGTGCATCGCCGCTGTCGGGGTCGCGGCGCTGACGCTCGTCTTTTCCGATGCGACGACGGCGATCTATGGCGCGCAGATCACCATGGGGGTGGCGCTCGCGTTTCTGGGGCCGCTGATCGCAGCTATCACGCTCGGCGTCGTCGGGCGTCCGGACTTCACGCGGCAAACCAGCGCGAACCAAGCCTGGAACCATGCCGGGAACGTCGTGGCGGCGGCGATTGCCGCGGGTTTCGCGCTCGCGGGCTTCGTCGATGGCGTCTTCATCCTGATTTCCGCCATGGCGATCGGCATGATCCTCTGCACGATGATGATCAACCCTTCCGAGATCGACCATGAGGCGGCGCGAGGTGGTGTGGCGGAGACGGCGGCGGGAGAGGAAAAGCCGAGCGGGTTTGCCACAATCCTCAGCGATTGGCGCCTGATCGTCTTTGGCATTTCCATCGTCCTCTTTCATTGCGCGAATGCCAGCATGCTGCCGCTGGTGAGCCAACGGGTCGCGAGCGACGGCAATACAGCTTCGGGAATCGCATTCACGTCGGCCTGTATCATTTCTGCGCAGCTCATCATGATCGGCATGGCCATTCTCTGCGGCCGGACCGCCGATAGCTGGGGCCGGAAGCCGCTCTTCCTGCTGGCCTTCTCAATCCTGCCGATCCGCGCGTTTCTCTATACGCTGACCGACAACACCGTGGCGCTTGTCGCGATCCAATCCCTCGATGGGATCGCAAACGGGATCTTTGCGGTGCTGTTTTTGTTGATCGTCTCGGATGTGACCAAAGGCACGGGGCGGTTCAACGTGGCCCAGGGGGCGCTCGCGACACTGGTGGGGATCGGCGCCTCGGCCAGCAACTTGATCGCGGAAGAGATCGTGCAGCTGAGCGGTTATGACATGGCCTTCTATTTCCTGGCCGGTGTGTCCTTGCTCGGGGCATTGATCTTCGCGGCCTTTATGCCCGAGACGGCTCAGAGGGCGCCGCGCTCCGATGATGGTGGGGATACGCGGCCCGAAGCGGCGTAGCGGCGCGCGCGATGCAACACAGGCCGCAAAACAGACGCTTGGAGAGACATCGTGTCCTTTAGTCTTGGCGTATCGATTGCCGTCTTCACGCTGATTGCGATCCGCGAATGGCTGCCGTCCTTCCTGAAGATCTGGCATGTGATGACGGCGGGTGCGGTCGTGTTGCTGGCGACACAGACGATTTCACCGCAAGATGCTTTGCAGGCCGTGGATTGGAACGTGATGCTTTATCTGTTCTCGGTCTTTTCCATCGGTCGGGCGCTCTATGAGAATGGTATTTCCCACCGGATTGCGGGCTGGATGGTGGGATGGCAGACGCCGGGCCTATCGCTTGTCGCGTTTATGCTTTTGTTCGCATTGGTCGCGGCGGTCTTGACCAACGATGCGGCGGCGATCATCGGCACACCCATTGCGTTGATGCTTGCGCGCCAGACCGGAGCGGATCAGCGGACGTTTCTGGTGGCACTCTGCGTCGCGGTGACCATCGGCAGTATGACGACCCCGATTGGCAATCCGCAAAACCTGCTCATTGCTGCGAGCGGCGGGGTGCCCGCGCCGATGCTGACCTTTTTGCACTGGCTGATCGTGCCCACGCTTGTCTGTTTGGGGGCCAGCGCGCTCTGGCTCTCCAAGCGCATGGTGTTGGGGGCGCCCGGACGCGAGGCCGCCGATTTGACCGAGACGGCGGAAGGCTCGCAATGGCCGGTCTTGCTCGCCATTACCGTCCTCGTCGTGCTCGTGACGGTGGAGAGTGTGCTGGCGGCTACCGGTTCGCAATACGGCTATCCTTTGGGGGTGGCGGCGGCGATTGCTTGCTTGCCGGTCTACCTCTTCGACGGGGCGCGGGGCCGGACGCTGGTCCGTCTCGATTGGCCAACGCTCGTTTTCTTCGTGTCGATGTTTATCGTCACCGGGGCATTGCTGGAATCCGGCACGCTCCAGACGCTGCTTGGCGCGGAGCGCGACCGGATGAACGAGCCGCTGGTGACCGCCGGGATCAGCTTCTTCGGCAGTCAGGTTTTCTCGAATGTGCCGGTCGTGGACATGTATCTCAAGCTGCTCCTGTCGCTTGATGTGCCCAACCTGATGATGCTGGCGGGGGTTTCGACCCTGGCCGGGAATGTTTTCATCATCAGTGCGGCGAGCAACGTGATCGTGCTCCAGATGGCCGACCGAATGGGGGCGACGGAGGTGACGTTTACGCAGTTCATGCGGGATGTTCTGCCGATCGGTATTGTTTCCACCGCAATTACCATCGGATGGGTTCTTCTGCTCACGGAGCTTCTGTCCGGCCATCCGCTATAGCGTTGCGGATCGGCAAGTGTTTACGTCGCAAGTCCGTTTGAGGACTTGCTGAAGCTGAGTATTCCCGGCGCAAAGCTGATGCTTTATTGCACTGCAACAGCTACAAAATTCATATGACTTCAAAATGGGCTCAATTTCATGTATAAACCGATTTTGAGGTCTTAGACTTATTCATTTCGCTAATTTATTTCTGACCATTCGAGGGGTGCGAAGTTGTATCCGATACAATATCTTAGTCGGCGTTCCTACTTGGACGCAGCGCATGAACTGGACGTTGATCTTGCCGTGATCATGGCGGTTGCGCGGATCGAGTCCGCAGGCGATGGTTTCCTGAAAGGAACCGATCTCCCCAAGATCCTGTTCGAAGGGCACTGGTTTCACCGACATACGGACGGCAAGTTCTCCGACCGGCATCCGTCGATCTCCTACAAGTCCTGGACGAAGGCGCATTACAAGGGTGGCCGCGGCGAATACGACCGTCTGGTCGAGGCGATCAGCATCAACGATAGCGACGCGACGCCGGCCTTGTTGTCGACGTCATGGGGCCGGTTTCAAATCATGGGCTTCAATCACCGGATCGCGGGCTATGAGACGATCACTGAATTTGTGAACGACATGTCCATGTCGGAAGAATTCCATCTCAAGGCATTCATCGCGTTCATCAAGTCCAAGGGGCTGGATGACGAATTGCGCAAGAAGGAATGGGCGGATTTTGCGTTTCAATACAATGGGAAAGGCTACAAGAAGAACAAATACGACATCAAGATGGCCTCGGAGTTTGCGCGCCTTCGCAAGCGTTTCGACGATGAAACGGCGAGCGGCGAAATCCTCCCGGAGCGTCAGGATGTAATCGCCTTGCAGGCGGCGCTCAACGTGGCGGTCGGCGAGGAACTTGAGGCGCTCCTGAGCGTCGATGGTTGGCTTGGCAACCGGACGCGTCAGGCCATCCGGGTGTTCCGCCGATCCGTGAACTTGTCGGACAAGCCGATCATCGATGCCGATCTTTGCGCGGCGCTTGATCTCGATATTCCCAGTGTTCTGGAGGCTTAGAAAACCAATGGTCCCAGCTGTTCTCATTCCGCTCGCCATTCGATTGGCTTCAGAATACGTCCCCGCTCTCGCCACGAAGATTGTCGGCAAGAATGCCGCCAAGATTGCCGAGGAGATCGTCTCGGTCGCCGCCAATATCGCGGGCAAGCCAGGGTCCCATGACTTTACCGAGATCAAGGCGGGTTTGGCCCAGAACCCGAGCTCGGCCATGCAAATGACGGCAAGTCTTGAGGAGCTCAACTTCAAGTATCTGGAGGATATGCAGGACGCGCGACGCTCGCAGGAGGCGCGGGGCGGATTGCGCGGAAGCCTAATGCTGGGTGGCGTAACGCTCGGGCTGATCGCTTGTATCGGTACGGTTCTTTATCTCTCAAGGAATGGTGGACAGATCGATCAAGGTGTCTTGGCGTTGATCACGACCATCGCCGGGGCGCTTCTGAAGATGTTCAGCGATGCCTTCGCCTTCGAGTTCGGCAGTTCGCGGGGCTCCAAGGAAAAGGATGCGCAGGTATCCGAGTTCAAGCAGGCTTTGCTGCGGGTTGGGGAGCAGCGCAGCCAAGAGGTGAAAGAGGTCATCAAAGAGCAGCGGGAGATCGTCAACGATAGCGTAGACCGCGCCCTGGGCGTGAAGCCGGGCCGGGGCGCGCCGGGTGGGGCGCAGAACGCGCGCTCGGGCGAGGAAACTGCGTCGCCCGAGAAGCGGAACTTTGTGGCCGCACTTGTGACGGGTGCCGTGTAGTCCGCGCGCCTGAAGGGGCGCGGTTAAGTTCCCTGCGCGGCGCGTGCGCGCTTACTCTCTGTAATGGCGCGCATCCAGGCGGCGGCTTGATCGAGGGAAGCATCAGCTTCGGGCAGCCATCCCTGGAACAATTGCCAGACATGGGGCAGGCCAGGTTCGATGGCCAGGGCGGGTTCGGTCCCATGCTCGGAGAACCGGCGCGCGAGGCGTCGCGCATCGTCCAGCAGGACTTCCGAGTCGCTCGCTTGAATAAGGATCGGCGGCGCGCCTTCGAAATCGCCATAGAGCGGGGAGGCGAGCGGCGCGCGGGGATTGGCGCCTTGAAGATACGTGTCCCGGATTTCGGGGATCCGCTCGATTGGCAGCAGGACGTCGCGGTTGGACAGCCGGAAGAGGGTGTCGCCGGTGAGCCCGAGATCCACCCACGGCCCGAAGGCGACCACGCCACAGGGTGGCGCGCGATGCTCCGACAGAAGCTTGTGGAGGAGGGCGAAGGCGAGCCCGCCGCCAGCGCTGTCGCCGCCCAGAATAATCCGGTCGGGCGCCAAGCCTTCCGCCATCAGGTTCTCCCAAGCCTGGATGCAATCGTTGATCGCGGCGGGGAAGGGGTGTTCCGGGGCGAGGCGATACCAGGGCATGACGACACCCATCTTCGCGCGGTGGGCGAGGGCCGCTGCCATCGCACCATGGGTGCGTGGAGAGCCGATGATGTAGGCGCCGCCGTGAAACCACAGCAGGGTGTGGCCGCCACGCGGGGCAGGGAGCCGCAGGGCGCGCCCGCCGCTTGCAAGCTTCACTTCGCGGAAGCTTGCCTTCGACGGCATCGGGAAGAGGAGGCTTTGGTTTTCGAGCCGGGCGCGGGCGGCAGCGGGGTCAGACAGGCGCGAGAGCAGCGTCTTTTCCGTTGTCCTGAGATAGACGTTGAGGGTCCTGAGCTGCCACGACATTAGCGGCGCTTCTCCTCGATGGCCTCCCAGATTTTCCCCGCGATGTTGGTGCTATCGAACCGTTCCAATTCCTGGATGCCGGTGGGCGAGGTGACGTTGATTTCCGTGAGCCACCCGCCGATGACGTCGATGCCTACAAAGATCTGGCCCTTTTCGCGCAGGAGGGGCCCGATTGCGGCGCAGATCTCCAGGTCGCGCGCGGTCAGTTCGGATTTTTCTGGCCGCCCACCAACATGCATGTTGGAGCGGGTTTCGCCCTTTTGCGGCACACGGTTGATCGCGCCCACGGCCTCGCCGTTCACCAGGATGACGCGCTTATCGCCTGCCGCGACATCGGGCAGGAATTTTTGCGCGATCAGCGGCTCGCGGTTGATCCCGGTGAACAATTCATGGAGCGCATTGAGGTTTCGGTCGTTGGCGTCGAGGCGAAAGACGCCCGCGCCGCCATTGCCGTAGAGTGGTTTGAGGATGATGTCGCTGTGGCGCGCTTTAAAGGCTTTCAGGGTCGCGAGATCGCGCGCGACGGTCGTGGGTGGCGTGAGGTCCTGAAACCCGAGCACAAGGAGCTTTTCAGGGTAGTTGCGCACCCAGAATGGATCGTTGACGACCAGCGTTCCGTGTTGGAGTCGCTCCAGGATGTGCGTCGTCGTGATGTAACTCATGTCGAAGGGCGGGTCCTGGCGGAGCCACACCACATCCCAATCGCCCAGGTCGATCACGGTTTCTTCGCCAAGGGTGGCGTGATTGCCGGTTTTGCGGCGGACAGTCACGGGCCAACCGCGGGCTGTGACGCGTCCCTCTTCGAAGGCGAGCTTGTCGGGTGTGTAGTAGAACATGGTGTGGCCGCGCGCTTGGGCCTCCTCCATGATCCGGAAGGTGGAATCGGCAGCGATATCGATTGCGTCGATCGGGTCCATCTGGACGGCGACTTTCAATCCCATGTCAGTCTCATATCAATTACGGCTCGCTTCCCTCGGCCATGCGCCGGGGATTTACCGCTTCATTGCCGGGACATGGGCGGATTGGCAAGGACCCCGGCGCGCTGGACAACTGCCTGTGACGAAGGTCTCTCACCAGCCATCGAATGTGGCGGCATTCTCAATGCGATTGGCCCTTCCCATCCGGTCCACGACCACGAGGTCAAACCGGCAGGGCAGGTGATCGAGGCCCCGCTCGCCCAAGAAGCGCATCGCGGCCTGCCCGATCCGGTGCCATTGCGCTGGCTGCGGCGCGGCGGCGGCTGCGTCTCGCGTCCGTCTGGCTTTCACCTCAACGAACACAATCTCGCTTTCGCCGCGTAGCCTCACGATCAGGTCGATCTCGCCCTCCGGGCAGCGCCAACGTTGCGCGAGAAGCGTGGCGCCTTCGCTGAGATAGCTGCGAAGGGCAATGTCCTCGGCGGCGAGGCCGGTGTGGTAGGATTGCTGGCCTTGGTTCATGCCTCGCTGTCCAACGCGAGGGCGCGCGCGTAGACCTGCCGTCGCGGCAAACCGAGCTCCGCGGCGACCAGTTGTGCCGCATCCTTGACCGAGCCATTGGCCAGAGCCTCCCGCAACCGCGCGTCGATGGCCGTCTCGCTCACGTCCTGCGGCAAGGGCGGCCCAATGACGATGACGATTTCGCCTTTCGGATCGCTTTCTGCAGCGTAGGCTGACGCGAGTTCGGCGAGGGTGCCGCGCCGGGCTTCCTCGAAGCGTTTGGTGATTTCACGGCAAACGGCTGCGTCGCGGCGGCCGCCCAGGGTTTCGGCCATAGATGTAAGGCATGCCGCAAGCCGCCGGGGCGCTTCAAAGAATATCAGTGTCGCCGGGACCTGCGCGAGGTCCATAAGCGCCTTGGCCCGCGCCGCAGACTTAGGTGGCAGGAAGCCCGCGAAGAAGAACCGATCAGTGGGAAGACCGGAAAGGGCCAAGGCCGCAAGCGGAGCGGAGGGGCCGGGCAGGGGATAGACGGCCAGTCCCGCCGCTATGGCTGCGCGCACTAGGGGGTATCCCGGATCGGAGATCAGGGGTGTCCCGGCATCCGAGGCCAGCGCGACCGATTGCCCGGCCGCGAGCGCTTCGAGGATACGGGGCCGCTGCTGCGGGCCGTTATGCTCGTGATAGGGCCACAGGCTGCTGGAGGCGCGCTTTATGCCGTGGATCTCAAGCAAGCGCCGGGTCGTTCGTGTGTCTTCAGCCGCGAGAATGTCGGCACCGGCAAGGGCATCGAGCGCGCGCAACGTGATGTCGCGGGCGTTTCCGATGGGAGTGGCCACGAGATAGAGCCCCGGCGCAAGCCGGGCTGTCGGGCCATCCGAGGCGCCGCTGGTGGATCGCTCGTCCATTCTTCGTTTACTTTTCTGGGCCTACCCCATACCTTGCGGCGCGCCGGTGGCCCCATCAACCGGCAATTGCGAATAGGGTGAACTTTGATGCTGCATTTCGGCAAATCAGTCCGCAAATCCATGAGAAACTTGGCTCTTTGCGCGTTTGCCCTTGGGCTCGCGGCCTGCACGACCGCAGGGCCGGCGCAGGTCACGGTGTCGGGGATCGATATCGATCCCAATCAACCGGTCCAGGTGGCGCTCCTGGTGCCGACGGGCTCCGGGGACGTCGGCCGCGACGAGATTGGCCGAAACCTGATCAACGCGGCCCAGCTTGCCGAACGCGATCTTCAAAATGCCGATATCGATCTGCGGATCTATCCCACATCCGGGACCACGTCCGGTGGCGCGGCGGCAGCCAACCAGGCGGTCGCCGAAGGCGCGATGGTGATCGTGGGGCCTCTGTTCTCCACAGCGACGGCGGGCGCCGAGCCCGTCGCGCGGGCGGCGGGCATCAAGATGTTTTCCATGAGCAACAACCCCGAAGTTGCGAGTAATACGACGTTTCTTCTGGGCAGCACCTTCGGGAATGCCGCAGACAGCATCGTCGGGTATGGCTTGTCGCAAGGCCTGCGGAATTACGGGATCGTCTATCCTTCGGGGCTGGAAGGTGAGACCGCGCGCAATGCGGCGGCTGCGGCGGTGCAGCGGCGCGGCGGTGTTGTCGTCGGCTCAGAGCCCTATTCGCTCTCCGTAGAATCGATCCGGGCGTCCGCCGGGGCGTCTGCCGGTGCGCTCAATGCGCGCGGCGCCAATGCGGTGATCCTAACCGATGGCCCGACAGGTGGTTTGGGCTTCATCGCGGATGCTTTGCGCGTGAACGGGCTCCAGGCCGATCAGGTGAAGTTCATGGGGATGCAGCGGTGGGATACCTCGGCGGAGATCCTTGGGCTTGAGAGCTTGCAGGGCGGTGTGTTCGCGGCTCCCGATCCGGCGCAACTTGGCGTTTTTAACGGGCGCTACCTCACGGCGTATGGGCAGAACCCGCATGCGCTGGCCGGGCTGTCTTATGATGGGATCGCGGCCATCGGTGCGATGATCGCGGAGGCGCGCGTGGCGGGCGGAAGCCCGTTGTCGGATGAGCGCATCACCGATCCTTCGGGTTTCGTCGGCGCGACGGGGCTCTTTCGGTTTTTCCCCAACGGGATGAACCAGCGGATGCTCGCGATTTTTGAGGTGCAGTCCGACCGGGCTACTGTCATCCGGTCAGCGCCGCGGAGTTTCGACGCTGTTGCAAATTGAGCAGACCCTTCTTCCGGCCGCGGACACGGAGTGGTCCGGCCTTGCCGACCAGCCCGGACAATTGGTGGATTTCCCGGCGCTCACGGCGGAGATCCAGGCATTGTGGCGCGCCAACAGCGATCCTGCTGTTTTGCGAGAAAAAGCCGTTCCCCTAATCCGCGATGCCCATGAGACAGGGCGCGCGCGGATTGCGGAATTGATCGAAGCCTCGCCGCTCGACGCGTATCGCGCCGTTTATGACTACACTTGGTTGATGGACCGCGTGGTCTGCACGATTCTCGATCTGGCCGCTCGGTATCTGCATCCACGGCCCAACCCAACCGAGGGCGAGCGGATCTCCGTTTTGGCGGTTGGCGGCTACGGCCGGGGCGAGATGGCGCCGTTTTCCGATGTCGATATCCTCTTCCTCACGCCCTACAAACAGACCGCCTGGTGCGAGAAGCTGATCGAAGCGACACTCTATTGCCTTTGGGATCTTAAACTCAAAGTGGGCCAGGCCGTCAGGACCGTCGACGATTGCGTACGGCAGGGACGCGCGGACGGCACGATCCGGACATCCCTCCTGGAGAACAGGCATCTTTGGGGCAATGCGCGCCTCACTGCCTCGCTTCAGAACAAGCTTGTCCACGATCTCTTCCGCTCGACCGGCCCCGAATTCGTCGAGATGAAGCTCGAGGAGCGGGAGGAGCGCCACCGGCGTCAGGGCAGTTCGCGCTACCTCCTCGAGCCCAATGTCAAAGACGGGAAAGGCGGATTGCGCGACCTGCAGATGCTGTTCTGGATCGCGAAATACCTCAACAACGTGCGCAGTCCCGAAGAGCTTGTGGATCTCGGCGTCTTCACGCCCGAGGAGTACGGACGCTTCGTCGAGGCCGCAGCCTTTCTCTGGACGACCCGCATCCATCTTCATCTGATTGCGGGCCGCGCGAGCGAGCTCTTGAGTTTTGACATGCAGGTCGAGGTCTCCGACCGGCTCGGCTATTCCAGCACCGATGGCCAGAGCGCGGTTGAGCGCTTCATGCAGGAATACTTCGATCAGGCGCGGCATGTCGGCACTTTGACGCTGATTTTCTCGGCGGCGCTGGAAGCCCAGCATGTGAAACCGGAGCCGAGCCTGACCCGCGCGCTGCGCAGCGTTTTCTCCTACAGTCGGGACAAGATGCGCAGTGGCTACAAGCTCACAAACGGACGGATCGACCTTGCCGATCCCGATGCCTTTCTTGCCGACCCGGTCAACCTGCTGAGGCTCTTTCAGGAAACCCTCGATACGGGCATTCCGATCCATCCAAACGTGTTGCGTCTGGTCGTCGGTAACCTCGACCTGATCGGCGACGCGATGCGGGAGGACCCGGACGCGAATGCAGTTTTCCTAGAACTGCTCACCAACCGCAACAACCCCGCCGCTGTTCTGCGGCTGATGAACGAGGTGGGCGTTCTCGGCGCGTTCATCCCTGAGTTCGGCCGGATCGTGGCGATGATGCAGTTCAACATGTATCATCACTATACGGTCGATGAGCATACGATCCGGGTGATTTCCACGCTCAGCAATATCGAGCGGGGCGAAATGAAGGCGCAAATGCCGACCTCAACCCGTATCCTCAGCCGTGGCGTGAACCGGCGGGTGCTTTACGTCGCGGCGCTCCTCCATGACATCGGCAAAGGGTCCGGGCAGGACCATTCGACCTACGGTGCCGAGGTTGCGCTCCATCTTGCGCCAAGGCTGGGCCTCAGTGCGGAGGAGACGGACCTCGTCTCCTGGCTCGTGCGCTACCATTTGCTGATGTCGGACGTGGCGCAGAAGCGGGATCTGACCGATCTGCGCACGGTCCGGGACTTCGCCAAAATCGTGCAGAGCCCGACCCGGCTACGTCTTCTGACGGTCCTGACCGCCTGCGATATCCGCGGTGTCGGGCCAAACGTCTGGAACAATTGGAAGGCGACGCTACTGCGCGCCCTCTATGGCGAGACGCTGGAATACCTGACCGGGGGCAGCCAGACCTTCGGGCGCCCCGAGCGCGAGGCCCATTCCAAGGAAGTGCTCGCGACGGCCCTTGTCGGCTGGCCCAAGGCGGATATAGAACGCGAGGTCGAGCGCCACTACACGCCGTATTGGCTCGGCTTCGATGACCATACTCATGTGATTTTCGCCAATCTCTTGCGCCGGATGCCGAAGGATGACGCGGCGATCGCGATCGAACCAGACGAGGCGCGCGATGCAACGCTTGCCTGTTTTGCGATGTCCGATCATCCGGGGATTTTCACGCGACTGGCTGGCGCGCTCGCGATTGTCGGCGCGAATGTGGTCGATGCCCGAAGCTACATCACCAGCGACGGGATCGCGACGGCGGCGTTCTGGCTTCAGGATGCGGATGGCCAGCCCTACGGTGAGAGCCGGCTCGACCGCCTGCGGCAAAGTGTCCAGCGCAGCCTGAAGGGCGAGGTGATGGCCAGCGATGCGCTCAAGGACAAGGAGCGTGTCAAGCCGCGGGAGCGGAAATTCAGCGTGCCCACTCGCATCAGCTTCGACAATTCTGGCAGCGACATCTACACCATCGTTGAGGTGGAGACATTGGACCGGCAAGGGCTCTTGTTCGATCTCACCCGGACGTTCCGGCGCAGCAACATATCCATCGTTTCCTCGATTGTCGCGACCTACGGAAAGCAGGCTGTAGATGTGTTCTATGTGAAGGACATCTTCGGGCTGAAGATCCACTCGGTCTCGAAGCAGCGCGCGCTGGAGGCTCGTATTCGAGCCGCCATCGATCCCGGTCAGACCGATTTGCGGAGGCTGCCGCGCCTCAACCCTGACGCCAAGGACCAAGCAAACCCGTGATCTGGCAGATCCGGCTTCTGCCGGCCTTCTTCACCGTTGGGTCCTGGACCATGTTCAGCCGCGTGCTTGGCCTCGTGCGAGACATGATGCTGGCCGCGTTTCTCGGCACCGGGCCTGTGGCACAGGCTTTTCTGATCGCCTTCACGCTGCCCAACATGTTTCGGAGGTTCTTTGCCGAAGGTGCATTCAACATGGCCTTCGTGCCGATCTTCGCCAAGAAGCTTGAAGGCGACGAGGATCCCTTGGATTTCGCGCGCGATGCCTTTTCCGCGCTCGCGGTGTTTCTGATCGGCTTCACGCTTCTCGCGCAGCTCGCCATGCCTTGGTTTGTCCTGGCGATGGCGAGCGGTTTTGCTGGGGATGAGCGGTTTGAGCTGAGCGTTTTCTTCGGGCGGATCGCGTTTCCCTACATCCTTTTCATCTCGCTCACTGCTCTCCTCTCGGGTGTTTTGAACGCGCTTGGCCGCTTCGCCGCCGCCGCCGCCGCGCCGATCCTCCTCAATGTGATCGTGATTTCGGCTCTTCTCCTGGGATATTGGACCGGAGGCGATCTGGGTCTTTGGTTGATCTGGTCGATCCCTCTCGCGGGCGTCGCGCAGTTCATCTTGGTTTGGGTGGGAGCGGCGCGCGCGGGCATGCCGCTTGTGCCGAAACTCCCCCGACTGACCCCGGATCTGCGTCGGCTGGGCCTGATTGCCGCCCCCGCGCTGCTCACGGGTGGCGTGCAGCAAATCAATCTGCTCGTCGGGCGTCAGGTCGGCTCATTCTTTGATGGCGCAGTCGCGTGGCTTTCCTATGCCGACAGGCTCTACCAGCTTCCACTCGGTGTCGTTGGTGTGGCGATCGGTGTGGTGCTGCTACCGGACTTGTCGCGCAGGCTCCGCGCCAATGATGTGGCGGGCGCACGGCATACCGTTAATCGCTCCACCGAACTCACCCTCGCGTTGACGGTCCCCGCGGCTTTGGCGCTGATCGTCATACCGGTGCCGATTGTCTCTGTTCTGTTCGAGCGCGGACAGTTCACCGCGGCTGACACCCAGGCGACGGCTTTGGCCGTGATGATCTATGCCGCCGGTTTGCCCGCTTTCGTGCTCCAGAAGATTTACCTGCCGATGTATTACGCGCGGGAGGACACTCGCTCGCCGCTGCGCTTCACCTTGCGCGCGATGGTGGTGAATGCGGTAGTGGCGATCGCCTTGGCGCCGCTGATTGGCTTCTCGGCGGCGGCTCTCGGCACCACGCTTGCGGGCTGGATCATGCTGTTTGAGCTTTGGCGCGGATCGCGGGCAATGGGCGAGGCCACGGCGTGGGACGACTCGCTGAAGCGCATTGCGCCGCGCATCTTGTTGGCGAGCGCTCTGATGGCGGGGACGCTCCTTTTTCTGCAATGGGCCATGGGCGACAGCCTCAGCGCGCCTGGCTGGCGCTATGGTGCGTTGGGGGTATTGGTCGGACTGGGCGGTGCGGCCTATCTGGGCTTTTCGATGGCGGTCGGCAGCATCGGCCTTGCGGATATCAAGCGGCTGCTGCGCGACCGGCCGCGCGGCCAGGCTTAACTCAGGGCCGAGTCCCTTTCGGGTCCTGCGTCGCTTCCCCGCGCCCTTCCGTTAGCCATCTCACAGATGCGTGACAGGCAGGGCGGTAACTGGAGCGCTCCATCGCGCGAATAGCACAGTGACCGCGCTCTTGGCGCGCCACGTAACCGGCTATTGCGCCGCGTGTAATTGGAAACAAGACAGGGCCCGCGTATGAACCACACCGACCGATATGGACTGGATTCGAGTTCCCCCTCCGCAGAAGCGGTTGCAGCGTTTGAGGATGCGGTCTTTGCGGTCGGCGCGCATCGCCCCACCGCCGCGGCTGCGCTCGGCCGGGCGATTGAGCACGATCCAGATCATGTCGCGGCGTTCGCACTGAAGGGATTTGCCTGCCTGATCCTTGCGCGAAAGGAACTTCTGCCCGATGCCGCTGTGGCGCTCGAGAACGCGCGCGGGGCGCTGCGCCGCCGCAACGGCGGGACGCGCGACGAGCGGATCTTGGTTGAGGCCTTAGCGGTCGCGCTCAGCGGCCATTTCTGTCGTGCCGCCGATTTGCTCGATATCGCTTTTGTCGACCGGCCTACCGTGTTCCTGCCCTTTAAGATTGCCCATTCGCTGCGCTTCATGATCGGTGACAGCACCGAAATGCTCACCGCGAGCCGCGCGATGCTGCAGGCCTGGTCCGAAGACGATGCCGCAGCGGGTTTCCTGCTTGGATGCCATGCTTTCGCGCTCGAAGAGAGCGGCGCGTATCGCGAGGCTGAAGCCGTCGGGCGCCGGGCGGTGGCGCTGCAAAGCGAGGATGCTTGGGGCATGCACGCTGTGGGCCATGTCTATGAGATGTCGGGCGACACGGAAGCGGGGATCCGCTGGCTAGAAGACGGTCGGGCAGACTGGGCTCGCTGCAACAATTTCTCGTTCCACATGGCCTGGCACCTGGCGCTCTTGCATCTTGAGCGGGGCGATCATGACCGTGTTCTTCGGCTCTATGACGAAGATGTGCGCCCCCAACCGACGGACGATTTTCGCGATGTGGCCAATGCGGTTTCGCTTCTGTGGCGGTTGGAGCGTTGCGGGACGAAGGCAGGCTCCCGCTGGGACGAGCTTGCCGCGATCGCTCGACGGCGATCAGACGACACAACGCTGATTTTTGCCACTTTGCACAACCTCCTTGCGCTCGTGGCGCATGGCGATGCCGTCGGTGCCGCGGAGACGCTGACCTCCATGGCCGAGCGTGCGGCCGGAGACGGCGACCAAGCCAGTGTGGCGGCAGAGATCGGTCTTCCGCTTGCGCGTGTCATCGCAGACTTTCTGCCGGACGCGACGGAAAACCGCAGCAAGCGGCCGTCGCGGCCTGCATTGGACGATCTGCAGAGACGGTTGCCGAAGCTTGGCGGCAGCAATGCTCAGCGGGATGTTTTTGTGCTTGCGCTGGCCGATCATGCCGCCCAGGCCGGAGATAAGCGCTCTCTCTCCCGTATTCGTCAGGCGCGCAAGCACCTGAAGGCGGAAGACTGTCTTCTCGAAGCGGTCGGTCGCCGTTCGGCTTGAACCATCCGATCCGATGTTCCCCTCTGGGCCAACGCACACTCTCTCAAGGTGGCAAGGGTGATGGCAATCGCAGAACCTGGTGAGCGGCGACGGCGTCCCGCAGTCGATTGTCACCTTGTCTGGCCGTCGTTTATGCGCTTGACGTGATGGTGTGTCCAGAACAACAGAAAGCCGCAGTTACAGCACTGCGGCTTTTTGCGTTCAGGTAAGGGTTCGTCTGGCTCAGAGCCCGTTGGTGTTCGAGGCGACTTGCGAGAGCTGCTCCACATCACCCACAGCGAGACCCACCGTATTCCGCACCACGAGCCCGCGGCCGATGAAGTCGTGAATGGTTCTGTTCACCGTTTCGGGCTGCACGCCGAGATAGCGAGCGATGTCGTACTGCCGCAGCTCGATCCGCTTGCCCGCATTCGCGTCGGTCGTCCGCAGGAGGTATCGTGCCATCCGGGTGGGGAGTTTCTCGCCCATGAGGTTGGCTATGCGCCCGCCGCAGCGTTCGATCTGACGCTCCAGATTGTGCATCTGGGCGAACGTGATCTCGGGCGACTTTTTCGTCAGCCGGTCCCATTGCGCTGTATCAAAGCGCAAGACTCGTCCGTCGACCAGCAACCGGAAGCGCTCCGCGCCCTCGATCTGCGCGCGGGTGACGCGCAGGAAATCGTTGGGCTCAAAGATCATGGTGATCCGCAACTCACCTTGGCTGTCGGTCACCTCCCGCCCTACAAGCCCGTTCAGAAGTATGTAGCAGCCCGGCTTGAGGAGTTCATCGCGTTCCAGGGTCAATCGGGACCCAAGATCCGACTGCGATTGGACTGCTTGTCGAAGATCTTGCGCGCGTCCTTTGGTGAACTCGTTCGATACGTCTGCCACCAGGGATTCAGTTTCTTGCTTGGTCATGGCGCTCTCCTCAGGAGAGAGTCCTATACCCGGCAGCAGGGTGGTCCGCCCTGATTTGGCTCAAATAAAACCGAGTTTCCCGAAGGTTTTTCGAGGTGAAAAAATAATCGGAATTGCGGGTGCATCTTTCTTCACTATCGCTTGATGAAGATCAATCTACGAACCAGTAGGCGAGTCCTATGGTCTGCGCAGCCACGCAATGCCGCAGCCGGAGATACGCCCATGAATTGTCGTTTGGCCATCGTGGCCTTCCTGATCACAACGGGGACGGCATTCGCCCAAGACAGCGTGCCGATACAGCCGCTCGAGGTGAACCCTGCCCGTGCCGAACTCGGCAAACGCATCTTCTACGACACACGGGTTTCGGGCGACACGTCGCTGTCGTGCGCATCCTGTCACCAGCCGGAGAACGCGTTTACCGACGGTCTCGCGCTCTCGGAAGCCTATTCCGGCGCGCGACATTTCCGAAACACACCGACGCTCGCCAATGTCGGCTATCGCAATGTCTGGCTGCATGACGGTCGGCTCGGGACCAACCTCAACGACGTGGCGCGAGGGATGATCACCGAGACCTACCTGATGAATATGGACATGCGCATCATGCAAGAGCGCATGAAGCAGGACCCGGTCTATGTGGAGATGTTTCAGGCTGCGGGCATGTCCGAGCCGTCGAATGGCGGTGCGCGGAATGCGCTGATGGATTTCATGAAGACCATCGTCTCCCGCGGGGTTCCATACGATGAGGGTGAGATGAGCGCCGCAGCCTTGCGTGGGCAGGGGATCTTCGAGGGCAAAGGCGGTTGCGCGGCGTGCCATTCCGGCCCCCGTTTCACCGACGACCGGCCCTACAATATCGGTGTGCCGAACAATCCCGACATCTGGTCCGATCCGGAGCGTCACTCGACATTCGTGACCTACGCGAAGTTCATGGGTATCGAGAACTACATGAACTTGCGGGAAGATCCGGGCGCTTATATCCAAACGCATCGCCCCGAGACCGCCCGCAGCTTCCTGACGCCGACGCTTCGCGAGTTGGCTTGGACCGGGCCCTACATGCACAACGGCATCTTCGAGACGCTCGAACAGGTCGTCGACTTCTACGATGCCGGTGGCGGCAATGATCCCCTAAAGGATCCCCGGTTGAAACCGCTTGGCCTGGTGCCATCGGAAAAGTCCGATCTCATTGCCTTCCTCGAATCCCTGTCGGGAGACAGCTTCGACACGGACGAATACGTCTGGCGCGAGGACGACTTCGACTACGAAGTCATCGCGGACTGGCGGAACACGGTCAATTAAGGAGCAAGGTATGACCCAGCTCAAACCCGTCGCATTTGGGCTTGCGATGGTCCTGGCCCTGCCTGCAGCGGCGCAGGAGCCCTTCCGCCCGGCTGAACTCGCGGCCCTCGGGCCACCACCGATCCCAGCCGACAATCCGCAGACCCCCGAGAAGGTTGAATTGGGCAAGAAGCTCTTCTTCGATCCCATTCTGTCGGGCAATTACGGCATGCCCTGCGCGGCTTGCCATGAGCCATCCGCCGGTTGGGCGGTGCAGTCTCCGATCAGCTTCGGCTATCCCGGCACAACGCACTGGCGCAACAGCCAGACCGTGATCAATTCGGCCTACTACAACAAGTTGTTCTGGGCTGGGGCGAGCGGTTCGCTGGAGCATCAGGCGCGATCGGCGGCGCGCGGCGGTGTCGCTGGCAACGGCGAAGACGACATGATGGAAGCCCGTCTCGCCTTCGTGCCTGAATACCGTGAAGCGTTCCGCGAGGTGTTTGGCGATGAGTGGCCGCTCGTGCGCCATGCCTATATGGCGATCGCGGCTTTCCAGCGGGATCTCGTTCAGACCGACACGCCGTTCGACAACTACATGCGCGGAGATGACGATGCTCTGACCGAGCAGCAGATCCGGGGCCTGGAGCTTTTCGCCGGGAAGGCCAATTGCATGGTCTGCCACAATGGGCCGATGCTCTCTGATGAGAGTTACTACAATACCGGTGTGCCACCCTATAGCGGCTGGGACGAGGACGCGCTTGCGCAGATCACCTTCCGTTTCGAGATCTACGCCAAGGGCTCGACGGAAGAGATGTATCGCGAGATTAAGGACGATCCCGGCCTCTACTTCCGCACCAAGCAAAAGAGCGACAAGGGCAAGTTCCGGACGCCGAGCCTGCGCTACACGCAATACACTTTCCCCTATATGCATAATGGCATGCTGGAGACGCTGCGTGATGTGGTTGTGTTCTACAACGAGGGTGGCGGCGAGAACGAGTTCTCCGAGAACAAGTCGCCTCTGATCCAGCCGCTCGGTCTGACGGACCCTGAGATCGACGATCTCGTGGCCTTTCTGGAGAGCCTGTCTGGAGAAGAGATCCTGATGGATTGGCCGGAGATCCCAGCCATGGAACCCCTGCCTGCTGCTGCAAAAAACTGAACGGAGCCGAGGATGAGTAAAGTCGATCCCCGTATCGTCGCTGCTGTCAATGGCACCAACGACGAAGCCCGCAAGGCCGGAACCCGACCCTGCCTGATGAATCGCCGCGAATTCCTGCTCACCAGCGGAATTGCCACCACCGTGGTGATGGTCGGTGTGCCGGGCGCGCCGGAGGCGCAGACGCCCGCGGTTGTCTCGACCTATCCGCGCAAGCTGATCGGACAGCTCAGCGCGCTGGAGACGGATGTGCCGCTCGACTTCCAGTATCCCGACGAGGGGCAATACGCGGAGTCGATGCTGGTGAAGCTCGGCACCCGCGCCGGTGGCGGCATCGGACCGGAAGAGGATGTGGTTGCCTTCAACTATACCTGCACCCATCAGGGCGGTTACATGGGTGGCACCTATCAGCCCGGTGACAAGGCGCTCGGGCCGTGCCCGCTGCACCTCACCACCTTCGATCTGACACGCCACGGGATTTTCATCTCCGGCCAGGCGTATCAATCGCTGCCGCAGGTGCTTTTGGAGCTGGAGGGCGATGAGATCTACGCCGTCGGCATGTTCGGCCTGATCTACGGCCGTTTTGACAATCTTCTGGGTTAGGAGAGAGCCATGTCCGCCCCGTATTACATCCCCGAAGACAATGTTCCCCTGCCGCCGCCCGATGCTGAGGTCTTCGCCACGGCCTGCGACTATTGCATCGTCGCCTGCGGTTACAAGGTCTATCGCTGGCCCGTCGCGGGTGGCCGCAATGGTGGTCCGCTGGCCGCGCAAAACGCGTTCGGCGAGGACTTCCCCGTTGCTCCGCTTGGGCCCTGGATCGCGCCGAACCAGCACAATGTCGTGCTGCATAACGGCGAGCCGCACCATGTGGTGATCATTCCCGACAAGGACACGGAGTTCGTCAACTATACCGGCGGATCGTCGATCCGTGGTGGTGCTCTGGCCAAGAAGCTCTACAACCCGCAATCGCCCACCCGTGACCGGCTCGCCTCGCCGATGGTGAGGATGTTCGGGGTTCTGATGCCGGTCACCTGGGACTTCGCGCTGGATATCGCTGCCGAGGTCGGCCGCTATGTTTTGGAAGAGCACGGCACGAATGCCTACGGCGTGAAGACCTTCTCCTACGGTTACATGGAGAACACTTACGCGATCACGAAATACGCATTGCGCCATGTCCGCACTGCGAATTTCACCTTCCACGACACACCGTCTGATGTGACCTCGACGCCCGGTTTCCGGGATGCGGGTTTCGACAATTTCGGGCCGAGCTATGACGATTGGGCCGATGCCGATGTGCTGATGATGTGCGGCACGGACCCCTACGAGTCGAAGACGATCCTGTTCACAGACTTCATCATGCCTGCCATCCAGGGTGGACAGAAAGCGATTTTCCTCTTGCCGCGCAAGACGGCCGGTGTGGCATTCGCGGAGAAGCATGGAGGGCTTTGCCTCGATATCCAGCCGGGAACCGACTTGCCTGTGGTGCTCGCGATTGCCCGCGTCATTGCCGAAAACAATTGGCAGGATGCGGAGTGGATCGAGAACTGGGTGAACTCGAAGTGGGAGAGCTCCTCTGGGTTCGGTCAGGGCACGCGGAACACGCCATGGCAGTGGCGCACGACCTGGGGCAAATTCCAGACCGACGGCTACGAGGATTGGAAGGAGTGGCTCCTGTCGCAGGACTACACCGTCCCCGAAACCGCCGCCGAAATGGCTCAGATCGACGTCCAGAAGATCTACACCGCCGCAGAATGGATGGCGAAACCGAGAGAGGATGGCAGCCGGCCCAAGACCTCGATCATGATCGAGAAGGGCTTTTACTGGTCGAACAATACCGGCAACACCAACGCGATCTCCGCACTCGGCATCATCTGTGGGTGTGGCGGTCGGCCCGGCCAGGTGATCGGCCGCGCCGGAGGCCACCAGCGCGGGGGACTGCGCGGCGGTGGCTATCCGCGCAACAAATCGCCGGAGAAGCTACCCGGGCGTCGGCGTCGGAGCATTGACACCGATCGCTATCTCATGAGTGGCCATACGCGGCTTTCCCACGTGATCGGCACGACCTGGGTTCAGGCGATGTGCGGCAGCCAATCGCTCCAGGCAAAGTTCGACGAACTCACCACGCGAAACCCGCACCAAGTGATGAGCTTCGACAAGGCCGATATCATCGATACGCTCAAGCGGCGGGTCGATAGCGGCGGCATGGTGGTCTGGAACCAGGATATCTACCTGGTTGATCCCATCGGGGCGCGCTATGCCGATATCGTGTTCCCGGCTTCCGGTTGGGGCGAGGACACGTTCACACGCGCCAATGGCGAGCGGCGGATCCGGCTCTATCCGAAGTTCATGGATGCGCCTGGCGATGCCAAGCCGGACTGGTGGATCATCGCGCAGCTTGCCAAGAAGATGGGCTACGAGGGTTTCGACTGGGAAAACTCCAACCAGGTTTTGGAGGAGGGTTCACGCCATTCCCGTGGGTCGCGGAAGGATTTCCATCCGGTGCTCGTTGCGGCACGCCGCGAGGGCAAGACACTCCACCAGAAGCTCGGCGAGTATGGGACCAACGGCATCCAAGGCCCGGTCCTGATGCTGGCGGATGGGACGCTGGAGGAAACCAAGCGTTTGCACGACGTGAACCGGGTGTTGCCGGAAACCGGCCCCACCGGACCTACGGTGTTCAACAAGAAGCTCACGCATTTCAACTCGCAGACCGGCAAGTGCAACATCCAGAAGGCCCCGTGGGATCTCTTCTCCAGTTACTGGGAGTGGCTGAAACCCCGCGAAGGCGAGATATGGATCACCTCAGGCCGGATCAACGAGCGCTGGCAGTCGGGCTATGACGATCGGCGGCGGCCCTATATCGTGCAGCGCTGGCCGGAGAACTGGATCGAGTTGCACCCGAACTTTGCCACGGCGAACGGCATTGAAAACGGCGATTACGTGCAGGTCTATTCCGACCGGATCCCGGTCCAGGTCGACACAATCGTGGGTGTGCAAGGCGATGACTTCGACTTTGCCAGCTTGATGCGCAACGGCCATATCGAGTTGACCAGCGCGTCGATCACCGCCGTGGCCATCGTGACACCGGCGCTGAAGGAAAACATGGGCTACATGGACTTCCTCCACACCAGCCAACCGGCAAATGCCCTGGCGGGTCGGGTCGTGGATCAGATCAGCGGCAACTACAACTACCAGATGGGTGTAGGTAAGGTGCGGCGGATGGGCGAAAGCCCCTACAAGCACAACTTCCGGTCCATGTCCTTCGCACGCCGGGACATCGCCTGACGCGAGTTGCCAGCGAGGCGTCGCCTGGACGGCGCCTCATTGGCCGTGTCGGGGCCGATTAGGGCTGGCGCACAAGGCCGTGCTGGTCTCAAAACCGGGATAGCACACTGACGCACGGAAGACGGATCCGTACATACCGGGTTGGGTCAACGCCAGTGTATCCGATAGGGGAAGAGGGCTCATGCAGATCACCGAAACGCTCGAGGACGCGCCCCAACATGAGCGCTCCGCTACTCTTTTCGAAGCAGTGCTGAGATACACCGAGCATTCCGATGAGACGCTCCGTTGCGCGGCGCTCCGCGCATTGGCGGCTCGGGAACAGGCAAGTCCGCGCGCGCGAGCGGCGGCTCTTGGGGCTCTACTGGACGTCGATCCGGATGTTCGCACCGATGCGATGGACGCGTTGCGCAAGCTCGCCAAACCCGAGGATGCTGAGACGATCCGTGCTTCGCTGCTTGGCGATCCGGTGCGGGAGGTGAAGGAAGCCGCCCTGGCGATCTTGGGACAGATTGCTGATCCGGAGTCGAAACAGGCGATTTCTCTGCTGATCGAGGGCCGGTCGGAGCATGATGTGGCTTGGGAGGATGAGGCCGGCACCTGGGATGAATGGCTGGAGGTGCAGGCCTTCGCCATCGAGGCAGCCGCGCAGACCC
The DNA here is from genome assembly GCA_039177645.1 of Pseudomonadota bacterium. Classification (GTDB taxonomy): domain Bacteria; phylum Pseudomonadota; class Alphaproteobacteria; order Rhodobacterales; family Rhodobacteraceae; genus Amaricoccus. The sequence goes on along the minus strand of JBCDFS010000001.1, from coordinate 294,343 downwards.
ACGATGCGTCCTTTATCCCGGCACTTCTCGACGCGCGCGATGGTGCGGGCGGTGATCTCGATCATCTTGTGTTTTCCGCGTTTGCGGGCATGGGAGAAGCTGGGGCGGTGGCGCTTATGAACGCCGTGCAGGAGGAAACCGGCCTCAGCCGGAAACGGGCGCTTTCCGCGCTGTCAAAGAGCTATCCCGCGTCTTTGAGACCGCTGCGCGCATCGATACTCGCAGATGAGAGCGCAGCTGTGCGCAGGCTGGCTCTGCCGCTCGTTGCGGCGGAGTCGGATGACGCCGAACAGCTTGCCTTCCGCGACCCCGATGCCGATCTGCGGGCCGAGGCGCTCGCGCGATTTGCGCCCTCGCACCGCGAATGGGCGATCCGGGCGGTGCGTGACCCGTCCGAGCATGTGCAGGCCGCAGGGGTGCGGATGATTGCCCCTCCGCTCGATCCGGCGGTGCGCGAGGCACTGTTGCCGAACCTGCAGGCCTGGATGTTCACGGCAGGGGCCGAGTTGGCGATTGCCTCTTCGGACTTGCTCGCCCATACTGCGCCCTCCGAGGCTCTGGACCCGCTGCTCGCCCTGGCCCGGAACGCCAGCCGCCCGCTGACGGCGCGCGTCGCTGCGGTCAGAGCGATGGCGGGTCTCGCCGATGAGCGCGTGCTCGTGACGCTACAGGATCTGCTCGCGCTGCCCGCCGCACAGGTGCGGCTGATGGCTCTCAACTGCTTGCGGGAGCGCGCGGGGGAAGAGGGCGCTGATGTGCCAGCGATCTTCGTTGCGGCGATTTCCGGCAAACTGCTTCCCCCGGACGAGGACGCTCCGCAGACTGACACGCCGTCGCCCTCGGCACCTGAGGCCAGCGATGTCGGGGCTGGACGCGGGGAACAGGCCCAACGGACGATCCATATCTCTCCCGAGGGTGAGATCCTGGAGTTGGACAACCCGGAGCATGCGGGGCAATCAACCCTTGCGCAGATCACCCGGCCAGAGGCCAATGCGCCCCACACCGATGGCGACGATGCGGGCGAACCGAAGAGCCGCTCGGCGCGGCGGCGCGTGGCTGTCGAGGGCACGGTGGACATAGGCTCCGACCTCCGGCGGCGGGCGATTGAGCTCTGTGCCGGTCTGGAACATTTGGACATGGAGGTCGCGCTTCTCGCGGCACGCAAGGCGGAGGACCCAATGATTGCGCGGGCGGCCTTTGCGGCATTGGCTGAGCGCGCGCGCACCGCCTCCACCTGTTCGGCGGCTCTCACGGCATGTTTGGCCGACGGGGTGAAGAGCGCGGACCCAGATATCCGAGCGCGGGCGCTCCGGGGTCGGGGTGCGGAAAACGCGGCTCAGTCGCTAAGGCAGTTTGCTGTATCGGACGAAGATCCAATGGTGCGCGTCGCCGCACTCGAAACTCTGGAGGCGTCCGGCTTGAACGGGCCCTCGGCGTGCCTTTCCGACCGGGCTCGGCCCGTCCGCGCCACAGCCACGAGGATGTGCCTCGCGGGGCATCTCGGCTCGGTCGCGGAGGCGGTCAAGCGTCTCAGCGAAGGTAACGATCCGGAGCATTTGGGTGTCGTGATTTCCTCCGACGCCGGGGCGGAGGCTTGGGCGCGCGCGGAACTGGATGCGGGGTCCCGGCGCGCCGCACTGATCCTCCAGGCACTGGCCTGGTGAGATCGAGAGGCGTTTGGGCAACTTCGGGTCGGCTGTAGAGGATTGCCGGCCGTGTGTTTGAGCGGGATCAATCCGCTTGGCTCAGATTGGCGCTAGCGTCTCGAACGTAATGGGGCGCCGCAGGATCCTACCTCGGCGCGAAGGGGGTGCCTGCCATGGCCAAAATCGTTCTTTCAAACATCTTTGCGGTGTTTTTGCTTCTATGGCCGATCACGTCTGCCGCCCAAGACGCACAGGTCGTCGTTGATCAATTCACCGATCTGAGCGCGCCGACGGCCGCCAAAATGTATCGCTTCACGCCCAATATCGTGCGCATCAAACCCGGCGCCACGGTGGAGTTCTTAAACTCACGCGGCAGTCATACCGTCCATAGCCAGTCGGGTCTTTGGCCGCTCGATGTGCCGCCTGTGGCCATCGCCGGGCAGTCGAGCGCCCTGGTTACGTTCGATGCGCCTGGCATCTATGGCCTGACCTGCCATCGCCATGGCCGCTATGGCATGGTGATGCTGGTGCTCGTCGGAGATGTCGATCACACGCAAGTCGATGTCTCCACACTGCCCGCCTCAGATCTGGCCAAGTCCGCATATGAGGGTTTGCTCTCTGAGATCACCGCGCAATAGCAGCGCCACCTCTGACGGGGAAAACTGATCCGCACGTCCCTGTTGTGAGACTATGATCGTCTCGGGCGACTAACTTCAGGTCGCCTTCACGTCGCTCGCAAACCGTGCCGCATTCTCCTTCGCAAAGGCGCTCGCATCCGCGCTGGCATCCCAGAATTGCGGGTTGGCCTTGGGAATGGTCAGCGCCTTCTGCACCGCCGGACGGGCGTCCAGCCGGTCGAACCAGGCTTTAAGATGGGGCAGGCCCTCGATGCTGACCCGCGCCCAGACATAGGCGCGCGCCCAAGGGTAGGTCATCATGTCCGCGATGGTGTATTCGTCGGCAGCGAGCCACGTGCGGTCTTCGAGATGCGCGTTCAGGACCTCCAGCAACCGGCGGGATTCATCGACATAGCGCTTGATCGAAAAGGGTTCTTCATGCCCATTGGGTGCCGCAATATGCTGGAAATACATCGCCTGGCCCATCATTGGCCCGACATGACCGACCTGGAACAACATCCATTGCAGGACTTCCGACCGCTTCACCGGGTCTTCCGGAAGATATTGCCCGAACTTTTCGGCAAGGTGCCAGAGAATTGCCCCGCTTTCGAAGACGGCCCGATTCTCGGCGCGATCGAAGATCGTCGGGATCTTGCCGTTGGGGTTCATCTTGAGAAAATCCGGCGTTTTCTGCTCCTGTTTGGAGAAGTCGATGAAGGTCAGGTCGTAGGGCGCGCCAGCCTCTTCCAGAAAGATGACCGGTTTGTAGCCGTTCATGGTGGCGGCCGTGTAGAGATGGATATCAGGTTGGGACATTTCTTGTTCTCCGGTGGGCGCCGAGGTTTCGTCGATCCGCGCATTTTGCTGGCGTGACTTGGTTCAGATCCGAGATTGCGCTCGCGGGGAAGAAAATCAACCAGTATACTTTTGGTAACCTACTAGATGGCGACGAGGAAGCCGATGGAAGCACGGATAAATGAGGATGAAAGAGGGCGCAAGTTTGCCGCTGATGCCTGTTTGGAGCCTTGCGCGATCGAACGCGGGATGCGGATTATCGGAGGAAAATGGACCGGCTCGATCCTCTGGCATCTGATGGATGGGCCGGTGCGCTTCAACGATCTGTCACGCATGATCGGTGGAGCCAGCAAGAAGATGATTGCGGAGCGGCTGCGACAGCTTGAGGCCCAGGGTTTGGTGCGCCGCGAGGTTGTCGATACCAAGCCTGTTTCCGTCCAGTATGAGGTGACGGTTTTCGGTCGCACGGCGCTTGGATTTCTCGATGAGCTGCGCGAATGGACCGAAAGCCTGCCGCCGGAGTTGAAAGGCTAGTGCCGACCGATCCCGTCACCGCCGCGCGGCGATACGGAAGGGTTGCTACTCGACGGTGACGGATTTCGCCAGGTTTCTTGGTTGATCGACATCCGTGCCTTTCTGGATGGCGCAGTGATAGGCGAGAAGCTGGAGAGGTATCGAATAGACGATGGGGCCGGTGATCGGATCGACCGGTGCGAGCTCGAGGGAGAAGTGCGCTTTCTGGCCAGCGGTGGAGAGGCCGTTGGTGTCGGAGAGGAGCACGATCTGACCGCTGCGCGCCATCACCTCTTCCATGTTGGAGAGCGATTTCTCAAAGAGGGGTCCGTAGGGCGCGAGCACGACGACGGGCACGTGCTGATCGACCAGCGCTATGGGGCCGTGTTTCAGTTCGCCCGATGCATATCCTTCGGCATGTATATAGCTGATTTCTTTGAGCTTCAGTGCGCCTTCGAGCGCAAGCGGGAACATCGGGCCACGCCCCAGAAAGAGTACGTCTCGGGCATGTGCCACTTTGCGAGCGATCTTGATGACCGCGTCTTCCAGGGCAAGGGCTTGTGAGGTGAGCCCCGGCAGGCCGCTGAGCGCCTCTCCAAGTGAAGCGGTGTCAGTGCTGGAGAGCTTGCCCCGCTGGCGGCCCGCCGTGACCGCGAGCATCGCGAGGATCAGCAATTGACAAGTGAAGGCCTTGGTGGATGCAACGCCGATTTCGGGGCCTGCGAGGATTGGAAGCGCCAGGTCGCTCTCTCGCGCGATGCTGGAGGTCTCTACATTCACGACACCCACGATGCGCGCGCCGCATCCGCGGGCATAGCGCAGTGCCGCGAGTGTGTCGGCGGTTTCCCCCGATTGGCTGACGAAGATTGCGATTGTCTCGGCCCCCATGGGCGGCTCACGGTAGCGGAACTCCGAGGCCACCTCGACTTCGACCGGGAGGCGCGCGAGGGTCTCGAACCAGTATTTTGCTACGTGGCAGGCGTAGTGGGCTGTCCCGCACGCCACCAGGACCAGACGCTGAAACTTGGAGAACTCAAGCTGGTCGAAGAGATCGACCAGTTGCATGTCCGGGCCGAGGTAGCGCTGCAAAGACTGGGCGAGAACGGTGGGCTGTTCATGGATTTCCTTGGCCATGAAATGCTTGAAGCGCCCCTTTTCGGCCTGGAAGTTCTCGACGGGCACATCGGTGATGGCGCGGCTGACGGGCTCTCCGTTTTCGTTGTAGATCTCGGCGCTGTCTCGGGTCAGCACCGCATGATCGCCTTCTTCGAGATAACAAATCCGCTGGGTCAACGGCCCGAGCGCCAGCGCATCCGAGCCCACGAACATCTCACCGCTGCCATACCCGATCGCGAGCGGCGATCCCCGGCGTGCGGCGATCAGCAGGTCCTCCTCGTTTTCGAACAGAAAGCACAAGGCAAACGCGCCGCGCAGACGCTGGAGGGTGACCCGGGCCGCTTCGAGCGGCGACTTCCCGCGACACAGCTCGCGGTTGCAGAGTTGCGCGATAATCTCGGTATCCGTCTCGGTCTCGAACCCAGCGCCGTCGGTTTCAAGCTCTGCGCGGAGTTCCCGGAAGTTCTCGATGATCCCGTTATGCACCACCGCCACATTGCCCGCCTGGTGGGGGTGGGCGTTGGTCTCGTTGGGCTTGCCGTGGGTTGCCCAACGGGTATGGCCGATGCCGGACTTCCCGCGAACGGGATCGCGCACCAGCAGATCTGAAAGCGCGACGAGTTTGCCGACGGAGCGGCGGCGCACAAGGTGGCCGTCATCGAGCGTCGCAATCCCCGCGCTGTCATAGCCCCGATATTCCAGCCGTTTCAGCGCCTCGATCAGGATGGGCGCGACTTGGTTGCGCCCCAGGATTCCGACAATCCCGCACATTGCTAGCCAGCCTCCCGCTTACGTTTGGCATCTTTGAGCTTGTCCATCAGTCGCCGGCCGAAGCCGGGCTTGGTTTTCTGCCTGCCCCGGGCCACGGCCAGCGCGCCGTCGGGAACGGCCTCGGTGATGACGGAGCCGGCACCGACGATTGCATTTGCACCGACGCTGACCGGCGCGACCAGAGCCGAGTTCGAGCCTATGAAGGCGCCTGCGCCAATCTCGGTGTGATTCTTGAACACGCCGTCGTAATTGCAGGTAATCGTGCCCGCGCCGATATTCGCCGCCGCCCCGATATGCGCGTCGCCCACGTAGCTCAGGTGATTGACCTTGCCCCCCTCGTCGACGAGCGCGTTCTTGATTTCGACGAAGTTGCCGATGCGGGTGTCTTCGGCCAGTTCCGCGCCTGGTCTTAGCCGGGCAAAGGGCCCCACGCGTGCGCCGCGGCTGATATGGCATCCTTCCAAGTGGCAAAAGGCGTGGATGGTGGCGCCCGATTCGACCGTGACACCGGGCCCGAAATAGACGGATGGGCCGATCTCGACATCGCGTCCGATCACCGTGTCGAAGGCAAACCAGGTGGTCGCTGGATCAGCAAGCGTGACGCCGTTTTCGAGCACGTCCGCGCGCGCCCGGGTCTGGAAGGCCGTCTCGGCCCGTGCGAGATCGCGGCGCGAATTGATGCCGAGGGTTTCGCTCTCGTCGCAGGCGATTACAGCTGCGGGCCAGCCGCGCGCCCGGGCGAGCCCAACGATATCGGTGAGGTAGTATTCCCCCTTGGCATTGTCGTCACGCACATCGGCCAGCAACTCGAAGAGCGCAGCACTTTCGGCCGCGATCACCCCGGAGTTGCAGAGCGTGATCGCGCGCTCGTCGGGCGTCGCTTCGTGCTCTTCGACGATTCGTTTAAGCGAGCCGTCCTGACCCAGTATGAGCCGCCCATAGCCCGATGGATCGGTCGCTTCAAAGCCAAGGACGACCACGGCGGCGCCCTCCCGGCGCGCTTTAAGCATAGATTCGAGGGTTTCGGGCCGGATCATCGGCGTGTCGCCATAGAGGACCAGCACATCGCCCGAAAAGTCCCGGAGAGCGGGGGCGGCCTGGAGCACGGCATGGCCCGTTCCGAGCCGTTCTTCCTGCCGGGCAAACTGGCAAGCCTCCCCGGCCTCTCGAGCTGCGGCTTCGACCTTTTCTCCGCCATGGCCTGTGACGATCACTGTGCGCTCGGCGCCAATGGCCTCTGCCGTTTGCATCACATGCCGCAGGAGAGGGGCGCCCGCCAGTTTGTGCAGGACCTTCGGCAGGTCCGAATTCATCCGTGTGCCCTGACCGGCGGCGAGTATCACGACGGCGATTGGCATCTGCGCTCCTCGACCCTGTTGATTTGGCGCGTTTACCAGGGCAGACCGCCGGGCAAAAGGCCCGAGACCTTCAGATAGTGTTTCAATTCATTGCCAGGTTGGGGCAAGAGGAACGCGAAGGCGCCGCGAGGCACCGGTTGGATTGACGAGGTGATATGCGTACGGCTGTTTTCGACCTCGACGGCACGCTTGCGGATACGTCCGGAGATCTCCTAGCGGCCGCGAATGCGGCTTTGTCGGGGGGCGGTTTCGGGATACCGCTTCATTCGGGAGATGCGCGGACAGCATTCAGAGGTGCGCGGGCGATGCTTGATTTGGGTCTGACGCGGCATGGATTGGGCGCAGATCGCGCGGACAAAGTTGAGGATCTCTACCCCATATTGCTCGAACACTACCGCATTGGGCTCTGCCGCGAGACGCGGCTCTATGAGGGCGCGACCACGACGCTGGATCGGTTGGAGGCCGATGGCTGGCTGCTTGCCATCTGCACCAACAAACCCATCGCGCTTGCGCGTAATCTGCTTGACCAGCTCGGTGTGGCCGGGCGGTTTCGGGCCATCCTGGGCGCGGACAGCCTTGCGGTGCGTAAACCCGATCCCGGGCATGTCTGGGAAACGATTGCCTTGGCAGGCGGGCGGCGCGACCTTGCCGTGATGATCGGGGATACGGAGACGGACCGCTCGGCGGCGCGAAATGCTGGCATTCCTTGCGTTCTTGTCGGTTTCGGCCCGGACGGCGCTGGTGTGGCGGATTTGGAGCCTGAGGCAGTGTTGGGACACTACGACGACCTGCCGGACTTACTGGCCGAGCTCCTGCCGCGCCAGCATTTGGCCGGATAGGTCTTTGGCGGGGATGCGTCAGGCACAGGCGGAGAATAGGAGATCACATGCTCAAATTCGTCGTGATCTCCGATCTTCATCTCGTCCCGGAGGGTGCCCTTAGCCGGGGCATCGACACGGGCGAGCGGCTTGAGCGGGCCATCGCGCATGTGAATGCACTGCATAGCGACGCGGCGTTCTGTGTATTCGCCGGGGATCTGACTGACGACGGCGATGTGCCGTCCTATCGGCGACTCGCCTCGATGCTCGAAGATCTCAAGCCGCCCTGTTGGATGACACTGGGCAATCATGACAATCGCCCGGCGTTTCTGGAGGTGTTCGACGAGACGCAGCTTTCCTCGGCGCGGCGTGTCGATTTGGCGCTCGACGCGAAGGGCTATCGGGTGATTCTGCTCGACACGATGGAAGAGGGGACGGATGCGGGGATCCTGAGGTCCGAGCAGATCAATTGGTTGGAGGGGGCGCTTGATCATGCTGCGGGCAAACCGGTGGTCGTCGTCCTGCATCATCCGATCTGCGCGTTGGGCACCCCGCTCGATACGATGTGCCTCCAGGACCCTGCGCCTCTGCTTGCCGCCTTGCGCCGTCACGGCGATGTACGGCAGGTGATCTCGGGGCATGTGCATATGTCCGCGACCGGGTCTTGCGAGGGTATACCGTTCACGACGATTTCCGGAAACCACTACAGCATGGCACCTCGGCTTGGTGGGCCGATCTCTTCCATGCCGCGCATGGAGGGGCCGGGTCAGATCGGCGTTGTTTTGGCCTGGCCGGACCGCGTTGTCGTGCATCATGAAAGCTTCTTTGATCGGCATCTTCCCGATGGCCCGCTCCACGGTTCGACGGGCTCCGGTTCGATTGACTCCGGCGACGCGCCGGTTTCGGAGACGCTTTGATGGCAGCGGTCGACATGAAGTGTGTCCGAACGGAGCCGTTTTTCGCGGCGATACCGGGTTCTGGGCTTGAGTAGGGGAGTGAGATAGATGCGGGCAATGCAGGTGAGCGCGTCGGGGGCGGCCCTTGCGGCAGTGGATGTCCCCGTGCCCGTGCCCGGTCCCGATGACGTGCGCATCAAGGTGCATACATGCGGCATAAACTTTGCCGACACCTTGATGGTGAAGGGCAAGTATCAAGAAAAACAGACCCCGCCCTTTACGCCGGGCCTTGAGGTCTGCGGCACTGTGGATGCGGTGGGAGGCGCCGTCAACGATATGGCGCTCGGGACACGCGTGGCCGCCTATGCCGGTGTGGGTGGTCTGGCGGAGTTTGTCTGTTTGCCCCGTGCCCGCTGTGTCGCTGCGCCGGACGCAATGACCGATGCCGAGGTGGCGGGATTTCAGATTGCATATGGCACCAGCCATGTGGCCTTGGATCACTGCGCGAAGCTCAAACCGGGCGAGCGGCTCGTGGTGCTTGGTGCGTCTGGCGGGGTCGGGCTGACTGCGGTCGAGATCGGGCGGGTGATGGGCGCGGAGGTCATTGCGGTTGCGCGCGGTGCGGAGAAGCGCGCCGTGGCTCAAAAGGCAGGCGCCCATCATGTCTTCGACAACGCGGATGATATTCGATCGGAGATCAAGGCGCTGGGCGGCGCAGACGTCGTCTATGATCCGGTGGGGGGCGCGCTCTTCGATGCCGCTTTTCGGGCCTGCAATCCCATGGCTCGACTCCTTCCCTTGGGGTTTGCGTCAGGCGATGTGCCGCAGATCCCGGCCAATATTCTTTTGGTCAAGAACATCTCGGTGCATGGTCTTTACTGGGGGGCCTATGCCAAGCTTGCTCCTGCGGTCATGGCCGATAGCTTTCGACAGCTCTTTGCTTGGTACGAGGATGGCAAGCTCAAGCCGCTGATTTCCGACGTTTTGCCGCTCGAAGACGCACAGGCCGCCCTCGACATGCTGCGAAACCGCACGGCTGTCGGCAAGGTCGTCGTGCAGGTAGCCCAAGCATGAAAGCCCCTCGGTTGATTTCGGGCTGCGGGCGGCTATGCTCCGCGGCAATTGGCAATTTTTCGTTTCCACGAAGGCAAAACCCATGACCCAGCGCTTGCACCTCGTCTTTGGCGGCGAGTTGACCCATACGCAGAAGACGGAATTCAAGGATATCGATCAGATCGATATCGTTGGTCTATTTCCGAACTACGCGACGGCCTATGACGCCTGGAAAGCCAAGGCGCATGCGACGGTTGATAGCGCCGAGACGCGGTATTTTATTGCGCATCTGCACCGGCTGGTCGATGAGGGTGAAGAAGCGGGGCCGACCGCCGAAATCTCCTGAGCCTGAACATGACTTCCGCGCCCCGGCGCACATTGCTTTTGAGCCTTTACCTCCTGCTCTCGCGCAACCTCGCTTGGTTCGCGCGGCTGCGGTTGAAGCGCCGTCTGCGCTCCGGGAAGGAAAACGGGGAGCGGCTGGGCGAACGGATGGGCGAGCCCGGTCTGGCCCGGCCCGAGGGCCGGCTGATTTGGTTTCACGCCGCGAGCGTTGGCGAGTCCCTTTCGCTCCTTGAGCTTCTCAGGCGGTTGCGTCTTGAGCGGCCCGATCTTGTTTGCCTTGTGACCACCGGGACACAAACTTCTGCCGAAATGCTGGCCACGCGCTTACCGGAAGGATGCCTGCACCAGTTCGTGCCTTTGGATATCCTCCCCTGGATGGAGCAGTTTCTCGACCATTGGCGTCCCGATATTGCGGTATGGACGGAAAGTGAGCTTTGGCCCGCAATGATCTATGCGGTTCATCGCCGTCAGATCACGATGTATCTGATCAACGCGCGGATCTCAGACCGTTCGTTCCACCGCTGGCGCAGGTTTCGAAACACCGCGCAGACGCTCTTGCAGCGTTTTGACCGCGTTATGGCGCAGGACGACTTGGCCGCGCGACATTTGGTTGAGCTAGGTGTCCCGGCCTCGGCCGTGGTTGTTTCTGGCTCTCTGAAGGAGGGGGCGACGCCGCTGCCCCACAGCGAGGAGGATCTGATCGCTTTCCGGGACGCTCTGCATGGACGCTCCTGTTGGCTCGCCGCGTCGACGCATAGCGGCGAGGAAGAGGTCGTTCTTGCCGCGCATCGGGTCGCGGTCCGCGCTCATCCCGGCCTCTTACTCATCCTTGTGCCGCGCCACCCCCAGCGCGCCGATGACGTATACGAATTGGTGGCGCGGGAGGGTTTCCGACTGGCGCGGCGCTCCTGTGGCGATCCGATCCAAGAAGACACCGATGTCTACCTCGCCGATACGCTGGGGGAACTCGGTATTTGGTATCGTGCCGCGCCTGTCTGTTTCGTCGGCGGCTCGCTCCGCGAAATCGGCGGCCACAATCCCTATGAGCCAGCATTGCTGGGCAGCGCGATCCTGCATGGGCCGCATGTCAGAAATTTTGCCGATGTTTATCGGAAGCTGACCCAAGCGGGCGCAGCCATCGAGATCCGTGACGCGGCAGAGTTTGGCCAGACGTTGGTTTCGGTCCTGCCGCCTGATCGCGCCGCGAATATGGCGGCAGCGGCTTGGGATGTGTGCAGCAAGAATGCGGAGGTCACAAATCAGGTCGAAGCCTTGATCCTCGATGCGCTCGACCGAGGCGCCTAATGCAGCCTCCCGCCTTTTGGTTTGCACCGCGAAACCACTTCACATTGGCCTCGCGCATGCTCGCGCCACTCTCTTGGATCTGGGCGTCGGCGACACGGCGCCGGATTGAGGGCGAGGCCCCTGTGAAGCTATCGGTTCCGGTGATTTGCGTGGGCAATCTGACGCTCGGGGGTGCTGGAAAGACGCCCACGGTGATCGCGCTGCTTCAGGAATTGAGCGCGCGTGGCCACAACGTTCATGCGATTTCGCGCGGGCATGGAGGCAGTCTGCAGGGCCCGGTTCGGGTCGATCCCGAACGGCACTCTGCGGATAAAGTGGGGGATGAGCCGCTCTTGCTCGCGATGTTTGCGCCAGTCTGGGTCGGGCGTGACCGAGTGGCAGCTGGGCGCGCGGCAGTCGCCGACGGCGCTGATGTCATCGTGATGGATGATGGTTTTCAGAACCCGGCGCTGCACAAGGATATCTCCCTGGTGGTGGTCGATGCCGGTGTGGGGTTTGGAAATGGCCGTGTCGCGCCCGCCGGTCCGCTCCGTGAACCGGTGGTCAGCGGCCTGGCGCGGGGCGATCTGCTGCTGGTTATCGGAGGGGCGGACGACCAGGCGCGCTTTCATGCCGATTGGCCGGAGGCTCAAGCGCTCCCGGCGATCTCCGCCTCCTTACGGCCGCTCGAAATGGGCATGGCCTGGCATGGGCTGCGGGCCTTTGCTTTTGCCGGGATTGCCCGACCTGAAAAGTTCTTTGCAAGTCTCAAGGCGGAGGGCGCCGAGTTGGTGGCGACCCGGGCCTTTGACGATCACGCTCAATTCGACCAGCGCATTCTCGCGCGCATCCAGTCTGAGGCGAATGCGCTTGGCGCCCGGCTCGTTACGACGGAAAAGGATGCGGTGCGCCTGCCGCCGTCCTTCCGGCGCGACGTTTTGGCTTTTCCGGTACGGCTCAAGCTGCATAGCTGGCAACCGCTCAATGCAATGCTCGATCGCTATGGTCTCGGGAACGCATAGGCGTTGACACGATAGCCCTGTTTTTCTTGGGTTTCGCGCAACGGCGCCCTCCCTTGGGGTATTGTTTCCGACTGCAGGGTTTTTGGATTGTTTCAGTTGGTCACAATCCTTGATTTGCGAAAAAGGCCCGGATTCATACGTTTGCATCAACGAAATCAGCGCGCTCGTGGGGTGGTGGGCGCCGCAAAGACGCAAGGATCTGGGGGCACTCATGTTGACCACACTCGACCGGGAGACGACGCTGCGCGGCACTGGCCTGCATACGGGCCGGCCTGTTCGTTTGGTTCTGCGCCCCGCGCTCAGCGGTGGTATTCGCTTCCGGCGCATCGATATCACGGATCGCGACAACGTCATTCCGGCACGGTATGACGCGGTCAGCGACACCCGGCTTTGCACCGTCCTGCGCAACGAGGCAGGTGTCACCGTTTCCACGGTCGAGCATGTCATGGCGGCTTTGGCCGGGCTTGGCGTCAGCCACGCGGTGATCGATGTGAACGGCCCGGAAATCCCCATTATGGACGGCAGCTCGCGGAGGTTCGTGAGCGCGATCCTGCGTGCAGGTCTGCGGGAAATCCCCGGCGAAGTCCGGGCGATCCGCATCCTCCGGCCAATCCGCGATGTTCAAGGCGACGTGGTGGCGGAACTCGTTCCTGCTGACGTGATGTCGATCGACTTCGAGATCGATTTTCCCGATGCCGCAATTGGCCATCAGGAGAAGTCGCTGAACATGAAGAACGGCGCCTTTGTGCACGAGCTGTCCGATTGTCGCACCTTCTGCCGCCGCTCAGATGTCGAGATGATGCAAGCCAACGGTCTTGCATTGGGCGGCTCTCTGGACAATGCGATTGTGGTCGAGGGCGAGAAAGTGCTCAATCCTGGCGGATTTCGCCGGGCCGATGAGTGCGTCCGGCACAAAATGCTTGATGCGATGGGTGACCTTGCCTTGGCGGGCGCGCCGATTGTTGGCGCCTATCGCGGCGTGAAGGCCGGCCATGGCGCGACGAACCGTCTGCTGCGCAAGCTCTTTGCCCAGCCAGACGCTTGGGAATGGGTGACGCTTGAGGATCACGAAACCGCGCATCTCCCGGGCTTTGGCGTCGGCATCGCGGACTTGCGCCGCGCGAGCTGAACCAGGCTGCGACCGTCGATCTCCCTAAAAACAGGCCATACAGGCGGGCGAGAGGTGGGGCAGGCGACGTCTGCCTCACCTTTTGTCTTTCTGCGCGCCTGATACGGGCGCGCTGCGACCTGCGCAAAGGCATCGCCATCTCCGAGCCCTGCTTACGGCCTTCGATCGCGGCGCTTTTTATTTCACCCCCCCGAAGAGCTGTGCTACCCAATCGGCGCTGGCGCCGGTGCGTTGCCAGCCGGGTGTAGGCCGGGACGTGCGGGCAGGAGGCGGGTCAAGTATGGCATTGAAATCAGGTCGGGTTCTGGTGAAGGCCGGCGCGCTGGTCCTGATCCTTCTTGTCGCCGTATCGTGCAATCGCAACCGCCAGGAACCGATTGAGACCCGCTCTGCGCAGCAGATCTACCTCGATGCTGAAGGTCTTCTTGCGAGCGGGCAGCCGAGGGATGCTGGTGAGTTGTTCTCGGAGGTTGAGCGGCTCTATCCCTATTCGGAATGGGCCAAGCGCTCTATGCTGATGTCGGCTTTCGCCTATCACGAAGGCGCGCAATATGCGGAGAGCCGCGCCGCCGCCGAACGGTATCTGGAGTTCTTCCCGGCCGATGTGGATGCGCCTTACGCGCAGTTTCTCATTGCGCTCTCGTATTACGATCAGATCGTCGATACCGGGCGTGATCAGGCCAACACGTTCGAGGCGCTTCAGGAGATGCGCGACATTATCGAGCGCTACCCCGACAGCGAGTATGCCAAATCGGCCCAGCTCAAATTCGAACTGGCGCTCGACCACCTCGCCGGGAAGGAAATGGAGGTCGGGCGCTATTACCTCTCACGCGGGCATTATGCCGCCTCCATCAACCGCTTCCGCATCGTGGTCGAGGATTATCAGACAACAACGCACACGCCCGAGGCGCTCCATCGCCTGGTGGAATCCTATCTTTCCCTTGGCCTCGTCAATGAGGCGCAAACCGCGGCGGCAATCCTTGGCTACAACTTTCAGGGGTCGCTTTGGTATGCCGATAGCTATGTGCTTCTCACGGGCCGCGGTCTGCGGCCTGAGGATGTTGGCGAGAGTTGGCTCAATCGCACATATCGGCAGGTTGTGAGAGGGGATTGGCGCTGAACGGCGAGCATTGCTGAGCCATGCTGCGAACCCTGACGATCCGTGACATGGTGTTGATTGAGGCTGCGGATCTTGAATTCCAACCGGGTCTCAATGTGCTGACCGGTGAGACGGGGTCGGGAAAGTCGATCCTGCTCGACTCGTTGGGCTTCGTGCTCGGCTGGCGCGTGCGCGCGGGTCTCGTGCGGCCGGGGGCCGAACGGGGCGAGGTGATCGCTGAGTTTCACGTCTCTTCCGATCATCCTGTCCACAAAGTATTAGACACTGCCGGACTTCCCGCGAGCGACGATCTGATCCTGCGACGCGCCGCCAACCCAGATGGCAAGCGGCGGGCATGGGTCAACGACCGTCCCGTGAGCGCAGAAACCTTGCGCGCGCTTGGTGAGCTCTTGATTGAACGCCATGGCCAGCACGACGACCGAGGGCTGATGGATGTGAAGCGTCACCTTGCACTGATCGACGCTTTTGGGGCCATCGGGCCGACGGTTTCAGATCTGCGCGCCGCTTGGGCGCGGCGGCAGGACGCGGAGCGCGCCTTGGCGCAAGCACGCGCCGCTTTGGACGAGGCGGCGCGCGACGCGGATTATCTCACCCATGCGGTTTCGGAGCTCGCCGATCTCGATCCGGTTGAGGGGGAGGAGCCGGAGCTTGACCAGCGCAGGCGAGACCTCAAGGTCGCCGATGAGATCCGGTCCGATGTGGAACGCGCAGTGCAGGCGCTCGGCGGCGAGGGAGCGGAAGGTGCGATTGTGCAGGCTGCGCGTTGGTTGGAGGGGGCGGCCGCCCGCTCCGATGGTCGGATCGATCCTGTCTTGGCGACCCTTGAGCGTGTTCTTGCAGAACTCGCGGAGTTGGCCCACGCGGTCGATGAGTTGCAATCCACCCTCGACACCGACCCGCACGAATTGGAAGCGGTCGAAGAACGCCTGTTTTCGATCCGTAGCCTTGCGCGGAAGCATCAGGTCCTCCCCGATGCCCTCCCGGCCCTGCGCGAGGAGCTTCAGGCCCGGCTCGACGCAATCGATGGCGGCGCCGAGGCCATCGGAGCCTTGGAGGCCGCTTTGAAAGCTGCAGATGATGCTTACGCCGACGTGGCGCGCGCTGTTTCGGAAAAGCGCCGTGCCGCCGCAAGCCGCCTTGATGTGCGGATGGCAGAGGAGTTGCCGCCGCTAAAGCTCGAGAAGGCGCGCTTTATGACATCTCTCGAAACGGTCGAACCGGGGCCGGATGGAACCGACCGGGCGCAATTCATGGCGACTACCAACCCAGGCTCGCCCCCTGGCGCAATTAACCGTATCGCATCGGGCGGCGAACTCTCGCGGTTTCTGCTTGCCCTAAAGGTTTGCCTTGCGGAGCGGGAAGCCGATCTCACGCTGATTTTCGATGAGATCGACCAGGGGGTGGGCGGGGCGACGGCGGATGCGGTCGGGCGGCGGTTGCAGGCGCTTGGCCGTGATGCGCAGGTTCTTGTTGTTACCCATTCGGCCCAAGTGGCGGCGCGTGGGGGGCACCATTTCCGGGTTGGCAAACGGATGGAGCAAGATCAGACACACATTCGCGTTGAGCCGCTCTCTGTCGAGGAAAGGACGGAAGAAATCGCTCGCATGCTCGCTGGCGACCGCGTCACAAAAGAGGCGCGCAGTGCCGCTCGGGCGTTGCTGGATGCCTAAGTTTCGCCCGAGATTGAAGCTGTGCGGAGTGGCGTGGCTCGGCCGCGCGCTTCGGAGCGTGGTCTAAACCTGCTCGACTGTCACACGTTCTGAGTCGAACGCAATATGCCCGGCCAGCTTCATCGCACCTTCGGATGGCTCAGGATAGGACCATGCAGCGTTCTTTATCGTTGTGGAGCGTGTGACGATCCCGAAATAGCTGGCCTGGCCAATGCCCTCGGTCTGGGCCACATGGGTGGAGGGTTCGAGAAACGCCATCCCCACATCCTCCCTCGGGAAAAAGATCAATGAAGACGTCTCGGTAAGAACCAGTTCCAGCGCGCGTTCGCTTTCCCCGATCACCGCACCACCTGCACGAACGACCCATGTCCCATTGGCCGGGACGACTGCGATTCTCTTAGTCAGCATGCTGCGTTCTTCTCCAGTTTTGAACGTCTGGCTTCCTCAGTCACGAAGGCGGAGTGTTGGCCCGACCTCACAGTGGAGCGCAAGCGGCCCGCAGCCACGTTAGCGCCTTTTCTTCGAGAAGGGGAGAAATCCTTGCAAAGACCTCTGAGTGATAGCTGTTGATCCAGTCGCTCTCGGTGGGATCAAGAAGATCCTTCGATATGAGACGCGTATCGATTGGCACGAAGGTGAGCGTCTCGAATCCGAGCATCGCACGATCCCCGCCGTCGGGAATCTGGGGCGCGCGAACAAAAGCAAGGTTCTCGATTCGGATGCCAAAGGCGTTCTCGCGATAGTATCCCGGTTCGATTGACACGATCATGCCCGGCTCAAGCGGCGCCATGGAGCGCCGGGAGAGCGCTTGCGGGCCCTCATGCACCCCGAGATACGCCCCAACCCCGTGGCCGGTGCCGTGGTCGTAATCAAGCCCGGCCTGCCAAAGCGACGCGCGGGCCACGGCATCGATATGCGCGCCAGCCAGGCCTTCGGGCCAAACGAGGCGGCTCATCGCAATGAGGCCCTTGAGGACGCGGGTGAACGGCTCGCGCGCATCTTCGGGCGAAGGGCCGACCGATATCGTTCGCGTCACATCCGTTGTGCCGTCTACGTATTGGCCACCGCTGTCGACGAGCAGAAGCTCGCCTGGGGCCACGGGCCGGTTGCTTGCTTCGCTCACACGGTAATGGACGATGGCGCCGTTTGCGCCCGCGCCGCAGATTGTCTCGAACGAGATGTCGCGAAGCTGGCCTGTTTCTGCCCGGAAGGCTTCCAGCCGTTTGACCACATCGATCTCTGTCAATCTGCCCGATGGGGCTTCGGCATCAAGCCAAGCCAGAAACCGGACCATGGCCGCGCCATCGCGCAAATGGGCCGTCTTGGCGCCGTCGATCTCGGCGGCCGTCTTTTCCGCTTTGGGCTTGATGCACGGGTCTGACATCGGCGCCACGGCGATCCCGGCGGCTTCCAGACGTGCGGAAATCCAGTAGGGCGCGGTTGAGGTGTCGACCCCTACCTCCCCATCCAGTTTGTCGAGATATATGCCAAGCGCGCTCGTCGGCTCTATCGCGACATCCGGCCCGAGATGACCGCGCAGCGCGGCGTCGCACCGCGTCGGATCCGTGAAAAGGGTAACCCGGCTGTCAACGTGCAGGATCGCGAAAGCACGCGCCACTGGTGTGCGCGGGACATCGCTGCCCCGGACATTGAGCAGCCAGCAGATGGAGTCTGGGAGTGTGAGGATACAGGCGGTTCGGCCCGCACTTTCCAACTCCGCCGCCAAGCTCTGGCGTTTCTCCGATGAGGGCCGCCCGGAGTATTCCAGAGGATGGGCTATGATCGGCGCGGCGGGCGGGGGCGGGCGGTCGTGCCAGATCCGATCCACCAGATTGGCACAGGGCACGAGCTCGATCTCATCTTGCCGCAGCGCGTCGCCGAGCCCATTGATCTCCCGCGATGTGTGGAGCCAAGGGTCAAACCCAACACGGCCACCGTCAGGGAAGGTATGGCGCAGCCAGTCCGTTTTTTTATCCTCGGGATGCCGGAGGATCGTGAAGGCGTTGACATCGACCTCCATCTTGGCCTGAAGCGTATAGCGGCCATCCACGAACAGGCAGGCGGTATCCCGCCCTGCGACTGCCGCGCCAGCCGAGCCGCTAAAGCTCGTGAGCCAAGCCAAACGTTCGTCGCAGGCCGCGACATTCTCGCCCTGATGGGCATCCCCACGGGGCACGAGAAACGCGTCTAGGCCTTCGGCGCGCATCTCGTCGCGGAGTGCATCGAGGCGGGGCTGCCCGGTTTCCGGCTTGGTGCGCCGGCTGAAGTGCTGAAACTCGGTAACTGGTCGGTCCTCCTTAGCAAAATCGGTTTATCGGTGCTCGGCTTGACACGTCAATGAAGGTTGGCCACACGGGTGTAGATCGCGGATACATTGAGTGATGCCGATGCGAATGGTCCTTGTGGTGGTATTTGCAGCCTTGGCGCTTTGGCGCGCCTGGATCGATTGGCATGCTACCATTTCGCAGGGATATGCCTATCGGCTCGCATCGGTCGAGAGCGCTGTGTCGTCTTTCGCGCCATCCACGTATCGGGGTGTCACCCAGAGCATTCAATCGCTGGGGCTCCCTTGGCTTTGGGATCCTGTCACGACGTTCATCCTTGGCTTGCCCCTCGCCCTCCTTCCCGCTGCATTGGCCCTCGTTTTGTGGCTCACACGGCGCCGCGCACGAGGTCGTGGATAAAGCCGAGCTTGGCAATCGCGGGCTTGCTGAGGGCAAAGGGATAGAGGTCTCGCTGGCCCATCGACCGGTTTAGGCTGTTCACCGCGACCGTGAGCGGGATCCAGGCGTCTACGAGCCGGGAGAAGTTCGGTTCAGAATAGGGATCGAAGGTGACATCGGCGTTGACCGCCGCGGATTCCGACGCGACAGGGTCGATTTCCATGCCAAAGCTCGCAGCGGTGTCGAGCGTATCGGCCATGTGCAGATAGTGCGTCCAGGTTTCGGCGAAATCCTCCCAAGGGTGCATTGTGGCATAGGCACTGACATAGCTCGTTTCCCATCCGTTGGGCGGTCCCACCTCGTAATGGCGCTCCAGAGCTTCGGAATAGTCGGCGCGATCATCGCCGAAGATCGTGCGGGCTTCTTCCAGTTTGTTGCCGTCGCGGACCAAGATGTCCCAGTAGTAATGGCCGACCTCGTGGCGCAGGTGGCCCAGAAGCGTGCGGTAGCGTTCATCGAGCGCGATCCGGCGCCGCTCTCTTTCCGGACTGTCAGCTTCGGATATGTTGATGGTGATCAAGCCGTCAGCATGCCCAGTCAGAACCGGGTCTTTCGGTCTGTCAGCCAGAAAGTCAAAGGCCAAGCCGTTCTCTGCGTCCCGGACCATGCTCACTAGCGGCAGCTTGAGGCGCTTGAGCGCGTAGACCAGTCGCCGCTTGGCGGCCTCGATGGCTTGCCAGCGCTCGGTGTTTCCCTCGACAGCCAGATCTGGGATCGTCCGGTTGAGGCGGCATGCGTCGCAATACGGGCTCTCGATTTCCGCGGGGACGAGCCAGTTGCATCCCGCCGCCTCGGCATTTGCACATTCGCGCATCTGAGCTCCGGGCTCCGCGACGGCCTGGATCGCTCCATCGGCGTGTCGTTCGCAAGCGCTCAGGACCAGTGAGCCGGGAATAAACCCGAGCATGGATCCGCAGCGCAGGCAGACCGAATTCTCGAAATGCAGCAACTGACCGCAGACCTGGCAGACAAAGACATGCATGGCTTTACGAGGTTATGGGCGTGCAGACCGTGGTCCGAAGATGAGCCACGCGATAAAGCCAAAGAGAGGGAGGAACAAGATCACCAAGACCCAAATCACCTTTCCCCCCGTACTGGCCCGCGACCCTACCACGGAGATGATCGCCCAGATAGCGAGGACCAGAAGGATAAACCCGCCGATCCCTGTGACTTGAATGTCCATGCGCACGCCCCTCTTTCGCCCCGTTCGCTGTTGTGCTCAGGTTCGCATTCAGCCGCGCGGCTGGCAACGGGCTCGCCGCATCAGAATGACCGGATCATTGTCGAACAAGCTCGCGAGCTGTTCGGTCATGGCGCCGGCAAGCTGTTCTACATCCGTGATGGTCACCGCGCGTTGATAATAGCGGGTCACGTCATGCCCGATTCCGATGGCGACCAATTCGACCGCGTTTCGGCGCTCGACCAGCGCGATCACATCCCTGAGGTGTTTTTCCAGATAGTTGGCCGGATTGACTGACAGGGTCGAGTCGTCCACCGGCGCACCGTCGGATATCACCATAAGCACCTTACGGGCCTCCGGCCGGGCCATGAGCCTGCGGTGGGCCCATTCGAGCGCTTCCCCGTCGATGTTCTCTTTGAGAAGGCCCTCTTTCATCATCAGGCCGAGGTTCGGCCGCGACCGGCGCCACGGCGCATCGGCATGTTTGTAGATGATGTGGCGCAAATCGTTCAGGCGGCCGGGCAGGGCAGGTCGGCCCGCTCCAAGCCAGCCTTCCCGGCTCTGGCCCCCCTTCCACGCACGGGTCGTGAAGCCAAGGATCTCGACCTTGACCTGGCAGCGCTCCAGCGTCCGCGCGAGGACATCCGCCGAGATCGCTGCAATCGAGATCGGCCTGCCGCGCATCGATCCAGAATTGTCGAGGAGAAGCGTGACCACAGTGTCGCGGAACTCGGTGTCGCGCTCCCGTTTGAACGACAGAGGTGTAAGCGGATTGGCGACGACACGCGCCAGTCTGCCCGCATCCAGAATGCCTTCATCCAGATCGAATTCCCACGCCCGGTTCTGTTGGGCCTGGAGGCGCCGCTGTAGCTTATTGGCAAGCCGTGCAACGGCGCCTTTGAGCGGTTCGAGCTGCTGGTCGAGATAGCTTCGCAAACGCTCGAGTTCCACCGGGTCAGCCAGATCTTCGGCGCTGATCTCCTCGTCATGCCGCGTCTGGTAGACCTTATAGCCGGGATCTGCATCGGAGACCGGCGGCGGCAGCGGCTGCTCGTCAGGCTCGGCCTCCTGATACTCAGCATCGTCCGAGAGGTCGCTATCCTCTATGCTATCGGTGGCTGCCTGGAGCTGATCTGGATCGGAGGCCTGTTCCTGAGCTGATTCCTGGGTGTCGTTTTCCTGGTCTGAATCATCCTGCGGATCGGTCCCAGCCTCGTTCTCGTCCTCCTGATCGTCGCCGGGATCGGCAGGATCTTCTTCTTCATCGTGCTCCGTTGAGGCATCATCGGGATCTTCACCCATTTGCTCGCCGTAGCCCAGATCGGTGATGACCTGACGGGCAAACTTTGCGAATGCGCGCTGATCTTCGAGCACATCATCGAGACCCTCGAACGTCTCGCTCGCGCTACTTTCCAAGAACCCGCGCCAAAGTTCGAGGATGTTTTGCGCATCGGGGGGAAGCTCCCGGCCGGTGGCAAGTTGGCGGATAAGGAACCCGGCTGCCTGTGAGAGGGGCGCGCTGCCCTGATCGGTGATCTCCCCGTATCCAAGCCGCGCGGCTTCTGACGCAATCTTGGCGTCGATATTCCCAGCCGTGCCCGGCATGGCCCGCGCGCCCACCGCTTCGCAGCGGGCGGTCTCCATCGCCTCAAAGAGTTCTGCGGCAATTTCGCCTTCAGGAACATAGCGCTGGTGCGTCGCGCCATCATGAAAACGCAGCCGAAGGGCATAGGCATCCGCCGTTCCGCGCGCGAGCATCACTTCGTCGCGGGTCATTCGCCTTGTGACCTGCGGCAGGCGCATCGCATCGGATCGCAAACCCGGCGGATCAACGCTGAAAGCCACTTGCAGATCCGGCTCCGACGCCATGGCGCGCGTGGCTTCGGACAAGGCCTTCTTGAAGGGGTCTGCGGGGTTGTTGCTTCCGCTATTGCTCATGTCTCAGCGCCCTTGCGCTCTTTCGGCTGATCTGCCTCATGGGTGTTCCGCGCCGTGGCGGCTTCGCGGAACCCACGCCGATCCTGCGCGGCAATCCCCGACCCTCGAGCAGCCTTCCCGTCTAACCGAGGCTCACGCTTGCAGCGCTTTCCGGCAATTCTGCATCGAAGCAGCGCTGATAAAACTCCGCGACCGTCTGGCGTTCCAACTCATCGCATTTGTTGAGAAAAGTCAGCCGGAAGGCAAAGCCGATATCCCCAAATATCCGCGCGTTCTCGGCCCAGGCCAAAACTGTCCTTGGGCTCATCACCGTCGAAAGGTCTCCGTTCACGAAGGCGGCCCGCGTCAAATCCGCCACGGTGACCATCCGGCCCACGGTCTTCTTGCCGTCGGCATCGGCGAAGTCCGGGTGCTTGGCGATGACGATATCGACCTCGGCGTCGTGCTCAAGGTAGTTCAATGTCACAACGAGGCTCCAGCGATCCATCTGACCCTGGTTGATCTGTTGAGTGCCGTGATAAAGGCCCGTCGTGTCGCCAAGGCCCACGGTATTTGCCGTGGCGAACAGACGGAAAAACGGGTTCGGGTGGATAACTTTGTTCTGGTCGAGGAGGGTCAACTTGCCGTCGACCTCCAGGATGCGCTGGATCACGAACATCACGTCGGGGCGACCGGCATCGTATTCATCGAAGACAATCGCCACCGGGTTTCTCAGCGCCCAGGGCAGGATGCCTTCTTGAAACTCCGTTACCTGGACGCCGTCGCGCAGTTTGATGGCGTCCTTGCCGATCAGGTCGATCCGGCTGATATGGCTGTCGAGATTGACGCGGACGCAGGGCCAATTCAAGCGCGCCGCGACTTGCTCGATATGTGTCGACTTGCCGGTGCCGTGATACCCTTGGACCATGACGCGTCGATTGTGGGCAAAGCCCGCCAGGATCGCGAGCGTTGTATCCCGGTCGAAACGATAGGTCGGGTCAACGTCAGGCACCCGGTCAGAGCGTTCGGCAAAGCCTTTCACGCTCATATTCGAGGGGATCCCGAAGAGATCACGGACGCTGAAATCAACCGTGGGCTCTATAGCCGTCTCCATACTGCCGTCCGCCATGATCTTTACCCCATACACCGCTCAATGGGAGCGGGCGAGCGCTCCGCTGTTTTTCTGTCGCAATTGCCTGCCTGATGCAAGTCGGGCTCCGCGACCAACGGTCAATACCCCCCGCCGCAATCAGTCCTTAAAACTGCGGCTTGCTTTGATCTGTTCCCACGCCCAAACCACTTCCGCAAGTCTCGCTTCATCGTCGCGGCGCCCGCCGTTCATATCCGGGTGAAGGTCCTTCACCAACGCCTTATACTGGCGCCGAATTTCCGATTTTGTCTGCGTATCCCTCGATTCGAGGATCTCCAGGGCGCGCCGCTCGGTCGGAGGCAGCCTGCGCTGCGACAGACTGCGCGCGCTTTCCCGCCGTGGGTCCTGGGTGCCTTTCTCGCCGAGAATATCCATTGGGTCGTCGATGCCCAAACGCTGCCAAGCGCGCCCTTCGGAATGCGGCTGATCCCGGTCCTGGCCGCGTCCCTCGGCGAACGGACGTGTCTGACGCTCCCAGACACGGTCCGCATTGAACTGCTGCTCCAGTTCCTCATCGCTGTGCGAGTGGAAGAAATTCCATTTCAGATTGTATTCGCGAACGTGCTCAAGGCAGAACCACAAGAATTCGTCCAGCTGATCTGGAGACTTCGGTGCACGATACTTGCCGGGTTTGTCACAGTTCGGGTGCGAGCAGGTGCGGCTCGAACTCTCGACCGCGCCAGACCGGCTGCGGCTGCGCGCCCGCCGCTTTTTGTCGGCGCTGACGGATATATCGAAATCGAAGGGCGAGCGGCTGCTCATCGCGGGCCGATTCCTTTCAAACTTGCGACTCGGGCCGTAGAGTTTAGTCTCTTGGACGGGCGGGCCAAGACCGTTCTTTGCCGGGAGACGTCAATGTCACATTCTGCCACCCCCATCCGGGATGCCATGCATGAGAAACTCACAGTTGCGTTTTCCCCTGCATATTTGGAAATCATCGACGAGAGTGACAAGCATCGCGGCCATGGCGGATGGCAGGAAGGCGGTGAGACACATTTTCGGGTGATCATGAAAGCCGCCGCGATGGACACCATGTCGCGCCTGGAGCGGAGCCGGGCTGTGCACAAGGTTGTCGCCCGTGAAATGGAAATCCGGGTCCACGCTTTGACATTGGAACTCTCCGGGGCCTGAGCGCATGCGGCGCCATCAAACGCCATGGCGTTCAGCGGCGATTGAAACGGACCGCGATCATGTCGGGTCCACAGGGTCCAGCCGCGGCACCGGGCGAAGCGGCGACGGCCTGTCGTCTGCCATGTCGCGTTCTTCCCGGAGCGCTGGCGGTCCGCGGCGCCCGAGTGACGAGTTGTCGCGTCGCTTGACGTCCGGCTCGACCTTCGGCGCTGCCGCGAGTGCGGGCTCAATACGCGTTGGCGCGGCTGGCGGGCTCGCACGCATGCTGCCGCTCGCGCTACCCGAGGTCTCTGCCACAATTTCGTGCCCTGCCGATGCCAATTGCGGCTCCCGGCTTGCGCGCAGGCGCCGAAAAATGAGCATCGTCACATCGTCTTGGTGTGCCCGGCGCAGAAAGCCACGCGGGGTTTCGGCCGCCAGGGTCTCGGCCCGGACATATTCCCAGCCTTCTCGGGCCTGCTCATTGATGGCGTCGGTGAGCGTAAGGGCGAAGAGCTCCGCCGGTTCACGGACACCCTTCGCTTTCTTGCTGCGGCGCGGTGCCGGCACGGCCTTGTAATCGAAATAATCCATCGCTCCCCCTCGCCGGTCGAGACTACTCTAGCTCCAGCTTCGCCCGCACGATCTCATTGACCGCTTTCGGATTGGCCTTGCCGCCCGTGGCCTTCATGACTTGACCGACAAACCACCCCGCGAGAGCGGGTTTCTGTCGTGCCTGAGTGACCTTGTCGGGGTTGGCCGCGATCACCTCATCCACGGCGGTTCCGATGGCGCCTAAGTCTGTGACCTGTTTGAGCCCCCGCTCGGTCACGATTGTCGCCGGATCCCCGCCTTCCGTCCAGAGGATCTCGAAAACATCCTTAGCGATCTTGCCTGAGATGTCTCCGCTTGCCAGCTGATCGAGCAACCCGCCGAGCTGCGCCGGTGCGATCGGGCTGTTCGAGATCGTATGGCCCTCTTTGTTCAGCCGTCCGAAGAGCTCGTTGATGACCCAGTTTGCCGCCTGTTTGCCGTCGCGCCCTTTTGCGACGGCCTCGAAGTAGTCAGCATTGGCGACTTCGGCAGTCAGCACGCCCGCATCGTATTCGGTCATTCCGTAGTCGAGGACGAAACGCGCTTTCTTCGCGTCAGGGAGTTCCGGAAGACCTGCGGCGATCTCATCAACCCAAGCTTGTTCGAATTCGAGCGGCAGAAGGTCAGGATCGGGGAAGTAGCGATAGTCATGCGCCTCTTCCTTTGAGCGCATCGACCGGGTTTCGCCCTTGCCCGGATCGTAGAGACGGGTCTCTTGGTCGACTTTGCCGCCATCTTCGAGGATCGCGATCTGTCGGCGCGCTTCAAACTCGATCGCCTGCTGAATGAAGCGCATGGAGTTCATGTTCTTGATTTCACAGCGTGTCCCGAGTTCTGCGCTTCCCTTTGGCCGCACTGAGACATTCACATCTGCGCGTAAGCTGCCTTCCTGCATATTGCCATCGCAGGTGCCCAAATAGCGCAGGATCTGGCGCAGCTTTCGCACATATTCGGCCGCTTCTTCCGGGCCGCGGATATCGGGCTTGGAGACGATCTCCATCAGGGCCACGCCCGTGCGGTTGAGATCGACATAGGAGAGGTCCGGGTCCAGATCGTGGATCGATTTGCCCGCGTCCTGCTCCAGGTGGATGCGCTCGACACGCACTTTCCGAGCAATCCCGGGCGCCATGTCCACGAGGATTTCGCCCTCGCCGACGATCGGATGATAGAGTTGGCTGATCTGATAGCCCTGCGGCAGATCGGGATAAAAATAGTTCTTACGATCAAACCGAGAGAAGAGGTTGATGTCGGCTTTCAGGCCGAGACCGGTACGCACCGCTTGCTCGACGCAGAAGCCGTTGATAACAGGCAGCATGCCCGGCATGGCGGCATCGACAAGGCTCACATTAGTGTTTGGGTCGGCACCGAATTCCGTGGAGGCCCCAGAGAACAGTTTCGATTTTGAGGTGACCTGCGCGTGCACCTCCAGCCCGATCACGAGTTCCCAATCTTCTTTAGCGCCTGCAATGACTTTGGGTTCGGGCTCAGTATAGGCAAGCTCGGCCATGGGGATTTCATTCCGTGAAAAGGGCACCCTGCGTTGTAACGGCTGACCTGGCGGTCGGCAAGGCCGAGCGCGCCGCTGGCGGGTCTTGTTTCAAGAGGGGCGTATCCCTAGGATCCGCGCGCGGATGCGCTGCCGGTGCGCTTGCGGAAAAGGTGAGTTGATGGTTACGTTTTTGAGAATTGTCGTCGCTTTGTTGCTTTTGATCGGACTGCTCGTGGGAGGGGCTTTCCTCCTGCCACGCCACGTGATTGTGGTTCGCGACATCGAGATCGACGCGCCGCCCGAGGCGATTTTCCCCGAGGTCAACTCTCTCCAAGCGTTCTCTGAATGGTCCCCTTGGGCTGAGATGGATCCGGACATGGAGCAGACGTTCAGCGGCCCCGAGGAAGGGGTTGGCAACGCGATGACATGGTCGAGTGACGATCCTGACTTGGGCTCCGGTAGTCAGGTGATCGTCGAAAGTGTTGCGAACGAACGGGTCGCGACCGATTTGGATTTCGGTGATATGGGCACTGCGGCCGCCTGGTTCGACCTTGAGCCCAACGATCAGGGCACACTTGTGGTCTGGGGCGTGGATCTGGACATGGGCAACTCCCCGCCGGGCCGCTACATGGGCCTCCTGATGGACAGCATCGTTGGTGCGGATTACCAAATTGGTCTGCAAAAGCTCAAGACCCGCGTTGAGGCGCAAGTTGCCCAGAATGCCGCCGATGGCGAAAGCGCGGACACTTCTGAGACAGTGCCAGATGCGGCTGACGACGCTCCGGAGACCGCCGAGGATCCCGCCGATCCTGCCAGTGATGCGGCACCGGGTGAACCGGCAGAAACCTCCGAGCCTGCACCAGATGCGGCTGAGGCGGACGATGACGCCGGGCAGGACAGCGAAAGCGAAAGCGCGACGGGCAACTGACCCTCTGGCGTTGCATCAGAGTGACGCCTGCGACTGTCTTTCGTAGACTTATTTGTCGGCGTGCGCGCTCTGACAACCTACGGTGCGTGGGATTAGTGGAGCGACATCGGCCAAACAACTTTCGGCTGAACCTTGCAGGGGTTGGGGTGACGCCCTAGACTCCCATGGGTTGCATGCCTCAACCTCGTGAAGGCTAGTCCGGGGAGCCATGGTCGAAGATATCCTGAAGACGCCCCTTAGCACGTGGCATCGCTCGATGGGCGCGCGGATGGTTCCGTTCGCCGGATACGATATGCCCCTCAATTATCCGATGGGAATCCTGAAGGAGCATCTCCACACCCGCGCGAAGGCGGGTTTGTTCGACGTAAGCCATATGGGGCAGGCCGTGATACGGCCCAAATCCGGCGATTTGAGCGATGCTGCGGCGGCGCTCGAAACGATCTTGCCGATCGATGTGGTTGGTCTCCGACGAGGGCGGCAGCGTTATGGGTTTCTCACCAATTCTGACGGCGGGATCCTCGACGACTTGATGGTCGCAAACCGCGGCGAGGATTTCTTTGTCGTGGTCAATGCCGCCTCCAAAGCCGCCGATTTCGCTCTGCTTCAAGACGCCCTTTCGTCGACATGCGACATCGAGCTTCTTGAGAGCCATGCGCTTCTGGCGCTTCAGGGACCGCTCTCGGAGACAGTGCTCGCTGGTCTGCACCCGGACGTCGCGCTGATGAATTTCATGGATGTGCGGTCTATGGATTTCCATGGTGTTCCTGCCACGGTGTCCCGCTCGGGCTATACCGGGGAAGACGGCTTTGAGATTTCACTGCCCGGCGACGTAGCCGCTGATATCGCGGCGCGACTGGTCGCGCATCAGGATGTGGAACTCATTGGACTGGGCGCGCGCGATTCGCTGCGGTTGGAAGCTGGGCTTTGCCTCTACGGCCATGACCTCGACACGACCACGACGCCTGTCGAGGCTAGTCTCGCCTGGGCAATCCCGAAGGTCCGCCGCGCTGGTGGCGCGCGCGCTGGCGGGTTCCCCGGTGCCGACAATGTCTTTGCGCAGTTGGAGGATGGTCCAGAGCGGAGACGCGTGGGTCTTATCCCAGACGGCAAGGCGCCGATGCGCGAGGGGACCGAGATTTTCGCCGAGGCTGGCGCGCCTGCAATTGGCCGCATCACATCGGGCGGCTTTGGCCCAAGCCTGAACGGACCGGTCGCGATGGGCTATGTGCCCACGGCATACGCTCAACCTGGCACGGCCTTGCTCGCGCAGTTGCGCGGAAAAATGCTTCCGGCGACGGTGGCGAAGATGCCTTTTGTCCTACCTGGATATAAGCGCGGCTGAAGAGAGATGGCCCAGATGCTCAAATTTACTGAGGAACATGAGTGGCTCAAGCGTGACGGCGATCAGGTCGTTGTCGGCATAACCGAACATGCCGCCGAGCAGCTTGGCGATCTTGTCTTTGTCGAACTGCCCGAGGAGGGCGCAACCGTAGCAAAGGGCGATGAGATCGTGACGATCGAGTCGGTGAAAGCCGCGAGCGAGATCCTCGCGCCGCTGGACGGCCAGATCACCGAGGTCAACAGCGCCATTGTCGAGACGCCTGGCCTCGTGAATGAAGATCCGATGGAAGACGGATGGTTCTTCAAGATGGCCTTGGAGAATGGCGGCGATCTCGACGACATGATGGATGAGGATGCCTATGCCAAGTTCATCGCCTGATCCCAGACCGACCGGCCTAGGGCCGATCAGCAGTGAGGCCCGATGACGTTTCAAGAGACCGACTATCACCCGTATGATTTCGCCAATCGCCGCCATATCGGGCCGAGCCCGGTCGAGATGGCCGAAATGCTCGCGGTGGTGGGCGCGCCCAGTCTGGATGCCTTGATCGAAGAAACCGTCCCGCCTGGCATCCGACAGAAACAGCCACTCGGCTGGGGCCTCGCGCTGTCCGAACAAGGCGTCCTGCATCGTTTACGCCAACTTGCCGCGAAGAACCAAGTGTTCACGAGCCTCATTGGACAGGGCTATTACGGCACGGTTACACCGCCTGTGATCCAGCGGAATGTCTTGGAAAACCCGGCCTGGTATACGGCCTACACGCCGTATCAGCCTGAAATCAGCCAGGGTCGCTTGGAAGCCCTGCTCAACTTCCAGACGGTGATCTGTGATCTCACTGGGCTCGACGTGGCCAACGCGTCGCTACTCGATGAGGGCACGGCGGCGGCGGAGGCCATGGCGTTCGCGCGCCGGGCCGCAAAGTCAAAGGCCAACGCGTTCTTCGTCGATCATCATTGCCACCCACAGACGATCGCGGTGATCGAGGCGCGTGCCGAACCCTTGGGGTGGGACGTGATCGTTGGCGATCCGTTTGCCGATCTCGATCCCGCGCAGGTGTTCGGGGCCCTATTTCAGTATCCCGGAACCTATGGCGATCTGCACGATTTCTCCGCGCCCATCGCCGCACTCCACGAAGCCAAAGCACTCGCATGCATGGCAGCCGACCCGTTGGCGCTGGCACTGCTCACGCCCCCGGGCGAGATGGGGGCAGATATCGCCATCGGCTGCGCGCAGCGGTTTGGCGTGCCGATGGGGTATGGCGGTCCGCATGCCGCCTACATGGCGGTGAAGGACGCCTTCAAGCGATCGATGCCTGGCCGGATCGTCGGGGTCTCCATTGACGCCCGCGGCAACCGTGCCTACCGCCTGAGCCTCCAGACCCGCGAGCAGCATATCCGGCGCGAAAAGGCCACCTCCAATGTCTGCACAGCGCAGGCGCTCTTGGCTGTGATGGCGTCGATGTATGCTGTCTTCCATGGTCCCGTTGGGCTGAAGGCCATCGCGCAACGCATTCACCGCAAGACCGTGCGCCTGGTGAAGGGCCTGGAAACCTTGGGCTTTAAGGTTGAGACCAAGGCGTTCTTCGACACGGTTCTGGTCGATGTTGGTGCGGTTCAGGGCGTGATCCTCAAGGCGGCCCGCGCTGAGGGGCTCAATCTACGGAAGGTTGGCGACCACCATATCGGGATCAGTCTCGACGAGACCACGCGGCGTGAACACACGCAGATGGTTTGGCGCGCATTTGGCGGCGACATGCTCGACCGCGATCTCGACCATGAATATCGCCTGCCCGACGAACTCATCCGCACCACACCCTATCTCACCCACCCGATCTTCCATATGAACCGGGCGGAAGCGGAGATGACGCGCTATATCCGAAGGCTGGCCGACCGCGATCTTGCCTTGGACCGAGCCATGATCCCGCTTGGCTCCTGTACGATGAAGCTAAACGCCACCGCCGAGATGATGGCCGTCTCCTGGCCGGAATTTTCGAGCATCCATCCGTTTGCGCCCGAAGAGCAGACGCGCGGCTATTCCGAATTGATCTCGGACCTGTCGGAGAAGCTCTGCAGCATCACGGGCTACGACGCGATCTCGATGCAGCCTAATTCCGGGGCTCAGGGCGAATATGCGGGCCTCATGACGATCCGGGCCTACCATCGCAGCCGGGGCGAGGGGCAGCGCGACGTGTGCCTCATTCCGGTTTCAGCCCACGGCACCAATCCCGCCAGCGCTCAAATGGCGGGCATGAAGGTGGTGGTCGTGAAATCCGCGGAAAATGGCGATGTCGATCTCGACGATTTCCGTGCAAAGGCCGAGGCGCATTCCGATATGCTCGCGGCCTGCATGATCACTTATCCTTCCACACATGGCGTGTTCGAGGAGACGGTTGGAACCCTGTGCGAGATCACCCATGCCCATGGCGGACAGGTTTATCTCGATGGCGCCAATCTAAACGCGCTTGTCGGTCTTGCGCGGCCCGGAGATTTCGGCGCCGATGTCAGCCATCTGAACTTGCATAAGACGTTCTGCATCCCCCATGGCGGCGGTGGTCCGGGCATGGGGCCGATTGGCGTCAAGTCGCATCTCGCGCCGTTTTTGCCTGGGAAGCCCGGCGGCGCTGGCATGGTGTCCTCGACGCCCTTTGGCTCGGCATCTCTGCTGCCAATCTCCTGGGCCTATTGCATGATGATGGGCGGCGCGGGCCTCGCACAGGCAACCAAGGTTGCGATCCTCAATGCCAATTATATCGCGGCCCGACTGTCACAGGCATATCCGATCCTCTACCGCTCCCCGAGTAGCCGCGTGGCCCATGAATGCATCTTGGACACGCGCGTTTTCATGAAATCGGCCGGGGTCACTGTCGACGATGTGGCGAAACGGCTGATCGATTGCGGCTTCCACGCTCCGACCATGAGTTGGCCCGTTGCCGGGACGTTGATGGTTGAGCCAACGGAAAGCGAGCCGAAGGCCGAACTGGACCGATTCTGCACCGCGATGCTTGCGATTGCGGCGGAGGCGGAAGACATTGCCAAAGGCCACGCCGATCCCGAGAACAATCCGCTGAAGCGGGCCCCGCACACGGTTGAAGACCTCGTGGGAGATTGGGATCGCCCCTATGGTCGCGAAGCCGCCTGTTATCCGCCGGGGGCCTTCCGCGTGGACAAGTATTGGTCGCCGGTCAACCGCGTGGACAATGTCTATGGCGATCGCAACCTGGTCTGCTCCTGCCCGCCGGTAGAAAGCTATAGCGAGGCGGCGGAGTAGGGGCGAAGCTGAAGGCATCAGCGCAGGCTATCGCTCCGCCTCAGGCCAATCGCTTGTCTCACCACCGGTGGGCTCTGTTTGCGTCCACGGACCCTCAACACGCTTCGGCCTGTGCCGCAGAGCGTCAACCTTGGCTTAACCTTGATCGCGGACGCTTGCTTGGAATTTCCGAAAATCCAAGAGGGTGCGGATGCGTGTTTTCGCCAAAATGAGACTTCTGACTGTCATGGCGCTCACAGGTGCGCTCGTCTGGGCTTTGCTCCCTCAAGCCGAGCATGATCTGCGGACGTCGGAGTGGAAAGAGTTGCCGATTGGCTTTAAGTCCGAGCGCGCGCTGGAGATCTTGGAAGCGCAGGCCGAAAGCGAGCGCCGGGAGTGGATGTTGGCCACAGGTCACGTTGAGACGGTTGTCGAGCCTCTCGCCGACGGAGCCGTCCCGCCTCTCAACTAAGATACCTCGGCGCCGCGCGATTGTCCGTTAGCTCTCGCGAAAGGCGCGGTTGAAATAGTCTGTCATGGGCTTCACCAAATAGTTGAGCGGGCTCCGATCGCCGGTTCGGATGAATGCCTCAACCGGCATACCCGGCACAACCTGCCGCTCTCCCAACAACTCGAACACGGCCGCATCGAGTTCGATATCCGCCTCAAAATACTGTAGACCAGCCTGCTCATCCTCGATGACGTCTGCCGAAACCGCGGAGATGACGCCCGGCACTTCCGGGGTCGATTGAATATCGAAGGCGGAGAACCTCAGGATCGCTTCCTGGCCGAGATGGATTTCATCGATATGGATCGGGTCGATTCTGGTTCGTGCTATCAGCGTGGTTTCCTTCGGGATAATGTACATCACCGGTTCGGCGGCCCGGATCACACCACGCAACGTATCGGCGGTGCTGCCATAGACGGTGCCGGAGGCGGGCGCGCGGAGATCGAGCTGGTCGATCTGTTCGATGAGCGACCGGCGGCGTTCGCGCAGCTCAATTTCGCGATACTCCAAATCCCGTAACTCGGAGATGGCTTCCTCGCGCAACTCTGCCTTCAGGCGCACACGCTCAATCTCGATCTCGGCGATCTTGCCGTTATTCTCCGCCATGGACGCTTCGACCCGGCCGGCTGTGCCAAGCAGCGATGCCATCTCACGTTGGAGCGACAGGACGCGCGTGATCTGGGTGAGGCCTTGCGTGAGCAACTCTTGCTGGCCCTCGACCTCTTGGGCGACCAAATCGATTTGCGATTGGGTGGCTTTGTCGAGCGCTTGCAGGCCCTGGTTTTGCTTCTCGATTTGGATCTGACGCTCTTGGAGCTGCCGCGTTTCTTCCAAGAACAACTGCCGCCGCGCCTCGAATTGCTGCTGTTGTGCCGTCATTAGCCGGACGGCGCTCTCCGCCACGTCTGCGCGCTCGATCAGTTCGGGATCGAAAGTGATCGTGTCCAGGCCGTCTCGTTCCGCGGACAAACGGTTCTTGCGCGACAGGATCTCATACCACTGCCCTTCGACGATCCAGAGCTCAGTGCGCAGGGTCTGGCCGTCCAACGACACGAGAATATCGCCTGCAGCCACCTCGTCGCCGTCGCGGGCGTTAATGGCTTCGACAACACCGCCCGTAGGGTGCTGGACAACCTGTCGGTTGCCTTGAACCGCCACGATGCCCGGACCGACGACGGCGCCCGCGATCTGCGTCATGACGCCCCATCCGCCCACGCCGAGCAGGAGAACGCTCAAGACCACGTAGCCGAGGATCACAAATTTCGAGAGCCCCCATCGGCTCTTTTGGGGAGTATCGGACATGGCCTATGCCTCCGCTGTTACCTGCGGCGCCGGGCGGTGGCCAGCAACCTGGGCGTAATTCTTGACGTGCGCCTTAAGCACCTCGTCGCGAGGACCATAGGCTTTCGACATGCCATTCTCGACGATCAAGATGAGATCACACTCGGCGATCCCAGCCGGTCGGTGCGCCATGATTATGACGATTTTTCCGGCATCCTTGGCCTGGCGAATGGCAAGGTTCAGCGCATCCTGACCGAAGGAATCGAGGTTGGAGTTCGGCTCGTCCAGAACGAAGAAGACCGGATCCCCGTAGAAGGCCCGCGCCAGTCCGATCCGCTGTTTCTGCCCGCCCGAGAGCCGTCCACCACCGGAGGAGACCGGCGTGTCATAGCCGTTGGGAAGCTGCAGGATCATCTCGTGCGCGCCGGCTTTCTTGGCGGCATTGACGATCTGCTCGGCATCGGGGTTGGCCTGCATGCGGGCGATGTTGTCCGCAACCGTTCCGTTGAACAGCACAACGTCCTGCGGCAGGTAGCCGATATAGCTGCCGAGCACGTCGGGATCGTACTGGTCCAAGGCGGCCCCGTCGATCCGGACCGAGCCCGAGGAGGGGCGCCAGATCCCAGCGAGGACCCGTGCAAGCGTGGATTTGCCCGAGGCCGAGGCGCCGATCACGCCCAGCGCCTGCCCGGGGCTGAGGTTGAACGACATCATCCGCAAGCTGGCCTTCTGTTGGTCCGGCGGGAACACGGTGATCTGGTTGACCTCCAGGCGCGCGCTGGGGCGAGGCAGGGCCGTGTGCTCCTGCGGCTCAGGGGTCGTGGTTAGAAGCTCGTCGAGGCGGCCCCAGCCCTGGCGCGCCCGAATGACCATGGGCCAGCCGCCAATCGCCTGCTCGATGGGCGCGAGCGCCCGGCCCAAAAGGATGGACCCAGCGATCATGGCGCCTGGAGACAACTGACCAAGCAGCACGAGGTAGGCCGCGAGGCCCAAGATCGCCGATTGCAGGAAGAACCGGAACGTCTTGGTCATGCTCGAGAACTGCCCGACGCGATCGCTCGACGCGAGCTGGGCCGATAGAGCCTTGCCCCGAAGTTGCTGCCAGCGCTCGGTCACCGCGGCACCCATTCCGAGCGCTCGGACCATTTCGCCCTGTTGACGCACGCTTTCTGCGAAGACATCGCCGTAGCTGGCGGCGGAACTGGCTTCCTGCTCTGGCTTGCGGCACATCATCTGGTTGGCAACGGTGATGGCAATCAGCGTCAGCGTTCCCGCGACAGCGAGGTGCCCGAGCCAGGGGTGGAACAGATAGATCGCGAAGATGAAGAGCGGCGTCCAGGGAATGTCGAAGACGGCGAAGAGGACCGGCGAGGAAAACAGCCGCTGCACCGATTCCAGGTCACGCAGCCCGGTTGCGGGTTTCGAGCGTTCTCCAGAATGCACAGACCGGCGCATGATGGCATTAAAGACGCGGCCATCGAGGCGGGTTTGCAGCGATGCGCCGATCCGTGCACCGACACGCGCGCGCACGAAGTCGAGCATACCCATGAAAAAATAGAGCGCCGCAATGAGGCCCGTGAGCGCAACCAGGGTTTCGACAGAGCGGCTCGTCAGCACCCTATCATAGACCTGGAGCATGTAGAGCGGGCCGGTCAGCATCAGGATGTTCACAAAGGCGCTGAAGACCCCAATCGCAACGAAAAGACCGCCCATGCCGCTCAGACCTGCGGATGCTTTGTCCAGTTTCTCTTTCACCAACCCATCCTCCGGCCCATCAAGGCGCGCGCTCCGTCAAAGTTTCCCGGTTATGGCGCTGCGCAACCAGGTGTTGCGCGCAACCCGCGCTATCCCAAGGCGTCCGATAAACACCAATCACAATAGGTGTTAACCGTGCAAGAATCACGGATTCGAAACGCCGACGTGTCTTAGCATACTCGGTGGAAATATCGATGCATTAGGCGGCCGGGGCCAGGATTTCGCGGCTGCTCTTGCCGTTCTGACGCGTTATTCGTCGATCCAGACACGCTCCAGATGGTCCTCGAAGGTTGGATGGATCTCCAGGCCGCGCACTTGGGTCCGCATATCGCGGCACAAGGACCGCCAGTAGGGCTGGATGATCACACCTGACGATTGCAGGATTTGCTCCATTTCGGCCATCACGTCGATCCGGCGTGCGATATCTGACAGCCCCATCGCTTCGTCGAGAAGTGTATCAAACCGAGTGTCGGAGAAACCTGTCTCGTTCCATGTGGCGCCGCTGCGGTAGCCCAGCATGTAGGTTTGGACCGCGAGCGGGCGCATCGTCCAATTCGTTCCGGAAAAGGGGAAAGCCTTCCAGTCTGACCAGAAAGCATCGGCGCCCAAGATGGTGCGGCGCACTTTGATGCCCGCATCCCGAAGCTGGGCAGCAACCGCATCGCATGTGTTGCGGCGCCAATCGTCGTCGATCGAAACAAGGTCGAACTCTGTGTCGCCATGCCCGGCGGCATTCAACGCTTCAAAGGCGCCTGAGGGATCAGCTATTTGAGGTGGCAACGGGGCATAATCCGGGTTCATCGGACCGACATGGTGGTTCTCCGCCCGAAGGCCCATCCCGTCATAGCCCAAGTCGAGGATCGTCTCATTGTCGACCGCGCTTTGTAGCGCCCGACGGACCCTTACATCGTCAAACGGCGGCTGACGCGTGTTCATGCGAACGCAAATCGTGGCCCCCGAGAGCACGTCCGATCTCTGGAGGCCCGCTTCGGCGAAGGCCTGGGCAAAGCCCGCTGGGGTCTCGAAGTTGGCATCGATGCGGCCTCCGGTGAAAGCCTGAAGCTCATCGCGCGGGTTCGTCCCGAGGTCATGGTATTCAACGGCGTCTAGGTAGACCGGTCCGCTGACGGTGTCTCCCCACCAGCCTCCAGCATCTGGCCTCCGTACAGCTCGAAAAAACTGGCCCGGCTCCATCTGCTCTAAAACCCAAGGGCCAGTCCCAAGAGGTTGCGAAAGGAGGTTACCACCGGTTGTATCGAAGTCGCGATGCACGATCAAGGCCGGGTAATCCGACAGGTTGGGGATGAAGGTCACATCCGGTTTGTTCAGGGTGACCCGGACAGTGTGATCGTCAAGACGTTCGAGAGCGCCGGGCCGAGGCCCAAAGACTGGTGCGCCGTCATCCGCGACGGAGACTTGTTCGACCAGGCTCTGCATCCGCTGGGCCATGGAGTTTCCGGGGATGTGGGCCTCACACCATCGACCGAGATTGAAGATGACATCCTCCGCAACGAACGGATCTCCGTTTGACCAGGTCGCGCCTGGGCGGAGATGGAGGGTGTATTGGGTGGCGGTCGGATCGACTTCCCAGCGGTCCAAGAGATGGGGCTCGAGCGTAAACTGCCGGGTGAAGCGGACGAGGGGCTCAAGAAACGTGCGCGCTAGGTTGCCC
Source organism: Pseudomonadota bacterium (assembly GCA_039177645.1). Taxonomy (GTDB): domain Bacteria; phylum Pseudomonadota; class Alphaproteobacteria; order Rhodobacterales; family Rhodobacteraceae; genus Amaricoccus. Next base: position 257,298 of record JBCDFS010000001.1, on the reverse strand, counting down.
ATCTCGGGCCAGTCGAACAATCGCGGATCGACAATCGGCATGACGGGCATGGAGATCCGTAATGTGCCGCCTGGCTTTGGGAGGTTTTCATCAGCTTTGGCGGCCTGCGTGCTCACCCCCGCAAGTGCGCAGGCGCTCGCAGCTGAGAGGCCAAGTGCCGTCGCGCGCACAAGGAATGTCCGCCGGTCGATCTTGTCACTTCGCAGATCGGCGAGATCCGCCAAAACGGTTGGATGACAGTCGCTTTCGCTTACGTTCGTCAAGTGTTTCTCTATCTCCTTCGTTGTGGCTCATCATCTTCGGACTGGCGTTACGTCATACACAAAGCCTAATGCCAAAGATCTCTGAACGGAATTCGATCCGACAAGCAGGAAACGGTCTGCGTGGGCATTCATGATGTTGTCGTTTGCCTCTGCTGAGCTTCAGAAGTCGCCGCGCCGTTGAGAGAGGGTTATTGTGCCCTCGTAAATCGAGCGATCAGGCTTTCTCCGGTCTATAAGTCGCGCATCTACCATGTTGAAGAGCGGACGGATGATAGGATCGGATGCGATTCGCCCTGGCTCCGGGTAAGTCCCACTGTCGTTGCTTATCTGGCCTGCGCATCAGGTTTTGGTGGTAAATGGGCCGATATTTGGTGAATACTTTAACTAAGTCATATTTTTGATGGCCAATCTGTCCCGATTGGGCGATTAAACTGTTGCTTAGGAGGCGATCGGCGTAAAAAGACGGTCTGGGCTTTCCGCGGAAGGCGCCAGATAACCGGGGACGTGTAATGTATCTTCCTGAGGATAATGAGCAGATGTTCGAGATCCTGACTGAGCTCAGGGTCTATGCCGCAATGAATGCATATTCCGGGCTGGCCGAAGAACTCGACGATGCCTTGATCATGCTGCAATCGGAGATCCGCCGCCGCGAGCAAAGCGCAAGTTACGGCGCACATCCCAGCATCGACAATCGTTAGGTTTGCTGTTGCCCGAGAGAAATCCGTAGCGGGCAATCGAACGCGGCGGTATCACAGAGGGGGTTGGCGGTATCACAGAGGGGGTTTAGGTCAGCCTGCGTCGGCAGTGCGGTGCTCGCTCGGCTGCGATCGGGTGGCCGCCACATTCCTCTGATAGCCTTCGCTGCGATGGATCGCATCTCCGCCGACCTGACCGTTTCTTGACAGCATCACCGCCATGGGGCGCGTGCCTTCAAAGCTCGCGAGAACGATCACAAGGCTAGCCATGATCGGAACGCTCAATATTGCGCCCGCGACGCCCCACAGCGCAGACCAGATCGCCAGACCCAGCAGGATCACCGTTGGGCTGAGATTGAGCGAATTACCCATCACGTAGGGTTCGAGAATGCTGCCCACAAAGATCTGCGCTGCAGACAGAACGATCAAGACGAGGAGAACCGCCCCAATGTCTCCGAACTGCATCGCGGAAAGCACGACTGGGAAAAAGACGCCGACAAACGAGCCGAGATACGGGATGTAGTTGAGAAGGCCGATGAGCACCGCCCAAAACGCGGCAAACTCGACGCCAACAAGCGACATCATGATCCAACTGATCAGACCGAGCACGATGTTCACGAACGTCTTCAGCGCGAGATACGTGCCGATCCGTTCGTTCACTTCAGAGAGGATCGCATTGATATCGGCGGTTGTTTCTGGGTCTCGCGACACACGGTCGAGTTTTGCGCCGAAGGTGGCGCGTTCGGCAAGAAGGAAGCCACAGTAGATAAAGACCACTGCTGTGACGGCCAGCACCTGCGTCATGGAGGAAAGAGCGGTTTGGATCAGCGGGCGAAACTCTATCTGCGCCAGGATCTGATCGCGCAGCGTCGTCCAGGTTTGTTCTTCTTGAACGCCGAAGAGGATGGCTATCGTTTGGATGAGGCTGAGTAGTTGGTCCTGGTAGCGCGGGATCACTGCGGCAACCGCGTTTGCATTGGTCACGATCAGCGAGACCAGCGAGGCGATCACGAGGCCGATGGCTAGCATTGAGGCGAGATTGCGCAGCCAACTTGGGACATGCGCCCCGATCCAGGGCACCCGGCTCAGGAAATGCGCAAGGCCCACGATGACATAGGCGACGATGGCGGCCAGCACGAAGGGCACGATGATGCCGCGGCCAATATAGAGAAGCCAACCACCCATGAGCGCCAAACCCATCGCGTAGAACGCGTTTTGCAACGACCCCTGTAGGGCCGTCTTGCGTTTCGTCTCCAGGCCATCGCCCAAACGGGATATGTCACTTCGCTCCATGGGTTTGATATAGCGAAGTCGGTCGGACCAAAGCTAGCGGCAAGCGAGCCGGGTTGGCTTTTCAGTATCCGTGCCCAGAGGCTGGGCGCGCACGCTGGTGTAAGACGGGTGCGTCAGGCGGCACCGTCGGTGAATTGCAGCCGGGCGAGACGCGCATAGAGGCCGCCTTCGGCGACCAGTGCGCCATGCGTGCCTTCCGCGACAACCTCGCCATCCTGCAAGACCATGATGCGGTCAGCGCTTTTCACCGTGGCAAGACGGTGGGCGATGATAAGGGTGGTGCGATCCTTTGAAAGGGTGTCGACCGCGTGCTGCACGGCGCGCTCGCTTTCCGCATCGAGCGCGCTTGTCGCTTCATCCAAAAGCAGGACGGGCGCATCGCGGAGGATGGCGCGGGCAATGGCGATCCGCTGCTTCTGGCCGCCCGAAAGCAAGACGCCCCGTTCTCCGACATAGGTATCGTAGCCTTCTGGGAGCGAGGAAATAAACGAATGTGCATCCGCCGCCCGAGCCGCGGCGATCACCTCCTCATCGCTGGCCTCTGGCCGTCCAAAGCGGATGTTCTCCCGGGTCGACGCTGCGAAGATGACAGGTTCTTGCGGGACCAGGGCGAATTGCCGCCTCAGTTCTGTGCGGTCGAGATCCTTCAGGTCCTCGCCTTCAAACAAAAGGCGCCCCGAACAGGGGTCGAAAAAACGTTGAAGCAGCTGGAAAACAGTGGTTTTCCCCGCGCCTGATGGCCCCACCAGCGCGATGGTTTCTCCCGGTTCGATTGAGAGATTGAGCCCGGTAAGGACCGGGATGTCCGGCCGCGCCGGGTAGTGAAACGTCACATCCTGGAAGTCGATGCGGCCACGGACCGGCGCTCGCAGTGGCAAGGGAGATGCGGCCACCGGGAGAGTGTCTTTCGAGGCAATCAGTTCCATCATTCGTTCGGTCGCTCCGGCCGCGCGCTGGAGTTCGCCCCAAATGTCGGAAAGAGAGCCTGCGGCGCCTGCCGTCAGGATCGCGTAGATGACGAATTGGACCAGTTCCCCAGGGCTCATGGAGCCCGCGCGCACATCCCGCGCCCCAATCCACAGAACGCCGACAACGGCGGCGAAGACCAGGAAAATCACAAAGCCTGTCATGAGCGCGCGGGTCTCGATCCTCATCCGCGCTGCTTGGAATGCGTTTTCGGACAATCCGCCGAATTCCGCTCGGCTTGCGCCTTCATGGGTGTAGGCTTGGACGGTTTGCGCGGCGAGGAGTGTTTCCGAGGCTTGTGCGCTCGATTCTGCGATCCGGTCCTGATTGAGGCGCGACAGCCTGCGCAGGCGCCGCCCAAGCGTCAGGATCGGCACGATGACGATCGGGACCACCACAAGGACCAATCCCGCCAGTTTCGGGCTGGTGATGAACAGAAGGATGAGCCCGCCGAAGAGCGTCAGGATATTGCGCAGCGCCACGGAGACCGACGATCCAATGACGGAGAGCACAAGCGTGGTGTCGGTTGTAAGACGGGAAAGGACCTCACCAGTGCGGATTTTTTCGTAGAATTCCGGGCTCATGGAGATCACCCGGTCGTAGATCGCACGCCGGATATCCGTCACGACGCGTTCGCCCAGGCGGGTGACCAGATAGTAGCGCAGAGAGGTGCCGAGCGCGAGGAGCGCGGCAATCCCGAGGGCTGCGCCGAAGTAAAGGTCAACGAGAGCGACGCTTTCGGCGAAGAATTCGTCGATAACCCGGCGGACCGCAATGGGCAGGGTCAGCGACAGTCCGGCGGTGACCACCAGCGCCGCCACGGCGGCGGTCAACATCAGCCGGTAGGGCTTGAGGAAGGGGATCAATCTCCTGAGTGGCAACAGGGACTTGGACTTCGCCCGGTCCTGTTCTGAGCTGCTCAATTGTGCCATATCCTCCACACCTGCTGGCCTCCCTTGAAGGGTCATTTACCAAGCGTGGCCGGTCTGCTCAACAGGTTGGGATACCGATTAGAGGCGCCGTAAATCGAGTATGGAATCGGTATGGAACCGGTAGTGTTCTGGTAGTGTCAGATTCGGCGGTTTCGCGCCGTTGCGGCACTTCCGATCCGAGCGCCTTAGAGCGGGTCGCCTTTCCAATCCCGGTCGCTTTCCCGCTCGATTTCCTTGGACAACACAGCCAACATGTAGAGGCGCAGCACCGCGTTCATCCTCGGCTGGTATCCGGTGCCGAGGCTGCGAAACCAGCGCACCATATCTTCGTCGAGACTGATTGTAAGCTTGGTCTTGCGCGGCTTGCAGGGAGCTTCGCGATCGAGCGTGTGCCAAGCGCTTGGGATATGCTCGCGCTTCAGCTTCTCTTGGCTGTTCCATGTGCTGAGCTGGTGCAACTCGCCAAGCAGTTCGGAATAGGTGCGTTCCTCGGATTTGCTGCGTTTTCTTTCGGCCATGATCAGTGTCTTTCCATCGTCAAGGCGGCGGTTCTGACGAGACTGGCCTGGCTGGAAGCCATTGCTGCCCGAGCGGGACCGCGCGCCGGTGTATCTCTCGTGGGGATGGGAAGCGGCGCGACCGATTTGGGCGCGGATCGCCTCCGGGGATTGCGCGCGATCTTAGAGCATTGTGGTAAACGGCTGTTGAAGCGCCTTTGCCCGGGTGCGGTCTATGGAGGGGCGTTGGCGCACGGCTTGGCGCGACAGCGGCGCGGTCTTAGTTGAAGTCTCGCGACTTCGGGATCACGCGCACATTTCGCGGATGCATCGCGCCGGAACTGCGCTCGCCTTGCGCGAAGCGTGGATCGGGCGCGCCCTGGGGCTGCGACATTCGGCCGATGATCCGAAGATAAGTGAATTGTTCGCTTTGCGTCCTATCACCGAACACCGAAATCGTCGGAAGTCGCGCCACCAACAACATTTTCCCTGTGCCAAGTTAGATTTGCCGGATGGGGCTCGTCGCGGGCGCGCTCCGGAGGGATCAGCTTTCCGGTTGGCGATATGAGCCTAGCGGCGACATCGCTGGGCACCTTGTTCCGAGATACCAGAATCGTTTCGAGGTCCTCCGCGACGGAGATAAGTCCTCGATCAAACATCCAGTGTACAGTTGCAGAGAGCGCCAGTCCGTTTCGTACAGCATCGCTTCCTTTGTGTTCCACTGGTCTTATGTGTGCAGCCTGAACTTCGGGCCTTCCGTTTCCGTTGCGGAGGCAAAGGCCCGAGATTGCGCAACGATAGTCGTAGGCTTCGAGGACCTTGCGACGAAAAGCGGCATCTCGGTAGGGCCGATGGGTAAGGCGCTCGATTACCGGTCGGTCGAAAGTCTTTACATCTTCCATAAGTCCCAGGTTTTGTGCCTCGGATTTTGACACCTCAAGCTGTTGAATATTTTGCGGAAGTCCGAAATGGACCATAGTTGCAAACTCGTTCTCTGAAAGAGTGCGTACAGCTCGTTGTACAATACCGCCGCGCTTTGGCTTTCCGTCTAAGCCAGTTAGTGAAGCCTCAAGCGGGCGCCCATTCAATAACCTTGGTACCTCTTTTACAAAGAGGATGAAACTATTCGGTTCGATCAGGGCAAGGTAAAGATCCTCAAAGCCTGTTTTATTTATAACCTCAGAGATTTTAGCTACAGAAAAGTAACCGCGCGATCCTGCTTTTACCGGCTCGTAGTAGACAACCCAATAACCAACTGCACTCGTAACTGCTGTAAGATAGCTTCTTGGGAAATCGTAAACGACATCCGGTTCATCGTCATATTTGGAATCCGCTTTATGAAGAAGGACAAGTTTGACCATTGTGCTAGAAAACCTGCCTCCGCCATTTCTGCAAGTTGGTTTTGTATAACCACTCTATGCAGGTGAGAATCTCGGGTTTTGATAGCAATGCGGCTTTTGGCGCGACGGCGGCGCGGTCTCAGTGGAAGTCTCGCGACTTCGGGATCACGCGCACATTGCGCGGATGCATTGCGCCGGAACTGCGCTCGCCCTGCGCGATGCTTGGATCGGGCACGCCCTGGGACTGCGACATTCGGCCGATGGCGTCGGTGCGGTCCTCGATGCGGTCGACGACGAGATGCACCACCTTTCCGTCGGTCTGGACCTTGCCGGTCACCGCCATGAGCCGCGCGCCCATGATTTCGGCGCGGAAGCGTGTGAACCGGTTGGGCCAGACCACGGCATTGGTCACGCCGGTTTCGTCTTCGAGCGTGATGAAGCAAACCCCCTTGGCGCTGCCGGGCCGTTGACGGATCAAGACGAGGCCTGCCATCCGCGCCCGCCGCCCATGCGGGCTTTGCGACACCTCCCGCGCGGTGACAAATCCCTGCGCCCGCAGGCTCTCGCGGAAAAACCGCATCGGATGCGCCTTGAGCGACAATCTCAGGGTCTGATAATCGGCCACGACCTGTTCGCAGAGCGGCATGCCGGGCAAAGGCACGGCCTCCTCCTCACCTGCCGTCCCGGCGGATGCCGCCGCAAAGAGTGGCAGGTCCGGGGCATCGGTGAGCCCCTTGGTTTCCCAAAGCGCTTGGCGGCGATCCAGTCCGAGCGAGCGCAGCGCGTCGGCGGCGGCGAGCTTTTCGAGACGCGCGGTCGTGAGATGCGCGCGCCGCTGCAAATCGGCGAGATCGGTGTAGCGGTCCGTGCGGGCGGCCAGGATGCGCTCGGCGGTCTCTCGGGCCAGACCGTCGATCTGCCGCAGCCCCAGCCGCAGCGCGAAGCGTCCGGGTGCCGCGGGCTCCAACGTGTTGTCCCAATCGGAATGGTTCACATCCGCCTCCCGCACCTCGACGCCATGGGCGCGGGCATCGCCGACGATCTGCGCCGGGGCATAGAAGCCCAAGGGCTGCGCGTTCAGCAGGCCGCAGGCAAAGACCTCGGGATAGTGGCATTTGATCCAGGACGAGATGTAGACGAGCTTGGCAAAGCTCGCGGCATGGCTTTCGGGAAAGCCGTATTCCCCGAAGCCCTTGATCTGATCGAAGCAGCGCTGTGCGAAGGCGGGATCATAGCCGCGGGTGACCATTCGCCCGACCATTTTTTCCTGCAGCTTGCCGATGGTGCCGCGCGACCGGAAGGTTGCCATCGCCTTGCGCAATTCGTTGGCCTCGGCGGGCGAGAAGCGCGCGGCCTCGATGGCGATCTTCATCGCCTGTTCCTGAAAGATCGGCACGCCCTTGGTGCGGCCGAGGATCTGGCGCAGCTCGTCCTGGGGGTGTTCCGGGCCCGGGCAGGGGTATTCCTCCGCCTCGAGCCCCGCGCGGCGGCGGAGATAGGGGTGGACCATGTCGCCTTGGATCGGGCCGGGGCGGACAATCGCCACCTCGATCACCAGGTCGTAGAATTCCCGGGGCCGCAGCTTGGGGAGCATGGCCATCTGCGCTCGGCTTTCCACCTGGAAGACGCCGATGGAATCGGCGTTGCAGAGCATGTCGTAGACGGCCGGGTCCTCCTTCGGGATCGTCGCCATATCGTAGGCGCGCCCGTGATGGGCCGAGATGAGGTTGAGGCATTTCGAGATGCAACTGAGCATGCCGAGCGCCAGCACATCCATCTTGAAGATCCCCAAAGCGTCGATGTCGTCCTTGTCCCATTCGATGAAGCTGCGGTCGGCCATGGCGCCGTTGCCTACCGGGACGGTTTCGATCAGCGGCCGGTCGGTGAGGATGAAGCCGCCCACATGCTGGGAGAGGTGGCGCGGCAGGCCGGTGAGTTCTCCCGCAAGCTTCAGTGCCCGGCGCAGATGCGGGTCCGACGGGTCGAGCCCCGCCTGCGCGACATAGACTTCCTCGACGCCCTTGCCCCAGCTTCCCCAGACCGTTCCGGCCAGCGCGGAGGTGACGTCCTCGGAGAGGCCCATCACCTTGCCCACCTCGCGCACCGCCGAGCGCGGGCGGTAATGGATTACCGTGGCGCAGAGCCCGGCCCGGTCGCGGCCATAGAGCGCATAGATGTGTTGGATCACCTCTTCGCGGCGCTCATGCTCGAAATCGACGTCTATATCGGGCGGCTCGTCGCGTTCCTCCGAGACGAAGCGTTCGAACAGCACATCGTGCTGATCGGGGTCGACGGCGGTGATGCCGAGGCAGAAGCAGACGGCGGAATTGGCGGCCGAGCCGCGCCCTTGGGCCAGGATTGGCGGGTTGGCGCCTTCGCGGGCGAAGCGCACGATCGATTCGACGGTGAGGAAGTAGCGCGCGATGTCCATCTTCGCGATTAGCGCCAGCTCTCTCTCGAGGGTGGCGCGCACCCTGGCCGGGACCCCATCGGGATAGCGCCGGGCTGCGCCGGCCGAGGTGAGATCCTCCAGATAGGTTTGCGGCGTTTTGCCCGCTGGCACAGTTTCGCGGGGATATTCGTAGCGCAGATCCTCCAGGGAGAAGGTGCAGGCCTGCACGATTTCGAGGCTCGCCCGCAGCGCTTCGGGCCGGTCGGCGAAGAGCTTGGCCATTTCCTGGGGGCTTTTGAGGTGGCGCTCGGCATTGGCTTCGAGCCGGAAGCCTGCTTCCGCGATGGTGGTTTTTTCGCGGATGCAGGTCATCACGTCCTGGAGCGGGCGTTTCTCGGGGGCGTGGTAGAGCACGTCGTTGGTGGCAAGGAGCGCGAGGCCGTGGCGTCGGGCGATTTCGGCCAGCTCGCCGATCCGGGCGCGATCATCGCCGCGGTAGAGGCAGCGCGCCGCGATATGGGTCAGGCCCGGCAGGCGGTCCTGCAGGCGGGGGAGCCGGGTGGCAAAGCGCGCGAGGCTTTCCTCCGCGCCAGGGAGCGCGATGAGGCGCAGGCCTTCGGCATGGGCGGCGAGCAGGGCGAGGGTCAGGTCGGTCTCGCCCTTGATCTGCCAGTTGCCGTTTGTGTCGTGCATCTTGGCGCGGGAGAGCGCTGTGGACAGCCGGCCATAGGCGTCGCGGTCTTCCGGGTAGGCGAGCAGTTCGCCTCCGCAGGTCAGCCGCAGCCGACAGCCGATGATGGGTGTGAGCCCGGCGGCTTTGGCCGCGATATGCATGCGCACCACGCCCGCCAGCGTGTTGAGATCGGCGATGCCGATGCGGTCGTAGCCCAGGCTGTGGGCCGCGACGGCAAGCTCGCCCGCTTGTGAGGCCCCGCGCAGGAAGGAAAAGCAGCTCGCCACGCCCAGCTCCACGAAGGGAGCCGGGGGATTGGGCGGGTGGCGCGCCGGGTCGGGGGGCGTGGGCCGGAGATCGGGGGGCTGTTCGGGCATCGTCGGGGCCGGGGTTAGGGTTAGGGTGTGGCGGCTTAGGTGTCAGTGCAGGGTTCGGTATCGGGGTTCTTGCATTGGGCTTTCGGGCTTCAGGGGAAGATGCCGTGCAAAAACCATCGGGGGGCCGGGCCGCGCCCGTCGTGGTGGAGGCCCTCGCGGTAGATCCAGAAGCGCGGGCCCTCCGCCGTCTCGATCTTGAAATAGTCCCGCAGCCGGGCTTGGGGCTGTTCGCGCCACCATTCCGGCGCGATCCGCTCGGGCCCCTGCTGGCGGGCGATGCGGAAGGGCCTGCGGCGCCAGGTGAATTGCAGCGGCGGGCCCTCGGGCAGGGCATAGATCACCGCGATTTCCTCCGGCGGGTCGATCAGCCGCAGCGGGCGCTCGCTGAGCGGGGCGCCGGGGCGGGTGCCTGGCGGATGGTTGGGCTTATCGCTCCGCTTGAGGGCCGTGGTGGGGGCGGCTTGGACGCTTGGCGCCGAAGCGATCATCGCGGGGGTGAAGGCATGGGCGGCGGTTTCCGCCCGTTCCGGGAGATGGCTTTCGCGCAGATCGGGCCAGGAAATCGCGGTTTCACCGAAGCGGGCCACGAGCCGGTCGACCAGATCGGGCAGCGGCAGGGTGCGCGCGCGCCCCTCGTAGAGATGGCTTTGCAGCGCCTCCAGCGGTTCCGCCGCCAGCGCCTCCAGGGTGAGGAGATCGAAGCCGCATCCCGGGTCGAGACCTTCAAGACGGCCATCGAAGAGCCGCAGGAGATGGGCGGCATCGCGGCTGGCGCGGGCGCAGGCGATGGTGACCGAACGGACGTCGCCATCGACCCGGTAGAGCCTCAGCCGCATCCGGCGCAGCCCCAGCCCGTCTTCGCGGAGACGCTCGCACAGATGGCGGGCAAGCTCGGGGAGGTGGGGCAGCGGGTCTTGGACCGTCTCGGGCAGATTGATCCGGGCGAGGCGGATCGCGGGATCTTCGGGCGCATCGAGCGGCTCATGCACATGCCCAAGGGCCTGGTCCAGCCGCAGCGGCAGATCCGAGCCATCCTGGCCGAAGCGGCGCGCGAGGGCGGCGCGCGGGATGTCGAGGAGCCGCCCGATCGTCTTCAGCCCCAGACGCCGCAACAAAAGGGCCGTCTCTGGCCGGATCCGCAGCGCCTCGACCGGCAAGGGCGCGAGCGCGGCTTTAATCCCATCACCTGGGCCACCATCGGGGCCATTATCGGGACAGATCCGCGCCCCCGGAGCGCCATAGCGCGCCAGCGCCCAAGCCGCGCCCCGGGTCGGCGCAATGGCCGGTTTCAGGCTCAGCTCCGCCGCGCCCAATCGGGCCTCCATATCCGCGAGCATTGCCGCCTCTCCGCCCCAGAGATGGTCCGATCCCGTCGTGTCCAGCGCGATGCCATCGGCGCCTTCCGCCGCCGACCAGGGCGCCCAGCGGCGGGCCCAGTTCGAGAGCCGCGCCAAAGCCTCAGCATCCCCGCAGAGATCGGCATCGCGCACCACGAGATCGGGGCAGAGCGCGCGCATATCCACCACCCGCGCATCCGATCTGAGACCCAGGAGGTGGGCGGCGGGGTTGAGCGCATGCACCACCGGCCCGTGAGGGCCCTCCCGCGCCAGGGCGAGCGGTGTCTCATCGGGCGGCTTCTGCCCCTTTCGCGCGGCCTCCCTGCGCCAGCGCTCCATCGCGAGGGCGGGGAACCAGAGGCAGGTGATCCGCCGCCCCGGCTGTTTTCGGGTCGCGATGGACGATGCCGTCATGGCCCGCGACCCAACTGCCCGGCTTGCCCGTGGCAGAGCGCAAGACCTCCAGCCGCCAATGCGGCGCACCTGGGGCGGCTGGATCGTGGGGATGAACGGCCGAGGGCAGGGCGCTGACATGCCACCGGCTGCGCGCGGCGCTCAGCCCGGTATTCTCCGAACGCAGGATCCGCACGGGAACCCCCGCAGCCTCCGCGCGCAGCTTCAACCGCTTGGTTGCCACGAAATCGAGTGCCTTCGGGGCGCCGTGTATTTCTCCGATCACCGCCGCCAATTCCTGGCATGACGCGCCTTCCTCCATGACCCGCAGCACATCCACCGCCCGGCTCACCGCCACATAGAGGACCCGGCGGCCGGTTATCTGCCGGATGCCGGTCCAGCAGGGGCGCCCGGTTTCGCGCCTTGAGGCATAATCCTGCACCCATAGAAGCGGCCCGGGCCGGTCCACCCGGCGCAGGATTTCCGCCGCCAGCGCCCCGGCTCCGCCCGGCGCCGCGGCGGCCTCTTCCAGCAGGGCAGGCTTTCGACTCACCATAGATGTTCACTAAATGTTCTTTCTGATTCTCGCAATCGACTCCTGCTGTCGGCTCACATCATGGTTAACGGATGGCTGGGGTCACAGCGCGGATTGTGGGCGATCCAGATCGTTTTGGGCGCTAGCTGGGTGTTGAAGACGTGTCGCGGATGGCTTTGATTATTGCGTCGTCGCCACAATCGTTGTCGAATTCGATTTCCAACGACCCGTCTTCGAGGAGTTCTGCAGCCCCCGATCCTCGGACTTCATCCATTTCGTCGAAGCCCTGCCAGTCGAAGGAGACATCGGAGCGCCCATAGGCGAGGTCTAGGTCCGCTCGGAGCGCGCCGAACGCGATCTCTCCGCACCCGTCAGCGCCAATGTCCAGCATGGCTGGTCCGCAGAGGTCGAGGTGGTCTCGTTCCCAGAGGTCAGCCGCGACGATCCGCCACCGGCCGATGATCTGGCACCCCATCGGCGCGCTCAAGGCAAGATGCCTGTCTGGACAAACTGCCCACAGAGCGCGGCGAAATTCGACGAAAGGGACGCCCGTGCCGCATTCATTGCCTCGGGGATTGCCCGAAGCGGGTGAAATGCTCGAATGCGCGCTTCACGATGGATATAGGAGCGGGGTTTTCCCATCCGCCAATGCTGACACCGGTCCGATTGCATATTCGGTTCAGGCGGCAGGCGAGGCTGGCTTCGGCCTCTCCGCATCGGTTGCGTCGGCGGGGGCGGCCTCCTCCGCGCTGTCCACCCATTCCATGAACACCTGATACCCGGCTGCGAGGAAGGTGGCGCCAATGAACATACCGAGAATTCCGCCGGAGACCATGCCGCCCAAGGCGCCGATCAACACCACTGGCATCGGCACATCCAGACCGCGCCCGAGAACGAGGGGCTTCATCACATTGTCCGACAGGCTCGCGGCGATCATCAGGACGGTGAAGATCGTATTGTAGAGCACCGCACCGTCATTGCTCATCCAGAGATAGGCAATCCCGACAAGTGCGACCAGAGAAACTGGGATCTGCATGATGCCGAGAAACAGCGCGATCAGGGACAAAACGCCCGCCCAGGGCACGCCCGCCACAAAGAACACAATGCCGAGCAGCATGGCGGTCACGAAGGCGACCCCGATGATCCCCGTCGCGACCTGGCGGATGATCCGCGTGGCGAGGAGCAGCAATTGCGGTCCGCGCGCAGCGCCTGACAGGCGAACAAAAATCTTGCGGATCGCCCGGCTGCCCGCTTCGGCCCAGGCCAGCATGATTCCCGCAATGATCAGCGCGCCGACGAGTTCCAAAACGATCCCCGCCGTGCTGCCTGCCACGCCGAGGATCCAATTGGCGAAGTTGGCGAGTTGCGGCTGCAGGGTTTCCAGAAAGGCCGGAAGGTCCGTCGCCGCCGCAGACCAGGCCGCAGAGAGCCGCTCTCCGATGATTGGCCAATCCGCCACGTCCGGCGCGGGCTCCGGCACGATGACCGTGCCTGCTGAGAAGGCCTCGAAGCTGCTGAAGATCTGTCCGGCGAAGGAACTGCCCATCATCGCGGTGGGAATGCCGATCAGCAGCAACCCGGAAACGACGATCAGCGTTGCCGCGCGCCCAGAGGCGCCGCCCAGCTTGCTCTCGAGCAGGCGTTGCAGCGGATAGAGCGATACCGCCAGGACCAAGGCCCAGAGCATGATGGGCAAGAAGGGTGAGAAGGCCCAGGAGCAGACGATAACAAGAAGGGCGATCAGAGAGAGCCGGATCAGCGATGTGGTCATCGCCTCCGAGACGCTTCTTCCCAAAGGATCGGTTGGATGTTCCATCCGTGTGTTCCTTCCTTGCAGATGGCGGTGGCTTGCGTCTTTTCCTCGGCGCGTGCCTGCCCGCTGCCCTCTCTCTTCTCCGTGTTGCGGACGGTGACCGATCCGCCGCGATGGGAGAGGTGTTCCTATAGAAGGCATGCGGCGAGGTCGATACGGAAAACCCGCGGGGCGCTTCCAGATGGCCAATTGCACGGGCGCGCGCCTGACTCCAAACCGGCCTTGGCCTCGTGCGTCCGAGCCGAAGTTCCACCAAGCTCTTGATCTTCTTTGCCTCTGGTTGACATGCGGAAAACCCGACTGAAACACTCGTCTGAAAGACCGACAACTTCCATCAAGTATTTGAAAAAAAACAATAAATACCTTGAACGGGCTCTATGGCTTCCTATATACGCTTCATCCCCAAGGAGAGCAGCCACCCAATAGGCAGCCAAAAAAGGAGCTTAGATATGACCCTTAGAAATTCTTGCAGCGCGTGCGCGTTTTTCGAACTCCGCGCAGATGCGTCCAACACCTCAGGCGCCACCACCGGCATTTGCCGCTTCAACCCACCGTCTCTGCAGGCCGCCTCCGGAACGCGCGGCGCCTGGCCGATGGTGAGCGCTGAAGATTGGTGCGGCCATTTCGAGGCAGAGGTCAAAGCTGCGTAACAGCTACGCGCCAAGAAGGTCCTGCACGGCCTCGCGGGGCGCATCTCCGTCTCGTCTCCGGCGAGAGCTCTTAACCGGCGGCCCTGATTTCTCGGGGCCGCCGATTTCTATTGTGGGGCGCGCCTCTCAAGCGGGCCGCAATGGCCCGGCGGGGTCAGGCCCATGCGGGGCTGGTCAGTGTTTCTCCGCGAAGGCTTTCGCCGCGTCGGGACTTGCCTCCGTCTGATACTTTTCTTTCCATTCCGGATAGGGCATGCCGTAGACGCGCTCCCGGGCTTCGGCCGTGCTCAACTCAAGACCGCGCGCCGCGGCGGCGTCCGCATACCACCCCGAAAGGCAGTTGCGGCAAAACCCCGCGAGGTTCATGAGGTCGATGTTTTGCACATCGGTCCGGGCGCGCAGGTGATCGCGGAGCGCGCGAAAGGCGGCGGCTTCTAGTTCGATATCGGTGGGTTCACTCATGACCCTCTCCTTTCTGAGCCGTGGTAATGATTTCCGATAAGATGGGCGCGAGGCGCGCGGCCCACAAGCGCTCCGCCTCCGGTGTCGCGATCAGATCATGCCGCAACTCGATCAGCACATGGGGCAGGCCGCGCCCGGTCCCGTGGCGGCTCATCGTGTCGCCTTCCAGCTGGCCGGTATAGGGCTCGTTGTCGCCGATGCAGAGATCGGGCTCGGCGCGGAGACGCTCCATGAGGGGCACGGCAATGCGTCCGTCGTGGTGCCAGAGAATGCCCAGATGCCAGGGCCGCGGCGTTCGCCCGATCAGCTTGGGCGTGAAGGAGTGGATCGCGATCAGCGTGGGCGTCCTGCCCGCTGCCTGCATCCTGTCGATTTCTCTGTCGATGGCCTGGTGGTAGGGCCGGTGAAAGGCCGCGAGCCGCCGCGCCTTCTCCTCGGGGCCGATATGACGGTTGCCCGGGATGATCGTGCCATCATAGAGCCGCATCACCAGCGTCGGGTCGTCTTCGCCGCGATTGGGATCGATCACCAGCCGCGAGTAGCGCGTGAGGAGCGCCGGTGCGTCGAGCTGGCGCGCCAGTTCGAGCGTCACGCCCTTCGCGCCGAGATCAAAGGCGATGTGGCGTTTCATATCCTCCGCCGGGAGGCCCAGATCACCGTCCGCGACATCCGGAGGCACGAGGTTGGTCGCGTGATCGCAGAGGAGCAGGATCGGGGTGCTCCCGCTGGGATTGGCAATCTCAAACGCGGATTGACGGTCAGGGGTCATGGTGTGTGGGAAATTGGGGAGAGGGCGCGATACATCGGCGACGAGCATAGGAGCACGTTCCGCCGAGCGCCAGACGCCCCGGTCGGTTTGCGGCGCGCCTTCGGGGCCTTTGGTGACGGGATTTGAGAGCGCCGTTCTGTCGGTGCGGAAGGTTAGGGTCGGGGCCTACAAAAAGGCTAAGACCTCAACGGCAGCTTCTACCAGCGGCGGTCTTCCGGAAGGCCGCTACGACCGGGCTTTTTTTGGCGACGGGTGTCAAGAGTTTGGCAATGTGGGTCAAGCCATGCGCTTACGCTGATGCAACATTCGCCTCGTTCCTGAAACCTATCTCAACGAGGAGAACTACCATGCCAGCTTACCTTATCGCCAATTTCACGGTGAAGGATGCCAAGAAGATGGAGGCCTACGCGGCAGCGGCCGGTCCGACGCTTGATGCTCATGGCGCAGAATTCATCATGGAAGGTCAACTTGCCGAAAACCTGGCTGGCCATTGGCCCGTTCAAGGCGTTGCACTTGTCCGCTTTTCCAGCATCAAAGCTGCGCAAACGTGGTATCATTCGGCGGACTACCAAGCGCTTAAGGACCTTCGGTCCTCGGCTGCGGACATGGACATTGCCTTATTTGAGGCAGCCTGAGATAGGCCCTAATCTACCTTCGCACAAAGATCTTTTTGGGGGGCGGTGCTCGATACTCGGTGCCGCCCTTTTTTTTTTGAGCGTCCAGCTGAGCTAATGCGACGTCCAAGAATAACCTGTTTCCAGAGCCAGACACTTGCGATGCTTTAGAGACCCGGAAGTTTTGGGCTTGAGGCAGCACATTTTCAGATCCTTGTCAGCGAGGCATGCCGGCCAATTTCGGCTCAAACATCAAGTATATCTGACCCAAACCCACCCTTCGGCGCAGTTTAGGTCCGCGTCAGCAGAGCGGACAGAACGGGCTTTCGCTGGAGGTCCTTCAATGGCGGCTTAGACGTCGTGCCTGCTTGAAATCATTGTTAGTAACGGCTGACACAAAGAGGAGTTTGGGCAATGGGCACCGTAATTGAGCGTTTGGCTGATTTGGGCATAACACTTCCGGCAGCTCCCAAGCCTCTGGGCAATTTTTCCCCATACTTGGTGGACGACGGGTATCTGTATATCTCGGGTCAGATATCGATTGATCTCGACGGCGAGATGGTTCGAGGAAAACTTGGGCAAGATGTTGACCTAGAAGCCGGAATCGAGGCTGCACGCTTTTGTGCAATCGGCATTTTAGCGAGGGCACAGGCTGCCGTCGGTGACCTGGGCAAAATAGCCAAATTGGTCAAGTTGGGCGCTTTTGTGAATGCAGTGCCGGAGTTTTCGGACCATCCAAAGGTCGTGAATGGCGCTTCGGATTTAATGGTGGACGTCTTCGGGCCTGAGATCGCCGATCATGTGAGATTTGCGGTTGGCAGCGGAAGTCTACCGGCGAACGCAGCAGTTGAAATAGAAGCTGTTTTTCGTCTCAAACCATAAAGTTGCCACGCGTTAACTGCGCAGCATTCGACAGGAAACTAGACGAATGCCGAAATGGGGGCAGTTGCGGGTGGGAGCGGGATCCTGCGCTGACGAAATTTGGTGCGCTCGAGGGTCTCTGTTGCGGGACGAAGCTGCTATGGGGCTCCCGCATTCGTATGGCAGGTGTCTGTAGTTCGCGACCTCGGAGATGGTCACGTGGTTACGGCATCGGACCTTCCGTTCGCCACAAAAAGCACCCGGTCGACGACCGCAAGCCCCAGTTTGGTCGCGAGTGTGTCGGCTGTGACAATTGGATAGGCGAGTGGAACTTGTTCCGAACTCGGCATGTTGAAATTCGAAAGGTCGCTGACTTTGCGGTCGGAAAACCTAGCCAATTGTTGCGTTGTTCACGTCGACGGGGCGAGTTCGCGCGATGAGGAAAGGTGCCGCGCCTCTAGCGGCCACCAACAAGATGTGAGGCCGAGTCCTGCGCGGCGCCGGTGCTCCGACCCCTTAGCCCGGCGTGGCCGTCACGGCGGGCCCCGTGCTATATGGGACCACGGCTGGCACCGATGTCAAAGCTCTGGTTTTGCCATTGCAAGGAAGACCTCAACTTCTTCCTCGCCGAAATGTCGCATGTAGCCTTGCTAGTCCGAGTCGCGCTCCGCGTTCGGGACCACGTAGAGGAATTCGAGCCGGGTAAGCGCCTCCAAGACAACGGTCCCCGACGAGATCGTGATTTTCGACCCTTCGATACTGACCCGTCGTGGCTGGTTCGGAGCACACCAGTCTCCGTCGATCGCATCCGCTGATGCCAAATCGCACCTGCGCAAAGCGCAATCATCTTCGTACTCATATTTGCCTCAACCAACGATCGCATTCTGTCGCCTGGTCAAGGCTGGCAAAGTCACCAGCGCCAGGCTGGCACGGGTCGATCATCAGGATCTCCCTCAGCTCGTCACCAATCGACTTCAAACCGGGCCACAACCTCAGCTATCTGGCCATCGGTCAAACCGACGGGGTGCGTCCCCCGCGTCAGCAGCGTGAGTTTCGCCGACTCCTCAAGTTCCTCGATCGCCCCCGCGGCACCCCAAAGATCCTTGCCCGCAACGACCGGCCCGTGGTTGGCGAGCAGGACCGCCGAGCGCTTGCCGGCGAGCCCACGCACCGCGTCCCCCATCGCGTTGTCGCCTGGCAGGAAGAACGGCAGGAGTTTCACCTTGCCGAGGCGCATGATGCCATAAGCGGTGAGCGGGGGCAGCACGTTGTCGGGGTCGGTCTCGGGCAGCATCGAGAGGGCGACGGAATGCGTCGAGTGCAGGTGTACCACCGCCCCGGTCCCGGTGCGGGTTTCGTAGAAGGCGCTGTGGAGCGACACCTCCTTGGTCGGCTTGTCGCCTTCGAGGTGGCGCATGTCGGCCGACATCAGGCTGATCTTTGCCGGATCGAGGAAGCCCATCGAATGACCGGTGGGTGTGACCAGAATCGTCCCGTCCGAAAGCCGCGCCGAGATATTGCCCGAAGCGCCGCAGGTGAGCCCGCGGTCGAACATGGACTTGGCGATCCGGCTGATGTCCTCGCGCATCCGGGCCTGCTCACTCATTGCTCCGTCTCCATCATCGTGAGCGCTTCGGCAAAGAAATCGGGTCCGCCGAAATTGCCCGATTTCAGCGCGAGGGCGATGGGCCTGTCTGCGAGGCGGACGACGGGCACGCCCGGGGCGATGCGCGGACCGATCGTGAGCGCCTGCGCGTCCAGGCCGGACACCACCGCGCCGGAGGTCTCACCGCCGGCCACGACGAAACGGGTCACGCCAGTATCGGCGAGACGGGATGCAAGCGAGGAGAAAAGCCCTTCGATTGCCGCCGCTGCGGTCTCTCGACCCAATCGCGCTTGCGCCGCTTGTACGACCGAGGGATCGGCCGACGAATAGACGAGCGCCGGACGGTCCTGATTGAGCACCCAGTCAGCCAGAATGTCCGCGTGCATCGTGCCGGTGACGGCCGTCTCGGCCGTCACCTCTTGTGCCGGGTTGGTCGCGCGGAACCGGTCTACTTGCCCGCGGGTCGCGCGCGAACATGAGCCGGAGAGCACCACGCCCGGCCCCGATACCGCCCGCCAGCGGGGCGCGGCGGGCGCGGCGCCGAAATTGGCAGGTAGCCCGAGGGCAATCCCCGAGCCGCCGCAGACCAGTGCCTCACCCCTAGCGGCCGCGCCGATCTTCATCAGGTCGTCGTCGTGGATCGCGTCGAGGATGACCATCGCGCGGCTTGCCGGCAGCGTTTCCCGGATCGCGTCCGCGCTTTGCGCAACTATGCTCGCCCGCACGTGGGCGACCGGCCAGCTGGTCTGCGCCGCGAGTACCCGGCGCAGATCGCTGTCGGTCATCGGGGTGAGCGGATGGTCCTGCATCCCCGATTCGTTGAGCGGCACGTCGCCGACGAAGAGATGGCCCATGTAGACGCTGCGCCCGTTCTCCGGATAGGCGGGCGTCGTCAGGACATGCTGTGCGCCGAGCCGTTCGGCCAATGCCTCGAGCACCGGGCCGATATTGCCTTCAGGGGTGCTGTCGAAGGTCGAGCAGACCTTGAACATGATCTGTGCGGCGCCCTCGGCTCGGAGCCAGTCGCAGGCGGCGAGACTGTCGGCAACGGCCTCCTCCACCAGCGCGGTGCGCGACTTCAACGCGACGACGCCAGCATCGAGAGCGGCATCGGCGGGCCCGTTCGGCACCCCGATGAACTGAGCGACCGACATGCCCGCCTCAGCAACCGCCAGGGCCACATCAGAAGCGCCGGTGAAATCGTCGGCGATGATCCCGAGCTTCATAACTCGATCTCCCGAATGGGTCCGGGATCGAGCCGAAAGACGTGGTCGGCATGTTCAGATGTGAACACCTTTCGGACCAGCGGGTCGTGCCCAGGCACGATCAGCGCGGGTTGGCTCGCGAGGCGCTCCAGCGTCTCGAACCCATCGAGCATGTTCTGTAGATCGACGACGATCGGGAAGGGTTTGCGCAGATACAGGTTTTCGTAGTAGTGCGCCGCGTCCGAGGCGAGGACCATCCAGCCGGCCTGGGTGCGGACCCGCACGCATTGCAGGCCGCGTGAATGGCCGCCGATGCAATGCACCGTCACGCCGTCGGCGATCTCTGCCGCGCCGTCGTGGAAGGTGAGCTTGCCGGAATAGACCCGTTTCACCGCCTCGCAGACATGGCCCGCGGTGAACGGCATCCGAAGCGTGTCGTGACACATGCAGGGGCCGGTCGCGTAGACCATCTCGGCTTCCTGCAGGTGGAGATGCGCGTTCGGAAACAGCGCGAGTCCGCCTGCGTGATCGTAGTGCAGATGCGTGATAATCACCTCGGTGATGTCCTCGGGTAACAGCCCGAGCGGCGCCAGGGCTTCGCGCGGGTCCATCCGGATCGGCCGGTCGCGCGCTGCCGCCTCGTCGGCGTCGTAACCGGTGTCGACCAGGATCACCCGGTCGCCCTGCCTCAGGACCCACATGAAGTAGTCCATCGCGTGGGGCGCGTCGTGGTTGTCATCGAAAATGAAGCTGTCGGCGCGGGTGCGCGCGTTGCGATCGGCGTATTTGACCGCGTGGACTTGCCAGTCGCTCATCTGATGACCCCGTCGAAGAACCGCACCTCCTTCGCGGCCACCATCCCCTCAGCGGCCGCTTCAAAGGCGTCGAAATGCGCCGTGGTCATGTGCGCCTCAAAGGCCGCGCGGTCGTCATAGATCTCGTAGAGGAAGATCTCGTCGCCGTCGCGGCAAATGTCGAATTGCTGGCAGCCGGGCTCGGTCTCGACCGATGCGCGCCGGTTGACAGTCATCAGCGCTAAGAAGTCATCCGTCTTGCCAGGATGGATGCGAAAGGTCACGAACAGGGCATACATCAGCTCAGTCTCCGTTTGAGGACGGCCACGCCGCGCCTGAGCGCTGGGATTTGGGCCGCGATGAGGGCCACGTTGAGGCCGAGCAGGATAGCGGCACCCGGGCGTGAGACGAAGACTCCGAGATCGCCGTCGGACAGGAACAGCGAGCGGCGGAAGGTCTCGTCGAAGAGGCTACCGAGGATCACCCCGATCACCAAGGGCGCGATCGGATACTTCATCATCCCCATGAAATAGGCGACGAAACCGACGCCAAGCATGAGGTAGAGATCGTTGATCCCACCGCCGACGCTGAACGAGCCTATGGCGGTCAGCACCATCACCACCGGCAGGAACACAGTCTGCGGGATGGCCAAGATGCGCACGAAGATGCGTGCGGTGAACAGGCCGAGGATGAACATGGTGAGTGAGGCGAGCACCATGATCGCCACCATGCGCATGATGATCTCAGGGTCGATCGTTGGACCGGGGATCACGTTGTTGATCTTAAACGCGCCCATCAGTGCGGCCGCGGGCGGCGACCCGGGGATGCCGAGCACCAGAAGGGGGATCAGCGCCCCCGCGATGCAGGCGTTGTTCGCGGTTTCGGACGACAGCAGTCCTTCGAGCGATCCGCGACCGAAATTCTCACCGTCATGGGACACGGTCTTGCCGACCCCGTAGGACACCCAGCCAGCCACGTCCTCGCCGACCCCAGGCAACGCGCCGACGCTGGTGCCGATCACACCCGAGCGGGTGATCGTCGGCAGGTGCCGACGGAGCGCGCGAAACTGTGGCAAGATCCGCCCCTGCAATGCGGCTACGTCGGCCACCTTCACCTTGCGCAGCCCGACGATGATCTGCGGCACTGCGAAGGCGCCCATTAGAACCGGAACCACCTGGAAGCCCGACAGCATGTAGGACCAGCCGAACGTATAGCGCGGCTCTGACAAAAGCGGGTCGAGCCCGACCATGGCCATCGCCAGCCCGATCAGCCCCGCGATCCAGCCCTTGATGACGAGATCTTCGCTCATCAGAGTGCCAGAGAGGAGAATACCGAAGAGCGCGAGCAGGGCTTTTTCCGGGCTGGCGATGTTCTTGGAAACGAGCAGCAACACCCAGACAAAGATCAAGAGCGCCGCGGTGCCGATCATCGTGCCGATGAAGCTCGCCGTTGTCGTGAGGCCAAGCGCTTCGCCGCCGCGGCCCGCCTTGGCGAGCGGGTAGCCGTCCATCGCCGTGGCCGCCGAGGCCGCAGTGCCGGGGATGTTGAGCAGGATTGACGGATAGGAGCCGCCGTAGATTGCTCCGACATAGGCTCCAAGCAGGGCGATGAGCGAGTAGTCGAGCGGGATCTTGTTGCCGAAAAAGCCAGTGAGGATGGTCACAGCGAGGGTGGCGGTGAGCCCGGGCAGAGCGCCGAAGGCGATGCCGAGAAAAACCGAACTCACCAGGTAGACATAGGTGACCGGGTCGCCGACGAGATCGACAAACTCGGCGCCGAATCCTGCGAGTTGGGACAGGACGAATTCCATCTCAACCGCTCCAGAGCGGTTTCAGGTTCACGTAGTAGTTGTATTCGATCTGGGCAAACAGCAGGCCGCCGCGGTTGGGCACGTTCTGCCGGAAGCCGAACGCCATGGCGCAAACGAGAAGGAAGGGGACGACGGTGGCGAGCACCGGGGTTATGCGCGCGATCCGGTCGTGCGGGTCGCGCCAGAGCATCCAGACAGTCAGCCCGATCCAGACGAGGAGTGCCACAACGTCGTCGTCATGAGCCCCCCAATCCTTCTGCGGCAGATGCACGATCATCGCGTAGAGACCGGGTAGGGCCACCACACCGGCTGCGGTCCACATCCGGCTGCGGTGGCCACCGTGATAGCCGTAGATCAGCGCGGTGATGAGCAGCCCCGAGGCGATTATGAAATCGACCCGCGGCACGAGGCTTGCGATATAGAAGAACAGGATGATGGCGATGGTGCCGAAGCGCACGGCTTCTGCTGCGTTCCAACCGACGCCGGCGGCCGACAGCGCCCGCGCCGCGCCGCCGTCGCGGACAGAAACCCCGAACAAAACAAGCGAAAGCAGCAGCATCAGGCCGAAGATGCCGAAGGGCACGAGAGCGGCGGAATCGTACCAGTTGGATCCGCTCACGCCAGCCCGCTCGGCGCCAAACTGCCACACGAAAGTTGTGCGCCAGATGAAGAAGGCGGACAGGATGAAGAGGCCGATGGAGGTCCAGAAATCACGCGCGCGCAGGACCGCCTTGTCTTCGCTTGAGTCCATGGTTGTCTCCCGCCCCGGTGGGCCAAGAAGGCTCGGCAATCCGCGCCCTCTGTCTCAGCCTAGCCGTCTGGTCACGGCTTTTCGATGCCGAGCGACATCGGATCGACGGTCGCCACGCCGAGCTCCTGCAGGGTGTAGGCGAACGTGCTTTCGAGGTTGGCGAACAGCGCCTGAGCGTCCTCGCCATACTGGCCGCCGACGTCGTAGTTGTTGGCCACGGCCCATTCGGCCACGACATCCGAGGCGATAGCCTTTTCGAAGGCCTCGCCGAGGACCCCCTTAACCTCGTCGGAGGCGGAGTTGTGCACCGCGAAGCCGATGGCCTGCTTTAGCGGCAGATACTTCTCGAGCCCGTCGTAGATGTCGAAAGCCGACGGCACGGTCATGCCGGCGATCTCAGCGGTTTCGGGCGTCAGCATCGCGAGCGGCTTCAACTCGCCACCTTCTATCAATGGTGCCTGTTCGGCCAGCGAGGTCACGACCAGGGCGACTTCACCTGCAATCGCAGCTTCCTGGCCGGGGGCCGAGCCCTTGTAGGGGACGAACTTGAACTCGGCGCCAGAGCCGTTCTGGATCGCGAGCAGGTTCAGGTGGTGGATCGAACCGGCACCGGAGGCGGCGGCGGGAATTGTGCCCGGTGCGGCCTTGGCGGCATCGACCAGTTCTTCGAGCGTGCTGTACGGGCTGTTGGCCGGAACCGAGATGAGATCCGGCGAGCCGCCGACAATGAACGGATACCAGAAGTCGAACTTCTTGTCCCAACCGCCCTGCACGGCCGCGGTAACGTTGGATTCCGAAAGCCCGACAAGGGTGTAACCGTCATCAGGCTGGTTCATCACGTAAACCATGCCGTTTGAGCCGGCGACGCCGCCGGTCTGATTGGTGACGTTAATCGATACCGGCAGGTGCTTTTCCATCTCCGCCATGATCATGCGGTTGATCGTGTCGGTACCGCCACCCGCGCCCCAGACCACTGCGGTGGTGAGGTCGCGATAGGGGTAGTCCTGCGCCAGTGTCCCTCCGGCCATGCCAACAGCCATCGCGGCGAGTCCGGCAACCTTCGCAATGCTGAACGCCATTCTATCTCCTCCCAGATGTGTGTGTTTATTGTTGCATTGTATTACGTATACGTTATTCAATGCACTGTCAAATGGTTCTACATTGCACGCCGGGTCGCACGACATTGATCCGGTGGGGGAGGACGGCGAACATGAAGAAGCCCTATGAGATTGCGGTGTTCTCCGGTGATGGGATCGGTCCGGAAATCACTGATCCCACGATGAAAATCTTGCGACTGCTGGCAGATGCAGCCGACAGCTACGCCCTGGAAATCACCGACGCGCCAGCGGGCGCCGAGCTGTATGCAGCGACCGGTGTCAGCTTCCCCGACGACTCACTAGCCGTCGCGGGGCGTTCCGATGCGATCCTGCTCTCGGCCATGGGCATGCCCGATGTGCGCTACGAGGACGGCACCGAAATCTCGCCGCAGATTGACTTGCGCAAGCGGCTGAGGCTCTTCGCCGGCGTGCGTCCAGTGACCGTTCGGGCCGGACAGGCAAGCCCGCTCACCCTACCAGAGGGCCGCGAGATCGATTTCGTCTTGATCCGGGAGTCGACCGAAGGTTTGTTCTACTCTCAGGGCGCGGGCGACGTGACCCAGGACGAGGCCCGGGAGACCCTGCGCATCACGCGTGACGTATCGCAGGACCTCTTCCGCTTCGCGTTCGACCTCGCCGCCTCTCGCAAGGCCGCCGGGCGCGGCCCGGGCCGCGTCACCTGCGTCGACAAGGCCAACGTGTTCCGCGCCTTTGCGTTCTTCCGCGAGATCTTCGACGAGGAGGCAGCCCGCCACTCTGACCTCATCGCGGACCACGCCTATGTCGACGCCACCGCGCTGTGGATGGTGCAGAAGCCCTGGGACTTCGACGTGCTGGTGACCGAGAACATGTTCGGCGACATCCTGTCGGATCTCGGCGCTGGGCTCATGGGCGGGCTCGGGCTCGCGCCTTCGGCCGATATCGGCCTCGATCACGCTGTGTTCCAGCCGTGTCACGGGTCCGCCCCGGACATCGCCGGTCAGGGTGTCGCTAATCCCTTCGCGATGATCCTGTCTGGCGCGATGATGCTCGACTGGCTCGGGGTGAAGCATGATAATGCGGAAATGCGCGCGGATGGTGACCGGTTGCGCGTCGCGGTTGAACGGGCGGTCGCCGAAGGCCAAGCGCTCACGCGCGATCTCGGCGGGCAGGCCGGAACCGAGGAAAGCGCCGACGCCGTGATCCAAGCCTTAGGTGTCTGACATGTCCGATACACTGCGTGTCGCCTGTGTCGGTGCAGGCTATTTCAGCCAGTTCCAGTATGGCAGCTGGGCGCGGCTGCCCCGGGTCGAGGTGGTCGGCTCCTGCAACCGGTCGATCGAGAAAGCCCGCGCGACAGGCTTCCCGGCCTACGCTGATCTCGCGACGATGCTGGCCGAGACCAAGCCCGATGTGCTCGACAATATCTTGCCGCCCGCGCTGCACGTCGCCACCATCGAAACGGCCATCGCGGCAGGCGTGAAGACCCTTATCTGCCAGAAGCCCTTCTGCCGAAACAAGGCCGAGGCGCTGGCGATGAGCGAGGCCGCCGAGGCGGCCGGGATGCAGATCATCGTGCACGAAAACTTCCGCTTTCAGCCCTGGTATCGTGCGCTCAAGACGCATCTGTCCGAGGGGGTCGTTGGTGAACTTATGCAGGTGACCTTTCGCCTGCGCCCCGGGGACGGCCAGGGGCCCGAGGCGTATCTCGCCCGCCAACCCTATTTCCAGCAGATGCCGCGGTTTCTCGTGCACGAAACCGCCGTGCACTGGATCGACACGTTCCGCTTCCTGCTTGGTGACGTCACCGCCGTTTACGCCGATCTGCGCAAGGTGAACCCGGTGATCGCGGGCGAGGACGCGGGCTACATCCTGTTCGACCACCAGAATGGTGTGCGGGCTCTGTTCGATGGCAACCGCTCGCTCGACCACGCCGCCGACAACCATCGACGCACCATGGGCGAGGCGCTGGTGGAAGGCACCGAAGGCACGATCGAACTCCGGGGCGACGGCGCACTCTGGCTGCGGCGATTCAACGAGATGGAGCCGAGCTGCCTTTTGCCCGCCGATACCTGGGAAGGCTTCGGCGGTGATTGCGTTCATGCGCTGCAATTCCACGTCGTCACCGGCCTGTTGGACGGCACGCCGATCGAGAATTGCGCGCGGGATTACTTGCGGGTTATCGACATTGAGGAGGCGGTCTACACCTCCGCCGAGACCGGACGAAAAGTCCAGCTGGAGAAAGTTTGAAACCACAAGCCGCCAATCCAGACGCCGCGAAGCCCTTGTCGAGCACCCAACGGGCGCTGCGCGAGCTGCGCGAGATGATCTTCGCCGGTGAACTGCCCGCGGGCTCGCAGCATCTCGAAAGCGAACTGGCCGAGCGGCTCGGGATGTCACGCACGCCGGTGCGCGAGGCTGCGTTGACGCTGGAAAGCCAGGGTCTACTCGAGATGCGCCCCCGCAAGGGCGTGCGCATTCTGCCGGTCAGCCCAGGCGACATGCTCGAAATTTACGACGTTTTCACCGAACTTGAGAGCCTGGCGGCACGCCGGGCGGCGGAACGGGCCTACTCCGCCGAGGAGCTCACCCGCCTCGCCAGCACGATCGAACACATGGACCGGGCGCTCGATCTTGAGGATCTCGAGAGCTGGGCCGCCGCGGACGAGGCGTTTCACGCCGAACTGGTGCGGCTTGGGGGCAATTCCCGGGTGCAAAGCATCGTCGGCATGATGAGCGACCAGGTGCGCCGCGCCCGCAGCGTTACCCTCTACATGCGTCCGCGGCCGATCAAGTCGAACCAGGACCACCGGCAGGTGTTCGATGCGATCCGCGACGGCAAACCCGAAGCGGCGGCCGAGATTCACCGCGCCCACCGAAGAGCGGCGAAAGAGCTGATTGTGAGCCTGCTCGAAAAGCACAAGCTGCACATGATCTGACTGTCGGGCCGCGGTCTCAGGCGGAAGTCGGCACCTTGCCGTCATGCCTCGCGACGGTGTCGAGCATCAATGAATCGTCATCTTGCCCGTGGGTCTTGGCCGCGGCCAGATACCACTTATGCGCGTCTTCGCCGACGCTCATGTCGAGCCCGGCATTCCGTGCCATGGCAAGGCAGTATCGCGCGTCTTTTTCGCGAAGCCCAATCGCGAGGCCGAAGCTGTCAGCCTTGCGCCCCTCCATCATCGGCCGGATCATCCGTTTGGTGTGCGGGCTACCGACCGGCCCGCTTTCCACCGCTGCAACGACGGTGTCGACATCGAGCCCGAGCTGCCGGGCGAGATGCGCGGCCTCGGCCACCGCTGCCACATGGACGGCGCCGAGAAGGTTGTTGATCAGCTTGTAGGCGGTGCCGGTGCCGACCGGGCCGAAATGCAGGATCGAGGCCGAGATCGCCTCAAGCCAGGGCCGCGCAGCCGTGAGATCGACCGGGTCGGCGCCCACGAGCAGGATCAGCTCGCCAGCAGCCGCGGCGCTCGGTGGGCCGTTCACCGGGCAGTCGATGTAGCGCAGCCTTCGTGCGGCGGCGGCCTCAGCGAGCTTGGTGCTCTGACCATGCGAGACCGTCGAACACTCGCTGACGAAGGCGCCGGGTGCGAGCGCAGCAAGCGCGCCGTCATTGCCCATCCAGCACGCGTCGGAGGCTTCATCGTCAGCCACCATCGAAAACACCGCTTCGGCGCCGCGCGCGGCATCGGCGGGTGTCGCGGCCCGCGCCGCGCCTGCGTCGACCATCTGCTGCGCCTTGTCCGGCGACCGGTTCCAGACTGTCACGTCATGCCCGGCCTCAAGAAGGCGGGACGCCATCCCGCTTCCCATCATGCCAAGACCAAGAAATCCGAGTTTCGCCATCGTTCTTGTCCCTTTTGCCATCCCCTATTCACCAGGAAGCCTAGCCGAACGCGCGCGCGGTTTCGATCCGGGGTATTGGCACAGATCCAATCGACAGGTTCAGTGCATTTTAGGCGAGACCCGCAGTTTGCCCGCAATAGCCGGTTGGTTTCGATCCAGAAGTCACCTGCCGCCACCGGAGTACGTCGCAAATACACAGCCTAGGGGCGAAATCTGGACCGGTTCTAGTCTGGTCGTCGGAGGCGCACCCCACGCGACCCGCCTACATTCGCGCAAGCGTCTCCGAAGGTTTTGACAAGACCCGTTGCCGCCCTCGCAACTGGAGTTCTCCGGCAGCTCAGCCATCTGCCGGGGTGCTGCCGACGTCGAAGTGCTGCTGAATTGAAATTAGCTGGATTGCCTAAACTCCATCGAGACGGTCAGCGCTGAGACGAGCGGCCGCTTTCCGGATTGTCGTTCGCAAGGAGTGTCAGTCTTTCGCACATTCAACCAGTTTGTGTAGGAACTGACATCGGTCGCTTTGGGCTCTCTGCCCTCATCTCACGGCCTTTGTGGGGCGACGCGTTCTACCTCGCGAGCGGACATCGCGATGACAGTTCACATTAGTAACCGCATTGTTGTTCAAATGCGGCAGGAGGATCATCCATGTCGCGGCTGTTCTGGCTCGACCACGAGCATCCCAATCGCATAAAGGACCTGTTCACCTGCAGAAGGGACTGGCGCCGTATTGCGGTCCGCTATGATCGATGTGGTGCGCGGTCGGGTTTATCTGCCCATTCGAACTGTATCTCGAAGCCGAGGCGCTCGACATCGTAAGCTTTTGATCGGGCGATATCGGCAACCGCGAAGATAGGCGGCACAGCTTCGAATTTCGGCTCACGCGTTTCGGGCATCGCTCTCTCATTTTCGCTGTAGACGATCCACGTGTCCCGACTAGTGTGTGCCGTGAGGGTCGGTTGGCTTTCGGTCTCGGGCAGTGTTGCGATCCTGCCAGAGGATTTGCCGAAACGCCACGAACGGCCCGGTTGAGAGGCTTTGGAGTTTCATTCTGGTTTCGAACGCTTATAAGCGAAACTGGAATCGCACATTTGGGAGGGGCGACCATGGATCATCTCCGCCGCCAGCGCAGCGTGAAGGTTGTCGCGACTCTGGGTCCTGCATCAAATAGCCGGGACATGATCCGGAAGCTCTACCTTTCGGGGGCAGACGTGTTCCGCCTCAATATGAGCCACGGTACGCAGGACGACATTCAGTGGCGCCATCGCCAGATCCGCGCCGTTGAGGCTGAACTTGGCCGGCCCATCGGCATCCTCGCCGATCTTCAGGGACCGAAATTGCGCTGCGGCGTGTTCGAGCATTCGAGTGCTATCTTGAAGGAAGGGGCGGCCTTCCGGTTCGATCTCGACGAGGAGGAGGGCGATGCGACGCGCGTCAACCTGTCGCATCCGGAGATCTTCGAGGCGCTGGAGGTGGGCTCGACGCTTCTGGTGAATGACGGCAAAATCCAACTTCGGGTCACCGATTGTTCGCCGAAACATGCCGATACCGAGGTGATGGTGGGCGGCGAGATTTCCAACCGCAAGGGCGTGAATGTGCCCGATGTGGTGCTTCCGCTCGCGGCGCTGTCTTACAAGGATCGGAAGGATCTGGAATTCGTCTGCCAGTTGGGTGTCGACTGGCTCGCGCTCAGCTTCGTGCAGCGCGCCAGCGACATTGCCGAGGCGCGTACTCTGGCCAAGGGGCGTGCGGCTGTTCTGGCCAAGGTAGAGAAACCGGCGGCTGTGGATGCCATCGACGAAATCCTTGCAGCTTCCGACGGGATCATGGTCGCGCGCGGCGATCTCGGGGTCGAGTTGCCGGTTCAGGCTCTGCCACCGATCCAGAAGAGCCTGGTGCGGCTCGCGCGGAACGAGGGCAAGCCGGTGATCGTGGCGACGCAGATGCTCGAGAGCATGGTCACATCACCCGTCCCGACACGGGCCGAGGTCTCGGATGTGGCGACGGCGATCTATGAGGGCGCCGATGCGGTGATGCTCTCGGCGGAATCGGCTGCCGGGGATTATCCGGTTCAGGCCGTCACGACGATGGATAACGTGGCCCGCTCGGTGGAAAAGGATCGGATCTACCGGCAGGTTATCGAGGCGTCCCGATCGCTGCACCGGGAGAGCGTGGCCGATGCGATCAGCGCCGCCGCCCGTGAGATTGCCGAGACGGCAAACATTAAGGCGATTGCTTGTTTCAGCCACACGGGCACGACGGCGCTTCTGGCGTCGCGCGAGCGACCGCGAGTGCCGATCATGGCCTTGACCCCGTTTCCGGAGACCGCGCGCCGCCTCGCCCTGTGCTGGGGCGTGCATTGCACGGTGGTCGATCACCCGGTGGGCCGGTTTAAGGAAGCAGTGATCAGTGCGGCTAAGGTGGCGCGCGACCATACGTTTGCGATGGAAAACGAGATGATCGTGGTTATGGCTGGCGTTCCTTTCAACACGCCGGGTTCGACCAACATCCTTCGTGTCGCGGTTTGCAATGAGAAGGCGATTTACGAGGGTTGGGGCGAAGACTGAGCCACCGGCCTCACGCACGAGCAAAGGGTAGGCGGTGATGCGCGCGGTTTTGGCGGGGTTCACTTTCGTTTTTGCACTAGCGCTCAGTCTCTCGGCCCCGCTTTGGGCGCGCGACGGGGCGTATCAGGCGGGGTTGCGCCAAATCACCGTGCCATCGCCTGCGCGCGGCGCGGATCTGAACGTCACGCTATGGTATCCAGCCGCGCCGGGCGGGGCGCGGGCGCTGATCGGCGACACGGTCTTTTTTTCCGGGACAGAGGCTTGGCGCGGGGCGCCCTTCGCGGACGGGCGCTTCCCCTTGATCATGCTCTCCCATGGGGCGGGGCTTGCGGGAAGCGGCGAGGCGATGAGCTGGATTGCGACACCATTGGCTGAAGCCGGGTTCATCGTGGTCGCGCCAACCCATCCCGGCAATACCGGCCCTGACCGGTCCGCGGCGGAGACGATGAAGCTTTGGCTCCGGTCGCAGGATATCTCCGCGACGCTCGACGCTGTCACCGCCGCGCCGGAGCTTGAGCTGCATCTGGCGGAGGGCGCTATCGGCGCGCTTGGGCTCTCCATGGGCGGCTCGACGGCGCTGATGCTGGCGGGTGCACGGCTCGATCCGGAGCGTCTCGCCAGCTATTGCGACACGGATGATCTCAACCCATCGCTCTGCGCCTGGGTTCGGCTCAGCGGCGTTGATCTGCGCCAGATGGACACGAATGCCGCGGGCGGAGACTATCGCGATCCAAGGATCCGCTTCGCCATGGCGATTGATCCCGCGCCTGTGGATGTGCTTGCGCCGCAAAGCTTTGGCGACGTGACGATCCCGGTGGCGCTCGTGAACCTCGGCACGGCTGAGAGCATCCCCGCGACCGTGCAGGCCGCGCCGGTTGCTCAGGCCATGGCAGCGGCGACCTACCAGACGCTCCCGGAGGCCAGCCACAATTCGATGTTCGCCGAATGCAAGCCCGGCGCGGCGCAGCTTGCGGTGGATGAGGGCATCGAAGATCCGATCTGCGATGATGGCGGCGGGCGGCCCAGAGCGGCGCTTCACGCTGAGATCATCGAAATGGCGCGCGAGGCCTTTACGACCGCGCTGAAGCCGGGGGGCTGAGGGGCCTCAGATCGCCAGCGGCTCGGCCATGCCGTTCATTTGTTTAGGAATGGCGGTGATAAGAGCGGCGACTGTGCTCAGATGTCGGAAGCTCTGCAGCTACTGGTCTAAGATCATGTGATTTCCACTCGCGGAAGCCTCTGGAATAGGTTGTAGAACGTCCCAGTGCTCGACAATGAGACCGTCTTCAACTCGAAAGATATCAACAACGGCGACACCCAAATCCCCCGGCTTGAGTTGGACATGCACGTGTTCCCAAACCATGGTTCCGTCTGAAATGGATCGGACCACGTTGAATTGCACCTCGGGATTGGTTTCCATAAACCCCTCCCAGAACTGTTTCAGGGCTTCGCGACCATTTGGGAGGTTGGGGTTGCGTTGGACCATGTCTTCGGCGACGAACTCGTCAATTCGATCGAACTGACGACCCTTGATGACCACTTCCATGTAGTCGTGGACCAGTTGTGCTGCTGGATCCTTGCTTTCCTCGGCTGAAACAGCATTGGTCAAGCCGAGTAAGCCAGCAACTAGGCTCGCCAAAATGGCTCGTCTGCGAGAAATGGCCAAATCCCGACTCCCCCGAATCCGTTGAGATGTGGTGTCCGATACTGTGCTCATGTGATGGCGTTGGAATGCTTTTCAAGCTCGGAAGCACTGCGCTAGATCGCCAGTGGCTCGGTCAGGCCGCTGTCTTCCAGATCCCAGGCGGCGGTCCAGATATCGGCATTGCGCTCCAGGATGAGATAGTTCCGTTCGGCGGCGTAAATCCGGCGCTGGCCGGGGAGCGGGCGCAGCCGGATCGGGTGGCCTTCAAGCGGGGCCTCGCCGAGCCGGGCGAACCAGCCGAGAAAGACGGCCCAGGCGAGCGGCGGTGCGGGATGCGAGATCCCGGATGCCACGAGCTGGTGCATGGGGCCGCTGGCTGTGTCCATTGTGCCGCGCGTGGCGAGGTGGATTTCGCCCGAGAGCACGCTGACCCGTGTGCCGGGGCGGTCATGGACCTCCATCAGGGCCTTGAGGAACCGCTGCCATTCCTCGCGGTGGGCGTAGCTCTGCCATTGGTCGCGGAGATCGTCCTCGTATTTCTCCATCCAGGGCGTCATTTCCATCAGCCTCTCAAGGATCGAGAGCCTTGGGCCCAAGGCTGGCACCGAGGAGAGCACGATCACCCGCTCGGGGGCTTCGCCGCTCATCGCGGTTTCGAATGCCTTCCAACCATCGGGGCCCATTACCCGGCTCGGCCGGCGCTCGGAGCGCAGATCGGGCGCTAAGATCTTCAGGCCCGGCAGATTTGTCGACCAGGTGAGGCTGTGGCCCTCCGCCGCATCGTGCCCGAGCGGCTTCTCGTCGGGGCCGATGCCATATTGGAACAAGAGGTAGCATTCGCGGGCGGCGGCGAAGATCGCCTGGCCCAGGTCCGATTCCAGTTTCCAGGCTTTGTGGGAGCCCCAACCGTCGCAAATGTCGTGGTCGTCCCAGATCGAAAGCGAGGGCACACGGGCGGAGATCCATGCCTGACCCGGCTGCGACATTTGCTCCATGTAGCGGTGGAGAAACGCCTCGCGCAGCGCTTGGGTTACCTCGCAGATCTGCTCGGCTTCGAGGCGCTCCGGGATATCCGTCGGCCAGTGCGCCGACAGGGGATGCGCCTCCTTGATTTCGTCGGCGTAGAGCTGGTCGCCGCCCTGAAGGAGGAGGTGGAAGGGGCGCTCGCGGTGGCGGTCGCAAAGCCGATGCCACATGAGGTTGCGATCTTCGACCGTGCGGTCCAGGTCGCCGTGCTCTTGGCCGTTGCATGACACGAAGACCAGGCGGAGATCGCCCGATACATCGCCCGCGATCTCGAAGCGCTCATCATCGAGCTCATACCAGGTATCCGCCTCGGCCGGGACGTCGAAGGTATAGCGTAGGACCCGGTGCCCGGCGATCTGTGCGATCTGCTCCGGCCAGGTTTCGGTGAGCGACGTGCGGAGATAAGGCGCGACCGATCCGGTTATTGCCAAGATCGCATTGAGATGCAGGCGGCCCGCGTCGTGGCCGCGCCAGTAGAGAAACGGGCCGTGGCGCGTACCTGCGCCGTCTGGGCTCTCCTGCATGTTGATCCTTATCTCCGGGCGCGGCACTCTGCGCCCTCCGTTCCGCCGGGAGTTGGGCCAATCGAGGGCCGATGGCAAGGTCTTGGCTTGCCTATGCGCGGCTGGGTGTGGCCCTTGCCAAGCGTTTGCCCAATGGCTATACGCTGCGGCTTCGCGGATGAGCCGGCTGAAAATGGGCTGCCGAGCACATCCGATGACCCATCCCGAAGAGGAGACGGAAATGCCCAAGATGAAGACGAAGTCGAGCGCCAAGAAGCGCTTCAAGGTCACGGCCTCCGGCAAGGTCTTGTCGGCGCAGGCCGGTAAGCGCCACGGCATGATCAAGCGGTCCAACAAGTTCATCCGGCAGGCGCGGGGCACCAATACGCTGTCCGATCCCGATGCGCGGATCGTGAAGTCCTACATGCCCTATTCCCGCTGATCCGGAGGCTTTGAGACATGTCCCGTGTTAAGGGTGGCGTGAAGACCCACGCCCGTCACCGCAAGATCGTCAAGCAGGCTTCCGGATATTACGGCGCCCGCTCCACCAATTTCCGCACCGCCAAGCAGGCTGTCGACAAGGCGCTGCAATATGCGACCCGCGACCGCAAGGTGCGCAAGCGCAATTTCCGCGCGCTTTGGATCCAGCGGATCAATGCCGCTGTACGCGAGCACGACACTGAGCTCACCTATTCCACTTTCATCAATGGTCTCTCGAAGGCCGGGATCGAGGTGGACCGTAAGGTGCTCGCTGATCTTGCCGTGCGCGAGCCGGAAGCCTTTGGCGCTATTGTCGCCCAGGCGAAATCCGCACTGGCCTGAGTTCCTTTGAAGCGGAGCACGGCTTGCGCTCCGTTTCGCCGCTGTCCGAGACGTGAACCCCCAATCGCGGATGTTGCTTTCGCGATTGCGCCTTTCGTGCAAGACGCGAATGTTTCTATGGCGGTTCGCGTTGTCGCGATTGCTTCGGGGACCGTTTCGCCATATTCTATAGGCTTGAGCTGACCTACAGCATCTAGCTGTCCCCCCATCGATGTAGGCTACAATTTGACAGACACTCCCGAAGACGGACCGGACAAAGACGATATTCCAGGCGGGGAGCGCCCCACCCATTCCGGTCCAGCGGTGGCCATCGAGACGGAGATGAAGACCTCCTACCTCGACTACGCCATGAGCGTGATTGTCTCTCGCGCCATTCCCGATTTGCGCGATGGCTTGAAGCCCGTCCACCGCCGCATTCTTTATGCGATGCAGGAGACCGGCAACACCCACGACAAGGGATATCGCAAGTCCGCGCGGCCCGTGGGTGATGTGATGGGGAAATACCACCCGCATGGCGACGGTGCGATCTACGACGCGCTGGTGCGGATGGCGCAGGACTTCTCCATGTCGCTGCCGCTCTTGGATGGTCAGGGTAATTTCGGCTCGATGGACGGCGATCAGCCTGCGGCGATGCGCTACACCGAAGTGCGGATGGACAAGCCCGCGGCGTACATCCTGGCAGACATCGACAAGGATACGGTCGACTTTCAGCCCAATTACGACGGCAAGGATCTGGAGCCCGCGGTTCTTCCGGCGCGCTTTCCGAATATGCTGGTCAACGGGGCAGGCGGGATCGCGGTTGGCATGGCCACGAATATTCCGCCGCACAATCTCGGCGAAGTGATCGATGCCACGTTGGCTTTGATCGAGAGCCCGGATCTCTCGGTCGATGGGTTGATGGAGTTCATTTCAGGGCCCGATTTTCCGACCGGTGGGCTTATTCTTGGCCGCTCGGGCGCGCGCAAGGCGTATCACGAGGGCCGCGGATCGGTGATTGTTCGGGCCAAGACGCGGATCGAGGAAGTCCGAAAGGACCGCTTCGCGATCATTGTCGACCAGATCCCCTACCAGGTGAACAAAGCGAGCCTCGTGGAGCGCATCGCCGATTTGGCCCGCGACAAGCGGGTTGAGGGGATCAGCCTCGTCCAGGATGAGAGCGACCGGTTTGGCGTGCGCGTCGTGGTCGAGCTCAAACGCGATGCGACACCGGATGTGGTGCTGAACCAGCTTTTCCGCTTCACGCCGCTGCAGACGACGTTTGGCTGTAACATGCTGGCCTTGAATGGCGGGCGGCCCGAACAGCTCGACCTGCGCAAGTTCCTCACCGCATTCATCGATTTCCGCGAAGAGGTTGTCGCGCGCCGGACGGCGTTTGAGTTGCGCAAGGCCCGCGAGCGGGCACATATCCTCTGTGGTCTCGCGGTTGCAGTCTCGAACGTCGATGAGGTGGTTGCGACGATCCGATCCTCCGCCGATCCCGCCGAAGCCCGCCAGCGGCTGATGGCTCGCGCTTGGCCCGCGGAGGACATCGCGCCCTACATCGCGCTGATCGACGATCCGTCGCACAAGGTGCAGCCGGATGGGACCTATTTCCTCTCCGAGACCCAGGCGCGGGCCATCCTGGACTTACGGCTGCAGCGCCTGACGGCGCTTGGCGTCAGCGAAGTGACCGATGAGTTGCAGGAATTGGCGGGCAAGATCACCGACTATCTGGACATTTTGCGCTCTCGCGCCCGGATTATGGCGATCATCGCCGATGAGTTGCGGGAGGTGCAGGA
Organism: Pseudomonadota bacterium; assembly: GCA_039177645.1. Classification (GTDB taxonomy): domain Bacteria; phylum Pseudomonadota; class Alphaproteobacteria; order Rhodobacterales; family Rhodobacteraceae; genus Amaricoccus. The sequence continues at coordinate 221,007 of JBCDFS010000001.1, read as the reverse complement.
GCTATTTGCGGTGCCGCGCCGGACCGAGATCGTCGAATGGGACGCCGACCTCGACGACGAAGATCTGATCGAGCGCGAGGATATGGTGGTGACCGTGACCCGCGCGGGATACATCAAGCGCACGCCTTTGGCTGAATACCGCGCGCAGCGCCGCGGCGGCAAGGGCACGGCGGGGATGAGCACCAAGGACGAGGATTTCGTCACGACGCTCTTTGTCGCCAACACCCATACGCAGCTTCTTTTTTTCACCACCGATGGGATGGCCTACAAGCTCAAATGCTGGCGGTTACCGCAGGCCGGGCGGAACGGTCGCGGCAAGGCGATCGTCAACATCTTGCCTATCGCGTCAGGCGTTTCGATTGCTGCGATCATGCCGGTCGACAATCCGGAAGAGGAATGGGCGAACCTGCAGATCATGTTCGCGACGTCCCAGGGCGATGTGCGGCGCAATGCGCTCGACGATTTCACGAATGTGAAGGCGAACGGCAAGATCGCGATGAAGCTGCCCGAGGAGACGCGGCTCATCAATGCGCGCATCTGCAACGAGGATTTCGACGTGATGCTGACGACGCGGGCGGGCAAGGCGATCCGCTTCCCGGTCGCGGACATACGGGTTTTCAAGGGGCGCGAATCCACTGGCGTGCGCGGCATCAAGCTCGCCTCGGGCGATGAGGTCGTCTCTATGGCGATTATCCGGCATTTCGAGTCGTCGCGCGAGGAGCGTGTCGCTTACCTCAAAATGCGCCGGGCGGTGGCGGGCGCCCTCGAAGACGAAGAGGCCGCGCCGGAGCCCGATGAGGAGGAAGGGGTCGAGGCGGTGAGCCTGGGCCAGGAGCGGTATGTCGAGATGTCGGAAGCCGAGGACCTCCTGCTCACCATTACCGAGAACGGTTTGGGCAAGCTCTCCTCCAGCCATGATTATCCGCTTCGCGGGCGCGGCGGTCAGGGTGTCATGGCGATGGACAAGGCAATGCGCGGTGGCTCTCTGGTCACGCTTTTCCCCGTCGATCCTGACGATCAGATCATGCTCGCGACCAATGCCGGTCAATCCATCCGCTGCCCGGTGGCGGGCATCTCATTCCGCTCCCGCAGCGCTGGCGGGGTTCGCGTTTTCCAGACCAGCAATGGCGAGCGGGTCGTCTCGGTTGCGCTGATTGCGGAAAATGGAGCGGATGCCGCTGACGAGGCAGACGAAGAGCCGATCGCGGAGACAGGCGAGGACTGAACCGCCTTGGAACCGGTTGCCCCTGCCACGCGCGATATCGCCAAGGCGGGCGGTGCAGCGAGCGGCGTTCGGGCTCGCCGGGCGGGTCAGACGGCAATGCGCGGACCTCTCGAGGATTGCAGGTCTTGAACGCGGCGGCGTCAATTCCCACCTCATGGAGTGCCTGAGGCCCAATCGGTTCAGGCGCAGACCCAAGGGTTCGTCCGGATGGAGGACCCCCAACATGTATCGCTTCTAGGAGGATGCAACATGAGACATTTCGACCTAACCCCCCTCTACCGCACGTCCGTCGGCTTCGACAGGCTCGCTTCGGTTCTGGATCAGGTGATGGCTGGCGATGTGAGCCAGACCGCCTACCCACCTTACAACATCGAGAAAACCGGCGATAATGCGTATCGCATCTCGGTGGCCGTTGCTGGCTTCGGCGAGAATGAGCTTTCGATTGAGACGCGCGATGGGCAGCTTGTGATTTCGGGCCGGAAATCGGAAACCGAGGACACCAAGCAGGGGAACTTCTTGCACAGAGGCATTGCTACCCGTGCGTTTGAGCGGCGTTTTCAACTTGCCGACCACGTGCGTGCGGTTGAGGCCACCACGGAAAACGGTCTTCTTCATGTCGACCTGACCCGCGAAGTGCCGGAAGCACTGAAACCACGGAAAATCGAAGTGGGCCGCAAGCATGGCGGCGCGCAGGCAGAGATCGCGAGCGCGTAAGTCTGCCTTTTTACTGACGCACGCTCCTGCGGCACAGGATTGTGTTGGCCCCGCCGCCTCTGGCTGCGGGGCCTTTCGTTTTCGGGGACGTTCGCTCTGCGCTCAACACGCGGTTCCGCCTGACCGAGACTCGGCATGCATTGGCGGATACGGCTTTTCAGTCGTTCGGCTGGTCTTGACGCTAAAACGAAGGGAGGCCGCCGGCAGGGCTCCGGCGACCTCCATCGTAAAGTCCAAAAGGGAAGGCGTTTAGGTGCCGGCGCTGGCGTTGGCGCGGGCCCGGCGCTCGGCAATCCCGTCGCGAGACAGCGATGACTTTGGACCATCGCTATTGCGCATCTTCTCCATCGACCGAATTCCGAGATAAGCGAAGGCCAGAATAAACCCGAGTTTGCCGAGGGCAAGTGTGCCCACGAGTAGGTCCGCTTCCATTTTGATCTCCCGTTGTTGCACGTATCGGGATTACGGCATGCAAGGGAGGTCGGTTCAGTGCTCTAACGAAAATGTCATGTCATTTCAGTTGCATACAATTGCATCCAGGCAAGAGACCCATCAATGCGGTTAAGACTTCTGTTCGGTCTCAGTTCACGACCACTACTAGAACGAGCATGAAGAGCAGTAGCCCGATCCAACCGAATTGGGCGGCAGCGAGGCTGGTAACGAAAAGCGCGAGCAGCGATCCGCCAATGATCAGCCCTTGGTCGCGCTCCGAGCGCCCGGCGATCCAGGCATTCATTTCCCGCGCGCTGTGTTTGCGCCACACTCCTGCAATCAGCGTTGCGGCGACGGCGCGGCAGAGGGTGGCGGCGCGGTCCAACAGGTTTGTGTGACCTGACTGCATGTTTGGTCCTCCCCTCAAGAAATCGGTCAATTCTTAGCTTGATACGAGTGGGTTTGGAACGGCGCTTTCGTTCAAATTCTGGACAAAACAAGAGCTTCGGGTTGAGCCGCTCTTGAGCCCGAGCCGGTCGGGCAGAAGAGGCTTGTGCTAAAGATCAGCAGCGGAAGCTGTGTCTTGCAGGCGTTTCACTTGCACGATGAACGCCTCGCCTCGTGCTTCGAAGCTTGAGAATTGGTCGAAGCTCGCACAGGCCGGTGCGCGCCTAAACACGCACCGCCAGACCGTCCCTGATGCATGCTGCTCAGCAGTCTGATCTGTTAGCGTGATCCGGGATCAAGAGTGGAGGCCCTGTCGCCAGTGGCTGCGGTGTCTCTTGCGTTTGGGGCAAGGTGCGCCCGGACGAGGGTGGGCGCCTCGAACTGTGGTCTTCGCGATTTATGGTGCCGCAATCGCGAGCGCCGGGTCGGAGAAGTTGGTTTGCAAAGCGCCCGCCCTGCCGCACGGACGGGCGCTGGCACGGCACCTTCGGTTTGATTCCGTGCCAATCGCGCGACGCGGTCAGGTGCTGGCACAACTGACCGTGGGTCGGCCTTATCCGGCGGAGGCGGTGATCCCCTCGACCAGTGCGATGAACGCCTCGCCTCGTGCTTCGAAGCTTGAGAATTGGTCGAAGCTCGCGCAGGCCGGTGCGAGCAGCACTGTATCGCCTGGCTGGGCGGCGTCCGCCGCTGCGGCGAATGCGGCTTCCAGACTTCCGCTCAGGATATGGGGCGTGTCGCCCAGTTGATCCGAAAAGACCTGTGCCGCTTCGCCGATCAAGTAGGCTTGCACGACGCGGTCAAAGAGGGGGGCAAGGTTTGCGATTCCGCCTTCCTTCGCCCGGCCCCCCGCGATCCAGTGGATGCGCTTGAAGCTTTCCAAGGCGCGCGCGGCGGCATCGGCGTTGGTGGCTTTCGAGTCGTTGATATATCGGACCCCGCCGATCTCGGCGACGTGTTGCGCGCGGTGGGGCAGGCCTGGATAGCTTCCTAGCGCCGTCTCGATCATGCGCGGTGCGAGCCCGAGGCTGCGGGCAGCGGCATAGGCGGCGCAGGCATTCTGGTGGTTATGTGCGCCGGGCAGGGTGGCGATGGAGCGCAGATCGATTGAGGCCAACTGCCTGCCTCCCCGCCATTCGGAAAGAAACCCCTTTCGCGCAAAGACCGACCAGCTCGGGCCCGCGAGCTTTCGGCTGGCCGAGATGGTGATGACCGGCTCGCCGCTGCCTGCGGTCTCGCGCATCACATTGGCCAAGAAGCGGCCCTCGTCCTCATCGACGCCGATCACGCTGCGCTCCGGTCCGCCCTGGGTGAAGAGCCGGGCCTTTGCGGCGAAATAGCCGCCGCGCCCGCCATGGCGGTCGAGATGGTCCCGCGAGAGGTTGAGGAAGATCGCGACATCGGGCTGGAGCGCGCGGGCGAGCTCGGTTTGATACGAGGAGAGTTCGAGCACCACGATCATGCCGTCCTCGCCGGGTTCGAGATCGAGCACGCCGCGCCCGATATTGCCGCCCATCTGCACCGGGCGGCGGGACTGGCCGAGAATATGGGCGAGCAGGGCGGTGGTCGTCGATTTGCCGTTGGAGCCGGTAATGCACACGACTTGCGGCGGACGGTCGAAGTATTCCCAATCTTCTGTGGCAAAGGAGCGGAAAAACAGGCCCACATCGTTGTCCACCGCGACGCCCGCATCCCAAGCCGCCAGGATCGCCTTGTGGGGCGCGGGGTAAAGGTGGGGGATGCCGGGACTCACGATCAGCGCTTTGACGCCCTCATAGGCGCCGGGCTTGGTTAGATCGCGGAGGATGATGCCCTGCGCCTCGGCGCTCGCGCGGGCGGCCTCGCCGTCATCCCAGGCAATGACTTCCGCGCCCCCTGCCTGGAGCGCCGCGACCGCCGGGAGGCCCGAGCGCCCGAGGCCCAGCACCGCGACCTTATGGCCGTCATATCCGCGGACGGGGATCATGGAAGGCTCGGGCTGTTGCAGACCTACTCGAGTTCGCGCACCGAGCTGATCCGTTTGCCGCAAAGGCCGTAATCGATAGCTTGGCTCACGTTCAACCAGAAATCCCGACCGGTATCTTCGGCGATCTTCTCCGGGGTCTGGCCCGTGGCTTCGGCGAAGAGCTTGTGGAAGCGCTCGCGCATGATGCGGATCTGTTCGGCCTGGATCATCATGTCCGTGGCCTGGCCGCCGATACCGCCGCGCGGCTCGTGTAGGAGGAAGCGGGTGTTTGGCAGGCAATAGCGGTTCTCGCGCTTGGCGCCGACAAAGATCAGCGCACCGGCGCTTGCCACCCACCCGGAGCCGATGGTGCGGACCTCGGGTTTCACAAACTGGATCATGTCGTGGACCATATCGCCCGACTCGACATGCCCGCCGGGTGAAGAGATGAAGACATTGATAGGCTCGTCCCCGGCTTCCGACAAGGCAAGCAGGTGGGTCACGGCGCGCTGGGCGAGCTTATCGTTGATCTCACCGGTGATGATGACATTGCGGCTTTGGAAGAAGAGGGCGTCCATCTTGCCGGACGCGCCCTTTTCCTCTTCCTTGGTGTCGTCACGCTCGTTCTTCATGAAAGGAGTTGGGAGCATGGGTTTCAGGAGCCTCCGACAGTTGGGTCTGCGCGGCTAGCGCAGCTTGAGGGTTGCCAGGCCGATCATCGCGAGAATGAGCGAGATGATCCAGAACCGGATGACGATCTGCGGTTCCGCCCAGCCGAGTTTCTCAAAGTGGTGGTGGATGGGCGCCATGAGAAAAACCCGCTTCTTGGTCCGCTTGTAGTAGGCGACCTGGATGATGACCGAAAGGGCTTCCACCACAAAAAGCCCGCCGATGATGGCAAGCACGATTTCGTGTTTCGTCGCAACCGCAATGGCCCCCAGGGCGCCGCCGAGCGCGAGGCTGCCGGTGTCGCCCATAAAGACCGCGGCGGGCGGGGCGTTATACCACAGGAATCCAAGTCCCCCGCCGATGAGGGCTGCGACAAAGATCAAGATCTCTCCGGTGCCAGGCACGAAATGCAGGCCGAGATATTCGGTGAAGTCGACCCGTCCCACCACATAGGCGATGATGCCCAGGGAACCAGCGGCGATCATCACTGGCATGATGGCAAGCCCGTCTAGCCCGTCGGTCAGGTTCACCGCATTGGCCGCGCCCACGATCACCAGCATCGCGAACGGGATGAACAGGAAGCCCAGATTGAGGAGGTATTCCTTGAAGACCGGGAAGGCCAGTTCTCCGGAGAGCGCTGCGGGGTGGAGATACATGGCGAGGCTCCCGGCGATGGCTGCGATCGCAAAGCCCGCAGCCAGCCGCACGCGCCCTGGAACGCCCGCATGGTGTTGTTTGCGGACTTTGGCGAAATCGTCGGCAAACCCAATGAGCCCGAAGCCGAACGTCACGCCCAAGACCAACCAGATGAACCCGTTATCGAGCCGGGCCCAGAGCAGAGTGGAAACAAGCAGTGCCGAAAGGATCAAGAGGCCGCCCATGGTGGGCGTGCCGGCCTTGGCCAAAAGGTGGGTTTCCGGACCGTCACTCCGGATCGGTTGCCCGCGGCCCTGGTGGACGCGCAGCATCTCGATGAGCGGACGCCCAAAGATGAAACCGAAGATCAGCGCGGTGAGGAAGGCGCCGCCCGCCCGGAAGGTGATATAGCGGAACACATTGAGAAAGCCGAAGTTTTCCGAAAGACTGGCAAGATAGTAGAGCATTTTCTTGGGGGTTATCCTTCCTCGGAGGGTTCGGGCTCAGCGTGACCCAGATCCTTGATGGCCTCGACGACAACCCCCATTTTCGCGCCGAAGGAGCCTTTTACCATTGCGATATCGCCGGCATCGACCAGCTTGCGCGCCCGCGCGGCCATCTCGCTGGATGCGGCGAACCACTCACCGCGCTGGGCTGGCGGCAAAGCTTCGTGCAGGGCCTGCATCCGTGGTCCTGCGCAGTGGATTGTGGTGAGGCGGCTGACGGCGGGCGTCTTGGCGAGCCCGGCATGGAGCCCGAGTTCTTGCTCGCCAAGTTCCAGCATATCGCCAAGAAACGCGATCTTACGGCCCCGCTCCACCCGGCCGATCCCGTCCTTCGGTTTTTCCGCAGCCAGAACCTCAAGCGTCGCGGCCATGGCCGCCGGGTTGGCATTGTAGCTCTCGTCGATCAGGGTAATCGCGCCGTCGAGGCCTTCAGGGCCGAGGCTGACGCGCCACCGTGCGCCGCGTCCTTCGGGCGGGAGCCACTGGGCGAGCCGGATCGCCGCGCGGGCGACATCTCCTCCCAACGCCTCGACGGCGGCGAGAATGCCCAGCGCATTCATGGCCAGGTGGCGACCGCGCGCGCCGATGCGAAAGAAGAACGGCTCTCCGTGGGCGCGGGCCGAAACAGACGTGCCTTTCGCGCCAATCGCGGCTTCCAAGAGCTGGAACTCCGGGCGGCCTTGGCTTCCAAAGCGCAAGGGTCTGGCGCCCCGGCGGCGCGCACCGCGCAGCAACACCGGATAGGTGGACGTGTCGCGGTTGAGCACAACCGTCCCGCCCGGCTCCAGGCCATCCATGATCGAGCCTTTCTCCAAGGCGATCCCGCGTATGTCTCGGAACGCGGCCAGATGGACGGCCTCTACAGCCGTAATCAGTGCGACATGCGGCCGGGCCAGCCTGGAAAGGGGCGCGATCTCGCCCGGGGCATTCATCCCGATCTCAATCACCCCGTAGGCGGCGTCGGCGGGCATGCGCGCCAGCGTCAGCGGCACGCCCCAGTGATTGTTGTAGCTCTTCTCCGCCGCATGGGTTCTTCCCTGCTGGCTGAGAACGCAGCGCAGCATTTCCTTGGAGCCGGTCTTTCCCACCGAGCCCGTTACCGCGACCAGCCTGCCCGCAAAGCGACTACGGGCTGCGCGGCCAAGCGCACCCAGGGCCTCAAGCACATCGTCGACAACCAGGAGCGGTGCATCCGCCCCGACGCCTTCCGGGTGCCGGGAGACGAGCGCTGCAGCCGCGCCTTTTTTCAGAGCATCGGCCACAAAATCATGGCCATCGCGGGCATCTTTGAGGGCGACAAACAGATCTCCGGGCTCAAGCGTGCGCGTGTCGATCGAGACACCTGTGGCCTGCCAATCGCGGCCTGAGATCCCGCCTGTCGCGCGGGCTGCCTCGTCTCGGCTCCACAGCACAGTCATGCGCCGAGCCCGTCGAGGGCGGCCACGGCGACGCTTGCTTGTTCGATATCGTCAAAGGGCAGGGTGTCTTGCCCGACGATCTGGCCGGTTTCGTGGCCCTTGCCCGCGATGAGGAGCGCATCGCCGGGCTGGAGCGTGTCCACGGCTGTCAGGATCGCCTCGGCGCGATCCCCGATTTCTGTTGCGTCTGGACAGCCGGTCAGAACATCCGCGCGAATTTGCGCCGGGTTTTCGGTGCGCGGATTGTCGTCGGTGACAAAGACCAAGTCCGCTGCGCGGGCGGCGGCCTGACCCATCAGGCGGCGCTTGCCCCTGTCGCGGTCGCCGCCCGCACCGAACACCACCGCCACCCGGCCCATCACATGCGGGCGCAGCGCCTCGATGGCGGTTGTGATCGCATCCGGCGTATGGGCGTAGTCGACGAACACCGTCGCGCCATTCGCCCGCGTTGCCGCGAGTTCCATGCGCCCGCGCACGGTGCGCAGCCGCTCCATCGCAGGCAGCACCTGATCGGGCTCGCTCCCCGATGCGATGGCGAGCCCCGCGGCCAGAAGCGCATTGCTCGCCTGGAAGCCTCCGATCAGGTCCAAGCGGACCCTCTGGCTCTTGCCTTTCCAGGCAAAAAGAACCTCTTGGCCAGACACGCTAAACCGCTGCGCCAGCAGCCTCAAATCGGCGTCTTCGGTCCGGCCCACGGTGAGCGCGCTGATATTGCGCTCCCGTGCGGCAGCCAGGAATGTCTGTCCGTGGTTGTCGTCGAGATTGACGACCGCGACCCCGGACCGGGGCAGGACCTCCCGGAACAGGCGCAGTTTTGCGTCGAGATAACTCGCGAAATCAGGGTGATAGTCGAGGTGGTCGCGGGTGATGTTGGTGAAGCCCGCGGCCGCGAGGCGCACCCCATCGAGACGGCATTGCGCAAGCCCGTGGCTCGAAGCCTCCATCGCGGCATGGCTCACGCCCTGGTCGGCGAGGTCTTCCAAAAGCTTGTGTAGGGTGAGCGGCTCTGGGGTCGTGTGCGATAACGGCGCTGTCACCGCGCCTTCGACCCCCACGGTCCCGAAGCTCACCGCGCGTTCGTCCGTTTCCTCCCAGATCTGACGAGTAAAGCTCGCAACCGAGGTTTTGCCGTTGGTCCCGGTCACTGCGGCGATAATGTCGGGTTGGCCTGTATACCAACGCGAGGCGGCGACCGCGAGGCTGCGGCGCGGTTGGTCCGCGAGCACAACCGGAACATGCAATTGGCCGATTTCGGCTTCGGCCCAGCGCAGGCCGGCCTGATCGGTGACCAGCGCAATCGCTCCCATGCGGAGCGCGTAGGGGATGAACTCCGCGCCATGGACATTCGTGCCGGGCAGGGCAAAGAAGAGATGCCCAGGTTCTGTCTGACGGCTATCCACCGACAAGCCGGTGATTTCAGGCAGCACACCGGACCAATCGCCACCGCGCCGGGTGCCGGTGAGTAGCCCGAGTGCCTCAAATCCCATCAGCGTCTCTGCCCGCCTCGTTCCGGTCATCGTCCCTCGCGAACCGCGCCTGTCGCGCAACCGGCTAGTCGTTTCCGGCGAGCGTGTAAAGGACGCTCTTGGGCTCCTCCTTTGGGGGAAGCGGTCGCATTCCGAGGATTGGGCCTAGACGCGTAATCACGTCAGCGGCGACTGGCGCTGCAGTCAGGCCCGCGGTTCGGAACGTCGTCCCGTTGATGACGGTCTTTGGTTCGTCGAGACTGACGAGAAGGACGTAATCGGGGTCGGATGCGGGGAAGAATGAGGCAAACGTTGAGATAACGCGTTCGCGGGCATAGCCCCCGGTGGCCGAGGGTTTGTCTGCGGTCCCAGTTTTGCCCGCGACTTCATAGCCTTCGACTTCGGCGCGCCGGGCCGTACCGCGCTCAACAACTTGACGCATCATATCCCGGATCTCGCGAGAGGTGCGCGCCGAGATGACCCGGTCGCTTTCGGCGGGCTGGTAATCGGGGCGGGCCAGAAGCGTTGGCGAAACGCGGTATCCGCCATTGGCAAGCGTTGCATAGGCGGCGGCAAGGTGCAGCGGGGTGATCGCGATCCCATGGCCGTAGGAGACGGTCATTGTCGTCAGGTCCGACCAGCGCGACGGCAAGATCGGTTTGGCCTGGGCGGTTTCGGGGAGTTCGAGCGGAACCGGATCAAACAAGCCCAACTCGCGCAGGAAGGCCTGCTGCGCTGGTGCGCCCTGTTCGACGGCGATCCGCGCTGATCCGATGTTTGATGACTTGACCAAGACATCGGTCACGCTGAGGCGGGGGCCATAATCGTGGAAGTCGCGGATCGTGAACCGTCCCCAGCGCATGGGACCCTGTGTGTCGACCATGGATTGGGGGGAGACGAGGCCGGTTTCGAGGGCCAACGCGATCGTGATCGGCTTGAAGATCGAGCCGAGTTCATAGCGCCCCTGGGCCGCGCGATTGTAGAGCGGGCTTAGGGCCGGATCGCCGCTCGTCGGCAGCGCGGGCCGCAGATTGGCATCGAACCCCGGCAGGCTTGCCATCGCCCTGATCTCACCGCTTTCGGCATGCATCAGAATGCCTGCCGCCCCGACGGCACTCATGTCCTCCATCGCCTGGGCCAAGACCTCTTCCAGCCCGACCTGGGCGGGGAGATCGAGAGACAGGCGCAGCGGCTCATGGGTTTTGTCTGCATCGCGCAGGCGAGCATCGAAGGTGCGTTCGAGCCCTGCCGCGCCAACGATTTCCGCCGCTGCGACACCTTCGCGCCCGTATCGGGTGCCGCCGAGAAGATGCGCCGCGACGCCGCCATTGGGATAAACCCGGATTTGGCGTGGGCCGAAGAGGAGCGCGGGCTCGCCGAGGTCGTGGACCAACTGCCGCTGTTCTGGAGACACGCTCCGTTTGATCCACAGAAACTTACGCTCGCTTTCGAACTGCCGACGGAGGCGATCTTCCTCCAGATCGGGAAAGATCTGGGCGAGGCCTTTCGCCGCCGCGACCGGATCAACCATCTCTTGGGGGTGGGCGTAGAGGGCTGCCGTCGCGATGTTGGTGGCGAGAACTGTGCCGTTTCTATCAACGATCTCGGCACGTTGCGCCGCAATCGGCTCCTGGCCCGCCCCGCCCAAGGGCTCGAAGGGCAATTCTGCCGCGACAAGCGCCATGCGGCCCGCGACGGACGCGAAGGCCAGCACGAAGACCGCGCCGAGCAGCACCAGCCGCGCCTCCGCCTTGCGCCGCTCCCGGCTTTGCTGCGCGAGTGCGCGATTGCGGCGCTCTTGAATCTCGATGAGGTCGGGATCGGTGCCGGCTTCGCGCGCCGAGAGCACGCGGGCCAGTGGGCGAAGCGGGCGTCGTATCATTCCGGGGCCTCCAGGGCGCTGTCTGTCACGGCATCGAGGGTGTCGCCGTCGGAAGGGAGTTCGGGGGGAGGCGGATAGGCTACGATCGCGATGGTGCCGAACTGATCGGGGGTCAGTGGCACGAGTTGAAGCGCCTCAATATGCTGCGCGACAAGTGCGCGCAGACGTTCTGGCCTATTAAGATACGCCCATTCCGTCTCAAGTGCGGCGAGCGATGCGTGCTCCAGGGCGATATCCCGCTCCAATTCCGCAACACGGCTTAGAGCCTCGCGGGTCGAATAGGTGACACGGTAGGCCCATGTCGCACAGACCGCGAGAAAGGCGAGCGCTGAGAGATAGAGGATCGCTCTCATGGTGTCCGCTGTCCCATGGCCATTGGCGGAAGACCGAGGCCCTCCAGGTCCAGACGCTCTGCGGGTGCATCGAGCCTGCGGCCAAGACGCAGCTTGGCGGAGCGGGATCTTGGGTTTGCAGCGATTTCCCCATCGCTGGGCGCTATTGCCTGGCGCGACGCTCGCGCAAATCGCGGCTCGGGTGCGGCGGCATCATCGGGCAGGTGGCGGTTGCCGCGCGGTCGCGATCCGGTCCGCTCCTGCAGGAAGCGCTTGACGATGCGATCCTCCAGCGAGTGGAAGGTCACCACCGCCAGCCATCCACCGGGGTTGAGGATCGCTTCCGCGGCCATCAATCCTTCGGCCAGTTCTTCCAGCTCACGATTGACGGCGATGCGTAGCGCCTGGAAGCTGCGGGTGGCGGGATGCGGCTGTCCGGGACGCGGGCGGGGCAGGCTTTGCGCGATCACAGAGGCCAGTTCGCGGGTTGTGGTGAGCGGGGCCTTGCCGCGCGCGATGGTGATGGCCCGCGCGATCCGGCGCGACGCGCGCTCTTCTCCGAGTTGGAAAAGGATATCCGCAAGCTCCGACTCCGGCAGGGTGTTCACAAGGTCCGCGGCGCTCAGTCCCGATTGCTCCATGCGCATATCGAGCGGCCCGTCTTTCTGAAATGAAAAGCCGCGCGCGCCCTGGTCGATTTGCATGGAGGATACGCCGATATCGAGGACGACCCCATCCACCTTCGGATGCCCCGCTTGCTGGACAATTTCGGCCATCTGGGAAAAGCGCCCTTGCCTCAAGATGAGCCGATCCTCAAGGTCACGAGTCCAGACTTTCGCGTCTTCAATCGCCTGCGGGTCCCTGTCGATGGCGATCACCTGGTCCGCGCCAGCTTCCAGCAAGGCCCTCGTATATCCGCCCGCCCCGAACGTGCCGTCGAGCCAGCAGCCTGACACCGGATGGATCGCATTCAGGAGCGGCTGAAGCAGAACCGGCACATGCGGGCTGACGGGCGCGATGATCACTCAGCTTCCCCAGCCGGACGATTTTCCAAGCCGGAGAAAATGTTCTCCAGAGCCTGCTCGCCACCGGCCTGTTCAAGGGTCTCCTCATGCATGGCGCAATCGGCATCGTAGCCTTCTGGGGACCAGACCTGGAAGTGATCGCCCATTCCGGCAAAGACGGCCTCGTCGTTCAGGCCCGCAACTTCGCGCAGTTTGGCCGGCAAGATCATGCGCCCATTGTCATCGACCTGGAGATAGCTCGATTTGGTGCTGAGCGCGTGTTCGATCGCTCGGCGCTCGCGGGAGAACCGCGGCATGCGCGCCACCATATCGTCGAGCTCCTCCATCCCATTGATGGTGTAGCCTTCGAGGTGCGGTCTGCCAGGCAGTCCATATATCAAAACGAATGTTGGGTGCGTTCCGGCATTCCAGTCTGGGTCGCCTTCGGCAAGCACACGACGGAAGGAGGCAGGGACCGAGACGCGGCCCTTTTGATCCACCTTGTGGACCGATTCACCTTTGAATCGCCGTGCCACCGGCCATTCTCCTGCTCACTGCCCGTCAAGACGTGCCGGATCTGAAATGCTCCCAGAAACAATGACGGGCCGTGCAGCCTACGTGCACGACCCGCCATCGGGACCATTCTGGAGTCGCGGCCCGACTGCGCCGCTTCATCTCTGCTCGTATTGACTGTCCGCGTCGGGTCTTTGTTTTTATTCGGAAAACTGCGGGCCTGTATGAAGCCTGCCTGATTATGGTGGGGTCGTTGCCCCGAATTGTTGACCGCTGCTTTCCTTGCGATCCTAGGTATCACGGGACCTTGTACAACTCAATGGGTTTTTGTGGTTTTTGATCCCTTTTTCATGGAACCGACTTCGAAAGAAGTCCGGCATTCAATTCAAATCTGTCGGAAACACGAGATGCAGCTAGGCCGAAAAAGGCCTGCACAACATGTAGGCTCGGGCCTGAAATGTCTGGGCACTTCTAATTTCGCGTGTTGCATGCTCTCGCTTCGTTTTCGCGCGGACAAGCCGACGATGACCGGCAAAAACACGATTCGCGAGGGGGGTGGGGCATCCAGTTCCAAGGCCAAACGGTGCGGATGGCGTGTAAGCCGGATTCTGTGACGCGCCGAGACGCGCCGATGACCATTCATCTAGACCGACCGTTGCCGGGCGGTTCAAGCAGCCAACCCGAACCGTTCGGGCGGAAGAGGCCCTGGGGCCTGCGGCCCCGCACGGTCCCTATTTGGCCTTGCTCCTGGCGGGGCTTGCCTTGCCGCCTGCGTTGCCGCACGCGCGGTGGGCTCTTACCCCACCGTTTCACCCTTACCCTGACCTGGAGGTCCGGGCGGTTTGTTTTCTGTGGCGCTTTCCCTCGGGTTACCCCGGGCGGGCGTTACCCGCCGCCATTTCTCCCTGGAGTCCGGACTTTCCTCGACGCAAAGCGCCGCGGCCATCCAGCCATCCGCACGCTATAGCGTGTAGACCCGGCAAGGATGCCGGTCAATCGGAGCCTCAGGCTGCGTCGGAGAGCACATCCCCAAGCGCTGTTTTGAGCGGTCCGAGATGGGCCTCATACTTATGCCAAACCTCCGATGAGCCCTTATACATCCGTTTGCGGACCTGATTGGCGGAGGCGGTCATGACCGAACGCCGGGTCGTATGGAAGTCGAGGCAGGCATCTTCCCATGTGAGCCCCATCGCATCCAGCGCCCGACGGGTCTGTTCTTCCTGATGCTCGGTGAGGTCTTCGTAGACCATTTCGGTGATGCGCCCGGGATAGAGCCGGTGCCAGTAGGCCATGAGATCGCGATACAACCGGTAATAGTGGCCAAGATCTTCCATGTCATAGGCGTAACCATTGCCTCGGCTGGAAAACCGGTGCTTGAAGACCGACCAGCAGGTTGCCATCGGGTCGCGATCCATATGGATGATGCGCGCTTCGGGCATGGCGGACAGGATCCAGCCGATGAAGCGGAAGTTGAGCGGCATCTTATCGACAAAGACGGGCGATGAGATCCCGAGCTTGGCGATCCCGTCACGATACTGATCGCGGGCTTCGCGAAGTTGGTCTTCGGTGATCGCGCTGACCTTGTCATTGGATGGCGAGAAGAACACGTTGCGCGCCGAGCGGGCGAGAAGCTCAAGCTCACCTGCACCATGGACGGCACTATGGCTCGCGAGGATCTGCTCCATGAGCGACGTGCCGGATCGGGGCATTCCCAAGATGAAGATCGGCCGGGGGCCCTCATAGCTTTCGTCCGGCAATCGGGGCGTGTCTTGCTCGGGAAAAAGCGTCTTTATCCGGTTGAACAGCCGAATGTCGCTCTCAAAGCCGTAGCCGGACGCACTCTTCCGCAGGCGATTTCCTTCGAGGTAGTAGGCGAAACTCGGATCGGTCTCGCCGAGATCCTCATAGGCCTTGCCGAGCGAGAAGTTGAGAAACATCGCGTCCTCAGCCGGTAGGCCGGGTCGGTCCAACAGGCCGCGCATCTGCGCTATATGCGGATCATCCGACCTGAACTTTTTATAATTGGCAAGGTTGAAATGCGCCTGGGCGTGCTCGGCTCTGATCGCAATTGATCGCTCAAAGCTTGTCGCAGCAGCGTCGCGGTCGCCCATCGCGCCCAAAACAGCGCCGAGATTGTTGTGGACCGCCGATTGCTCTGGGGAGATCCGCAACGCCTCTTTGAGGCTGGCCATCGCCTCGGCATGGCGCCCCATCTTGTTCAGCGCGGTGCCGAGCTGGTTGTGGATATGTGCAGAATCCGGGCGGATCTGCACGGCAATGGCAAAGCTGCGCAATGCTTCGTCATATTTGCCAAGCGCCATGAGCGCTTCGGCCGTGCTCACATAGGTCTCGGTATATGTCGGGTTGAGCCGCATGGCTTCGGCAAAGGCAAAGAGCGCATCTGGGTGCTCCTCCAAGGCCACCAACGCGGTGCCCAGATTCTCATAGGCCATCCCAAGCTTCGGTTTCAGCGATATGGCGCGCTTTGCATGCTCGACCGCCTGGCGATTTCGGCCCATGAGGCGTAGGGACGCGCTCAGGCCACTATAGGCTTCGGCACAATCTGGATTGACGCGCAACGCCTCTGCAAAGGCCGGCTCGGCTCGGTCGGGCCGCGCGGCGGCCAGATACCGGCGTCCACGGCGCACGTGGCTCAATGCGGGGTCGGCTTCCGGCACCGGCTTCGCTGATTTCTTGAGGGCATCGCGCTTGGTTTCCAAGAGACCATTGGCGAGTGCTTGCAAACCGTTTTGCGCGCGCTTGTTCTGGGGAAATCGCTCCAAGACCGTGCGGTAGAGCGCCTCGGCTCGCATGATCTCGCCCTGTCTGGCGAGGCTCTTTGCTTGGGAGAGGGTCCGGTCGATGGATTGGGGCTTTGCGGACATAGACAAGCTTTCGGCGCAGTGGAGGGGTTCCAAACACCGGTCTCGGTCCAAAGAGTTTCCAAATCCCAAACAACGGTGCGCAGTCTGGTTCGGTGGTGTCCAACGGCCATGCCCGAAAGGTCCATTCACCGCTCGCCTCGTCGCTCGCCTAACCCGTCACGCGCCACTCTCTCGGCGCCTTGCCATTGGCCGGACCCGGCGCTAGTGTCCGCGCGATTTCACGGGGGTGAGGGACCTCCGGAGCGGTGACACGCGGACCGGGTGGTTCGCAGCCAATGAGAGGACTCACCCATGTTCGCAACGCCTGCCTTTGCACAAGCTGCTGGAGCACAGGGGGCCGCCAGTGGCCTGATCAGTTTCGTTCCGATCTTGCTGATCTTCCTGATCATGTATTTTCTGATGATCCGGCCGCAGCAAAAGAAGGTCAAGGAACACAAGTTAATGGTCGAGGCGCTGCGCCGTGGCGATCAGGTTGTGACCTCCGGCGGCATGATCGGCAAGATCACAAAGGTGACAGATGGCGAGTTGGAAGTGGAGATCTCACCCAACGTGAAAGTGAAAGTCGTGCGCGCGACGATCACACAGGTCTTGAGCAAGACCGAACCGGCTGAGGGGTAAGGGGCACCGAAGCTGGCCGGAATCGCGCGCAGCGCGGACCGTCCGTCGCAGAATTGGGATAGGAGCCTGCCATGCTGCAATACCCCCTTTGGAAGCGGCTTGGAGTGCTCCTGGTCTGCCTTGCTGGCGTTATGTTCGCCTTTCCCAATCTCTTCTACAACCGTGTGGAAAGCGCAAATGACGCGCGCGCCGTGCTTGAGGCTGGCGGGACGCTAAGCGCCGAGGAACAGTCGGCCTTGAACGGCTGGCCTTCGTTCCTGCCCTCCTCGCTCGTCAATCTCGGCCTCGATCTCCGCGGGGGCGCCTATGTGCTCGTGGAGGTGCAAACCTCGGACGTTTACGAAGAGCGGTTGGAAAGCCTCTGGCCGACGGTCCGCGATTTGTTGCGCGAGGAGCGCGATGTTGTGGGGACGGTCCGCCGTCTCGACAGTCCACCGGACGAATTGCGGATCCGTATCGGCAATCCAGGGGGCATGGATGTCGCAATGCAGGCCGTGCGCGCCGCCTCGCAGCCAGTGGTGTCTTTCGCGGGCGTGGCCTCGCGTGACTTTGAGACCCAGCGGGACGGCGATACGCTGGTCATTACGCTCTCTGAGGTCGAGCAGGAAGCCATCGACGAACGCACATTGCGGCAGAGCCTGGAAATCATCCGCCGCCGTGTCGACGAAACCGGCACACGGGAGCCGACCATCCAGCGCCAAGGGGCCGACCGCATCCTGGTCCAGGTGCCCGGTATTGGCTCGGCGGAAGAGCTTCTGGCTGTAATCGGCCAAACTGCCCGGCTGTCTTTCCATCCTGTGATCCGTGAAACGTCCGATCCCGATGCAAGCCCCGGCCTGGACGAGGTGATCTATCCTGCGATGGACACCGAGGGCATTTTCTATCTGTTGGAGCGCAGGGCCGTTGTGTCAGGCGAGCAACTCGTCGACAGCCAACCGAGCTTCGATCAGAACGGCTCGCCTGCGGTTTCTTTCCGCTTCAACGCATCGGGCGGCGCTGCGTTTGGGTCTTATACGGCCGCCAATATCGGCTCGCCTTTTGCCATTGTGCTCGATGGGGAGGTGATTTCGGCGCCGGTGATCCAGAGCCATATTGCGGGCGGTTCCGGGATCATCACCGGGAACTTCTCGCCCGAGGAGTCGAACCGCCTGTCGGTGTTGCTCCGGGCGGGCGCTCTGCCCGCAGAGATCAACGTTCTCGAACAACGCACGATCGGTCCTGAACTTGGGCAGGATTCCATTGAGGCCGGGCGAATCGCAGCCGTGGTGGCACTAGGCGCCGTACTGGTTTTTATGGGGCTGTCCTACGGCCTCTTTGGGCTCTTCGCCAACATCTCGCTACTGCTCAATATCAGTTTGGTCTTCGCGCTGCTCAGTACGATCGGTGCCACGCTCACGCTGCCGGGCATAGCGGGCCTCGTCTTGACCATTGGTATGGCGGTGGACGCGAATGTCTTGATCTACGAACGCATCCGCGAGGAACTCAAGACCGCGAAAGGGCCTGCCCGCGCCATCGAACTCGGCTATGAGAAGGCTTATACGGCGATCCTCGATGCCAATATCACAACGCTGATCGCGGCGGTGATCCTGTTCTCGCTCGGTTCGGGCCCGGTGCGGGGCTTTGCGGTGACGCTCGGCCTTGGGATTTTGACGTCGGTTTTCTCCGCGCTCTTCATTACCCGCGCGATGGTGGTCACTTGGTTCGATCGCCGCCGCCCCAAAACGATCACGGTTTGAGGGAGACACTCCATGCGACTGCGGCTCCTTCCCGAGAAGACGAACGTCAACTTCCTCAAGATCGGCAAACCGGCGGTCGCGCTCTCACTCGTTTGCCTCCTGGCGTCTGTCGTCCTCTTCCTGGCGGTGGGCCTCAATTACGGGATCGATTTCCGTGGCGGAACGCTGGTGATGGCAGAAATGCCGGAGGAGCGCCCGATCGGCGAGTATCGCGGTGTTCTCAGCGATCTCGACGTGGGTCAGGTCGCGGTGACGGAGGTCTCTTCTCCGGGTGCAGGCACCGGGCAAACGGTGCTCATGCGTGTGGGGATCACGGCGGAGGACCCGGACGCCCAGACCGCCGTGGTCAGTCTCATCCGTACGACGCTAGATGCGGCTTATCCCGGCATCGTTTATCTCCAGGTCGACAATGTGGGGGCGAAGGTTTCTGGCGAGTTGGTGCGTGCCGGGGTGCTGGCGGTCGCGGCGGCCATTGTCGCAATCCTGTTCTATATCTGGTTGCGCTTTGAGTGGCAGTTTTCCGTCGCGGCGGTTGCCTCGCTTGTCCACGATGTCATTCTCACGATCGGCATTTTCAGCCTGCTGCAGATCGAGTTCAATCTCTCGATTATCGCCGCAATCCTCACGATTGTAGGATACTCTCTAAACGACACAGTGATCGTGTTCGACCGGGTTCGCGAAAACCTGCGCAAATACAAATCGAAGCCGCTCTTTGACCTCATCAATCTCTCGATGAACGAGACGCTCAGCCGCACCTTGATGACCTCCGGGACGACGCTGATTGCGCTCTTTGCGCTATTCTACTTAGGCGGCAGTGTGATCCACGGCTTCACCTTCGCGATGATTTGGGGCGTTATCATCGGCACATACTCTTCCATCTATGTGGCCTCGATGCTGCTTCTCTATCTCGGTGTGAGCCGGGACAGCACCACGCCGAGCGGCAAAGCCGGGACACAATTCGCCAACATCGACGCTTAGAGCGCATACGCTTGAGGCGGACGCTGCGCTAGTCTTGGCGCGAGAAACGGGGGAGATGGCATGCGGTCGACCGAAGTGAATTTTCCCATCGATGCGGTGGTGATCGACAGCTACGCCGAAGACGGGTTCCGGTTGAGCGGCGCGATCTATCGGGGTGCGGTTTGCGTTTTTGTCGATCAGGCCGCCACCTGGGAGGGGCTCTGTGATCTCTCGCCCTTTTTGAGCCGGGCGCATGACATCGACATTCTACTCCTGGGGCTGGGGGCCGAGCTGATCCAGCCGGAAGCGGGCTTTTACGAAGAGCGCCGCAAGCTGGAAGCCGCAGGTGTCGGTGTTGAGGTGATGACCACACCTTCGGCCTGCCGGACCTATAATGTGCTCTTGGCAGAAGGACGCCGGGTTGCCGCGGGCTTGCTCCCGATTTGAGGCGCGTTCACATCTCGAGTAGGCCGAGCTGCGCCTCGTCTCTCGGTTGAAAACCGCTATATATGTAGGACGTATATCTGGGGAGACATGCATGCCGAACTTCACACGCCGTCAGGCACTTGCGGCGACCGCCGCGTTGCCCGCCACAGCGATGAGCTTTAGTGCGGCACGCGCCGCGACCGAAATGAAGGGGCCGTCCTTCGCCAAGCATCGCCGCTTCCAGCTCGGGGATTTCGAAGTCACGACCCTTCTCGTCGGGACGGTTACCCGCGAAGACATGCAGACGATTTTCGGAATGAACGTGAGCCCGGAGGAATTCGAGCGGGTCTCCGCGGAGAACTTTATACCAGCCGACAGGGCGCAATTCTTCTTCACGCCAACCATTGTGAATACGGGAACCGAACTCGTTCTCTTCGATACCGGACTGAATGCTGAGGGAACCGGCGAAGCGCTTGCGGAGGCGGGCTATAACCCCTCAGACGTCGACAAGGTTGTCATTACCCACATGCATGGGGACCATATCGGCGGGCTTCTGAACAATGGGGCGCCGACCTATGCAAACGCCAGCCACCATACGGGGCAGATCGAATTCGACCACTGGGCGACAGCGGGTGCTGAGGGTTTTGAGACGAATGTGCGTCCGATAGCGGAGCAGTTCAGCTTTCTTGAGGATGGCAGCAGCGTTTCCTCGGGTATCACGGCCATGGCTGCCTTCGGTCACACCCCCGGCCATATGACCTATATGATTGAAAGCGGTGGCCAACAGCTTCTGTTGATTGCGGATCTGGCCAACCATCCTGTCTGGTCGCTGGGCTACCCCGACTGGGAGGTCCGTTTCGATATGGACAAGACCGCTGCCGCCGCATCTCGCCGGCGTGTGCTGGGCATGTTGGCCGCTGAGCGGATGCCGTTCATTGGCTACCATATGCCTTTCCCCGCACTTGGTTTTGTCGAGACGCGTGGCGACGGTTTTCGCTATGTGCCGGCGAGTTACCAAATGATGCTCTGACTTGCCTGGGCGCGGGGGCTTTGAGGGCCCGCCCGCGCCCCAGCATTCCTATTATCCAACAAGTTCAAACTAGGGGTAGGTCTCGTCCGAGAGCCCCCCAAAGTCTATAGATTGCCGCGATGCGAGTTTGGCTGCGTCCGGCGTCGCAAACCGACCCTCTCCAAAAGCGACTTTCTCATCACCACTTCGCCCGAGACTGCGGCGTCGGATTAAGCGTATCGCAACACATTCAATGGACGCTATCGGCCCGTCAAGACTCCGAGAGGATGGACCGGTGTTTGCAAATTTGTCCGCCGGCAAGAAGATCCTGGTCGCGTTTACCGCCTTCGCATCGGTGGCCGGAGCTGGCACGGCGGTTGTTCTGCTTTTCGTTCTCATCATCGCCCATAACGGTCTTGTTCTTGGCGAGCGGCTTGTTCCGGTGAACAACGCGTCGATTGAGATGCAGTCTCTTGCGGGGGAAGCCGCGCAATTGCGCAAGCGTGTGGGCGTCACGGACTTGGATGGCACGCAAGCGGGTATTGCGGGGCACATTGACGAGGCCCTGGCGATTGCGCAGACCCTTCAGGGCGGCGGCGTTTACGCGGACCGACCCATAGCGCCTGCCGTCCGCCCGCAGATCGTTGCGTCTCTTGGAGCCGTCAAGGACAGCCTCCTGGCAATGCGAGGGGCGGCCCTCCCGAGCCCAGAGGGAGGGTCAAGCTTCGAGGCGGCCTTTGCTGGTTTCGAGAAGAGCGCTGTTGCCTTGGATGCCGCCATCGCCTCGGAGTTGCAGGGAAGTGTCCTGAGCCTGCGCGGCGCATTGCGCTCAATCATTATCGCGATGGTTGTCGCTTGCGTTCTTCTTGGAGTGGCGGTGCTGTTCTCCTACCGATGGCTCGATGCCATGCTCAGCCGACGCCTGCGAGAACTCGCGGGAACGATAGCCAAGTTGACCAGTGGCGATCTTAGCGCTCAGCCGCCCGCCTGGACGTCGAAAGACGAGGTTGGCATTTTGCGCGATAGTGTGGAGGACCTGCGCGAGGCATTCCTGCAGCAAAAACGGCTGGAGGCGGAGGCGCACGCTGAACGCGAGAAGGCCGAACAAGAGCGTCAGGTCGCGCAGGAGCATCACAAACAGGCCGAGGCCGAGAAAGCCGCAGCCACCGAGCAGCGCGCTATTTCGGAGCGCCAACGCGGTGAAGCCGAAGCACGCGCCGCCGCGACCGATCATTTGGTTGAGGAATTCGGGGCTGTCGTCGGACGGGCTTCAGAAGGCGCCTTTGATCGTCAGATCCGGCTCCAATTCGACGAGACGTCTCTCAATGAACTTGCCCGAGGGATGAACGCGCTTCTCACCGAAATTGATCGTGGCATCGGCGCCACAAAAGGTGCTGTTGCGCGTCTGGCCGATGGCAATCTCGATGAAACGATGACGGGCGACTTCCACGGCGCATTTGCCGATCTCAAGCGAGATGTGAACGAGACGATGTCCGTCCTGGGCAAAATTGTTCATTCGATTGCCTCCACCAGCGATGCCATTGTGAGCGACCTCAGCGGTATTTCGGAGAATGCGGTTACGCTTGCATCGCGCGCGGCAGATCAGGCGAGGTCATTGAAGGAAACCGCCAGCACGATGGTGGAGCTCGAAACGATCGTCCGGGCCAATACCGAAGGGGCAGAGCGCGTCGCAGAGCGGATTCAGCACGCCGCGGACACTGCGTCGACCGGAGGCGGTATTGTTGACGAAGCCGTCGAAGCGATGTCGCACATCGATCACAGCGCCCAGCAGGTCAAGAAGATCGTAAGTGTGCTCGATGAGATCTCATTTCAGACGAACCTGCTGGCCCTGAATGCGAGTGTCGAGGCCGCGCGTGCAGGCGATGCGGGCAAGGGTTTTGCTGTCGTTGCCTCGGAGGTTCGCGCGCTTGCGCAGAGATCCACCGAAGCCGCCAGCGAAATCGATGGGCTGATTGAGACCAGCTTGAAGGATGTGGCAGAAGGCGTGCGGCTCGTGACCGAGACCGGCAGCTTTCTCCAGCAGATCGTCGGTGAGATCGGCAAGGCCGCTTCGACCACTGGGGAGATCACTCAGTCGAGCCAATCTCAAGCGACGGGCATCAGCAGCGTCTCCGCGCGGATCGGTGAAATGGATGCGCTGACCCAGCAGTTTGCCGGTATGGCCGAGCAAAGCGCCGATTCTGCGCGGGGCCTCCTGGAGCTTGCGCGCAAGCTCAATGAGCTTCTGGATTTCTTTCGCCGCACCGATTCAGACCGGAAATCCCGGGAAAACCGGGCCGCATGATCACAATTCCCATCAAATCTGGGGTGAATCGGACGATCTGGTCTTCCGGGACTCAGGCAGAGGGTGTTTCATCCGAATTGGGCACGCAGAGACTTGGCCCTGGGCGCAACCTATTTTGGGAGCGCCTTGAGGCTCGTCATAGACAGGGTCGGCTGCGTGATGAGGAATTTGAAGTGCGCAGGGCAGGGCGCTGTCCGGGGAGGCGGCCGTTTCTGCACGGAGTGCGCAGGCGGTTTGGTTCGGGGTTCCAATGTACAAAGTCCGCAGAACGATGGCCAATGCGGCGGCCTTGGGAGACCGGGAAACCTTGCACATCGAGCAGATGGTTGGAGCGATCCGCGGCCTTGGGGTCGAGCGCACGTTTCGCCGCGCCTATGGTGTTTCGGATCGGTGGAATTGGCGGGTTCGTTCGGGCCGGATTCCTTCCAGAATCGGGATCAAGTCTGAACTGGATGCGCGCCTGAACGCGATCTCGACAATTGAGACCGCTGCCGGTGAAGGCGAGGATGCCGTGTTTCCGGCTATGGCGGCGTTGTGCGCGTTTGTACGCGACAATTGCGAGATTGAAGACGAAGCAGCCGCACACGAACCCCGCCCTGATGTTCAAGCCGCCATGGAGGCCATCGGTCGACTGGAGCGGCTGCGTGCGCAAGGTGCCGGTTTCAAAGCGGCCAGCCTCGAAAGCGAGGTGTTCCGGGCCAACTTGATGCTGTCGATGCTCACTTTTGTTCGCATGCCGGGCGCGCTGTTGTCCGGAGCGGATTTGACCGGCTGCAGGCTCGACTATGCCGATCTGTCCGACGCGATGCTTCCAGGAGCGAGCCTGATCGCAGCGCGGCTGAAAGGGGCGCATTTGCGCAGGGCCACGCTGAGCGGTGCCCAGTTCCTAGGGGCCTATTTGGAAGGTGCTGATTTCGATCATGCTCAGATGCAGGACGCCGATCTCAGCTATACTGACTTCCGGGAAGTGCGTTTGAACGGCGCTCGACTGGATCGGGCGAATTTGGAAGCCTGGCAATGCGAGCGAGCCTCCTTAAGAGGTGCAAGTCTTGCAGGGGTGCGCAATCTCGACCCAGCGTCTTTACAGACCTGCCACGGCGTCAAGTCAGGCATCGGTCGCACTATTCTCCCTGAAGGCGTGGCACCACCGCTCCATTGGTATGCAGCCGCCGAAACAGGGCAGGATTCGGATGCGGCCGCGAAGGCCTATGAAACCCGGTATCGAAGCTGGCTGACCGTCTACACTAACCGGGTGTAATCGGGCCAAGAGCAGTTCCAATGCACGAGGCGCAGTAGCTTTTCGTCTCCAGAGGAACGCGGCGTCGCGCAGCTACTTTCATCGATCCTGTCGGTGATCTTGGAAATCTCCTTGCGAGCTTTGTGACATATTGTCCATCGTCGCGTCCCCCCGCAGTGCGCGTCATATCGAGGCGACGTCCCGAGCGCCTCGATCCTATGAGCGCAAGAAGGCGTTGTGCGATTGTTCGCCACGCTGTCGCATAGGACCGATGTGGAAGCCGGGTTAAACTCGGCGAATACAAACGTGGACTTCACCACGCCGACGCATGAGTTCAGCTGACGCCGTTAAGCTCGCGTTGCGCGCGTGCTGAACCTTCGAAAAAGTTGGATCGTTGTTTTGGGTTTAGCCGCTCATTGCTTGGAAGCCAGGTGCGAAGCGCGAGTTGGCGAAATCGTCGTGAAGGGGACTTTGCCTCCGGTGCGCAATCCGGCATAAGCGCGCGCGAAACACTCTCTGACACTTAGCGGAGCGAGAAAGCGCCATGCATGATATCCGCGCCATTCGCGAGGCGCCTGAAGCTTTTGATGCAGGCCTGAAACGCCTTGGGGCCGCGCCGCAATCCGCGGAAATCCTTGCAATCGATAGCGCGCGGCGGGCCAAGATTGCGGCGGCCGAGGCCGCCCTTGCTGAGCGAAATGCCGCGAGCAAGGCGGTGGGCGCCGCAAAGGGTCGTGGAGATGAAGCCGAGTTTACGCGACTTCGGGCGCTTGTTGGAGATAAGAAAGCCGAGATCGCGCGCTTGGAGGACGAGGCTAAGCTTGAGGATGCCCGGCTCAATGACCTCCTGATGACCTTGCCAAATCTGCCGTTTGAAGACGTTCCGGACGGTGCGGACGAGGCGGATAATATCGAGATCCATCGCTGGGGCACTCCGCGCGTTTTTGACTTTGAACCGCGCGAGCATTTCGAGATCCCAGGCGCGAAGCCCGGTTTCGATTTCGAAGCGGCGGGCCGGCTTTCGGGCAGCCGGTTTGTTGTTCTGAAAGGCGCGATGATCCGTCTGCAACGCGCTTTGGGGCAGTTCATGATCGATCTGCATGTCGAGGAGAACGGCCTCACCGAGCATTGGACGCCGGTTCTGGTGCGAGATGAGGCGATGCTTGGGACAGGCCAATTGCCGAAGTTTGCCGAAGACAGCTACCAGACGACAAATGGCTGGTGGCTCATCCCGACGTCCGAAGTGACGATGACAAACCTTGTGGCGGGTCAGATCCTCGATGCGGGCCAGCTGCCGATGCGGATGACCGCGCTTACGCAGTGTTTCCGGTCTGAGGCGGGCTCAGCGGGGAAGGACGTCTCGGGTATCCTGCGGCAGCACCAGTTCGAGAAGGTGGAGATGGTCTCGATCACCCGACCGGAAGACAGCCGCGCCGAACATGAGCGCATGACGGGCTGCGCGCAGAAGGTATTGGAGGCGCTCGGTTTACCCTACCGCACCATCGTGCTTTGCACCGGGGATATGGGGTTCGGGGCGCGACGGACCCATGACATTGAGGTCTGGTTGCCGGGCCAAAACACCTATCGCGAAATAAGTTCCTGCTCAGTCTGTGGCGATTTCCAGGCGCGTCGCATGAATGCGCGGTTCCGAGCGGAGGAAGGCGCGAAGCCCGATTTTGTCCATACCCTCAACGGCTCCGGGGTGGCTGTGGGGCGATGCCTGATTGCGGTCCTGGAAAACGGTCAGGAGATGGACGGCTCGATCCGCTTGCCCGAGGCGCTTTACCCTTACCTTCGCGGCAAGACGCGGATCACGTCCGCTGGTGCCCTGGAGTGAGGTTTTACGATTTCCGGATGCTGACCAGGTGATTGTCCCAGGCGAGGTTGCTCCAAGACGGGGCTGGGGCGGCGCTGGCCATATCCGATATGACGGTCCGGCAGCCGCCCGCGCCATCGGTTGCGAGAAAGCCAGATGGATGGGCGGCAAGCCCGCAGATGTCGGGTTGCTCCAGCTGTTGGACGAGGGTTCCGCCTGAAACATGGTAGATCTGCGCCAGCCCGCCGCGCGGTGAGGTGATGCCCACCTGACTGCCGTCGCCGGAAAAGGCGACACTGCCCGCATATCCGCGCATCCTGGCCTGCGTGGATCCTGCCTCCAGGAGGCGGGGCATCGTGCCGCGGAGATGGATGCCGAGCAGCGGGGGCGTTTCCCAAAGATCGCCCTCCCACTGCATGGCAAAGGCGACAGATCCATCCGGTCGCGCTGCGAGATGCCGGATCGAATTTCGCCGCCACGTGTGCGCGATCTCAACCTTTTCCAGCAGCTTTCCGTCTGGACCCGCATAGGTGAGGTTGGGTTGCATCGTGTCGAGATTGAGTTTCGCGCGACCGGTATCAGGGTGCGTTCTGATACCGCCGTTCGCAATCGCCAAGATGTCGGACCCGGGAAGTCTCAGGATTTCATGCGGGCCGATGCCCCCAGAGGCGAAGTCCCCCACACGGCGGTACCCGTTGGCCGCGTCCCAAACACCGATGCGACCGCGCCCCTCGGCATACTCGTTTTCTGTAGTGAAGAGCAGCGTGCCATCGGCGGAGAAGCAGCCATGTCCATAGAAATGACGCCCTTCCGGGGCGTCCAGTTCCTGAGCCAGGCGGCCACTGACGCAGTCGATAACGATGGCAAATGTGCCAGGGCGGCGCGCAAAGGCGACGGCTTCCGGCCGCTGGGGGTGCGCCGCCGCCGCATGGCCCCGGGTGGGCAGGGGCAGCGATAAGACCGAAATGCCGCTATTGGTCAGTCCATGCAGGTGGAAGCTGCCATCGGGTTGTTTTGCGGCGGCAAGATACTCTGGGCTCCCTGCATCCGCCCAACTCACGGCTGGCATCGCGGATGCCGCGATCAGCGAGCGGAGAAAGGCCCGGCGGTCGGGCATGGTCAGTCGCCGTCCAAGGAATTGAAGCCACGGCTGACCCCAAGGGCCGGGCCGATCACCATATGCGCGGCCTCGTAGAGGTTGTTGATGTCTTGCTGCAGAAGTTCGACCTGAAACCGCTCAGAAGGATCCACAACCCCGGCAAAGACCGGATCGTCCAACCCGTCCGCGCGCTGCAACACCCGATCGAGTGCAGCGTTGAGGGTGGTTCGGCCATCTTCCGGGAGTTGCGAGGCGAGTATCTGGGCGAGCTCCCCCGTTGCTTCGACGGACAGCGTGACATTGCGCAGGGAGCGCCCTGACCGCCAAGCCTCGGCGCGTTTCGGTCGCGGCCTCTCTATGGTTCCGAGAGGCCGCGCCAGTCTTTGCGAGACGGTAAACTCCAGGCCGTGCAACAGCGACTTGTAGAGTTCCTGCACCGGTTCGACGTCTGTGAAGTAGATCGGATTTTCCGGCCCCGGCGAGGTCAGGATTTCCCCGTAGACCGACTGCCAATCTTCATACATCTCCGTGGTGTTCAGAGCGATGTCGTGTGCGATGGCCTGTGTGAGGCGACAGGCATATTCAGGGTTCTGAGCGGCTAGGGTCTCGTCGTAGAGCAAAAGCTCCAGCGCGAAGAAGCCTCGGGCTGCAACAGAAACGCTGGAAAAAGCGGCTTCATCGTCGACCACCGGATCTTCTGAAGCGATCAGGCTCGACAGTGTCTTGCTGGTTGCCCCGCGGCTGTCGGGCCAGAAGGCTAGGGCAAACGCGCGGTTCTTTGCTTCGCTTGGCCCGAAGCGCAAATGCGAGACACCGATCCATGCGTCGAATGCGCTCTGGTAGGCTTGGCGCAGGGTCTGGGAGTCCGGGGCGCAGTCTCGCGCCGCGACGGCATCGAGCGCCGCTGATTCGGATGCGAGTGTTCGGTAGCCCGGGAGGATTTGTGCCTCCAATACCTCGTTGACCAGTACGGAATTGTCCTGAGATGAGGCGCTGATTGGCCAGAGAAGGGCGATAGCAACCAGGATCCTGAGCATAGGGGCCTTTCGGAGTGTAGACGGCGCAACAATTTGGCCGGATGCCATTCCCGACGCGGTATACACGGTTCAGGAGTTGGTCGCACCATGTGAGCATGTCATGGGCATTTCACAACCGCTTTCCGCGCTCGTGTCGCGGATGGGCTCGCTCAGCGAGCAAGCTTGGATTAGAAGCGCTTGATTTCCAGACCTCAGCGGGTCTGCGCAGCCAATTCGCGTCTACGCCGCGGTCGTTTGGCGGAAGATGGGTAGAGGATGGGAACGTCGTCCGGGACCGGGAAGTTTTCGTTGCTACGCATTGTCGTTGCAAAGAGCCTCAGACATCCGCCGCAATCGGCCGACTTTCCCAGTGCATGAAAAATCTTTCCCGGAGTAATAAGCGCCTCTGGGTCCGATGCGCGCATCCAGTCGATTGCTGCATCGATATCTCTGTCGGAAATCTGGGTGCACTGGCAGATGATCATAGGCGGTATTCCTACTCGGGACCTGTTCGGCAGGCTCGACACTTCACCTTGACTATGACTGATTCTGGGCTAACGAGCAATCCCGACTTTTTTGATAGGAAATGCTCCGAAGGTCTAACTACCCACTGTGCAAAGGCTCCCAGCCACGAAAATTGCCTTCACACGGCGGCGCTTCATGAACATTTAAAGAACATCGGCCTATAGTTGAGCCTGGATGTCGGGGGTAGTCGCAGACTGAGCGAGGGGAAGACAATGGAACCGTCACCGCATATTGATCCCATTCGGTTGCTGCGGCTTTCATCACAACCAAAAAACCCGCCTTCTGGCGATCGGGTAAGAACGAATGCGCGTCTCCGGTTTGCGCTGGCTCAAGCTCTGGCGCGGGACCAACTCTTGTTTTGCTACCAACCCGTTGCCTGCGCCTCAAACCCGCGGTTTCCCGCTTTCCACGAGATGATGTCACTTCTGCGGATGCCGAACGGGCAACTGGTCCCGACCCATCTCTACACAGCGTCGATCGAAGAGAACGAGATCGGTCGAACGATCGATCGACTGACGCTGAAACGGGCTCTGCAGAAGCTTGAGGAAAATCAGGCGCTTCGGCTTTCGATCAATATATCGCCGCAATGTATGGGCGACGTGCAGTGGCATGCTCTGCTGGAGGAGGCCTTTGCGTCGAAGTCCGGCGCTTGCGGCCGCCTCATTCTTGAGGTTTCTGAGAACGCGGCTGTGCATGATGCGGACATGGTGGATGAGTTTGCCACGCATGTGCGGAAATTCGGACCTGCCTTTGCGTTCGACCGGTTTGGGGCCGGTGCGACCGGCTTTTCCCATTTCCGGAGACTTAAGTTCGACCTTGTGAAGATCGCCCCGGCATTCTGCCATGGCGTTCACGCCAATCGGGACGCCCAGGTTCTCGTGGAATGCCTGCAGCGGATTTCGATGCAGTTTGACATGTTCTGCGTGGCCGATGGCGTCGAGAATGAGGCGGATGCCATCTGGCTTTGCGATGCAGGTATCGATTGCATTCAGGGACGGTTTTATGGCCATCCCAAGGTTCAACCCGAAGCGCCTTCCGTTGCCGGTCCAGCGCGCGATGCGTGTTGAGCCATGCGGAGGTGGATGACCGTATCCGCTCAGACGCGAACCGCTGTCCCGACGAATGCTAAGCGAAAGGGCGCGCGACCTGAGTTACTTCTCTTTCAGGATCTGAGAGAGTTGCTGTTGCATCTCCGCAAGCTGACGTTTGAGCTCTTCCAGCTCCATTTCCTTGTTTGCGGCGCTGTTCGTTTCCGGGTCGCCCATCTTGCCGCCGATCCCACTCGCGAATGGTGCGAACATCCGTAGCGCGTTCTCAAACCATTCCATGTTTGACCGCGCCAAGGTTTCGAAATTCGCCAGAGCAGGATTCGCTTCGAAGGCCTTTTGCACTTGCTCGCGCATCTTCTCCTGATTGCGCGAAAAGGTCTCCATTGAGGCCTCAAGGTAGCCCGGAACAAACCCTTGGAGCGTATCGCCGTAGAGCCGGATCAGATGACGAAGGAAGTTGGCGGGCAGCATGTTCTGCCCTTTCGCCTCTTCCTCGAAAATGATCTGTGCGAGCACTGAGCGTGTGATGTCTTGCCCAGATTTCGCATCATTGACGACGAAATCGTCTCCATCTCGAACCATTTGCGCGAGATGGTCGAGCGTCACGTAGCTCGATTTCGCCGTATTGTAGAGCCGCCGGTTCGCGTACTTTTTAATAATGATCGGCGCCTTCGGGATATCGGCCTTCTCGGTCACGCGCGTCTCCTCATGCACTTTCGCAGTCGACAAATTATGTGTATCTGCCGCGCGGACATCCCGAAAGCGCTTTTTGCATTTGCGAATGTGCTAGGGTAGGGACAAGGCCTTTTATGTCTGATGGCGGTTGAAGTAGAAAACTTGGAAGCGGTGGACGAAGCCGACACGCGCGCGTCGGAGCGCCGCCGGGCTGCGCGATATCTGGACCTTTGGGAGCGTCACCTCACACAGACGGCGATACACGGCAAATGCCCTCGGATCCCAAGCGACCAACTTCACGATTGATGCCTCTGCCCGCCCCCGACAGGATCGGTCACCCAAGTCCGCTCATCTTTCATCTCGGAGCGGCGCTTTCGGCCTACACCCAGGCGCTTATGGCCGCGCCACGCTCAGACAGCGATGCATTCCCCTGGGCGGATGGTCTTGGCGAACGTGCGGCATCGCTCGGTTCGGATCTGGATCAGATCGAAATTGCGTGCGAGATGGCGTCCCGCCTTCGCATGACTTTAGACGGCCTCGACGTCTGGCAACGGCATCCTTACAGGCGGTCGCTCGAAGACCCACCAGCCATCTGGCAACGCGGCAGTTCGCGGATCCTCGACTACGGGTATTTCGAGGCACAAGACATGCGGGATGCACGGCCGGTTCTGGTGGTGCCGAGCCTGATCAATCGCGCCTATATCCTTGATCTTGCACCAAACCGGTCGCTTCTGCGATGGATGGCCGCGCACAACTTGCGCCCGTTTTTGTTGGACTGGGGGGCGCCAGGCCCCGCGGAAGCGTCATTCACGCTGCACGATTATGGCGCTGACCGTCTTGCGCCAGCCTTTGCCTTTGTGCGCGAGGTCACGGACCGGCCTGTGTCCCTGCTGGGTTATTGCATGGGCGGTACGCTTGCCGCAGGGTTTGCCGCCTGTAAGCCTGAGGGCCTCGCGCGTCTTGCGACAATCGGCGCGCCTTGGGATTTTGGTTCAACCGATGGACTTGCCGGCGCCCTGCGCGCGACCGTACGGGCCCAAGGTGGCCTCCAGACACAAAAACTCCTGGAAACGCTGGCCGCCGCCTTTGGCTTCATTCCCGTCTCACTGTTCCAGACGTTGTTTTCGATCATCAATCCGCTTCAGGCGACGCTTAAGTTCCAACGCCTCGCGCGGCTCGATCCTGACGGACCAGCCGCGCAATTCTTTGTGGCCCTGGAGGACTGGCTCGCGGATGGTGTGCCGATGCCGCTGGGCGCGGCGGTCGATCTTCTCCTCGGCTGGCAGGTTGAGAACCGGACCGCGCACGGTGAATGGGAGTTTTTGGGGCGCAGGATTCGCCTATCTGAGATCGACGTGCCGTCGATTTGCTTTTGC
The DNA here is from genome assembly GCA_039177645.1 of Pseudomonadota bacterium. Taxonomy (GTDB): domain Bacteria; phylum Pseudomonadota; class Alphaproteobacteria; order Rhodobacterales; family Rhodobacteraceae; genus Amaricoccus. The sequence continues at coordinate 189,089 of JBCDFS010000001.1, read as the reverse complement.
GGGCGCAGAGATAGCATCGCGCCGCCCGCACTGTCCGAAGCGCTTCCTTGTCAGATTCCGTCGGCCCACACCATTCGTCCAAATACAGGTCATGTTGGTATGGTTGTGGGGAGTGGCGCGCGGGTTGCTGTGTGGCGCCGATTGGACGAATTCCTTGTAGCTTAAGATGGTTGAGCCACAGCAGGCTTTGTGCGACGACGTCGCAAGTTTGCGGTCGGGGGTGATTCGTCCACAGGCGCATACACAAAGCGAGCGCGGCCCCGGACCGGGCGCCGCAACGGAGGATCTGTATGACAGACATCGTTATTGCATCCGCTGCGCGGACGGCAGTTGGGAGCTTCAACGGCAGCTTTGCGGCCATTCCAGCACATGAACTCGGCGCAACCGCAATCAAGGCCGCTCTTGAGCGGGCCGGGGTCGAGCCGGGTGAGGTGTCTGAGACGATTTTGGGTCAAGTACTGACAGGTGGTCAGGGCCAAAACCCGGCCCGCCAGGCTCACATCAATGCGGGCCTCCCACAGGAAAGCGCGGCCTGGGGCTTGAACCAGGTATGCGGCTCGGGACTGCGTGCGGTTGCCCTTGGGGCCCAGCATATCAAATTGGGCGATGCTGATATCGTTGTCGCAGGCGGTCAGGAAAACATGTCGCTCTCGCCGCATGTCGCGCATTTGCGTCCCGGTCAAAAGATGGGCGATATGAGTTTCATTGACTCGATGATCAAAGACGGTCTCTGGGATGCGTTTAACGGCTACCATATGGGCCAGACCGCAGAGAATGTCGCCGAGAAGTGGCAGATCTCGCGTGAGATGCAGGACGAGTTCGCCGTCAACTCACAGAACAAGGCCGAAGCCGCCCAAGAAGCGGGGAAGTTTGACGACGAGGTGGCTCCTTTCACGGTGAAAACGCGCAAGGGTGACATCGTCGTCGACAAGGATGAGTATATCCGGAAAGGCGCCACGATCGCCGCAATGCAGAAACTGCGCCCTGCCTTTATGAAGGAGGGGACAGTGACCGCGGGGAATGCCTCGGGCATCAATGATGGCGCCGCCGTGACACTCCTGATGAGCGCCGAAGAGGCCGAAAAGCGCGGGATTGAACCGATGGGTCGGATCGCATCCTATGCGACGGCTGGATTGGACCCGGCCATTATGGGTGTGGGGCCGATCTATGCATCTCGCAAGGCGCTGGCCAAGGCTGGATGGAAGGCTGAGGATCTCGATCTCGTCGAAGCCAACGAAGCTTTCGCCGCCCAAGCCCTCGCGGTGAACAAGGATATGGGTTGGGACCCTGATGTCGTGAACGTCAATGGCGGTGCGATTGCCATCGGTCACCCGATTGGGGCATCGGGATGCCGGGTTCTAAACACATTGCTTTTCGAGATGAAGCGGCGCGATGCGAAGAAGGGCATTGCGACACTGTGTATTGGGGGCGGCATGGGTGTGGCCGTCTGCGTCGAGCGCGACTAATCCTGGACCGGGCGGGCCGAACCCGCCCGTCCTGACCTTAACTGCAAAACACTTAAGCTAGAAGGAGGGGAAGCCTATGGGACGTGTGGCACTTGTGACGGGTGGATCTCGGGGGATCGGCGCGGCGATTTCGACCGCGCTGAAGGATGCGGGCTACACCGTTGCGGCGAACTATGCTGGCAATGACGAAGCGGCTGCAAAGTTCACCGAGCAGACGGGCATCAAGACCTACAAGTGGTCAGTCGCCGACTACGATGCGTGCGTCGCGGGCATCAAGTCGGTCGAGGACGAGCTCGGCCCCGTCGAGGTTCTCGTCAACAATGCAGGGATCACGCGCGATGCCATGTTCCACAGAATGACGGTGGAACAATGGAACCAGGTGATCGACACGAACCTCCACGGCATCTTCAATATGACCCATCCGATTTGGCCAGGTATGCGCGATCGGAAATTCGGACGTGTCATCAACATCTCCTCGGTGAACGGGCAGAAGGGCCAGGCCGGGCAAGCGAACTATTCGGCCTCCAAGGCAGGCGATATCGGGTTTACGCGCGCACTCGCCCAGGAAGGTGCGCGGGCTGGTATCACCGTCAATGCCATTTGCCCGGGCTACATCGGCACTGAAATGGTGCGCGCAATCGACGAGAAAGTGCTCAACGAAAAGATCATCCCGCAGATCCCTGTGGGTCGTCTTGGAGAACCGGAAGAAATCGCGCGTTGCGTCGTGTTCCTTGCTTCTGACGATGCGGGCTTTGTCTCCGGATCGACCATCTCGGCGAACGGCGCTCAGTTCTTCTCCTAAGACCCGTTTCCCCGGCCCCGTCGAAGTTTTGCGCTCTCGGGGTCTGAGACGAACGGTATGCGAGATTGCGATCCGGCGGTTACATTCCGCCGGATTCCGCAGTTTTAGAGCCTAGTGATTTCAAACGAACAGTTCGGGTTATCTCTGAAGTTCAGTCTTTAATGGCTTGGCATTACAGCCAGAATTTACTAATCTGCCAGTGCCTGGCACAGAAGATCAGACATCTACGTGCTGATCTTTTGCTCTTCACGCGTCCGTATCTCAGACGCGGCTCAGGTGACCCGCTTCGCCAATCAAGCGACCGCAAGATACGTCCCGACGGGCAATGACGAAATTGTCGGGTCCGCAGCACTGCGTTGTCCGGTCCGCCGTGTTAAATCTTTGTATAGGTTCTACTTTTTGTATTCCCTCGCCACGCGATTCTGTGGATGGGTCAGCCCAGGATTGGTTGACCTTGGCGTAGAGCACCTATATTTCAAACAGCTGACATGCGCAGTCGCATCCAGCTGAACGCCAGGTGATGGAGGGACCTAATGGACGGACTCTTGCGTGAGTATCTTCCAATCCTCATCTTTCTTGGATTGGCGATTGCGCTTGGTCTCGTCTTGCTCCTCTCCGCGGTTATTGTCGCCGTGAGCAATCCTGATCCGGAAAAAGTGTCGGCCTACGAATGCGGTTTCAATGCGTTTGACGACGCTCGCATGAAGTTCGACGTGCGGTTCTATCTCGTGTCCATTCTTTTCATCATTTTTGACCTAGAAGTGGCTTTTCTTTTCCCTTGGGCCGTGAGCTTTCAGAACCTCGGCGATTTGGGCTTCTGGTCTATGATGGTTTTTCTGGGCGTCTTGACCGTAGGGTTTGCCTACGAGTGGAGAAAGGGAGCGCTTGAATGGGAGTAGAAACAGACCCCGATGTGGGCGTGGCTCGTGGCGAGGCCGCCCCGGCGCCATTCAAGCTTGCGTCCGAGGCTCATCCTCCGGTCGCTACCAACGCTGCTGGACCGGACAAGGAAGCTGCGACGCGGGCCTTGTCAAACGAACTCGCCGATAAAGGCTTCCTCGTCACCTCCACGGCTGGTGCGATCAATTGGGCGCGAACGGGGTCCCTGCATTGGATGACCTTCGGTCTCGCCTGCTGCGCCGTGGAGATGATGCATACCTCCATGCCGCGCTACGACCTCGAGCGGTTCGGAACGGCTCCGCGGGCATCACCTCGGCAGTCTGACCTGATGATCGTTGCAGGCACTCTGACCAACAAGATGGCGCCGGCGCTTCGCAAGGTTTACGATCAGATGCCGGAACCTCGCTACGTGATCTCCATGGGGTCGTGCGCGAATGGGGGCGGATACTACCATTATAGCTATTCCGTCGTGCGCGGGTGCGACCGTGTTGTTCCCGTTGATGTTTATGTTCCGGGATGTCCGCCGACGGCGGAAGCGCTGCTCTATGGCATTCTTCAGCTGCAGCGCAAGATCCGCAGAACGGGCACAATCGTTCGGTAGGGAGCACTTTGCATGACGATGGAAGTGGCCGCATTCCGCGACCTGCAGGACACGATACTTGCGCGTCGGTCAGATGCCGTGGTGAATTCGGCCTTTGCGAACAACGAGCTGACTTTGACCGTCACCGCCTCGACGCTCGTTGATTTCGTGGGTTTCCTCAAGACAGATGGTGCGTGCAGGTTCACCACATTGATCGACGTTACGGCGATCGACTGGCCCGAACGAGATCGCCGGTTCGACCTTGTCTACCATTTCCTGTCGATGCACCTGAACCAACGGATCCGCGTTCGCGCGGAGGTCCGCGAGGACGAGATCGTCCCCTCAATCGTCGAAGCGTTTCCAGTGGCCAATTGGTATGAGCGGGAGGTCTTTGATATGTATGGCATCCTGTTCTCCGGCCATCCCGATCTTCGCAGGATCCTGACCGATTACGGCTTCCGCGGTCATCCGATGCGGAAAGACTTCCCGACGACCGGGTATGTCGAAGTTCGCTACGACGAAGAGCAAAAACGCGTGGTCTATGAGCCGGTTAAGCTCACACAAGAATACCGCCAGTTCGATTTCATGAGCCCCTGGGAAGGGGCGGACTACATTCTTCCCGGCGACGAAAAGGGTAAAGGTGGGTGAGCCAGGGGCACGTAGCAGAGGCTCAGACCGGCATGGCGGAGGTATCGGCGGATCCTCGTTTCGCCAAGCCACGGGCTTTGTGCTATGTTGTTGGTGGCCAAAAGTGCGGCACAACCTGGTTGAACAGGTATTTCCTCGCTCATCCCGAGATTCATCTCTCGACCGGCAGAGAGTTGAGCTACTGGTCGCGCCGGAGTGGCGAGGCGTCACAGAAGGAGGCTGCGCGCCTTCGCAAGCGCTTAAAGCGAGATCCTTTTTACATGCGGCTGACGCGTCCGAAACGCTATCGCTTATTGCATCTGTTTCAGCGCATGCACGAGGCTGAGGCGTCCGATCATACGCGATATGCGGACTTGATGTTCCACGGCTACCGGGGGGAGGCAGTGGTCGCCGACGTTTCACCCGCCTATGCCTCACTGGGTCGGAGCGATTTTCGCGAAATCGCCAGGCTCAATGACCAAGTGCGGTTTATCTTTGTGATGCGCGACCCGGTGGACCGTTTGCATTCGGCTTTCCGCCATTACCTGAGGAAGCGCAGCGGGTACGAGCATGTCACAGAGGCGGATGTGGTCGCGCATTTGAAGCGCGAACTGGCAGGTGAGATCGAGCTTGCCTTGCCGAGTTCAAGATACGATCTGACGATCGGCGAACTCGAAGCGGCCGTGGCCAAAGACCAGATTCTGTATTTGTTCTACGAAACGCTTTTCTCAGCGGAAAAGCTAACTGAGATTTGTGATTTCCTGGGTGTCGGGGCTGTCCCGGGCCGAACCGAAGAGCATGTGAACGAAGGCTGGTCGACTGGTAAGGCCATCGACGCCGAATTTGAGGCTCTGGCGATGGCGAAATTGCTTCCGGTCTATGACGAGATCGCTAACCGTTGGGGTGGTGACTTACCCGCAGGATGGCGGCGACCCGGGAGGCAAACGCCCGAGCCGTTGCGAGGTATCGCATGAAACCAGGGCTTTCTGTCGGAGATAGGGCGACCTTCTCGCGCGAGGTTCCGGCCCACGAGACGGTTTCGCGGCTTTTTAGCGACAGCGAGTTGCTTTCACAGATGCCTGACGTGTATGCCACCGCGTATATGGTCGGGTTCATGGAATGGGCCTGCTGCGAGCAACTCGCACCCTATTACGAAGAGGGGCAGTGCTCCCTCGGTATCCACGTCGAGATGAGCCACACGGCACCGACCGTTCCGGGCATGACCGTTACGGTTCTGAGCGAGGTGGCTGAAATCGATACGCGTTTCGTCACGTTCAAGGTCACGGCGCGGGACAATAGCGGTGTCATTGGTGAGGGGCGGCACCGTCGCGCGCTGGTTGACAGAGAAACCTTCGCAGCCAAGGCGGCCGGACGCGCGGTCGGGAGCGTGGATGCATGAGATGTAGAGCTTTGCGCTTTGCAGTGGAAAAGGCGAACCCGGCGTTCGATTGCACGGAGTGAATGATGGACGGTAACGCGAACGAGGTGCTGACCGGCGAACAGAGCATTCGCAACTTCAACATCAATTTCGGCCCGCAACATCCTGCAGCGCATGGTGTTCTTAGGTTGGTTCTCGAGCTCGACGGCGAGATTGTCGAGCGTTGTGATCCGCATATCGGTCTTCTCCATCGCGGCACAGAGAAGCTGATGGAGAGCCGCACGTATCTGCAAAATCTCCCCTATCTCGACCGTCTCGATTATGTCGCGCCGATGAACCAGGAACATGCTTGGTGCCTTGCGATCGAGCGTTTGACCAAGACCGAGATCTCGCGCCGTGCCTCCTTGATCCGTGTCCTCTATTCCGAGATCGGACGCATCCTGAACCATCTCCTGAATGTCACGACACAGGCAATGGACGTGGGTGCTCTCACCCCGCCGCTCTGGGGCTTCGAAGAGCGCGAGAAGCTGATGATCTTCTATGAGCGGGCTTGCGGGGCGCGGCTGCACTCGGCGTATTTTCGTCCCGGTGGCGTCCACCAGGACCTGCCCCAGGACCTCGTGGATGATATCGCAACTTGGGCGCGGGATTTTCCGCAGGTGCTCGACGATATCGAAGAGCTGATCACCGAGAACCGCATCTTCAAGCAGCGAAATGTAGATATCGCGATCGTGAGCCAGCAGGAATGCCAAGACTGGGGCATGTCTGGGGTGATGGTGCGCGGGTCTGGTCTAAAGTGGGATCTGCGCCGATCCCAGCCTTACGAATGCTATGACGAGTTTGAGTTTCTCATTCCGATTGGCAAGAATGGCGATTGCTATGATCGGTATCTGTGCCGCATGCATGAGATGCGAGAAAGCACGAAAATCATCCTGCAAGCCATTGAGAAATTAGACGCTTGCAAGGGAGAAGACGTCCTTGCGCGCGGGAAGCTTACCCCTCCTTCTCGCGCGGATATGAAGACTTCGATGGAGGCGCTCATCCATCACTTCAAGCTTTACACAGAAGGGTTCCATGTTCCCGCGGGCGAGATGTACGCCGCAGTCGAAGCGCCAAAGGGCGAGTTCGGCGTTTATCTCGTGTCTGACGGGACAAACAAACCCTACAAGGTGAAGCTGCGCGCGCCCGGCTATCCTCATTTGCAGGCCATGGATCACCTGTGCAAAGGTCATATGCTTGCAGATGTGTCCGCCGCTCTCGGATCGCTGGATATAGTGTTCGGTGAGGTGGATCGATGACCATGCCCCTATTCCACCGAGGTCTGATCTTCCGCCGAATTAGTGGCCTGTCGTAATGCTGAGGCGGCTCCATCCCGACCAACCCGAGAGCTTTGCGTTCACGCCAGCGAACCTGGAATGGGCGAAAGGTCAGATCGCGAAGTATCCCGAAGGCCGTGAGGCAAGTGCGGTGATCCCGCTATTGTGGCGGGCACAGGAACAGGAAGGTTGGGTCTCTGAGAAGGCGATAGAGGTCGTTGCTGACCTTCTCAGCATGGCGAAGATCCGTGTGCTCGAAGTGGCGACCTTCTATTTCATGTTCCAACTCCGGCCTGTTGGGTCGGTGGCTCATGTGCAGGTTTGCGGGACGACGTCCTGCATGATCTGCGGCGCCGAGGATCTTGTCAGCGTCTGCAAGGAAAAGATCGCGTCGCGGGCGCACGACCTTTCCGCCGATGGCTGCTTTTCGTGGGAAGAGGTCGAGTGCCTGGGATCCTGTGCGAATGCGCCGATGGTCCAGATCGGCAAGGATTACTACGAGGATCTCACCTCGGAGAGTTTTGCCGCGCTTCTCGATGCGCTGGCGGCAGGCGAAGTGCCTGTCCCCGGATCTCGGAAGGGCCGGTTTTCCTCTGAGCCCGAAACCGGTTTGACATCGCTGATGCAGGGCGAAGCGGGGTATGCCGGGAACGCATCCGTGAGTCTGGCGGTTGGGGCGCGGGATACGATCAAACGCATCACGGGGGATGAGCCGCCATTGGCGCAGCCGGACTTCGCGGAGGGCGGCGTTGCGATTGCCGAGCGCCCGAAGTCAGTTAGCAAGGACGACTTGGTTTCGGCTCCCGCAGTTTTGGCGGACGATACCGCGAACGCGCCGCCGAGACTGTCGGCGCCGCGCAATGGGGCGGCTGACGATCTGAAACGGATAAAAGGTGTCGGTCCCAAGCTCGAAGCGATGTTGAACAAGCTTGGCTTCTATCACTTCGATCAGATTGCGCTTTGGTCGGATGCGGAGGTCGCATGGGTGGACGCTCACCTGGAAGGGTTCAAGGGTCGGATCGAACGAGATGGCTGGATTGAGCAGGCAAAAGCGCTGCAATCGGCCGGGCCGAGTGGTTGACGAGAGGCCCAATTTCTTTGCTTGCCCGCGCAGCCGGGCGGGTTACAACCTTTCGAGGGCTCACCAATGTTTGCCGGTGCATGACATCGGTCAGGTAGGGAAAGAGGCAGATGCTGGAAGATAAAGACCGGATCTTCACCAATCTCTACGGTATGTATGACCGCGGCCTGAAGGGGGCGCAGTCGCGCGGTTGCTGGGACGGCACCGCCGACATCATCGCGAAGGGCCGCGACGGCATAATCGAAGAGGTCAAGGCCAGCGGTCTGCGCGGGCGCGGCGGTGCAGGGTTCCCAACGGGGCTCAAATGGTCGTTCATGCCAAAGGGGGATGACGGTCGGCCACACTATCTTGTGGTCAACGCCGACGAGTCTGAGCCCGCCACTTGCAAAGACCGCGAGATTATGCGCCACGATCCGCATACGCTGATCGAGGGCTGCCTCCTGGCGAGCTTCGCGATGGGCGCGCATGCCTGCTACATTTACATTCGCGGCGAATACATTCGCGAACGCGAGGCGCTTCAGATTGCGATCGACGAGTGCTACGACGCGGGCCTCTTGGGGAAAAACGCAGCCAAGTCAGGTTGGGATTTCGATCTCTACCTTCATCATGGCGCGGGCGCTTACATTTGCGGGGAGGAGACCGCGCTCTTGGAGAGCCTCGAAGGCCGCAAGGGGATGCCACGGCTCAAGCCGCCTTTCCCCGCGAATACCGGTCTTTATGGCGCGCCCACCACGGTCAACAACGTTGAGTCCATTGCCGTGGTGCCTGAAATCATGCGGCGCGGTGCTGGCTGGTATGCGAGTTTCGGTCGGCCCAACAATGCCGGTGTGAAACTCTTCGGGTTAACCGGGCATATCAACACGCCGTGCGTGATCGAAGAGGCCATGTCGATTTCCATGCGCGAATTGATCGATAAGCATGGCGGCGGGGTACGCGGCGGTTGGAAGAACCTGAAGGCGGTGATCCCCGGTGGCGCATCGTGCCCGGTCATCCCGGCATCGCAATGCGATGATGCGATCATGGACTATGACGGGATGCGTGAGCTGCAGTCGTCCTTTGGGACGGCCTGCGCCATCGTGATTGATCAGCAAACCGATGTGATCAAGGCCGTCTGGCGGCTGTCGAAATTCTTCAAGCATGAGAGTTGCGGTCAATGCACGCCTTGCCGCGAAGGAACCGGCTGGATGATGCGGGTCATGGAACGGCTGGTCACGGGCGATGCCGAGGTCGAGGAAATCGACATGTTGTTTGAGGTCACCAAGCAAATTGAGGGCCATACAATTTGCGCGCTCGGAGACGCGGCGGCTTGGCCGATTCAGGGCCTCATTCGCCATTTCCGCGATGAGATCGAGGATCGGATCAAGGCGAAGAGAACCGGTCGTATCAGCGCGGTGGCGGCGGAGTGATCTTAGCGTTGGCTGTGATGAACGGAGACAGGCAATGAAGCAGGACGGACATCATCTCGCGCAGTTGAATGTCGGACGGCTTGTCGCAGAGCCCGGCGATCCGCGGGTCGCGGAGTTCATGGGTGCCCTGGATCGTGTGAACGGGCTTGGTAAGCGGATGCCCGGCTTTGTCTGGATGATGGAAGGGTCCGGTGAGCCAGGGACCGGCAACACCGAAACTAAGATCGACGGCGATCCCCTCTTCGTTTCCAACCTTACTGTTTGGGAGAGCGTTGAGACGCTGGAAAACTTCGTCTGGAACACGGTTCATCGGCAGTTTTACGAGCGCCGCGCCGAATGGTTCGAAGTGCTCGGTCAGATGCACTTTGTCATGTGGTGGGTGCCTGCTGGGCATCGCCCGAGCCTCGATGAAGCGCTCGATCGACTGGAACACCTAAAGGGCAATGGCGACAGCGATCACGCGTTCGGCTGGTCGCACATCGAAGAGGCGCGTCTCTGGCGGACCCACAACTGCGCGAGCGTGGCTGCGGAGTAGAGTATGGAAGCGGACGCGCAAATCGTAGCCGAAGGCAACCCGATCCTGGGGACAATTATGTTCCTTTTGTTCGCGGCTATTGCGGTGATTCCGTTCTGGAAGCTTTGGTCTCGGACGGGTCATTCGGGTTTCTGGGGTTTGCTCGCCGTTATTCCGTTGGCCAACTTGATCGCGCTCTGGGTCTTGGCGTTCAAGAAATGGCCGACGGACGATAAGGCGTGACGTCATGAGCGATGAGCATGGGTGCGACACCACCCTTTTTGCAATGGTAGCAACGGTTGGAGCGCTAGGATGACCGATCTGCGCACAGTGATGATCGACGACACTGAGATTGATGTCGATCCGCGTATGACCCTCTTGCAAGCCTGCGAAGAGGCCGGGGTCGAGGTCCCACGGTTTTGCTATCACGAGCGGCTATCGATTGCCGGAAATTGCCGGATGTGCCTTGTTGAGGTGGTGGGTGGGCCGCCGAAACCCGCAGCTTCCTGCGCGATGCAGATCAAGGATTTGCGGCCCGGCAAGGACGGTGCGCCGCCACAGATCAAGACTAAGAGCCCGATGGTGAAGAAGGCGCGGGAAGGGGTGATGGAGTTTCTCCTGATCAACCACCCGCTGGACTGCCCCATCTGCGATCAGGGTGGTGAGTGCGACCTTCAGGACCAAGCGATGGCCTATGGGGTGGATTTCTCGCGCTACCGCGAACCGAAGCGCGCCGCGGTCGATATGGATCTCGGTCCTCTCGTCGGGACGTGTATGACACGCTGCATTTCCTGCACGCGTTGCGTTCGCTTCATCACCGAGGTTGCCGGGGTTCCGGAGATGGGTCAGACGGGGCGCGGGGAAGACAGCGAGATCACGTCCTATTTGGGCGCAATGCTCACCTCTGAGATGCAGGGGAACGTGATTGATCTTTGCCCGGTCGGCGCGCTCACATCAAAGCCCTACGCGTTTACGGCGCGTCCATGGGAACTGAAGAAGACAGAGTCGATCGACGTGATGGATGCGATCGGGTCGAATATTAGCATCGACACCAAGGGGCGCGAGGTCATGCGTATCATGCCTCGCAACCATGACGGTGTGAACGAAGAGTGGCTGGCTGATCGGTCGCGGTTCGTTTGGGACGGTCTTCGTCGGCAGCGCCTAGACCGGCCCTATATCCGTGTCGATGGGCGCCTCAAACCGGCGAGCTGGACCGAAGCATTTCAAGCGTTGGCGGCGGCAACGAAGGATCGGAAGGTTGCCGCTATTGTCGGCGATCTTGCCCCGGCAGAAGCGATTTTTGCTTTGGGCGAGCTTTCCAAGGCGTTTGGATGGTCGACGGAATGCCGCGTCGATGGTGCTAAATTGCCAGAGGATAATCGCTCGGCTTACGTGGGAACAGCAGCGATTGAGGATCTCGAATATGCACAATCGATTTCACTGATCGGTGCTAATCCGCGGCTGGAAGCGCCCGTGCTGAATGCGCGCATCCGGAAGGGCTGGTTGCGGGGCGCGAGTGTCGAACATGTGGGGGCGCCAGTCGACCTAACCTATGATGTCATGCATCACGGGTCGGGCCGTGCGGCGCTTGAGGCGCTGGTTGCAAGAGATCCGAGCCCGATGCAGGATCTCGCGTCTGTCGTCGTGGTTGGCCAAGCGGCCTTGACCGGACCCGATGGTGAGGCCTGCCTCGCCGCGGCCATGCAATACGCAGAGGCTACCAAGAGCGGTTTTCTTGTGCTGCACACCGCGGCCTCGCGCGTCGGAGCCATGGATTTGGGCTTCACGACTGATGGTGGGATCGATGCGGCGCTTGATGGTGCAGAGGTGATCTACAACCTCGGCGCTGATGAGATCGAACTGCCTGCGGATGCCTTTGTGATCTATCAGGGCAGCCATGGGGATAGGGGCGCACAACGTGCAGATGTGATCCTGCCTGGAGCGGCCTACACCGAGGAAGCGGGGCTTTTCGTCAACACTGAAGGGCGACCGCAAATGGCGAACAGAGCCGGTTTCCCACCTGGAGAGGCCAAAGAGAATTGGGCCATCCTGAGGGCGCTTTCGGCCGTGCTCGGCGCGACGCTCCCGTTCGACTCGATGTCTGCTTTGCGCGCCGCCATGGTGAGCCAAGTGCCCCATCTCGGTGCGGTTGATATGGTCCCCGAAAACCTGTGGAGCCCTGTTTCACCTGCGACAACCAAGATGGATCACGATCTGGGCGATTTTGGTGCGCCGCAGTCTCCCCACTACCTCGCCAACCCGATCATGCGCGCGAGCACCGTCATGGGGGATTTGTCTAAGCTGGCGAGCGAGAGGGCACGCCCGATGGCGGCGGAATAGGCATGACCGGTTTTTTCGACACGGGCTTTGGTCTCTTCCTATTCATCCTCGGCCAGTGCCTGCTGGTGACGGTCTTCGTTCTCGTTTGCCTTGCCTTCCTTATGTATGCCGACCGCAAGATCTGGGCGGCTGTACAGATCCGAAAGGGACCGAACGTGGTCGGGCCTTTTGGCCTGATGCAGAGCTTTGCGGACTTTCTGAAATATATTGTCAAAGAAGTCGTCGTCCCTGCTGGGGCCGACAAGTTCGTCTTTTTTCTCGCTCCGATGATCACGTTCATCACCGCCGTTCTGGTTTGGTCCGTTATGCCCTGGGCCGATGGTTGGGTGATCTCCGACCTCAATGTCGGCATCCTTTTCATTTTCGCGGTGTCTTCGCTCGAGGTCTATGGCGTGATCATGGGCGGTTGGGCCTCAAACTCGAAATATCCCTTTCTCGGTTCGTTGCGGTCCGCGGCGCAGATGATTTCCTATGAGGTGTCCATCGGGCTCATCATCATTGGTGTGTTGATCTCCACGGGATCGCTCAATCTCAGCCAGATCGTTCGGGCGCAGGACGGCGATTTCGGCATGCTCTCATGGTATTGGTTGCCGCATCTTCCGATGGTGTTCCTGTTCTTCATCTCGGCCCTTGCGGAGACGAACAGACCGCCCTTTGATCTGCCGGAAGCGGAATCCGAACTCGTGGCGGGATATCAGGTCGAATATTCGTCGACGCCATTCTTGCTGTTCATGATCGGCGAGTTGATGGCCGTCTTCTTCATGTGTGCGCTGATCTCGGTGCTGTTCTTCGGTGGTTGGCTGTCTCCGATCCCTGGCTTGCCGGACGGCGCGTTCTGGATGTTTGCGAAGATGCTGTTCTTCTTCTTCATCTTCGCGATGGTGAAGGCGATCGTTCCCCGCTACCGCTATGATCAGCTCATGCGCATTGGTTGGAAGGTGTTCCTGCCCATGTCGCTCGGCTGGGTCGTGCTGGTGGGTCTTTTCGCGCATTACGGTTGGTTCTGGGGCGCCTATCAGCGCTGGGCCATTGGTGGCTGAACGACCCATGGATGCGCGCCAACACGCAATGGCTCTCTACATGACCGGGATCCGGGATGGACACCCGCGTGAGGCCGTCGCGGCGCATACCGGCGCCCGTTACACGCAGCACTCGACGGGTGTCGCGGATGGGCAGGAGGGGTTCATTGCCTTTTTCGAGCCGTTTCTCGCGCGAAATCCGAAACGCGATATCCAGCTGGTCCGGACGTTGCAAGATGGCCCGAATGTTTTTGTCCATGCGCACCAGTCGCTGAACGACGGCGAAGCGCAATGGGTGACGATGGACTTCTTTGACAGCGATGCTGATGGGAAGATCATCGAGCATTGGGACGTGATCGAAGCCTACGGCGCACCAAATGCCTCGGGGAGGACGATGGTCGATGGCCAGACGGATATCCATAATCGCGAAAACACATCCGCCAACAAGAACACGGTCGCAAGCTATTTCGATCACTGTCTGATCGCGCGCAACTTCGAAAAGATCTCGGACTACGTTGCTGTCGATTGTTTGCAGCATGCACCCGATCTCGGCGATGGATCTGCGGCGCTGCTGACCAAGCTTACGGGTTCGGATGAGCCGTTCTCGTATCATGAGCTTTTTCTGACGGTGGCCGAGGGCAATTTCGTCGCGACATTGAGCCGCGCGCGAAAGGGCGAGGCGGAGCTATGTCAGGCTGATCTGTTCCGCCTTGAGGCTGGGAAAATCGTCGAGCATTGGGGCGCCGTCGAACCAGTTCCGCCGCGGGACGAATGGGCCAATTCAGGGAAATTCTAGGGAGGTTGCTATGGCGTATATCGACTGGAACCGCGCAGCTAAGTATTTCCTGCTTGCAGACTTCTTTGCAGGCTTCAAGCTGGGACTGAAGTATTTCGCCAAGCCGAAACCTACGCTGAATTACCCACACGAAAAGGGACCGCTCAGCCCTAGGTTTCGAGGTGAACATGCGCTGAGGCGCTACCCAAACGGGGAAGAACGCTGCATTGCCTGCAAGCTTTGCGAGGCGATTTGTCCGGCTCAGGCGATCACGATCGACGCGGAGCCTCGGGAAGATGGGTCCCGGCGGACAACGCGGTATGACATCGATATGACGAAGTGCATCTATTGCGGATTCTGTCAGGAAGCCTGCCCAGTGGATGCCATTGTCGAAGGACCAAACTTTGAGTTCGCCACCGAGAGCCGTGAGGAGCTTTTCTACGATAAGGCGAAGCTCTTGGAGAACGGCGATCGCTGGGAAGCTGAGATTGCCCGCAACCTCGAGATGGACGCGCCTTACCGATGACTGGTGAAAGAACCACGCCAAGAGCGGCGGCCCAGTCGTTTGCGGTAGGCAGGAGAATGATCCGATGAGCTTCGCTGTCTTCGCGTTCTACCTTTTTGCCGGGATCGCAGTGACTTCCGGAGTGCTTGTAGTGTTCGCCCGAAACCCCGTGCACTCGGTGCTTTGGCTGATCTTGGCGTTTCTGTCGTCGACGGGATTGTTTGTCTTGCTGGGCGCTGAGTTCGTCGCAATGCTGATGATGATCGTCTATGTCGGCGCGGTTGCGGTCCTCTTTCTGTTCGTTGTCATGATGCTCGATGTGGATTTCGCGGAGTTACGCGGCGGTATGGCGAAGTTTCTACCCGTCGGATTGTTGATCGCGGTCGTTCTACTGGTGCAACTCGGCTTTGCTTTCGGAAGCTGGGAGGCCAGCGATGCCGCGCTGTCCCTGCGCGAGGCGGTGACCCCGGATCCAGATGTCACTCATAATACCGAAGCCTTGGGGAACGTGCTCTATACGCAGTATGTGTTCCCCTTCGAGCTGGCTGGTCTTGTGCTTTTGGTTGCCATGATCGGTGCAATCGTCCTGACCCATCGGAAGAGATCCGGCGTGAAGCGGCAAGATGTGGTGGTTCAGATGTATCGGGACCCGGAAACTGCGGTCGACCTTGTGGACATCAAGCCTGGCCAAGGTGCATGACGGGCGGGTTAGGATAAGGAAAGGCGAGGCATGATCGGTCTGGGCCACTACCTCACTGTCGCGGCGATCCTGTTCGTCACCGGTATCTTCGGGATTTTCATCAACCGGAAGAACGTGATCGTCATTTTGATGTCGATCGAACTCATGTTGCTGGCCGTGAATATCAATATGGTTGCCTTCTCGGCGTATCTCAACGATCTCGCCGGGCAGGTCTTCACCCTGTTTATTCTCACGGTTGCAGCGGCAGAGGCGGCTATTGGTTTGGCGATTCTGGTCTGCTTCTTCCGAAATCGCGGCACGATCGCGGTTGAGGACATCAATGTGATGAAGGGATAGTTCGCCCGTGACCACGATCATTCTTCTTGCGCCCCTGTTTGGTGCGCTGATCTGCGGCTTCGGCCATCGGGTTATCGGCGAGCGGGCCGCGACCTACACGGCGACATCTATCCTCTTTTTCTGTTGTTTCCTCTCCTGGATCGTTTTTTTCACCTTCGACGGTGAGACAGTCAGCCGACCGATTTTCCGATGGATTGAGTCAGGGTCGATGAGCGCGGAATGGGCTGTGCGTGTAGACCGGCTGACCTGCATCATGCTTGTCGTCGTGACCTCGGTCTCCTCGCTCGTGCATCTCTACAGTCTTGGCTATATGGGTCATGACGAGAACTGGAAGGAAGGGGAGAGCTATCTTCCGCGCTTCTTTGCCTATCTCTCGTTCTTCACCTTCGCGATGTTGACGCTGGTGACCGCCGACAACCTCGTCCAGATGTTCTTCGGCTGGGAGGGTGTGGGCGTCGCCTCATACCTGCTGATCGGTTTCTACTACCGCAAAGCGTCGGCCAACAACGCGTCCATGAAGGCGTTTATCGTCAACCGTGTTGGCGATTTCGGCTTTCTCATGGGGATTTTTGCGCTGTTCTTCGTGGTCGACTCGATTGCCTTCGATGACATTTTTGCCGCCGCCCCGGATATCGCTCAGACGCAGATCACATTCCTTTGGCGCGAGTGGAACGCGGCGGAAGTTGCTTCGTTCCTGTTATTCATCGGCGCGATGGGCAAATCAGCGCAGCTCTTTCTGCACACGTGGCTGCCCGACGCGATGGAAGGTCCGACGCCTGTTTCCGCGCTGATCCATGCCGCGACCATGGTGACTGCAGGCGTGTTCCTCGTCTGCCGCATGTCGCCGGTGCTGGAATTCGCTCCGAATGCGCTGACGTTCATTACCTTTTTGGGCGCGATTACGGCGTTCTTCGCTGCAACCGTTGGGTTGGTTCAAAACGACATCAAACGGGTCATCGCCTATTCGACCTGCTCGCAGCTGGGATACATGTTTGTGGCCGCGGGCGTTGGGGCTTACTCGGTGGCGATGTTCCACCTCTTCACCCACGCGTTCTTCAAAGCGCTGTTGTTCCTGGGCGCCGGCTCGGTCATTACCGCAATGCACCACGAACAGGATATGCGCAATTACGGCGGCTTGCGAAAAAAGGTGCCGATCACCTACTGGATGATGATGGCTGGTACGCTCGCGATCACCGGTGTGGGGATCCCGCTGACCATGTTTGGCTTTGCGGGCTTCTTGTCGAAAGACGCGATCATCGAGAGCGCCTGGGCTGGGACAAACGGGGCCGCGGGCTTTGCTTTCTGGGCCCTTGTAATCGCAGCCGCTTTTACCAGCTTCTATTCCTGGCGGCTCATGTTCATGACATTTCATGGCACGCCGCGTGGCGACCATCATGCGCATGACCATGCCCACGAGAGCCCACGGGTCATGCTCATCCCGCTCGTCGCGCTATCCTTTGGCGCCGTCTTTTCGGGTATGATTTGGTACAAGCAGTTCTTCGGCGATCACGATGCGATGTATGCCTTCTTCGGCATTCCAGGCCACCACGAGGTTCGTTCGGACCACGGATCAACGGCGGAGGGTGAAGATGCGGCGCACGCATCGGCCGATGGTCATGGCGCCGAAGCGGGAGATCATCACGGTGATGAAGCGGTCGCTGGCGCCGACGGACATGGTGAGGTAGCGGCACATTCCGGCTTGCCCGCTTCTCAGATTGGAGCGGTTTATTTCGCTCCAGATAACACGGTGATCGAGGACGCGCATCACTCCCCGAAATGGGTAAAGGTGTCGCCATTCGTTGCGATGCTTATCGGTCTTGGATTTGCGTATTGGTTCTACATCGTCGATCCGACGCGGCCGCGCGCCTTGGCCGATGCGCAGCCGATTCTGTATCGGTTCCTTTTGAACAAGTGGTATTTCGACGAGATCTACGATTTGTTGTTCGTGCGGCCGGTCCGGCGGCTCAGTTCTTTTCTCTGGAAGAAGGGCGATGGCGCGACCATCGATGGCACGATCAACACCGTCGCGATGGGCTTTGTGCCTTACGTCACGCGGCTCGCTGGCCGTGCTCAGTCTGGCTATCTGTTTCATTATGCGCTGGCGATGGTCGTTGGCCTGATCGTCTTCGTCCTATGGCTGAGCATTGGAGGGGCAGGCTAGGATGAACAACATCCTCTCTCTCATTACCTTTCTGCCGCTCATTGGCGCAGTCGTTCTTCTGGTATTTCTCCGGGGTGAAGACGAGCTTGCGCAGAAGAACGCAAAGCTTCTGGCGCTCTTCACGACGGGTGCCACCTTCATTCTGTCGCTGTTCGTTCTGATCGGTTTTGATCCATCCAACACGGGCTTCCAGTTCGTGGAAGAGGCTCAGTGGTTGGGTGGCCTGAGCTACAAAATGGGCGTTGATGGCATCTCGGTTCTTTTCGTGATGCTTACAACCTTCCTCATGCCCTTAGTGATCGGTGCGAGTTGGCACGTAACGGATCGTGTTAAGGAATACATGATCGCGTTTCTCGTCCTCGAAACCCTGATGATCGGGGTCTTCTGCGCTCTCGACCTGATCCTATTCTACGTGTTCTTCGAGGCCGGGCTGATCCCGATGTTCCTCATCATTGGGATCTGGGGCGGCAAAGATCGCATCTACGCCGCGTTCAAATTCTTCCTCTACACGTTCCTGGGCTCCGTTCTGATGCTTGTGGCCATGGTCGCGATGTATTTCCAGGCAGGCACCACGGATATTCCGACCTTGCTGACCCATGAGTTCAGCTCCGAGACGATGAACGTGCTTGGCTTCAAGGTCATTGGCGGTGTGCAGACGCTGATGTTCCTGGCCTTCTTTGCCAGTTTTGCAGTCAAGATGCCGATGTGGCCGGTCCACACATGGCTGCCGGACGCGCACGTTCAGGCGCCCACCGCTGGTTCGGTTGTGCTGGCAGCGATCCTGCTCAAGATGGGCGGCTATGGATTCCTACGCTTCTCCCTGCCGATGTTCCCGGTTGGCTCCATGGTCATGCAGGATTTCGTTTTTACGCTGTCCGTGATCGCCATCGTCTACACGAGCCTCGTGGCCATCATGCAGGAGGATATCAAAAAGCTCATCGCATACTCGTCTGTGGCACATATGGGCTTTGTGACGATGGGCATTTTTGCGTTCAACCAGCAAGGCTTGGACGGCGCAATTTTCCAAATGCTGAGCCACGGCTTCATTTCCGGGGCGCTCTTCCTGATTGTCGGCGTGATTTACGATCGGATGCACACCCGTGAGATCCTCGCGTATGGCGGCTTGGTGATACGGATGCCGGCCTATGCGTTGATCTTTATGCTGTTCACCATGGGCAATGTCGGGTTGCCGGGAACGTCTGGATTTGTTGGTGAATTCCTGACGCTCTCGGCTGTCTTTCAGGTCTCCACTTGGGTGGCTTTTTTCGCGGCGATCGGAGTGATCCTTTCGGCCTGCTACGCGTTGTGGCTCTACCGCCGGGTTGTCTTTGGCGATTTGATCAAGGAGAGCTTGAAATCCATCCAGGACATGACGGGCCGGGAGAAGTTGATTTTCGCGCCGCTCGTTATCGCGACGCTGCTTCTCGGAGTTTACCCCGCGCTCATTCTGGACGTGATTGGCCCGACGGTCAGCGCGCTCGTTGCGCATACCGAAACCGCAATGAATGCCGCTGCGACGACGCTCGCAATGAACTGACGGACGGGACCAAAGACCAATGCTCGCTCAAGACCTTTCCGTAGTTGCCCCGGAACTCATCCTTGCGATTTATGCGATGGCTGCGCTGATGTGGGGTGCGTTCGCACCGCGCGATGTCAGTCGATTGATCCTCCATGTGACCGTCGCGGTTCTCGTTCTGATGGGAGCGTTTGTCGGGTTGAGCGCGGGCGGCACCTACACTGCCTTCAACGACAGCTTCGTGAATGACGGGTTCGCCCGTTTCTCCAAAGTTCTGATCCTCTTTGGAGCCGCAGCCACGCTTGCAATGGCGAGTGACTTTCTGAGCCGCAATAAGCTCATGAAATTCGAATTTCCCGTTCTGGTCACTTTGGCTGTGATCGGGATGATGACAATGGTCTCCGCCGCAGACCTGCTGGTGCTATATCTAGGATTGGAGTTGCAGTCTCTCGCGCTCTATGTCGTGGCGTCTTTCCGTAGGGATTCGTTGCGGTCGACAGAGGCTGGACTCAAGTATTTCGTTCTCGGAGCGCTTTCATCTGGACTGCTTCTTTACGGCGCCAGCATGACCTACGGTTTCGCGGGCACGACGAACTTCGCCGGTATCTCGCAGATCATTGGTAGCGAAGAACCGATGGCGACCGGGCTTGTCTTCGGGTTGGTGTTTCTGATTGCCGGGATGGCGTTCAAGATTTCTGCCGTACCATTCCATATGTGGACCCCGGATGTCTACGAAGGCGCGCCAACGCCGGTGACAGCGTTCTTCTCGACCGCGCCAAAGGTCGCTGCTGCATCCATGCTTGCGCGCCTCCTCTACGATGCCTTTGGAAATGCCGTATCAGACTGGCAGCAGGTGTTGGCCCTCATCTCGCTGTTTTCGATGTTTCTCGGGGCGTTTGCTGCGATCGGTCAGACGAATATCAAACGACTGATGGCCTATTCGTCGATTGGACATATGGGCTACGCGCTTATGGGGCTTGCGGCAGGCACGCAGGCCGGAGCTGAAGCGTTGCTCGTCTATTTGGCGATCTATGTCACCATGAATGTCGGTGTCTTTGCGTTCATCTTGAATATGCGCAGGGATGGGACGCAGATCAGCGATATCGCTTCGCTTGGGCTTTACAGCAAGGTCCATCCTGGCGGCGCGGCGGCGCTTGCGGTCCTCATGTTCAGTCTGGCTGGTGTCCCGCCGCTGATTGGGTTTTTTGGGAAGTTCTACGTCATTGTGGCCGCTGTAGATGCCGGACTGATTTGGCTGGCAGTTGCGGGCGTGATTGCGAGCGTCATTGGGGCATACTACTATCTACGCATCGTCTATCTCATGTATTTTGGGGAGGCTGCCGAGCCCTTGGACGGGAAGATGCCGCTCCTGCATTGGGGATTGCTCGGAGGCTCTTCGATCGCCATGTTGCTTGGTGTGATTAACCTGTTTGGCGTAGACACACTGGCAGCCAATGCCGCTGCGTCCCTCCTACAGTAAGCTTGATACAGGCATGGAACCCTGGCCAACCGGTGTTCAACGCCGTGCCCTGCGCGAAGTGGACAGCACCAATGCCGAAGCGGCACGGATGGCGGCGAAGGGTGAAACCGGACCTGTCTGGATCACTGCGGAGGTGCAGACCAGAAGCCGAGGACGACGGGGGCGGTACTGGGCGAGCCATACCGGCAACCTTCACGCGACTTTTCTGTTCTTGCCGCGCGGGGAGCCAAAGGATGCCGCGCTACGCTCCTTTACGGCAGCCCTTGCGCTTTACGATTCTCTGATTGTCCTTACCGGCCGGCAAGACCTATTCGCTCTGAAGTGGCCGAACGACGTCTTGCTGTCCGGACGAAAGCTTGCGGGTATCCTTCTGGAGCTTTGTGCGGCGCCGGCCTTGTATCCACAGCCTCTAGCCGTCGGCATAGGTGTCAATCTTTCCTATGCCCCCGAAGCGTCAGGGCTTGAAGATGGAGCTCTGCCGCCGGTCAGCATTGAAGAGGCAACAGGATTGGTCCTTGAGCCGATCGACTTCCTGGAGGTTCTTGCACCTGCTTATTCGGCTTGGGAGGCGCGATTGGCGAGTGATGGCTTCGATCCAATCCGACAGGCTTGGTTGTCCCGCGCCACTCGGCTTGGCGATACCGTTGTCGCGCGACTTCCCGACCGGGAAATCCGGGGCGTATTCCGCACGATCGACAAGACGGGCGCTATCCTCCTGGACACTGAGGGCGGGCGGGTCGCGCTGCCGGCGGCCGAAATCCACTTTTGTCCCCCCGGTCACTAATGCAAAGCGAAAACGATGCTGCTCGCCATTGACGTTGGAAACACCAACACGGTCTTTGCTCTGCATGATGGGCATGAGCTCGTGGCTCAATGGCGCTGTGCGACAGAACAAGAGCGCACCGCGGACGAGTATTTTGTTTGGCTGGAACAGCTTTTGTCATTCCACCAGATAGCGGCGAACATCAGTTCGGTCGTGATTTCATCGGTTGTACCACGTGTCGTCTTCAACCTCCGGATTCTATCGGATCGCTACTTTCGATGTCGGCCAAAGGTGGTCGGCAAGCCTGATGTGAAAATCGGCGTTCCAATCCGGGTCGATCCAGAGGCCGGGGTCGGGGCGGATCGGTTGGTCAATACGGTCGGCGCCCATGATCGATACGGCGGAAACCTCGTTATTGTCGATTTCGGGACGGCGACCACTTTCGATGTTGTTGGTGCCGATGGCGCTTATGAGGGTGGTGTCATCTCACCAGGAGTGAACCTGTCGCTCAAAGCGCTGCACGATGCTGCCGCCGCTCTCCCCCATATCGATGTCACCAAGCCTTCTCACGTCGTGGGGAAGAACACGCTCGCTTGCATGCAGTCCGGTGTGTTTTGGGGATATGTCGGATTAATCGAAGGGATCTGTGCGCGGATCCGGGCCGAGCGCGGTATCCCGATGAAGGTTATCGGTACTGGCGGATTGTCGACCCTGTTCGCGCAAGGTACGGATGTTCTGGAAATTGTAGATACGGAACTCACTATTCATGGTCTCGTCTTGATCGATCGCCTGAACAGAGAATGAGGCCCCGACTGAATGCCAGTTGATAAGACCCGGCTGATTTACCTTCCTCTTGGCGGAGCGGGTGAAATCGGCATGAACATGTATGTCTACGGCTTTGGCCTTCCGGATCAAGAGAGGTTCATCCTCGTCGATGTCGGCGTCACGTTCGGCGACATGGAAAGTTCGCCGGGGATCGACCTTATCATGGCAGATCCCGATTGGATTTCCGCAAGGTCGGACAGGCTTGAGGCGATTTTCATCACCCATGCACATGAAGACCATGTCGGAGCGATTGGGATTCTGTGGCCGCGTCTGAAGGCAAAGGTCTATGCGCGTCGCTTCACGGCAGCGGTTGCCCAGGAAAAAATGGACCGCGCAGGACACGATGTGATGGAGGTCAGGCAAACGAACGCCTGGCCGCACATGGTCGAGGCCGGCCCATTCCGCGTTGGGTTCGTCCCGATTTCCCACTCAATCCCAGAAGCGTCCGCGCTCCTGATCGAGACACCTGCGGGCCGGATCCTCCACACCGGAGACTTCAAGGCGGACCCTACTCCAGTTGTTGGCGAGCCATTTCATCCTGAAACGCTCAAATCGATAGGCGATCGCGGGATCCGGGCTCTCGTTTGTGACTCAACGAATGTGTTTTCGAGCGAGCCTGGAAGGTCAGAAGCCATACTGCCCGAGGCAATCCGCAATCTGCTGCGGGAGGCACCGGGTCGGGTCGTGGCAACGACGTTCGCGTCAAATGTTGCGCGCCTCAAGACGCTCGCCGAGGCCGGGCGGGCTGCAGGCCGCCAAATCGTAATTCTTGGCCGCGCCATGCAAACCATGCTGCGTATCGCTGAGGCCACGGAAGTGCTCAAAGGGTTTCCCCCTATCGTGGATGCATCGGACGCGGCGGATATTCCGCGGGAAAACCTGCTCATCATCGCGACGGGGAGCCAAGGGGAGCGGCGCGCCGCAACAGCACAGCTTGCCGCCGGCAAGTATTTGGGGATTGAGCTTTCGGCAGGGGATCTGGTCCTCTTCTCATCGAAGACGATCCCCGGCAATGAAGTAGCTGTTGCGCGCGTTTTGAACCAGTTCAGCCGCCGAGGTGTCGACACGATCGACGATAGTTCAGGGCGTTTTCATGTCTCGGGTCATCCAAATCAGCCGGACCTGATTGCCATGCACGATTTCATCCGCGCGGATATCGTTGTCCCCATGCATGGTGAGCACCGGCATCTTTCGGCCCATGCAAAGCTCGTGCGTCGGCGAGGTCTGACATCCGCGATTGTCCCGAACGGCACGATCATCGATCTCTCGGATTCTGAGCCCAAGGTTATCGGAGAAATCGAAACGGGACGTCTGTATCGGGATGGTGCAGAGGTCATCGGGGCGAGAGATGGCATTGTGCGCGAGCGTCTGCGGATCGCCATGCGTGGGATTGTCATCGTCAGTGTAATCGTTGACGAACGTGGCCAACTCCTGGGGGGCGTTTGGGTTGAGGCGCTCGGGCTGCCGGATGATCCGCGTCTTCACAATGGGTTAGAAGGCGCTTTGGAGGACGAAATCGAAGCTGCGCTTCGCCGCTCAAAACCATCCGTTCTAGACGACGATGGCGCGATGGAAGATCTCATTCAGCGCACCTCAATGCGCGTGTGCTCCCAAGCCATTGATAAGAAACCTTTCTGTAAGGTCATGATTAGCCGTTTGGCGGAGTGATCTGCTCACTTTCAGATGCTGTCATGATCGCCCGCAGAGATGCATCGAGTGATATCCCTATCTTTGCGCGCGTTCGGCGGCACGATCGATGGCCGCCAAGATGGTCTCGGTAGCTGCGTGCTGCGGCATATGGCCTATACCGGGTAAGAGCGTGAGATTTGCCAGCGGCAAGCGGCCCGAAAGTGGGATCGAATGCACGGATGCGGGAACGATTTCATCGGCCTCGCCGTGGACCAGCTCAACAGGAATTTCGAGCGCGGCGTAGTCTTCGGACATTTCGACCAAATGAGGGCGCAATGTATTGACTTGGCGCGCGTTCGCAATCTGAGAGCTGCGCCTCAAGGTCAGAGGAATGCCAAGGTGGTCGATGTAGTCGTTTGGGATTGGGTCCGGCGCGAAAATATCTACGAGAACGCTCTCTGCGATGCCTCGGGTCGCAAACGCCGAGATGAGCGGAACAACGACAGCACCTCCGAGCCGACTTGCATTGATTCCGTAGAGGGGATCCAACTCACCCGGCCAAGGCATGCTCGCGGCAGCAATCAGAACCAGTGCTCCTGTCTCACTCGGTCGCTCCAAGGCCCAAGCCAGAGCGACAGCGCCGCCATAACTGTGGCCGAGAACGATCGGTGTCTCAACGCCGAGAACATCCGCTGCCTGTTGGAGAAATCGTGCCTGCTCTCTAGGGCTTTCCGCACTTGGCTCCGCCGCATCTGCCGGATGCCCAGTATGCCCGAAGCCTGGTCGATCGAACGCGATGACACGGAAGCGATCGCTCAGGCGTGGCACCAGATCAAACGTAAAGTCGCGCGCATTCCCCCCCGCACCATGGAGCAGAATGAGATCGGGACCCTGGCCTTCAACGATGGCATGGACCGGACGACCCGATACATCCAGGAGCGTCCCGACTGGTGGATAGTCTCTCTCAGCGCTCGCCTCACGGGCGTTGATCCGGAACGCCGTGACGCCGACGAAGACTATAACCACGCCGAGTACCACCAAGCTCACTTTCAGCAACACGGACATTGTTCGGTGGCGGACCTCGTTTCGTTATCAGTGAGCGAAATAGCGAGGACGCGGTCTTCCGCAAGACACAACAACCGATCGAGCGCTAAGAAGGTGGACACGAACGAGTGGGCGGTTTTCCCGCCGCATCAATTGCGATACCCGGGCCCACTCTCAGCCTTGCAACTGCGCCTATGCTTGACTGGGTAGGTCCTAGGCTGCCGCCGAGGGCGCTCCGTTTGGCGCATCAAGATCTTGCGTTTCTGCGGCTTGGATCCCGGTGTCGAGAGCGTTGGGCGCCACCACGGTTCTTGCGTCTATTGCGTCAGTATTCTCGTCTCCGCCGAAGGCGCCGACATCGGCGCGCCGGAAATCTCTCAGCAAGAACGCGGGCACGTGATCTCCCATGCCGATGACAACAGAACTCTTCCGTGTGGTTGAGCCGTCACGCTTCCGCTCGTTCGACCGGGGTTTTGTGCGGGGTTGGCTCTTTTGACCTGAAGGGCGCGTTGCCTTGCTTGCGGGAGCTCGCTCTGAAGTCGTTTCGGGCTCGGAAACAGCTTCCGGCTTCTGATTTTCGAGCCGCGCAATCTTCTTTTCGACCAGTTCTTCGATCTTATCGAGGTATTTCCCGTCGAGAGGGGTCGCCAGCGTTATCGCACGACCTGTCCTCCCAGCGCGGCCGGTCCGACCGATCCGGTGAACATAGTCCTCGGAGTGTATCGGAACGTCAAAGTTAAAGACGTGGCTGACATTCGGGATATCTAGGCCGCGTGCAGCGACGTCAGAAGCGACAAGGAGCTGCAACTCGCCGTCGCGGAATTGAGACAGGATTTGCATCCGCAGCTTCTGATCCAGATCGCCATGGAGGGCCGCGGCATTGAATCCGTGTTTTTTCAGCGACTTGGCGACGACATCGACGGAGCGTTTCCGATTACAGAAGACGATGCCATTCGTCAGCTCTTGACCCTCGTTCCGGATCAGTCGCCGCAGAAGGTCGCGTTTCTCACTTTCTGCCCTGTCTTTTCGACTTGGTGTGATCTCGCAAACGGACTGCTCGATTGTTTCCGATGTGGTCGCCTGGCGTGTAACTTCGACACGCATCGGCGTATGGAGAAACTCTTCCGTGATGCGGGTAATCTCGGGCGCCATGGTGGCGGAGAAGAAAAGTGTCTGCCGCGTGAACGGGACCAGATTAAAGATCCGCTCGATATCGGGAATGAACCCCATGTCGAGCATTCTGTCGGCCTCATCGACGACCATGATCTGCACACCGGTCAGCATCAACTTCCCACGCTCGAAATGGTCAATGAGCCGCCCCGGTGTCGCGATGAGCACATCAACACCTCGGTCAATCAGCCGGTCTTGATCCTTGAAGCTGACCCCACCGATGAGAAGAGCCATCGTTAGTTTGAGATGCGCTGAGTATTTTACGAACTGCTCAGCGACCTGAGCCGCCAACTCGCGCGTCGGCGCAAGAACCAGGCTTCTTGGCATGCGGGCGCGCGCCCGGC
Organism: Pseudomonadota bacterium; assembly: GCA_039177645.1. Classification (GTDB taxonomy): domain Bacteria; phylum Pseudomonadota; class Alphaproteobacteria; order Rhodobacterales; family Rhodobacteraceae; genus Amaricoccus. The sequence goes on along the minus strand of JBCDFS010000001.1, from coordinate 162,412 downwards.
CTTTCGAAAGGTGGCAAAGCATTGGCAAGACGAAAGACGCGGTCTTGCCAGTTCCCGTTTGCGCGATGCCGAGCACGTCGCGCCCTTCGAGAGCGTGCGGTATTGCCTGTGCCTGGATTGGGGTTGGATTTGTATAGCCGGATTCTGTCACGGCCTGTAGGACCCGCGGGTCCAGCGATAGATCGTTAAAGCTTGTCATTCGCCCACGTATGTTTGCGGTCATTTGGCCGCAGTATTACAGGCGCGGCCGGAACCCCCGAATTGGGGCCTTTCATTGAGAAGTGGACCTATACGAAAACGTCTAACCAGTCAATTCCGCTTCATTTCAGACCATTTAGGCTCTCGTCTGAGAGTAATATTTTGTCACACTTAGAGTGTTGCAGACTGCTTAGTCTTTTGCGTCGGATCGGTTTGTCCAGCATCCGTAGAGTAGGAGAGCAGGCTATTCGGCGTGAGAAGAGCGGCCTATGCGAGCAAATCAGCACAGGCCGAGGTGTAAGTGGGCTCCCCATTCGAGACTCGTGCCCTTTCAGATCAGAATCGCGTGCTGCTCTGTGCTTGTGCCGCTACTCCCATAGGCTTCGAATTCTGCGCCCAATTCATTTCTTTGGTAGAGATTGATACACAAGAGAGAATCAAAAAGTCACCACCAAGCGGCCACATATTCCAGACAAAGTTGCTTCGCGACGATCCAGAGCAACCGTCGCATCGTGATGATGAAACACTTCCGGTTGAGCCTGGGAACGAATACGCGGGTCAAACGGAGTTGAGCCGGAAAGAGGAAGTAGATGAACCAGGAAATCCCAAAGGCGCTCCGCGGCGTAGCCGTGCTCAAAGTGCGCAACATCCATCATTGGACGGATCGCACGTTCTCTTTCAACTGCGAGCGTCCGCAGAGCTTTCGCTTTCGATCTGGAGAGTTCGTAATGATTGGCTTGATTGTGAACGACAAGCCTCTCCTGAGAGCCTATTCAATCTGCTCCCCTTCATGGGACGAAGAGCTGGAGTTCTATTCGATCAAGGTTGCCGATGGGCCTCTGACATCGCGCCTCCAACACCTGAAGGAAGGTGACGAGATCGTCATGCGCCCAAAACCGGTGGGCACGCTCGTGCACGATGCGCTGCTGCCTGGGAAGCGGCTGTTCCTTTTTTCAACGGGCACGGGGATTGCCCCATTCGCCAGCGTCATCCGCGACCCGGAAACCTATGAGAAGTTCGACCATGTGATCCTGACGCAAACCTGCCGGCAGGTTCATGAACTCGACTATGGCACGCATCTCGTTGAGTCGATCAAGACCCATGAGATTCTCAGCGAGCTGGTGGGCGACAAGCTGACCCACATCGCGACGACGACACGGGAAAGCTCTGAAAAAATGGGGCGTATGACGGATTGGATTCATGACGGTCACCTCGCCGAGGCTGTTGGCGGTCCTCTTAATCCGGAAACGGACCGCGTGATGATCTGTGGGTCCATGGCTATGCTCCAGGATCACAAGAAGATCTGCGAGGATCTGGGCTTCATCGAAGGTTCAAATTCCGAACCTGGTCACTTCGTTATCGAAAAGGCGTTCGTGGACTGAAGTTGTCGACGGACGTTCAGGCATCGATCCAGAAAGGGTTGGACCAAGCTCGGCGGCCGTTTGCATCCCGCACGATGAGGCGGCGCCATCCGCCTGCCTCGGGCTCAATCGGGAGTTTCGCGGTTTCAATGTCGCTGCCAAGAACGCGCTGGCGCCAAGACATCGGTCCGGCCAGGATCACTGACGTCGCGGCGCTGCACCGCACAAGGATATCATCGCCTTCTCTTGTGGCTTCGAAGATTGCGGGCCCCTGGCTCGAGTAGAATGCGCCGCGCCGAAGGGCTTCTAGGATAGAGGCAGGATCCTCCGGCTCAGCTCTCACCATCACCCATCCACCGAAGGCATCGCGGTTTTTCCAGTGACTGTCGTCGCATGCGACGGCGGTGACCCGCCTTCCCGCGTGGAGTAGGGCATCCCAAAGATACAGGCCGTCTCCACGGTCGGTCTCCAATGCTGACTTGTGATTATAGATCTCGACGGCATGTGCATGGTCAATTGCAAGGCCATCCGCTTCCGTCAGCTGAGACCACAGCGGGTGCGCAATTGCGACAAACGCTCCAGCTTCCGCAGCTCTCCGAGCAAGGTCTGGTCCACTTTCGTCCGCGGCCGTCGGCGCAAAGTCCGCAGGTAGCCCGGCGGCAACGATATGCCACAGTTCCCCGCGCGAAGTCTCTCGCGTGTGCAGCTCGGCACCAAGCAACGTGGTGAAACCGCGCTGTCGAAAAGCCTCAGTTTTGGTGATTGGGAAGCCATATCTCTCAAAGAAATGATCGCTGAGAACCACGAAGTCATAGCCCGCTTCCCGGTAGCGACTGCATACCTCTTCCGGTGTCAGCGCACCGTCCGACCCCGTAGAATGGCCATGCAAGTTGCCGCGCAAGAATTGTCCAGGGCCTTCAAAGGCTTCAAACATGGTGAGTTCCAGTATGTTTCCCATGCGGCCGAGCTTCAGGGCTCATCCGGCCCCAAGGAGAACTGCAAGTTTCACGCTTCAACCGGCCCACCTGTTGCCGTCGACGATTATTGGGCTAGTCACTCCAACATGTGTTCGTAACGCGCATCGGTGAGTGTCTTCAGGAAGGCAACAAGCGCGTCGATCCGTCGGTCATCGAGTGCGGGGCCATGGGTTAGCTCTTCAACGGAGAGCGTTTCGGGAACCTCAGGCATTCCGAAGGGCTCCCCCGTCTCGGGGTTGATCTGCCGTGCATCCGATCTGGAATTGTAGCGGTTGTAGAACAGGATAACTGTTCGGAGGTCTTCGAAGACACCGTTATGCATATAGGGTGCGGTTACGGCCACGTTTCGGAGCGTGGGAACGCGGAACTTTCCTCGTTGGTTCGGGTCGTCGACGTTGGGGTTTGCAAACAAGCCATCATCGACCGTCTCTGGCGAGAGACCGTTCATGCCGCGCAGGACCGTGTTTATCGGTGTGCCGATGTTGTGATAGGTGTAGTCGCTAAAGGTCTCTTGAGGATCGATCGCACTCCGGCCCAGTTGGTGGCAAAGATTGCAATTGGTGAATTGCTGCGAAAAGAAGAGCAATCGGCCAAGCTCCTCGTCATTCGTCAACTCGACTTCTCCGCGCAGAAACCGATCGTATCTCGAGTCGAAAGGCGCAAACAAATCTGTTTGCTCGAAGGCCGCGATTGCTTCGGTCATGGCTCTATAGCCCGCATCCGGGTCATCAAGAATACCCGGCCCGAACAACGCATCGAACGCCTGCTCGTAGTCTGGGTTTTCGCGCAACCGCTCTATGATCGATGGCCGGTCCGGCATCGCCATCTCGCCCGGGTTCAGAGGAGGACCGGCAGCTTGGTCCATGAGAGTGGGTGCGCGCCCATCCAAGAACTGCCCGCCGATCCACTCCCCGGCCTCATCACGGTGAAAGACCGGAGAAAAAGCCGCGTAAGTTGCTGTGGGTGCATTCCGGTCACCGAGCGAAACACCGTCATCCCCAAGCGACGCCATGCCGCGCGGATCCGCGAAACCGTATTCAGGGTTGTGGCAGGTGGCGCAAGACTGGGTGCGGTTCGCGGAAAGGTTTGTATCGAAGAACAAGGCCTCGCCGAGCTCACCCTTCGAAGTGAAAATGCTTGGTTGGTCTTCGGCGAGGGCCGAAGCATCAACGGACAGGGTTAGTGCGGCGATCAAGGCGAGCAAGCCGTATTTCATAGCTAACCTCGTGTCCCTCCATTCGTCACCCATAAATATGGCGCCATTCGCTCGCCGTCCACAAATTGAAATGCTGATCCTGGTCAAGCACTTCTAACGCATCTGGGATTGCCGAGCGATCAATTGGCCGTGCCAATGCGAGCCGATACGGATTGCCTGATCCGAAGGCCATAATGTCAACACTCGGTTCGGAAATGCGCGGTGATGTTTGCGTGCTGTAAAGGCGTCCCGAACGAGAAGCGTCTATAGCTTTCGGAAGATCATCTCGCGGGGGGCAAGGCTCCCAGCACGAAGGTTCGCCACGTAGTTTTGGATCTTCTCGGCGGCGGTCTCACCCATCAAGAGATGGATCCCGAGCGCTGGAGGTCCGTCCGCCTCAAGACCTTCGATCACAGAGCGAAAGTAATTCAGAGCGAAATCTCGGCGGTCCCGTTCGCTTAAGAGCCGGAACCCGGCGGCTTGCGCGAGATCGCGATACGCCGCGGGGCTTGCAACGAAAGACGTTTGGTCCCTTTCCGCCCACGGAACCGGAAACATCACATCCATAGTTTCGTCTTCTCGCATCACATCAAAGATCGCAAACGTTCCGTTTGGCGTTAGGGCGCGCGACACGGAGCGAAATAAGGCAGCCTTGTCCTCAATGTTCATGCCGACATGAAACATAAGCGCCAAGTCAAAGGTTTGGTCCATGACGGGGAGGTCGGTCGCGTTCCCAGCATGGAACTTGGTCAGTTCATTAAGGTCAACGGCTGACGAGAGAAATTGTGCTGTTTCTACATAGGCTTCGGTTAGATCTACGCCGACGACCCGTGCCCCAAAGTTCTTGGCAACATGGCGGGCGGTTCCGCCAATGCCTGATCCAATATCAAGGACCCGCGCGTTCGGTGGGATGTGGATTTGAGACAGCAGAGCTTCCGTCGCGAGAACCCCACCGGTGTGGAACTCATCCACGGGCGAGAGGTCTTCCGGGTTTAGTGCTGAGCGATCAAAGCCTGCACGCTTAAGCGCCCCGAGTATATTGTTAAGCACATCGTGCTTTCCGTAGTGCTTCGCAACACTTTCTTCGAGCGTCATCATTGCGCCGATCCTCCCTGGAACTTTTTCTATTTGACGAAGCTTACTACGAGACGGAGGTGCTGTGAAAATTTGTAGGGATATCTCTGACAACGCCCTTTGCTTGGGATCGGGGTACTGCCGGGCAGTCCTCCGCGCGCATGCCGCCCACAGTGCTATCTGTGAACACCGGTTTCGGAGAAGAAGTCGACCAACTGGATGCAAATTGCCTGACCGCAAGGCGATCATCGAGTTTGGTCGGGTTGGTCGCCACGCGGCGGGTTCGGGACAGAGTTTGGCGTCCTAGACTAACACCTCGTTCTCTTGGGGCCTCAAGAAGAGGCGGATTAAGCGTGAACCTGCGCGAAGTCTTTTTGGGCAACCGACGACCCGGAACAGCTGCGTAGGGGGGGCGATGGCAGTTTTGCCTGCGGGATGGACTCTCATTACGCAAAGTGAATAGGGCATTCGGGGTTTGGCTGAGTTCAATCGTGCGAAATCCGCAGACGCGACTTTGGCGCTCTCATTTTCGCAAGGTCAGAAACGGGGTTTGGACTGAGGTTGACCACAGAAGTTAAAACACTCCAGCGCGCTCGCGGTCAGGCCAACGTCGCTGTTAAGCGGCGCGGCGATGCCACGAGGGTGCAAAAACTGTATCAGTCCGGCTGTGCCAAGGTCCTTCTGCCGCGCACCCATGGCCAGATGCCCGAGGCCGTGTTCATCAATACCTCAGGTGGGCTTACCGGGGGAGATCGTATCGATCTATCGTTCGACGCTGGGCGCGAATGCCGCTTGGCCGTCACGACACAGGCGGCGGAGCGCATCTATCGCTCGACCGGTGGGGCGGCGTCGATCACGGCTTCCTTGAAGGTTGGCGCGCGCGCGGCTTTGGACTGGCTCCCTCAGGAAACGATCTTGTTTGATGGCGCTTCGCTGAGGCGCAGGCTGAACGTAGAGCTCGAACCCGAGGCTCAGATTATCGCTTTAGAAACGCTGGTCTTCGGTCGGGCAGCTATGGGTGAGACGCTCAACTCCGTCTCGATTTCCGATCAATGGCGGATCTATCGGTGTGGAAAACTATTGCACGCCGAGGCCATCCAATTGGACAGAGGCCTTCACGCGGCACGGGAAGGACGTGCAGGTCTGCAGAGCGCACGTGCTATCGCCACCGTTATCCAAGTTGCGCCGGATGCTGATTCGCGCCTTGATCTGGCCAGAGGCTGGCTTGCGCGCGAGCCGGGAGTGCTGGGAGCTTTCAGTGCGAAACCAGACATTCTGATCGCCAGATTCGCCGCTTCCGACGCTGCGCTCTTGCGAAAAGCGCTCATCCGCTTTCTGATGCAGCTTCGAGGCACCACGCTTACACGCGTTTGGAGCCTTTGACGAGAAAAGCCCGAGGACACGGATGAACCTGACACCCAGAGAGAAAGATAAACTCCTCGTATCCGTTGCAGCGATGGTGGCACGCGGACGGTTGGCGCGTGGGGTCAAGCTTAACCATCCGGAAGCTATCGCGCTCATTACCGATTTCGTGGTCGAGGGCGCACGAGACGGAAGGTCCGTGGCTGACCTCATGGAGGCTGGCGCGCATGTTGTATCGGTAGGGCAGTGCATGCCCGGTGTCTCGGAAATGATCCACGATGTTCAGGTTGAGGCGACCTTTCCCGATGGAACAAAACTGGTCACGGTCCATCATCCGATTCGGTGAACTTCTTGCGCAACCCTTTGGTCTTCTGGAGGAATCAGATTCATGATCCCTGGTGAGTTTTTCCCCGCGGAGGGTAGCCTTACGTTAAACGCTGATCGCGAGGCGATCGAATTGTCTGTCTCCAATACGGGCGATCGTCCCATACAAGTTGGCAGCCATTTCCATTTCTTCGAGACAAACCCTGCGCTTGATTTTGATCGGCAGGCTGCGAAGGGGTATCGGCTTGATATCGCTGCCGGAACCGCTGTTCGATTTGAACCTGGACAGAGCCGGGAGGTGCGTTTGGTGCCGTTTGGCGGCGCGCGGGAAATCTATGGATTTAATGCCGCCGTGATGGGCAGTCTGAATTAGGGTCTGAGAACTGGATCACGCGCACTCTGAGCGTGGTTCGGTCTGAGACGATATCGGCGCGTTCTATCCTCATTGTCGAAGAACAACAGAATCCCCCTTCGTTAATCAACTTTTTAAGGTGTCCTAGACCGGAACCCGATTACAGGTCATAAAGGTTACTGGGCTTTAACCGTTCCGCGGTGGGGCCCTTGGGTGGGGGTCTAAAAGCAATCTGATTTGCGTGATGCAAACGGGTTCACAACCGAACCGTCGTAGAGGCGGATCGGGGGGTAAATGGTGTCTGCAAGCTACCTGACGAGTGTCTCAGCCGGGCGCGGTGTGTGCGCCGTGGAGAGAAGAGCTGCATGTCCCAGGGTCGTCGCGAATGGGCGAGAGCCCGGCGCGCCGCCGTCAATGGCCTTTCTGCCTGTCTTAGAGCACGGGCGCGGCAATGCCGCGCTGCGCTGGTCTTTTGACCGCACGGAAATGAACCCCAGACAACAGCCAGATTCAGGAAGCTTTAGCGATGAAAACGTTTACCGGAACGTCCAGTAACAACATAATCAACGGTCGGAATAAGCCTGATGAGATTTTCGGGCTTGAAGGAAATGATGTCCTCAATGGTTTCGCGGAAAATGACATCATTTACGGTGGCGAAGGAGACGACAGGATCTTTGGTGGAAATCCAAAGACCGGAATGAACTCGAAACCCGGTGGCGACGACGAACTGTATGGCGAAGACGGCGATGATGAGATCTTCGGCCAGGACGGTGATGACACCATAGATGGCGGAGCGGGCATCGACTACCTGCTCGGCGGGAGCGGCAAAGACCACATCTATGGCGGAGACGGTGAAGACATAATTCTTGGCGGTTCCGGAAACAACAAAATCTGGGGTGGCGCGGGCTTCGACTACATCGTCACAACCAACGGCAGAGACAAGATTGAAGGCGGGAAGGATGCCGACCTTGTCTTTTCCGGGAACAACAAAGACACGATCAAAGGCGGAGGCGGGAATGATCGGCTCCATGGACAGGCCGGTTCAGACAAAATAGAAGGCGGCGCAGATCGTGATGAACTGTTTGGAGACGATGGGAAAGACAACCTCAAGGGCGGAGACGGAAAGGATACGCTCCGCGGGGGCGATGGGAGAGACAAGCTCAACGGCGGAGACGGCGCCGATAATCTGATTGGCGGCCTCGGCAACGATACGTTCGTCTTCAAGAAAGAAGACGAATCCAGGCCTGGAGAAGCCGATCAGATTACCTCAGGTGATCAGAGCGTGGCATTTGAAGATGGCGACCGCATCGATCTCAGCAAACTCGGCGGAAACAATGGATTGAAGTGGTTCGGTGAGTATGATCCCGAGGCGGGTCAGTCTCTCGGGCGGAAGCAAGTTGGGGTCTACGATGATGGTGGAACGACCGTCGTTATGGCGAATGTCGATGGAGATGATGATATTGAGATCCGGATTAACATCCAAGACAATGATCGCGAAGCGAGCTGGTATACGGAGGAACACTTCATTTTATAACCGCTCAGTTTTTGGTGCTCGCCCTAAGTCGAACTGTTCGCTCAGCACGCTTTAGGTTCGGTGATGCTCGCATTGGAATTGTGCGTATGCTGATGATCCTCTAACCAACGCGTGCAAACGCAACCGGTGAGAGGACACGGCGTTTAGATGTGCGGGATTTGCGGAGAGATAACCTTTGATGGCTCGCTTGCGTCAGCGAGCCGGATAGGGGCGATGGCCGATTGCATGGCGCCTCGGGGGCCCGATGGGTCGGGCGTTGTGATCCGCGGGAGAGTTGGTTTTGGGCATCGCCGGCTCAAGATCATCGACCTATCTGAAGCTTCTGCGCAGCCCTTCATCGACACAGGTCTGGGCCTCACGATCGCCTTCAACGGGTGCATTTACAATTACCCGGAGCTCCGACAGGAGCTCGAAGACCTTGGACACACTTTCGCGTCGCGCGGCGATACGGAGGTGATACTGAAAGCCTGGAGGCAATGGGGTCCGGATGCCGTAGCCCGCCTTTATGGCATGTTTGCCTTCGCTATCCATGATCGCGAAACCGGGCGCGTCTCGCTGGTTCGGGACCGGTTTGGGATCAAGCCGCTCTATATCGCGGAGACGCACGGTGCGCTCCGTTTTGCATCTTCCTTGCCCGCTCTGCTGGCATCGGATGGTATCGATACGTCGATCGATCCCGTTGCGCTCCAGCAATACATGACATGGCATGCTGTCGTGCCTGCCCCGCGCACGATCCTCTCAGGGGTGCGCAAGATCCCTCCGGCAACCATACGCACGTATGAGCCGGACGGGGCGATGTCGGAAAAGGTCTATTGGACGCCCGACTTCACGCGATCCCCCGAAGATGCAGGCCGAGATGCCGAGGAATGGCGCGAAATGCTCCTGGAGTCGCTGCGCGTCTCGGTCCGGCGCCGTATGGTCGCTGATGTTCCCGTCGGTGTGCTCCTGTCGGGAGGTGTAGATAGCTCGTTGATCGTCGGCTTGTTGGCAGAAGAGGGGCAGGCAGATCTTTCGACATATTCCATAGGGTTTGAAGCAGCGCATGGCGAACTCGGCGATGAGTTCAAGTATTCCGATCTGATCGCAAAGCACTATGGCACGGATCATCACAAGATCTTCGTGCCGTCACACGAGATGCGAAGCAATCTGCCAAATGCAATTGCGGCCATGTCGGAACCCATGGTCTCCTACGACAATATCGGATTTTTCCTACTGAGCCGGGAAGTGGCTAAGACCATCAAGGTCGTACAATCGGGCCAAGGGGCCGATGAGGTCTTCGGTGGCTATCATTGGTATCCGCCACTGGCCGCATCGAATGATCCCGTAAGCGATTATGCGGCGGCCTTCTTCGACCGAAGTCACGCGCGGCTCAAAACGCAGGTTGGCGAGGATTACTGGGTCGATACAGATACGTGTCTCGCTTTCGTGGCGGAGCATTTCGCGACGCCGGGCGCCGACGCCCCGGTAGATAAGGCGCTACGTCTCGATACGAATGTCATGCTGGTTGACGATCCGGTCAAACGCGTCGACAACATGACGATGGCATGGGGTCTCGAAGCGCGCGTTCCGTTTCTTGACCATGAGGTGGTTGAACTTGCTAATCGTATTCCGCCCGAACTGAAGCTGGACCAAGGGGGAAAGGGTATCCTGAAGGATGTGGCGCGACGGGTTATCCCTTCAGACGTGGTCGATCGGCCAAAGGGCTACTTCCCAGTGCCGGCCCTGAAATACATCGAAGGTCCGTATCTTGACATGGTTCGCGACGTTTTGACATCTCAAGCTGCCCGCGAACGCGCGCTCTTTCAGGACACCTATCTCAATCAGCTTCTTTCGGCCGCGAAGGATCACATTACACCGCTGCGCGGATCCGAACTCTGGCAGGTTTCGCTCTTGGAAATGTGGCTACAGGAGCAGGGGATCTAAGAATGACCCCGAACCGTGAACCGGAGGCCCGCCAGCACACCTCGCCCATTCATGACGACGAACGCAGCCCCTACAAGACACCGCCCGGTGCCACTGGGGATCCGAATACGATCGTCGATTGTGGCTGGGGTCGATTGATTTTCGCACACACATTCGAGACCAATGAAGCTTTGGCCGAGGCGCTTCGCGAAGAGCGGCCCGATCGGCGCGATATCGCGTTTTATGTCCCGGAACCGCATGTGCTGCTTTCGCTCGCGCCTCAGCACCTCTTTCTCGATCCCTCGCATACCTTCCGTCTAAACCTGAACGATTACAAAGCCGCAGACACCCAACCGGCACAGTTTTCAGTCCGCCCACTGGAAAGCGAAGCGGATGCAGAGGCGATCAACCTTATCTACCTTGAGCGAAATATGGTCCCGGTTCCGCCGGAGTTCTTCTTGACCAACCGCTATGCGAAAGCGCTCCGTGTTCTGGTTGCGGAAGACAGTGAAACGGGGACGATCCTTGGCTCCGTTATGGGCGTCGATCACAAACTGGCGTTTAACGATCCTCAGTGCGGATCATCGCTGTGGTGTCTCGCTGTCTCACCGAATGCGCCTTTTCCCGGCATCGGTGAGGCCCTTGTTCGTGCGCTGGTCGAGCAATTTCGCAAGGATGGTGCGGCGTATTTGGATCTCTCCGTGATCCATGACAACGCGCTTGCGATCAAGCTCTACGAGAAGCTGGGGTTCTCCCGCGTTCCCGTCTTTGTCGTCAAACGCAAGAACTCCATCAATGAAAAGCTCTTCGCCGGAGAACAACCCGACGAGAACCTGAATCCCTATGCCCGGATCATCATTGACGAAGCAAGAAGACGGGGCATTGCGGTCGATGTGATTGACGGGGCATCCGGGCTCTTTCGTCTGACATATGGTGGCCGGTCTGTTCGCTGCCGGGAGTCGCTGTCCGAGTTTACGAGTGCTGTCGCTTTTTCGATCTGCGATGATAAGCGCATCTCGCGCCGGATCGTGGCCGACAACGGTGTCCGCGTTCCCGCACACTTGGCGGAGGACACGCCGAGTGCGAGGCGGGCTTTTCTTGAGCGTTATCAATCTGTGGTGGTGAAGCCTGCGCGGGGAGAGCAGGGCAACGGGATTACCGTCGGTGTCGATACACCCGAGGACCTGGACACCGCCCTCGCGACTGCACGCATGGTCTGTGAGGACGTTGTGGTCGAAGAGTTCTTCAATGGAGAAGACCTACGGCTCGTTGTGATCGATTACCGCGTCGTTGCCGCAGCAATCCGCCGTCCCGCCCAGATCGTTGGCGATGGCGAAGCGCAAATTCAGAGATTGATCGAATTGCAGAGTCGCCGCCGGAGTGCAGCAACGGATGGCGAAAGCAAGATCCCGCTTGATGCAGAAACGGAGCGATGCGTTCGGATGGCAGGCTATGCCCTCACCGACGTTTTGCCCAAAGGTGACGTGCTGCGCGTGCGGAAGACGGCGAACCTCCATACCGGGGGGACAATCTTTGACGTGACCGGCGAGACCCATCCGGAACTCGTTAAGGCCGCAATCCAAGCTGCCCGAGCTATCGACATTCCAGTCACGGGGATAGACCTGATGGTGCGCTCGCACCTCGCACCAGAATATGCATTTATTGAGGCCAATGAGCGGCCTGGTCTGGCCAATCATGAACCTCAGCCGACAGCCGAGCGTTTCGTTGACCTGCTCTTCCCGCTCTCAATCCCCGCCTCTGCGAAAGAGACCCAATGGAGACAGCCAAAATAAACGTTCCCGGACAGCGTCTTGAAATTGACGTTGATTACATCCGCGATCAACTCCGCGCGCTCCTCGAGATAGCGAGCCCGACCGGTTATACCGACACCGTCGTCCGCCATGTCTGCCATCAACTTGACGGGTTAGGGGTCGAGTTCGATCTGACACGACGGGGCGCGATCCGCGCGAAGATACCAGGGGAGGCAAGCGGGGGCGCCCGCGCCATTGTCAGCCACCTCGATACGCTTGGCGCCCAGGTGAAGGCGCTCTTGCCGAACGGCAGGCTCTCACTCGTTCCAATTGGAACATGGTCGGCGCGTTTCGCGGAAGGCGCAAGGATTACGATCTTTTCCAGGTCTGGTGCCTATCGCGGAACCATTTTACCGCCAAAGGATTCCGGCCACACATTCGGCGACGAGGTCGACACAGCACCGGTCGGATGGCCGCATCTTGAGGTTCGTGTCGATGCCTTTGCAACCAACACTCGGCATTTGTCGCGGCTGGGCATCGAGATCGGCGATATCGTTGCAGTCGATCCGCAGCCAGAATTTCTGGGAAATGGCTATATCGTGTCTCGCCATTTGGACGATAAAGCCGGTGTGGCAATCATGCTTGCAGCACTCAAGTCCTTGATGCGCAGTGGCATTAAGCCGCCCGTCGATCTCTTTTGGCTATTTACCATCGCTGAGGAGGTCGGGCACGGCGCGGCGGCGGTGCTCTTGCCAGACATCGCCTCGCTTGTCGCGGTCGACAATGGAACCACAGCTCCGGGTCAAAACTCGTCTGAGTTTGGTGTCACGATTGCAATGGGCGATCAGACCGGGCCGTTTGACTATCACCTGACCCAGAAGCTAGTAGAGCTCTGCGAGGCGAATGATATCCGCTACCAGAAGGATGTGTTCCGCTTCTACCGGTCAGACAGTGCCTCGGCGATAGAGGCGGGTGAAGACGTTCGGACGGCCTTGATCACTTTCGGTGTCAGCGGGAGCCACGGATACGAGCGGATCCATATGCATGCGCTTCGTTCTCTGTCCGAGCTCATCACAGCTTACTGCATGAGTGAGGTTGAAATCCCGCGCGACGAGTACGCGATCGCGGGATTGAAGGGCTTCACGTCTCAACCCTCTGAGAATGTGAAAGCGGAGAACTACCCGGAACTCGCCCTGGCCCGTGAAGAAGAGAGCGACGAATAAGAGGCTTCAAGTGTTGGAGGAGCCGTTGTCGCGCCCAAGCAGGGATTTGAACCAACCGTAATGGGCGGTCATATCCGATGGCTCGCCGTTTGCGTCGGTCGGTCCCTCCCAGTCATGATCCATGTATGCGATCCAGACGCCGAGCAAGATGAAGCCAATGATCGGGTATGCGATGGCGATGGGCGCACCGAGCAGGATAAGGCCGAGCGTCGGGCCAAACAGCTTGCCCAAGTCATGGCCAAGTTGGTGGCCATAGCGAAATACGAGAGACCTATAAACAAAAAAGAATATAACTGGCGCGATACAGATTAAGCCGATGTAGTTCTTGAATATCAAAAGGATTGCGTCTGGCATAAGCCCTTTCGCCTTTTTCTAGAGTGTCCCTGCGTCCTGCTCGGCCTGTTGTCAGGATCAGCTGCTCTAGAAATGTCAGAACATGGTTAGCGCGGAGTTAAAAGGTCGAGCTCTATGCAGCGCTTGTCTGATCACTGCTTTGGTGTGCGCGAATATGCGCCAAGGCTTCAAGAACAGTTTCGGGACCTGCGCCGGGATCTCGGACCCGCTCTGAGAGGTGGCGCCGCCAGAGTCTTGCTCCGGGCCGCCCGGTGAACGCGCCAAGCATGTGGCGTGTGATTTGGTGCAGGCGGGTTCCATGCGACAATTCGCGTTCGATATAGGGCAGCATTGCAAGAACGGCGTCTTCCGCATCGACATCGCTTTGTTCTAGATCGAAGAGACGGCGATCGGCAGCCCCTAGAAGAGCAGGGGTGTTACAAGCGGCGCGCCCGATCATCACGCCGTCAACGCCATGCTTCAAATGTTGGATGGCGGCTTCGAGATCGGGCACCCCGCCGTTGAGCACGAATGTGCAAGCTGGGAAAGCCGCCTTCATCCGGTACACCAGGTCATAATCGAGAGGGGGAATGTCTCGGTTCTGCGCTGGGCTCAGGCCTTTGAGCCATGCTTTTCTGGCGTGAATGATAAAGGTGGTGACCCCCGCACCGTGAACCGCCTCGATAAACTCCGGCAAGGCGCGTTCGGGCTCCTGATCGTCGACCCCGATACGGCATTTGACCGTGATTGGGACCGCTCCGGCAGCGGACCTCATCGCTGAAACGCATCGCGCTACAAGTTGCGGCTCCCGCATCAGGGCAGCCCCGAAACGGCCGGACTGAACGCGACCTGATGGGCACCCGACATTCAGGTTCACCTCACGATAGCCAAAGGAGACGCCAATCTCCGTGGCTTTCGCCAACGCATCCGGGTCAGATCCACCAAGCTGGAGGGCAATTGGCTGCTCTGATGGACTGAAGCTGAGCAATCGTGCAGCGGGACCATGAACGACTGCGCCCGTTGTAACCATTTCTGTGTAGAGAAGGGTCGTCCGGGTGAATTGGCGATGGAACATCCGGCAATGGCGGTCTGTCCAATCCATCATCGGCGCGACGGACAGCGTATGGGATGGCAGGCCGTCCTGAGGACGCGAACCCGATAAACCTGTGCCTGCTGCTGTGTGTTGCGTCATCTGTTCTAAATTGCCGTGCGCTCCGATTGCACTCGCATCTGAACCGTCTCCCTGCCGAATTCAATATGCCCAAGAGCCTTCCGCGTCTCCAATACGGGTCTCATCCCCGCGAAAGTGTGGTCCATGCCGAGTTGGCAAGAGACAAAGGCGGCTCTTTCGGACGCATATGTCCGGTGTCGTGGCGGATCCATACCGGCTTACTTTCCAAGAGATCCTGGCATGCACGATTGGCCATGACCGGCGGTTGACTACATTGTGTTTGAGGTGTCGCGCATATAGTCGACAAATTTTGTCAGAACGCTCTTTGATCGAAGAGCAAACTTAGCCATGGTGTGGGCATGATGACAAACGAGGAAATTCGGGCTGAGCGGGCGAAGCGAACCGGGCGCGCCCGCGATATCGCCGACGCGATGGGGATTAGCGAAGCAGAACTCGTTGCCGCAGAGGTCGGACGCGGTGTTGTGCCGATCCATGCTCATCCTGACACGCTGATCCCAGCCCTTGAGCCGCTCGGCCTTTGTATGGCGCTCACTCGGAACCAGGCCTGCGTGATTGAGAAAGATGGTAAATACGCCGATTTTCATCCTGGCGACCATGCTTCTATGACACTTGACGCCGGGATTGACCTCCGAATGTTCCCGAAACACTGGGTGCATGGGTTCGCGATTGAGGAAGAAACGAAGAGCGGTCTACGGCGCAGCGTGCAGGTGTTCGATGCGGCCGGGGACGCGATCCACAAGGCCTATTTGCGCGAGAGCGCAAACCTGGACGCCTGGGCCAAACTGAAGGCGGATATCGCCCTTGGAGATACGCCAGACAGGTTGACCGTCGCGGAACGCACTCCGCCAGAGGGCGCGAAAATCGTACCGGAAAAACGCGATATCCTCCTGAAGGAATGGAAACGTTTAACCGATACGCATCAGTTTGTGCGCCTTTGCGCTAAGCTGAAGATGAATAGGCTTGGTGCTTACCGGCTCGCAGGGGCACCTTTCGTGGAACCGAAGTCCCCCGGTTCGGTTGATGCCTTGTTTGAAGGTTTGCGCGATTCAGGGATCGCAGTAATGATCTTCGTGGGAAACCGGGGCTGCATCGAAATCCATACCGGGCCGCTGGAGACGATCAAACCCATGGGGCCATGGCAGAATGTATTGGATCCTGGGTTTAACCTTCACCTTCGACGCGATCTCATCAAAGAGGTTTGGGCCGTCGAAAAGCCGACGAAGAACGGGCCCGTCTTGTCCGTCGAGACATTCGACGCCGATGGCACACTTATCTTCCAGATTTTCGGCGTTTCCAAACCGGGTGCGGATACACGCGCGCCATTCGCCGAGGTCGTGGCGGCGATGCTTGAGGAGGAACACGCGTGATCCGGTTCGCGTTCTGCCTTCTCCTCCTGGCAGGGCCGGTGTTTGCGCAGGAACGCGTCCTCTCTGTCGGCGGGTCGGTTACTGAAATCATCTACGCGTTGGGCCAAGAAGACCGGCTCGTCGCCCGCGACAGCACCGGGACGTATCCACCCGAAGCGGAGGATCTACCGAACGTTGGGTATATGCGCGCCCTGTCGCCAGAGGGTGTTTTGAGTGTTAGACCTGATCTCGTGATTGCAGAAGACGGCGCGGGTCCGCCCGAAACACTAGAGGTCCTAGCTGGCGCTCGGATCCCAATCATCTTTGTCCCCGATGATCCAAGTCCTGCAGGTATCCTTGAGAAGATCGCTGTCGTTGGAGATGCTCTGGATGTTCCGGATCAGGCGGAGATCCTTGCGCGTGACGTGGAAAAGCAGCTCGCGGAAGCAGGGGCGTACGTGGAAGACTTAGCGGAGGAGACGCCACCACGCGTCCTCTTCATCCTATCGGCGCAGGGTGGACGGATCATGGCGGGCGGCGATGGAACGGGCGCCGAGGCAATCATCGAACTCGCAGGTGGCGAGAATGCGCTGACCGGAGTAGAGGGCTACAAGCCGCTCAGCGACGAGGCGGTTGTGGCGGCAGCTCCGGAAGTGATCCTCATGATGGATCGCGACGGAGACCATAGCGCAGCGGACGAGGAACTCTTCGCCATGCCTGCACTTGCGGGATCTCCTGCGGCGTCAGATGGTCGTGTGATCCGGATGGACGGTCTCTATCTCTTGGGCTTTGGCCCGCGCACGGCCGAAGCTGTCCGGGATTTGGCCGCGGCCATGCATGGCAGTTGAGGCAGCACCCGCCCCACGGGACAGGTTGCAATCGGCCTGGCGCCTCCATGGCCTTCTTTGGGTATTCTTGTTCGTCTCTTCAGGCATCTCTATCATCGTCGGTGCGGCAGGCGCCCAGGTCAGAGACGCAGTCTTCGCGTGGGTGACGACAGGTGTGCTCGATCCGACAGCCGCGATAATTCTGTTCGATATCCGATTGCCCCGTCTCGCCATGGGATTGCTTGTGGGCGCCGCGCTCGCGGTTTCAGGGGCGGTGATGCAGGGCCTGTTTCGAAACCCGCTTGCAGATCCGGGGCTCGTGGGCGTCAGCGCCGGGGCAGGGCTCGGTGCGATATCGGCCATTGTGCTGGGCGCGCTCCTGCCGCTTTGGGCACAATCTGCGGTCGGCAACCAATTGGTTCCAATTTCGGCGTTCCTCGGCGGCTGGATATCGACCCTCGTGCTTTATCGGGTCTCAACGCAATCCGGCCGAACATCCGTTGCCACTATGCTGCTTGCCGGTATCGCGCTGGGCGCCCTCGCGGGGGCGGTTTCAGGCATCCTGGTCTATATGGCGGATGATCGGCAGCTTCGGGACCTGACGTTCTGGGGGCTTGGCTCACTCGCGGGGGCAACCTGGGGTAAGGTGCTGACCGCGGGGCCGCTCATTGCTCTCGGCGTTCTGACAGCACCGCTTCTTGCCCGTGGTCTCAATGCCCTCGCAATGGGTGAGGCCGCGGCCGGGCACATGGGCGTTCCGTTGGAGAAGCTGAAGACAGGTGCCATTCTGATCGTCGCCGCATCGGTCGGGGCAGCCGTCGCCGTCTCCGGCGCGATTGGGTTTGTTGGAATTGTCGTGCCCCACCTCCTGCGTCTGGCGACAGGTCCGGATCATCGCACCTTGTTGCCTAATGCCGCGGTCCTTGGGGCGGCTCTCCTGGTGCTCGCGGATGCTCTGAGCCGGACAGTGGTCGCGCCTGCCGAATTGCCCATTGGCATCATTACCGCTGTGATCGGCGCTCCGGTGTTTCTCTGGATCCTGTTACATCGTCGGCACCTGGTGGATCTTTGACACTTACCGCGTCCGATCTGCACGTAAACTACGGTCGACGTCCAATCCTCGAAGGCTTCGAATTCGAGGCTGAGGCGGGTGCTTTGACGGCGATTGTCGGCCCCAACGGCTCCGGAAAGACGACCTTGATGCGTGCGCTCTGTGGCGATCTCGCAGCTAGGGGGCAAATACGTCTGAACGACTTTCCTGTTCGAGGAGAAACACCCTGGGCATTGGCCGGGCGGCGCGGCGTGCTCCCGCAAGCAACACGTGTCGCGTTCGCATTCACGGTTCGCGAAGTCGTTGCCATGGGGCTGGAAGCCGGGCGGCATGCTGCGGACCCGCGGGTTATACCTCGCGCACTGGAGGCCGTTGATATGATCTGGGCAGCGGACCAACGGTATCAGGAACTCTCAGGGGGCGAGCAACAGCGGGTTCAGCTTGCCCGCGTTCTGGCGCAAGTCTGGCAGCCCCAGATGCCGGATGGGCCTTGTTGGTTGTTTCTTGATGAGCCTGTTGCGAGCCTGGATATCGCGCATCAGCTCACAGTGATGGAATTGGCGCGGCGGTATGCGGATGAGGGCGGAGGAGTTGTTGCGGTGATGCACGACCTTAACCTGACTGCCATGTTTGCAGATCGCGTCTGGCTCCTGAAGGCGGGCAAGGTCCTTGCCACAGGGAGCCCCGTTGGTGTGATGACAGATCGTAATCTCTCTGAGGCCTATGGATGCTCGCTGCGCGTTGGGGTCGCGCCACCGGCGCCAACCCCATTCGTGCTGCCACAAGCCAGCGGCAAAGAGGCGTCCTGAGTGGCAGGGCCAAGGTATCCTGCAGGGATACTACACCGCCAGCAACAGATTTGCTCCGCTACATCTGCTCAGAAGTCGACGCAGTGTCGCGAACTTCTTTAGTAGGCGGTCGCAACGACCAAGGACCGGACCGATAGGGTCTAGGCTGAACTATCCGCCTCGCGTGATTGCCTGGGTCTCGCGCGTCAGAACGCGCCAATCGAGCATTCCATATCGTAGGGCGATCGGCTTCACCATGTGCGTATCTTTGACGTTCCCGTCCACGCGATAAACGCAGATTATTTCGTAGTTCCACAGGCTTGACGTATCCAACTAAATCACTCAGGTTCCCGCGAATGAAAGCGCGTTCGAATCTCGGGCCGAAGTTGTGACCGTGCAGGCGATGCTGTGGAGAACGTGAGGCCTCATTGGAAAAAGCCGAGTCTCAAACGAAAAACACTGCCATGGGTTCCAAGAGAAAGGCTCCGTTGGGACATGAACGCGGGGCAGTCGGGGGTCTCGTTACCTGTTGATAGTCGTTGGGGTCGCGAGGAAGGGACTTGCAGTTGATCTCGCGGTTGGTTGCCGCTCCATTTACGGGTGGTCCACACTGAATGGACCGAGAGACTGGCCATGACGAGGGGAGTGCCAGGTGCTGAGACAGTTGCCGTTTTTTGATCTCTTAGGTCACGTAGCAACGCGCCCGACCAGTGGTGAGGCGGAGAGAATACTGGACCAGGCGCCCGCCAACTGTGGCACTCATTTCACTGCGATACGAGCCCACGGAACATGGGGTGACGACTCCCGGATTTTGCGCAAGCACGCCGATGCCCAGATGAACCGAAGCTTTCGGTTAGTAATCCACTAAAGGAGAGGAAACGATCTTATGAAGACCCTTATTCACGCCACGAGCGCCGTTGCTCTTTTGGCTGGCCTGAGTGGCGCCGCGTTGGCGGACGAAGCCGTCAGCAAGGCAGCCGTCCTCGAAAACTATGCTGATATCGCCGAAGCAAAATACACTGATAGCCTGGTGACGGCGCAGCGTTTGCAAGCGGCGGTTGATGCCTTCTTGGCTGCACCCTCGCCAACCGGGTTGGAGGCGGCCAAGGCGGCTTGGTTGGCATCCCGTGTTCCCTATCAGCAGACCGAAGTCTATCGGTTTGGGAACGCGATTGTCGACGATTGGGAAGGCAAGGTGAATGCTTGGCCGCTTGACGAGGGTCTGATCGACTATGTCCACGCGTCCTATGGTGGACCGACCGACGAGAATGAACTCGCGGCGCTGAATGTGGTCGCGAATCCGAGCTTCAGCATGTCCGGCACGGAAATCGATGCCGCGATGATCACGCCTGCGCTCCTCGAAGGCACGCTGCATGAGGCTTATGGGGTCGAGGCCAACGTGGCCACTGGCTACCATGCAATCGAGTTCTTGCTCTGGGGCCAAGACCTCAATGGCACTGAGCCAGGCGCTGGTAATCGCCCTTGGACGGACTATGCCTCTGGAGACGAGTGCACCAACGGGAATTGTGACCGCCGGGGCGAATACCTCAAGGCCGCGACCGATCTTCTCGTATCCGATCTGGAATGGATGGCTGCGCAGTGGACTGCAGATGGCGAGGCGCGTCAGACCCTGCTCGCCGACGAAGATGCCGGTATCGTGGCAATCCTGACGGGGATGGGCTCACTGAGCTACGGGGAACAAGCCGGAGAGCGGATGCGCCTCGGTCTCATGCTGAACGATCCCGAAGAAGAGCATGATTGTTTCGCCGACAATACCCACAACAGCCACTATTATGACGGTGTAGGCATCAAGAACGTCTATATCGGCGAGTATGTCGGGATTGACGGCCGAGTTGTCTCTGGTCCCTCAGTGTCCGATCTCGTTGCCGGCGTTGATTCTGACCTCGATGCCGAGATGACCGGCAAGCTGGTGGCCACGCTGCTGGCGCTTGGCCAGATCAAGACGGCAGCGGAGGCGGGTTTCAGCTACGACATGATGCTCGCGCGCGGCAATGAAGCGGGCGAAGCGCTGATCATGGGGGGCGTCAATGCCCTGGTTGACCAGACCCGCACGATCGAGCGGGTTGTGTCAGCGCTTGGCGTCGAAGACATTGATTTCGAGGGGTCGGACAGTCTGGACAACCCCGAGGCTGTCTTCCAGTAGATCATCTCGTCTGTGTCGGGTGGGCCGCTTGCTCGCCCGACAGTCCGAACAAGAGCGACATCCGACCATAACCGTGCGCCTATACAAACGCACGGCGTTGCGGTTCGTAACGAGATGCCGGCGACGAAGCCTCGCGTTTCCGACGCCGGTCCGATAAATTCGCATACCAGTCTGACAAAGGCATGCGTAATGGCACGTTGAATTAAGGCCACCGAACGACCTAACCCTTGCCCATGGAGCTTTGAAAAGCCGCGTGCGTCTGTCTGGAGTTCTCTTCCTACTTAGCTTGAGCAGCGGCGCTCTTGCTGTCACGCTGCCAGCGACGCTTGAGGATTTCCATCTCTCAATCCTTCCAAGGACCGAAGCGGAAGCCGCGCGGGTCGAGGCCATACTCGCGCCACCGACCGAATTCCAGCAGCCGCACAAATTTGAGCGCATGTCAGCGGGTGCGGCTACGGTTCGCCCACAGCGAGACGAAGGCGCTTTCTCGCAACCCTCGGGGAATCTGTCGTTTGAGGACGAGCTTGATTTCCGGTTGGGTGAGAGCCTCTTTGAGAAGCTTTGGGTCTCGTCGCCGTCCTCCACGCTCGCCTCAGATGGGCTTGGGCCGCTTTACAACGCGCGGGCCTGCAGCCGGTGTCACATCAACGATGGGCGTGGCCATCCGCCTGAGGGGCCTTCCGACCCAGCTGTATCCATGCTTCTCCGCATCGGTGTTCCAGCAGAGCCTGATGGCGCGATGACTGGCATTGCCGAGTATCTCAGCGCTCTCCCCGATCCGATATACGGGCGGCAGATCCAGGATCTAAGCCTTCCTGGCCATTCGGCGGAAGCGCGGCTCGAGGTCAGCTATGACGAACTCCAAGTCCCGCTTTCCGGAGGCGAGCATGCGGTTCTCCGAGCACCCCGCTACAATGCAGGTGACCTGGGTTACGGGCCGCTTGATCCCAACGCGCGCCTCAGCCCCAGGATAGCGCCTCAAATGATCGGGCTTGGTCTGCTCGAAGCGGTCCGTTCGGAAGATATTCTGGCGCTTGCCGATCCGGACGATACAGATGGCGACGGTATTTCTGGCCGGCCCAATGTCGTTTGGTCCGCCGAACACAACCGTCCCATGCTTGGACGATTTGGCCACAAGGCGAGCCAGCCGACCATGCGCGAACAGGTTGCGAGTGCGTTTGCTAACGATATTGGCATCTCCACATCGATCTTCCCAGATCCCTGGGGCGAATGCACATCAGGGCAGAGCACATGCCGATCAGCACCGAATGGTGATGGCGATGTGCGCGTCTTTGAAGTCGATGACGTCGCCCTGGATCTCGTCACTTACTACAGCCGAAACCTGGGCGTCCCAATGCGGCGAGATGTGGACGATCCCGAGGTGCTCCTTGGCAAAAAAGTCTTCCATGAGGTGGGGTGTGCGTCCTGCCATCGTCCGTCTTTCGTCACCCATCGCCTGAGCAATCAACCGGAGCAGAGTTTCCAGTTGATCTGGCCCTACACGGATTTGTTGCTCCACGATATGGGCCCCGGCCTGGCGGATGGTTTGCCGGAAGGCGCAGCGACGGGTCGCGAATGGCGCACGGCTCCTCTTTGGGGGATTGGTATGACCGAAGCTGTCTCTGGCCACACTTACTTTCTGCACGATGGTCGCGCGCGCTCTCTTCTCGAAGCTGTCCTCTGGCATGGCGGTGAGGCCGAACCCCAGCGAGACGCGGTCATTGCTATGCCTCCCGAAAGGCGCCAGGCCCTGCTGCGTTTTCTCGAAAGCCTCTGAAGATCGCCCACCAGGGAACCCTTACGGAAGATGACCTTTTCGACTCTCGTCTCTTCGGATTGCCGGACCGCAGAAAAGCGTTTGGACAGGCGGGCAGAGGTCTACGAAACCGCCTCATGGTCCTTCCTGCGCTTTCGTCTGGAATTTGACGATACCGCTTCACCGAAGGCAACGAAGAGTGGTTTTGAAACCGGGTCGAGGGCCGCGTTCCATTCCGGGTGCCATTGCACGCCCATCGCGAAGGTGGAGGCGCCCTCAATCAGGATCGCTTCGGGGGTTCCGTCTGGTGCATACCCTTCGATCCGCACCCGTGCGCCTTTTTCCTCAATGCCTTGGCCATGAAGTGAATTTACCATCACTTCCCGCTCACCCAACAATTTGTGAAACGCACCACCCTCGGTGAGAGTGATTGTATGGCGAAGCTCGAATTTTTCTTCCAGCGTGCCATCGGGCGGCATCCGGTGGTTCAGGCGGCCCGGGATCTCTCGGATCTCCGGGTGTAGCGTTCCGCCAAACGCCACGTTGAACTCCTGGAAGCCCCGACAGATGCCAAATATCGGCACACCCTGCGCGACGCATTCGGTGATGAGAGGAAGCGTCACCGCGTCTCGGTCGAGATCGAACTGCCCATGTTTCTGGGTCGTTTCGTGGCCATAGTAGCTCGGATGAACGTTGGGCCGACCGCCTGGGAAGATGAACCCGTCGCAGGCGTCCAACAAATCGGAAACCGAACCGATGCTGGGAAGTGCGGGCACAATCAATGGGATCGCCCCGGTGAGATCGGCAACGGACTCGATATTCGGCACGCCTGCGGCCTGGACCGGATAGGAATCGTTGGTTAAATGGCTATTGCCAATAATACCGATGACAGGTCGTGACATGGTGGAAGTGCCGATCCGGGGGAGTGCTCTATCAATTCCAGTAGTTAAGCCTTGGTAGCTCTCGCGTCGAGAGGGTCCGGCTCTATCTGCTCCCGCGCAGCGCCCGTGTTCCCGTCGGGACCGCTACGGGTCGCTGGTTTGCCAGATCTTGAGGGAAAGAAATGCTCCGGCCTGAGATCCAACCGCCAAAAATCCGTCTTTCCGACTACACACCGCCCGCGTTTCTGGTCGAGCGGGTGGATCTTACGGTGCGGCTCGCTCCGGAAGCCACGCGCGTTGTGGCGAGATTGACGATGCGGCCCAATCCGAATGTCGACGGCGACGCGGATTTGAGGCTCGATGGACGCGCCTTGAAACTCGTTTCGGCTAAGATCGACGGTGAAGCGCTGCCGACAGATCTCGTTGTTCTCGACGACGAAGAGCTCCGAGTCCCCCGTGCTCACATCCCGGACGCGCCCTTTGTCTGGGAAGCAGAAACCGAGATCGAACCAGCCAAGAACACCGCGCTTGAGGGCTTGTACATGTCCCAGGGCATGTATTGCACGCAGTGCGAGGCCCAGGGGTTCCGAAAGATCACGTTCTTTCCTGATCGCCCGGACGTTATGGCCGTCTACCATGTGCGGATCGAAGGCGACGCCAAGGTCTTGCTCTCGAACGGAAATCTGATCGGCCAAGGCGAGGGATGGGCGGAGTGGGAAGACCCGCATCCTAAACCCTCGTATCTCTTTGCCTTGGTCGCGGGCGATCTTCGCGCCGTAGAGGACCGGTTCGTCACCCGATCCGGTCGAGACGTTCTTCTCCAGGTTTGGGTGCGTCCCGGTGATGAGGCGCGCTGCGACTACGCCATGGATGCGCTGAAGCGTTCGATGCGTTGGGACGAGCGCGTGTACGGTCGCGAATACGACCTGGACCGGTTCATGATCGTCGCCGTCGACGATTTCAACATGGGCGCGATGGAGAACAAAGGGTTGAATATCTTCAACTCAAAATACGTTCTCGCCAGTCCCGAAACGGCCACTGACGCGGATTATGCCAATATCGAGGCGATCATCGCGCATGAGTATTTCCACAATTGGACCGGAAACCGCATCACATGCCGGGACTGGTTTCAGCTTTGCCTCAAGGAAGGTCTGACCGTCTATCGCGACCAGCAATTCTCCGGCGACGAGAGGAGCCGGGCGGTCAAGCGGATCGAAGATGTGATTCGTCTCAGATCGCAACAGTTCCGTGAGGACGCCGGTCCACTCGCGCATCCCGTGCGGCCGGAAGAGTATATTGAGATCAATAACTTCTATACCGCGACTGTCTATGAGAAAGGGGCGGAGCTGATCGGGATGATCCGTAGGATCGTCGGCCCGGAAGTTTATACGCAAGCTTTGGACCTGTATTTCGAACGCCATGACGGCATGGCTTGCACGATCGAGGATTGGATCCAGGTTTTCGAAGATGCGTCCGGGAGGGATCTGTCTCAGTTCAAGCTTTGGTATTCGCAGGCCGGGACACCCAAAGTCACTGTAGCTGAAACATTTGCCGACGGCACCTACACCATCGACCTTCAACAGGAAACGCCTCCGACCCCTGGTCAGTCCGAGAAATCGCCGGTCGTGATCCCGCTTGCCTATGGTCTCCTCGGGCAAGACGGCACCGAGCTTGAAAGCGGTGTCCTGGAACTGAACGAGGCCCAGACAAGCCGAACTTGGCAACTCGATGCCCGTCCCGTGCTTTCACTCCTGCGTGAGTTTTCCGCGCCGGTGGTCCTGCAGAGAGAGACGAGTTCTGCTCAGAGCGCGTTTCTTCTCGCGCATGACACCGATCCGTTTAATCGGTGGGAGGCTGGCCGCACACATGCCCTCGATCTCATCGGCCGAATGTCACGCGATGAAGACCTGCGGCCGGAGCCAGAGTATCTCTCCGCTCTGGCTAGTCTTGCGCAGGAAGAGGCCCTCGATCCCGCCTTCAAGGCGCTTGCGCTCGGGTTTCCGTCGGTGGGGGATTTGATTGGTTCGCTCGCCGATACCGGGCATGTGCCAGATCCTGTTGCAATCCATCACGCGCGCCGCAGGCTCGAGAAAGCGGTCGGTGCTGAACTAAGCGAACTACTTCATCTAACCTATAGAGAAAATGCGGTTCCGGGACCCTACCAGCCGGGCGCGCAGGAGGCCGGGCGCCGATCGCTACGGGCGCGGGCGCTTTCGCTTCTAACCGCCGCAGATGCAGAAAACGGCCTCGCAGAGCAGCAATTCCAAGATGCTGACAACATGACGGAACGCATGTCCGCTCTCGTCCTGCTGGTGAGCCATGGGCGGGCGACACAGCCGTTGAAACAGTTCTACGACCTCTGGAAAAGCGACCGGCTCGTCGTCGACAAATGGTTTGGGGTTCAGGCGAGCTACACACCGCCCGAAACGGCGCTGTCCCTGATCGAAACGCTTACCCGCCATCCGGATTTCGACTTGAAAAATCCAAACCGGTTCCGCTCGCTCGTTGGTGCATATGCGATGGGAAACACGGCTGGGTTCCATCGAGCGGATGGGGCCGGCTATTCATTCGTGGCCGACTGGCTGATAAAGCTGGATGCATTCAATCCACAAACAACAGCCCGAATGACATCGGCATTTTCCATGTGGCGCGTGTTCGATTCGCAGCGGAGCCAGGCAATGCGGCAACAGTTACGTAGAATTCAAGCGATGCCGGACCTTTCCAAAGACACCGCAGAAATGGTATCTCGTCTGTTGGGGGCTGATGCGTCTTGAATTTTCGAGTATGTCACGAACGTGTCAGACAGCCGCGCTAAGTAGGAGCGCGTTATGCGAGACGTCGTAGATCAGTTGATACACGAGCGCGCGCCATGGCTTGAGCGCGAAGGGTTGAGTATTCTGGCGGTCCGCCGGATCCTCCATATTCTCTTGCAGTATGAGCGCACCGTTAAGATCGGCGAAATCCTTGAGCAAATGCCGGCAGGGGCGGAGGTCATGCAGAATTGCGCGGACATGTTCGCGCGGCATGTCGAGGTTCAGGGATTGGAAAACCTTCCCCGGAAGGGTCCGGTGCTCGTCGTCTCGAACCATCCAACGGGAATCGCGGACGGGATTGTGTTGTTCGGCGCGCTGGCGCGGAGGCGGCCTGACTTGTTCATCTTCGCCAACGCGGATGCGCTGCGCGTGATGCCGCAATTGGATGAATTGATCGCGCCCGTAGAGTGGAGGCCAGAAAAGCGCACCCACAAACAGAATCGGGAGACCATGACCTATGCCCATCGCGCCTTTGGCGATGGTCGATTGGGGGTCTTATTTCCATCGGGCCGGTTGGCTAAGCGGCGATGGTTCTCTTTGCATGAGCGGCCGTGGATGCCCAGCGGTGCGATGCTCGCGCGCCGCTTCAACCTTCCGATTGTGCCGCTGCACATCACGGCCCGCAATTCGCTGATCTTTTATGTCTTTGACCGGATCCATCCGACGCTTCGCGACATCACGCTGTTTCACGAAGTGCTCAATAAGAAGCATCAGCCCTACCGGATTACGATTGGCGAGCCGATCGATCCCGCCACGCTGCCGTCTGGTTCCGTGGAGGCCACGGACGTCATTCGAAAGCATACGCTCCGGCTTGGAGGGCAAGGCGGCCCGCAGACTGTGCTCACTGTTCCTCGCTATGGTCCGCGTCGGCAGTTGAAGCCCGTCCGCGCTTTGTCGTGAGCCTCAGTCCCGCTTCTTGCCTCACCGAACGATTTCTTGTCATTGCGCCCCTAGTCAATGCCACCCCGATCCAACTTGCGCTCGGGCGGGCTGCGGTTGCCATTGGTTGCAAACGCACCTAGCTATCCCCAACGAATTTGGTTTCGGTATGTGCACCTGATGGATCCCTCCTCACAAATCATGGCATTCGGCATCTATGCTGGCCTGAGCGGTCTCGTGTTGATCGCTCTTGCGGCTCATGTCGGGGCGACACGTCGAAGGCTCTCGATTTCGATTGGAGATGGCGCCAATCCAGAGATGATCCGCGCTATGCGCGGCCAATTAAACTTCGTTGAACTGGTGCCTCTTGCGCTGATCCTTCTTCTCACCCTGGCGCTGGCAGGCGCGCCTGTTGTGATGCTGCACCTTCTTGGGCTCGCACTCGTCGTCGGGCGCGTGCTGCATGCGTTGCACTTCATCCAGTCTGACGCACCCGGTTGGCAGCGCGCTGCCGGGGCAAGCCTCACGCTGCTGGTCCTGCTTTTGGGTGCAGCATGGTTGGTTGGCTTGGGCCTATGGAGCATTGTTGCACGATGAAACCAGACCTATCGCAAGTGACGGAGCAACTGCTTGATGCCGCTCGTAAAGCGGGCGCCGATTCTGCTGATGCGATTGCCGTCGCGGGCGAGAGCCTGACGATCGAGATCCGATCCGGCGATCTGGAGAATGCTGGGCGCGCGGAAAGCGTGGATATTGGGCTGCGCGTTCTTGTGGGCAATCAGCAGGCATGTGTGTCGGCAAGTGACGCGCGGGAACAAACATTCGGGGAAATGGCGGAACGGGCGGTCGCTATGGCCAAGGACGCGCCAGTCGATCCCTTTTGCGGCCTTGCGGATCCAAGTGACTTGGCGACAGCGTGGGATGTCTCTGGCCTCGATATGGAAGATCCCGGACCGGCGCCTGGACCCAAGGTCTTGGAAGCTGCAGCGCGAGAGGCAGAGGCCGCTGCCCTTTCAGTTGAGGGCATCTCCAAAATGGATGGCGCAGCGGCGAATTGGGGCAAGAGCCGCCTTCACATTGCCGCGACGAATGGCTTTTCCGGCGGCTACGGTAGGACCAGCCATTCCGTCCACGCCGTTGCGATCTGCGGCGACGGCGCCAACATGGAGCGAGACTACGCGTTCGAGGCGCGAATGCATTGGGCGGATATGCCGTCACCTTCGGAGATCGGGCGGCTTGCGGCAGAGCGCACGATTGCGCGGGCAGGGGCTTCGAAGCCACCGACGGGCGCGTGGCCCGTGATCTACGATGAGCGTGTGTCATCGGGGTTGATTGGCCATCTGGTCCAAGCCGTAAGCGGGTCATCGGTGGCCCGTGGGTCTTCTTGGCTCAAGGACTCGCTTGGAGAGGCGGTGTTGCCTTCGAGGCTCGACCTCACTGAAGATCCTGCGCGGCCGAAGGTTGCAGGCTCCAAGCCGTTCGATGCCGAAGGATTGCTGGCCGTCAAGCGCTCCGTCGTGGCTGATGGCATTCTTCAAGGTTGGACATTGGATCTCGCCACCAGCCGGGAGCTCGGCATGAAGAGCACGGCGAGTGCGGCCAGGAGCACCGGCGCGCCGCCGAGCCCTGCGGCTGGAAACCTGACTTTGACGCAAGGTGACAAAAGCCACGCCGAACTCATGGCCGAAATGGGAACCGGTCTCTTGATCACGAGCCTGATGGGGGCATCCATCAATCCCACGACCGGCGACTATTCCCGGGGGGCAAGCGGATTCTGGGTGGAGAACGGCGAGATCGTCCGGCCTGTGAATGAATGCACGATCGCAGGCAATCTTAGAGAGATGCTGAAGTCGCTGACGCCCGCAAATGATGCGCGGCCGCATCTGAGCCGGGTTGTGCCGAGCCTCCTGGTGGAAGGTCTGGTCATTGCCGGAAACTGACCTTCCGCTGCTGATCGATGCCGCAAGAGCCGCAGGGCGTATTGCATTGCAGCATTTTGCAGGCGATCGAAAGGCCACGGAAAAACCTGGGGATCTCGGGCCTGTGACGGCAGCCGATCTAGCCGTCGATCAGTTTCTTCGAGAAAAGCTTCTGTCCGCTCGACCCGACTATGGGTGGCTGTCCGAAGAAACCGAGGATGATGCGTCCCGGCTCAATGCCGACAGGGTGTTCGTGGTCGATCCAATAGATGGGACGCGCGCATTCATTGATGGTGGCCGGGCCTGGAGCCATTCGATCGCTGTCGTTGAGCGCGGTCGTTCGATTGCGGCCGTAGTGTATCTCCCGAGGTTGGA
This sequence comes from Pseudomonadota bacterium, assembly GCA_039177645.1. Lineage (GTDB taxonomy): Bacteria > Pseudomonadota > Alphaproteobacteria > Rhodobacterales > Rhodobacteraceae > Amaricoccus. The sequence goes on along the minus strand of JBCDFS010000001.1, from coordinate 132,835 downwards.
GACCATTTACTCTGCTTTCCTCGGCGGAGGGGCCCACAAGGATGGCTATCCGATCCATTCAAGTCGCCAGGATCATCTGAATGGCGCGAAGTTTCTGCTCAACGCGACACAACTCAATCCGAAATACTGGCCAGGAGGTGTGCCTCCGGTTGAGCGGCACTTCCGGTCATCAATCGCCTATCGTCTCTGTCTTGCGGGGGAGGGCCGCTTCGAAGGTATGCTCACCTTTCGCGATACATGGGAGTGGGATGTGGCCGCCGGCGCCCTCATTGCGAGCGAAGCCGGCGCTGTCGTGACGGACCGCGACGGTGGTGAAATCCTGCTTAACAACCGCGAGCCGAGTCTGGCCGGGATCATTGCGGCACCGCAGCCGCTCCATGGCGCGATCCTTTCGCGGATCGCTCCCGCAGCCTGAACCAATCCGTTTTAACAGACTCTCAGCAGGTATTTTCCCTTACTTGGGCAAGTGGCTGCTATGAAAACGCCCGGTAATCCAAGCCAAAAAGAACGACAGGCGTGGCGGCAAATAAGCCGCCACGCAGTTGAGGCGCGTCGATTTACGGAGCCGCGATGAGGCCCATGCTTTCCAGTTTGAGCAGGACTTGCTGGCCGCAATAGTCGACGTCGCTTCCTTCAGTTTCCAGCCGGAGCTCGGGATCTTGCGGGACGTCATACGGGTCGGAGATCCCGGTGAATTCCTTGATCTTGCCTTCCCGTGCGAGTTTGTAGAGCCCCTTGCGATCGCGGCGTTCGCATTCCTCGATCGAGGTGGCGACATGCACCTCAACGAATGCGCCATAGGCTTCGATCATTTCCCGAACCGTGGCGCGGGTGGTTGCATAGGGAGCGATAGGCGCACAGATCGCAATACCGCCGTTCTTGGTGATCTCGGAGGCCACGTAGCCGATGCGACGGATGTTGATGTCGCGATGCTCCTTCGAGAACCCGAGTTCGGACGAGAGATGCTTCCGCACGACGTCGCCGTCGAGAAGCGTCACTGGGCGCCCGCCCATCTCCATCAGCTTTACCATCAAAGCATTGGCGATCGTGGATTTTCCGGATCCTGAAAAGCCGGTGAAGAAGACGGTGAAGCCTTGCCTTGCCCGCGGTGGGCGGGTCTTACGCAGTTCCGACACAACGGTCGGGAAGGAGAACCAATCGGGGATCTCAAGGCCCTCTTGGAGCCGTCGGCGCAGCTCAGTGCCGGAGATGTTCAAGACGGTGGCGCCGTCTTCAACCTCATCGGCGGGCTCGTATTGAGCGCGCTCCTGGATATAGACCATGTGCTTGAAATCGACCATTTCGACGCCGATCTCGTCCTTATGGGCGCGGAAGAGTTCCTGCGCGTCATAGGGGCCGTAGAAATCCTCGCCCTGGCTGTTCTTACCCGGGCCAGCGTGGTCGCGCCCGACGATCATATGCGTGCAGCCGTGGTTGCGGCGGATCAGACCATGCCAGACGGCCTCGCGCGGACCAGCCATCCGCATGGCGAGGTTCAACAGGCTCATGGTGGTTGTGGCCGCCGGATACTGATCGAGGACAGCTTCGTAACAGCGGACACGGGTAAAGTGATCGATGTCGCCCGGCTTGGTGAGGCCCACCACCGGGTGAATGAGCAGGTTGGCTTGAGCTTCCTTCGCCGCCCGGAACGTCAACTCCTGGTGCGCGCGGTGCAACGGGTTGCGTGTCTGGAAAGCGACGATCTTGCGCCAGCCAAGCTTGCGGAAATAGGCGCGAAGCTCGTTAGGCGTGTCGCGGCGCGAGCGGAAGTCATAATGGATCGGCTGCTGGATACCGGTGACGGCGCCCCCGAGATACACAGGTCCCGCCTTGTGATGGAGGTAGTTCACCGCAGGGTGGGCGATGTCGTCGGCTCCAAAGACCTTTTCCGCCTCAACGGATTTGTCCGGCGTCCATTTGTCGGAAACCGACAAGATCGCGAGGATCACGCCTTCTGGGTCGCGCAAGGCGATATCCTGGCCGACCTCTGTTTTCTCGGCGAATGCCTCACTCACATCGAGTGTGATCGGCATGGGCCAGAGGCTTCCGTCGCTGAGGCGCATATCGGAGACAACGCCGTTATAGTCGGCCTCTCCCATGAAGCCTTTGAGCGGATGGAAGCCACCATTCATCAAGAGTTCTAGGTCGCAAATCTGACGTGCAGTCAGATCCCAGGACGGAAGCTCGGCGGCTTCAAGCTTCAGCTTTGCGGCGCTGTCGTAGGAGACAAACAACTCAGGAATCGGAACAAGATTGGACGCAGTCATCGAAAACCCTTTGGCAGCGATTCGGAACTTCTTGCGTGTTAGCAGCGCCTCGCGCACGCGTCAAAGCAGCGGACCTGCATAGTTGAGTTAATGATTCATTGCAGTGCAACAAAGTCGCAGGCCGATCAGGGTGACGGTTGCTCGGGCGAGCCTATTCGAAGTTCCGACGTGCGGTCAGAGTTCTCTGCACGGTCGTGAAAAAGCACAAGGCTGCGAAGACAAAAGCAAGCGGTGCAAACTGTGCAGGCAAGCAGCAGATCAGGACGAAGAAGGCAATTGTCTCCGTGCCTTCGAGGAGGCCACCCGAATAGTAGATGTTCTTTAGGCCCCGCTGACTTGTTTCTAATCCGCGGCGTGCAGCAAGCGCTGCATAGCCCAAAAAGCTCGCGCCGTTGACGTAAAACGACAGGAGGAGAACGGCACCAGCGATGGCATTGGCGCCAGGATCCATCAGGATGAAGCCGAGCGGGATTGCGCCGTAAAACAGGAAATCGCAGCTGATATCCAGGTAGCCGCCGAAATCGGTTCGCTTTGTCGCGCGGGCGACCGCGCCGTCCAAACCGTCGAGGAGCCGCGATCCGATAAGCGGAATGAGCGCCCATCCCGGATATCCGAGTGCGATTGTCGTCGCTGCCACCAGACCTAGCACGAGGCCTATGAGCGTGACGGCGTTTGCCGTCACGCCGGCGGCGGCAAGCCCCCGCCCGATCCTATTCAGTGGTGGATCGATGTAGGTTCTAAGATGTGCGTCCAGCATTCCGAGAGAGGTCCAGTATCTCTATCTCATACGGGGCCGGAACCGCGTCTCTTACGTCCCGCCGCTCGAATGCTGTTCGATGCTCGTCCGCGCCTTCTCCACCAGTGCGGCCCCATCGACACCGTTCGCGCTAACGTCCTCGACCCAGCGCTCCACGACCGGCTCCATGGCGTCAACGAATACCGACGTTTCTTCGGGCGACAAGGTGATGTGTGTGTTGCCCGCTTCAATAAATTCTCCGTTCACCCGATCGTCGTTCGCGCGCCAGACTTCCCCCAGTTCCTGCAGCCAAGCCTCGTCGCTTGCGTCGCGGAAGGCTTGCTGGATATCGGGGGGCAGACTGTCCCATCGGGCCTGGTTCATGGACAGCTGAAAGACGGTCGTTCCGAAGCGAAGTTTGTCTTCACCCTCGATCTGATATTCGGTCTGCTGAGCCAACCGCAGCGGACCGCCGATTTCCCACGGAATGAGTGCGCCGTCGACGACGTTTCGGGACAGGGCTTGGGGCAGGTCGGGCACGGGCATCGAGACGGGTGCGGCGCCGAGCGCTTCGATCACCCAGGCTCCCGTGCGCGACGGGGTCCGCAGTCGTTTTCCCAAAAGATCATCCGGCGTGTTGACGGCGGTGTCGGTCATCTGCAGGCCGTTCCCGGCATGAACATGCAGGAACATGATCTCCACGCCGCGGTATTCCTCGGCCAGATCGCTCTCGAACATCTCGCGCATCGCCAGGTTACTGGCAGCCGGATCGTTCTTGAAAACATTTGGCAATTCAAAGACTTCCGTGCGGGGAAACAGCCCCGGCGTGTAGCCGTTGACCACCCAGATCATATCCACGACGCCGTCGCGCACCTGCGAAAACAATTCTGGGGGGCGGCCGCCGAGGGTCATGGACGGAAAGATTTCGATGGAAACCCGGCCATCGGAGTTTTCCTCGACGCGCTCCACCCAGGGCTCGATCGTGTCGGTATGGGTCGGCGAGACGGCGGGCAGAAAATGGTGCAATCTGAAGGTGTATTCCTGCGCCATCGCGCCGGGCGCGAGCATGGCCGCGGCGGAAAAAAGCGCAAGAAAACAATGTGTTCGTGACGTCATTTCCGGTGCTCCCTGACGATTGTCTTTCCCCTTTCGCTTTGTAGCCGCAGTCGCGAAATGCTGCAACTTTCATCCGACCGAAACCGAGCGGGCGGGGCGGGCACCCGGACTTTGAAATAGCCGCAAGACCGCCGTTCACCCCCCGATTCCGGAGTATGGAATCGGTAGTATTCCGGTAGTGAACCGGTAGTGTCGTTTTTGCTGGTCCGACCCTCCCGATAACGCCTTCTTAAGACTGGTAAACCGGATTGCTCGACTTAGGTCCAAAGGCGTGGCGGTTGAAGATGCCATAAACTGGCATCGGAAGGCGCTTCAAATGACGTTGAGCACGGGGGAAGACAGGGAATGTTGCGACTGACGATTGCGGGGTTGGTAATGGCTTTGGCGCTGCCGGCATTTGCAGAGGGAGAAGCCGGAGAAGAGGATCTGCGCGAGATCAACGAAGAGCTTGCGGATTTCAATTGTGGTCCGGTCAGTTCAGCGGAGCAGGAGACGAGCTATCTGTTCGAAATGGACGATGTGGCCTGCGCGGCCCATCAGTATGACGTCAAAATCCGAAAGGTGGATGACGCCCACATCGTTGTCAGCATGACCTATGACGGTCCGCTCGAAGGCGATGATGCGCCGAGCGAAGCCGATATTGAACGGATCACGGCCCTGCTGACCGAGATGGGGTGCGAGATGGACCCGGATGATATCGAGAAAGAAGACGGTGGCTTCGAACTCGACGATGTGTATTGCACAACGGGACGCTACGACATCGACCTGAACGCGAACTTCGAAGAGACAAACCGGCGCGCCGAATACTGAAGCTGATTGCTGACGGCGGCGATCTGTCCGGTGGCCCTTGGGGCTACCGGGTAGTCTGCGATCGAGCGCCGTTGGAACGTGCGGGGTGAAGACGGGGTGTTTCTGCCGGTGGCGGTGACGGTCGAATTCTGGGAAAATCCCGCATGGCGCGGAAGGTCTGGAGTGAGCCCAAATGGTCGCTTTGTATGCTAAACTCAAACTTCTTTTCAGAAATCAACTAATTAATCTGTTGATGAAAAATAAATGAACTTCAAAAAAATCTTCATTTAAATGAGCGACCTATCAGATCGCTAAACTGCCGAGGGTTTATTGCTATTTGAATAATGCTACATATTTCCCTTTTTATCTCTACAATCGGTTTCTTCAGTTCTCTGTTTCTCGCATTTTCCCGATAGTTTAAATTCTCAACTATTATTAGGGCTTCCTTCAGTTTTGTCACGGCTTCCTGCGTCAAACCCTGATAGGCCCCTTCCTTCCACAGACCGTAGTTATCATGATCGACATTGGGAAAGAACCACCGACCTGTATCAATGAGGGTCATCAGCCGCGACCTAAGCTGTTGCCGCTCGTTAAAAAACTCTGGCATCCTCGCCGGATCAACTTCGCACAGTATTATACTATCTGAAAGAACCTCCATCACTTTGTCTCCCCAATCGCGCACCGACGCAGTATAGGCAAGAATAACAGAGATTCTTTCGTTCCTTACTGTCTCACGGGTGTGTTCCAATGACTCCTCAGAATGCTGCAGTGACTTTTGAGAGTGCTCTAATGCTCGCTCTTCGTGGGCAAGCGAGTCCGATGCGCTCCTAGCAGAGCGAACGCCAAACAGGATCGCAATTGCCATACTAACAAACGCTACGAGACTTGAAACTGAGTCAAAGAAATTTTCACTTAAGAACTGCAGCATATCCAAAATTCCTCAGATCTAGCATGACTGTCAGAACTCTAATCGAGCTAACTCAACTTATCATTCGTATGTTTCCTACGCTACAATGCCTATAGATGATCTACCATTGCCCAAGCTGACCTTGATGCTAGGCATATGTTTTACCGGTTCGTCCGCATCTCGGACACAACGCGTCTTGCTGGAGCTTATGCGCCAACGTCGTTCATCTTGGAGTTTAGGAGCGTTTGGCACGAGACGCTCGTCTTTTTCAGGTGGCAGACGTGAGGTAAACCTCTGGAGCGGGTTGAGCTGTCGCGTCCTTTGGTCCGAGGGCTGCGTCCGACCCTGGGTGGCGCAGAGCGCCGCCCTTGGGGGAGGGTCGGCGCTGCCCGGCGTTTCCGCCGGGCGTGAAGGTGATGGGCCTCCGTGTTGGAACAGCCGAACCGGTTGGCGCAGAGCGCCCTGCATGGAAAAAGTATGCCTGTGGCGTGATAGGGAAGAACGGCGATGACCGGCATTGGCGCACGCGCGACTTCAAGCTGCGAGGTCCAACCTGCGACGATTGGCGACATGTGCAGGCGCAGGCTCAGCCCTACCTTGGCCCGGAATCAAGGTGCGCAGCACCGCCGGGCCAGCGCCCGTCCGCCCCGGAGGCGGGCGCTTCTAAGCCGTTTGTGGTGTGCGGCAATCCTATGGAGGCTCTACCATAAAGCGCCTAACTCAAGCCTTGGCAGCGCCCACCTTCGGACGGCCGCTGTCCCTATGCTATGACCAGACAAAAGTCGGCTGCGTCCGCACAAAGGACACAAAGCGCCATTCTGGAACCTAATCACAAACATCGGTCGTCTTGGCGTCTTGGAGCATTTGGCTCGAGACGCTCGTCGCTTTGTCTCAGATTGGCGGTCGGGTCGCGCCGTCGCTTCCTTTGGTCCGAGGGCTGCGGCCGACCCTGGTTGGCGCAGAGCGCCTCCCATGGAAAAAGTATGCCTGTGGCGTGACGGGGAGGAACAGCGATGACCGGCATTGGCGCACGCGCGACTTCAAGCTGCGAGGTCCAACCTGCGACGATTGGCGACATTTGCAGGGGCAGTCTCGGCTCTATCCTGGCCCGGGAGCAAGGTGCGGAGCACCGCCGGGCCAGCGCCCGTCCGCCCCGAAGGCGGGCGCTTCTAAGCCGTTTGGGGTGTGCGGCGATCCCATGGAGGCTTTGCCATAAAGCGCCTAACTCAGGCCTTGGCAGCGCCCCCCTCGGACGGGCGCTTTCCCTTTGCTCCGACCAGACAAAGGTCTCCTACGCTAGCGTTCCGCCCAAAGTGGGATCTTTGGAGACATGCACATCGCGCCGGACCGCCTCTCTTCTAGAACGAGCATAAGCAAGGCTTTCAGAAACCAATGGGGTCCCCCTAGAGCGACTTCTTCATGAACCAGCGACAATGTCCTGCGGGTTCATGGTCTGGTGCGTTGCTGAGCAGTCCAAAATCCGAATACCCAAGATGAAGATAGAACGCGCGCGCCTCTCGGTTCGATGTATCGAGCCAGGCGCCGTGGCAGCTCAGAGCTCTCGCCTGCTCTTCGGCTTCGAGCATCAGCGTCCTGCCAATGCCGGTTCCTCTTTGGTCCTCATGAACCCAAAGAAGTTTGACCAAGAACCATCCGTAGGATGTCGCGCCAGAGACCCCCGCCACAAGCTTGCCGATGGGGCTTCTTCTTGAGAGAACAATCGTCGCGTTCGTCGATTGCGTGTTCACCTCGGCGAGCGACGCAAGCAGGTTTTCCTCGATCTCCTTTGCCACCTCTGAATGCGCTGAATTCGGTTCCGACACTGTCTTTGTATTCATCACCGAACGCTCCGGGCTGCGAGGTTATTGCGGCAGCATTCATGGGGAAGACCGGTTTCGGCAAGGTCCGTTTGACCGATTTGCCCGACCGACATTCCGGTCCGGTTCGACCGCGCCTCAGCGTCGCATGCTGTTGCCGCCGATCAAGAGCGCGAAGACAAACACCGCTCCGAGTGATGTCGTCACGATGCCGACCGGAAGGTCTTGCGGGGCGAGGAGCAGGCGGGAGAGGATATCCGAGGCGGTCAGGAGCATCGCGCCGCAGAGGGCTGCAGCGGGCAATAGCCTCGCGTGGAGGGGGCCGACAATGCCGCGCGCGAGATGCGGGACCATCAACCCGATGAAGCCGATCACGCCGGAGACCGAGACGAAGGCCGCTGTGGCAAGCGCGGCGCAGAAAAACATCTGCATCCGGAGGCGGTTGACCGGGACGCCGAGGCTCGTGGCGGTGGTATCGCCGGTGAGCAGCGCATCGAGTTTGCGATGGCGGTAGAGGGCAAATCCCAGAATGATCCCAAGGCCCAGAAGCACGATGGGCAGGTTGTCCCATCGCGCCAGTCCGAGCCCGCCGAGCATCCAGAAGATGACCGAATGCGCAGCGCGGCTGTCGCCGGAGAAGATCAGGAAATTGGTGATGGCGGCAAAGAGGAAGGAGACCGCGAGGCCCGCGAGGATGAGCTTTTCCGGCGCGCTGCTGCGCAAGGTCTGGACCAGGGTCAGCACGACGAGCGAGGCGATGATCCCGCCGCAAAAGGCCGCGAACGGCAAGGTCCAGATCCCCAGGATATCGCCGGTTACGGTGATGACGAAGACCGCCCCGGCCGCGGCACCGGAGGAGAGGCCAAACAGGAAGGGATCGGCCAGATCGTTGCGGGTGGTGGTTTGCAGCACGACACCGACAATGCCGAGGCCCGCCCCGATCATGGCCGAAAACAGGGCGCGTGGCAGGCGCAGATCGAGGATGATCCGGCTCATCGGGCTGGGGTCGCTGTCCGACAGGCCCAAGCCGAGCGCTATGGCCGCGCGCACGTCCGAAAGCGGGATCGAGGTGCTGCCGGTGACGATCGACAACAAGATGAGGGCGGCCAGCGCGGCCACCCCCAAGACTGCCAGAAGGCTGGTTCGCGCCAAGTCAGAAGAGGCTTGGATGCATCGCCCGCGCCATTTTCTCGATTGCGTCGATATTGGCCGGACCCGGCGTCAGTTCTTCATAGGCGAGGCCCACCCAGCGCTCGTTCTGTACCGCATCGGTGAATTGCATCACGGGATGATCCTGGAGGTAGGCGAAGGTGTCTTCGGCGCTCTGACCTTCGGCATAGTCCAGGAGGACCAGAAACTCCGGGTCGGACGCCGCCACGGCTTCCCAGGACGAGCGGCCCCAGCTGGTGTCCATGTCATGGGTGACGCTTGCGCCGCCCGCGGCCGAGATCATGGCGTCCACGATGGCATAGCGGCCGGAGGTGAAGGGCGCATCGGCCGGGCCGTCCAGGAGGAAGACGCGGGGGCGTTCGACGCCATCGGTCAGGGTTTCGAGGCTCGCCAATTGGCTCTGCCAGCCATCGACCAGATCCTGGGCGCGGTCTTCGACGCCCATGATCTTGCCGAGCCGCAGCATGTCGCCGAACAGCAGATCCATGCTGGCCTCTGGGCGTTCTTCATGCAGGTGGATGCAGCTTTCCGTCAGAACGAGGGTTTTGATGTCGAAGGGTTCGAGCGTGTCGGGGGTCACTTCGCCGCCGGGCTGCATCCCGTAATACCAGCCGGCAAAGAACAGATCGGGGTTCACCGCCACGAGGTTTTCGACCGTGGGGTATTTCTCCGCGAGCTCGGGGATATCGCCGCGCATTTCGTCGAAGGTTGCGTTGGTCTTGTACCAACCGGTGATGCCGGTCACGCCCACCATGCGGTCCTGCAGGCCAAGGGCGAAGGCCATCTCGGTCATGTTGATGTCGTGCACCACGATCCGCTCGGGCGTTTCATCGAAGGTGAGCGGCTCGCCGCAATTGTCCACGGTGATGCCGTCTGCCAATGCGGGCGCGGTCATGGCGCCCAGGATCAGCGCGGAGGTCGTGAGGGTTTTCATGGCAAGATACTCCTTTTGTTGAAATTTTGGGACGTGTTCTTCCGGATATCGAGGGCTGCGATCTTGCGGCCTTGATGGGGAAACTCGAGGTAATCGACCCCGAACGTGTCGCGCACGCTGGTTGGCGTCAGCACCTCGCGGACCGGACCAAAACCGGTCAGCTGGGCTGCGTTGATGATGGCGACATGGCTCGCGAATTCGGGGATCATCACGAGATCATGGACAACCATGATCACCGTCACTCCAAGCGAGGTGACAAGGGACAGCATGCGCCCCTTGGCGTCCGGATCGAGATGGTTTGTTGGTTCGTCGAGAAAGAGCAAGCGCGGCTCTTGCGCCAAGGCCCGCGCGATATGGGCGCGCTGGCGTTCGCCGCCCGAGAGCCTCGCCATCGGACTGTTTGCCAGATCCGTCAAGCGCGTCATGTCGAGCACGTGCGCCAGAGCGTCCGCGTGGTCTTTGGCGGAACGATCCGACCAGATCGGGATCCGCCCCAGCGCCACATAGTCATAGAGCCTCAGGCGCCCGTCGGGGCTCCCGTGCTGGCTGACCACGGCGATTCTGTGGGCCCGGTCGCTGGCCGACATGGATTTGAGGCTCTGGCCTTCGATCAGGACGTCCCCAAGCGTGAGGTGTTCCAGGCCGGACAGAAGATTGAGGAGGGTGGACTTTCCCGCGCCGTTTGGCCCGGCAATGGCCAGGACGGAGCCTTGCTCCACCGCAAAGCTGATCGGGTGGAGCAACCGGTCCCCGTTTGGCGCGAAATACGCGACGTCCCGGGCGACGAGCGACGGTCGCCCGGTCATGCCTTGGCCTTGGAGGTCCACGGACCGCGACGATCCGGTTCCGGCGCGGCAGGCGCGGTGGCTCTAGGTGTGGTGATCTTGCTGCAATGCCTCGGATACCGGGTCTTGCGCGTGAGGGGTGACGGTGCAATTGCCACCGCTAGACTTGCCATCGTGCCTCCTTCCGAGACACCCCGCCCCGGTGTGATTGAGCGTTGATGGCAGGTCTCCTGACTTGCGGGTCTTGGCGTCGCCCGCCTTCCCGGCCCCGAAGTGCAGGCCAGTGGCAATGGGGCGTTGCTCTCCGCTCACAGTTGCGGGGGCAGTCGCGGATTTGGCGCCACTTGGCATACCTCACCGCGTTCCCTTTTCATCCCTTGAGCATGACGCCCTTCGGGAACCATCGATCATGGGCATGGGGAACGCGGGTTTGCTTGTCAATTAAGAATTCTTATGCGCGCGAATTGCTTGATGGGGACGGCGCACAGGCGGACAGCGAAAATGCGATGGCTTGCAATATGATCGCAGTCGCGAGCGAGGTCGTTCTGGCGGCGGCGAGACAGGAAAGGTTTGCCGAGACGCGCCGATCCGACGTCTCTCTCTCGGTCACGTGTTCACCACTCGTGTGGATCTAGGCTAAGACCGGAGAACACCCTTTGTGTCGGGGCGGGGCGACGCTTTACCTCATTGCCTTCGGCGATAGCTCTCCCATCAGGCGAAAAGCCATTGCACGCGTGCGACCGGAGCGGCACGCTAGCACTGACAGCGCCCGCGCGCCGGGGTGACGCGTTCAAAGGGCAAGGAGGATCTCATGCCAAACCAAGTCTTCATTTTCGGTGATAGCCTGTCAGATGTTGACGTCATCTTCAGCGCATTGGTGGAGGCTTTGACAGCGCAGATCCTTCCTGGCCTGATTGCGGGGCTTGGACCGGACCCTACACCGGAGCAGATCGAGGCCGCCGCGCAGCAGGCTGCCCTGCTTGCCGAGCAGGCCGCACTCGCCGAAGCGCAGGCGCTCGGCTTCGGCCCTGAAAATGCCGTCACCAATGAATTCACCCATGCGGTCTATTTCGAGGATCTGAGCGGCACCGAGGTTGTCAATCTCGCCAATGCAGGCGCACGGGCCCTCGGGACGCAAGAGCCATTCGGACCGGGCACAGGATACGATTCCAACCTCGGCGCCCAACTCCAGCGCTTCTTGAGCGTTCCGGTCGAGCCGGACGCCCAGGCGATCCTCTATATCGGGTCAAACGACTTTTCCGACATCGTCGGAAGTGCGGTGGCTGATCCCGACGCGTCGATCTTCGACATCATCGGCGCCACGACAGGGGCGATCGAGGCGGTTCTGGCCAGTCTGGAGGGCGCGGCGCGGACCCTGGATGCCGCCGGTGTGGAGGAGATCTTCTTCGGCTCGTTGCCCGGCGCGACATTCTTTCCCAGCAGCGATGTGCTCGATGATGTTGCGGCGGGGCTCTCGGATGCCGCCGTCTCGATCTATAACGGCTTCTTGGCCGAACTCGCAGAAGACCTGCAGGATGACGGCATCGAGGCAGAAATCATCGACTATGCCGCCGTGGCGAATGCCTTCACGGAGGACCCCTCAGGCTTCGGCGTCGTGGCCGAACGGTCGGATTTTCTCGTTGATGGATCCGCCTTTGACAGCGATCAGGTGGGCTTCTGGGACCCGATCCATCCGGCGGAGGCTGTGCATCAGGCCTGGGGCGCCTATGCGGCTTTCGTCATGGAGGGCGGCTCCACCGCGTCGCTTAGCGATTTCGGCACGCCGAATTTCCAGTCGAACGGCGCCAACGCGGTTTTCGCCAATGGCGGGGACGACGTGGTTTTTGCGCGCGGCGGAGACGACATCGTCTTTGGCGGGACCGGGTCCGATACGGTCTTAGCAAGCCGAGGCGACGATATCGTATCAGGCGGCACGGGAGATGACAGCCTGTTCGGCCATGGCGATGACGATCTCATCGATGGTGGTGACGGAGACGACGGTATCTTCGGGGGATCGGGCAACGACGTCCTGATCGACGGGCTTGGCAGCGACTTTGTCCGGGGCGGACGCGGAGACGACGCCTTTCTGTTCGTTGAGGGGGTTCTGGAGGGCGATGCCAGCGCCACCGAGGACAGCCTCAATGGCGGCCTCGGCGACGACACGCTTTACCTCGTCTTGAGCGATGCGACATTCGACGCTTTCGAAGCGGACGGCGCTTCGGCGACGCTCGCCGCTCTGGGCATCACCACAAGCAACATCGAGAGCGTGGTCGCGATTGACGGCTGCGCACAGGTCGAGAGCGCGCTCGGCGGCTTTTCGTGGTTCCAGGAGGGTGACTATTGGGGGCTGCTCCCCGCGCCGACCCCCGACGTGATCGCTTGATCTTCTTGGGAAAGAGTGGGCGCTGACCTGATCGGAGCGATCTTCTATGCGCGCGCGGCCCACCAAGCTGACAACGGCACGACCATGATCAGGAGTGCCAGCAGCCAGAAGGCCGTGACCAGCGATGTGGCGTTCGACACGAAGCCAATCAGCGCGGGTCCGATGAGGATGCCTGCATAGCCGGTTGTCGTGACCGCAGCGATTGCGATGCCGGGTGGCATGACCTTTTGTCGACCTGCGGCGCTGAACAGCACGGGCACGAGGTTTGCGGCCCCGAGCCCGATCAGGATGAAGCCAGAATATGCGCCCAGCGTGACCGGCGCGCTCACGACCAGGGCGAGCCCGGCCATGGTCGCGAGCCCTCCTAGAATGAGGGTCAGGACCCCGCCGATCCGGGAGACGAGGCGGTCTCCGGTGAGACGTGCAAGGAGCATTGCAACGGAGAAAAGGATGTAACCGACGCCGGCGTTTTCGGCGGAGGCGAGGTCTCTGTCTATGATCAGGAGCGCGCCCCAGTCGAGCACCGCGCCTTCCACGAGAAACGTGATGCTCGCCAGAACCGCCAGGAGCAGGACGATCCCGCGCGGAATGGCGAAAGGTTCCGGCGCTCTTCCGGCGACGCTGAGAAACCGAGGCCGGGCGAGGAGCAGGGCTGCGAGGGCGCTGGCTGCGCCAAGCACGGCGCAGATAGCGACTGGCGCGGAGAGCGACAACAACACGGTGATCAGCCCCGCCCCGAAGAAGCCGCCGATGCTCCAATGCGCATGGAAGTTTGACATCAGCGGTCGCCTTTCGAGGCCTTCGACTTCTGCGCCGTGAACGTTCATGGCCACGTCAATCGTCCCGAGCGAGGCGCCGAAACCGAACAAGGCTGCGCCGAGCGCCAAGGGTGTGTCTGCCAGTGCCATCAGCGGCAGCATGGCGACCATTCCATAGCCGCCCAGAAGGATCAGTGGCCGCGCCCCGCGCCGCGCCGCCAGCAGACCGGTTGCGGGCATTGCGATGATCGACCCGAGGCCAAGGCAGAGGAGCAACACGCCAAATTGTGCCTTGTCCGCGGAGACGTTGTCTTTGAGGAATGGAAAGAGCGGCGCGCAGCACGCCATCATGAAGCCAGCGGCCAGGAAGGCCAGGCGCGTGGCGAGACGCGCGGGCGCCGTGGCCGTGTGATCCGGTGCGGTGTCGCTTCCGGCTGCGAAGGTGTCATCCGTGGTCATGCGCCCTCCGCCAGCGGTGCGCTTGGCGCTTTCAGGATTCTTGCCGCATCGCTGCTGCCATCGGTCAGAAGCGTGTTGATCTCCGACAGCGCGAGCGTTTGGTGGCGGGCCCGGCGACCGATTTTCGACTTTTCGGCCACGACGATCGTGCGATGGGCCGCCGCATGCATCGCCTGTTTCATCAATGCTTCATCGTGGTCGTCGGAGCTGAGGCCAAAACCGTCATCGATCCCACAGGCCCCCAAGAGGGCGATATCCGCTGCAACCCCGGCGATACGATCCAGTGCGGTTTCGCCGGTTGCGATCCCGCCCTGAGGACGAAGGGTCCCCCCGATCAGGAAGACGGCGATGCCTTGCTGCTGGCATGCAATTGCGACCCAGGGCGACGGTGTGATCACCAGTCTTCCGTCTAGGGGGGGAAGACGCTCGACCACACGCAGCGTTGTCCGTCCGCCGTCGACTAAGAGTGTTTTGGCGTCGCCGATTTCTGTGATCGCGGCTTCCACCAAGCTCGGGCTTATCGGCGGTTCTTGTGCGAGGCGCTTGTGGAGCGGTGCGGCGGGCGGCGCAATTGGCACGGCGCCTCCGCGGACCCGCTGCGCTTTGCCGCTTGCCTCCAACGCAAGGATATCGCGGCGGATCGTATCGACCGAAACCCCGTATTCCCTGGCTGCATCGGCTGCCACGATCTGGTCCCCTGCGCTCAGACGTGCAGCGAGTTCCGATTGTCTTGTGTCTGGGACGTTAAGTAGCATGCAAAAACCTGCAGTATATTGCAGAAAGCTGCATATGCGGGTTGTCGGATTTTGTCAAATGCCGAGCGGATGCGGATGGGTTAAGACGGGCGCCTCGTGTTGTTTCAGCACAGGACTGGGACGCTCACGTCGCGGATTGTTTGGTTGCCTGACTTCGGCGCGCTCTTCGGAGGCAGGGAAGGACTTTTGGTGACGCCTGGTAGAAGCCAACGGGAGGCACCCGCCGCCGGGATCTCAGATGTGGCGGATCCTCGCGAGAGCGCGAGGCTTCAAGGTGCTGGCTCTGACCCTGCAGGCGCTTCGCATCGCAAAGACTAGACTTTTGCGCATCGATCTGGCAGCGGATGCGCCCCGGAGAGGCGGGGTGTCGCGACGACACTGGCCCGTGCCACCGTGACGACCTGCCAAGGACCCAAGCGGAGCGAAAGGCGGGCGCGCGGACCCGGCTATCGGGGAGGGAAGGGAAAGGATCGGCGTGCAAGACCTCAGAATAATCGTCACCGGCGGCACCATCGACAAGGTTCATGATCCTCGCAGCGAGGGCCTGGCCTTCTCGCCCGATGGAGCCACCCACATACCCGAAATGCTTCGGATCGGCCGCTGCCATTTTCCGACCGTGCAGATGCTGATGCTCAAGGACAGCCTTTATCTCACCGATGAGGACCGGCAGGCGCTTGCAGCGGCGGTGTGCGCCGCGGATGAGAGCACGATTGTGATCACCCACGGCACCGGCACGATGGGGGAGACCGCCCGCTTTCTGGTGGGCACCGCGCCGGAGAAGACAGTGGTGCTGACCGGCGCGATGCGGCCTTTTTCGCTCCATACCTCCGATGGTGAGTTCAATCTGGGCGGTGCGGTTGTCGCGGCCCAGCTTCTGGAGGCCGGGGTTTGGGGTGTGATGAACGGGCGCATTTTTCCCGCCGAACGGCTGAACAAGAATGTCGAGCAGGGCCGTTTCGATGCCTGATGGCGACGTCTGCTTGGGATAAGCCCCGCGATTCGTAGTCGGGGCGCGTGGCCTTATGCTGCGCCGGAGGCGATGGCGGATAGGCTCGGTCATGGGGAACGCGCCTGGAAGCAAGGCTGAAACGTCGATTTCGCACGCGCTGTTGTGCCTCCGTGGCCCGGAGCGGCTTTCCCATTCCCACGCGTGGTTGTAGCCTTGCAGGATTGGGGCATTGCTCGGCGGGGGGCGACGGAACTATGCAGACTGAGATTACGTGTCTTGTGGATTGTCAGGACGGTTTGGCAGAAGCGCCGCTTTGGGTGGAAGAAGAGCAGGCGCTTTATTGGGCGGATCATGTGAATTCGCGGATGACGCGATGGAGCGCGGAGACGAACGGCGTCATAGTCTATGATACGCCCGGACCGATGGGGTCGTTCGCGATGCGCCATGACGGAACGATGGTCGGCGCCTCCGACAAGGGGTTTCTGAGCTTCGAGCTGTCGAGCGGGACGTTCACGCATCGTGTCGACCCCGAGGCGGATCGACCGGAAAACCGCTTCAATGACGGCAAATGCGATCGCCAAGGCCGGTTCTGGTGCGGCAGCATGAACAAGAAGATCGAGGCAAAGACGGCGGCGATCTACTCTCTCTCGCCGGATTGGACCGTGACGAAACACGCCGAAGACTTTCACTTCATGGTCAGTAATGGCACGGCCTTCAGCCTGGATGGCCGCACCATGTATTTCTCCGATACGCTCGGCGATCAGGTCTGGTGTTTCAGCTTCGATCCCGATGAGGGGCGGATTTATGACCGCCGGCCGTTCTTCTCCACCGCCGACCGCCCCGGGATGGTCGATGGCGGCACGGTCGATGCGGAGGATTGCTACTGGTGCGCCTTGGTGGCTGGCGGGAAGGTTCTGCGGCTCGACCCCCAGGGGCGCGTGATGCTGGAGATCGACATGCCGGTTCCGCGTCCGACCTGCCCGACATTCGGCGGGCCAAACCACGACCGGCTGTTCGTCACGTCCCAGCGCCTGTTCATGACGGATGCCGAATTGGAAGCGTATCCCCAGGCGGGCAATGTATTCGTGATCGACGGCCTTGGGATCACGGGGCTTCCGGAGGCGCGTTTCGCGGGCTAAGCGGTCTCTTCGGACTCGGTTTTGGCGCCGGACCCCATCGGGAGATCATGCAGGCGGCGTGGCAGGGTTTGGCTGGGGACGGAGCCTCTCCGGTCACGTATCCGGCCAGACCAAGGAGTGGTGGATATGCACGCCTGCCATTGCGCCGTCACCGACCGCGCTTGATACGAATTGCGGCATGGTTGCCGCATCCCCGCAGGCATAGACGCCCTGGACCGAGGTTTCGTTCGTCTCACTCGTCTCAATGATCGTGCCGAGCGGCGTTTCCTGCAACGCTGCGCCGATATCGGCAGGGATTGAACTGGCTTGCACGGTGGCCGTGATGATGAAGAGGCCGTCGAAGGCGAGTGTCTGACCGTTTTCCAATGCGATGTCCGCGATGCCGGTAATGCGCGCGATTGCGCCCTCCACGATGGCCACATTTCGGGCCTTGAGCGCGTCATGGGCGTCGCGATCCACGGTGATGGTCTCGTTGGGAAAGAACGTCACATCGCCCCAATCGGCGAGCAGTTCGGCCTGATGCACGGACATGGGCTCGGTGCCGATCACGCCGATCCTCCGGTCGCTCAACTCATAGCCATGGCAATACGGGCAATGGAAAACCGATATGCCCCAACGGTCCTTGAGGCCGGGTATCTCCGGCAAGGGATCGCGTGACCCGGTGGCAAAGAGCACGCGCCGGCCTTCAACGGTTTGACCGTCCCGGAGGCTGATCTGGAACGCCTCCCGCGCGCCGTCCATTGCCACGGCTTCGCCTTCGATCCAGGTGAGGGTTGGGTAGGCGCCTAACTCTCTGCGCGCCAGCGCTGAGATCTCGCCTGGGGGGACGCGGTCCTGGCCTAGATACCCGTGGGAATGAGCCGCAAAGCGGTTGCGCGGGGCGCCTGCGTCGATGACCAGCACCGCGCGGCGGGCGCGCACCAGTTGAAGCGCAGCCGCTATGCCGCCATAGCTGCCGCCAATGATGATCACGTCATAGCGCATTGCAGTCTTCCATCCCCTTGTCCTGTGTCCCGCGAGAACGCCCCCGTGTGGGAGCTAGCGGGATCGGCGTGCGCAAACTTGCAGGCGGTTTTCATAGACCCAGCGCCTCTTCGGCGAAAGGTTTGTCGGGCGTGGTGGCTAGAGGAGGCGCGCACGCAGCGGGCGCGTCTCGGCTTCGGGTTCGGTCGGCGGGGTGCGGCCTTCAGGGATTTGACATGAAGTCGATCAGTGCTCTGATCCTCGCGGGCAGCAAGCGGCGGCTGGGATAGACGGCGAACATCTCCCGGGTCATCGGGCTTGCATCCACCACGCTGAGTGCAGACAGACCGGCGCCGAGCATATCCTGCGGAAGCAGCGCCACGCCCAGATTGAGGCGGGCGGCTTCGGCCACGAGGTCGAGGTCGTCCAAGCTGTGGGCGACGCTTGTGGATTGCAGCCGCTCTCCGCTCTCCAGTCGCCATGGCTGGCGCCAGGTGATGGCGGGTAGTTGGAGGAACGCGTCCAATGAGACAGGTGCTTCCAATCCGTGATCTGCGATAAATTTCAGGCCCGCGCAGAAGCGGTAGGGGACAGACCACAGCCGCTTTGCGATCAGGCTGGTCTCCGAGAGCGGGCCGAGCCGAAACGCCAGGTCGATATTATCCCGGAAGAAGTCCAGGTTTGCGTTGGTGGTCGTCAGGTCCAGCGTTATGCCGGGATGCTGCGCGGCGAATGCCAGCAGACGCGGCCCGATCGTCGCGCGCGCGGCCAATGGTGGCGCGGTGATGCGAATGGTGTGGTGTTTCGGATCATCGGTGAACCCGGCGATCACCCGAAGCGCGTCAACCGGCTCCTGGCATCGGTCGAGAAGGCGGCGGCCTTCTTCTGTGAGACGGACCTGCCGCGTCGTGCGCTCGAAGAGCTTTGTGCCCAGATGGCTTTCCAGATCGGAAATGCGGCGGCTGACCCGGCTGAGGGGAATGCCGAGCGTGTCGGCAGCCCCGGAGAAGCTCAGGTTTTGGGCGACGGCGGTGAAGAGCGCGAGATCGTTGTAAATCATTATTCCATGAACAGGATAATAGATCCTGAAATCAATTATTATCGTGCGACCAGTTGCCAGGTAGTTTTCCTCCAAGCGCACAAGGATGCCAGGAGGATGCCATGTCATACGCGATCGAAATTTCTCGCGCCGGTGGACCGGAGGTCCTGACGAAGGTGGAACGCGAGGCGGCCCAGCCCGGTTCGGGTGAGATCCTCATCCGCAATCAAGCCGCCGCGGTGAACTTCATCGACACGATCATACGTGCGGGTGAGATGCCAGACGGCATGATGCCCGACCTGCCGCATGTCCCGGGCGTTGAAGGCGCGGGGATCGTCGAGGCGCTGGGCGATGGTGCGGAGGGTTTCGCGATTGGTGACCGGGTGGCCTGGATGGGTCCGATCGGCGCGGGCGGCTATGGCACCCATTCGGTGATTGACACCCCTTACGTCACACGGATCGCGGACGGTATCGACTTTGCGCTTGCCGCATCGATCCCGGTGAACGCCATGACGGCCTATCATATGCTGGTCAATCTTGGCGGCGCGGCGGCGGGAAGATCAGTGCTCGTTCATGCAGCCGCGGGCGGGGTCGGGACGATGATCCAGCACATCGCGAAGCACCTTGGCATGACGGTGATTGCCTCGGTCAGCACCGGCAAGGTCGGCTATGCGCGGGCGCAAGGGGCCGATCATGTGATCGATTATCGGACGGAGGACGTCGCGGCCCGCGTCCTGGAGATCACCGATGGACGCGGCGTTGATCTGACCCTGAACCCGATCTCCGGCGAGACGCTCAA
Source organism: Pseudomonadota bacterium (assembly GCA_039177645.1). GTDB lineage: Bacteria > Pseudomonadota > Alphaproteobacteria > Rhodobacterales > Rhodobacteraceae > Amaricoccus. The sequence continues at coordinate 113,070 of JBCDFS010000001.1, read as the reverse complement.
GTCCGATTTTGCGGTGCTGGCTCCGTTTGGGACGGCGGTGATCTTTGGATTTCTCGCAGGTCCGCCTGCGGGGCGTTTCGATGAGGATTTTGCGAAGCATTTCCAGAAATCAGTCGCCGTGCGTCTGAGCGATATCTACACCTATTTCGGCACTCGTCCGGCGGCTTTCGCTGCGGATATGGCGAAAGTGTTTGGCCTGCTTGGTGACGGGGTTTTGCGCCCGCAGATCACCACCCTTCCGATGGCCGAGGCCGCCGACGCGCATCGCCGTCTGAGCGCGGGGGAGACAACGGGCAAGATCGTTCTGACCATCGATTGATGATTGATGCCGTGGCGGTTCGCTGATCCGTCGCAACGCGGGCTTGTGCGGCGCTACTGTGCGTCGAGTTTCGCCACGGCGGCTTCGATTGAGGCGCGGAGGCTTTCGGCACGCAGACGCAGGCGCTCGACTTGCGCGACGGTTTCCCGCGCGCCGACCTCGCCATACCAGAAGAAGTGATTGCCCGCGACGCGCGCGTTCAGATAACCGGAGGTGGCGCGGTCCATCTCATCCATCAGGTCCTGCCAATCCTCCGGGGCGATGTCTTCGGACTTGGAAAGTGCAGGCAGCACGATGTTTCGGTAGAGGTGCTGAACTTGGTAGAGGCCCCAATTGCCGCGATCCGTGAGGGCATGGTCGTTGTCCAAGACCTTGTTGCCCGAAATGGTCACAGCGAGCGGGAAGTCGGTCACTTTGAGGCCGCCGGTATCGGCAATCGACCAGTCCAGATCCTCCACGAATTTCCCGTCCTGATAGCGCGAGCCGATCATAATGGCGTTGAGGGCCACGGGGATGTCGCCCAGCACATCGGCCTCGAATTGCGGCCAGGGTATGATTGTATGGCCGTTCAGCTCGTTCTGGGCGGTCACGTATTTCTCAAACAGCTCGTAGAATTGCGGTGCCGTGGAGAGCCCAGACGCGGCTTGGGAGATTTGTCCGGGCGCTGCCAGAAGGAGCGGGATTGGCGGCGTCGAGGCGATTGAGACATAGAGGCTCATGTCCAGTCCGGCTGCCTGCGTGGCCTCGTAGACAGATTGCGCGATTTGCCCGCCCGCGCTCCACCCAAGGACGATGACCTCGCCCGACAGCTCATGCGCGTCGATGTAGTGTTTGGCAACGGCTGCCACTTGGTGGCCCCAGTCCCGGATCGAGAAGGCCGGGTAGGCTTTGGAATAGACGGCGTTCCCGGTGGGATAGGAGGTGGCCAGGAAGGAGTAGCCTTGCTGCGCAAACCAATATGCTAGAAAATCCCGCTCCTCGCTCTCGGGCGGGCCATAGGCCACGCGCGCAAGATGAAACCCGCCTGGCACAAATATGACCAAGGGCTTCTCAGGATCGCCCGCCTGGAAGTGGTTGAGCGTCTCGATCTCATTGGTGAGGAGCATTTCTTCGCCGGGGTAAAGATCCCCTTCGGCCTGGGTTTTCTCGACCTGCCAGACCGACTCCGCATGGGCTGTGGCGCTCAGGAGGGTGAGGCTCAGGGCGCAAAGCAGGTTTTTGATGGCACTCATGGGGCGGCTCCCGCGTGATCGCAGCACCTGGGAGTTCATCATCATGTGCCGCATCGACGCAATGCGAAATCGTAGGCGCCTTTCCTTCAGGCCTGAGCTTGGGGCTCGCATTCGAACTGAGGGTTGCTCACGGCGCTATGCCGGTTTCGCCGGTGACGGAAACCTGCGAGGTTTGGCGGATGCTTCATGAAGCGGAAGGGATGGAATGAGCCGCAAGAACACGTCAGGTTGGCAACGCACGGCCCGGTCGAAGACTTTGCTATGAAAAAGATCGGAATGATTGGCGGGCTGAGCTGGGTTTCCACCGCTGAATATTACAAGCGCATCAATGAGATCACGCAGGCGGTTGCCGGTGGTGTGACCTCAGCGCGGATCGTTTTGGAAAGCGTGAACCGGCAGGACTACGTCGACGCTGTGATCGACCGGCAGGACGAAGGGGCGGCCTGCGCGCAGATCCGACATTCCGCTCAGGCTCTCCAAGCGGCTGGCGCGGACTTCATTGTCATCACCTGCAACGACGTCCATCGCTTTGTGCCCGAACTCCAGCCGAGCCTCGACATTCCGTTCCTGCATATCGCTCAAGTCACAGCGAACGCCATTAAGGCCAGAGGTTTAAGCAAAGCGGCCCTCTTGGGCGTTCGCAAAACGATGGAGGGCCGTTTCTACCCTGAGATCCTGGCAAGCAACGGCATTGAGACACTCATCCCAAACGAGGAGGAGAAGCGGTTCATCCACGACAGCATCTACGATGAGTTGGTCAAGAACCGCTTTTTGGATGATACGCGAGACCGATACATAGCGACGATTTCGGCGCTACGTGATCGGGGCGCAGACTGCGTGGCGCTTGCCTGCACTGAGATACCCTTGCTGCTCTCGCCCGAGGATGCACCCATTCCTGCCTTTTCGACAACGGAGCTGCATTGTGTGGCTGCCGTGCGCGTAGCGCTTGGGACGGATGAATTGCCCTGACTTCCGGATGGCGCTGCACCATCTCGGATGAGTCCCCCCCTGCCAGACGCTAAGCGCGTGGATCCGTTGCTCCTTTAGAGGCCATTGGAAGCGCGAAACAGACCGGCGGTCCTAAAATTCGGGTCCACACCAATGATTGGCCGGAGATAAGGGCAGAGCGCAGGGCCGTCCGAGAAAGCTCTCGCGTGATCGCCGAAGAGCCACGCACAGCAGAAACGCTCCAAGTCGATCCATTTTCGAGAGCAGGGAAGAAGTTTCGGGATCTTTGGCTGCGGCGCACTATCTCGCTCTATTGAGAGGATCAAATGAAGTTATGAAGGAGGCCCGCTCCGCATGGGTTTTTTCTTTCTTGCGCTTTTCATTCTGAATGTCTTGCTCGTCCTGAGCCTTGCCGTTGCACTGACCTGGAGCGGTGATGACCGCCGATTGCGGTCTCTCCTCGGGTTGAGCGATTTGTCCGATCCGGATGCCGCTTTCGCGCGGCGGCGCCGGATTGACGCTGAAGAGAACGCCTGGCGCTTCGAGTAGTACGACAGCTTCAGCGCCATGGCCTTTGCCGCGCGGCTTTATGGCGCGGCGAAGCAGCCCGAGACGAAGTCCCGGAAGACCTGGATCTTCTGGGCCTGCCGCGCGTCTTGCGAATAGAGAAACCAGATCGGTGCCTCGGCCTCCCAGAGCGCACCGGCCGCGACCTCCACGAGATGCCCTTCCTCGAGCTCTTTGCCGATGGCTAGCCGCGATTTGACCGCCAGACCCAGCCCTTCGCGGGCGGCATCAGCGAGCATATCTGAGTTGGAAACCTGGACACGGGATCTGACCGTTGCGTCACGGCGGCGCCCTTTGGCATCGCGGAAGGCAAACCGGGTCTGCCAGGGCAGACATACCCAGGGTGCGGCGAGCAGATCCTGAACATCGCCAGACAGGTCGTGTCGTTCCAGGAAGGTGGGTGCCGCGCAGATGATCCGCGCATTGTCGCTGAGCTTGCGCGCCACCATCGCGCTGTCGGCAAGTTTGCCAACCCGTATGGCGCAATCCTGACCCTCTGCCGCTAGCGAAACCAACCGGTCGACCGCGAGAAATTCGAAGGTGAGGCCGGGATGGCGGTCTTGGAAGGCTGAAAGCGCGGGCAGAAGAAAGCGCGACAGGATCCAGGGCGACATGGTGACCCGGAGATGACCGGTGAGTTCCGCGGTGCCGCTGCCGGCATCCTGCTCGGCCTGCATCAGATCGGCTAGGATCGCGCGGGTGCGCTCCATGAAGATCTGGCCCTCGGGCGTGAGCTTCAGCGTACGGCTGTTGCGGTGGAAGAGCGTGAGTTTCAGCGCTGTTTCGAGCTTTCTCAGCCGATGACTTGCCGTTGCCGGGGATATCCCGACGCGTTTTGCGCCTGGCGTGACGCCTTCGGCTTCCGCGATGGCGACGAAGGTTTTGAGATCGTCGATGCTATACATTTGAATTTTTCGAACTCTGTCTTCGATATTGAGCCGTTGTATCAGAATTATTCAACGGATTAACCCTGCGGTTCAACACCGGAGGAGCTGATATGAGACTTGCCTCGATGACCCTTGGCCTCGCGCTGGGCGTTTCTGGAGCGGCCTTCGCCGAGGGGCTGGAAACCTATCTCGAATTTCCCAAGGACACGCCGCCGGGCAATCTGGCCATCGGGCCGGACGGGCGAATGTTCATGTCCGTGCATGGCTTCTATGGCCCCGAGCTGCGCGTGGTCGAGGTCCTGCCCGATGGCACCACCACGCCCTATCCGACCGAGGCTTGGGCGCGGGCCCCGGCGGAGGATGGCGATGGGCTCCACGGCGTTCTGGGGCTTCGGGCGGATCGCGACGGGATGCTGTGGATGCTCGACGGCCAGGGCGACGGCCAGACAGGCCGTGTGGTGGGTTGGGACACCAACGCCGAGGCGCTGCACGCGATCTATTACATTGGTCAGCCCGCCGCGCGCGCGACCTCCTTCCTCAACGATCTGGCCATCGACCGCGAGCATGGCGCGATTTACATCTCCGATACCGGGGATGGGATGAATTCGGCGCTGATCGTCATCGACATGGAGACCGGGCGGGCGCGCCGTGTCTTGGAGGGGAGCGCCTTCACGTTGCCCGAAGACACGCCGATGGTGATCGATGGGGAGGAGATCCTGCTTGGCGGCGACCCGGCCAAGATCGGGGTCAACCCGATTACCGTCGATCCGACAAACACATGGGTTTATTTCGCGCCGATGACCGCCGCCTCGATGTATCGGGTGCGGACCACCGATCTGTTGGACGAGAGCTTGAGCGACGAAGCGCTAGCGGAGAAGGTCGAGCGCTATGGCGACAAGGTGATTTCCGACGGCTCGACGGTGGATGCCGATGGCAATGTCTACATCACCGCGATGACCGACAATGCGATCGGCGTCACGAAACCCGATGGCAGCTACGAGGTGCTGTTTCAGTCCGATGAAGACCTGCCGTGGCCGGACGGCTTCTCGATGGGCATTGACGGCTATGTTTATGCTACTGTGAACGAGTTGCATCGTTCGCCGGTGCTCAACGGTGGGGAGGATGCCTCGCTCGGCACCTATCGCATCGTGCGGTTCCCGGCGCTCGGTACAACGGTCAATGGGAGGTAAGAACAATGCTCTATCGTCTGGATTTCACCGTCGAATACGACTCAGCCATGCAGCAGCAAGGTTTGTTCGGCATTTGGGCCGAAGAGGCAGATGCAGCGCTCGGCGCGAAGTCGGCAGGGGTGGTCCGCGACCTTTGGAAAATCGTCGGCGAGCGCAAGGTGCTGGCCATCGTTGAGGTTGAAACGCCAGACGATCTCGACCGGATCCTCTTCGATCTGCCGATCATGCAGAAGATGGGGCAGCATGTGCAGGTCGATGTGAAGTCACTGCGCCGCTATGAGGACTTTGCGGCGGATGTGAAGGAACGGCTTGGGCGCTAGCCCACACGGATGGGGGCAGGTTCTGCGGCAGGCGCTGCATGGGCCGGGCCTCTCGGCGGGCCTATGCAGACGACATCGACGAGACTGCTCCGAACCGTGCGGTCATCTGACCGAGCAGCGCCGCGTGGTTTCGGGAACAGGTGCTTGACGCGGCTCAGGTGACCCTGGTTGAGACAGAACTGATACGACCTGGAAAATCCCGCTGTCGGCCCTTGTGTCGATGAGGGGACGGGGCGAACGATGTCTGGTGTCCTGGATGGACAAAGCCGTCAACTGGCAAAGCCGTCAGACGGCGGCTGAGAGACCAATTCCGTTGCTCATGCACGGACCCATTGGCCCGGAATGAAGGTGCGCAGCACCTCCGGGCCAGCGCCCGTCCGCCCCCAAGGCGGGCGCTTCTCAATCGTTGAGCTTTTGCGGCAATCTTGAGGAGGCAACACCATAAAGTGCCTATCTCAAGCCTCGGCAGCGCCCTCCTTCGGACGGCCGCTGTCCCTGTGATCCTAGCTGACAAACCTCTGACAATACCGTCATCTGGCAAAGCTGTCAGACGACGGCAGGGAGACCAAAGTAACCGATGCTGCAAGTCGCGCGCGTCAGCTTTGCCGTCTGAGGCGACATCCATTGGACTGCATCGGATGCCCGATTGTTAACAAGGTCATATCCCGTAGATGGTCACAAAAACGAAGGGCCTTGGTACTGCTGGAACGCATGAGGCGTATCGGTGTTTACGTAACCACTTAGGCGGTTCTCGAACAGCGTCCTGTCATGCCCTAGCTGCGTATCCGGAGATGGCAGATCGGGGCTCATATCGCGCGCGTATTCGAGAGATGATAGGTTATCCTTCTGTGCAAAGAGTGCCGGCAGGAAATTCTCGAAGGTGCCTACCTCAATCACGTTGTGACGATGCCAGGCCGCGAAGAATTCTGGACCGTAGTGCCGGGTAACCTGGCTATTGATGAAACGGGCGACGGGGTTGTTTCCGGTTGCCCCGATGACGACTTCGTAGTGGTACTGCACCCCGACATGCTGCTCATCCTCAAAGACATCCCTAAAGTGGATACGCAGCATCATGACCGGGCCTAAAACGGGCAGCACCTTGCCCATGGCCCAGCCATCGGACCCCACGTAGAAAACCTTCAGTTTACTGTCGACCGGGTATTTCCAGCCATAGCGGTCGTACTGCATGGCTTCGCGTATGTGGATGCTACACCCTGTTTTCGAGATACCACCAGGGCCGAGATCCCCCGACAATTCGGCACTGTAATGGTCTATTGGATGCCATAGCCAATACCCCGGAACCTGCTCTCCCTCGTAGCCGGGAACATCCCGCAGCCGAACCTTCAGGCGTGGGAAGTTCTGGAACCACCAGGCGATCATCTCGGCCGAAACACCGCGTAGAAGCGCATGGTTCAGCACGACACAGAATTGGCCGTTGTCCTTTTGGTGGATGTCGAAATGAGACGAGGAAACAGGCTTGAGAGTCCAACCAAAGTCCCGTTCGGCTGGCATTGTCAGGTTCGTCATTGCGTCCGTGTCTCCGGTTAAAAGCCTGTCGGGGAGGTGAATAGCTGGACGGTAGACAAACAACGCGTTTGGACGATGAACTTCGGTTAACTGGCCCCGGTTTTTCTATGTCGCAGGAAGCGAGAAAGACCCTGCGGCGTAATCCCTAAGAACCGGGCGATATACTTTTGCTGCACAGACCCGATCACCGTCTGGTGATGATGCTCAAGAAACCGATATCGCGTTTCGGTCTGGCCGGAGGTTTTGGCGCAAATCAGTTCCTTCGCGAAGAGATGCGCTTCCATCATCTTGAGCCGAAGGTAGATGCCGAAAGAGCCTCCCTCGAGGTATTCTCGCCTGAAGATGTCGTCGGGGATGGCAACACCGCTGACATCCGTCAGGGCGATAAGATCATCTGACGCGATGTCGCGCGTCCAGGCACTGGTGAAGTTGGCGCAGATGTTTCCGGGCTCGAAGAAACGCGCAATCGTCGATGCACCGTTGAGCCAGGTTTGCTCGGATGCCGCAACTCCATCGCACAGGTATATCCAACTATCGGCCACGCGAGCCTGATTCTGGATCTTGCTGCCCGCTGGGGCATGAAGGGACTTGCAGCGTTGGACGATCTGGTTCCAATCGTGCAGATCGAGCATAACACCCAAACGCGCTATATCACCTTCCAGGGAAGCCAGTGCTCTCCTTGTAGCTTCCATCTCTTCGCCACCGCAGTTTCATCCCTGAATTAAGAGCAAACTAGCAGAATCCATGTGATGAGTTCGAGCGGCAGGAGAAGCCGACCTTGCAGGAACACGATCTACTGGTAGGTCTGCGCAAGTATCGCCATTTGATCGAGCGGTGCCGAGTGACCGCAAAGTCCACAACGCGGTCAATGCTCCTGATTTGTGGAACGTTCGCCCCGGAGGCGACCGCTTCTAAATCGTTGAGGGTGTCCGGCAATCATGTGGAGGCGACACCATAAAGTGCCTATCTCAAGCCTTAACAGCGCCCCCCTTCGGACGGCCGCTGTCCCTGTGATCCTACCTGACAAACCTGAGACGAGACAGCCATCAGGCAAAACAGTCAGATGACAGGAGAGAGCCCATATTGACCAATGCTGCGGACGGGCGAGTGTCCGGGATGGTTAGATGAACAACTTATTAATCAGATCGATAGCTCGCTTTACCACAAGAGCAGACTTCGAAATACTGCCGCCGAGATCATCTAGGCCATCTAGGACTTTGTCTACAGTCGAAGTCGAGGAAACAGTATCGCCAAATATGTCTTTTCGCATTGCCAAAACCACCCGATCAAATATCTTCGACGCTCTAGAAAATTCATCACCAAAGGCACCTTCCTTGCTGCCGATTTTTGTTTGGAGAGCTTTAACCAGAGACGGCCCTAGCTCTTCGCAAGCGCTGACAACATCGTCTGGTGCTCAAACCAGAAGTTCAGCCAATACACTGTCAAGTCTTGCATAAATTTCAACGAATTCTTCTTCGGTAGAATTGGCCAGCAATGCCGTTTGTATCGCCCGACTTGTTACAAGGAACTTTCTGTATAAGTCACGCCTTTCTGAGCGAATTTGGTTCTCTCTGTCTATTGATTTCTGCCAATTGTATAGCACTCCGCCCCCGACCAGTGTGATCGCGGCTAATAACACCGGAAGAAGGGCTTTTAGTGTGTCGATTTGCTCCGCTGTCACTTTTCACCCATTGACACCGTCCCAGATGACCATCCTTAGAGACGATCACCTCGAGTAAGGTACTTCTATAGCGCCAGTAGAAAGCATGCTTCGATGCATCTCAAGAGCCGACCTTCAGCTAAGATGATTGTCCGGCAGCTCCGTCCGCAACTCGGTCTCTGCCCTTTATCTGTCGAACATACCCTGATTGTAGAAGCAACCGTCGAGGTCCGACCTGTTCACAGCTCAACGCCCGAGCGCCGGATCGTCGGTGCATCCGCTCTGACGGGGGTAGGGCGCAGCGCAGGGGGCCGCGCCCACCTGGGGGTCAAACCGACCTAAAGCCTGGACCTCCCGGACCGAGCCCGTAATGATGGGCTCAGCGGAAAGAAACCAACGGGTGGGGACAGTGCCGATACTTTGGGGCAGGGCTTTCAGTCCTGCAGGCGGGATGCAGCGCCAATTGATGCCACAGAAAATGCGGGCGTGCGCCGCGCTTTTGATTGCCGTTCTGCTTGCACAGCTTGCGGGACCAGCCTTGGCGCAGCGGAGCGATATTCGCGTTGGCATGCAGCTCGAACCCCCCATTCTCGACCCGACGGCCGGGGCGGCGGCGGCGATTGACGAGGTGACCTATGCCAATGTGTTTGAGGGGCTCACGCGCTTTGCCCCGGACGGCACTGTGCTGCCTGGTCTTGCGAAGAGTTGGGAGGTCGCGCCGGACGGGCTTTCCTGGGTGTTCTATCTCCGTGAGGGCGTGACCTTCCATGACGGGACGCCCTTCACCGCCGAGGACGTCGTTTTTTCGTTTGAGCGCGCCATGGAAGACGGCAGCCTCAATGCGCAGAAACAGCTTTTTGACGGGATCAACTCGGTCATCGCGCTTGACGATACCAGCGTGGAGATCGGGCTGGATGTGCCGAAGGCGTCGCTCCTCACCAATCTTGCCTGGGGCGACATGACCATCGTCTCGCCCGCCAGTGCGGACGGCAATGCGACCAATCCCATCGGCACAGGGCCCTTCGTGTTCTCCGATTGGGTGCAAGGCGACCGGGTCGAGTTGGAGCGCAACCCGGGCTATTGGGGCGATCCACCGCGGCTCGACAAAGTGACGTTCAAGTTCATCTCCGAGCCCACGGCCGCCTCGAACGCGCTGATGGCGGGCGATATCGACGCGTATCCCGTCTTCCCCGCGCCGGAGAGCCTCGTGCAGTTCGAGGCCGATCCGCGGTTTTCGGTGATTATAGGCACCACGGAAGGCGAGACGATCCTTGCCATGAATGAAGGCCAGTCGCCCTTTAACGACATTCGCGTTCGAGCCGCCATTGCCCATGCCATCGACCGCCAAGCGATTATCGATGGGGCGATGTTTGGCTACGGCACACCGATCGGCAGCCACTTTCCGCCGCACAACCCGGCCTTCGAGGACCTCACGTCTCTCTCGGCCTACGACCCAGATCTGGCGCGCAGCCTTCTGGCCGAGGCCGGATATCCTGACGGGTTCGAGACGACGCTCACGCTCCCCCCGCCGCCCTATGCAAGACGCGGGGGCGAGATTGTGGCGGCGCAGCTCCGCGCGGTGGGGATCACGGCAGAGATCATCAATCTGGAATGGGCGCAGTGGCTGGAACAGGTCTTCACCAACCGCAATTACGGCCTCACCATCGTCAGCCATACCGAGCCGATGGATATCTGGATCTATGCCCGAGATGACTATTACTTCGGCTACCGCGATCCGGTCATGGGCGCGCTGCAGGAGGGGTTCGACAAGACCATCGATCCGGGCGACCAGATTGCGCTCTTGCAGGCGGCGCAGGAGCGGGTCGCGTCACACTATGTGAATGCGTTTTTGTTCCAGCTCCCGAAGACCGGCGTGGCGGATGCCCGGCTGCGCGGGCTTTGGGCGGATTCCCCGACGCAAGCCAACGACATGACGGCGGTTTACTGGGAGGAGTAGCGGGCGTGGGACGCGGTTAGGCGGCCTATTCCTCTCTTGCCCTGTTCTGGTCCTTGACCAGAAGACATCCGCAATCGTTTGGCTGCGGCGGGATTGCTGGACTGTGAAAAACTGCTAGAGGAAGGACATTTCACTTCGAATATTCGCAATGAGCATGTATGCTCTATTCAGTTAGAGGATCATTCCTCGTTCTCATTGCAATAGACTTCACGCTAACGCGGCGTCACGTGTCTTGATTTTAGAAGCCAATTCTATGGGGTGGTTTAAATGGCGACTTTGCTAGAGATTGCGATCTCCCTAATCCTGATTTTTCTCGTTCTCAGTCTGGTTGTGACGGCAATCAATGAGTTGTTGTCGATCATTTTGGCCAAGCGCTCCAAGATGCTTTTCAATACGATTGAGAAGATTATCGATGATGATGCCTTCCGAAAGCGCTTTTACGAAAGCGGGCTCATCAAGAACATTGCTTGGTCGTCCAAAGCGGGCAATGAAAAGGCATTCGTCAACGGTAAGATCACGGACAAGTCGCATCCATCTTACATTTCGAGCGCACAGTTCGCCAAAGCGGTGACCATGGCCTTGGTCGATAGCAAGATCAGTGCTGGTTTTGGCGATGTTGTGCAGAAGATCGAGGGCCACACGCTCCCGCACGACAGCAAGTTTCGGGATGTCCTGATCTCGGCCACGATGGGAACGCAGAAAGACATCGCCAGTTTTGAAACGGCTGTCGCCAAATGGTTCGATTCAGCTCAGGACAGGCTCACCGGCGCCTATGCCCGATACCAGAAATGGGTCTCTCTCGTGGTGGGACTCATCCTCGTTGTCGCGCTGAACGTCGATGCCGTTCGCATTGCGCAGCAGCTCCAAGTCGATGAGGAGTTGCGCTTGGCTTTGGTTCAAAACGCGGATGATGTCGTCAACGATGGTATTGCTGACAGATGCGCTGATGTAATCGATCCGGATGAAAAACGCGACTGTATAACGCAGCAAATAGAAGGTTGGACCGATACACTCGCACCGCTCCCGCTTGGCTGGAAGGACGACGAGTTGCGTACCCATCCTTTCGGAGGTTCGGATGCCCAGGACGCCGCAGGGGCGAATGGCGTCGGGAATTTTCTGCTCTTGATTGTTTACAAGATATTGGGCCTGCTTATCACGGCGACAGCCATCACGCTCGGCGCTCCGTTTTGGTTCGACCTTCTGTCAAAGTTTGTGAACATTCGCAGCGCAGGGGCCAAACCCGATGCGAGCGCCAAACCGAATAGCGGCGCGTCAGGGACACAAAACGCCTAGCAGCCATGGGCGCGTGGGCGTTTGACGCGCCCGCCCGCCAAACGATTGAATCGGGACTGTTTCCAGACCCGGTTGCCGGTTTACCTCCTGAGGATTTCGTTTAGGGTCGCCGCGGTGCCAGCAACCCGGATGACCCATGCTGAGATATGCCGCCCTGCGTCTGATCTCGCTGATCCTCAGCCTGGTCGCGGCGAGCGTTGTGATCTTCGTGGCTTTGGAAATCGTTCCCGGCGGTCCGGCGGCCTATATGCTAGGCCTCAATGCAAGCCCGGATGCCGTCGCGGCCCTGCGCGCGGAGCTTGGGCTCGATGCGAGCGCCCCCGTCCGCTATGTCGATTGGGTGACGGGGATGCTGGTGGGCGATTTCGGCATTTCCTATACCTACCGGACGCCGGTTTCGGAGATGATCCTCGACCGGATCCAGGTGTCTTTGCCCCTGGCGCTTTATGCCCTGGCGCTCGCGATCCTCATTGCGTTTCCAACCGGGATCTGGGCGGCGGCGCGGCGGGGGCGGGTGTCGGATCTTGGCGTCATGGGCGCGACGCAGCTTGGCATCGCTGTGCCGAATTTCTGGTTTGCGATCATTCTGGTGCTGATCTTCGCGGTGCAGCTCCGCTGGTTTCCGGCGGGTGGTTTTCCCGGCTGGGAGGCGGGGTTTTGGCCGTGTTTGCAGGCCCTGACGCTGCCTGCCATCGCGCTTGCCTTGCCTCAGGCTTCGATCCTTGCGCGGGTCATGCGTTCCTCGCTTCTCGATACGTTGGGGGAGGATTACATCCGCACCGCCCGCGCCAAGGGTCTCACCCAGGCTCAGGCGCTGCGCCGCCACGCGCTGCGCAATGCGATGATCCCGGTTCTCACGATCATCGGGCTGCAATTCTCATTTCTGCTCGCCGGTGGGATCATCATCGAGAATGTCTTCTTTCTGCCAGGTTTGGGACGGCTCGTGTTTCAGGCGATCAGCCAGCGGGATCTCATCGTTGTCGAGAGCGTGGTGATGCTCCTGGTCTTTGCGGTGATCGTCGTCACCTTTTGCACTGATCTCGCCTATGCGGCGGTGGATCCGAGGTTGAGGGCCACGCGCTGATGCGCAGCCTGGTTTTGGGGGCGGTGCTTTGGGGCAGTTTTGTCGTGCTTGCGCTCCTGTCTTTCGTCTGGACGCCGGGAGATGTCCTGGCGATCGACATCCCGGCGCGGCTTCAGCCGCCTTCGGCCGAGCACTGGTTCGGGACAGATCATTTCGGGCGCGACGTTTTCTCGATGATCATGGTCGGTGCGCGGGTTTCGCTGGCGGTGGCGCTCGTTGCGGTCGGCATCGGGATGGGGTTTGGCGTGCCCTTGGGGCTTGCCGCCGTCGCTTGGCGCGGGGGCGCGTTCGATGAGCTGATCATGCGCTCGAACGATCTGGTCTTTGCGTTCCCCTCTCTCCTGATCGCGATCATCATCACCGCGGTTTTCGGCCCCTCGGCCTTCAACGCGATCCTGGCCATCGGGATTTTCAACATCCCGGTCTTTGCCCGCCTTGTGCGCGGGGCGGGGATGAGCCTTTGGACCCGGGATTTTGTGCGCGCGGCGCGGGTTGCGGGCAAGGGGCCGACCCGGATTGCGGTGGAGCATATCCTGCCCAATCTGGCGAACCTCTTGATTGTGCAGGGCACGATCCAGTTTTCCTTGGGCATACTGGCCGAAGCGGGACTGTCTTACGTCGGGCTTGGGGCGCAACCGCCGACGCCCTCCTGGGGCCGGATGCTGGCCGAGAGCCAGACGATGATTGCGCTCGCCCCATGGCTTGCGATCTTTCCTGGCCTTGCCATCATCCTCGCGGTGCTGGGGCTCAACTTGATGGGCGATGGGTTGCGCGACCTCCTCGATCCCCGGCTGCGGCGGGTGCGGCTGTGACTGGACCTCTGCTTGACGGGGCCCGCGATGCTCGGGCCCATCTGAGACCGGACCTGGGGGACCGTTTCTCCGAGACTGGGTTGCTCGATATCGACGGCTTGCATGTCTCGATTCAGGGCCAAAGACTGCTCCAGGACGTTTCGTTGCGCTTGGGCGCGGGCGAGATCCTCGGCGTGATTGGCGAAAGCGGTTCGGGCAAGTCGCTCACGGCGCTGTCGGTCATGGGGCTGCTGCCGCGGGGCGCCGAGGTTTCGGGACGGATTCACCTTGGGGGGCGCGATCTCACTGGGCTCAGCGAGCGGGAGATGTGCCGCGTGCGCGGGGGCGACATCGGCATGGTGTTCCAGGAGCCGATGACGGCACTCAACCCTTTGCAGACCATTGGCGATCAGGTGGCCGAGACGTTTGTGATCCATCGCGGGTCTTCCTGGCGAGAGGCGCGGGCGCAGGCGCGCGAGGTGCTCGACCGGGTGGATCTGCCTGCTGACCGGTTTCCGCTCTCGCGCTATCCACATGAGCTTTCGGGTGGACAGCGGCAGCGCGTGGTGATCGGTATCGCGATTGCGCTGGGACCGCGGCTTCTGATCGCGGATGAGCCCAGCACGGCGCTTGATGTGACCACACAGGCACGGATCCTGACGCTGCTGCGCCGATTGGTGGCGGAAGACGGCATGGGGCTGATGCTGATCAGCCATGATCTCGCGGTGGTTGCCGGGATGGCGGACCGGCTGGCGATCATGCGCGACGGGGCAGTTGTGGAGGCGGGGCCCACTGCGGAGGTGCTGCGCGAAAGGCGCCACCCCTATACGCGCGCTTTGCTCGCGGCCTCGATGTCCGGGCCAGAGCGACGCGTGCGCGGGGCCGGCGCGCCGCTTCTGAAGGTCGAGGAGGTCGTCTGTGCTTACCCCGCGGCGCGGCAAGGATTTTCAGGGCGCCCAGCCGCGCACCGTGCGGTCGACGGCGTCAGTTTTGAACTTCGTGCCGGTGAGAGCCTCGGGCTGGTTGGAGAATCGGGTTGCGGGAAGTCGACGCTCTCTCGCGCCATCCTCGGTCTTGATCCGGTCCAAAGTGGCTGCATCCGGCTGTCGGGCGCTGATATTGACACCGGGGTTTTGCCCAAAAAGCTGCGCGCGCAAATGCAGGTCGTGTTTCAAGACCCCTATGGGAGCTTCAACCCGCGCCACCGCGTGGAACGGCTGATTGCGGAGCCGTTTCACCTCCTTGATGCGCCGCCCCGCGGCAGCGCCCGGCGAGACGCGGTTGCCCAAGCGCTCCAGGATGTGGGGCTCCGGGCGGAGGATGGCCGCAAATACATCCATGAGTTCTCTGGCGGTCAGCGGCAGCGGATCGCCATTGCGCGGGCGCTGATCATTCGCCCTAAGCTCATCATCCTCGATGAGGCAGTATCCGCGCTCGATGTGCAGGTCCGCGCGCAGATCCTGCATCTGTTGGCGGAGCTTTCGGACCGGTATGGGCTCGCGTATCTCTTTGTCAGCCACGATCTCACGGTGGTGCGGGCGGTGACGGACCGGGTGATGGTGATGCAGGCGGGCAAGATCGTTGAAACGGGCGCGACGTGCGATGTTTTCGCCGCTCCCTCTCATCCTTATACGCGCGCGCTTCTGGAGGCTGCGCCCGTCTTGGAGCTGCCGCGAGGATGATCGATCCATGAGACGCCCATGAGACGCCGATGAAACCGGGCCCGAAGAACCTCATCACCGATGTCCCCGGCCTTTTGGTTGGCAACGCTTCGGACACAATCGCGAAGACTGGCACGACCGTTTTGACGGCTGAGGTGCCCTTCGTAGCGTCTGTCGATGTGCGCGGCGGCGCGCCCGGCACCCGCGAGACCGATCTTCTGGAACCGGGCAAGTTGGTCGAAGAGGTCCATGCGCTGTTTCTCTCCGGCGGGTCGGTCTTCGGGCTCGAGGCGGCCACGGGGGTGACAGCGGCGCTCACCGAAAAAGGGATCGGCTTTCGCTTGGGGCCTGCGGTCGTGCCGATCGTGCCAGGCGCGATCCTCTTTGACCTGGCCAATGGCGGCGACAAGACTTGGGCCGCGCCGCCCTATGCCAGGCTTGGACGCGCGGCGTATGATGCGGCGGCTTCGGACTTTGCGCTGGGCAGCGTTGGCGCGGGGACCGGGGCCATGGCGCGGAATTTGATGGGAGGCCTCGGCTCTGCCTCTTTCGTGACGGCGCAGGGTTTCACGGTCGGGGCGTTGGTTGCGGTGAATGCCTGCGGGTCGGCGATTGTGCCGGGAACGCGGCATTTCTGGGCCGGGGCGTATGAGGTCGGAGATGAGTTTGGCGGGTTGGGGCCAGCTCCGACAGCGGCTCTCGCGGAAAGCGCGGTGCTCGACAAGCCGATGGCAGGCGGCGACACATCTGCCCCGGCCAACACAACCATCGCGATCGTGGCGACCGATGCAGACCTCGACAAGACTGCCGCCAAGCGGATGGCCGAAGTATCCCATGACGGTTTTGCGCGCGCTCTTGTGCCTGCGCACACGCCGTTTGATGGGGATCTGGTGTTTGCGGTTGCGACCGGGGCCAAGCCTCTCGGGGACGCGCCGTTTCATGCGCGGATGGAAATCGAGCATGCCGCAGCCCTTTGCCTCGCCCGAGCTATCGCGCGGGGCGTTTATGCAGCACAGCCCGCGCCGGGCAATCTCGCGCCTTGCTGGGCTGAGCTTTCCGCCTGAGGCGGGGCTGCGTAGTATCGTTGCGGGCAAGATGCTGGTTCGTGGCTGATTTTTTGGGACCCAAGGTAACCGTCATTTCAGGAATTGGGCGTTAGATGTCTTCCGGACGTACCGGGAGATTGGATCATGCCACGCGACAATTCGGGCAATGTGACGATCATCAAGCGCAAGAAGGTGATCGAAGGCGGCCATCATGGCGGGGCCTGGAAAGTCGCCTATGCCGACTTCGTGACGGCCATGATGGCGTTCTTCCTGCTGATGTGGTTGCTGAACGCCTCCGATGAGGTGACGCGGCAGGGGCTTGCGCAATACTTTAGCCCGACGATCCCCGTTCACGATATGGCGGGCGGTGGCGATGGCGTCTTCGATGGCTCTAGCCTGTTCAGCGAGCACTCGCTGGCTCAGAATGAGAGCGGCGAGGCGGGCGGGCCGCAGACATCCGCGGACGAAGACTCCGAAAGCGACACGTTGTTTGATATCGAGCAGCAGCTTTTGGGCGCGAGCGGAGATGCGACCGAGGCCGACCCGATGCTCGCTCACATTGCCACACGGCTGACGGATGAGGGGCTTATCATCGAGGTTTTCGACCGGCCAACCTCGCCGCTGTTCAACGCCGCGACGACGGAGTTCAATCCAATTTTTGAGCGGCTGGTCCAGATGATTGGGCGTGTGACTGCAACGGTTGGCAATAAGGTCGCGATCTCTGGGCATCTCGCGACCGGCGATGTCGCTCTGTCCACACCGTCCCCGGACCCTTGGCTTCTCTCCTCCGACCGGGCGCAGCTCACCCGCGAGCTCTTGGTTCTTGGCGGTGTCAGCGATGCGCGGATCGAGCGGGTGACGGGCCGGTCCGACCGGGCGCCTGTCATCTCGGAAGATTCCGGCGATCCCCGCAACCGGCGGATCGAGATCACTCTGCTCCGCGAATTCTAGAGCGTTGCTCGCTCGACGCGGGTCCGGTCAGTCGCTCGATTAACTGTCTTGAGCGAAACGTGTCGGATCCTCGTTCTCCGCTCGTGCGAATGCGCTCTAGGCGTGCGCGCGGCATCCGTGAAAGGCTTCGGGGGATTTGGAGGTCCTGAAAAGCCGATCTTTTCCAAAGGCTTACGCTGATACCTCCCCGCGTTAGCTGGATATTAAGCCAATTGCTCCACTCAATGAAACGGTAACAGGTTCCAACGACCGCTCCCTCACGGCAAAGGACTGAGTATGGGTATCTCCACGTCGATGAACGCCGGAATTTCCGGCCTGAATGCCAATGGCAACAAGCTCTCGACCATCGCCGACAACATCTCGAATTCCGAAACCTACGGCTACAAGCGCGCGGATGTCGATTTCGCCTCGATGACGGTGAGCTCCGGCGGCTCGTCCGGTGGTGTGGGCGGCGGCCGCTCCGCGCTGGCAGGCGGCGTTTCGACCAATGTGCGTTGGGATGTGGCTGCCAAAGGCGCGCTGGAGGGCACCGGCAATTCCACCGATCTCGCCGTCCAAGGCCGTGGGATGCTGCCGATCACGTCGATGGCCTCCTACGAGGCCAATCCCGACGAGCTGGATCTGATGCTCACGACCACAGGCTCTTTCCACACCGACAAGGACGGCTTTCTGACCACGTCCAGCGGGATGGTTCTGCTTGGCTGGGCCGCCGATGCGGACGGCACGATCCCCGCTCAGGCGCGGGATACCACCGAAGGCTTGGAGCCGGTCAAGATTAATCTCTCCGGCGTTGCGGCAGTTCCGACCGAGAGCATTGGCATGTATGCCAACCTGCCGGCCGATGCGACCGCCGATGACAGCGCCGGTACAGCCGAGACCATGACGCTGGAATACTATGACACGCTGGGTTCGGCGCAGAACCTGACCGTGACGTTCACGCCGGATGTCGCGGCTTCGGGGGCGGCCCAGACCAATACTTGGAACATGGTGATCGTCGACGAGAAGAGCGGTAACACCGTGGGCGATTATGACATCGAATTCAGCGATGCGACCGCGACCGCCGGTGAGGTGGACACTGTGACCAGCAATAGCGGTGGCACGGGCTCCTACACGACGAGCTACGATTCCGCGTCTGGCCTGATCACGATGAATCTCGATGGCCAGTCCATCGAAATCGGCGTTGGCTCCGATTCGGGCGGTGACCAGTTTCTGAGCCAGCTCTCCTCCAGTTTCTCCTCCAAGGGCGTGACCACCGATGGCTCCCCGGCGGGGACCTATCAGGGGGTGACGATCGACGAGAACGGCTATATCGAAGCTTCGTATTCCAGCGGGTTCAGCAAGACGATCTACCAGATCCCACTGGCCGATGTGCCGAACCTCGATGGTTTGAGCGTTCTCGACAACCAGTCCTTCAGCATCTCGGCGGAGAGCGGCTCGCTCTATCTCTGGGAAGCGGGGGACGGCCCGACGGGCACCATTGAGGGATTTGCGCTCGAATTGTCGACCACCGACATCGCGACCGAGCTGACCTCGATGATCCGCACGCAGCGCGCCTATTCGTCGAACGCGAAGGTCATCCAGACTGTGGATGAAATGCTCCAGGAAACCACCAATCTGAAGCGCTGATGCGCTTCAGGTAGGGCAAGCATCGGCTCCGCATCATGAGTATTGCATCCGCTTTCAACAGCGCCTCTTCGGGGATCCGCGCGAATTCGCGGCTCGTCGATACTGTCGCCAAGAACGTCTCAAACGCCTTGACGCCCGGCTATGCCCGACGAACGACGGAGGTCACCTCCACGTTCTTCAACGGGCAGGGCGGCGGTGTTGCGGTCGTTGCAACCTCGCGGGCCGAAAACGCCCATGTCACCGCCGAGCGGCGCGCGGCGGATGCTTCGCTCGGCGCCGCATCGGCACTGTCGAACACGTACACGCGCATCATGGAGCTGCATGGCAGCACGGCCAGCGATGCGGCCTCGATGATGGCGCTTACCGATGCTCTGGAAGCCGATCTGATCGCGCTTTCGACGAGTTCGGATTCGACCGCCGTTCAGATGACCGTGCTCAACTCTGCCAAGGCCATGGTGGAGAAGCTCAACGAGATCACGCTCGACAACAATGCGATCCGCACCAGCGTCGAGCAGGAAATCTCCGATCAGGTCGATGTGGTCAACGACTCGCTCGGAAAGATTGACGCGTTGAACGAAAAGATCGCCGCGCAGCAGACGCTCGGGGCGGACACCACATCGCTCGAAGACGAGCGGGCGCGGCTTGTTGATGACATTGCCTCGATCGTGCCGGTGAGCACGGTGAAGCGCGACAACGGCATGATCGGTATCTACTCCGCCCATGGCGGCATCATGCTCAACGCGCAGGTCTATGAGCTGAGTTTCGAGCCCTACAATGGCGGGGTGACCGCCGATATGACCTCCGGATCGCCGCTCAACAGCCTGATGCAGGACCAGGGCGCAAGCTCCGGCGCGGTGACGGTTGATGCGGGCACCGGGTCCGGCAAGTTCGATGGCGGGTCGCTTGGGGCCCTGTTTGAGATCCGCGACACCGTGATCCCCGAGTATCAAGCCGAGCTGGACGCGTTTGCCACGGATATGGTGGAGCGGTTTCGCGACCTGATGCCCGCCGGTTTCCTCGACGGCTCCGGCGATGGCTTGTTTGTGGATTCCGGGTCTGGGACGGGTGTGGCAGGCCGGATCGACGTAAATGACGCGGTAGATCCCGATGATGGCGGTTCGGTCTGGCGTCTTCGCGATGGGCTGGCCGCGACCACCGAGGGCGACAAGGGCAACACCGAGTTTCTGCTCGCAATGTCCGATGCCATGGCCGAAGAGCGCGATCCGACCGGTTTTGCTTATCAGTCGGCGGCGGGCGATGCCTCGTCCCTGGTGTCCGGGATCGCGTCGTACTTCGCCAGTCTCGAAGCTAGTGCCGATCTGGACACGACGTTTCTGTCGAGCCTGCAGGCAACGCTTGCGGAATCCGAGATCAACGATACCGGCGTTGATATGGATACCGAGCTTTCGAACCTGATGGCCCTCGAAGACGCATATGCTGCCAATGCCCGAGTGCTCGATGTGATCAATCAGCTGATGCAACGGATACTGGAGATCTGAGGCGATGAAGATCAGTCACGGGACCGAAATGGCGCGGATGCAATCGTTTCATCGCCGCGCCAGCGCCATCGAGACCCAGCTTCAGCAGGTCTCGAAAGAGCTGACCACCGGCCTCAAATCCGACCTGCACGAAGCGACGGCGGGCAATCTCGGCAAGCTGCACGGGATCGAGCGGGCGATTGCCCGGCAGGAGGCCTATTCGCGCAACGTCACCATCGTCGAGCAGCGTCTCGATGGCATGCAGAGCGGTCTGGCGAAGATCCGGGAGCCGTTGGCCGAACTGGGCGTCGACATGGCGAGCGCCGCTGGCATCAGCGACTATATGGCGTCGATGACACTCGCGGATTCGGCGCGTCTCGATTTCAAGCAGGCGGTCAGCGCCCTCAATACGAAGTTCAACGGCCAGTCCCTTTTTGCCGGGGCAGGGCTTGATAGTGCCGCCCTTGAATCCGGTGAGACGATCCTCGCCGAGCTGGATACGCTGGTTGCGGCGGACGCGACCGCGGCAGATGTGATTGCGACGATAGAGGACTACTTCGGCGACCCACCAGCCACAGGAGCCTTCTACACCAACGGCTATGTCGGTTCGACGACCGATATGGGGTCTGTCGATATCGCGGAAGGCGACCGCGTCGATTTCTCCGTCCGCGCCGATGACGATGAGATCGTTGCCGCACTTCAGGCGCTGGCGCTGGCCGCTGTTGTCTCTGGCGGTGCGCTTTCGGGCAGCCAGCAGGAGCAGATGGACGTGATCGCCGAGGCCGGCACGCAACTCATACAGGCCAATGAAAGCCTCACCGACTATGCCGGATCGCTCGGTGTGATCCAGGAGCATGTCGAGACCACCAAGGCGCATAACCTGGCGGAAAGCAGTGCGCTCGATATCGCGCGGGCGAACCTGATTTCGTCCGACCAGACAGAAGCCGCAACTGTCTTCCAAGCGCTCGAAGCGCAGCTTGAGACCGTCTACACCGTCACCTCTCGTCTGTCTCAGCTGAGTTTCGTCAATTACATGGGTCGCTAGATGCCACTGCGTCAGGCTCTTGGGGTTCTTTGCGCGCTGGTTCTGCTGGCGGCGGGAGGGGTTTTGGCGCCGCTGCAGGCGTCTCCGGCCCGGATCAAGGATCTCGTGGAGGTCGACGGGGTCCGCGGCAACGATCTCCTGGGCTATGGCCTTGTCGTCGGTCTGAACAACACCGGAGATTCGCTGCGCAATTCGCCGTTTACCGAAGATGCCATCGTCAACCTGCTGGAACGGCTCGGCGTCAATGTCACCGGCGAGCAGCTCCGGGCGCGTAATGTCGCCGCGGTGCTTGTGACCTCGGTGCTGCCGCCGTTTTCGCGCGCCGGGTCGCAGATCGACGTGACGGTCTCGGCTATTGGCGATGCCTCAAGCCTGATGGGCGGCACGCTCGTGATGACCCCGCTGAATGCCGCCGATGGGCAGATCTATGCCGTGGCGCAGGGCTCGATCATCGCTGGCGGCATATCGGCCGAGGGCGAAGCGGCCACCGTGACCCAGGGTGTTCCAACCGCGGGGCTTGTGCCGGGCGGCGCACGGGTCGAGCGTGAGGTCAACTTCGATTTCACTCAGATGCGCGATATGCGGCTTGCTCTGCGCAATCCCGATTTTACCACGGCGGCGCGGATCGAGGCGGCGATCAATCAGGATGTCGGTGTGCGTATCGCCCGGATGGTCGATAGCGGCACCGTGCAGCTCGATCTGGCGTCCTTCGGAATCGAATCGCCCGCGCGGCTCATGGCGCAGATCGAAAACATCGAGGTCCAGACCTCGACACGGGCGCGCGTCGTTGTGGATCAGCGGTCGGGGACGATCATTCTGGGCTCCGATGTGCGGATCAGCCGGGTGGCCGTCACCCAGGGCAACTTGACCTTGCGCGTGGAAGAGGCGCCGCTCGTGGTTCAGCCCAATCCGTTCGCCGATGGCGAGACGGTGGTGATCCCCCGGACGAATGTCGAGATCGAGGAGGATCCGGGCAATGGCCTTGCGATCGTCGAGACATCCGTTTCGCTTCCGGAGGTGGTTGCGGGGCTCAATGCGCTTGGCGTCTCGGCCCATGACATGATCGACATTCTCAAATCGATCAAAGCAGCCGGAGCGCTGCACGCCGAGTTCATCGTCCAGTAGGCCCGTGCCCGCGTGCTATCGCGGAGGCTGGCTTTCGAGACATGCTCAGGTCCGCCGCCAGGTGCAGGTCTGTTTGCAATCGCTCTTTGGTGTGTTAGGGGCGAACCCCTGAAATCGAGGAGGCACGAGGCGAGATATGGAGGATCTCACCGGCATACGGGAGAAATACCTCGGCGCGATCAATGGGGCCGCGACCGAGGCGGCGCTTGAGGAAATCCGCGTGGCTGCGCTTGGCAAGAAGGGCGAGGTCTCGGCCTTGATGCGGTCCCTGGGACGGATGAGCCCGGAGGAACGCAAGACCGCAGGGCCGGTTCTCAACGCTTTGAAGGACGAGCTGAACGCGGCCGTGATGCAGGCGCGCACAAAGCTTGCCGATTTGGCCTTGGAGGCGCGCCTTGCCAGCGAGTGGGCCGACATCACACTCCCGCCGCGCCCGCGCCAGCAAGGCAGCCTGCATCCGGTGACCCGGGTCCTGGAAGAGGTGGTGACGATCTTTGCCGATCTCGGCTTCTCCGTGGCGGAAGGGCCGCAGATCGAGACTGACCATTACAATTTCGACGCGCTCAACATTCCGGGCCACCATCCAGCGCGCGCTGAGATGGATACGTTCTACATGGCGCGGGCGGAGGGCGATAATCGCCCGCCGCATGTGTTGCGCACCCACACCTCACCGGTGCAGATCCGGCATATGGAAGCCCATGGAGCGCCCTGCCGTATCATCGCGCCGGGCCGGGTGTTTCGCGCCGATTACGACCAGACCCATACGCCGATGTTCCATCAGGTCGAGGGGCTGGCGATCGACCGCGACATTTCCATGGCGAACCTGAAATGGGTTCTGGAGGAGTTCCTCTCCGCCTTCTTTGGCACGAAGGTGACGACACGTTTTCGCGCCTCCCACTTCCCGTTCACCGAACCTTCGGCGGAAGTCGACATTCAGTGCTCGTGGGAGAACGGCAAGCTCAAGGTGGGCGAGGGCGAGGATTGGCTGGAAATCCTGGGCTCGGGCATGGTGCATCCCAAGGTGCTGCGTGCTGCGGGTGTCGATCCCGAAAAATGGCAGGGTTTCGCCTTCGGCCTTGGGATCGACCGGATTGCGATGCTGAAATACGGCATGCCCGATCTGCGCGCCTTCTTCGAAGGCGACGTGCGCTGGCTGAAGCATTATGGCTTTTCGCCGCTCGATATGCCGTCGATCCATGCGGGTATCGACGGCTAGAGCGCCATCCGACGGGTTGATCCTTTTACGGCGGCCCGAGGGACTTCAAACCTCAAATGCGAACGCAAATTGGCCGGAGGTTTCCCCTCCGGCCAACGGATTTCTGAGGCTAGGGTTTCTGATCTTCAGAACTTGTAGATGTAGGAGACGCCGAACACCCATGGATCGATCTCGGCATCGCCGATATCGTCGCCGTTGAGCTTCACTTCGGCGTCGATGTCGATCCAGCGGACATCCGCACGGAACGCGCCCCGCTCGCCAAAGGCGTAGTCAACGCCGCCATGGAAGGCGATGCCCCAGCTGTCGCCGATGGACAGATCCTCACCTTCAATGGCCCCGGTGGCATCTTCATCGAAGAAGGTCGTGTAGTTCAGACCTGCGCCGAGAAAGGGCGTGAAGGCTGTGCCGGTGGGGAAGTGGTATTGCAGCGACAGGGTTGGCGGCAAATGCTTGGTCGAGCCGATCTGGCCGCCCAAATCGTCGCTGAACAGATTGTGCTCGAATGGCAAGGCTGCGAGCAGCTCAATGCCCACATTGTCCCAGATGAAGTATTCGGCGGTGAAGGTTGGGCGGCCGTTATCGCCGACCTCCAGATCGGCCGCGCCGTCGAGAAGCGACCCGTTGTCATCCTTCGGAAGGATATAGCCAAATCCGATACCAACGGTCCAGTCGCCACGCGACTGTGCGTCGGCGGGTAGGGTCCAGACCGCAAGTGCGGCGGTGAGAGCGGCGGCTGCTGGCAGGAGTCGCATGGGAGTCCTCGTCCTTTTCGTTGTCTTGCGCCCCCTCAATGCGACGCGCACAAACACCCGCGCCTTGACGTCAATCAAGTCGGGGGGGCTGCGCTATGGTCGTGTTGCTTCGGCGCCGCAGTCCTGACCGAGAGGACGAAAACCTCTGCTTTCGTCAGGACTTGCGGACGATTCCCGTCAGTGTTTCGAAGATTTGCGGCGTGGCTGCTACGACGGTGCCGCTTTCGAAGATCTCTGTGTCCTCGACAATCGGGCCGGTGAACCCGCCCGCCTCGCGCACGATGAGAAGCCCTGCCGCCATGTCCCAGGGCCTGAGGCCACGCTCCCAGAATCCATCGTAGCGCCCGGCCGCGACATAGGCCAGATCGAGCGCCGCCGCCCCCCAGCGCCGGATCCCTGCGGTGCGCGGGGTGAGTTCGGCGAGGTCCTTGAGCGTTTTGGGCAGGAGGGGTGATCCGGCGAAGGGCACGCCCGTCGCAAAGATCATTTCGATCATGTCGCGGCGACCCGAGACGCGCAGGCGCCGGTCATTCATCCAGGCACCAGCGCCCTTTTCGGCGACGAAGATCTCATCTTTCGTCGGGTCGTGGACCACGGCGGCAACAATTTCGCCTTTGTGTTCCAGGGCGATGGAAACGGCCCAATGGGGCAAGCCGTGGAGGTAATTCGTCGTGCCGTCGAGAGGGTCGACGATCCAGCGCCTCGTGGGATCTTTCCCCTTCTCCTCCTGGCTTTCCTCGCCAAGCCAGCCGTAATTGGGCCGCGCCTCGGTGAGTTCGGTGCGGATGATTTCCTCGGCTCGCATATCGGCACGACTGACAAAATCGCCCGGCCCTTTGGCAGAGACTTGAAGCTGCTCGACCTCGCCGAAATCGCGCACCAGGCTGCGCGCGGCTTTGCGCGCGGCCTTTATCATGATGTTCACATTGGCCGAGGCTTGGGTCATGGTCTCACGCGCTGGGATGCAGACTGTCGGAGGCGGCGTCAGACGCGCGCCCTAGCGATTGCTGTTGAACCGGTCGAACGAATTCAAGAAGGGCATCTCGCCCTCGCTGATCACGCCGTCCCGGTTTTGATCGGCCTTCTCGATGTGGACCCTGTTGAGCTTCGGAAAGGCGCGTTCCGCTTCTTCGAAACTGACCTCGCCGTCTCGGTTGGCATCCGCGCGGCTGAACGACACGGCGAGGGCCGGCGCCGCTTCGCCGAGGAGCGTGAGAAGTGCCGCGATCCCGATCCAGCCTGACTTCACAATTGGTGTCCTTGTCGCACTGGCTGCTTCCTCAGGCCGTTTGGTCGCGCCGCTGATCGTCATTCACAGAATGTTCGCCCCGAAAGAGGGGGAGCTATGTTTGGCATTGTGGAGCCACACCGCGCGCAGCTTGTGCCGCGAGTGCGCTCAGCTGGCAGTCTGGCGGGCCTTGGCGATGTCGCGTTTCACTTTGAGTGCCTTGGGCGACAGATCTGCATCCTTCGCCTTGGCCAGGAACGCATCCAATCCCCCGCGATGGTCCACGGTGCGCAGCGCGGCCGCGCTGATGCGGAAGCTCACTGTCTGGCCGAGGGTTTCGCTGTTGAGCGAGACCGTGTTCAGGTTCGGCAGAAAGCGGCGCTTGGTCTTGTTGTGAGCGTGGCTGACATTGTTGCCAACCATGGCTTGTTTCCCGGTCAGTTCGCAGCGGCGCGACATCGTTTTGGTTCCTTGCTCTGGCACTGCCCTCTTTCGAAATGCGTCATCGACGCTGGCTGCCAAGGGCGACTGAAATCTCGAAGCGGCTCGTTAGCGGATGCACCCGAACGCGTCAAGGCCCGCCCGGCGCCAAGGCCACGCGGGTGGCCTCTCGTTGTTCGAAGCGTCATGTCGCGCGGCCACGCCGCCCGCCGCGGCGCACGGGTTTGGCATTCGCGGCCCTTGCTGGAAGCTCGGCCATGATGCTCCGGCGCTGATCTGTAGACAGCCCGGACCAGGCGGCGATCTCATCGAGCGAGCGGTGACAGCCAAGGCAGAGCCCGCTCGGCTTGTCGATGACGCATAGTTTTACGCAAGGACTTTCGATCTCCTCGCGTTTCCAGACCTCGTCGCTCACGGGGATGTCTCCAGATGTCTGAGCCGGTCGAGCAGCCCTTGCAGGATATAGCCCGCCGCAACATGGTCGATCACCTCGCCGCGCCGCTTACGGCTGGTATCCGCTTCCAAAAGGGCACGTTCTGCCGCGACAGTGGACAGGCGCTCGTCCCAAAACGTGATCGGCTGATCGGTTCGGGCCGTCAGATTTCGCGCGAAGGCCCGGGTCGATTGGCAGCGCGGGCCTTCCGAGCCGTCCATATTGCGCGGCAGACCCAGCACGATACCGCCAATCCCGCGCTCGGCGATCATCTCCAAGAGCGCATCGGCGTCCTTGGTGAACTTGGTGCGGCGCAGGGTCTTGAGCGGTGTGGCCACGGTTCGGCCCGTATCGGATACGGCGATCCCGATCGTCTTTGTGCCCAGATCGAGGCCGATGAGGGCCGCAGCCTGGGGCAGGGCAGCCGCGAAGGCCGCCGGATCGTCGTGAACCGCGCCTGTCATTGCAGCAGACCGACGTCTCGGGCTTCGGCTTCGATCTCGGCAAGTCCGATCGGCTGGTCGGCGAAAGCGACGATCGCCTCCTCCCAGACCGCGCGCGCCCGCTCCATCTGGCCAAGCACGCTGAGGGAGCGGATGAGCCGCGCCCAATCCGAGGGCGGTCCGCCGTCGCTGGCAAGTCGGGCGCTGAGGCTTTCGACCATGCCTTCGATCATGGCCATCTGGTCGTCCGAGCTCAGCGAATCGCCCAATCCCATGGCATCGAGGCCGGTGCCGAACCCGCTCATTGGAGGGGGTAAGCCCGCCAGCCGCGCGACATCGCCGATTTGTGCCACAATCGGTGCGATCCAGGGCGCGTCGGCGGGGCCTTCCTCCAACAGGCGTGTCCAGAGCGGGTAGGCCAATTCGGGCCGGCCTGCTTGCAAGAGTGTGACGCCAGAGAAATAGCGGCCCAAGGGGTTGTTCGGGTCTTTCTCCAGGCCGCGCACAATGGCAGCTTCCGCTTCGGGCGAGACATAGCCGCCAGCGGCGAGGATCATGAGTTCAGCGAGTTCCAATTCGTCGGTCGCTGTCGTGTCGGGCCCGAGGATGCGCATGACGTGCTCTTGCGCGGCGCGGGCCTCCGCGAATTCACCCAATGCCCCGAGACTGCGCGCGAGAAGCCGGTGGCCCTGAAGGTCATTGGGCCGCTCCTTGAGGATATCGCGCAGCTGGCTCACGAGGGCTGCGTCTTCCGGGGGCACGGGCGCGCGCGCCTCTGCGCCCGCCCCCGCAGCACGCCCGCCAAGGGCCGTTTCAGCCTCCGCCTGGCCTGGGCGGTTGGCATGGGCCTCGGCCATTTGCTGCTCGCGCACAGCCAGCGGCTGGTCCGGCAGACCCGGTGCGCCGGTATAGACATAGACGACGAGCGCCACCGCACCGACCAGCGCGACGGTTCCGAACCCTGCGGCCAGCGATACCTTGCGCGGTGCGCGATGCGCTTCTTCTTCGGTCGCCTCCGCGTCCGCTGCGTGCAGAAGCCTGCGCGAGACCTCGACCTTCGTGGCTTCGGCTTCTTCCTCGCTCAAGATCCCGCGCGAAACCTCGACATCCACTTCCTTCAGCTGATCACGGTAGACCTGCATGTCGTAGCTCGCGCGCCGCGCGGCCCGGCTTTCCCCGCGCAGGAGCGGGCGGAAGACTGTGAGCAGGCTGACGAGCGTCACCCCACCGGCCACGAGCCAGAACACCATCGCAGGCTACCGCGTTCGACGCCCGGGCCGCGTGCCCGGACGGAATGATGGGAGGGGCGCGCTCACGCGCGGATCCCGGCTGGCCGAAGGTGGTCGCGCTCGGTCATAGCATGCCTGTGACAACGCGATCGGGCGGGCGATGTCCATCCTCGAAGGTCTTGATATTGATGATGACCTTTTCCCCCATTTCGAGACGTCCCTCTTCGGTGGAAGAGCTCATATGCGGCAACAGCATCACGTTTGGCAGCTGCACCAGCCTAGGGTTCACATCGTGGCCGTGCTCGTAGACGTCAAGGCCCGCGCCGCCCAATTCGCCACCGCGCAGCATTCGTGTGAGCGCGTTTTCGTCGATCACCTCGCCGCGCGCGGTATTCACGATGTAGGCGGTCGGTTTCATGAGTTTCAGACGGCGCGCATTCATCAGATGGAATGTTGAGGGCGTATGCGGCACGTGGATGGTGAGGATATCGACGCGTGCCAACATCTGATCGAGGCTGTCCCACCATCTCACGCCGAGATCTTCCTCGATCTCGGGGTGCAGGCGCCTGCGGTCATGATAGTTGAGGTCGAGCCCAAAGACCGCCGCGCGACGCGCCACGGCCTGGCCGACATAGCCCATCCCAATGATGCCGAGCCGCTTGCCCGCGATCCGATGCCCCCTCAGCGCGGTCGGGTTCCAGCCCTCCCACGAACCGCTTTGCATCAGCCGCACGCCTTCCGGTACGCGCCGGGGCACGGAAAGGATGAGCGCGAGCGCCATGTCCGCTGTGTCATCGGCCAGGACGCCGGGTGTGTTGGATACCGCGATCCCCCGGCTTTGGGCGCTCGACACATCGATATGGTCAAAGCCTGCGCCGTAATTGGCGATGAGTTTGAGCTGCGGTCCGGCTTGAGCGAGCAGCTTGGCGTCGATCCGGTCGGTGATCGTGGGTACCAAAACGTCGCAGGTTCCCATGGCTCTAGCCAGTTCCTCCGGTGTCAGCGGCGTGTCCTGGGCGTTCAGGGTCACGTCGAAGAGCTCCTTCATCCGCGCTTCGACCGGTTCTGGAAGCCGCCGCGTCACGAACACGCTCAGGGGAGTGGTGGCCATAGTGATTCCTGTTTTTATTGCTGCGCGTGTGGGTTAGTTTGGCGCCTTAATGGCACGGGGCGATCGAAGAAATCCAGACAGTATCCCGGCGACCGGCGATGCCGGATTGAGGCAGAAGAATGGGACAGCAGGACTTGGTATGACAGGCGCGCTTACGGTCACTCAGCGGGCGCTGTTTGCCGCGGCGCTCGCAATTTTCGTTTTGGTTTCCGGCTTATATGCGCCCGAGGCCCGCGCCGGGGAGGCAGCGGCGCTCGGCCCGGTGACGAAGCTGCCCCTTCCGCGTTTCGTTTCGATCCGATCGGACGAGGCGAATGCGCGGCGCGGACCGGGGCTCGACTATCGGATCGATTGGACCTTTGTGCAGCGCGGTTTGCCAGTTGAAGTGACCGCCGAGCATGGCCAATGGCGTCGGGTGCAGGATGCCGACGGTCTCGGCGGCTGGGTGCACCGCTCGCTTTTGTCGGGGGCGCGGACAGGGCTCGTCCGAGGGCAGGGCACAATCCCGCTGCGTGCAGAACCCGAAGCGGAGGGCCGGTTGCGGGCTCTGGTGGAGCCTGGCGCGCTGGCCCAGGTTGCGTCTTGCGACGGCGCTTGGTGCCGGGTGCGCGCCGGCAATGTGCAAGGATGGCTGCCTCAGGATACGATTTGGGGTGTCACGGCAGATGAGCGGTTCGACTGAGCCGCGCCTCCGTCAACGATTACAGCTTGCTTGGGGTCTATTCGGCGTCGCCGGTCGTGCCGTGCTTGCGCAAACGGATCACCACATCCACCCGTGACAGGGAGGCGCCATCGGGAACATCGACCGGATGTGCAATCCGCACCGCATCGTTCGGCGCATCGGTGAGGGTCCCGTCGTCTTCCCAATAGTAATGGGAGTGGTTGTCGACGCGCGTATCGAAGTAGGACCGCGATCCGTCCACCGTGATTTCGCTCATCAACCCCGCATCGCAGAAGGCGCGCAATGTATTATAGACCGTCGCGAGGGAAACCGACACATCGTTGGCGCGGGTTGCCTCGTGCAAGCTCTCCGCGGTTACGTGGCGATTTCTCGCATCCCCAACGAGAAGACGGGCCAGAGCAAGCCGCTGGCGCGTCGGGCGCAATTCCCCAGATGCAAGCCACTCTTCGGCCCGTTGGATCTGGAGCGTTTCGAATTCGGTTATCGCAGGCATATCGGCTCACCGTGGAAATCACACCTTTTCTATAATGATTTGGTCAGGAATTTCCAGAGGTATAGGAGGCGAACGGTCAATGAGCCGCTCTTGCACCCCGTTTCGCTGCGGTGCTACAGGTCGCGAAAGCCGAAAAGGGCGAAAGGCGGGAGCGCGGCAAGGCATGACTGATCGGCCGACCAGCATTGATTACGAGGGACTCTTGACCTGTGCCCGCGGCGAGATGTTCGGGCCTGGCAATCCACAGCTACCTGAGCCGCCGATGCTGATGATGGACCGGATCACAGAAATTTCAGACGATGGCGGCTCGAAGCAACGCGGCCATGTGGTGGCTGAGCTCGATATCAAACCCGATCTGTGGTTTTTCAAGTGCCATTTCATCGGCGACCCGGTCATGCCGGGATGCCTTGGGCTCGATGCATTGTGGCAACTGACCGGCTTCAATCTCGGCTGGCGCGGAATGACAGGCCGGGGCCGGGCACTTGGAGTTGACGAGGTCAAATTCACCGGGATGGTGACGCCCGATTGCAAGTTGGTGGAATACACGGTCGATTTCACAAGGGTGATCGACCGCAAGCTCAAGCTCGGGATTGCCGACGGTGTCATGAAAGCGGATGGTGAAGTCTTCTATACAGCAACCGGCATGAAAGTCGGGCTTTTCACGGAATAGGGAGGGGCCATTGCATGCGACGCGTCGTTGTCACCGGTCTCGGCATCGTCTCTTCGATCGGCAATAACGCCCAAGAGGTCACGGCGGCCCTGCGGGCTGGAACGTCTGGTATCACCTTCGCTCCGGAATATGCCGAACGCGGTTTTCGCAGCCGGGTGCACGGCAAGCCCAATATCGATTTAGTGGAGCGGATCGACAAGCGCCTGATGCGATTCATGGGCGATGGCGCGGCCTATGCCTATCTCGCCATGGAGCAGGCTATCGCCGATTCCGGTCTGGAAGAGCATGAGGTCTCGAACATTCGGACCGGCCTCATTGCCGGATCGGGCGGCCCGTCGACCCGGAACATGTTTCACGCCCACCAAACGGTTCTGGAGAAGGGAAGCCCCAAGAGGATGGGTCCCTTCATGGTCACCCGCTGCATGTCCTCGACCGTCTCGGCCTGCCTGTCGACGCCTTTCAAGATCAAGGGCGTCAACTATTCGATCACATCGGCCTGCTCGACCTCACTGCATTGCATCGGCAGCGCGGTGGAGCAAATCCAGCTTGGAAAGCAGGATGTCGTTTTCGCCGGGGGCGGCGAAGAGCTCGACTGGACACTTTCGTGCCTTTTCGATGCGATGGGGGCGATGAGCTCGAAATATAACGACACGCCCGAACGCGCCTCGCGTGCATTCGATGCGGATCGCGATGGCTTCGTCATCTCAGGGGGTGGCGGCATGGTCGTGGTGGAGGCGCTGGACCACGCCCTGGCCCGCGGTGCAAAGATCTATGCCGAAGTCACGGGCTACGGTGCCACATCGGATGGCCACGATATGGTGGCCCCGTCGGGCGAGGGCGGCGAGCGGGCCATGCGGCTGGCGCTGGCTACGCTCAATGAAGATCGCAAGGTTGGTTATATCAATGCCCATGGGACATCGACGCCGGTGGGCGATGTGGGCGAGGTCGAATCGGTCCGTCGCATCTTCGGCGAGGGCGCAACGCCGCCGATCTCTTCGACGAAATCGATGACCGGCCACAGCCAGGGCGCCACCGGCGCGCAGGAGGCGATCTATTGTCTCTTGATGCTGGCAGGAGATTTCGTTGCGCCGTCGATCAATGTAGAGACCCTCGATCCTGGCATTCACCAAGGCGAGGTTGTCACGCAGCGGATCGACAATGCGGGGCTCGACACCGTTATGACCAATAGCTTCGGTTTTGGCGGCACGAATGGGTCGATGTTGCTGAGTAGGTTTGACGGGTGATCGCATGGCGCAGTTGATGGCGGGCAAGCGCGGCCTCATTCTCGGGGTGGCCAACGACCATTCCTTGGCTTGGGGCATCGCCAAGGTCCTTTCCGAACATGGCGCCGAAATGGCCTTCACCTATCAGGGCGAGGGATTTGGCCGCCGGGTCCGTCCCCTGGCCGAGAGCCTCGGGGCAAGCATTATCCTGCCTGCAGATGTGCAGGATCCGGCCTCGCTCGATGCGTTGTTTGCCCATCTCAAGGAGGCTTGGGGCGGGCTCGACTTCCTGGTGCATGCGATCGCTTATTCCGAGAAAGCGGAGCTTGATGGACGCTTCATCGAGACGTCGCGGGAAAACTTCCAGCGCTCTCTCGACATTTCGTGCTTTTCGCTCGTCGAGCTCATCCGCCGGTCTGAACCCATGATGCACTCGGGCAGCTCGATCGTGACGCTCAGCTATCTCGGCGCGCAGCGGGTGACGCCGAATTACAACGTGATGGGCGTTGCAAAGGCCGCTTTGGAGTGCTCGGTGCGCTATTTGGCGAATGATTTGGGACCTTCGGGCATCCGGGTAAACGCATTGAGCCCAGGCCCGATGCGCACGCTGGCCGGTGCTGCGATTTCGGGTGCGCGCAAGGTCTACAAGTTTACCGAACAAAATGCGCCGATGCGGGCGAATGCCTCACTCGACGCGGTCGGAAATGCGGCGCTCTACCTCTTGTCCGACCTCGCATCGAGCACAACGGGTGAGGTCTTGTTCGTGGATGGAGGCTTCCATGCGCTTGGCATGGCACAGGCCGAAAACATGTGACCCGGGGCGCTGGCTTGAGTGCGGCTGCGCCAAGGGCCGTTCTTCGGGTCATGATGATCACGTTAGGCATGTAAGGTTTTTTTTTACGCGCGACGCGCGAACCTGCTATTCCTCACTGGAGAGTTTTTAGGCTGGCGGCATGGTCCGGGTTACGATCTTTGACGCATATGGGACGTTGTTCGATGTGAATGCGGCTGCCCGGCGTCTCTCGCAGGAGCCCGACCGGGAGCAATTTGCCGAGATTTGGGAGCAGGTTGCGCGGGATTGGCGCGCGAAACAGCTCGGATATACCTGGCTTAGGGCTGTGACCGGTGCGCATACGGATTTCTGGCGCGTGACGGAGGACAGTCTCGATTGGGCCCTTGAGGCGGCTGGTTTGCAGGACGGCGAGATTCGCGCGCGGCTCTTGGACCTCTACCGCAGGCTCGAAGCCTATCCCGAAGTCAGGGTTGTTCTCGAACGCCTTAAGAGCAGCCGCCTGACGACGGGGATATTGTCCAACGGCTCGCCGGACATGCTGGATGCGGCCGTCGAGCATGCGGGTCTTCGCGATCTTCTCGACAGTTTGTTGTCGGTTGAGGCCGCCGGCATCTTCAAGCCCGCATCGCGGGTCTATGATCTCGTAGGCGAGACCCATGGTGTCCCTGCCGATGACGTTTTGTTCGTGTCGTCAAATGGTTGGGATGCTGCCTGCGCGAAGGGCTATGGCTTCAAAACAATATGGGTCAACAGGGGAAACGAACCGAAGGAGCGACTGCCATGGACACCGGATTGGATATTGCCGGATCTGATGCGCGTACCGGAGATCGCGGCGGCGCAATGAAACACTTTCAGACCTCCGATGGGCTCAAACTGGCCTATCGCGATGAGGGCGCGGGTGTGCCTGTCCTCTGCTTGCCCGGTTTGAGTCGCAACAGCGGCGATTTCGATCCCGTCGCGGTGTCATTCTCTTCAGTCGCGCGGATCATCCGTCTCGATCTGCGCGGTCGCGGCGCGTCGGACTACGATGCGGATTTCACGAATTACAATGTTCTGGTCGAAGCCCGCGATGTTGTGGAGTTTCTCGACCACCTGAAACTTGAGCGCGTCGCCATTCTTGGCACCTCGCGGGGCGGGCTGATCGCGCTGATGCTCGCCGCGATGGCACCGGAGCGGCTGATGGGGATCGTGTTTAACGATATCGGCCCGCATATCGAGCGCGTTGGGCTTGAGCGGATCATGTCGACCCTCGGTGTCATTCCCCCTGAGCCGACGTTGAAGGCATTCGGAGAGAGGCTCGTGGAAGAGACTGCCGGGGCGTTTCCCGGCGTCACCGCGGAGAAGTGGCAGTCGTTCATGTCCAACGTCATGCGGGAAACCCCGGACGGATTGGAGCTGCGCTACGACGAGAAGATCAAGGACGCGGTCCAAACGAGTTTGGAGGATGGAAATTGGCCGGATCTCTGGCCTGTCTTTGATTTGTGCGAGGGTCTTCCGCTCCTGTTGCTACGCGGCGAGTTTTCCGATGTACTCTCTAAAGAGACCTCCGAGGAGATGTGTAACCGCAGGCCAGACATGCGCTATGTCGTGGTGCGCAACCGGGGGCATATTCCGTTTCTCGACGAACCCGAAGCGCAGGAGGCCTTGGGCGAGTTTATCGACGCGCTTCCGCGTTGACGGACCTCGCGGCACTCGAGGCCGCACGCAGGCGGCTATCGGGCAACGTGCGGGAAACGCCCCTGTTGTTTGCGCCCGCTTTGGACGCGCAAGTGGGGCGCCGGATACTGGTCAAGCCGGAATGCCTCCAGGTCACCGGTTCTTTCAAGGCACGCGGGGCATGGTCGGCGATCTCCGCGCTGGCACCTGAGGTCCGGCAGCGCGGGATCTTGGCGTATTCCTCGGGAAACCATGCCCAAGGCATCGCTTGGGCCGCGTTGAGACACGGCGTCCCGGCGACCATCGTGATGCCATCCGACGCACCGGCCGCGAAAGTTGCAGGCACGCGCGGCTATGGCGGCGAGGTTGTCTTCTATGACAGGGCGCAGGAGAGCCGTGAAGAGATCGGGCAGGCTCTGGCGCGGGAGCGGGGCCTGACCTTGATCCAGCCCTACGATCATCCCGATGTTATTGCCGGGCAGGGCAGCGTCGGGCTCGAAATCGCCGAGCAGTCGAGCGCGCTTGGGGTCTCTGAGGCCGACGTTCTTGTCTGCTGCGGGGGCGGGGGGCTCTCTGCCGGAATTTCACTCGCTTTGTCCGCCAAAGCGCCGGGCCTGCGCGTTCGGCCCGTTGAGCCCGTGGGGTTCGACGACATGGCGCGTTCTCTTGTGGCCGGGACACGACAGACAAACGCGGCCACGAGCGGCTCCATCTGCGATGCGATCCTCACGCCCAAACCTGGCGAACTGACCTTCCCGATCCTCAAGGATCGCTCGGGTCCCGGCCTCTTGGTGAGCGACGATGAAGCGCTTCAGGCGATGGCGGTCGCGTTCCGCCATCTCAAGATTGTCGCTGAACCCGGCGGGGCCGTGGCCTTGGCTGCTGCGTTGTTTCGCGCCTCCGAAGTTAAGGGCGATGCAGTGATCGTCGTGGTGAGCGGCGGCAATGTCGACCCAGCGCTCTTCGCGCGAGCCCTTGCAACATTGTAGGCGCTAGGGCAGTTCCGGTCCGATCAGGAAGAGGGCTCGAAGTGCCACGCCGGGGGTGGCGCCCGGAAAGGATGCACGAAAGCTCTCTTCCATCGCGCCATTGGCGTAAAGCCGGCTCAAAGCGTGATCGACGGCGAGCCTGAAATCGGCGTCGCCACGGCGCAATGCGAGGCCGTGCTTCTCGACGCTGAGGGTATTTTCCGAAATCGCAAAACGCTCGGCCATGTCCGTCTGGCCCAACAGCCCGTAAAGGATCGACTGATCGCCAAAATAGGCGGCGATCTCTTCGTTGCCGAGCGCCTCTATCCCCGCCTGGTGGTTGCCGAACGTCACGACGGTCGCGGCAATGCCTGCCGTCTCAAGCGTGTTGATCAGCATTTGTTCGGTGGTGGTGCCCGCCCGCACGCCGATGGACTGGCCCGCCAGTTCAGCCAGATCGGTGGCGCCGCCCGCAGGCATCAATACTGCGGTCCCGTCAACGAAGATCGGGATCGAGAAGTCGACCATTTCGCGGCGGGCGAGGGTGATCGTCGCGGCACCGCACAGCAGGTCGATCTCGTCGTTGGCCACTTTCTCAAACCGGTTTTCGGTCGTCACCGGGATAAAGTTCACGGTAATGCTTTGCAGCCCCATATCGTCGGCAATCATTTCCGCAATCCGTGTGCAGATCAGCGGTGCATAGCCCTGTGGCTGATTGTTATCGCCAAGAAACGACAAGGGCGCTGCATCGATCCGGAAGCCAAGCCTGAGCTCTTCAGTTTCCTGCAGCCGCTCGATCGTCTGAGCGGCGAGCGGTTCGGCGGCGATGGCAAACAGCGAGAGTGCGACGGCTGCGGCCCGGATGAACATGCGTGGATGCCCCCTTGCATCGAATCGGTCAGCCTAAGCGTAGCTGCGATGGTCATTGGGGTGAACCCGCGCTGTGCGGTGCTGCTGGAAAGCGACACAATTGGTGCGCGGGAGGTGTGAGCGCCTGCCTGCCTTAGCCGTCCATCCGGATGCGCTCGTTCTTCGTGTCGTAGGGGCAATCCAGGGTGACTTCGGCGTCCCAGAGCTTGTCCTGCATCTTCACCTTCAGCCTGGTGCCCGGCGTGGCCAGATCCGGTCGGACATAGCCCATGCCGATGGACTTGCCGAAGGCGACGGAATGGCCGCCGGAGGTCAGGCGACCGACCCGCGTTTCACCATCGTAGAGCGCTTCGCGGCCCCAAGGGTCGGCGTCGTCGGGCCCGTCGATCAGAAGTGTCGCGCATTTCACCCGGACCCCGAGGCGCTCCATGGCGGCCTTGCCGTGGAACTCCTTGGTGAGATCGACGAACCTGTCCAACCCGCCTTCGAGCGGGGTTGCGTCCCGGCCGAGCTCGGTGCCGAAGGCGCGGTAGCTTTTCTCCTGGCGCAGCCAGTTTTGCGCCCGCGCCCCGACGAGCTTAAGGCCCAGCGGCTCGCCCGCCTCCAGGAGGCGGTCCCAGAGGTAGTTCTGCATCTCTATGGGGTGGTGCAATTCCCAGCCAAGCTCACCAGTATAGGCGACACGGATCGCGGTGGTGGGGCACATGCCAAGCTCGATCTGGCGCATCGACAGCCATGGAAACCGTTTGTTGCTCAACGCGGTAGCGGGGTCGGCATCGACGATCAGCTTGGAGAGCAATTCGCGCGATTTTGGCCCGGCAAGCGCGAAGACCCCGATTTGCGTGGTGATTTCCTGTTCGTTGATGCGCCCGAACCGGTCTTCGGTCTCCATGATCGCCTTGTAGAGAAAATCCTGGTCATAGGCCGTCCAGGCTCCTGCCGAGATCAGGTAGTAGCTGTCTTCGGCTTCACGGACGATGGTGTATTCGGTCCGTGTGGTGCCGGCTTCGGTGAGTGCGTAGGTCAGATTGATGCGCCCCACCTTCGGCAGACGGTTGCAGGTGAACCAATCCAGGAAGGCCGTGGCGCCAGGGCCGCTGATCCGATGCTTGGTGAAGGCTGTGCCATCGATCAGGCCAACGCCCTCGCGGACCGCGCGCGCTTCTTCCACGGCATAGGTCCACCAGGCGCCGCGCCGGAAGGACCGGCTGTCATGGTCGAAATCGTCAGGTGCATCGGTGGGGCCGTAGTAATTCGGGCGCTCCCAGCCATTGACCTGGCCAAACTGCGCGCCTTTGGCTTTTTGCCGGTCATAGGCGGGCGACGTGCGCAGCGGGCGGCAGGCCGGACGCTCCTCATCGGGGTGGTGCAGGATATAGACGTGCTCATAGGCCTCTTCGTTCTTGCGCGCGGCATATTCGGTCGTCATCCACGGCCCGAAGCGCTTGGGATCGAGGGAGGCCATGTCGATTTCCGCTTCGCCTTCGGTCATGAGCTGGGCGAGGTAATGCCCAGTGCCACCGGCTGCGGTGATGCCGAAAGAGAACCCTTCGGCGAGCCACATATTCTTCAATCCCGGCGCGGGACCTAAGAGCGGGTTCCCGTCGGGCGTGTAGCAGATTGGGCCGTTGTAGTCGTCCTTGAGGCCGACGCTTTCCGAAGAGGGAAGCCGGTGGATCATCGACATGTATTCTTCTTCGATCCGCTCCAGATCGAGCGGGAAGAGATCGGCACGGAAGCTGTCGGGCACGCCCCACTCGAACCGGGCCGGTGCGTTGCGCTCGTAAGGGCCCAAGATCCAGCCGCCACGTTCCTCGCGGACATACCATTTGGCATCGGCGTCGCGCAGGACGGGGTGTTCGGCGTTTTCCTTACGGAAGGCGACCAGCTCCGGATCGGGCTCGGTCACGATGAACTGGTGTTCGACCGGGATGGCGGGCATCTTGATGCCCAGCATGTTCGCGGTGCGCTGGGAGTGGTTGCCGGACGCCGTGACGACATGTTCGGCGTGGATTTCGAAGGTCTCGTCCGAGGCGATCAGATTACCGCCTTTGTCCAGCATCTTGCAGCCGGTGACGACCCATTCCGATCCCGTCCAGGCAAAGCCATTGACCTGGGCCTTGCGCACGATCTCGACGCCGCGCTGGCGCGCGCCCTTGGCCATTGCTTGGGTGACGTCGGCTGGATTGATGTAGCCATCCGTGGGGTGAAAGATCGCGCCCACAAGATCCTCAGTGCGCACGAGGGGCCAGCGGGCTTTGATCTCAGTGGGCGTCATCCATTCGTAGGGAATGTTCACGGTTTCTGCGGTTGAGGCATAGAGCATGTATTCGTCCATGCGTGCCTGGCTTTGGGCCATGCGCAGGTTTCCGACGACCGAAAAGCCCGCATTCAGGCCGGTTTCCTCTTCGAGCGTTTTGTAGAACTTCACGGAATAGTCGTGAATGTGGCTGGTGGCGTAGCTCATGTTGAAGAGCGGGAGCAGGCCGGCTGCGTGCCATGTCGAGCCGCTGGTCAACTCGTCGCGTTCCAGCAGCAGAACGTCCTGCCATCCCGCTTTCGCAAGGTGATAGGCGATGGCTGTGCCAACCGCTCCACCCCCGACCACCAATGCCCGCACATGCGATTTCATTCCGCGCCTCTTTGCTTCGCTTTCCGCACAATCTGCCCCTTTGGCGCTCGCCCCGCCGCTGTCTGCCCGACGCACAATCGCGCGATTGCGACGCTTTCCCTCCCGGCATCGCCCGGTTGCTTGCAGGATGCGGGCGGAACGGATAGGAACTCGCCCTGACTTTAGACGCAGTGCGCAGGGGCGATTGCGCGCGGGCGTTCAATGAGGCCAGAGGTAAAGCGCATGATCGTGTGCGAGACCAAACGGGAGCTTCGATCGGCGGTGGCCGAGCTTCGGTCGCGCCGCAGAGGAAAGCTGGGGTTCGTGCCAACGATGGGTGCGCTCCACGACGGGCACCTCGAATTGGTGCGCCGCGCGCGCGCAGACACTGGTATTGTCGTGGCCTCTGTTTTCGTGAACCCGACCCAATTTGGGCCGAACGAAGACCTCTCCAGCTATCCTCGGGATCCTGAGGGAGATCGCGCGCTTTTGAAGGCCGCGGGCGTGGATCTGGTTTTCTTGCCGAGCGTTGACGAGGTGTATCCCAAGGGCTGCGAAACGACGGTCGATACGGTCAAGCTCTCCCGGATGTTGGTGGGGCGGCTGCGGCCCGGGCATTTCCGCGGCGTCGCCACGGTGGTGACGAAGCTCTTCAATATGGTGCAGCCGGACCGCGCGTATTTCGGCGAGAAGGACTATCAGCAGCTTCAAGTGATCCGGCGCATGGTCGCGGATCTGGATATGCCGGTGGAGATCGTTGGCGTGCCCACTGTGCGTGAGGAAGATGGTCTTGCGATGTCATCGCGGAACGTGAGGCTCGATCCCGAAGATCGGGCCGCTGCGGCGGTGCTGAACCACTCGCTCGATGCCGCAGAAGCGAGGTTCTCTGAAGGGCTCGTGAGCTCCAGGGCCCTCAAACGCCTTGTCCGGTCGATCCTGGAAAGCGAAATACGGGCCAATGTGCAATCGGTCGATATCCGCGATGCCGCTTCCCTTGGTGAGATCCGGGGCGACATCGAGCGACCGGCTGTTATCCTGCTCGCCGTGCGGTTCGGATCGGTGCTGCTGATCGATCAGCGCGTGATCGCCGACCGGGCCGTGATGTGGTCAAAGGCTGCCGAATGAGCGCTGAAGGCCGGACCCGCCGCGTCACAGTTCCTCAGATTGCTGCGCGAAAGGGAGGTGAACCCCTTGTGGCGCTCACGTCCTATGATGTGCTGATGGCGCGATTGGCCGACACAGTTGCTGACATCGTGCTTGTGGGCGATTCGCTGGGAATGGTTGCGCATGGAATGGCCACAACGCATCCCGTCACGCTAGACCACATGATCCTGCATGGGCGATCGGTGGTCGATGCGACGGAGCGCGCGCTTGTGGTCATCGACATGCCTTTCGGCAGCTATGAGGAAGGGCCGGAAGTCGCCTTCAGGAGCGCGGCGCGCCTGATGAAGGAGACTGGCTGTGGCGCTGTAAAACTGGAAGGCGGCGACCGAATTGCTGAGACGATCCGGTTTCTAACGGAGCGCGGCATCCCGGTTATGGCCCATATTGGCCTGACGCCACAATCAAGCCACACCCTGGGCGGCTTTCGTACGCAAGGAAAAACGCGCAGTTCGTGGAAGGCTCACCGCAAGGATGCGCGCGCTGTCGCCGAGGCCGGGGCCTTCTCCATCGTGCTGGAGGGCATGGTGGAGCCTCTTGCGGCCGAGATTTCCGGGATCGTCCCGATCCCAACAATCGGTATCGGGGCGTCGGCCGAATGCGATGGCCAGATCCTCGTCATGGAGGACATGCTCGGCCTTACCGCCAGAAGCCCGCGCTTTGTGAAGCGCTACGCGTCCCTGGCGGAAACGATCGAGGCGGCGGTGCGCCAATATGCCGAGGACGTGCGAAGCCGCCGCTTTCCCGAGCCGGAGCATACCTACCCCCAGGAGAGTTGACGGGCCCAAGGGCTTGACCAGCCCATGCTCGCGCTCCCATTTCCCATCCATACTGCCATTGCCCACCGATTGAACAAGGATGCCGCTCCGTGAACCCGCTTCTAGAGACCTGGGAGACCCCCTTTGGTCTGCCGCCTTTCGCCGAGATTGAGGATGCGCATTTTGGTCCGGCCTTCGAAGCCGCCATCGCCGAAGCCCGCGCGGCCGTGACGGCGATCGCCGCGTCGGCAGACGAACCGACCTTCGCGAACACCATCGAGGCTTTGGAAGACTGCAATGGATTTCTCGACCGGGTCGCGGGCGTTTTCTTCAATCTTGCGGGTGCCGATACCAACGACACGCTTCAGGCGCTACAGCGCGATTTGAGCCCCAAACTCGCGGCGCTTTATTCCGAGACGATGATGAATGCGGCTCTCTATGCGCGGGTCCGGACGCTATTTGAGACGCGTGAAACGCTTGGGCTGAGCCCGGAGCAAGAGCGGGTTCTGGAGCTCTATCACCGCACGTTCGTCCGTGCGGGCGCGCAGCTTGAGGGCAGCGACCGCGACCGGCTGGCGGCCATCATGCAAGAACTCGCGACGCTGGGCACCGCGTTTGCCCAAAATGTGCTTGCGGACGAGACCGCGTGGCATATGGAGCTTTCCACGGAGGATCTCGCCGGGCTGCCCGCCTCGCTCGTGGCCGCCGCTGCTCAGGCCGCCGCGGAACGCGGGATCGAAGGCCATATCATCACGCTCTCCCGGAGCTTGATCGTGCCTTTCCTCCAGTCCTGTCCGGACCGGTCCTTGCGGGAAAAGGCCTTCGCGGCCTGGGGTGCGCGCGGGGCGTCCGAGGGTGAAACCGACAATCGCCCGATTGTGGCCAAGACGCTGACGCTTCGGGAAGAGCGCGCGCGGCTTCTGGGGTATCCGAATTTTGCGGCGTTCAAGCTCGAAACCGAAATGGCCGAAACGCCGGAGGCGGTCCGCGATCTCTTGAAGGCGGTTTGGCACCCGGCGCGGCTCCAGGCCGAAGCGGACGCAACCCGGCTCGAAGAGCGGCTTCATGCTGACGGGATCAACGGGGCGCTCGCGCCCTGGGATTGGCGTTACTACGCCGCTGCGCGCCAGCGGGAGGAGCACGCGCTCGATGAAGCGGAGCTGAAGCCATATTTTCAGCTCGACGCCATGATCGAGGCGGCGTTCGATGTGGCACAGCGGCTGTTCGGGCTTAGCTTTGCGCCGTTGGATGTCTCGCTTTATCATCCCGATGCTCGGGCTTGGGAGGTGAAGCAGGGCGAGCGGCATATGGGGGTGTTTATCGGGGATTACTTCGCTCGATCCTCCAAGCGGTCGGGGGCCTGGTGTTCGACCTTCCGCAGCCAGAAGAAGCTGGGCGGAGAGGTCCGCCCCGTCGTGGTGAATGTCTGTAATTTCGCGAAGGCCCCCAAGGGCGAGGCGAATTTGCTCACATTCGACGATGCAACGACGCTGTTCCATGAGTTTGGCCATGCGCTGCATCAGCTCCTGTCCGACGTGACCTACGACTTCATCTCAGGCACCAGCGTTGCGCGAGATTTCGTCGAGCTTCCCAGCCAACTCTACGAGCATTGGCTGGAAAC
The DNA here is from genome assembly GCA_039177645.1 of Pseudomonadota bacterium. GTDB lineage: Bacteria > Pseudomonadota > Alphaproteobacteria > Rhodobacterales > Rhodobacteraceae > Amaricoccus. The sequence goes on along the minus strand of JBCDFS010000001.1, from coordinate 70,004 downwards.
CCCCGATGTGCTCAAGACGCATGCCCGCCACGCCGAGACCGGTGAGCCGATGCCACAAGACCTGCTGGACCGATTGATTGCGGCGCGCAATTTCGATCAGGGATTTGCCACGGTGGAGTATGTGGCCTCTGCACTGGTGGATCTGGAGTTCCATTCCGCCAAGGCGCCCGCAGATCCGATGGCGCGGCAGGCGGAGATCCTGGACGACATTGCTATGCCGCCTGCTATCGTCATGCGGCACGCGACACCGCATTTTCAGCACGTCTTCTCGGGCGATGGCTACTCTTCCGGCTATTATTCCTACATGTGGTCGGAGGTGATGGACGCCGACGCTTTCGCAGCTTTCGAAGAAACGGGCGACGTATTCGATGCCTCTACTGCACAGCGCCTCTCCGAGCATATTCTGCAAGCAGGCGGCTCGCAGGACGCAAAGGCGCTCTATGTTGCGTTTCGTGGGAGGCTTCCGGGCGTCGAAGCACTTCTCCAGCAGCGGGGGCTCAAACCCATCGCGGCCTGAGCGCTTAGAGACGTAAGCTTGCGTGGCGTCTTCCGACGGCTCATCTTTGGGCCGTTTTTCAGTGCGCCGGGAGACGGCGAATTCTTGCCGAGTTCTTAGCTTCGAGTAGGCGGCTGGCGGCGATGACGCCGTCCGACAGGGGTTTGCAGAACGTCACACGTCTTCGTGCTGGGCGTGGCGTAAACTTGCGCGTTTTGCGGCGCGAGAGCGCTCGCTGAGCTCTACCGCCAGGCCGGAACAGTAGAATCATTACCAACTGGTTAATTTCGGGCCAACATGAGTGAGAATAACTAATGGCCCTGTTTTCTTTTCCGGTTTCTTTCCCACGCGAGTCGGTGATAGAAGCCCCCCTGTTGGCGATCACAAGATTGCGAGACTCTTTACTCTGAGGCCGCCGATGGGCACGCGATTTCGCACCTTTGGTAGTCTTTAGAGTGATTGCTCAAACTTGAAATGACAACAGTCTGCGTAAAGGGACGATGATAATTATTTTGAAAGCTGGTTTTTGTCTCCCTTGTCAAATTAGAGCAGAGTAAATAAATAGTAGTTGGCGTCGAATGCAGGCCGCCGTTTGATGGTGCAGATTACGCCTTTGGTCCAGAGGTCACGTGATGTTGGGTCAAATTTAAGAAGAGGCAAAATGAACGAAGAGAACGAAATCAACCGAGGCGAGGTGCTCGCACTGACAGCCGAGATCGTTTCGGCGCATGTTGCGAATAATGCTGTCGGTCAGCAGGACGTGCCGGAACTCATCCAGTCAGTCTTTGGAAAACTCACAGAGCTGGCTGGCGGTGAAGAGGTCGAGAGCGTCGAACTGACGCCTGCGGTGCCGATCCGCAAGTCGGTGACAGATGATCATATTATCTGCCTCGAAGACGGCAAGAAGCTGAAAATGCTGAAGCGCCATCTCATGACGGCATATGGTATGACCCCCGAAGAGTATCGGGCGAAGTGGGGTCTGAAGCCGGATTATCCTATGGTCGCTCCGAGCTATGCGGCGAAGCGTCAGGAACTCGCGAAGAAGATCGGATTGGGTCGGAAGCCGCGGGCTTCGTGATCGGCATCTTGATCCGACAGTAAGACACGGTTAGGTGGGCGCGCATCTTCTAGACGGCGCGCCTTTTCCATAGAAAGTCCGATGTCCACCACCGGCAAGAAGCTCTTTATCAAGACCTATGGCTGTCAGATGAATGTCTATGACAGCGAACGCATGGCATCTGCGCTAGAGCCAAGCGGCTATGAGGCGGTTTCGTCGCCTGACACGGCGGATCTCGTTTTGCTCAATACCTGCCACATCCGTGAGAAGGCGGCGGAAAAAGTCTATTCCGAACTTGGCCGCCTCCGCGCGCTAAAGAACGCCAATCCGGAAATGGTGATTGGCGTGGCGGGCTGCGTTGCTCAGGCAGAGGGAAGCGAGATTGCCGCCCGAGCACCGGTTGTCGACCTCATCGTCGGACCACAAGCCTATCACCGGCTCCCGGACATGCTCGATCGCGTCCGAAAGGGTCAGCGCCCCATCGAGACTGAGTTTCCCGTGGAGGACAAATTTGACCATCTGCCGCGCGAATCTCGCAAGAAGGAGCCGTCGGCGTTCCTGACCGTGCAGGAGGGGTGTGACAAATTCTGCGCCTTTTGTGTCGTGCCCTATACGCGGGGCGCGGAATTCTCGCGCCCGAAAGAACGGATTGAGACAGAAGCCCGCGATCTCGTCGAGCGGGGCGTGGTGGAGATCACGCTGCTTGGGCAGAACGTCAACGCTTATCTAGACGCATCCGGGACCGATCTTGCCGCGCTTATTGCGCGATTGGCGCGGATCGACGGCCTGGAGCGGGTCCGTTACACGACCTCGCATCCCAACGATATGAACGATGCGCTGATTGAGGCGCATGCCAGCGAACCGAAGCTGATGCCCTACCTGCATTTGCCCGTGCAGGCTGGAAGCGACCGGATCCTTAAGGCGATGAACCGCAGACATACTGGGGAGGCGTATCTCTCGCTCATCTCAAGAATTCGCGCGGCAAGGCCAGACATCGCGCTCTCCGGCGATTTCATTGTAGGCTTTCCCGGGGAAACCGAGGAGGATTTCCAGGCCACGCTCGATCTGGTCGAAGAGGTTGGCTACGCCCAGGCGTATTCGTTTGCCTATTCGGTCCGGCCTGGCACGCCAGCCGCGGGACGCGACGACGTTCCGGCGGATGTCAAATCGGATCGGCTCCAACGCTTGCAAGCGTTGCTCAGGGCGCAGCAATCTGCGTTCAATCGCTCGCTGATCGGACAAACGCTTCCTGTTCTCTTGGAGAAGCCCGGGCGGATGAGCGGGCAGGTCGCGGGCCGCTCACCCTATCTCAATGCGGTCCATATTCCAGGCCAGACCGAACTCTTAGGTCGTGTCGTCCCGACGCGCATTGTCGATGCGACACTCAATTCGTTGAGCGGTGTGCTTGCAGCTTGAGTGCAGAGCGCAAAACTGTTGCACGTGCTGAGCCGCTCGGGCAGGTTTGGGACGCAGCGTAACGTGACACGCGACTCTGGAGGACCTTTGGCGATTAACGCCCCGCATTCCGCAGAACCTGCAGATCAGCAGACCGATAGCGTTTTAGAGTTTCCGGACAATCGCCTACTGATTGACCTTTGCGGCGAGTTGGACCGGAACATCGTGCAGATCGAGGACCGCCTGGGGATTGTTGTGCAACGGCGCGGGAATCACCTCGCTCTCCATGGTGGCAGAGAAGAGCGCGCCAGCGCCGAGCGGGTGCTGAATGCGCTCTACGCGCGGCTTGAACAGGGCCGTGATGTGACGCCTGCCGATATCGATGCAGCGATACGGATGCTGCCCGGGCAGGCTCCCCTTGAGAATGCAGCATTGACCGCACAGCTCGAAATGTTCGGGGCCCAGCGGCTTGAGATCCGGACGCGCAAGAAGGTCGTGGAGCCACGCACCGCGACCCAGAAGGCTTATGTGCGTGCGCTGTTCGATCATGAATTGGTGTTTGGGATTGGCCCCGCGGGCACCGGCAAAACCTATCTTGCTGTCGCGGCGGGCGTCTCCCTCTTCATCGAGGGGCAGGTGGACCGGATCATTCTGTCCCGGCCAGCGGTGGAAGCGGGCGAGCGCCTCGGCTTCTTACCTGGGGATATGAAGGACAAGGTCGATCCCTATATGCAGCCGCTCTACGATGCGTTGAACGACTTTTTCCCGGCCAAGCAAGTCCAGAAGCTCATCGATGAGCGCCAGATCGAGATCGCGCCTTTGGCCTTTATGCGCGGCAGGACGTTGGCGAACTCCTTTGTCGTGCTCGACGAGGCCCAGAACGCGACAACGATGCAAATGAAGATGTTTCTGACGCGGCTCGGAGAGAACTCTCGCATGGCGATTACGGGAGATATGACGCAGATCGATTTGCCGCGCGGAGTGATGTCAGGATTGATCGAGGCCGAGCGCGTCCTGCGCGACGTGAAGGGCATTGGGTTTGCCCGCTTTACCGCCGATGACGTTGTCCGGCACCCGCTCGTGGCCCGAATCATCCGCGCTTATGACATGACGAGACCCTATGACAGCTGAATTGGCGTTGGACGATCGGCTCGTAGAGGTCATTGTCGAGGACGACCGGTGGGCAGAGAGGGATCTCTCAGACCTCACGGAGCAGGTCGCGGCCTCTGTGCTGCGGGAACTTGGCCACGCGCCGAGTGATTTCGAGGTCAGCCTGCTTGCATGTGACGACGCTCGGATTTCCGCGCTCAACGCCGAGTTTCGCGGGGTAAAAAAGCCCACAAACGTGTTGGCCTGGCCTTCAGGCAATCTAGAGGCCCGAGATGCGGGCGAGGAAAGAGTGTTTCTCGGCGATATCGCCATGGCCTTTGAGACATGTGCGGCGGAAGCGGAGGCGGCGCAGCTTGCCTTGGTCGACCACACTGCGCATCTCTTTGCCCATGGGATGCTTCACCTCCTCGGTTTCGACCATCAGGAGACGGAGGATGCCGAAGAGATGGAGCGTTTCGAGATCAAGGTTCTTGCAACTTTGGGTGTCAAGAATCCATATTCTTGAGAACAGCGCCCGCGGCGGTGCAAAAAACGGATAGGAGATATGAGCGACAAGGCCGACGGGACCGGGCGATTATCGGGTTCCCGTGACGAAATAGAAGACGGAGAGAGTTTAGGGCTCCCTGCGCTCATTGCGCGTCTGCTTGGGTGGCAGACCGATGAAGACGACGATCAGAAGTCCGAGCAAGAGCGGAATGCGCTGGCCGAGGCAGAACAGCTTCGAGCCCGGAACATGCTCGTGAACCTGCGGAACATGCGCACGCTTCGGGTCGACGATGTGTGTGTCCCGCGCGCCGACATTGTGGCGGTCCAGGTCGATTCGGAGATCGATGAGGTTCTGGCCGTCTTTCGGGAACACACGTGGTCGCGGATCCCGGTTTATGGGGAAAACCTGGATCAACCTCTCGGACTAATCCACTTCAAGGATTTCGCGCTGCAATACGGTTTTGGCCCCTCAGTCGAGGCCTTCAACTTGCGCGATCTGGTGCGGCCGCTCCTCTATGTGCCGCCGTCCATGCCGATCGGTGTGCTGCTGCACAAGATGCAGATTGCGCGCATCCATATGGCGCTGGTGATTGACGAGTATGGCGGTGTGGATGGGATTGTCACGATTGAGGATCTGTTGGAGCAGATCGTGGGCGATATCGCCGACGAACACGATGAAGACGAGAACAAGACCTGGATCGAGGAGGGCGGCGATGTCTATGTCGCGGCGGCTCGGATGGATCTGGAGGATTTCGAGGTCGCGTCGGGCGTAACGATCTCCATGCCGGATCGTGAGGAGGAAGCTGACACGCTGGGCGGACTGGTGTTCCGTCTTGCGGGACGGGTGCCGGAGCGCGGCGAAATCGTTTTCCACCAGGATGGACACGAATTCGAGATCCTCGACGCCGATGCGCGTCGGATCAAGCGGCTTCGCGTCCGCCTCAAGCGCACTCTCGATGATCAGGAGATGCCGGAGGCGGCGGAATAGTCCGCGCTGCCGCCAGACTTCAGGCGGTCCGGAGGCGCTTCGAAGGCTTGAAGGGCGCTCGACGCCTGGGCATATCCGCGCTTTGCGGCGCAAGCATGGGGCTTGCCCAAGCGCCTGTGTCGCTGCCACTCGTCTATGTCGCCGCCTTGCCTGTCCTCTTTTGGCTACATGGCCAGGCGGAGAATGCGTGGAGCGGCTTTAAGATCGGCTGGTGTGCGGGTCTTGGCTATTTCGCCGTTGTGCTCTTCTGGATTGTTGAGCCTTTCCTCGTCGACATAGAAACCCACGGATGGATGGCGCCGATTGCGCTCCTTTCCATGGTCGCCGGGCTCGCGCTCTTCTGGGGTGCAGCCTTTGCGCTAGCCGCCGCACTGCGCCCGGAACCGATGGCGCGGGTGTTTGTCCTGGCCTCGGCCTGGGCGTTTATGGAGATTGCCCGCGCGCATGTCTTTACAGGATTTCCTTGGGGGCTCTTAGCCTATGGTTGGATCGGCACCCCAGTGGCGCAGGCATTGGCTCTCGTCGGTCCGCATGGGCTTGATTTCCTCACAATGGCGGGCGGGCTGTCGCTTGGCCTGCTGCGGTGGCGTCCAAGCGTTGTGGCCATTGCCCTGTTTTGCGGCTTGGCCGCCTTTGGAACTTGGCGCTTGTCACAGCCGGTTGCTCCCCGGACGGATGGCTTTACTGTTCGCGTTGTGCAGCCAAATGCGACGCAGGACATCAAGTGGGACCCGGTATATACGCAGATCTTCTATGAAAGGCTTCTGACGCTTACGGCGGCAGTTCCCGAAGGCGGTGCGGCCCCGGATGCGGTGATCTGGCCGGAAACCGCGGTGCCGTTTCTTCTTGGCGAGCGGCTGGACCTGCAATCCGAAATCGCCACTTTGGCAGGTCCGAACACATCGGTGTTCCTCGGTATCCGGCGCCGCGAGACTGCCCCCGAACTCCCGACCGGACAGGTCTGGTTCAATTCGCTCGCCGTGCTTTTATCCGAGACGGGCGCCGCCGAGCATGTCTATGACAAGCATCATCTTGTGCCCTTTGGGGAGTATATCCCATATGGCAACCATCTTGCCCGTTGGGGTTGGCCGTGGCTCACCGGGCTCACCGGTGGTGGCTTTGAGGCCGGGCCAGGGCCGCAGGTTCTTACTCCCTCGGGCATTCCGCCTTTTCTGCCCCTGATCTGCTATGAAGCGATCTTCACGAATTTGGCAACGCGCCCCGGTGATCGTCCTGACTGGTTTGTTCAGGTGACCAACGATGCTTGGTTCGGCAACATCTCCGGCCCCTACCAGCATTTGGCTCAGGCACAGGCTCGCGCCATTGAATACGGTATACCGCTGGCACGCTCTGCCAATACGGGAATCTCCGCAATTATAGACCCTTACGGCCGGATCGAGGTCGAACTGGCCTTGGGGACGGCCGGATATGCCGACGCTCCGCTCGCTGCTCCATTGCCACCAACGCTCTATTCAAGACTGGGAAATGCACCAATTCTATTCATTTCTATCACGGTTTTTCTATTAACTTTATCAAAAGTTTACAGTGGATTAGTTCGACGCCGCGGACAATAAGTCTCTTCAGCGTTTCTTCGTGATTTTCGTCGGGCGGTCTTGCAAGTCGAGGCCGTTCGTCGCGAAAGACGAGTTGCCGAGAGTATTGCCTACGGGGGTGGGTTGAAGTGGACAGTTATTCTTACGCTAGCGAGATTGACCGACATGTCGGACAGAGGATCCGCGCAAGGCGCGAATCCTTACGGATCAGTCAAGGACGACTAGGTCGCCAGCTTGGTGTTACATTCTCACAGATACAGAAATACGAAAAGGGGTCGAACCGCATCGGCGCAGGGCGATTATATCAAATTGCACTCTTTCTCGGCGTGACCCCGAACTACTTTTTCGAAGGCCTTCGCGACGACGAGGTGGTCGAGGGATCCGGAAGGCCCCGGTTGGGGACCGTCAGCCCGGATGAAGTGAAAGCGCTCACGGATGCTTTCTTGGAAGTGGACGACAAGGACACCCGCGCATCGGTTATTGCGCTCGTGCGTTCCTTGATGGGCGAAGTCGAAAGAGGCAGCATCTGATTTGCACCTGGAGTGGGCGCTATAAGATGCGCTCACTTCCGGGTCAGTCTTGTCCGCCGCCGCGCCGAAATCCCCTGCAAACGGGTTCTACGAGTGTTTTTGCGGGACCTAAGCACACCCTATTTCGGGGTGGAATGCTTGATCGCGGTATCTCTTAGGACCCATGCTGCGGCGGCGGGCATGTTAACTCTTTCTCTACTCTCTCGAAGGTTTTGTTTCGCTATTCTAGGAGACCCATCCTCTAACCCTAAGCCAAAGCGACTATGGCGACGTCCACGGGAGAGGTTGCGGTGGCGTACTCCGCTCTCCTATGCGCCAGCGAAGTCTCCGCCGATGACGATAGGTCGAGTGCGGTTGGGCGGTCCCGAAGAAGAAGCTTGAGATCGCGTCTAAGGGACCCAATGCGTGTTTCGCGCAGATGGGAGGCCAAGCCTGCGCTGCTACCGTGTTGAAATCCGCGCGTGGGCGCTCTGGCTGGGGCAGACTTTCCGACCCAAACTTAAGAAAGTTCAGTGGCGGCCTTCAGCGCAGTGTTTCGAGGAGATCGGCGCCGGCAAACCCATCCGGTGTGAGGCCGTTCGCTGTCTGATACCTTCGGATCGCTGAGGCCGTGTCTGGGCCGATAATCCCGTCTGCGCCGCCGGTATCGTAGCCCGCCGCCGTCAGCCGCTCCTGGAGTTCCATCTTTTCGCTGCGGCTCAAGTTGCGTTCGCCGCGCGGCCAAGGTTGCAGGAACGGTCCCGCTCCACCGATCCTGTCCCCGAGATGACCAACACCGATCGCGTAGGATGTCGCATTGTTGTAGCGTTTGATGACGTAGAAATTCTGATAAACGGCAAAGGCAGGGCCGCGCGCACCCGCTGGCGCGATGATTGCGGCCGATCCGAAGTCGGGCAGGGCGCTGCCGTTGGCCTGCGTGACGCCCAGCGCGCGCCACTGGTTGACCGCGCGACGGTTATCGCTATTGGCCGTATTGAAGTTGAAACCGGCAGGAAGGCGCACCTCGACGCCCCAGGGCGCCCCTGTTTGCCACCCCGCCCGTGCAAGGTAATTTGCCGCAGAGGCGAGCGCGTCATTTGGCGGGTTGGACCAGACATCGCGGCGACCGTCACCCGTGAAATCTACCGCATAGGAGAGATAAGATGTAGGAATGAACTGGGTGTGCCCCATCGCACCAGCCCAGGAGCCCACCATCCGATCTGGCGTCGTGTCCCCAGACTGAATGATCCGAAGGGCAGCGACGAGCTGCTCCTCCGCGAAGGCGCGCCGCCGCCCGTCATAGGCCAGAGTCGCGAGAGATTCGATCACCGGAATGTCACCCAGGAACGAGCCGTAATTGGTTTCCATGCCCCAGATCGCGATGACCGTTTCCCCGTCGACGCCGTAGGTTTGCTCGATGGCTGCAACGGTCCGAGCTAGGGAACGGTTGTTCGAGCGGCCATTCGCAACGCGGTCATCGGAGACGGCGCTGTCGAGATACTCCCAGATCGGTTTGGTGAATTCCGCCTGGCGCCTGTCGAGCCGGAGCACGTCTTGATTGACGCCCACGCCGCGGAAGGCCGCGTCAAAGACTTCTGGCCGTATACCTTGGCTCGTCGCGCGGTTTCGGAACCCAGCCCGCCAGGCTTGGAAGCTTTCCGGCTGCGGCGATTGGGCGCGGGACATGGGCGGTGAGCTGCTGACTATGGGAGAATTTGCGTTCACGCCGCATCCAGCGGCAATTAGCGCAACGAAAGTTACGGCAAGGGGAAAGGATTTCACGAAATGGCCTCCGGCTCGACGGGCTTTTCTATTTTTCGGTGATTCTACCTTGACGTGTGACTGAAAGATAGAGCCGCTGGACACGATTTGATCTGTAAAAGGCCGGGTGGCAGACTGCTCGCAAGGCGGCGGTCAGACCCCGATCAGCGAGGGGTGGGAGTGAGCCCTCGCACTTATCTGACACTGTTCGCAGAGCGCCATAAGCACCATAAGCAAAACCTGTGTCGCTTGGGAAACGCCCCTTCGCGGCTGGGGACAAAAGAAGCGTCGGCTTTCGTCGCGCATCCCGCAGTCGGGCGTCGCCACATAGTTGGGCTGAATCAGGCGCTTTTCTTGCGGCCCTTTCGGGATCGGGACCGGCTCAGCCCGCGGCGCGGGGGCATCCCGCGTTTGCGGCGGGGCGCCATGGGCACGGCTCGGCCTTCGATCTCGAGAAGCTCAAACAGCAGCCCGCCGGTCACGGGCGCGGCTTCCGACAGGCGGACAACAACGCGTTGCCCCAGACCAATCACGCGACGGGAGGTTTCTCCCGTTATGGTCTGCGCGTCGGCATCGTAGTGATAGTATTCGTTGCCAATCGCGGAGATCGGGACGAGGCCATCCGCCGCGGTTTCATCCAGGCGGATGAACAGCCCAAACCGGGCCACGCCGGCCACTTTGCCGGAAAACTCGTTTCCGATCCGATCTGCCAGGTAGGCGGCGAGGTAGCGGTCGGTCGTGTCGCGTTCGGCCATCATCGACCGACGTTCGGTCATTGAAATATGCTCGGCGGTTTCGGTGAGATTTTCCCCCTCTTCCGGGCTCAAGCCATCCGATCCCCAGCCATGCGCCCGGACCAAAGCGCGATGCACGATAAGGTCGGCATAACGTCGGATCGGGGACGTGAAATGGCCATAACGGGGCAGGTTGAGGCCGAAATGCCCGAAATTCTCCGGGGCATAGTATGCTTGGGTCATCGAGCGCAGGACGCTCATGTTGATCATTTCCGCATGTTCTGTCCCGGCCACGCCATCGAGCAGGCGGTTGAGTTGTGCGGTCTTGAGAACTTGCCCTTTGGCAAGTGTGAGCCCCACGCTTTCCGCGGTCTCGCGCAACGCGTCGAGCTTCTCCGGGCTGGGCTCCTCATGCACGCGATAGAGAAGGCGGGCCTGCTTAGCCTCCAGCGTTTCGGCGGCGCAGACATTTGCGAGGATCATGAAATCCTCGATCACCCGGTGTGCGTTCAGCCGCGCCCGGAACGCAACGGCCCGCACTTCGCCGTCTTCAGACAGCTCGATCCGTCGCTCGGGCAAATCGAGATCCAGGGGCGCGCGTGCCTCCCGCGCCTTGCGCGCCGCCGTCCACGCCGACCAAAGCGGCGCGATTACACTTTCCGTGAGCGGGGCGGTGACTTCATCGGGGGTGCCGTCCACGGCAGCCTGAACCTGTTCGTAGGTGAGACTTGCGGGCGAGCGCATCAAGCCGCTCGTGAACCGGTGCGCGATCTTTCGGCCCTGGGCATCGAGCTGCATCCGGACCGCGAGGCAGGGCCGCTCGACGCCGCTGCGCAGCGAGCAGAGATCGGCTGACAATGCCTCCGGCAGCATCGGCACAACACGGTCGGGGAAATAGGTGGTGTTGCCCCGGCGCAGCGCCTCCCGGTCCAGGGCGGAGCCCGGTCGCACATAGTGCGCGACATCGGCGATCGCGACCCAGACCACAAAGCCACCGGGGTTCTCTGGGTCTTCATCGGGAGCGGCACAGACCGCATCGTCATGGTCTCGGGCATCCTCGGGATCGATGGTGACGAGCGGAAGAGCCCTCAGGTCCTCGCGATCCGCGAGGCCGGTGGGTTGGGCGGCCTCAGCCTCCGCGAGGGCTGCGTTTGGAAACGTGTCGGGAATCCCGTGCTCATGGATGGCAATCAGCGAAACGGACCGAGGTGCGCCCGGATCGCCCAGGCGTTCGATGATCCGGGCGCGCGGGCCCAAATGCGCACGGGACGGGCCGGATTGCTCAGCCTCGACCAGTTCACCATCCTTTGCTCCTGCCGTTTGACCTGGAGGCACCAACCAATCGCGCGTGGTGCGTTTGTCTATGGCGGCAATCCGGCCGCCCTCGGAGGTGCTGTGAAAGATGCCAATCACCCGGCGCGGCCCCATCCCGATCCTGCGCATGACCTTGGCGGCCAGGGGGACTTCGGGGTCTTCGCTGCGCATGAGGCGCCCGAGGAAGCGGTCGCCGGCGCCGAGGCTCGGGTCATCCTCGCGGCTCATCACCAGGATCTGCGGCGGCGGTTCTGGACCGTCCCATTCGCTCGGTTCGGCCCAAATATCGCCCGACGCGTCCGGACCGGTCGATCTCAGCACGAGAACAGGCGGCAGCTCACCTGCAGGCCTGAGCCGGGAACGCTTTTTTGCAATCAGGCCCTCTCGGGTCATGCTGGTGAGGAGCTGCTTGAGCTCGACTTTTGCCGCACCTTTCAGGCCGAAAGCGCGCGCAAGCTCCCGTTTTCCTGAGCGGCCGGGATTCTCACGGATGAAGGCTAGGATTTCGTCGGGGGTTGGCACACGGCTCATGGGACTGCGTAGCATGCGGTGAGGGGGCTCGCACGCGCAAACTGGGGGAGATGATCGTGCGGCCCGCTTATACGCAAGCGGCAGCGGAAGACTAACGCCGGAACGCCCACGCTTTGCCGCACTCTGGGTTGGGCCAAGCCGAGATCTGACGTCTGACCGTCTTACTCGGCGGCTGTCTTCGAGCCATCCGCCGCGCTGTCTTGCGGTTCTAGCAGTTCGTCGTCCGGCTCGGCGGCGGGCTTCTTCTTCGCCGTTGTCGTCTTTTTCGCCGTCTTTTTCGCGGCGGTCTTTTTCGATGAAGACTTCTTCGCAGCGGTTTTCTTCGGCGCGGCTTTCTTCTTTGGCTTCTTGGCGTTGATCAGTTCAACGGCCTGTTCGAGGGTGACCGTGTCCTTTTCTATCGTTTCGGGCAGGGTCGCGTTGGTCTTCTCCCACTTCACGTAAGGACCATAGCGGCCCTCGAAGACGCCGATCACGCCGCCATCGGGGTGTTCGCCAAGCTCGCGCAGGGGCTTCGGCTGGGCGCGCCCGCCGCCGCGTGCCGCCTTTTGCGCCAGCAGCTCCACGGCCCGGTTCATGCCAATCGTCAGGACGTCCTCGGGATCTTTGAGACTGGCGTAGGTTTTGTTGTGTTTGACATAGGGGCCAAAGCGCCCGATCGCCGCCTCGATCTTTGCGCCGTCCTCTGGGTGCGTGCCGATCAAACGGGGTAGGGCGAGGAGCTCCAGGGCGCGCGCGAGATCGAGCGTTTCGGTATCCATGCCCTTTGGCAACGATGCCCGTTTTGGCTTCGGCGTCTCCTCGGTCTGTTCGCCGAGCTGCACATAGAGACCGTAGGGGCCACGGCGCAACGCGACTTTGTCACCGACATCATTGTATCCCAGGATCTTGCCATCCGGCCCTGCCAGATCCTCGTCGCCGAGGTTATCGCCCGCCAGCGGGCGTGTATAGCGGCATTCGGGGTAGTTCGAGCAGCCGATGAAGGCGCCACCCGAGCGCGCGGTACGCATGCTCAAGCGCCCTGTGCCGCAGGCCTTGCAGCAGCGTGGCTCGGGATCCTCCGCCGTGACGGGAAAGAGATGAGGCTCCAGGACCTCGTTGATCTTTTCCAGGACTTCTGTGATCCGCAGACCTTCTGTCGCGCCGAGGGCCGCTGAGAATTCTCTCCAGAATTCCGCTAATAGGCGCTTGTAATCCTCTTCGCCGGTGGTGACACGGTCGAGATTCTCTTCAAGATCGGCCGTGAAATTATAGTCGAGGTAGCGCCCGAAGTAATTCTCGAGAAACGCCGTGACGAGGCGCCCTTTATCCTCCGGGAACAGCCGGTTCTTTTCTTTGCGCACATAGGCGCGCTCCTGGATCGTCGATACAATCGACGCGTAGGTCGAGGGGCGACCGATGCCAAGCTCCTCCATGCGCTTGACCAGGGTGGCTTCTGTGTAGCGTGGCGGCGGCTGGGTGAAATGCTGCTCCGGGATCACCGCCTGCTGCTTGGTGCTGTCACCCTTCGCGATGGGTGGCAGACGGCGATCTTCCTCGGATTCAGCGTCGAGATCCACGTCATCGCGGCCCTCGAAATAGACCTTGAGGAAGCCATCGAAGGTCACCACGCGGCCGGTGGCGCGCAGGCCGACTGCGCTGTCTGCGCTGCCGATTTCCACTGTGGTGCGCTCGAAGCGGGCGGCTTCCATTTGGGAGGCGATGGAGCGTTTCCAGATCAGGTCGTAGAGCTTGGCTTGATCCTGCTCGACACGGCCTAGCGCATCGGGTGCGCGGCTCATATCCGTGGGGCGAATGCACTCATGAGCTTCCTGGGCGTTCTTCGCCTTGTTCTTGTACATCCGCGGGCTTTTGGGGAGGTAAGCCTCGCCATAGCGGTCGCGGATCGCATCGCGCGCCGCCATCACGGCCTCCGGCGCCATATCGATCCCGTCGGTCCGCATATAGGTGATATACCCCGCCTCGTAGAGCCGTTGTGCGGTCGACATGGTTTGTCGGGCGCCAAACCCAAATTTCCGGCTCGCCTCCTGCTGAAGCGTGGAGGTCATGAACGGTGCGGCTGGATTGCGCGTGGCGGGCTTGGCCTCCACGGATGTCACGCTCAGGTCGCGCGATGAGATTTTCTCGACGGCTGCGCGGGCGGCTGTCTCATCCGCGAGGTCGAATTTGTCGAGTTTCTTGCCATCGAGCGAAACGAGCCGCGCTTCGAACTGATCTCCCTTGGGCGTCTCGAGCGTCGCCTTGACGCTCCAGTATTCCCGCGCCCGGAACGCCTCGATCTCCATCTCGCGCTCGACGATCAGGCGCAACGTGACAGACTGCACCCGGCCGGCGGATTTGGCTCCTGGGAGCTTGCGCCAGAGCACGGGCGAGAGCTTGAAGCCCACAAGGTAATCGAGAGCCCGGCGCGCCAGGTAGGCCTCGACGAGTTCCATATCGATCGCGCGGGGCGACTTCATCGCTTCTGTGACAGCGGATTTCGTGATCGCGTTGAACACGACGCGGGCGATTTCGGTGTCCTTCTTCACCGCGCGCCGTTTTGTCAGCGCCTCCAAGAGATGCCAGGAAATCGCCTCGCCTTCCCGGTCGGGGTCGGTTGCGAGGATCAGCGTGCCGTCGTCCTTTAGGGCCTCTGCGATGGCGCGGACATGCTTTTGGCTGTCCGAAGCCACCTCCCATTTCATCTCGAAATCCTGCTCTGGATCGACCGATCCATCCTTGGGCGGCAGATCGCGAACATGGCCATACGACGCCAAGACCGTGTAGTCGGATCCGAGATATTTGTTGATTGTCTTCGCCTTCGCAGGCGATTCGACAACGACTACAGCCATGAAAATCTCCCGCCTGCCCGATTTTTTGGCAGGTTCCAAGCGGTTAGATGAGTACAGCCATAGGCCTTGTCAACAGGCGCCGTGTCCGGTTCCGCCGAGAGTGTCGATTGCAGCGGGCGCGGCGAGGGGCGCGCTAGCGCATTTGAGTGCCTCTTTCTCGCGGCGGTTGAAGAGGCGCGGACAGCGGTTTGCATGCCGAAAACGATCCCCAGTCGGGTTGTTTACCATTTGTTCATCAACTCCTTTGTCGGGCGGTGCGGTGAGGTTACAAAACCACCAGCGGTGCGAACGAAAGCTGCGCCCGCTCCGGGGGCTTGGGGGCCCCTTCAGGTTTTCTGGATTTAGGAGGGACAGATCCAGCATGCGAATGAAAACAATTCTTTCGGTCACGCTGCTTGCGGCAGCCGTTTCGGCAGCACCGCTTGGTGCTAATGCGACCACCTTCGGCGGTTTTGGGTCAGGTCCGAAATTCGAGAAGTTCGATGGTTTCGGTAAAAAGTCCGATGTCCGCCCAGGAAAGAAACGCACGATAAAGCTCATCAAGTATACCTTTGACAAGAAGTCAGATTTCAAGTTCGGCGATGGCAAGTTCGGCAAGAAAGTCGCCAAGAGGCTGAGCCGCGATTCCAAATTCTCTTTCTTGTTCCGCAAGTTCAAGGACGGCAAAGACGATCGCCGTGGTGGCGGTCATGGTGGCAAGGGCGGTAAAGGTGGCAAGGGCGGCCCGTCGCCGGTTCCTCTGCCCGCCTCGCTTCCGCTGCTCATCGGTGGCCTTGGCGCAATCGGCCTGCTTGGCCGTCGGCGCAAGGCTCAGAGCTGAGAACGGGTATCACCACATCTGCGTTGGCGCTGAGGCGCGGTCTCTGAAATGGATCGCGAGTGAAGGTCAATGTGATCCTCCGGCGGGCGGGAGCCGCCCGCCGCGACGACACACGCGAGAAGCTCGCCACCGTTCGGTAGAGGTTGCTGCTGGATGTGGCGTAACAGCATTGCGCGATGTCAACGACAAGCGCACCCGCTGTGCGTTCCATAGAGCTGAGCCCTATGGAATGCGGCATAGAGGTGCTCCGCCGCCTGCGGTTTCGTAGGCGGCTTTCTCCTTTCTTGAGAAAGGTCTCGGGCTGGCCTTTCCGACTGTTTGGCTGAGGGCGCTCTTTTTGGTGGCTGGTTTGCCGCGGATCCGTTCTCTGCGGGCCGAATTCCTCCGGTTGTAGAGAAAGCCTGAGGTATTATTGAGTGAGGATGGCGCTTTTGTGCTTTCCCGGCACGAAGGCTTAGCCGAGGCTGACCTGACCTCCAGGATGGCGCCGGATCTGTCCCATCAATTCCAGGTCGGTCAATGCGACGGCGAGGTGTCCCGCGCTCATACCGAGGTCGCGCGCGAGCAGATCTTCCGAAATCGGCACGGGGCCGAGCCGCTCTAGGATTGTATCACTTGCGGGCCCTGATGCACTTTCGCTGATACTGGATGGCGCTTCCTGGGGTTTCGACGCCGCCTGGTCGGATTGACGCAGCCGAGGTTCCTTGCCCGATTCTCGTGTCCCTGTTGGCGATGACACTGGCGCGTCCAGCGCTGGCTCGGATTGAGAGATAGGGCCTGGCGCACCGCCAAGCGCTTCGGCCACATCTTCTGCGGACCTGACCAATGTGGCCCCATCGCGGATCAGTGCATTGCAACCGCCAGCTCTGGGATCAAGCGGACTGCCCGGCACGGCCATTACGTCGCGCCCCTGATCGAGGGCGTTTCGGGCGGTGATCAAGCTGCCTGACCGCATCGCGCCTTCGATCACAACGACGCCATGAGCGATCCCGGAAATGATGCGGTTGCGGCGCGGAAAGTCCTGCGCTCGCGGGTTATGGCCGATCGGCATCTCACTGAGCCGCAGTCCATGCTCGGCGATCTCGCTGGCGAGGGCGGCATTGCCCGGAGGATAGATCGTGTCCACCCCGCCCGCCTGCACCGCGATGGTGCCTGTCTTGAGCGCCGCCTTATGGGCCGCGGCATCGATGCCACGGGCGAGACCGGAGACGACGCCGAACCCTAGCTTTCCCAGATCGCCGCCCAAGCGCGCCGCCATCCGGCAACCGATGGCGGATGCGTTGCGTGCACCGACCAGTGCGACCTGTGACCGTTTGCAGTGCGCGACGTCTCCAAGCCCCCACATAAACGGCGGTGCGTCCGAAATCGTGGCCAGAAGCGGCGGATAGTCTTCTGCACCAAGGAGCAGCGGTGTTGCGCCGAGCGCGACAGCTTTCTCCCACTCGGCTTCGATCTGGTTTCGCGGCGCGGGTCTGTAAGCTCTCACCCCTGCTGCTGCGGCGACATCCGGCAGGGCCTCCAAAGCGGCGCTGGCAGAACCATGGGTGCGGATGAGACGCATAAAAGTGGCGGGGCCGACACGTGCGGATCGAACGAGGCGCAGCCACTCGATCTGGCCATCCTCCGTCCGGGGCAGGGCGTTCAGGGGGATGTGGTTTGCGGTTGCGGACGTTTGTGCCATGATGAAGACATGCACTTTGGCTGGTTGGCGCGGGGTTAATCGGGGGCCAGGCATCTGCAATTGCCCTCCCGGCAAGATCGCGCCACGCCGCTTCGGTGCGATTTGAAAAAATGCGTTTGGAGTATCCTTCCTTGTCACCTTCATCATCTTACACCGCGCTGATGGATCATTTTCGGCGTAAAGCTGCTCTGGAACAGGTCCTGGGTCTGCTCAATTGGGATCAGGAGACCCAGATGCCCACCAAGGGCGCTGCGCTCCGGGTTGAGGAAGTGGGCGCGGTCGCCTCAGCTCAGCACCTGCTCCTGTGCGACCCAAGGATCGAGGACTGGGCCGAGGCGGCCGCGCAGACTCATCTCGATGCACGGCAAAAGGCTCATGTCGCGGAGGCATTGCGGACGCACCGCCGCGCGATACGCCTCCCAAGCGCGCTCGCTGAGACTCTGGCGCGACAGTCTGCGCATACGCAGATGGTCTGGGAGGCCGCGCGGCCTGACTCTGACCTTGCTGCGTTCTTGCCCGAACTGAAAAAGCTTCTGGCGCTTAAGCAAGAGGAAGCCGATGCGCTGCGGACCGAGGAGCAGACGCGATACGACGCGCTCCTTGACGATTTTGAGCCCGGGGCAAAGGCAGAGAAAATCGACCAGGTCTTTTGCAAGCTGCGGTCGGGTCTTGTGGGCCTGCGGCGGCGCATCTTGGACGATACGCGCGTGCCAGTCGCGTTCGACGGTGATTTCCCTCCCGAGGCGCAGCTCGCGCTCGCGAGGCGCGTGGGTGGGATTTTCGGATACGATTGGGACGCTGGCCGTCTGGACCAGGCCGCTCATCCCTCAAGCTCCGGGACCGGCGGCGACGTCCGGATCACCACGCGCATCGATGCGGCCGATCCTCAGGAATGTCTTTTCTCAACGCTGCATGAGGTCGGTCACGCAGTCTATGAGCAGACGCTCGACCCGGAGCGCCGCCTTTTGCCCGCCGACGTATATGCCTCGATGGGTGTCCACGAATCGCAATCGAGGCTGTTTGAGAACCAGCTTGGCCGGAGCCGGGCGTTCTGCGCATGGCTTTATCCCGTGCTCACTGAGACGTTCGGCGCGACGGGTGCTCGGTCGGCGGACGAGCTTTTCGAGATCGTCAACACGGTCCGCCCCGGTTTCATTCGCACCGATGCTGATGAAATCCACTACAATCTGCACATTATGATGCGCTTCGATCTGGAACGCGAGCTCATCGCCGGAGCGCTTGATGTCGGCGATTTGCCCGATGCGTGGAATGCGCGCTTCTTGGCGGATTTCGGTCTCGAAGTGCCGGACGCCAAAAGCGGTTGCATGCAGGACGTCCATTGGTCGGCGGGACTGTTTGGGTATTTCCCGACCTATGCCCTTGGCAACATCTATGCCGGTGAACTTCACGCGGCTTTACGACGTGACCTGCCAGACCTCGATCAGCAACTTTCGGCGGGTGAACTTGGCGCTGTTTTGGATTGGTTGAAACAGCGTATTCACTTGCCGGGCCGGGTGAAGCCTGGTGCGGACCTCATCGCCGAAGCGTGTGGCCAGATGCCCTCGGAGGGGCCGCTTCTGACCTATCTTGAGCAGAAGTATCTTACTCGCGGCTGACTAGCGCCCTGCGAAGCCACACTTTTTTCGGATCAGAAACCGTTTCTTCAACTCCTCATGCCAGGCTGAGACGCTACGCCTAACAGGGACGTTGAGGAGGCCTGACCTTGACCCAACCCAATCCAAATGACGCACAAGCAGAAGCTGTTTTCGCGTTCGACTTTATCTTCGTCTTTCCACCGGCATTGTTTGAAGATCCCAAGATTGGATCTGCGCTCGCCGATGCCGGGCTTGTTTGTGACGCGCGAACGAACCGAATGCCGGTCTTTCGCAATCAGGTGGCCCGCATTGCCCTTGCCGAGGCTCAGGACCGGGTCAAGGAGGCGATGTGGGATGCGGGGTGGGCGCTGCTTGATGAGAGCGATTCCCTCGAAGACGGGGCTCACGCGAAGCGGCTCAGCCGGTTGGCCGACACTATCCGCGACAAGATTTCATCGGAACGTGAAGGCAAGATCTCCCGCCGGGTCAGGCGCATTGGCCTCAAGCAGCTCCATGCTTTCGAAGTGGAGCGCCTCAAGGGGCGTGCGATGGACCCATGCGCTCTGAAGGACGCGAATGGCTTTGCGGAGAACGCAGCGGAGGCTTCTGTTCGACTTGAGATGTGGGAGGCGCAGACGCTTATTCAAATGGCCGATCGTTTGCGCGGAGCCCCGGCCTCTTCATAGGCCTCCGTTGCGGTAGACCTTCTGGAGGCGAGGCGTGCCCAAAGATCATAGTCGGACGCTTCCTCGACGATCACGGACACGATATCCCCGGCGCTAAGCGTTTCGAAATCATCGTCGATGAACACGTTGCCATCGATCTCGGGCGCATCTGCCTTGCTGCGGCATGTGGCGCCATCTTCATCGACCTCGTCAACGATAACCTCGATCGTCCGGCCGATCTTGGCGGCCAATTTCGCCTCGCTGATCGCCTGTGCCCGTTCCATAAAGCGCTCCCACCGCTCTTGCTTGACCTCGGGCGGGACATGATCAGGCAATGCGTTTGCGCGCGCGCCTGCCACATTCTCGTATTGGAAGCAGCCGACGTGATCGAGCCGCGCTTCATCGAGCCAATCGAGCAGGTGCTGGAACTCTTCCTCGGTTTCGCCAGGGAAACCGACAATGAAGGTGGATCGCAGAGAGATATCGGGACAGGCCGTGCGCCAGTTTGCAATTTCGGCCAGGGTGTCGGCACTTTTTGCCGGACGCGCCATCCTTTTCAGGATCGCTGGATGACTGTGCTGAAATGGGATGTCGAGATAGGGGAGAATAACCCCGTCGGCCATCAGTGGAATGAGGTCGCGCACATGTGGATAGGGGTAGACGTAGTGCAGTCGCACCCAGGCGCCGAGCCCGCCGAGTTCGCGGGCGAGATCGGTCAGATGCGTCCGGACGTCACGGCCCTTCCAAGGATGATGGAAATGGTGACGATCCAGCCCGTATGCCGATGTGTCCTGGCTGATCACCAAGAGTTCCTGCACCCCGGACGCCACAAGCTTCTCCGCCTCACGGAGCACGGCATGGACAGGGCGAGACACAAGCTTGCCCCGCATATCCGGTATGATGCAGAACTTGCACTTGTGGTTACAGCCCTCTGAAATTTTGAGATAGCTGTAATGTTGGGGTGTCAGGCGGACCCCAGTTGCCGGCAAGAGATCAATGAACGGATCTGGCACGGGCGGGACTGCCGCGTGTATGGCGTCCAGAACCGCCTCGTATTGATGCGGGCCCGTGACAGCAAGAACGCTGGGATGGGTGCCGCGAATATACGCCTCCTCGGCGCCGAGGCAGCCAGTGACGACGACGCGGCCGTTCTCGTTCAGTGCCTCGCCGATCGCCTCAAGGCTTTCCGCTTTGGCGCTGTCGAGAAACCCGCATGTATTGACGATGACCGCGTCAGCGCCGTCGTAATCCGGGGAGATTGCGTAGCCTTCTGCCCGAAGCCGCGTGAGGATCCGCTCGCTATCGACCAGTGCCTTGGGGCATCCCAACGACACCATACCGATCCGCGGCTGGCCTGAACGGGACCGCCGCTGAGCCGCAGTCTCTTGCAAGACAGCTGCGGGCGCGAGGTCCGGGCGAAGATTGGGCGGGTTCTGGGACATTGCGGGCGGTATAATAGAGATTGCGCGATGACGGAACGGCAAATGTAATTCGAATATCTATCTATTCGTCGATTTCTGGGGGACTTCTTTCGTAGAGCCGGGGGGAGGGTGTGTCGTGGGTTGATAGTTAGCTTGTGTACCGTTCGTTATTCTTTGCAGCGTTGACGTTTGCACCTGTCTGGCGCAAGCACCGATTGGGAAACCGGAGCGGTGAATGAAACCATTTTTGATCCTGCAACTCCGACCCGAGGCGGAAGTCTCGGACGATGAATTCTCTGCAATACTGGGAAAAAGCGGGATCGAACCAGAACGCGCGCACCGGATCCGATTGGAGCGGGATGATCTTCCTGAGAACCTCGATCTCGCGCGGTATGCTGGCGTGATCGTAGGCGGCGGTCCAGGCTGTGTGAGCGATGCGGATGAGATCAAGACACCGCTCGAAGCGCGGATGGAGGCCGCGATGCTTTCGCTCATGCCGCAGATCACTGAGCGGGATGTTCCGTTCCTCGGCTGCTGCTACGGGATCGGCATCCTGGCCCACCACCTGGGCGGGGTGGTGAACAAAGAGAATTATGGCGAAACCGTGGGTTCAGCCTGGTGCGAACGCACCGAGGATGGTCAGGCCGATCCGATGCTCGAGGGGTTGCCGGACGCATTCGCTGCCTTTGTCGGTCATAAGGAGGCGTTGCAGGCTTTGCCTTCGGGCTGCCAGCATTTGGTCGCATCACCGACCTGTCCCTTTCAAATGATACGCTTTGGGCAAAACGTCTATGCGACGCAGTTTCACCCCGAGGCGGATGCAGATGCTTTCAAGCTTCGCATCGAAGTATATCGAGACAAGGGGTATTTCCCGCCGGAAGATGCGGCTGATCTGATCGAGAAGTGTCAGGCTGCCGATGTATGGGCGCCCGCCCAGATCCTGCGAAACTTTGCATTGCGATATGGCGACAGTTAAAGGGCGCTTCTGAGAGTTCAGATGGAAGGGAGTGGACTGGGCCGTTTGGCAGTTTGTCTCAGGCCGTGTCGCATTCGTACGACGACTCCATCTTCGAATTCGATCCGATGGCTCTTGGTCCGGATCCTGACATCGTCAAAGCAGAATTCAGCTCAGTGTTCTCTTCCATGAGGTCAGCGAGGGTAACGTCGTCCAGAGCGTCGTAAAAGGCTGAGAGCGCATTCTTCAAAGCCGGTTTCAGTCGGCAGTGTTCCTTCAAAGGGCAGGTGTTGCGCGCTTCATCGAAGCACTCGACAAGTGGCACGGCTTGTTCGAGGAACCGACAAACGCTTCCGACATGGATTTCGTCGGCCGGACGCCCAAGGCTGACACCGCCATTCCGACCGCGGAGGGTGTTCAAATAGCCCTCAGCGCTTAGCGTGCTGACAATCTGCGCGAGGTGGTTCTCCGATGAGTTGCAGATCCGCGCAATATCCGCCTTCCGCAGCGCGACCGAAGGGTTGGCTGCACAGCACATAAGTGCACGAAGCGCGAGGTCGGTTCTGACGGTGAGGCGCATAGCGCATAAATCTCCTCTTGAAGCACGTGGCCCTAGGAGAGCCTTTCAGCGTTAGGCGCAAAGCGGCTGAGTCGCGTTGATCAGGGTCAACTTAGCGGTTGAGAGCCATGATCCCCTTGATTCTTGCTTGGTTCTTTGGCCGATCCTGAGGCGCTTCTTGCCTTGCGGAGGCACCGGGTTGCGGTCCAAACACGGGCATGGCGCATGGATACGACCAAGGACCGCTCAACCTCCCCTTCGTCGGGATCCCCACATTCGGCAAGCGGCCCTATCTGCAGGATTGGACCAAGATCGACGCTGACGTCGCGGTCCTTGGCGCGCCCTTCGACGCCGGCACTCAGTTTCGCGCAGGCGCCCGGTTTGGGCCCAGAGCGGTTCGGGAGGCCTCGACGCTTTTTTCCTTTGGCCATGCCGGGGCTTATGACCATGAAGACGATTGCGTCTATCTCACCTCGCAGACGCGTATCGTCGATCTGGGAGACGCCGATATCGTCCATACCGATACGGCGAGCAGCCACGCTAATATACGCTCTGCCGTCGAAGCGATCCTTGCCGCAGGCGCATTGCCTGTGGTGATCGGTGGCGATCATTCGGTGAACATTCCCTGTATCGAGGCTTTTTCTGGGCAGGGGGATGTTCATATTCTGCAGATCGATGCGCATCTCGATTTCGTCGACGAGCGCCATGGCGTCCGGAACGGGCATGGAAACCCGATGCGGCGGGCGGCAGAAAAGCCGTTTGTCTCCGGGCTCACGCAAGTTGGTATTCGCAACGTTTCCTCCACCGCGCGGGAGGGATATGAGGCGGCGCGCGCGATGGGGTCCGATATCCTTTCGGTACGCCAGATGCGGCGCATCGGGCCCGCGGCTGTTATCGACAGGATCCCTGTTGGCGCACGCGTTTATCTCACGCTCGATATCGACGCGTTTTGCCCCTCAATCGCGCCCGGGACCGGCACCCCAAGCCATGGCGGATTTCTCTACTACGAGGTTTTGGAGATGCTGCAGGCCTTGGCGCAGCGGCATGATGTTGTGGGGCTCGACCTGGTCGAGGTGGCGCCGGACTATGACCGGACGGGAAGCACCGCGATCCTCGCAGCGCAGATCCTGCTCAATTTCCTCGGGTTTATGTTTCATGCCCGCGGGACGCGCGGCGCGCTATAATCACTCCCGGGGGATTGGGCCGGGAGGCAGCAGCAAGCGTTTACCCGTCTGGGCTCGTGCCGAGATCGAGGCTCACGGTGCAACGCTGACCCGCAGGGATCAACCAATCGGGGTTTTCCAGATCCATTCGGATGCGCAACGTATCGGATGAAGCATCGAAGACCCTGTCTACCACGCTCACTTCGCTCTCAATCGTTGTTGCAGGCTGGCGAAGCGTGATGGCGACTTTGAGCCCCGGTGTCAGCGCGTCGAAATACTGCGTCGGGACAAACACCTCGACATGGAGCGGATCGAGCTTTGCCATCCGCAGAATATGGTCGTCCTGACTGACAAGTTCGCCGGGCGCCAGCGTCCGGTCGACAATGAGCGCATCCATGGGGCTCTCGATATGGCGCAGGGCGAGGGCGGCTTCGGCCTGGTGCAGTTCGGTCTCCGCTAGTTGGCGCCCCATCTCAAGACGCGCGATCTCGGCGCGGTTCACCTCAAGCTCGGCCAAGGCCTCGTCATAGGCCTGCTGCGAGACCGTGCCGCGGTCGAGCAGTTCCTCCGCCCGCGACATCTGGGCTTCTGCCAGTGCCAGCCGCGCGCGCTGGGCGAGGAGTGCGGTTTCGTCCTCAGCGCGCAGTTTTTGAGACTCCACCACAGCGGCCTGAACACTGTCTTCCAGCCGCGCGACGATCTCGCCCTTATCGATCCGCTGCCCGCGGACAACCGGCACTTCCGCCAAGATCCCGGCAACTGGGCTGCCCAGGCTCACGACGATGCTTGGTTTGACGATGCAGTCAAACTCAATGGCGAGAGCATGAGCTGCCGGGACGCTCAGGGCTGCTAGGAAGACGCCCGAAGCGAGTGTCGCCGCTTTCTGGCGCTCACTGAGACCGCACCCGGCGCCGTATCTGCGGGTCGGTCCTGGTCTCGTTTTGTCAGACCCCATGGCGCCCCGCAGCAAGCTACGCATTGCGGAGGCTCAATGCAGCGGGGCCTTGTCGTCGGGCCCGTCGGCGGGTTCGGACGCGCTCGCTGCGCTTTCGCTCTTCCCCGCGCTGTCGTCCTTGGCCGGTCCTGGTGCGTTCTGGCTGATGCGGTCTGCAAGCGATGGGAACAGGCCGAGTGAAGCGATATGGCGGTAAATCAGCTCCAGCCCGTCGATGCGGAATAGCGACAGGACTTCTTCATCGTCGAGCTGTTTCAGCTTGTCCTTGGAAACCGCCATGAAGCCTTGCAGTGTCACCATTTCGGTGCCCACAAGGACCTGGGCCTGCATAGGGTCGAAGAGCTTGTGCTCTGCGAGGCGTTTACAGAATGCCTCGGTCACGGCGAAATCCTGTTGGTAGGCCTGAGCGAACTCCAGGATATTTCGCAGATACTGAGTGCGCTCGCCTTCGCTGTCGAAGAGGCGTTCGCCTCTGCCTTCTGCGTTCACGCCCTCATAGGCGTCGTCGATGCACAAAGTGAGGCGTTCCCCGTCATTCGACTTGGCAAACACGAAGGGATACTGGCGCAGGAAATTGGGGGTGTAGCGACCGGACCATGACTTGTCTTCGTCCACGAAGAGATTTTGCTGGTCCCGAAGCCCAAGGACAGCGAGCGGCATCGGCGGATCGGCGGAAGTGAAGACGATTGGAAATGTGCCACTCGCCGCCGCGAATTCCGATGCAAGAAGCGGTACGGCATTGAGATCCTCGGCGAACTCGAAGGTCAGTCCGGTTTTCACCGACGTATCCTTGTGGCGTGCGATCGAAATCGGCACGACACTCTCGTAGATCATCAATTGCTTCGTCATCTGCGCATCCCCATTCCCTAGTGCCGCCTCTCCATGCTCTGATCCATGCGGCTTCGTCAATCACTGTTGGGCTCTAGAACCCTGAGGCTTACAGAAGTCTTACCGGTGCGCGTTTCACTCCCTAGGACCCGCAACGGCGAGCAAATCGTCCAGGCGCGCCTCGGCGAGGAACAAACGCCACCGCAAGGATCGATGCCGATGCTCCAAACGCTTCTGCGCCGCCTTGAGGAGCGGATAGCGCAGGATGGGCAGGCGCCGGGCCACATCGACCGCGCCTGCAAGCAGTGGCCCTGGCAGGAGAGCAGCTTCCGCCAGGATTGGGTCTTCCAAAGATAGCCACGCCTCGCACCGGCCCGGATCGCCGCGCCGGGCCGTTCGCCCCTGCATCTGACGGTCGATACGGCGGGCATCGTAGAATTCCGTCAGGATCACCGTCAGCCCGCCTTCGGAAAGCACATCCGCATTCGGCCGGATATCGACACCTCGCCCAGCCATATTG
Organism: Pseudomonadota bacterium; assembly: GCA_039177645.1. Taxonomy (GTDB): domain Bacteria; phylum Pseudomonadota; class Alphaproteobacteria; order Rhodobacterales; family Rhodobacteraceae; genus Amaricoccus. The sequence continues at coordinate 44,077 of JBCDFS010000001.1, read as the reverse complement.
GTGGCGACGGTGATCTGACCCGCCCGCCCGGCCTCTGCGATAATCCGCGCCTCTCGGGCTTCGGCCCGTGCATTCAGGACCTCGTGCGCAAGACCGGCTGCACGCAATGCGGCAGAGAGCCGTTCCGAGGCTTGGACACTGCGGGTCCCGATGAGCACGGCGCCATCCCGCGTATGGAGTTCGGCCACGCGCGCGACCAGGGCTGTCTCTTGTTCCTGGCGAGACGCACTTACCTTCGGCGGTGTCATTTGCCGCTGAGAGGGCCGGTCCGTTCGGATGCGCGCGGTTCTGAGCCCGTAGACCCGCCACAGCTCGCCTGAGACCTCAGCCACTGTGCCTGTGAGGCCGCAGCAGCTTTGATACCGGCGAAAGAATGCCTGGTAGGTCAGACGTCCCATGGGTGCGGTGTCAGGCGATACTTCGGCAGCCTCCTTGACCTCAATCATCTGATGCAGGCCGTGAGACAGTCGGCGATCCTTATGCACCCGGCCTGTGGACGGATCGATCAAGATGACCTTGCCGCCTTCGATAAGGTAATCCCTGTCCGGCTTAAAATGGTGGAGCGCGAGGAGGGCGTTGCGCAAGAGCTCTTCCCGGAAGAGGGCGGAAGACCAGTAGCTCTCAGCGATATCGGGTGGAGCTTCCCCCAGGAAGCGCTCCACAACATCCGGATCGACCTCCACATTCCGCGTTCCGGCACTGATGGTGAAATCCGCGTCTTGGTCCAGAGATTCGGCGAAGTTGAGTGCGACCTGGCAGAGCGCCGCGTTGAAGATACTCTCCTGTTCAGCCGAGAGCAGGAGCGGGATCCGCGCCTCGTCTATCAGGACGCTGTCGGCTTCATCCACAATGGCCATATCGAGGCGGCTGATCAGGGGTGCGGCCCCAGTGCCCAGGCCAAGATGTCGCACCAAGGCGCTGTCGGTTTCGAGATTGCGGCTCCGGTCCCGGAGGTGATCGAAGGCGACCTCGGCATTCGACACAAAAACAATGGCCTCGCGATAGGCCGCGCGGCGCGCGTCTGGTTTCATTTCCCGCAAGACAAGCCCTGGCCTGACACCCAGGCGCCGGAGGATCGGCGACGCCAAGTCGTGGTCTCGGCGCGCGAGGTAATCGTTGACCGTGATGATGTGGACATTGCGTCCCGTCAAAGCCGCGGTGGCTGCCGCGAGAAGCGCTGTGAGCGTCTTGCCCTCGCCTGTATCCATTTCAGCCACCATGCCCGACCACAGGATGGCGGCACCCTCTAGCTGCCGGTCATTCAGCAAAAGCCCCGTCTCGCGCCGAATGGCTTCGCGGATCGTGGCGAAGAGGTCTGCGAGCCGATGCCGGGAGCGACGCCGACGGAGGCGGGCTGCCTCGGCCAGCGCGCGCGCGCGGAGCGCATCGTCATCGAGCCTGCACACAACACCATCTTGCGCCCGCACTCTACCTGGCAGTTTGGCAAAGCGGAGCGTTCGGACCTGATGGCCCGCCGCGACCAACGGCGCGATACAGGCACCCACCCAACGCTGGAGCGCGTTTAGCTTCTCGCGTTTCGGCATGCCGACGGGCGGTCGCGGCAACACGGGCGCTTGAGGGCCGGGCGATGCAGCGTCAGACATCAAACCGGGCCAGGAAAATCTGGCGGCCAACGCGCCACAGGCGGCGCGCGACGGGCTCGGCGCCGTGATCGAAGCGGATATGGGCGCGCGCGCCGGGATAGAGCGGCGGCGGTATCTCCTCGAACGCCAATTCAAACTGGAAGACTGGCGTCAGTGTGAGCGCGTTTTCGGGCGTCGCGGCGCTGTCGAGCGGGAACGGACCGCCACCTTGCCGGCTGAGCGCGAGACTCGGCAATTGCCGATTGCCTGCAGGGATTTCCCGCACGATCCGCGCCTTCAGGCTCTGGTCAATGGCATTATCGACCCGGACCTCAACCCCGGTCAGATCGTCACGCACGAGCGAGACCGTGCTTTCGGGGATAACGGCCCGGACCGTATAATCGGCGCTCTCGTGAATAAGGCCGAGTGGGGCGCCCTGACCGGCATATTCGCCGATGAGGTCTTCGGGCCCGGCCACCACCCAGATCCCGTCGGCGGGCGCCTTTACCGTCAGGGTTGCGATGCGGTCATCGAGGCGCGCGCGTTCCTCTTGGGCCCGGTCCAGTTCTTCGTTGATCGCGCGTGCGGCGGCCGGATCTGTCGGCGCGGCGCTTCGCAGGCGCGCCTCAAGCTGGGCGATCCAGGCTGTCTGGACCCGCCGCTCGGTGCGTAGATCGGGATCGTCGAGTTGGATCAGCGGTGTGCCCGCCGCGACTCGCATGTTGGGTATGGCGAGCACTTCGGTGATCTGTCCGCTTGTTTCCGCGCGGACGTGACGACCCTGCGGCATCCAGACGATGCCCTGGGTCGTGGTGTAGAAGGGGAGCGGAAGAGCGAGGAGAAGGGCCGCGATCCCGGCGACGGCGGCGCCCGTCACGGCGATTGAGCGCGCCCGGTGCTTTCGCAGCGGTGCGCCGGTAAACACGAAGTTGAGTCCTTTGAGCGCGGGCCAAATGAGCGTGGTCCAGACCACCATGCAGGCCAAGAGGATGCCGACGAAGAAGAGGTTTGTGGCGACAAGGAGTGCAATCGCGAGCATCACCGTGGTGCGATAGAAGAATGAGGTGATCGCGTAGCCCACCAACCAGGGGCGCTCGGACGTATGCTGCACCGGGTTCTTGGCGTCGGGCCGCCCGAAGCCGAACCGCTGGACGAGATATCCCAGATAGGTGTTGCCGCGTGTCGCAAGGTTGGGGATGCCGCTAAGGTCGCATAAAACGTAATACCCATCGAAGCGCAGTAGCGGGTTGCCGTTGAAGAGCAAGGTGGAGATGCCGCCGATCAGCATGACGTTGAAGAGCACGGCGCGCATGAGTCCCGGCTCGACCAGCGGCCATATTAGTGCCGCGGCGGCGGCGAGCCCCAGTTCCACCATGATCCCGGCACCGCTCACCACTGCGCGCTGCACCCAAGATCCAAAGGCAAGCGAAGACGAAGCATCGACGTAGGGCACGGGCAGGCCGATCAGGAGCATCACGCCCATTTCGGGCACATCGCCGCCCCAGCGTTTCACGGCATATCCGTGCGCGAGTTCGTGGATGCCCTTGATCACGGGATAGACGCCGATCGCGATCAGGAGATTTTGCATCGTCCAGAGCTGATCGATCCCACCGCCGCTAAGCTCTGGCCAGATCAGCGCGACCTGGATTGCGCCGGCCACCACCAAGAGCAGCCAGAGCGCCGCGCCGAACCGGCTGAAGATCCATCCAAAGAGAGGTAGCGTCGCGGTTAGGAACGCGTCTGGATCGACCAGCGGGAACCGCAATGCGATGGGATTGCGATATCGGCTGAGGAGGGCCTTCCGATCCGCTTTGCGCCCTCGGATTGCGGTCTCCGCGATGTCGGGGAGGGCATCGCCAATCAGCAAATCGGCGCGGTGGAGTTGGGCCAGAAGCGAGATCACGCTGTCCTGGCTCGGCAGGTCTGCGCCGAAGCGTTCCTCCGAGCGCCGCCACGCCTCCCCGACGCTACGGTTGCCGTCGAGCTGAGTTACAAGAAAGTATGCCGCGTCGCTGAGCCGGTGGAACCGATTGTTTTGGCGGTCCTCCAGGATGTACCAGACCCGCGCGCGATGAACCTGACGGTGGATGTTGATATGACCGCGCAAACGAGGCTTCAGGCTTGCGACGCGATACCAGTTCGGACTGAAAAGTGACTGGTCCATGTCAGCCGAAGACGCGCCACGCTTGCAGGCGGGTCCAATCGATCAGCCCGCGGGTCCAGATCCAAATGAGGAGGCGCTCTCCTGCGTCGATCTTGCCGATGCCTTGCATGCCAGGACGGATGTCTGGCGCATTATCCAGGAGGCGGGCGTCGACCCGAAACGCCAAGCGGCCCTCAAAGACTTCCGCGATTGGGGTGAGGCGGCTCACCTCGAGGCCAAACGCCTCATCCGGCAGCGCCTGCAACACGAGCTCTCCTTCTGCCCCCCCGATGACGTCGTCGATCTGGCGTTGATCTGTCCAGAGGACAACGCGGTAGGCGTCGAGGGGCGCGATCTGAAAGAGCGGCTCACCGCGTTCGACCGCTGTGCCGATCTCCTGGCTGAGATCGCCGCTTACGAGAATGCCATCGAACGGAGCGGTGATCGAGGCGCGCGCGATCCGGCTCTCGACCAAGTCGAGCCTCGCGCGGTTGAGGTCCATTTGGGCGCTGGCGATGTTGAGCTGTGCCCGGTCGCCCGCGCCGAGGGCTTGTTCGTAGACGATCTCGCTGCCGCGCAGCTCCGAGCGCAACTGTAGCGCTTCAAGCCGCAGGTCGCGATCATCAAGCAAGGCCAGCACATCGCCTGCCGCGACAGCATCTCCGGCTTGCCTGCGAGCATCGGCGATGAAGCCGCCAAAGGGTGCTGCGAGCGTTCGTTGCAATTCGCCTTCCAGAACCGCATCGGCGGTCACGCGGTAGGGGGCTTTGAGTTGAGAGAATACGATTGTCGCGATGACCAGTGCGATCAAGATGAGTTTCAGTGCAAGGTGGCGGGCTCCGAAGATCTGCAGAACGCCCGAGCGCAGCGTGTCCCATGTGACAGAGAGAGGGCCGCGCGTTGCAAGCCTTCGTTCGACCAGCAGGGACCCCGTCAGGTGGGAAGCCGCATCGAGAAGGTCGATACTCTCCTGATCGAAGGGCGCACCCGCCATCCGTTCGAACGTGAAGGCGCCGACGACCTTTCCATCGCGGAAAACCGGAAGTGTCAGGACATGCGCGCCATCGGCGGATTGGATCAGCGTGCGATGCGCTCGGTCGACGACCGGCGGCGTGCCTTCCGGCGTCGGGATGAGGATCGCGGACCGCTGGTCGATGGCCTCATTCATCGCCTCTGCCACGCGTTTGACAATAGCCAAGCGCCCACCGAATTGGGCGGCGTTTGAAATCGCCTCAACCTTTACGCCCCAGGGTCGTTTCGCGCCGAAGCTCGCCCGGTCGCAGGCCCCGAGGGATGCAAGCTCGGTCACTGCCCGCAGAGACGCGGCCCGAAAGCCTTCTTCTTCGAGGATGCGTGCCACGAGATTGAGCGCTTCGCGGGCGCGTGCAAGGCTGGGTGCGGCTTCGCGTCTTGCGCTTTCTGCGATCCACGCGCGAAGCCATCCCGACGCTGCGCGCATTTCGTCCAGGACGGTTTCTACGTCTCCTGCGGGATCAGGCATGTCCGCGGACAAGGAGAGAACGGCTTGTACCCGGTCCTCATAGAGCACAGGGTGGGCTGCGAAGGCTGTGTTACCCGCCAGCCTCCCGACCGCGGCTTTCCTGTCCTGCGCGACGATGCTCGCTTGGGACAGCATCTCCTTGTCGGCTTTCGGGATGTCTCGGCCCATCGGCGATTGGGCCACAACTTCAAGCCCAACGCCTGGGCGATGCAGCTCTAGAATTGCTGCCCTCGTCCTGGGGATCTGCGCGGTGACGAGACTGAGAAAGCTTTTCGCGAAATCGGCCGGATTGTGAGACCGTAACGATTCCCAATCGACTCTGGCATCGTCCGTCTGAGAAGCCGCCTCCGCAGCGACGACCGGCACTTGCTCCACCATGGCGTTCTTCCAATCTCACACGAATGAACGCGCAGCTTAGCCTATGCCTGCCACTCGCGCATCGCACCCCGCGCACCCACCCATTCGTTAGAGGGCGGATGATTCCCTCTCACATTGACCGTAACCGATCCGCGTTCGATTTTAACCCGTTGCATGGGTTAACAAGCATGCCATCGCAAGGCAAAGCGGTGGGGGGCTTTCGATTGGACCGCTGGAGTTCGCCCGCCGTCAGAACGACTTGCGCATGAGCTCGCGCAACTCGCCAACCACGCCGCGACGGAATGCGAGAACACAGATGACGAATATGGTTCCCATAACCACGGGCACCCAGGCGGAGAGCGCGCCGGTTGCGAGATAATTCTGCAAGCTCACGATGATCGCCGCACCCACCGCCGGTCCTGGGATTGTGCCCAACCCGCCGAGTAGGGTCATCAGCACCACCTCACCCGACATATGCCAGTGGACATCGGTAAGGGAGGCGAGCTGGAAGACCACGGTCTTGGTTGCGCCCGCGAGGCCCGCCAGGGTGGCCGAAAGCACGAAGGCGAGGAGTTTGTAGCGGCCTACATCGTAGCCGAGCGATATGGCGCGCGGCTCATTGTCGCGGATGGCGCGGAGTACCTGGCCGAAGGGCGAATAGACCGCCCGAGCGACAATCAGATAGCCGATAATAAAAATCCCCAGCACGAAGAAATACATAGCAATGTCATTCTGCAGGTCGATCAGTCCGAGAAAGCTGCCGCGCGGCACGCCCTGGAGGCCGTTCTCGCCCCCGGAAAAATCGGCGGAGATGAAGAAGAAATAGACCATCTGCGCCAGCGCGAGCGTGATCATCGCGAAGTAGATGCCTTGGCGCCGGATGGCGAGCGCCCCGACAGCCACGCCCAGCAGGCCCGCGCTGGCAGCGCCCAAGAGGATCCCAAGTTCGGTCGGCAGCCCCCAGACTTTCAGCGCATGTCCGGTGATATAGGCTGCGCCGCCGAAGAATGCGGCATGGCCGAAGCTCAGCAACCCGCCGTAGCCGAGGATCAGATTGAAGGCAGAGGCGAAGAGCGCAAAACACAAAAGCTTCATCAGGAACACGGGATAGACGAGGAATGGCGCTACGATCAGGAGTGCGAGGACAGCGCCATAGGCAAGATAGCGGTTCATGCGCGGCTCCTTACGCGGTTCTGCCGAACAGCCCGGCCGGCCGCAGCACCAGCACGATGGCCATTACAACGAAGATTACTGTCGCGGATGCCTCGGGCCAAAAGACCCGGGTGAGGCCCTCGATCACGCCCATGGAGAGCCCCGTCACTACGGCGCCAACGATCGATCCCATGCCACCGATCACGACGACGGCAAAGACGACGATGATGAGGTTGGAGCCCATCAATGGGTTTACCTGGGTGATTGGGGCCGCCAACACACCCGCGAAAGCCGCAAGCGCGACCCCGTAGCCATAGGCGAGCGTCGTCAGCAGTGGCACATTCACGCCAAACGCCTGGAGTAGGCTGGGGTTCTCGGTGCCTGCGCGGAGATACGCACCGATCTTCGTCCGCTCGAAGAGCCACCAAGTGAACACACAAATTGCGATCCCGGCGACCACGACCCAGGCGCGATACCAAGGCAGGAACATAAAGCCGAGATTGACACCGCCTTGCAGGCCTGCGGGTGTCGGGAACGGCATGCCAGAGGCGCCGAAAAACTTAACGAATGTTCCCTCGATCACCAGGGCGAGGCCGAAGGTTAGGAGGAGGCCGTAGAGGTGATCCACGCCCGCAAGCCTTCGCAGGAGATAGCGCTCGATCAGGATGCCGAAGGCGCCAACGAGGATGGGCGCGACAATCAGGGCGCCCCAATAGCCAATGCCGAGATACTGCGCGAGGAAGAAGGCGGCGAAGGCGCCAACCATATAGAGCGCGCCATGGGCGAAATTGACGATGTTGAGGAGCCCGAAAATGACCGCGAGGCCCAGCGAGAGCACCGCGTAGAAGGCCCCATTGATCAGGCCGATCAGGAGTTGGCCCAAGAGCGCCTGTATGGGAACGCCCAGTATCATTATGGACATAGCTGGAAACTCCCCCTCTTCGCCCAATGCTGCATGTCGGGTGGCATTGCCTCCGGCCTAGCATGCGCCGGGCCGGAGGCTTGGGTTCACTTCGTCGGGCAGGTGCTTTCGGAGAGTGGTCCGTAGGCTTCTTCGCCTGGGATCACCCGAATGATGTCGTAGTAGTCCCAGGCGCCTTCCGAGTCTGCTGGCGCTTTGACTTGTGCGAGATACATGTCATGAACCATCCGGCCGTCTGAGCGCAGGACACCGTCCGTGGCGAAGACGTCGTTGACCGGCATTTCCTTCATCTTTGCGGCCACCGTGTCGGTATCGTCGGTGCCGGTTTCGGCAATGGCCTTGAGGTAGTGGCCGACGGCGGAATACATGCCCGCATGGACCATCGAGGGCATGCTGCCTGTGCGTTCGAAGAAGCGCTGAGACCATTCGCGGGTTTCGTCGCTATAGTCCCAATAGAAGCCGGTTGTGAGCTGGATGCCTTGGGCGATATCGAGGCCGAGCGCATTCACGTCGGTGATGAACATCAACAGCGCTGCGATCTGCTGGCCGCTCGCGATGACGCCAAACTCATTTGCCGCTCGGATCGCGTTGGTTGTGTCGGCGCCGGCATTGGCAAGCCCGATCACTTTTGCTCCCGAAGCTTGCGCCTGGAGGATGAAGGATGAGAAGTCGCTGGCGGGGAAGGGGTGTTTGATGCTGCCGAGCACCTGCCCGCCCTCTGCTTCAACAACCTTCGCGACATCACCCTCTAGGCTCTCGCCGAAGGCATAGTCGGCGGTAAGGAAATACCAAGTGTCCCCGCCCTCAGCGACAACCGCGGCTCCGGTTCCGACCGCAAGGGCGCGTGTATTGTAGGCCCAGTGGAAACCGGTTGGAATACAAGCGTCATTGGTCAACGGTGAAGAGGCCGCGCCGGTGACCAGCGCGATCTTGTTCTGTTGTTTGGCAATTTCAAAAACGGCAAGGGCGACGGAGGTCGTCACGAGTTCGCCAAAGACATCAACCTGTTCGTCGTCGCCCCATCGCCGGGCGGTATTTGCCGCGATGTCGGCCTTGTTCTGGTGATCTGCCAGGACGATTTCGATGGGCTCCGAAATGCCGCTGCCGAAATCTTCTATGGCCATTTCCGTGGCGGTCACTGCTCCGGATCCGGCAAGATCTGAGTAGGTGCCGGACATATCGGTCAGGATGCCGATCTTGATGATGCCGTCGCTGATCTCGGCGCTGGCTGTGGTGGCCAGCATTGCCAGGAGCGATGCACCTGCCGCAAGTGTCTTGAATGCCTTCATGTTTTTCCTCCCAATGGAAATGATTGATCGCTCAGACGCTGAGATACTCTTCGAAGAGTGATTGCTTGGCTTCGAGCTCGTTTTTGGCCACGGTTTCAACAATATGGCCGTGGTCCATGATGATGTGTCGGTCCGCGAGCGGCGCGGCAAAGCGAAAGTTCTGCTCGACCAGCACGATGGTGTATCCGCGCGATTTCAGTTCGGCGAGCATCTCGCCGAGCTTGTCGACGATCACGGGCGCGAGGCCCTCGGTCATTTCGTCGAGTAGGAGCACATTGGCACCCGTGCGCAGGATGCGCGCTAAGGCCAGCATCTGCTGTTCTCCGCCCGATAGCCGTGTGCCTTGGCTGCGGCGGCGCTCCTTAAGGTTGGGAAACATGCCATAGATTTCTTCCACTGACATGCCGCCCGGTGCGACGTTCGGGGGGAGCATCAAGTTTTCCTCGACGCTCAGGCTCGCGAAGATCCCGCGCTCCTCCGGGCAATAGCCGACCCCAAGATGCGCGATCACATGCGGCGGCTTGCCGATCACTTCCTCGCCCTTGAGCATAATGGAGCCCTGGCGCTTGGGCAGCAGCCCGACGATGGCCCGCAGCGTCGTGGTGCGACCTGCACCATTGCGACCTAAGAGCGTGACGAGCTCGCCCTGGTAGACCGTCAGGTCGATCCCGTGCAGAACGTGACTTTCGCCATAGAAACCGTGGAGATCTGAAATACGTATCTCTTCAATCTTTTCAGAGACATATTGGCCGCCAATCTCGATATGCGGATGGGGTGCATCTTGGCTCATGCCGCCTTCCCCATATAGGCTTCCTTGACCCGCTCGTCGTTGGAGACGGTCTCGTAATCACCTTCGGTGAGAATCGCCCCGCGCTGGAGCACCGTGATCCTGTCGCAGAGGGTTGCGACGACGCCGAGATTGTGCTCGACCATCAAGATGGTTCGGCCCTCCGAGACCTCCTTTATCAGTTGGGTGATACGCTCGACATCCTCTCGGCCCATACCTTGAGTGGGCTCGTCGAGGAGCATTAGTTCGGGTTCGAGCGCAAGCGTGGTCGCGATTTCAAGAGCGCGTTTGCGGCCATAGGGTAGGTCGGCCACCGTTGCATCGGCGAACCTCTCAAGCCCCACCATATCCAGAAGCTCCTCGGCGCGCGTATTCAACACGTTGAGCGAGGCGTCGGAGCGCCAGAAATGGAAGGTCGTTCCGAGCTTTCGTTGAAGCGCGACACGCACGTTTTCGCGTGCCGTCATGTGCGGGAACACGGCGGAAATCTGAAAGGACCGGACCACGCCCATCCGCGCGATGTCTGCGGGTTTGGCGCCCGTGATGTCACGGCCGTTGAATACGACAGTCCCGGTTGTCGGCGTCAACACTTTGGTGAGTAGATTGAAGACGGTTGTCTTTCCGGCGCCATTGGGACCGATCAGTGCATGGATCTGATGACGCCGGACAGACAGGCTGACATCGTCGACCGCTGTAAACCCGCGGAACTCCTTCGTCAGGCCGCGCGTCTCGAGCACAAAATCATTGGCGTCAGACATGGTCTCGCATGTGTCCTATTTGGGGTGCGTGTGCGCTTTCAGGTGGCACGACGGACCCTTGCTTGCCTTCGAGGTCTCAGGAGGCCGTTTCGAGATCGCGGGCCTGCTGGCGCAGAAGATACTTCTGTATCTTGCCGGTCGACGTCTTTGGCAGCGGGCCGTAGACGACGGTCTTTGGCGCTTTGAAATGCGCCATGTTCGCTCGGCAGAACGAGATTAGATCGGTCTCGGGCAACTCCATGCCGCTCTTCAGCTCGACGAAAGCGCAAGGTGTTTCGCCCCATTTTTCGTCGGGTTTTGCAACGACTGCCGCTTCCATCACAGCGGGGTGCTTGTAGAGCACGTCTTCGACTTCGATGGAGGAGATGTTCTCGCCGCCGGATATGATGATGTCCTTTGAGCGATCCTTGACCTCAATGTATCCGTCCGGATGCATTACGCCGAGATCGCCGGAGGCGAACCACCCGCCTTGAAACGACTTGTCGGTCGCGGACGGGTTCTTGAGGTATCCGCGCATCACGTTGTTGCCGCGCATGAAGATTTCACCGATGGACTGACCGTCCGCCGGAAGCTCTTCCATCGTGCCGGGATGCGCCACCATCAGTCCATGTAGCACGGTGTTGTTGACGCCCTGGCGCGCCTTGAGCCGGGCTTTTTCATCGGGCGAGCAGCCGTCCCACTTCTCCTGCCACGCCGAGATGACGGAAGGCCCATAGGTCTCCGTCAGACCGTAGACATGGGTCACGTCGATTCCCATGGCCTCCATCTTCTCGATCACGGCGGCAGGTGGCGCGGCCCCTGCGGTCATGACCTTCACGGGGTGGGTGATCTCGATCTTTACAGTATCGGGCGCATTTCCCAGCATATTGAGCACGATAGGCGCGCCGCAGAAATGCGTGACGTGTTCGGTCTCTATCAATTCGAAGATCGGTTCGGCCCGGACAGCGCGCAGACAGACGCAAACGCCCGTCCCGGCAGCGATGGTCCAGGGAAAGCACCAGCCGTTGCAGTGAAACATCGGCAGCGTCCAGAGGTAGACAAAGTGCCGGTCCATGTTCCAATCGGCGATGTGAGTGAGTGCATTCAGCATCGCGCCGCGATGATGATAGACGACACCCTTGGGGTCGCCCGTTGTGCCCGACGTATAATTGAGGCTGATCGCGTCCCACTCGTTTGCTGGCATCTGCCAGTCGTAATCTTCCGCGCACTCTTCGAGGAACGCGTTGTAGGTGATCTCGCCGATCTTTTCGCCGCCATCGAAGTCGGGGTCTTCGATATCGATCACCAGTCGCGCTTGGCCCGCGATGCGAAGAGCGCGTTGCACCACTTCGGAGAATTCGGGGTCGACGATTACAGCCTTGGATTCGGCATGGTTCAGGATGAAGCCGATGGTTTCGGCGTCGAGGCGCGTGTTGATTGTGTTCAGCACCGCGCCACTCATGGGGACGCCGAAATGCGCCTCGAACATTTCCGGAATGTTGGCGGAGATGATCGAAACGGTATCACCCTTGCCGATCCCCCTCGCGGAGAGGGCCCCGGCGAGTTTCCGGCAGCGTTCGTAGGTCTCGGCCCAGTTGCGGCGAATACCCCCGTGAACGACAGCGAGCCGGTCGGGATATATCGCTGCAGACCGGGCCATGAAGCTGAGTGGAGTGAGCGGCACATAGTTCGCCGGGGTCATCTCTAACCCCTGTTCGTATATGTTGTGCATCTATCCCCCCTCGACTGTCTTTTTTGCGCATGTCGATATGAAAACTATGCCAAGGTTATTTTGCCAAATGATGGCGTGAATGTTGCCAATTGTAACAGATCGGAGTGGCATGGCCGCGGTCCCACCGGTCCAGATTCGAGAGCTTGCGGGGCAGCGGTTGCTGCTTCCGGTTATCCAAGCCGCGCTCGATCGCATTGATCAGGGTTTCACCGTCTTTGACTGCGATCTGAGATTGCTGGCTTGGAACCGACACTTCCTTGAGCTTCTCGATATGCCGGAGACGCTGGCCTTCGTAGGCGCCGACTTCGCGAGCTTTATCCGCCACAACGCGATGAGGGGCGAATACGGTCCGGGCGACCCGGATGAGCAAGTCGCAAGCCGGATCGCCAATGCGCGGCGGTTTGAGGCGCATTGTTTCGAGCGTACCCGTCCCGGCGGCACGATCATTATGGTGTCCGGAGCGCCGTTGCCTCAGGGCGGATTCGTAACTGTTTACACGGATGTGACAGCGCAGCGCGAACGGGAGACAAGCCTACAGCAACGGGTCATACAGCGGTCCGATGCGCTGCGACAAAGCGAGGAGCGGCTCAAGCTGATCGCAAACGAGGTCCCCGCCGGTATCGCGCATCTCGACGAGGATCTCGGCATTCTTTACGCCAATAGCCGCTTTGCGAAGGCCTATGGGATGTCGCCGGATGAGATGATCGGGCGCAGGTGCACGGAAATTCTCGCCGACAGCACGTATCGGCAGGCCGCACCCTATTTCGAGGAGGCCCGGCGGGGCAGCGCGGTTGATTTCGAAATGACGATCAACTTGCCCGATGGACGGCGCAAGGATATCCGAACCTTCCTCCGACCGGAGCGGCCCTCAAGGGGTGCGGTGATTGGCTTCTACATACTGTCTATCGATGTGACGCGCACGAAGGCTGCGAATGCAGCGGTGATGCAATCGAAAAAGATGGATGCTCTGGGGCGCCTTTCGAGCGGCATATCGCACGACTTCAACAATCTACTCACGATCATCATGGGGAATTTGCTACCGCTCCAAGATAAGGTTTCCGATGAGACATTGCGTGCGGATTACATTGACCCTGCCATCGCTGCAGCCCGCCGCGGATCTGGTCTGACGCAGCGTCTTTTGACGCTTGCGCGAGGTGAACCGGTTGCGCCTCAAGCCGTGGATGTCGACGAGACCATTGCAGGTTTGGTCCGCATTTTGCGTGCCTCGGTGGACGAGCGCGTCGAGATAATTTGCTCCTCTCGGGGACGGGCCAGCCCAGCCTATGTTGATCCTGCGCATTTTGAGATGGCGCTGTTGAACCTCGCCATGAATGCAAGCGATGCGATCCGTGGCGCAGGCGAGATCCGATTTGGGACCGACGTCGCGACGATCGGATCGGTAGAGGCAGAGACACTGAAGATACGCCGGGGCCGCTATGTCCGCGTGCGGGTGACTGATACGGGCATTGGAATGTCCCGCGAGCAGCGCGACCATGTGTTCGAGCCGTTCTACACCTCAAAGGGCGAAGGTGTTGGGGCGGGCCTCGGCTTGACGATGGTCTACGCCTTTGCGCGGCAAGCCAATGGTGCCGTCCGGATAGACAGCGAGCTCGGGCGGGGGAGTGCCTTTACACTGCTTCTGCCTGCCGCAGAGGAGTTTGCGGAGCAGGGTATCGTGTGCTCCGCCGTCCTGAAACCGAAAGGCAAGGATGTCGAGTCTCGCGGGATTACCCTTTTGGTCGAAGACGACCCCGATGTGCGCCGGGTGATGCAGCGCCAGCTAACGGGGCTCGGCTATGCGGTGATCGAGGCCGAGACTGTTGCTGATGCGTTGATGCTGCTTGACCAGGTTGAAGGTATCAATCTCGTCTTGAGTGATATCGGGCTGCCGGGCGGAAGAACGGGCATAGACCTCGCGTTCGAGATCCAGAAAAGCCATCCGAGCGTTGGGATAGTTCTGATGACAGGGCATGCTGTCTCCGAACCTTCTCCCGCGACCGAGCGCGACTTGCCGATCTTGAGGAAACCAATCGAACCCGACGCCCTTGCCGTCGCCCTTTCGCGGCAGCAATACGGTCGAACGATTGCCAAACACGTTGCGATACGATGAAGCCGCTTATCTTCCTTCTTGAAGACGACGCCGATGTGGCGCGGGTTATTGAGCGGACCTTGCAGGAACAGGGGTTCGAGGCCGACCGATTTTCTCGACGCGCTGAGTTCCTTCGCGCGCTCGACCGGCAGCGTCCTGACCTTTGTCTGGTGGATTTGGAATTGCCCGACGGGGACGGTTTGAGCCTCGTCGGCGAAGCACTGCGGCGGTTCGGTATCCCTACCATCATCGTGACAGGGCGCGGCGATTTGACGGATCGGCTGATCGGCCTGGAGGTTGGCGCGGATGATTACATCGTCAAACCATTCGAGCCGCGCGAACTGGCCGCGCGCATTCGCGCTGTCTTGCGCAGGGGAGGCGAGAAAACGGAAGCTCGGGAGGCCTTTTCGGGCCGCTTGGCGCGGTTCGAGGGGTGGGTTGCGGATCTCGATGCGTGCAGCCTCACCGCTCCGGAAGGCGATGAAGTACCGCTTTCCGCAGCGGAGACAGCGCTCTTGCGGTCGTTTATTGAGCGGGCAGGCCGCGTCTTGAGCCGGGCGCAGCTTCTCGATCTGACGTGTGAGGACGACCTCGACACGTTTGATCGGAGTATGGATGTGCGCGTCTCCCGGCTGCGAAAGAAACTTCGGGATGACACGGGCTCTGCCCGCATTATCCGAACGGTCTACGGAGCAGGCTACGTTTTCACCCCAACGATTGCCTGGGAGAATTCCTAGAAGCTGGGAAAATTCCCAACGGGAAAGCCGCAAGGGCGGGTCGACAGGGTCCGGAACGGGGCTATAGTGCCATCCGTCGGCCAAAACGAGCGGTGGCCCGGTGGCAGGAAGAGGGGAAGTGCCCATGATTTCGACGCGGATTTTTGCGGCCCTTGCGGCCTTCTCGATGCTTGCAGCGGCGGGCGCGTCGGCTCAAGTCGTTGTGTCATCCAAGATCGACACTGAGGGCGGCGTTCTCGGAAACATCATTTTACAAACCCTGAATGCGGGGGGGATCGAGACGGAGAACAGGCTTCAACTCGGCGCGACACCGATCATGCGACAGGCGATCATCTCAGGCGAAATCGACATTTATCCCGAATATACGGGCAACGCTGCGTTCTTCTTCAATGAAGCGGATAGCGCCGTCTGGAAAGATGCGCTTTCAGGATACGAGCGTGCAGCCGAACTCGACAAAGAGGCTAATGATATTGTCTGGCTGAAGCCCGCGCCCGCGAACAACACTTGGGCGATTGCGCTACGCGCTGACTATGCTCATGAAAACGCCCTCAAGACGATGAGCGAGGTCGGAACGTTTGTCGCCAAGGGCGGTGACGTGAAGCTCGCGGCGTCCTCCGAGTTCGTGAATTCTCCTGCCGCTCTTCCCGCTTTCGAAGCGACCTACAACTTCAAGCTGAAGCCTGAGCAACTCGTCATCTTGTCCGGCGGCGACACTGCGGCCACGATCGCGGCAGCGGCTCGGGGCACGAGCGACGTGAACGCGGCGATGGTCTACGGAACTGACGGTGGGATCGTACCGTCCGGCCTTACAGTGATGGCGGATGATCTCAGCGTGCAGCCGGTTTACGAGCCCGCGCCGCTGGTGCGGGGAGAGGTTCTGGAGCAGCATCCAGAGATTGAGGGTCTCTTGGCGCCTGTCTTCGCTGCGCTCGATCTGGTCACGCTCCAGGAGCTTAACGGCCGGGTGCAGGTTGGCGGCGAACCGGCAGAGGCCGTCGCGGCCGACTTTCTGGCTGGGTTGGGGGCAAACCAATAGCTTTCGCTGCACCGGAAGGGTTGCGGATGCGTTCGGCGGGGCGGTTTGGTCAGCCGATCGACAGAATGGGCTCGGTCATTGCGGTAATCGCGGTCTTGGGTCTCTGCTTACCATTCACAAGCTTCAGCCCTAACCGAATTCTCCTGGGAGAGCCGCGCTGGATTTTCTCTGCGCTGGGCGCTCCGGGGGCGCTTATTCTGATTGCCGCTGTCTTGGCGTTGATCGTTGTGGCTGTGCGTCCTCCCGCCCTGTGGCTTCGGCTCGGGATTTGCGGTGCCGTTTTGGTTGTCGTCCTGCTGCTGGCGGGCAGGTCGGCGGGTGTTCTAATGCCAGCGGAAAGCAGTTTTGCCCGGATCTCCCTTGCTTCTGGTTTCTGGGTGCTTCTGGCCTCCGGCCTGCTTCTGAGTGCGGATACGCTCTCGCGACTCAAGCCCCCGCCTGGCTTGCGGGTCGGACTTCTTGTTCTTACCGGAGCGGGCCTTTGGGCAATTCTCGGCTCCGGGGCATGGGATCATCTTTCGATTCTCAAGGAATACGAGGCGCGGGCTTCTGCCTTTTGGCGCGAGGCGCAACAACATGTCGCTTTAGCCTTCGGCTCGCTCGGGCTCGCCACCCTCGCAGGGGTTCCCCTGGGCCTTGTGTGCTACCGCCATGCGCGGCTGAGCGCACCGATTCTCAACACACTGACGATTGTCCAGACGATCCCGTCTATCGCACTCTTTGGTTTGTTGATGGTGCCGCTCGCCTGGATCGCGGCGAACATCCCGGGCGCCCGCGCCATCGGTGTGGCCGGGATCGGCTCGGCTCCGGCGCTTGTTGCGCTCTTTGCCTATTCTTTGCTTCCAGTTGTCTCGAACACGGTTGCCGGGCTCGCCGCCGTCCCCGCCTCGGTTCGGGATGCCGCAGCGGGCATGGGCATGACCGAGCGGCAGCGGCTGTTGCGCGTTGACCTTCCGCTCGCTTTTCCAGTGATCCTGACCGGCATTCGGATCGTTCTTGTTCAGAATATCGGTCTCGCCACCATCGCCGCTCTGATTGGCGGAGGCGGCTTCGGCGTTTTTGTCTTTCAGGGCATGGGGCAGACGGCAACGGATCTGATCCTGCTGGGCGCGTTGCCGACAGTCTTATTGGCCTTCGCCGCCGCGATTGTGCTCGATGCATGCGTGGATTGGAGTGAGGGCCGCAAGAATCGAGGTTCCGGTGATCGAAATTGAGCAACTCACGAAGAGCTATGGGCCGAACCACGTCGTTAAGGATGTCTCACTGAAGGTTCCGACAGGTGAGATCGCAGCGATTGTCGGCACGTCGGGGTCGGGCAAGACGACGCTCCTGAGGATGATCAACCGTTTGGTTGAACCCTCCGCTGGCACGATCCGCATCGATGGGGAGGATACCTCCTCTCAGGAAGCTCATGCGCTCCGGCGTCGGATCGGTTATGCGATCCAAGGCCATGGGCTGTTTCCACACCGAACGGTCGGACAGAACATTGCCACGGTCCCGGAGTTGCTGGGCTGGGAGAAAGCCCGAGTGAACGCACGGGTGGACGAATTGCTGGATCTCTTCCAGCTCGACCCAGACGCATATCGCGACCGGATGCCATCTGAACTCTCAGGCGGGCAGCAGCAGCGGGTTGGCGTCGCTCGGGCCCTGGCGGGCGAGCCGGGGGTTTTGCTGATGGATGAACCCTTCGGTGCGCTCGATCCGGTGATTCGGCAGAAGGCGCAAGAGGATCTGCGCGCGATCCAGCGCCGGATTGGGACCACTATTGTCATGGTCACCCATGATATCGACGAGGCGATTTCCTTGGGCGATCGGGTCGCGGTGATGGATGACGGTTGTCTTTTGCAATATGCGCCACCTGCGGAAATTATCGCGCGTCCCGCAACGGAGTTCGTCGGTGCACTCGTTGGTGCGGGGGAGCGGCCCTACCGCATGCTTTCACTGATCCCGGTTGGCGATGTGACGGAAGACGGATCTGCGGAAGGTAAGGCCATTTCTGACGAGGCGACAGCGCGGGACGCCGTGGCAGAGCTCTTGTGGAGCCGCAGATCCTCGGCGCCGGTGGCGCGCCGAGGTGAAGTGATCGGTCGCGTGCGGCTCGATGCGTTGCTTGAGATGGGAGCTGCGCCTGCATGAGGCCCGGTTTGGTCTTCCGGGCTGCGCTGGCTCTTGTCCTCGCGGCGTTTCTTATCGCTCCAAGCAGCTTTGCACCAGTGTTTCGGCCATTCACGCAAAACGATGCGCCGCCGATCTATCTCCAGGCGGATCTCCTGGGACTGGCGGCCCAGCACGCGCTGCTCGTTGTTCTGGCTGTCGCGGTCGGCTGTGTGATCTCTATCGGTTTGGGGATCCTCGTGACGCGCCCATCTGGGCGGGAGTTTCTCCCGATGTCGCGCGCCATCGCGAATATCGGGCAAACCTTCCCCCCGATTGCCGTTCTCGCGCTGACTGTCCCGGCCTTGGGGTTCGGCCCGGCGCCGACCTTTGTCGCGCTTCTCCTTTACGGCCTGCTGCCGATCTTTGAGAACACGCTGACTGGGCTCTCATCGGTTGACCGTTCCGTGGCAGAGGCGGCGCGCGGTTCGGGCATGACCGACCGCCAGACACTGTTTCAGGTTGAATTGCCTTTGGCGCTGCCATTGATCCTGGCAGGCATTCGGATTTCCACGGTGATCTCGATTTCAACGGCGACCATAGGTTCAACAGTTGCGGCGCGGACGCTTGGCGAGGTCATCATCGCGGGGCTGCAATCGAACAATCCGGCCTTCATTCTTCAAGGGGGACTCGTCGTAGGTGCGATGGCGATCCTGACGCATGACGCCTTTACCTGGGCTGAGAAAGCGGCGGCGCGTCGTGCAGGGCGGCGGGTGGCCTAGGCACGCCTTAGCGATCTGATGCGAGCAGGGTGCAGATCCGCCGGATGGCTGCTTCGTAGCCCTCGATCCCGAGGCCAGCGATCACGGCGTCGGCGCGCAGACTGACATAGGAATGGTGACGGAAGGTCTCGCGCTTGTGGACGTTTGAGATGTGAACTTCGATGACTGGCCCCTCAAAGGCATTCAGGGCATCAAGGATCGCGACCGATGTGTGCGTGAAGGCGCCTGGATTTATGACGATGCCGCTCGCCGTTGCACGTGCTTCGTGGATCCAGTCGATCAATGCACCTTCGTGGTTTGATTGGAGAAGTTTCGCCTCGAACCCGTCGGCACAGGCGCTGTCGCACCGTGTCCCCACATCCTCCAGCGTCTCATAACCATAGATCTCTGGTTCCCGCTGTCCCAGGAGGTTCAAATTAGGCCCGTTGAGCACATAGATCGTCTTTGTCATATCGCTTTGCCTCGGGGCCAGGTTTTCCGCTCCCTATGCCCGACTCCCATGATAAGTTGCAACGGTCTGCGAAGATCCCATGGTCTTCGCTCCCGGCTTACATGTGTAGACGTCACCAGTCCTTACTCGAACAAGTCCGACTGGGGCGCGGCAGGTTTTGGTGCGGCAATCCCGAGATGGTGCCACGCCTTCGGGGATAGCATCCGACCGCGCGGCGTTCGCTGAATGAGGCCTTCTTGTAAGAGGTAGGGCTCGATCACTTCTTCCACTGCGTCGCGGGCCTCGGACAGGGCAGCGCAGATCGTTTCCACACCCACCGGTCCTCCCCCATAATTCTCCGCGAGATGCCTTAAGTAGCGGCGGTCCGCGCCATCAAGGCCAAGGTTATCCACCCCGAGTCGGGTCAGCGCCCGGTCTGCAAGGCCGCTCTCCACTCGTCCGTCACCTTCGACGATGGCGAAATCAACCACGCGTCGAAGCAAGCGCCCGGCAATTCGCGGTGTCCCCCGCGCGCGCCGCGCTATCTCGGCGGCACCATCGCGCGTGGCGTTGGCGCCCATCAATCGCGCCGCCCGCGTCACGATCTCCACCAACTCTGCCTCGGTGTAGAACTCGAGCCTGACCGGAATGCCGAAACGGTCCCGCAAGGGTGTTGTCAGAAGGCCGAGCCGCGTGGTTGCGCCGACAAGTGTGAACGGCTGCAGCTCGATGCGCACGGTTCGTGCCGCCGGGCCTTCGCCGATCACCAGATCGAGTTGGAAGTCTTCCAGTGCTGGATAAAGGATTTCTTCGACCGCCGGGTTCAGACGATGGATCTCATCGATGAACAGCACATCCCGCGCATCGAGATTGGTGAGGATGGCCGCGAGATCGCCTGCCCGCGCTAGGACGGGGCCCGAAGTCATTCGGAAATTGACGCTGAGTTCGCGCGCCATGATCTGCGCCAGCGTTGTTTTGCCCAAACCTGGCGGCCCGTAAAACAGGGTGTGATCCATGGCCTGGCCCCGCCGCCGCGCGCTTTCAATGAAGACGGCCAGATTGGCGCGTGCAGCTTCTTGACCGATGAACTCTGCCAGCATTTGCGGGCGAAGCGCCCGGTCATGGTCCTCCGGCAGGCTGTCCCCGCGGAGGGTCGGATCGGGTTCGGACATGGATCTACGCCCCCTGAGACAGGAGACGAAGCGCCGCCCGGATCACGGCGGCGGTCTCGTTGGTATCGGCCTGATCCGCTGCCTGCGCAACAGCTGCCGCGGCCTCGCCTTGGCTGTAGCCAAGGTTGACGAGGGCCGAGAGTGCCTCGGCTTGCATTGTGGCTGCCGACGCGGCTTCAGTCACGACAGCGTCGCTCTCTGGTGTTGGAGTGCGCGCGGACGCGGCGGATTTGCTCGGCGTTGCGACCTGGGCGCCATCCGCGCCCATCGCCAAGACCCGAGGGGCCTTTGACTGCAACTCCAACACAATGCGCTGGGCGAGTTTCGGGCCGATCCCGGGTGCTGCTCGGATTGAGCCTGCATCGCCCAACGAGAGTGCTCGACCGACGCCCTCGGCGCCCAGTGTGCCCAGGATCGCTAGAGCACCGCGCGCGCCGACACCCTGCACCGAGGTGAGCAGGCGGTGCCATTCCCGTTCGGCCAGCGTTCGAAAGCCAAAGAGTTGCAGAAGGTCTTCGCGCACAAGAAGCTCTGTAAAGAACGACACCCATTCTCCTCTGGGCGGAAGACCCGAAAGCGTGCGATCATCGCAATAGATCACGTAGCCAACGCCACCGGTATCGACGAGGACATGGTCGGCGCCGAGGATCTCCACGCGACCCGAAATCTTGCCGATCATGCCTTGGCCTCTCGAACGGCATGGGCGAGACGGCGATTGAAGCCAGCATGGTGCGCATGGCAGAGCGCCACGGCGAGGGCGTCGGCGGCATCCGGTCCAGCCAGAGCCGGTGCGCCGAGTTGAAGCCGGATCATGTATTCGACCTGGGACTTTTGGGCGTGCCCCACGCCGACAACCAGTTTCTTCACCGTGTTTGGGGCATATTCGGCGACTGGGATCCCAGCTTGGGCGGGGACAAGCAGCGCGATGGCCCGCGCCTGGCCCAGTTTGAGCGTCCCGCTTGCATCTTTGTTCACGAGCGTCTGCTCGACGGCCGCGGTCTCAGGTCTGTGCTCTTGCAAGACGTCTGTAAGCTGTTGGTAGAGGCTGAGGAGCCTAGCAGACAATTCGGTGCCGACGGATGAACACGTTCCGTTGGCGACATGATGGACCGTCCCCGCACGAACATCCACAATGCCCCAGCCTGTCCGTCTCAAGCCCGGATCTATCCCGATGACGCGCATTTTCTGCCGTCCTTAATTTGCTGCTCAACCGAGAATTAGCATGGCTGATGGCTGTCCGCCATTCCCTAGAGCTGTTCCTGAAGACACCGTAAAGAGGCTTGCAATGCACGCATATCAGGCATTCTCAGCCGGTATTTGCACTTTGATTATGCAGATCTTAACTCCGCAGTGTGAACATCCGGTCTCGATCGATACCGGTCTAATGAGAAGAGTCGTCCCATGTCAGTCATAGAGAGAACCCCCACAACGCCATTCGGCGCAATCGCAGCTTATCGCCTGATCGATACCATTGATCACTTGGCTGAGGCTGTCCGGTCTTACCTCAGCGCTCGTGCAACACAGCGCTATCTCAATGCGCTCAGCGATGAGCTGCTTGACGATATCGGCCTCACGCGTGGAGATATCGAAGAGGTGGCATGGTCCCCTGCGAGGCGCGTTCGCGTCCATTGACCAGCCGAGGTCGCGCCGCTCCGCTGCGCCTCAATACCAGAACCGTCCATTCGCCGCGGTGGAATACGCCGCGGCGTAAGTATTTCCAGCCACGGTATACTGCCTCCACCGACGCCGCTTGACGGCGCATAATGCCAGAAAGGATCAAGGTCCCCCCTGGTGATACATACTGCGCCATTTGGGGTGCGAGGCGCTTGAGCGGACTTGCGAGTATGTTTGACAGAACAAGATCGTAAGGCGCGCCGCGGCGCAGTTGGGGATGTTGGAATCCCGGTGCGGTCATGCAGTTTATTCGGGGGCCAAGTCGATTGGCGCGCGCATTCGCTCGCGCGGTCTGCGTCGCCAGATTGTCGATATCGGAGGCGAAAACAGGCGCGGGAAAGATGCGGGCGGCGGCCATGGCCAGCACACCCGTTCCGCATCCCAGATCCATGATTTTCGTTGGACGGAGTCCCGCCCGTGCGAGACTGTCAAGGGCGATCAGGCATCCCTGGGTCGTCGCGTGATGCCCGGTGCCGAAGGCGAGCGCCGCCTCAATCTCCAACCCGACCAAATGTGTGGGGACACGGTTCCGGTCGTGGCTTCCATAGACGACGAACCGCTTGGCATGAACCGGGGATAGGCCCGCGCGGACTTGCGCCATCCAGTCTTTCGTCCCGACCGTGGCAACGCTGAACGCAAGCGCGCCATGGGCGGCCGCGAGGAGCGCCAGGGTGGTCTCGTCGGGCCGCCCGTCGAAGTAGGCGCTGACTTCCCAGCGTCCGGTTCCGTCATCCCGGTCCGCAAGCCCTGACGCCTGGGGTGCGGGCGACATGGTATCAAGCGCGTCGAACAACGCGCGCGCGGATGCCTCAGCACGAACCTCGCTGATCGCATGGTAGAGCGTCACACTTTCCCTCTCTTTACCACTTCGGATTCCCGAAGCTCTGATTCGCGCATCGCGATCATTTTCCAGGAATTCTTACACCTCAGGCGTTGCCAAGATCGGCGAAGACCTGCCGAGAAGCTCCTGACATCTGTGCCCCTTTCTGGACGCGGACGATTACTGTTGTAGCTCGTGTTAAACCTTGATTAACCGTTCGCAGCAAGCCAGGCGCGACAGAGTTTGTCGGCCCAGCAAACATCCAAAAAAGTAGCATGAGGACTCTCGTATGAGCACGGCGGCTTTCAATCGTAACATAGCGCTTACCGATGATTTTGACCCGACGGATGTTGGCTGGTGGCAGTATTTCGACCTCGATGTCGATACCGATAATCCTGCCGACTTCAGTATCTTGGAAATCGATGCGCCAAACGGGTTCACGTTCGTTTATGGCGATTTTACGGGCCATTTCACCATCCCGCGGGTGACTGGCCCGATCGACGAGATCGAGTTCTGGACGCGTCAGGGCCCCAACCCCGACGAGCTGTTGGTCACCCTTGAGGACATGGAGATCGACATCGGTCCGTTTGTCTTCATTTATGACATTTCGGGCGACAATCCGAATGAAGCGCAGAGCGATGAAATCTTCCAGATCATCACGGAAGGTCTCGACACGATGCTTCTCTCCGATCTCGATGATGAGATGGACGAGTTTTGGCTTAATGACGGAATTTCTTACACCATCATCGCTCGCGGAGGGGACGATACAATCGACAGCACCAACGGTGCGGACTTCATTTCGGGTGGTGCGGGCGATGATGAACTGAATGGTGGCGGGGGTTTCGACACCCTTCTCGGCAATTCAGGCGAAGACACCATCCGCGGTCAGGGCGGCGACGACTCCATTGACGGTGGTAGCGCTGACGACCTCCTCCTTGGCGGTTCTGGTGACGACTTCATCGCAGCCGGTGCTGGCCAAGATATCGTCCAAGGTCAGGGCGGAGCGGATACATTCTTCTTCGAAACGGGTGACAGCACTGGCAACATCATTATTGGCTTTGACGACGACGAAGACGTCTTCGAGATCGGTGCGGGTGCGTCCTCATTTGAGGATCTTACGCTCACCGATATTGCCGGTGATGTTCTGGTTGAGTTCTCCAACGTCGATTTCCTCGTCCAAGACATCACAACGGCCGATCTGGACAGTGGAGACTTCATCATCTGATCCGGAAAGCCGGATTGCTTAGCTCGCGGCCATTGATGGTTTTAGATCCATACCGTGCATGAGCTGGGATAGAGATCGGGCGGTCCTTAATGGGCCGCCCGCTTTCGTTTCGGTGCCTAAGTCGAGTAGAGGCCCGCAAGATCGAATGCTCTTCGTCTCGGGGGCGGCCGCCAGCGGGTTCTTACCGTTTGTATCGGGTTTGAGGCCCGGCCTTATGATACACTGGTCTCGGTGAAACCCGCCTCGGTGCGGGGGCGGGGAAGGGCATATTGAAAAGGGGAAAGTGAATGGAAACTCTGACAACATGGCAGCCACGGATTCTGAGCGTCCTGCGAATTGTCTCGGGTCTAATCTTCTTTTTCCACGGCACACAGAAGTTGATCGGCATCCCGGAGACTGACCGGGTGACCCAGATTCTGTCGCTTGGCGGACTTGCCGGCATTATTGAGGTGGTGACCGGCGTGATGCTGATTGCTGGCTTCTATACCCGGGCTGCGGCATTCCTTGCCTCGGGAACGATGGCGTTCGCTTATTGGCTTGCTCATGCGCCGAGAGACCTTTTCCCAACGAACAACGGTGGCGACGCTGCGATCCTCTACTGCTTCATTTTTCTCTATCTCGTCTTCGCGGGCGGAGGGCCGTGGGGCATGGATGCGAAGCGGGGCTACAAATACGCCTGAGGCTCTGTGAGCCGAACGCGCCCGCCCGCCGCAATTGACACTTTCTCGCGCTTCCGGCATTAACGCCGCTCCGCCCCACGTTCCGCTTGTGCGTGGGGCATTTGCATTTGAAGCGTTCGATGTTGAAGGAGGTTGGCCCGGTGATCCCCCCCGTCCTGCCCACATATGCACGTGCGCCCCTTGCCTTTGTGGAAGGCGAGGGTCCTTGGCTGATAGATGAGAGCGGTGAGCGGTATCTGGACCTTGGGGCAGGTATCGCAGTCAACGTGCTCGGCCATGCGCACCCGGCTCTGGTTCAGGCGCTTGAGGATCAGAGCCGACGTCTTTGGCATACATCGAACCTCTACCGCGTGCCGAACCAGGAGGCTTTGGCTGAGCGGCTGACCGAGGCGACGTTTGCCGATACGGCGTTCTTCACCAATTCGGGGACGGAAGCTGTGGAATGTGCCATCAAGATGGCGCGGAAGCACTTTCATGCCATTGGTTCGCCGGAGCGGAATCGGATCATCGCGTTTCATGGCTCTTTTCATGGACGCTCGATGGCGCCGATTTCAGCCGCGGGTTCGCCCAAGCTGACCGACGGGTTTGGGCCGCTCTTGCCGGGCTTTGATCAGGCGCAGTTTGGCGATCTGGCGAGTGTCGAGGCGCTCATTGGGCCAGAGACTGCGGCGATCATCTTGGAGCCTATCCAAGGCGAAGGTGGCATTGTCACCGCGCCCGAGGGCTTCTTGCAGGGTCTGCGTCAAATCTGCGACGCAAATGGTCTCTTGCTGATCGCGGATGAAATCCAGTGCGGGATGGGCCGTACCGGGAAGCTTTTCGCACACGAATGGGCGGGCATTGCACCAGACATCATGACCGTTGCCAAAGGGATCGGTGGGGGCTTTCCCCTTGGGGCCTGCCTCGCGACCGAGAACGCAGCGCAGGGCATGACGGCGGGAACCCATGGCTCGACCTATGGCGGCAATCCATTGGCCTGTGCGGTCGGTTGCGCGGTGATGGACATCGTCGCAGAGCCCGATTTCCTCGACAATGTGTCTCGGCTTTCTGGCCGGTTCCGGCAAGGGATGGCGGCGCTCGTCGCGACCCATCCGGACGTGTTTGAGGCGGTGCGCGGCGAAGGCCTGATGCTCGGCTTGAAATGCGCAAAGCCCGTGCCGGACGTTGTTGCGGCCGCTTACGCGTCTCATCTCCTTGTTGTTCCGGCTGCAGAGAATGTGATCCGCATCCTCCCACCTCTGAACATTCAGGAGGACCAGATCGACGAGGGCCTCGCAAGGCTTGATGCAGTTGCCGAGAGCCTAGAGCTGGTTCCAGTACCATGAAACACTTCCTGGATTTGCATAAGGTGCCCGCGGAGCACCTGAGACATATTCTCAACCAGGCGTCGAACATGAAGACGGCGCGTAGTGGTTTGCCGCAAGGCGCGGCGGATGACGGAGCGCCGCTTGCTGGACAGATTGTTGCGCTTGTTTTCGAGAAACCCTCCACGCGCACCAGGGTGAGCTTCGATGTGGGTGTTCGGCAGCTTGGTGGCGAGACGATTGTCCTTACCGGCAGCGACATGCAGCTTGGTCACGGCGAGACCATCGCCGATACGGCGCGTGTGCTTTCGCGTTACGTCGATCTGATCATGATCCGGACCTTCAAGGAAGAGACGCTGCTCGAACTTGCTGAGCATGCCACTGTTCCGGTGATCAATGGCCTGACGGATGCGAGCCATCCTTGCCAGATAATGGCCGATATCTTGACCTATGAGGAGCACCGCGGGCCGATCAAGGGCGCTAAGGTCGTGTGGTCCGGCGATGGGAACAATGTCTGTTCGTCTTTCCTGCATGCTGCCGGTCAGTTCGGTTTCAACGTGAGTTTCACCGGTCCCGAGAGCCTCGACCCCGATCCCGAAGCCGTCGCCTTTGCTCGGGCTCAAGGCGCGGCGGTTGAAATCGAGCGAGACCCGGTCAAGGCCGCGCAGGGGGCGGATCTGATCGTCACAGACACCTGGCTGTCTATGCACGATCCAGAAGCCGCACGGGCGCGCCGTCATGCCTTGCTTCGCCCCTATCAGGTGAACGAAGCCCTCATGGCTTCTGCAGGTCCAGACGCATTGTTCATGCATTGCCTTCCGGCGCATCGCGGCGAGGAGGCGACCGATTGCGTTATGGACGGGCCGCACTCGGTGATTTTCGATGAAGCCGAGAACAGGCTCCACGCGCAGAAAGCCATCATGCGCTGGTGCCTGGGGGTGTAGCACTTACGCTCAGGCGTCCCGTCCATTGGGCAATCGCGCATGCGTCCGACCCGCTAACTCGCGTGAGCATCCTAGAGTTTGATTTCGGAGCGAAGGTTCCGATCGCACCCGGTTTTCCCCTCCTGAACCGGGTGCGATCCGCGCGCCGTGAGTTCAGACCAGCGCGTCGAAGCCGAGGGTCTCGAGTTGGGTCATCACGGCACTGTTATCATTGAAGATGCTGCTCCAGCCCGGTGCCGCGAGGTTTTGCGGGCCGAGGTCCTCGGCCTGGATCCCCTGGACGACCGTGAAATCGCCCCCGTTACCGAGGACTTCGATCACCAGGTCGCCGTTCTGTTCGCTGAGCCCAAGCTGATCTTCTGAGAATGTCCCGAAATCGATGACATCCTCCGATGGATCGAAGCCGGTGATGGTGGTGGTTGTGCCCCAGCTCCAGCTGAGCGTGTAGCTGTCGGACCCGGCTCCGAACGCAACCTCGGCTCCAACGCCTGGGCCGCCGGAGCCGCCGCCGTCACCTGTACCTCCACCATCTCCCGTGTCGCCACCGCCTCCATTGTTATAGATGGAGCCGGTTAAGTCGCCAGTCCGCGTCTGAAAACCATCTGTCGTGGCACCGGGAGGAGCGGCGGGGGTCAGCAGAACGTTTCGGTCAACCAGAGTCACATCGTCCTGAGCAAAGCCGAACGGGACCTCCAGGTTGTCCTCCATAACCTGATCGTGGTGAAACTCGACCATTCCGGGGATCAAGTCGGCCTTGCTCACCCCGGTGAGCGTCAGGCTTTGCCCGGTGGGAAGCGATGAGATCACCAATCCGTCCGTGCTGTCCTCGACGCTGAGCCGTTCGCGCGTCCCGAAATAGAGGAGGCTCAGCTTCATGCTGCCCGGATCGAAGCCGTCGACCACTTCATGCACGCCGTATTCATGGCTGCGCAGATAGACGGTGTTGCTCTCACGCGGCCCAAGCCCAAGTTCCCAAGAGACCACGCCGCCGATATCCTGCCGGAAATGCTCGTTGCCGACGATGCCGAAAGTCTCAATCGTCACATCTTGGTATGTGACGCCTTGGACGATCTGCGCTGCGTCGGACCAAGGGCTGTCGATGACGATCTCTCCCGCTTCGGATTTGGTGATGATCATCCCGTGGACCGAGATGCCCCCGAAATCGATCTCGTCGCGCGCCGGATCAAAGCCCACGATGTCGTCGGCATTTGTGTCCGCCTGATACTTCACACCGCCTTGTGCCGTCGCGCCGGTCGTGGCGGGCGGGTTCGAACCATCGCTGTCGTAGGTGAGCGTATAGCCCCCGCCGTTGACCGGCGTGACAATCACCGCGCCGATGGCCGCGGCGACCTCGTTCTGGACGCCCTGGTTGGCTATGGAGAAGTTGGCCATCGTCAGCTGATCAAGGCCGAGCCCGGTGAAGATGTGGGTGGTTTCGCCGATGGTGATGCGCACCGTCTGGCCGAGGGCATCGCCACTCTCTTCGAAGATAAGGAAGCTGTCGGCGACGACATCCGCTTCGATATGGATCATGTCCGTTGCGGGGTTGAAGCCATCGACAGTGAGCGCTGCCGTGGCGGCGCCCAGCATATACATCTGGCCAGTCATCCCGCCATGATCGCCGTTGCCATGACCACCATCGCCCATGCCGCCGTCGCCCATACCGCCGTCGCCGTTGCCTGCATCACCGTCACCGGTTCCGCCGCCTGACGATCCGTCTCCCGAACCGATCAGCCCGAGAACTTCGGTCGCTGCCGTGTTGTCCAGGATGGTGAAGTTCGCCGGACCCAAATCGGCGAGCGCGATACCCGCGAGCGTAAGGGACTGGTTGTTGGACGGGACAGCAAACGTTACGCCTGCGGCACTCTCGCTCACGTCCAGCACATCCGCCCCGATCCAGTCGATGAAGATGGTGCCAGTGGCCGCATCGAAGTTGGCAATGGTAGTGTCCTGTCCCCAGTTCCAGGTCAAAACGACATCGGCAGTGTCCTTGGTGACATTCGCGGTGCCGTTGCCCGTCGGCGTCCCACCGCTGCCGGTATCGCCGCTCCCAGTATCGCCACCGCCGGTAGACCCTCCGCCAGTGTTGCCACCGCCGGTGTCGCCACCACCGGTGCCGCCGCCCGGTGTGCCGAGCCCTTCGTCTCCAGTCCTGCGGTCTTCGAAGAACGCGATGGCCTCAGAGACGGTCGGGGCGTCATAGCCGCCGAACTGGTCGATGTATTGCAAGATCGAGGTGCCGAACTCGTCCTGTGAGATCGCGCCGTTTTGCAACAAGGACAGTGTGCCATAGGCCCCACGTAGATGTGCCGCTGCCATGATGCCGGTGAGCGTCAGCTCGACACTGGTGGTGACCCCGTTCTGGGTGTAGCTCGCGGTTGTGCCAATGAAATCGTCGAGCGATTGCCCGCTATAGCTCAGGCCCTGCTCGATGATGCCGAGATTGTAGCCGAAGGCCTCCTGGATCGCGACTTCCTGAGCGGCTTCGGTCATGAAGTCTTCAAGGCTGTCGACGCCGCCTTTGCCGGTCCACGTACCGTCCCAGGTGTTGGAGGACGCGCCGTTTCCGTAGAAGAAATCGTCGTCATAGTATCCAAGATCGATGAGGAGCGCTTCACCGAACTGATAGCCGACAAACCCAAGCGTGTTTGTCGAGCGATAGGACATGGTGTCCCATTCGGCTTCGGAGAGTTGGCTCCAAGAACTGTATTGTGGATAGAAGCTATCCACAGCGCCGCCGGCCCATTGGTCGAGCTGCCAGTCCTGGATTATTCCCGCATCATATCTCTCGCGGTCCCAGCCGGATTCGAATGCCCTGAGGGCGTCTCTGAAATCGCTGTAGGTTCCGTTACTCATGTCATTCTCGCATTTGTGGAAGGGGCTCACACGGTTTGCTCCCGAACCGCAATTCGCGATATGCGCGTATCGATCAGGCCAAGGTCTGGTGAGTTCCGGCCAAATCTTTGCTTGCAGCTGCCAATCCGGTGAAAGAGGCCGCGGCTAACGCTGATTTGATCGGGCATGTTGCTGCCAGCGACGCCCGGTATCCGACCGACTGCGCGAGGTAGCTGAACAAATTCAATTCAAAATTGTAGAGAAGTCTTGATTTCTTCGCCCTTTGCGAGCGCAGGTGAGTGCGACTAATCGCGTAGGTTTTGTCGGAACCGACCGGGGCTCGTGCCGGTCCAGCGGCGAAAGGCCGTCCCGAAACTCGACTGATCGACATACCCGAGAAGATAAGCAATCTCTGCAATCGTAAGAGCCGGATCGGCCAGATACGATTCCGCGAGATGCTGGCGCGCTTGATCGGCGACTTCCCGAAAGCTCTGGCCGGACTCCGCGAGGCGCCGTGACAAAGTCCGCTCCCCGAGCCCAAGAAGGGCAGCCGTCCGCTGCAAGGTCGGCGCGCCCTGGCCGATTTGCTTCAGCACGGCATATTTGACTTGGCCACTGAACGTCGCCCCGATCTTTCTGCGGTGGGAGAGGAGCATTTCCCCGAAGCTCGTCAGGTGGGCCAGAAGCATATCATCGGCAGAGAGGATTGGCCGTTCCAGTTCCCAAGGGTGGAACCCGATTTCAGTGCGCTCCGCACCGAGCGTGACTGGACAGCCGTAGATCTCCGCAAGCTCCAGCGCGCCTGTCTTCCGTGGCGTGCGCAGGCAGACATCCTTGACCATCCTGTTTTCGCCCGTTGCGGTTCGGATGTTCTTGATAAGCGCGCCGACGACAAACTCGATGTAGTGTTGGGCGAGGTGAACATGAGGGCGCCGGGACGAAAGCGCGATGCGCACCTGGTCCTTGCTGGCCGTGACTTCTACAACCGAGTTCGGTCGAGCCAAGCTCACGAAGTGGCTGATCGTTTTCATCGCCTGGCCGAAGGTCGCGCTGCAGAAAAGTAGGTAGACGAGGATCGATCCAAAGCGGGGATCATGGGCGAGCCCCAGTTCCGCCCCAATATTGCGGTTGCCCGTGAGCGCCGCGAGGCTCTCGATAAGTTGGATCTCGCTTTCCTCGGGGACGGTGCCGCGCTTTCGCGCGAGTTGCTCGCGGCTCAGCCCAGACTGTTCCAGGGCGCGGTCCATGATTTCCCGCTCAACGATCGGCAGCCCTGCGATTCCCTTGACCCAGTAATGCGGCACGCGGCCCGCATGTTCCGGCAGATCCGCAGGCGCATGCTTCGTGATGGTGTTCGGGTCGGTCATGGAGGCTTGATGTAGGATCTCCGTGGCCCGGGAGGAAGAGGCATCTGCCAACCGCGCCGCGGTCGCTCGTCTCATACAGTCGACGCGTCCTACCGCGCACACGTCGCGGGCTGCGATGAACCACTTTCGAGGAGTGACCTGGGTCTCTGTCAGCCTAGGCCCAAACCGGTCTATGGCGATCCAGACTTCTTGCGCCGCCTTATCTCTGCCCCATAGGATCCTGTGGCTGCGCGTTTTTCGGTAACGCCCGGTATTCTCATGGTTTTCATGAGTCCGTCCCACCCAAACTCTGACCCAGCTGCTTGGTTGGGGGTAGTTATGTCTTGAAAAGTGGCTGACTGACCTTCCAGGCTTGGTCGCTGAACAGCACATACTTGGAACAACGGAAAATCCCGTTTAATCAGGATCTCGCTGTTTGTACGTGTAATCTGAAGATTTACGAAAAGAGCACTCGGTCGGAACGTGTCAGTCTCAACGATCGCTTCGAAACAATCGAACGCACTCACCGTATGAATATTGACAAGCGGGCGCACATGTAGGCTCCAGCCCGGCGCCGTTTCGACGAACCAACCGCTCCAAATCTGTAAGATACCTGGTTCGGACAACGATCGGATGTAGCTTGGGGCGTGCCCATGAAGTGGTTTCGGCGCTGCGCTATCCCAACTCTCTTGAAACGAGTCTTCCAGAGGTTCGTGTGTGAACGTTCGCCATTGCCCATCGTCGGCAATGAACACTTCTCGCCCATCAAACATTAGGCTGATTGTCTTCGGGGGAAAAACATACCAGCCAAGACTAGAGGCGGCCCGCATCGCTTCACAATATTGAAACGCTGAGATCGGGATCATTCCAAGCGCTGCGCGATCCGCTGGCATTGGATCCAGCGCCTTACCGTAAGCACGGGAAAAAACCACGTTAGCGGTCATTGATTTCTCAAAATTAAGCCCTGATCGATCTACTCGAACGAGCCGCCGCCAAACCGAAATCTGGCGGCGGGATAAAGCTGTTTACGCGCCAGAGTGTTTCATGGCTTTCGATGGAAGGCTATGACTGCCGACTTCATTTCCTGCGTGCTTCGCGGCTTTGGGTGGAAGCGACGCGGCGCCGATTTCGGGGCCTCTTGTTTTCGATATTTTCGGTGGAAGCGACGCGCTGCCGGTCTCGGTGCCTTCTTGCTTCGCGACCTTCGGCGGGAGCGACACGCTGCCGGTTTCGGTTCCTCCTTGCTTCGCGACCTTAGGCGGAAGCGAAGCGCCGCCGACTTCGGCCGCTTCTGCTTTTTCCGCTTTCGGAGTGTTCGGATGAGTTGGCTGCTTTACTTCATTCATAAACTCTTTCCCATCTATCGGGCGACTTCTTGCGCCCGGATTTATGACTGCTATTCAATCAAGCTTGCATGTGCCAAAAAACATAGCCATACTAGCATACGCAGCTTATGTTGCTAATTCGTAGAGTCAACAATTATTAAAGGCAAAATAGACCTACACTCTTTATTTCAATCATTGCGCGGAGTTGCCGTGATATACATCTCCGCTACTCTTTTTTTATTTGGTGTTTTCTTTGTTCCCCTCAGTGGCGTTATTGCGACTTATTTGTTGGATGCCTACACCGTCAGTGAGCTTTCCTGGATCAGATTCGGCTCGACACTGGTAATCATGGCGCCGATATCAGCGCGTGGCGAAATCGGGAGCATAAAATTCATAAGTCTAGCCCAACTATTCCTGCTTGGGTTATCAACACTGCTAGCTTTTTTTGCATTTCTTTTTTCAATAACGGGAATTCCAGTTGCAAAAACGACAGCTATATTTTTTAGCTATCCGCTCATTATAGTGGTTCTAAGTCATGTCTTCATGCAAGAGAGGGCCGGACTTTTGACTTGGGCTCAGACTCTATTTGGCTTCATCGGCGTTGCACTCATCTTATCGCTCGATGGCAAGTTCGGCATTTACGAAGCCGCAGCTCTCGTGAGCGGCATTGCGGTTGCGCTGCGTCTGATCTTGACGCGCCGAGTCGCTTCCTCAGTTTCTCCAAGTCTTATTGTCGCTGCAGAATGTCTCGTAGCCACGATCGTTCTCACTGCATTCATTGATGCCTCTATATTGGAGGTTCCGGAACACTTGGGGCTGCTTGCCTCATACGTTATCTGCGCAAATCTCAGCCGGTTTGCTGTCGTCTACGCCTTACGTCTGAGTTCCGCGTCCAACCTTGCTCCTCTGGCTTTTTTCGAGTTGCTCTTCGCCATTCTCCTTGAAGGCATCATCCGTGGTATCTGGATATCGATCGAACAGATTCCTGCCATGCTCCTGATATGCTTTGCCGGCCTAGCCGTTTCCCTTCGCGCGAGCCGAAACAGGGTCTCGTCGGAGTGATCTGACCAACGCCGATGTTTTGAGAAAGTCCGCGCGTCTTTGTCGATATGACTTTCCGACTATTCCTACGTGGTTGGATCCGCCAACGGCTTCCGCACGATAATGAAGGCGGTCTTGCCGCGGCCGTGTTGCCACATCCGTTCTTCCAGAAGGCCATGCGAGATCATTGTCTGCAGAAGTGTTTCTGACTTGAGGAAGTGGATGCTCGGGAGCAGACCAAACCGGTGGCCCAACTTCGCAATGGGCTGGAGCAGGTTTCGACCGTCACCGAAACAGAACGTGCTTGAGATGAAAACACCGCCGGGCTTCAGAACGGCCGCAATCTCGCCGATGACCTGATCCGGGTCGGGGACAAGGTGGAGCAGGTTGAAGGCGATTGCCGCATCGAACTGCGCTTCGAGCGTGGACAGGAATTGCGCATCCGCCAATTCGAACGCTACGTTCGAAATGCGCGCCGTGTCCGCCCGGCTTCGGGCGATGGCGAGCATACCTTCGGAGAAATCGGTCGCACGGATGTGGCGGACCGATAGTGCGAGCTTGATTGCAGTGGTCCCGGTGCCGCAGCCCAGTTCCAGGACATTCATATCCTTGGAAAGGAATTCCCGCGCTTCTCCCAGTTTCTTTTCGTAATTCTCCTGGTTGTGGATCTTCATCTTCGCGTAGCGCGGCGCAAACTTGTCCCAGAACTGAACCGCATGTTGGTCCGAGTTCGTCGGGGAAGCAGAGCTCATCGCACGCCCGCGAACTTGGCGGCAAATTCGTCGCGCGCTTCGTCGGTGATCTTGGCAAAAAGCACGTCGGGCGTTTTGAAGCGCGTTCCAGGCGGAAGCGTCGACAAAGCATCTCCGACGTCGCCCGGCCAGTCCGCCTCCTCAAGTCCGAAGGTTTCGAGCATCGCGCGCGATGCATCTGGGACAAAGGGCTGAGAGAGCACAGCATAGAGCCGCACGAGGTTCAGCGAGAACCGGACGATGGCTGCCGCCCGCTCGGGATCGGTTTTGAACACGGCCCAGGGCTGAGCGGTTTGGAGATACTCGTTGCCAAGGGCCCAGATTGCGCGCAACTCTTGGGCGCCCTTTCGGATCTCGATGGCATCCATCTGGCTTTCATAGGCGCGGATCCGGGTCTCCAGCTCTGTGATCAGCTTGGCTTCGGCCGCACCATACTCCCCATCCTGCGGCACTTTCTCTTCGAACCGGCTGCGCGCGAACTTGGTCACGCGGCTCGCGAAGTTGCCGAGAACATCCGCAAGGTCCTTGTTCACGCCCGTTTGGAAGCCTTCCCAGGTGAAGTTCGAGTCCGAACTCTCGGGCACGTTCGACAAGAGCCACCAGCGCCAATAGTCGGAAGGCAGTCTCGAAAGCGCTTGATCCATGAACACGCCACGGCCCTGGCTGGTGGAGAACTTGCCGCCATCGTAATTCAGGTAGTTGAACGACTTGATGAAATCGACGAGTTTCCAGGGCTCGCCGCTCCCCAGGATCGTGGCGGGGAAGGAAAGTGTGTGGAAGGGAACGTTGTCTTTGCCCATGAATTGGACATAGCGGACATCCTCGGCGCCTTGATCGGTCCGCCACCAGCGTTCCCACGCGACATCCGGCTGGCCGGTCGCGTCGGCCCATTCGGCGGAAGCGGCGATATACTCGATGGGCGCGTCGAACCAGACATAGAAGACCTTTTTCTCCATGCCGGGCCAATCATCCGCGCCCTTCTTGACCGGGATGCCCCAATCGAGATCGCGGGTGATGCCGCGGTCTTGCAGACCGTCGCCGTCGTCGAGCCACTTTTTGGCAATGGAGGTCGTCAGCACCGGCCAATCGGTCTTGCTGTCGATCCAAGAGCGGAGTTTGTCCCGCATCGCCGATTGGCGGAGATAGAGATGCTTGGTTTCGCGCACCTCCAGATCCGTCGAGCCCGATATCGCCGAGCGCGGGTTGATGAGATCCGTGGGTTCGAGCTGCTTGGTGCAGTTCTCACATTGGTCGCCTCGGGCCCGATCGTAGCCGCAATTGGGGCAGGTGCCTTCGATATAGCGATCGGGCAGGAACCGGCCATCGGCGTGGGAATAGACTTGCCGTTCTGAGACCTCTTCGATCAGACCGGCCTCCGCCAGTTTGCCCGCGAAATGCTGGGTGAGATGGTGGTTGCGCGCGCTTGACGAACGGCCGAAATGATCAAAGGAAAGCCGAAACCCATCCGCGATGTCGGACTGCACTTGCCACATCCGGGCGCAATACTCATCGACGGGCTCACCCGCTTTGGCGGCGGCGAGTTCGGCCGGTGTGCCGTGTTCGTCGGTGGCGCAGATGAACAGCACCTCATGGCCGCGTGCGCGCATGTAGCGGGCATAGACATCTGCGGGGAGCTGGCTGCCGACCAGATTGCCGAGATGCTTAATGCCGTTGATGTAGGGCAGGGCGGAGGTGACGAGTATCCGGGCCATGGCGCTTTTCCTTGGAGCTTGCGGCCCGTTTAGGGGATTCGCTGAAGGAGGGCCAGCGGCGAAGGTGTCCGGTCTGATGCCCGTCGTAACCGTTGAAGAGGTTAACAAACCGGGCTTTGGCGGGCGAATTTGCCACCAATCGCGATTAGGCCATCTGCATCAGAGACTTAGGGCTGCATAACAGGGCTGGAATCGGTAGGGAAACGGTAGTGTTCCAGGAGTGTCGTTTGGCCCTACGCACGGCTTTCCTGCCTGCAAGCGCAACGGGCACTAGGCGCGACATGGGGGACGGAGCGATTGAGAGGGTAGACCCAAAGCGCTTGCGTTGCGGGTTGAGCATGCGGGGCGCGCGCTCGCGGGGGATCCTTGAAGCGATGACGCCTCTTCTGGCAGATCTCTTGCGATCACATTCGTGGCCGCATGCCAGAGCGCGAATGCTAGAGAGCAGTTTCCAACTCTTTAAACATCGCCTCCACTTCAGGAATAAGCGCTTCGGTCACGTGTTGAATGGCATCATCGCGAAGGGAGCTTGCGTGCCTCTCGGCGGCGAATGTGCGTCCATAGCCTGAAAGGTCGACGGTCTGCATCGCTGTGCCGTAGGGGTATCCATTTCGTACATCCAAGAGGATTGCCTGGCCGATACCCGTGACGGCGATCTGCCGTGTTGGGAGAAATGCCCCTCCAATGATTGTCGCATCCGCCAAGGCGAAGGGCGTGTCAGTTGTGTTCGAGCGTGCACCTACTTCATAGACCAGCACGTAATCCAGGTGTTGTCTGGCGGCTGCAATGCGGATCGTTTGGGCCGTTTCGCGAGCGCTCTCCGGCGCGGCGAATGCGGCGACGAGCGGACTTACAGGAATGAACTCGCCAAAACGCGCGTTTCGGGCAGCGAAATCCGCAAACTTATCAGCCTCCTTCGACCCTGGACTCGTCAGCCGCGCGTTCACAATGCGAGCGACGCCAATCCTGGCGGGAAACCGCAATTGCGGTTCAATATTGGCTGCACGTGCAATCTCTGGATCTAGGATCTTCGAGCGGCCCGTGTCCGCCAGATAGTCGCTTCCGGACGTTGTTTGCACAACGGGGGAGCAAGCTGCAGCAATCAATGGCATGCAAATCAAGAGCGTACGGTTCATAGCTGACCTTGAGAATGTGTAAATTACACATTGACCCTATCTAGCTTGATGTCAAGAGAAAATGTGCATATTGCACATGTATGGAGGCCATCCTTGTTCGAATCCTTCGGCCGATTGCGCGCTTTGCGATTGCGCACGGTCTATCCTTTGGCCAAGCGCAGGAGGCTCTGAAGCGGGCCTACCTGGCCGCGGCTCAAGATGCGTCAGAACAGGAGCGGGCAACAGACAGCCGCCTGAGCCTCCTCACCGGACTTCAACGAAGAGACATTGTGCGCCTCCGGGATCAACGCGATCCGGATCAGACGGTCGTCAGTCCGCTGACGCGCGTGCTTCATCTTTGGTACGCCGATAATTTCTATGGTTGCGGCGCGCCGTTGCCGCGCAGGGGCTCGGGAGCCTCTTTTGACACGCTCGCGCGTGCTGTTCGCAAGGATGTGCATCCCAGAACGCTCTTCGATCAACTCATTGAAACCGGCGCGATTGCTTATGACGAAAGCTTGGACCTGGTTCGGCCTTTGAGCCGATCATACCAGCCGGAGGCCGGCTCCCCCGAGCAGCTCGATTTCCTTGCGCGCCATCTGTCGGATCACGCGGCGGCTGCCGTGAGCAATGTGCTGTCCGACGCGCCAACCTTCTTCGATCGGTCGCTCCACATTTCGAAACTGAGCCCCGAGGCAATCAGTGACCTCGACACCAGGTTTCGGGACGCTGAAATGCAGATCTTCTCCGAATTGGCCGATCGTGGTGAGGCGCTGAAGGCTTCGTCCCCGGGAAATGGCCGTTTCCGCGCGGGCGGCTATAGCTACTGGGAGGAAAATGCATCGTGAGAACTGCGCTCATTGCACTTGCGCTGTTGCTTTCGGCCTGTGCGTCTTCTTCCCCTCCAGCATGCCACATCGGTGGTGAAGAGGACGGGATCGGCGGCACTGGTGTAGAAACGGGGTGCGTCGCCCTGAGGTGAAGTGTCGCCTGGTGGGAGTTGCTCGTTTGCAAAGAAGTCGTGCAACCGGCTCGCTGCTGTCAGAAGTGCGGCGCGCTCAGGCGGTCACCAGTGTTGCGGACGCGGCGAGCGTTGGACGCGGAGCGCCTTGAACCCGCGCTTAAGCTGAAAGCGGGGGAGGGCGCATCACCGCCCCCCGCTTGCTATGCGTGTTTAGCCGACGACGTTGTGGCCGCGACCGCGCATGCAGTTGCGGATGATGGCTTCCTTGTTCCGCTCCTGTTGCAGCGCGCCGGACGCGAGACCGGCGGCGGCTCCAACAATCGCCGCATCGCGCACGTTGTTGCCCTGGTTGCTAATCAGAGCCGTTGCGCCCCCGGCAACGGCCGCACCGGTCGCGGCTGTCGTTGCGGTGCCCGGTGCGAGCGCGCCTTGCTGAGAGGCAAGCTGCTGGCAGGCGGCCAGATCGCCGTTGAACGTGGGGCCGACCGGGCCATCGACAACCGGAACATAGCTGGCGCCCGAATTGCCGCAGGCTGCGAGCAGGCCAATCAGCGGGACGGCGGCGAGAAATTTCGAATTGAGCATGTTGCGCCCCTCAAGCGTCTAGAAGATGCTGGCCAGGCCCCAAAGACTTGCCCAGCCCGATGGTGTTGTAGGTGGAAACGGCCTTGAACGAAACCGTCTGCCCGCCGGAATTCACCACTTCTGACTATGATGGCCACTCGGGCGGTCGGGTTGGGCGCCTGCTTGGAGAAGGGTTTTTCTCAGGCCCAACGCTCGACGGCGGCCTGCGTGTCGGTTGGGCAGGTGTTGAAGCAGATCCTGGCCTGGGGTGCGTGTTCGTGGACGAGATTGACCAGTCTTTCGAACATCAAGAACTGGTCGTCATCCTTGCGGACACCGGCACCGATCAGGACGACGTCATAGGCTGTGGCCGAAAGCTTCTTCGCCAGCTCCTCCGTCGCGCTCGCCTCATCGCGAATGAAGCCAATGGCGGCATCGTAGCCGTTCGCCTTGAGCGCGGTTTCGTCTGCGCGCAGCGCGCTTTCGAGTTTCTCCGGGGTCAGACCCGGATACTTGTCGTAGTCGACAACATCAGGATGAAGACCGATCATCAGCACCTTCTTGGACATTCTCTTTCCCTCCTCTGCGCTGTGCGTGCTTGCGCGCTCGCATGCCTGCGCGCTAGGTTAGTTTACATGTAAAGCAAAACAGAATTCAGTTTACATGGCAACAAAAAAACCAGAGCCCCCGAGATCGCTCGGACGTCAGCTCAATTTTACCACCGGACGGATGAACGCGCTTTGCCAGCACGTCCTTGAGCCGCATGATCTCTCCCTGCCGCAATGGGTCATTCTGTCTTGTCTGTGGCGCCATGGGCCGCTGCCGGTGAGAACACTGGCGGAGTTTGTCGGCACCGGGCTCCCGGCAGCCTCTCGGCTTGTCGATCGGATGGCGGAGCGTGCCTTGGTGACACGCCGCGCGGATCCGGGCGATGGTCGGGTCACGCTCGTGGATGTCACGGAGAAGGGGCGGGCGCTCGATCACCTGGCTTCGTTCTACGAGCAGATCAACGCCGCACTGTTCGACGGGTTCACTGACGCGGAGCGGGAGCTGGTGTTCACGCTGCTCAAGCGGATGGAGGAGAACGCGGTGAAGGCGCTGGGGTGAGGGGGCTAGCCGGAGGGTTGCTGCCGTGTTTGGGAGAACGCGCGGCAAAGGTTCTTCCAAGAAAAAAGGGCGCGGTTTCCCGCGCCCCTTGTTGCGTCTGTCGTAGCGGGTGGGCTTAGTTGCCCGCGCCGAAGTCCATTGGATCTGAGGTTTCACCCATGATGTCGAAGGTCTCGCTGTCGTCTTCGATGACATCGAGGATGCCCGCCGCTTCGCTCTGTTGCTGCGCCAGGATTGCCGCGTCGCGCTCGGTGGCGATCCGCTTGACCTTTTGGGTCGCGCCCCCGGTGCCTGCCGGGATCAGGCGACCGACGATGATGTTCTCCTTCAGGCCGACGAGCTTGTCGCGCTTGCCCTGGGTTGCAGCTTCCGTGAGCACCCGTGTCGTTTCCTGGAAGGAGGCGGCCGAGATGAAGCTGCGGGTTTGCAGCGACGCCTTGGTGATGCCGAGGAGGATCGGCGCGCCTTTGGCCGGTTCGCGGCCCTGGGCGATCGCCTTTTCGTTTTCCTCTTCGAACTCGGCGCGGTCGACCTGTTCGCCCTTGAGCAGCGTTGTGCCGCCGGACTCGCTGATCTCCCACTTCTGCAGCATCTGGCGGACGATCACCTCGATGTGCTTGTCGTTGATCTTCACGCCCTGCAGGCGATAGACCTCCTGCACCTCGTCGATGAGGTAATCCGCCAAGGCTTCGACGCCCATGATGGCCAGAATGTCATGGGGGGCGGGATTGCCATCCATGATGTATTCGCCCTTCTGGATGTAGTCGCCTTCTTGGACAGGGATGTGCTTGCCCTTGGGGACCATGTATTCCACGGCGTCCAGCCCGTCCTCGACCGGTTCGATGGCGATGCGGCGCTTGTTCTTGAAGTCCTTGCCGAAGCGCACATGGCCGGAGATTTCCGCGATGATGGCGTGATCCTTCGGCCGGCGCGCCTCGAACAATTCCGCCACCCGCGGCAGACCGCCGGTGATGTCCTTGGTCTTGGCGCCTTCGCGCGGGATACGCGCAAGCACGTCGCCGGGGCGCAGTTCCTGGCCGTCCTCAACCGAGAGGATCGCATCGACCGACATGGCATGCACCTCGGGGTTGCCGTTGGCGAGCCGCACCGGATCGCCGGTGGTCGGGTCCATGACGATGATCTCTGGCTTCAGTTCGTTGCCCTTGGGTGCGGCGCGCCAGTCGGACACGATCTTCTGGCTGATGCCGGTCGCGTCGTCGGTTTCTTCGCGGACCGAGACACCCGCGGTGAGGTCGACGAACTTGGCCACGCCCGGTTTCTCGGCGATGATCGGCAGGGTATAGGGGTCCCACTCGGCGAGTTTGTCGCCGCGTGCGATCTCTGCACCTGCTTTCTGCAGAAGCTTCGTGCCGTAGCTGAGCTTATGCACCGCCCGCTCCACGCCGTTTTCGTCGACGATGGCGATTTCCATGTTCCGCGCCATGGTGATCTGCTCGCCATCGGCATTGGTCAGGATGTTCTCGTTGCGGATGACGAGCGTGCCTTCCTGGGAGGCTTCCAGGAAGCTCTGCGACCCGCCTTGCGCGATCCCGCCGATATGGAAGGTGCGCATGGTGAGCTGCGTGCCCGGCTCGCCGATCGACTGCGCCGCGATGATGCCCACGGCTTCGCCGGGGTTCACTTTGGTGCCGCGCGCCAGATCGCGCCCGTAGCATTGGGCGCAGATGCCGTCGTCGGCCTCACAGGTGAGCGGTGAGCGGATCTGAATTTCAAGCACGCCCGAATTCTCGATCCTGTCCGCGGCGCGCTCGTCGATGAGATCGCCGCGGCGGTAGAGCACCTCTTGGGTCTTGGGATCGAGGATATCCTCGGCGGAGACACGGCCCAGAATCCGTTCGGCGAGGGAGGCGACGACCTCCCCATCCGAGATTGCGGCCCTTGCGGTGATGGAGCGCTCCGTCCCGCAATCGTCGATCTTGACGATGCAGTCCTGTGCCACGTCGACGAGGCGGCGCGTGAGATAGCCCGAGTTCGCCGTCTTCAACGCCGTATCCGCGAGGCCCTTACGGGCGCCGTGGGTGGAGTTGAAGTATTCAAGAACGGTAAGACCTTCCTTGAAGTTCGCGATGATTGGCGTCTCGATGATCTCGCCGGACGGCTTCGCCATCAGGCCGCGCATACCGCCGAGCTGTTTCATCTGGGCGGGCGATCCGCGCGCTCCGGAATGGGACATCATGTAGACCGAATTCGGCTCCATGTCGCTTCCAGCGTCGTCCACGCGCGTTGAAGAGATCTCGGTCATCATCGCATTGGCGACATCGTCGGAGCAGCGGGACCAGGCATCGACGACCTTGTTGTATTTCTCACCCTGGGTGATGAGGCCGTCCATATACTGCTGCTCGAACTCTTTCACCTGTTCGCGGGTGTTGCCGACGATGTCCCACTTCTTCTCCGGGATCACCATGTCGTCCTTGCCGAAGGAAATGCCGGCCTTGAAGGCTTCCGAGAACCCAAGCGACATGATCCGGTCGCAGAAGATCACGCTGTCTTTCTGACCGCAGTGGCGGTAGACCGTGTCGATCACCTCACCGACTTCCTTCTTGCGCAGGAGACGGTTGACGATGTCGAAGGGTGTCTTGAAGTTCTTTGGCAGGAGCGCGCCAATTTGCAGACGGCCCGGCGTGGTTTCGAACCGCGTCTGCACCGAATGGCCTTCATCGTTGATCTGCTCGATCCGAGCGGTGATCTTCGTATGCAGGTTCACGAGCCCCGCATGCCGAGCGTGTTCGACTTCCTCAATGGACCCGAAGACCATGCCTTCACCCGGCTGGCCCTCGCGCATGATCGAGAGGTAGTAGAGCCCCAGGATCATGTCCTGCGATGGCACAATGATCGGCTTGCCGTTCGCCGGCGACAGCACGTTGTTGGTGGACATCATCAAAACGCGGGCTTCGAGCTGCGCTTCCAGCGAAAGCGGCACGTGGACCGCCATCTGGTCGCCGTCGAAATCCGCGTTGAAGGCCGAACAAACCAGCGGATGGAGCTGGATCGCTTTGCCCTCGATGAGGACGGGCTCAAACGCTTGGATGCCGAGCCGGTGAAGCGTGGGCGCGCGGTTCAAGAGCACTGGGTGTTCACGGATCACCTCATCGAGGATATCCCAGACTTCCGGGCGCTCTTTCTCGACGAGCTTCTTGGCCTGTTTCACCGTGGACGACAGGCCCTTGGCGTCAAGCCGTGAGTAGATGAACGGCTTGAAGAGCTCCAAGGCCATCTTCTTTGGCAAGCCGCATTGGTGGAGCTTCAACTCTGGGCCGGTCACGATCACCGAGCGGCCCGAGAAGTCCACGCGCTTTCCAAGCAGGTTCTGCCGGAAGCGGCCTTGCTTGCCCTTGAGCATGTCGGAGAGCGACTTCAGCGGGCGCTTGTCGGTGCCGGTGATGACCCGGCCGCGGCGGCCATTGTCGAAAAGCGCATCGACGGATTCTTGCAGCATCCGCTTCTCGTTGCGGATGATGATGTCCGGCGCGCGCAACTCGATCAGCCGCTTCAACCGATTGTTGCGGTTAATCACGCGACGGT
This sequence comes from Pseudomonadota bacterium, assembly GCA_039177645.1. Lineage (GTDB taxonomy): Bacteria > Pseudomonadota > Alphaproteobacteria > Rhodobacterales > Rhodobacteraceae > Amaricoccus. The sequence goes on along the minus strand of JBCDFS010000001.1, from coordinate 583 downwards.
AGAGGTCATTGAGGTCCGACGTCGCGAATCGACCGCCATCGAGCGGCACCAGCGGACGCAACTCGGGCGGGATGACCGGGATCACGGTCATGATCATCCATTCCGGGCGGTTGCCGCTTTCGCGGAAGTTCTCCACGAGCTTCAGCCGCTTGATGATCTTCTTGGGCTTCAACTCGCCGGTGGCTTCCGCAAGATCGGCGCGCAACTGCTCGGCCTCGGTGTCAAGGTCGATGGCCTGCAGCATTTCGCGGATCGCCTCGGCGCCGATCCCGGCGCGGAACGCATCCTCGCCGTATTGATCCTGCGCGTCCAGATACTCTTATTCGGTCATCAGCTGACCTTGGCTCAACTCCGTGAGACCGGGTTCGATGACGACGTATTGCTCAAAGTAGAGGATCCGCTCCAGATCCCGCAGCGTCATGTCGAGCATGAGACCGATGCGGCTCGGCAGCGACTTCAGGAACCAGATATGCGCAACTGGCGAGGCCAGTTCGATATGGCCCATACGCTCGCGGCGGACCTTTTGCAGCGTGACTTCCACGCCGCATTTCTCGCAGACAACGCCGCGATACTTCATCCGCTT